>QHTE01000045.1:25654-132988 GCA_003220685.1 Candidatus Rokuibacteriota bacterium
CCTGCATCAGGCGGAACTTGATCGTCCAGTAGGCCGTCATCGAGAGGTCGACCAGGTCGTGCTGTTTCGACGTGATCCCGATCTTCATGACCCGGCTGGTCGCCGACAGCGGCTGGAGCATGATCGGTGCGCCGGCCGAGAGCGGCAGGGTATGAGCCGATATCGCGAGACGCTCTTGCACCAGCTGCCTCGCATGCAAGATGTCGGTCCCCATCTTGAAGATGAGGCGGATCGCCGACAGACCGGTGACCGACTTGGAGCGCAGGATATCGAGCTCCGGCGTGCCCCTGAGCTGCTCCTCCAGCGGCAGGGTGATCAGCTCCTCGACTTCGGCCGCGGTCATGCCGATGCCTTCGGTCTGGATCTCCACCAGGGGCGGCGCGAACTCGGGGAAGACGTCGACCGGCATGGAGCGAATGCGCTCCATGCCGAAGTACATCATTGCCGCCGCGACCGCGATCACCAGGAACCGGAATTTCAAGCTGGACCCGACGATCCAACGCATCATTGCCGTGAACCTCTCGGAGTCATTATTTTCTGCCGTATTCCGTGCCGAGCAGCTCCGCCGCTCCGACCGTCACTACCGTCGTGCCAGGGGCCGGACCGTCCGACAGGACGACCCGGTCGCCATCGATGTGGTCGACCGTGATGGCGTGTCGGACGAACACCTGAGGCTCGGGGTTGGTGTAGACCCAGGTCTTGCCCTTCGCGTCGTAGAGCACCGACGAAGTTGGGACAACCCTGTGCATCCCGGCGCCGGACAGCGCGAGCTGGACCCGCACCCGCTGCCCCAGGGTGAAGCCGTCAGGCTGATCGACCGCGTAATGCAGGGCGTCCTTGGCGCCGTTTGGACTGTTGACGGCTCGGGCAGTCGTGCCGCCCGTGGCATCCCCCAGAGATGCCACCTGGGCAGGTTGACCGGCGGCCACTGAGCGGATGTCCCCGGGGGACAAGGGAACGCGAACCCAGAGTTTGCTACTGTCGTTGGCGGCGGCGGGCTTGACGATAACCTCTCCGGCGACCAGCCGCTTCCGCGCCCCGACCCGCTCCTCACGCACCGCGGCCGTCTTGATGTCGAGCCGTTCAACCGCCTTGGGCGTCAGCGTGAGGCGACTGAGATCGGTCCCCGGGACACGCTCGACCTTCGCCGGTTTGAGCTCGCTCAGTATCTCGGCCTTCTGGGTACACGCGACCGTTTGCAGGCCGGCGAGGATGACGATCACAGCCAACAGGCGATAACCCCGCATGATTTCCTCCTCCTTACGTTCGATCTTGTTCGTCATCACTCAGGCTCGCGCCGACGCCGCGTCGGGGACGTGATCGGTCACGTCGACTCGATAGCTGACGGCTCGCAGCCTCAAGTAGAGGGCAGGGATCACAACCAGCGCGAGCCACGTCGACGTCACCAGGCCGCCCAGGATCACGAGCGCCATCGGACGGACGATCTCGAGGCCCGCGATGTCGCCGAGGAACACGAGGGGCACCAGCGCCAGAACGGTGGTGACCGCGGTCATGAGAATCGGCGCTGCCCGTTCCCGGGTTCCGCGCTGGACCAGCGCCGGGCCGAAAGGCTCACCATCGTGCTGCTGGAGAGTCTGGTAGCGGTCGATCAACAGAATGTTGTTGCGCGCGGCGATGCCGAGCAACGCGAGGAATCCGATCAGCGACCCGAGCGAGATGCCCCCGCCGGCGAACGCGGCCAGCACGCCTCCGACCAGCGCCACTGGGAGGGTCACGAAGACCAGCGTGGCCAGTCGCCAGCTGCCGAAGCATGCCTGCAGCAGGAGAAAGACACCCGTCGCGGCCGCAATGGCGAAACCGAGCATGCGCCTCTGAGCCGCCTGCCGCTCCGCGTACTCACCGAGGAGCTCGGCTCGGTACTCGAGCGGGAACTTCACTTCCTTCAGACGCCGGGCGACGTCGCCGGCGACGGATCCCAGGTCGCGGCCGCGCACGTTGGCGACCACGTCGATCCGCGGAGAGAGGGCTTCATGGTGGATGACCGTGGGCGTCGGCACGATGCGCAACTCGGCCACCTCACCCAGTCGCACCTGCGTGTCCCTGGGATTCTCGAGCATGAGGTCGCGGAGGTTGCTGAGGTTGCGGCGGGCTTCCGGCGCGCCCCAGACCACCACATCGAACACTTTCTGTTGCTCGAAGAGCGTCCCGACCTGCAGGCCGGCAAAGATCGTGGCGACCTGCCGGCGGATGTCGCCGGGCTTGAGGCCGTGGCGCTCGGCCGCGGCGATGTCGACCTTGATCTCGATCTGCGGTTCCTCGGTCTGACCCTCCACGCGCAGGTCGGAGATGCCCTTGATGTTCGACAGGGCGTCGCGCACGTCCTGCGCCGTGCGGTGGAGCACGGGCCGCTCCGGGCCATAGAGGCGCACGACGATGGCGTCGTCGGTTCCCGTGAGCACCTCTCGCACCTTCTCGCGCAGATACGTTTGCACGTTCTTGGAGAGTCCGGGATAGCCGTCGACTACGGCTTGAACCGCGGCGACCGTCGCCTTGTAGTCCGTCTTGGGATCGATGGCCACCCAGAGCTGGCTGGCGTTGATCCCAACGATCTGGTCGCCCGTCACGGCACGGCCCAGATGCGCGCTCACGTTCGTGACCCCCGGCACGGTCCGCAGCTCTCGAGCCGCCTGAGTCATGACGCGAGACATCGCCGGATGCGAGGTACCGGGCGCGCCCACCCACTCGATCAACAGGTGGCGCTCCTTGAATGCCGGCAGGAAGGATTGCCCGAGCATCGGCCACACCGCGAGTCCGACCGCTACCAGCACGACCGTGCTGACGACTGCGGCTCGTGGAGCGTGGACCGTCCTAGCCAAGAGCCCGTCATAGCCGTGCTGCAACCACCGGGCGAGCAGGGTCGCATGGGCCTTGATTGGCGCGCGGCCCAGGAGAATCACAGCCAGCGCGGGAGTGACGGTCAGCGCGACCACGACCGAGGCGACGACCGCCAGCACGTAGGAGACCGCCAGCGGCGTGAAGAAGGCGCCCGACAGGCCCCCCATGAAAAAGACCGGAGCCACCGCGAGCAGGACGACCAACGTCGCGTAGAGCACGGGTCGGCTCACCTCGAGCGACCCGTCCCAGATGAGCGAGGCCGTCGACTGATCGCCGCCGTCCGAGCGGCGTTGCCGCAGCCTCAGCGCGATGTGCTCGACGGCGATGACGGCGTCGTCGACGATGACTCCGACGGCGATCACGAACCCCGCGAGCACCATCGTGTTGAGCGTGGCGCCACGCAGGCTCAGCACGACGGCGGCGGCGAGCAGCGAAAGGGGAATCGCGATCAGGCTGATCACCGCCGTCCGCCACGAGGCCATGAAGGCGCCCACCGCGAGCACGACGAGCAGACCACCGAGGAGCAGAGCGATCGCGAGATTTTCGAACGCCATCTCGATGAACGTCGCCGCTCGGAAGATCCTGGGGTCGACGTCCACCCCCGGGAGCCCGAGCCGTAACGCATCGAGGGCCGCGTCCACGCCCCGCGTGACCTGGAGCGTGTTGGTGCCCGGAAATTTTTCGACGAGCATCAGCAGTCCCGCGCCCCCGTTGTGGAGCGCGTCCCCGATGAGCAGCGGATGGCCTTCCACCACCTTGGCCACGTCGCCCAGGCGAAGCGCCGCGCCGTCGACCGGGACGCGCGCCAGGTCCTCCGGGGAGGAGATGGGCAGGACGTGCTGCACGCCGAGTCGCTGGTTGGGAGTATCGATCCAGCCGCCGGTCCCGGGGAAGGAGGCGTTCAGGAAGGTCAGGGGCGACACGTACAGGGCGTCGCCGGCGGTCTTGACGATCTGCTCCAGCGTCACCTTCTGCTTCTGCAGCTGCTCGGGATCGATCTGCACCTGCAGCTGCCGCTCGCGCTGGCCCCAGATGGAGACGTTGGCGACGCCGGGAACACCCATTAGGCGCGGCTTGATCGTCCAGCGGGCGAGCACGGACAGCTCGATCATGGACAGCTTCTTCGAGGACACGCCGATCATCATCGTCCGGCTCGTCGCCGAAACCGGATTGAGCATCACCGGCCTCGACGAGACGTTCGGCAGCAGGTAGGACAGGATCAAACGCTCCTGGACCAGCTGCCGCGCGCGCATCAAGTTGGTGCCGGGCTCGAAGATGAGCTGCACGGACGACATGCCGGTCACCGACTGCGAGCGCATCGCCTTGAGCCACGGCACGCCCGCCAGCAGCTCCTCCGTGTTCAGCGTGACCAGGCTCTCCACCTCAGAGGCGGAGAGCCCGAGCGCTTCGGTCTGGATCTCGGCCGACGGCGGCGAGAACTCGGGAAAGACGTCGACCGGCATGTCGCGTAGTCGAATGATGCCGAACACCATCAGCGCCGCCGCGATGCCGACCACCAGAAATCGAAACTGTAAGCTCGTCCCGACTATCCACCGCATCATGTCCCGGAACCCTCCTTGGGTTTGAGCATTCTTCAGGTCACGGCTTCCGGTAACAATCGGCGGCATGGAACCGGAGATGTAGGAACTTTGGTGGATTCGAGCTCGGGATTTGTCCTATAGACACCGCGCGGTGTCGAGACGTCTACGCGGGGTCGGCCAGATGCTGCTGCAGCACGTAGTGCACGAGCTGGGCGGTGCTCTGCATCTCCATCTTTCCGAGGATCCGTGCCCGGTACGTGCTGATGGTCTTGACGCTCCGGGCCAGCTCTTCGGCGATCTGGCCGACGCTCTTGCCGCTGCCGAGCAGACACAGAACCTGGTACTCGCGATCCGAGAGACGGGTGTGCGGCGCTCGCTCCCCGTTGCCGTTGCCGAGCGCCCGGACCAGCTCTTCGGCGGCGGCCGGGCTCATGTATCGACGCCCCTGCGAGAGCCGTTGGACCGCGCCGGCGAGCTCCTCCGGAGCGGCCCGTTTGCTTATGTACCCGGCCGCCCCGGCACGGAGCGCGCGCACCGCGAACTCCTCGTCAGGGTGAACGCCGAGGATGAGCGCGGGCAGGTTCGGGTGCAGGCGCTTGATCTCCTTCACCATCTCCAGTCCGGCACAGTCGGGCAAGTTCGTGTCGAGCACGACCACGTCCCAGGGCTTCTGGGCGACGAGGAGCCGAACCTCAGCGCCTGTCCCGGCTTCACCGAGCGTACCGACGTTACAGCGCCTAGCCAGGATCGCTCTGAGACCGGCCCGGACGACGGGGTGATCGTCCGCGACAAGGACTCGCATCATGGGACCCATCGTTTCAGGCGCCCTCTCGTTCGACTCGCCTCGCATTCGACACCAACCCGTCTCTGCGGGAGTCAGCTTGGCGCCCGGCAGCTGCATTTTGTGAGCCAGGGCTGCCCGAGTCGTCAGAATTTTCGCAAAAATGCGAAATTGGTGCGCGAATCTCAAGGTCTCGGCAGGAATCGGTGACGACCTGTCGGCGAATCACCTATAAACAGCGGTGAACAATTCCCGGGGTGCAACACCTACAGTGTGCAAAGAATTTCACAGGCGTCGGGCGCCATGGGCCCGGCGCCTCTTCCTACCTGGGGATGGCGAGGGCGAGCCCGGGGACGACTATCACGTTCGGGATCCGCCGGAAGACTTCCGGCGAGATCTTGATCTTGGACGACCGGCTCCCGCTGCCGAGGATCACCCAGTCACGCTCCATCAGCTTGTCGTCGACGTAGATCGGCAGGTCGGAGGGCAGCGCGAAGACGGTCACGCCTCCGATCATCATGCCGGTGAGCGCCATCGTCTCCGCCGCGGTGGCGAACGACACCTTCGAGGTACCGAGCAGCGCGCGCACGGCGTGGTTCACGTCGAGCCGCGTGGTGGCCTTCACGACGCACGCGCCGAATTTCCGTGGCTCCTTCTTCGAGGCGACGACGATCGTGTTGCCCGCGCTCTCGAGCGGCAACCCGTACTTCTCGCAGCAGGCCGCCGTGTCGGCGAAGGCGGGGTCGATCTGCATCAGCTCGTACGGGACACCGAGGCCGTCGAGGACCTGGACGACGCGTTCCTCGATCATGGCCGGATCAGGGTGATGCCGTGGCCGGTCAGTGTCAAGGCGACCGTCGCGCCGGGCGCGAGCGGCGTGTCGACGGCCGGGCTAGTCACGAAGAGCTCGCCGATCTCCGACGCGATCGAGTACTCCATCCGCGAGCCGAGGTAGGCCGCCCGCTTCACGGTGCCGCGAAGCGCGCCGTCGGTCGGCTGACCGACGATCAGAATGGCCTCGGGCCTGATGGCGACGTCGACCGCGCCGTCCGCGAGCCCGCGGTGGGGCAAGGTCCGCGTGAGGCCGCCGATGGTCACGCGGCCGGTCCGGTCGTCGAGGCGCTGGAGCACGCCCTTGACCCGATTGGCCTCGCCCATGAAGCCGGCCACGAAGACGTCGTCCGGCGACTCGTAGAGGTCGCGCGGCGGGCCCTCCTGGGCGACGACGGCATGGTTCATCACGATGATGCGATCGGAGACGCCGAGCGCCTCCTCCTGGTCGTGGGTGACGTAGACCACCGTGATGCCGAGCCGCTGCTGGAGCGCGCGGATCTCCTCCCGCATCTGTCGCCGCAGGCGCGCGTCGAGGTTCGACAGCGGCTCGTCGAACAAGAGCACGCGCGGCTCGAGCACCAGCGCGCGGGCGATTGCGACCCGCTGCTGCTGGCCGCCCGAGAGCTCGCTCGGCAGCCGGTCCGCGAGCTCGGCGAGGCCCACACCGGCCAGCGCCGCGCGCGCCGACTCGGTCGCCCGGCGGTGCGATTGCCCGCCGACGCGCGGGCCGTAGGCGACGTTGTCGAGCACGGACATGTGCGGGAAGAGCGCGTAGCTCTGAAACACCATGCTCACGTTCCGCTCGGTCGCGCCGAGCGCGGTCACGTCGTCGCCGCCGAGCCGGATCCGTCCCGACGTGACTGTCTCGAGCCCCGCGATCAGCCGCAGCGTCGTCGTCTTGCCGCACCCCGAGGGGCCAAGCAAGGTGACGAGGCTGCCGGCGGCGATCGTGAAGCTCACGTCGCGCACCGCGGTCACCGACCCGTACTGCTTGGTCACGCGCGAGAGCTCGATGCTGGCAGCGCGACGGTCGGTCATGCGGTCGGCCCGGCGGGCAGCGGCGTCAGTGCGGGCGCCGCCCGGCGGAGCCGACGCTCGCCGACCAGCAACTGGATCAGCCCGATCGCCGCCAGCATCAGCACGATGAGCACGGAGCTGTAGGCGATGGCGACGCCGTAGTCGCCGTTGAGCACGCGGTGGATGATGTACGTCGTGGCCATGTCGTAGTCGGCCGAGACCAGAAAGATCACCGCGCTGACCGTCGTCATCGCCCGGACGAAGCTGTAGACGAGCGCCGCGACGACGGCCGGGCGAAGCAGCGGAAGGATCACCCGGCGCAAGGTCGCTAAGCTCCGGCCACCGAGCGTGCGCGAGGCCTCGTCGAGGCTTGGGTCGATCTGGCTCATCGCGGCCACGCCCGCGCGCAAGCCGACGGGCATGTTCCGGAAGACGAAGCAGACGACCAGGATGGTGCCGGTGCCGGTCAGCTCGATCGGCGGCACGTTGAAGGCCAGGATGTAGCTCACGCCGATCACGGTCCCCGGGATGGCGAAGCTCAGCATCGTGGCGAACTCGAACGCGGCGCGGCCCACGAAGCGCTGCCGTACCAGGAGGTAGGCCGTCAGGATACCGAGCGCCGCGGTGAGCGGGGCGGCGACCGAGGCGAGCTCGAGCGTCGTCCAGAAGGAGCGCCAGGCCGAGCCCGACCAGATGATCCCCGTCTGGCTCCACTCGACCGAGAAGGCCTTCACGTAGTGGCGCAAGGTCGGCGTGTAGTCGCGCCCCCACGTCTCGACGAATCCGCCCGCGAGCGCCAGGCCGTAGATCGACAAGGTGAGCACCGCCCACGGCAGCGCGACGCCGAACGCGAGGCGGCGCACGAACGGCGGAAGGGGTGCCGGCCGGCCGCCGTCGCCCTTGCCGGAGATGGCCGTGTAGTTCTTGCCGCCGACCACCCGGCGCTGGACGAAGAAGGCGACGAGCGCCAGCGCGAGCAAGAGCACGCCGAGCGCCGCCGCCCGCCCCTGATCGAGCTGGGCGCCGACGATCGAGAAGAACACCTCGGTGGAGAGCACGCCGAAGTTGCCGCCGAGCACGATCGGGTTGCCGAAGTCGGCGATGCTCTCGATGAACCCCACCAGGAACGCGTTGGCGAGGCCCGGGCGCATCAGCGGCAGCGAGACCCGACGGAACGTCTGCCAGCGATCCGCTCGTAGCGTCTGCGACGCCTCCTCCAGGGACGGGCTCACGCCTTCCACGACGCCGATCAGCACGAGGAACGCGACCGGCGTGAACGAGAACGTCTGCGCGAGCCATACGCCCGGCAGCCCGTAGATCCAGCGCGACGGCTCCACCGCGAACGCCCACTCCATGAGCTGGTTGACGAGGCCGGACCGGCCGAAGATCAGGATGAGCCCGAGGCCGATCACGAACGGCGGCGTGATGATCGGCAGTATGGTCAACACGCGCAGGAGCCGCTTGGCCTTGAACCCGGTCCGCGTCACGACCAGGGCGAACGCCAGGCCGAGCGCCGTCGTCGTGGTTGCCGTCAGGAGGGCCAGCACGAGCGTGTTCCAGCCGACCCCGCAGCTCCGCCCGCCCGTCAGGCAGTCGATCCGCCAGATCTTCGCCGCGAGCAGACGCTCGGCGAGGGCCCCACCCGAGACCGAGCCGTCGCTCCCCTGGACCGCGCCGAGCAAGATCCGCGCGACCGGGTAGAACGTGAAGAGTCCAACGAGGACGGTGACGGCCACGACCGCGCCGGCGACGAAGACGTCGCCCTTGAAGAAGCCGCGCGCGGCGAGCCCGATCGCGAACAGCATCAGGAGGCTCGTCGCGACGACCGCGGCGCCGAGTCCCATCCCGGGCTGGCCGCCGAGCGCCCATCCCTGAGCGGCGATATAGATGAAGCCGCCCCCTCCCAGCACCATCAGCCGAAGGCCGAGCACGGAGCGGCCGAGGCGCGACGGCAAGTTGCGCAGCGCGAGCGCCGCGAGCAGCGTGAGCCCGGGCACCAGCAGCTGGAGTTTTCCCGGCCCGGCGCCGTCGGAGGTCGCATACCAGGGCAAGAGCGCGAGAGCGGCGCAACCGACCAGGCCCCAGCCCACTGCCCAGCGGCGCAGAGCGTCCCGCATGGCGCGGTCGCCTACTTCGGCTGGCTGTTGACTTCTCGCTCCCACCGCTCGAGCAGGCGCTTGCGCTCGGCGCTGGCACCGTACTTCGCGAAGTCGTAGCTGATCAGCTTGATGTCGGCGAACCGTGGCGCCTCGCGCGGCAGCTGAGCCTCGCGGTTCGAGGGCACCTGGAACTGCTTGGAGTCGGCGCCGAGCTTCTGCGCCGGCGCCGTCAGCGCCCAGTCGACGAACTTCTTGGCGCCCTCGAGGTTGCGCGAGCCCTTGATGACGGAGAGCGAGCCGACCTCGTAGCCGGTGCCCTCGCACGGCGCCTGGACCTTCACCGGGAAGCCGGCGAGCGCCTCGGTGACGACGTCGTGCATGAAGCTGATGCTGACGGACGTCTCGCCCCGGGCCACCGCCTTGATCGGGCCCACCCCCGAGCGCGTGTACTGGTTGACGTTGCGATGGAGCTGCCGCAGGTAGCGGAACGCGTCGTCCTCGCCGAAGATCTGCACGATCGTCGCGACGGCTGTGTACGCCGTTCCGGAGGAGTTCGGGTTCGCGATCTGGATCTCGTCCTTGTAGTCCGCCTTGATCAGATCTTTCCAGCACGTCGGCGCGGCGAGCTTCTTCTTCTGCAGGAGCTCGGGGTTGTAGCCGAAACCAAGCGCCCCGGCGTAGATGCCCACCGTCTTGAAGCCCGACTGCTCGGCCTGGCGGCGCGCCCAGTCGTGCAGCTTGTCGAGGTTCGGCGATTTGTAGGCCACCGTGAGATTCTGCTCGGCCGCGGCCAGATGCGGGTCGCCGGTGCCGCCGAACCAGACGTCGCCCTTGGGATTCGCGGCCTCCGCGGTGACCTGGGCGAGCGTCTCGCCCGATCCCTTCAGGGTGAGCGCGACCCGAGTGCCGGTCTGGCGCTGGAACTCGTTGGCGACGGCCTGGCACCACTCGGCCTGGACGCTGCAGTATACGTTGAGCGATCCTTGGGCGAGCGCGGCTGATGGCGTCGCGAGCGGAACGGCCGCGAGCGAAACGGCCGCGAGCAACACCGCCGGGGTCAGCAACTGAAACACGCGCGTCATCACTCGCCCCTCCCCAATCGCCCCTCCCCTTGGCACCGAGGTCGCGGTATTCTCCCACACGGGAGGATGGCTATGACCCTGGAAGAGCTTCGCAACCGCATGAAGGCGGCCCGAGTCGAGATCGCCGAGAATCGGCTCGAGGTCGTGCGCCGGCTCCTGACCGACGCGCTCCGACCGATTCAAGCGATGGACTCGCGCGCCCACCGTCCACTCGAGCCCGCCGTCACGTTCGACGCCGTCCGCTCGCGAGGCGATCGTGGCCAGTGAGGAGTTGTTCTACGCGACGATCCGCGACGTCGGCGCGCGGCTGCGGCGCCGAGCAATCTCACCGGTCGAGCTCACCCGGGCGCACCTCGAGCGCATCGAGCGTCTGGACCCGAAGCTCCACGCGTTCGTCACCGTGACGGCCGACCGGGCGCTGGCGGACGCCAAGGGGGCCGAAGCCGCGCTCGGCCGCGGTGACATCTCGAGCCCGCTCCTGGGCATTCCGATCGGTTACAAGGACATCTACGCCACCCGCGGCATCCTCACCACCGGCGGCTCGGCGCTCCTGGCCGACTGGATCCCCGACGAGGACTCGACGTGCGTGACGCGGCTTCAGCGGGCGGGCGCCGTCATGCTGGGCAAGCTGATCACCCACGAGTTCGCCTTCGGCATCCAGTTCCCCGGACATCGCTATCCGCCCGCGCGCAATCCCTGGGACCTCGAGCGCATGCCCGGCGGGTCCTCGAGCGGCTCGGGCGCCGCCCTCGCGGCGGGCATGGCGTTCGTCACGCTCGGCTCCGACACGGGCGGCTCGATCCGCGGGCCCGCGTCATTTTGCGGCATCGCCGGGCTCAAGCCCACGTACGGCCGCTGCAGTCGGACCGGCGTGTTGACGCTCTCGTGGACGCTCGACCACACGGGCCCGATGGCGCGAACGGTCGAAGACTGCGCGTACCTGCTCCAGGCGCTCGCGGGATACGACGCGACGGATCCGGCGTCGAGCCGCGAGCCGGTGCCCGACTACGTGGCGCCGCTCGGGCGCGGCGTGCGCGGGCTGCGAGTCGGCGTCGTGCGCGAATACTTCTTCGAGGGCATCGACCCCGAGGTCGAGAAGGCGTTCGAGCAGGCGCTGGCCACCCTGCGGCAGCTCGGCGCCTCGGTCGAGGACGTCCAGATCGCGAGCATCCAGAGCTCCGGCGCCTTCATGGCGATCCTCCTCGCGGAAGCGTTCGCCTACCACGAGCGCGACCTGCGCGAGCGTCCCGAGCTCTTCGGCGAGCTCCTGCGCGAGCGCATGCTGGCCGGCGCGCTCATCACCGGCTCGGAGTACGTGCAGGCGCAGCGGCTGCGCGCCCGCCTGCAGAGCGACATGGGGGCCGCGCTCAAGCGGGTGGACGTGCTGGCGACCCCGACGAGCCCGAAGCCCGCGCCCACGTTCGCGACCGTCTACGATCCCGAGTACGGGTTCCCGCGCAGTAACACCGGGCCGTTCAACATGACCGGGCTTCCGGCCCTCGCGGTGCCGTGCGGCTTCACCGCATCAGGGCTGCCGATCTCGATCCAGATCACCGGGCGTCCCTTCGACGAGACGACCGTGCTGCGCGTGGGCCACACCTACGAGCAGGCCACCGACTGGCACAAACGTCATCCGGCGCTCTAGGAGACCGACGCGCATGTCACCTTCAAACCTCGAGAGCCGGTTCCAGACCCTTCACGAGATCGTGCGCGCCGCGAACCTGGCGCTGGCGCCGGGACCGTGGGACTACCTTGCGGGCGGCACCGAGACCGAGACCACCCTGCGGCGCAATCGGCAGGCTCTCGACTCGATCGCCTTCCGGCCGCGCGTGCTGCGCAACGTCTCGAAGATCGACAGCACCTCGACCCTGTTCGGACGCAAGGTCCGCATTCCCGTCATGATCGCGCCGGTCGGGTCGGTTGAGACGTTCGAGCCGGGCGGCGGCGCTACCGCGGCGAAGGCCTCGGCCGAGTTCGAGGTGCCGCAGATGCTGAGCTCGGTCTGTAACCCCGGCCTCGAGGCCGTCGCCGCCGCGGCCGACAACTTCCGCATCTTCCAGCTCTACGTTCGCGGCGACGACGCCTGGGTGGACGAGCACGTCAAGCGCGCCAGGGACAACGGCTACGCCGCGTTCTGCCTCACCGTGGACACCGCCACGTACAGCCGGCGCGAGCGCGACCTGGCTCGACGCTTCGTCAAGCCGTGGCGCGCGCGCGCCACGGGCCAGGAGTTCCAGGCCGCGCTCAACTGGGATCACGTGAAGCGGTTCAAGGACCTCCACAACATTCCGCTGATCCTCAAGGGCATCGCCACCGCGGAGGACGCGGCGCTCGCGTGCGACCACGGGGTCGACGGAGTCTACGTCTCCAATCACGGCGGGCGCCAGCTCGATCACGGGCGCGGCAGTGCCGAGGTGCTTCCCGAGGTGGTCGCGGCCGTGAACGGGCGCGCGACGGTGATCGTGGACGGCGCCTTCATGCGCGGGACCGACATCGTCAAAGCGATCGCTCTGGGCGCGCAGGCCGTGGGGCTCGGCCGTCTCTCGTGCTGCGGTCTCGCCGCCGCCGGCCAGGCGGGTCTCGTCAGGGTGTTCGAGCTCCTGGAGGAAGAGATCCGGATCTGCCTCGGGCTCCTGGGCGTCAATCGCCTCTCCGCGCTCGACGCGTCCTATCTTCACCCGGCGTCGCCGGTCCGGCCCGCGCACGTGACCAGCGCCTTTCCGCTCCTGGACGAGGAAGGCTACTGAGCTTCCCGGCCGATGAAGCAAGGTGTACGTCCGCGATGGACGTCGCCCAGGAGGCCGGCCATTCCTAAGCCCGCTCTACCCTCGACCCTTCCGGCGGATCCGCTGCCATTCCTCGACGGCTGGCTGAAGGAAGCCTTCGCCGACATCCGGAACGCCCACGCGATGACGCTCGCGACCGTGGATCCGGACGGACGTCCCTCGGCACGCATGGTGATCTGTCGCGGCATCGACGTGCGCGCCGGCTGGATCGTCTTCTACACCGACCGCGAGAGCGCCAAGGGCAAGGCGCTCGACGTCAACCCCTACGCGGCCCTGGTTTTCAACTGGGACGCCCACGAGCGGCAGGCGCGCATCGAGGGGCCCGTGACGCTCGCACCCGACTCGGATTCCGACGCCTACTGGAACTCGCGGCCGCGCGATGCGCGCGCCGCCGCCGCGGCGAGCGATCAGAGCCGCCCGATCGAATCCCGCGCGGCGTTCCTCGCCAAGGTCGAGCAGGAGGCGAAGCGCTCCGGTGACATCCCGCGGCCCAAGCGCTGGGGCGGCTATCGCGTGTGGGCCGAGAGCGTCGAGCTGTGGGTCGGCCAACCGGCGCGCGCCCACGACCGCGCCCTCTGGACCCGCGCGCTCGCGCCGAGCGACGAGGGCTTCAGCGGTGGCGCCTGGCGGTCGACGCGCTTGCAGCCCTGAGCCGACCGGCGGCTCAGCGATGAGCTCGGCGACGCACGACGACGTGATAGCGCTGATGCCGGCCCGCCGGGGTCATTTTTTGCTCGAGTCAGGCCATCACGGGTATCTGTGGCTCGATCTCGAGCTCCTGTGCCTGAACCCCGAACCCGTCCGCCGGTTGGCCGCGCGCGTGGCGGCGCGATTGGCGCCCTATTCGATCGAGGTCGTTTCCGGTCCCCTCGTGGAGGGGGCCTTCGTCGCGCTCATGGTCGCCTCGGAGCTCGGCGTTCCCTTCACCTACTCGGAGCGTTTTCCGAATCCGAGGACGAACGCGTTGTTCCCGGTCGACTATCGCATTCCCCGTGCCCTCCGTGCTCGGGTCCGCGACAAGCGCGTGGCCGTCGTGAACGACGTCATCAACGCCGGGTCGGCCGTGCGCGGCACGCTCGCGGACCTCGAGGCCTGCGGCGCTCGCCCGATCGTGATCGGCACCTTGCTGGTGCTGGGCGCCTCGGCCTCGCGGCTCGCGGCCGACCGTGGCGTGGCCCTCGAGACGCTCGCGTCGCTCCCGAACAACCTCTGGACGCCGGCGGAATGTCCGTTGTGCGCGCGCCGGGTGCCGCTGGTCAGCGGGCTCGGACCCGAGCCGCTCGGCGAGCCGGCGATCTAGCCGAGCATCGCGACCACCTCGATCTCGACCAAAAAGTCGGGGTGGGCGAGCCGTCGCACCTCGACCGTGGTGCTGGTCGGCATCGCGGGCCCGAAGTATTCCATGCGGACGTCCACGTGCTTGAAGTACTCGTCCATGTCGGTCACGTACGTGTTGGTCTTCACGATGTCGCCGAGCGTGGCACCGGCGGTCGCCAGCGCCGCCTTGATGTTCTCGCCCACCTGACGGATCTGCGCGCGCATGTCGCCCTTGCCCACGACGTTGCCGGCGCGGTCGCGCGCGAGCTGACCGGCCACGAACACGAGGCGCCGGCCCTCGACGGCGACGACGTGGGAGTAGAGCGTGTGGCCGTTGCGGACCGGGGCGGCGAGCGCTTCGGGCTGGATGTTCTTTCGGGTGACGGCCATGCTGGGTTCCTTTCTTCGTTCATGAAGGCGGCGTGTCGTTCGACGCCCCTGGCGGGCGGCCTTCGGGCCCGGCGACTCAAGCGGTCCAGTGATCCCAGGCCCGCGCCGCGAGCGCGACCGTGAGCTCGATGTCTTCCTCGAGCATGAAGCGCTGGGCGACCAGCGCCGCGGCGGCACGGCGAACCCGCTCCAGATAGCCGTCGCGCGATCGGTAGCGCTCCTCGATGGAGGGACGCGGGTCGCCCGACGCCTCGCGCGCGCGGCGGGTCCGCGCGAACGGAATCGTCGCGCCGGCGAAGACGAGCCGCTGCGCCTCGCCGCCGATGGACGCATGCCGGAGCGTCCATCCCGTGTGGGCGCCGAGCGGCACGGCGACCTCCGGAAGCGCGATACCGCCGATCTCGTTGCCGTCGGCGTCGACCGCGGAGACGAGCGAGCCGCACGCCGGCCCGGGCCGCGGCGGCAGCGCGGAGAAGTCGAGGCGGCAGGGACGCGCATGGTGGCGAGGGTAGTTGGCGCCCGGGATGCGATCGAATACCGCGTGGAGCGCCTCGAACGGCACCGCGGTGGAGTCGGCCAGGCGCGGATGGCGGCTCGGCGGCGGCTCACTCCCCTCGGTGACCCAGCGGTCGAGGTTGACGAGACACGCGCGCAGGAGCGGCGCGTAGTCGATCGTGTTCCGCAAGTTCTGCGAATGCTCCGGCGGCTCGGCCGGGTCGGCGGCGGCGGTCTTCTCGGCGGTCGGCGGCCAGACGCCGAGACCGTGCTCGGTACCCGCGAAGTGATAGACGCGCGCCGACGGACCGGACGGGACGTCGCGCGTGCCCTCGGCGTTCGTGTGGGCGAGCGAGGCATCGCCACGGTGGTACTCGGCCGAGCTGTTCGTGTAGAACACCTTCAGCTTGCTTCCGCGCGCGGCCAGCCGGCGATGCAGGTCCTCGTCGGCGGCCGGCTGGACGTAGTCCATCATGTGCGGGCGGTCTTTCGAGTTCTGACCGTACCGCTGGTTGAACTCGCCGCGGAGCCCGCCGGCGACGTTCGCGATGATCGCGTCGAGCGCTTCTCGGCCCTGCTCGTCGAGGTTGAGATCGTTGTAGACGAGCGTCCGGAGCAGCCGTCCGGTCTGCGAGCGGCCGTAGGCGTACACGTGGCGGAGGACATCGGGCGCCGGGTTGCCCTCGCGCGCGGTTCCGTGCTTGAGCCAGGCGGCGCTGTCGCGCAGCGCGGCGATGCCGAGCCCGATCACCGGCGCGCCGATCGCCGTATAGGCGATCTGGTAGAGGCGGCCCTTCTCGAAGCCGCCCTCGAGCCAGACGTAGCGCGCGTCCGGGACCACGGCGCCGCCGGCCGAGCGCGCGAAGCGCCACCGGCCGCGGTCGATCGTGGTCGCCGCGCCGTCCGGCTGGTCGCGGACCAGCAGGACCGCGTCGCGCTCGTCGAGATCGGCGGCCGGGTACGGCCGATGGCCACGATCGGAGAGCAAGAGGTGCGTGGCCGGCGCCGGCGTCTGGAGCTGCGTGTACACGCGCCCGGTGAGGCGATTGCCGTTCGCGTCTAGCGCCTCGGGACCGCGCAGTCCGAGGAGGCCGGGGACCTCGGGCAGATCGATCTGCCAGCCGCAGGAGATCACCACGAAGCCGCGCCGCATCAAGAAGCCGTCGCCGGGGTCGACGGGCGGATCGGGGTCGGCGCCGGGGACGAACGTGGGGCGCGTCGCGCGGTTGAAGTTCGGGACGGCGACCGTGTTGCCGCGGTTGACCACGTCGAGCATCACGCGGCCGCTCGCGCGTCGGCGGTCGACCGGCAGCAGGAGCGACACATCGGACTCGAACTCGACGCGGCCGGCGTGGTCACGCGGCGCCAGCGCGACGTCGGTGATGCGCTCGTTCGCCGCGTGCTTGGGATCGATCGCGAGCCGGAGAGTCCCCTTCAGCTCCTCGTACGGGCCGGCGTCGCCGAACGGCGCGCCGCCCGCCAGCGGACGCCGCAGCCGGATGTCGAACCCGGTGACCGGCATCAGGCGGGCTCCACCAGCTTGGGCAAGATGCTCGAGATCGAGCCGCGCAGCACGGCGTCGCCGAGCTCGTCCATCTCCGTCGGCTCCGCGTTCAGGATCACGACGCGGGCGCCGGCGCGCTTGGCGACGGGCACCACCCCGGCGATCGGATAGACCGAGAGCTTCGTGCCGACCGCGAGCATCAGGTCCGAGCTCGCGGCCGCGCGCTGAGCGCGGTACAGGTCCTCTTGCACGAGGCCCTGGCCGAACGATATTGTCGCCGACTTGAGGATGCCGCCGCACGTCCGGCACGGCGGGTCTTCCTCGCCGGCGCGCACGCGGGCGAGCGCCCGCTCCATGGCCGCCCGTTCACCGCAGGCCAGGCACACCACCTCGCGCATCGTGCCGTGGATCTCGATCACGCGCGCCGGGGACGAGCCGGCCTTCACGTGGAGCCCGTCGATGTTCTGCGTGATCAGGGTGTCGAGCTTGCCGCGACGCTCGAGCGTGACGAAGGCGCGATGCCCGGCGTTCGGCTCGGCCTTCCATGCCGGTGAGCTGAGCCGGCTCTCCCAGGTGCGCTTGCGCACCTCGCGATCGGCGACGTAGTTCTGCAGGGTCGATTGCTTCTCGGCCTCAGGGTTCTTCGTCCAGACACCCTGCGGCCCGCGAAAGTCCGGAATCCCCGAGTCCGTCGAGATGCCGGCGCCGGTGAGCGCCACCAGGCACTCGGATTCCTCGATCCACCGCCGGACGGTGTCGATCAGCGCGCGAGCTCCTTGGCGACCGCCCCCTCCACCACCGTGCCCTTGAAGAAGTCGGGATTGAGGGCGGTGTGAAGCCGGGCGGCGTTGCCGAAGACGAACTCGCGGAAGTCGTCCGTCGTGATCAGGCCGTGCTCGACCAGCTCGTGGGCTTCCTCGAGCACCTCGGACATGTCGGTCACGTCGAAGTGGCCGACGTCGGAGCTGAAGATCGGGTGCAGGCGGTGATGGCCGTGACGGTCGAACGCCCACGCGGTCGTGGGATCGTCGGCCTCGCAGCCGAAGTAGAAGTGGTCGGTGAACTGTCGGCGCAGCGCCTCGGCCGAATCGACGTGGGCGGCCGCGAAGTCGTCGAGCTCTCCGCGATACTCGCGCTCGGTCATCTCCTCGGCCGACTTGAACGGCGGCACGAGGCTCAGGCAGCCCATCAGCTCGTCCATCTTGTCTTCGTAGACGCGCCCGCCGAACCGCGTAAACAGGTCCTTGAGCGCCTGCTTGTCGAGGTTGGTCGGCCGCGTGTGCGCTTCCATCGCGCGGCCGTTGCGCTTTTCCCAGTGCCCGATAAGGTCGGTGATGAGGTTGCACGCCCAGCCCACGCCGCCCTCGAGCATCGCGAAGCGGAGCGCCGGGAACCGGTGCACGACGCCGCCCAGGATCAGCGCCTTGGCGAAGGCGTGGCTCGCGGTGGCGAAGTGGCCGATGTGGTTGAACACGAAGCTGTTGACCGACTCGCGGCCCATCCAGCCCATGCTGCCGGAGTGCGCCGTCACCGCCACCTTCAGCTCGACGCACTTGGCCCAGAGCGGATCGTAGTCGTAGGCGCTCTCGTACGCGAGCGAGTCGACGAAGTGGCGCACCTGCGTCGGGTCGGACGCCTGGCGGGCGAACGCCGGCACCGGCCGCCGCACGTGGTTGGCGATCATGATGACCTTCATGCCGAGCTCGCGCACCGCGTAGGTGGCCTCGTCGATCGCCTCCTGAGGCGTGTGCACCGGTACCACGGCCGCCGGCGCGATGCGATGGGCGTACGCCCTGAACATCTCGGCGTTCATCCGGTTCACGGCGCGGGCGATGGCGCGACGCAGCTCTTCATCCGGGTTCGCGATGTGGAAGAGACCGAGCGAGGTGTAGAGCATCGCGAAGTCGATGCCGAAATCGTCGAGCCGCTCGTAGAAGAGCTTCGGGATCATCGCCGTGGCGCGATCGAGCGTGTTGGCGGGCTCGCCCCACCAGGTAGGACGGGTGGGCCGCCGGTCGAGACGCTCGGCCGGCGTCATGTCGTACCAGCCGCGGTCGATGTGCGCGGTGGCCATCTTCCGGAACCCCTCGACGACCGACGGCCCGGCCACCTCGCGCAGGTAGTCGAGGAAGATCGGGACCGGCTCGAGCCAGTGTCCGTCGCCGTCGATCACGGGGTGGTCGAGCCGAGCGCGCACCGCAGCGGATTTCGAGTCAGTCGAGTACAGCATCATGTCCTCCTCCCGCGGTACACGCGATCGTGCGGCATCGGGGTGGGCGAGTCAACCCCGCTCAGCGGTCGAGCCACGCGGCCATGAGCCGCCCGCCGTAGTCGTGGCCGAGGTTCGGGGCGAAGTTCCTCACGTACGGCTCCCACCCCGCCACGGTGGTCACCGAGGCGTCGTAGGCGTAGTAAACATGCTCGGCCAGGTAGCGCTGGATGTCGTGGACGATCTCGCGCCGCTTGGCGGCGTCGAGCGTGCGACGCTGCAGCTTGATCGTCTCGGTCAGCTTGGGATCGTCGACGCCCGACGCGTTGAGGGGCTCGCCGGGGATGTGGCCGTTGTAGAGGTAGCCGTCGGCGATCGGGCTTCCGCCGCGCAGACTGTGGGCCAGCTTCTCGAACTTTCCGTAGATTACGCTCGACATGAACGCGCCGAATTCCTTGCCGCGGATCTCGGTGTCGATGCCGGCGTCCTTCCAGTTCCGCATGACCACCTGCAGCTGGTCGACGTAGTCCGGGCTCCAGCCGAGCGTCGCCTCGACCGGAAGCTTGAGGCCATTCGGGAATCCGGCCTGCGCGAGGAGCCGCTTCGCCTCGGGAATGTTCTGCTCGTAGATCCGGCGGCCCTCCGGGCTCAGCTGATTGATCGGGATCGCCCACTCCTTGAGCGCCGCCGGAACTGCCGGATTCGGAACGCCGTGGCCCTGGGACCACGCGTTCGAGTCGATGACGTCCTTCCAGTTCATCGCCATCGCCAGCGCGCGGCGCACGCGGACGTCCTTGAAGGGCGCGCGGTCGAGCTTCATCATGGTGACGCCGCTGAAGAGCACGGTGAAGTCCTGGGTCTTGAGGTTGGGCTTGCGGCCCTTGGCGACGTCGAGGTCGAGCCGGCGCACGCACTGGCCGTACTCGGGAGCGAAGTCGTACCGACCGGCGATCCAGGCGGCCAGCCGCGAGGACGGATCCTCGTCCACGGAAACCTCCACGCCGTCCGCGTACGGAAGACCCGGCAGGAAGTAGTTCGGGTTCCGGACGAAGGTGAGCCGGACGTTGGGCTCGTACCGCGCGAGCATCCACGGCCCGGTCCCGATGCAGGCCTCGGGCCGCTTGAGGTCGCCGAACTGCTCGACGGCCTCGCGCGGGACGATCCACATCACCGTATTGGCCAGATAGTCGAGGAACCAGCCGAACGGCTCGTTGAGCATGAAGCGCACGGTGTGCTTGTCGAGGACGTCGATCTTCTCGACGGCGCCGAGCATTGAGCGGTTCGGGTTGCCCTTGATCGACAGGAACCGCTCGTAGGTGTACTTGACGTCGTCCGCGGTCAGCTCGCGCCCGTTCACCGGCGGCTTGTTGTGCCAGCGCACGCCGTTCCTGAGCTTGAAGACGTACGTCCGGTCGTTGGGCTGCGACCACGACTCGGCCAGGTCGGGCTCGATCGGCAGGGTGCCCGGCATGACGGACGGGCCGGCCTTCACCTTCACCAGGCGGCTGTGGGTGAAGGACAGATTCGTCGAGATCCGATGATGGTTCGCGAAGAGGTGCGGGTCGAAGCCAGTGGTAGCGTCCTCGCCTCGAATACGGAACACTCCACCCCGCTTCGGCGTCTGGGCCGCGGCGGGCTCTCGATCGAGCAGCGGCAGCGCGGTGCCGACGGTGACGGCGGCGCCGCCGAGCTTGAGCAGCTCTCGGCGGCTCACGGCGGTCGGGACGACGGGTGCAGCCATCTTTCCCCCTCGTGCGTGATCGTCTCTGGCCGACTCTATGTCGGCGGCCGCAATTGATCAAGCCCGAGCGGTCCGCGTCCGCTATGATCGCCGCCACATGTTGAACCGCTGGGTGGCGCTGGCGATCATATTCGTCACGCGCACCTCGATGGGCTTTCAATTCCAGGCCGTCGCCGCCGTGGCGCCCCTGATGGTCGCGGATCTCGGGCTCACCTGGGTGCAGCTCGGCTCGTTGATCGGCCTCTACATGCTGCCGGGCGCCGTGTTCGCGCTTCCGGGGGGGGTGCTCGGCCACCGCTTCGGCGAGCGGCGGATGGTGGCCGGGAGCCTCGCGTTGATGGTCGCCGGTGGCCTCGTCACCGCCGCCGCCCACGGCTTCGTCGCCGCGGTCGCCGGCCGACTGGTGAGCGGGATCGGCGCCGTGCTCATGAACATCCTGCTCGCCAAGATGGTCGCAGACTGGTTCGCGGGCCGCGAGATGTCGACGGCGATGGGCATCATGCTGACGAGCTGGCCGGTCGGCCTCGGCATCGCGACCGCGACGCTCGGTGCGCTGGCCACGTACACCTCGTGGCGGACGGCGATCGTCGCGTCGGCGCTCGTCGCGGCGCTCGGGCTCGTGCTGATCGCGTTCGTCTATCGGGATCCGCCGGAGACCGCGGGCCGGGCGGTCGAGCGGCGCGCGCGTCTCTCGGGCCGCGAGCTCGGGCTCGCGACCAGCGGCGGCTTCGCCTGGGGGTGCTTCAACGCGAGCCTCGTGGCCATCATCGCGTTCGGGCCCGGCCTCTTGATGGCGCGCGGCGCGACACTCGCCGACGCCGGCTTCATCGTGAGCCTGGCGATCTGGCTCACGATGCTCTCGGTGCCGCTCGGCGGTTTTCTCACCGACCGGCTCGGGCGACCCAACGTGTCGATCGTCGCGGGGAGCCTCGTCGCGGCGTTCGTCACGCTGCTGCTGCCTGCCATCGCGCACTCGCTCCTGGCCTTCTGCCTGGTCGGCCTCGCGATCGGGGCGCCGCCCGGCGCGCTGATGGCGCTCTTGCCGAAGGCCGTGGCGAGCGAGCGCCTGGCGACGGCGCTCGGCGTCTACTACACGACGTACTACGTCGTGATGGCCGCGGTGCAGCTCGCGGCGGGCGGCGTGCGCGATCTCTTCGGCAGCCCGGCCGCCCCGATCCTCTTCGCCGCGCTCGTGATGGCCGCGACGGTCGTCGGCTTCGTGGTCTTCCGGATCGTCGAGCGCACGACGCCGCGCGCCGATTGACGATTCGGCTCGGCGGCTCTCGCCACGTTGACAACACCGCCGCGTCTTTGTAGTGATGGGCATTCTGCCAGAGGAGCCGACGATGATTCGCCATACACGGTCGTTGATTCTCCCATTGCTGCTCGTATGGCCGCTCGCGGCGGCCGCGCAGCCGGCCACCCTGCCGCGCACGGTCGACGGTGTCGCGATCGACGCGGACGCCGAGCTGGTCGTCGCCCTCGCCGACGACACCAACAACATGGACCCGCGCATCGGGATGGGCTCGATTCGCTCCAACTACATCCGCCAGGTGTTCGAGAGCCTGGTCGACGTGGATTCTCACGGCCGCCCCGTGCCGGGCCTGGCCCTTTCGTGGAAGCCGGTGGGCGAGCTCACCTGGGAGTTCGCGCTCCGGCGCGGCGTCTCTTTCCACGACGGCGAGCCCTTCAACGCCGACACGGTACTCTTCAACCTCGACCGCTTCTTCCGCCGGAACTTCGACAAGTGGGGGCTGAAGGACGTCCTCGCCGCGACCTCGTTCGAGAAGACGTACCCGTTCGTCACGCGCTGGGAGAAGGTCGACGACTACACCGTTCGCGTCCACACGAGCGAGTCCGCGCCCACGCTCTGGGATTTCATCGGCCGCGAGCCGATGGTGCCCAAGGCGTACACGCTCAAAAACGGGGTCGACGGGCTCAACGAGCGCCCCATCGGCACTGGGCCCTGGAAGATGGTGGAATGGAAGCGCAAGACGTCGATGGTGTTCGAGCGTAACGACGCCTACTGGGGCACTCAGCCGCTCTTTCGGAAGATGCGCTTCCAGACGATCCCCGAGGGCGCCGCGCGCATCGCCGCGCTGCGCGCGGGGCAGGTGGGGCTCATCGAAGGCGTGCCGCCCTTCGACGCGCCCGCGCTCGCACAGGACTCGAAGCTCAGGGTGGTGTCGAGCCCCCAGAAGCTTTCCTGCCGGCTCTACCTCAACGCCCGGCCGAAGGACAAGTACGACTCGGGCGGCAAGGACGGTCTCTTCGCCGATCAGCGCGTGCGGCTCGCTCTGAACCTGGCCGTCAACAAGGACGCGATCGTCAAGAAGATCTTCAACGGCTACGCGCTGGCCAACGCCTCGCCCGTCGCATCGGTGTCGTACGGCTACGCGGCGCAGGAGGGCTACCCGTACGATCCGGCGCGCGCCCGCGCGCTGCTCGCCGAGGCGGGCTTTCGCGACTCGAATCCGTTGACCTTGCAGCTCCTGTTCCCGGCCAAGCACTACGGCCAGAGCTTCGACGAGATGACGCCGGCCGTCGCCGAGATGTTGAAAGACGTCGGCGTGCAGGTGACCTTGAAGCCAGTCGATTTCGCGACCTTGCTGCAGACCGCGAGCAAGGGCACCCTGCCGCCCAACGGCGGCTTCGCCGCCTGCCGCACCGGCAACAACCTCGACGCCGACGATTACCTGCGCGACTGGGCCGCGATCGCGATGATCAACTGGGCGCCCTACCCGCCCGAGCTGATGACGCTCTACACGGCCACGCGCCGCGAGGTCGACGCGCAGAAGCGCCTGAAGCTCCTCGCCGACCTCCAGCGCCAGGTGCGCGACTGGGCGCCGGTCGTGGCGCTGTACCAGGAGGTCAAGGTGTACGCGCTCAGCGCGCGCGTGCTGCGATTTGCGCCGCTGCCCGAGCTGAACATGGACTTCCGCGGCGTCGCCGTGAAGAGATGATCCGGGTCCGATGCGCGCCTTCCTGCTCCGCCGCGCGCTTCACGCCGTGTTCGTGCTGTGGGGCGTCGTCACCGCGGTCTTCTTCCTGGTCCGGCTCACCGGCGACCCGACCCCCTTCCTCGTAGATCAGAGCGCGACCCAGCAGGAGATCGCCGAGGCGCGCCGGAGCCTGGGGCTCGACCGCGCGTTGCACGTGCAGTACCTCGACTTCTTGCGGTCGGTCCCGCGCGGCGATTTCGGGACCTCGATCCGTGAGAAGCGCCCGGCGATGCAGATGGTGCTCGAGCACCTCTGGCCCGCGACCGTCGAGCTGGCGGCGGCCGCGCTCGTGCTTTCGACGATTCTCGCGATCCCGCTCGGCGTCGCCTCGGCCACCCACCGGAACGGCGCGGTCGATCACGCGAGCCGCCTCGCCTCGCTCTTCCTCCAGTCCATGCCGAGCTTCTGGCTCGGCCTCATGCTGATCTTGCTGTTCGCCGTCGAGCTCGGCGGCCTCCTGCCCGCCTTCGGCTCCGGGAGCCTGCGCCACCTGATCCTGCCGGCGGTCACCCTGGCTGCCGCGCCGCTCGCGCAGAACGTGCGGCTGATCCGCAGCGGGATGCTCGAGGTGCTCCAGCAAGATTACGTGCGGACCGCGCGTGCCAAGGGGCTGGCCGAGCGCTTCGTGATCTACCGGCACGCGCTCCGGAACGCGGCGATCCCGGTCATCACGGTGACCGGCCTCTCGCTCGGATTCATGCTGAGCGGCGCCGTGATCATCGAGACGGTGTTCTCCTGGCCCGGGATGGGCCGGCTGATCGTGCAGGCCGTTCCCGGCCGCGACTTCCCGGTCATCCAGGCCGGCGTCTTCGTGTTCGCCCTGATCTTCGTGGGCCTCAACCTGATCGTGGACCTGCTCTACACGGTGGTCGACCCGCGCGTGCGCCTCACGTGAGCGGGCTCGCGCGCGATGTGAGCGCGCTCCTCGGGCTAGTCGTCATCGGCGTCACCATCCTGCTGGCCGCGCTCGCCCCCGCGCTCTCGCCCGCGGATCCAGTCAAGAACAGCCTCGTCGACCGTCTCACGCCGCCGATGTGGGTCGGCGGCGGGAGTGCCCGGCATCCACTCGGCACCGACACCCTCGGCCGCGACGTGGCGAGCCGGCTCCTCTACGGCGCGCGGGTCTCGCTGATCGTCGGCCTGGCGGCCGTGGCCGTCGCCGGCGTGCTGGGCGTCGCGCTCGGGCTCCCGTCCGGCTACTACCGGGGCTTCGCGGACGATGCGCTCATGCGCCTGGGCGACGTGCAGCTGGCGTTCCCCGTCCTCGTGCTGGCGGTCGCGGTGCTCGCCGTCCTCGGCGCGAGCCTGGCGAACGTCATCCTCGTGCTCGGGGTGACGGGTTGGATCACCTACGCGAGAATCGTGCGCGGCGAGACGCTCTCGCTCCGCCAGCGGGAGTTCGTCGAGGCCGCGCGGGCCCTCGGCGCGACCGACGGTTATCTGCTCTGGCGGCACATCCTGCCGAACGTGCTGCCGCCGGTGACGGTCGTCGCGACCTTCTCGGTGGCGCGGACGATCATCGCCGAGGCCTCGTTGAGCTTTCTCGGGCTCGGCATCCCGCCGCCGGCGCCGAGCTGGGGGGCGATGCTCGACGAAGGGCGCAACTACATCACGACCGGCTGGTGGCTGGCCCTGTTCCCGGGGCTCGCCATCCTGCTGCTGGTCCTGGGGATCAACCTGGTCGGCGACTGGCTGCGCGATCAGCTCGATCCCCGGATGGAGCGCAGCATGTGAGGGAACGCGCGGCGACGCGATATTCTCAGGGGTATGTCGCCGCTCGAGAACGTCCGCCTGGCCGAGCATTGCACGCTCGGCGTGGGGGGGCCGGCGCGCTTCTTCGTCGAGGCGCGCGAGGAGGCCGCCGTGCTCGAGGCCCTCGAGTGGGCGCGCGCCCGGCGGCTGCCGATCCGTGTGCTCGGCGGCGGCTCCAACCTCGTCGTCGCCGACGAGGGGATCGACGGCCTCGTGGTGAAGATCGCGCTGCGCGGCCTCGACACGCGCGAGGCGCACGGCGTGGTGGAGGTGACGGCGGCGGCCGGCGAGCCCTGGGACGAGCTGGTGCGGCTCTGCGTCGACCACGGCTGGGCGGGCTTCGAGTGCTTGAGCGGGATCCCGGGCCTGGTCGGCGCGACGCCGATGCAAAACGTCGGCGCCTACGGCCAGGAGGTGAGCGAGACGGTGATCCTCGTTCGTGCGCTGGACGCACGCACCGGGCGCATCATGACCTTCGAGAATCGCGAGTGCCGGTTCGGCTATCGCGACAGCTTCTTCCGGAGCGACGAGCCCGGACGGTACGTCATCCTCTCGGTGGCCTACCGGCTGCGTCCGCGCGGGGCCCCGACCGTCCGCTACGCCGACGTCGAGAAGGACCTGGCCGCCCGCAGGATCGCGAAGCCGTCATTGACCGACGTGCGCGCCAGCGTGATCGCCATCCGCCGGACCAAGTCGATGGTGCTCGATCCCGGGGACGAGAACCGCCGGAGCTGCGGCTCGTTCTTCACCAATCCGATCATCGCCGACGCCGAGCTGGCCGCGGTGGAGTCGCGCGCCGGCGATCGGACGATGCCGCGCTGGCCGCTGCCGGGAGGCCGGGTGAAGCTCTCCGCCGCGTGGCTGATCGAGCGCGCCGGCTACACGCGAGGTCACGGCGACGGGCCGGTCGGCCTCTCGACCAATCACGCCCTCGCGATCGTCGCCCACGACGGCGCGCGCGCGCGCGACGTCGTCGCGTTTGCCCGCCGCGTGCAGACGGCGGTGGCGGATCGCTTCGGCGTTCGCCTGGCGCCCGAGCCGGTCTTCTGGGGCCTGGCCGCGCTGTGAGCGCCATGCGGATCCTGATCGTGGAGGACGACGAGCGGCTGGCCGAGATCTTCCGCGACTTCATCGCCGAGCTCGGCTATCAGCCTACCGTCGTCGGCAGTGCCGAGGCCGCGCTCGAGGCGCTGACGAGCGCCAGACCGGACACGATCCTGCTCGACGTCC
The DNA here is from genome assembly GCA_003220685.1 of Candidatus Rokuibacteriota bacterium. Classification (GTDB taxonomy): domain Bacteria; phylum Methylomirabilota; class Methylomirabilia; order Rokubacteriales; family CSP1-6; genus AR31. The sequence goes on from QHTE01000045.1 coordinate 52,291, forward strand.
GCCTGCCGGGCATGAGCGGCGTCGAGCTCTTGAGCCATCCGGCCGTGCGCGAGGCCGAGGTGCCGGTGGTCGTCGTCTCGGGCGTCGCCACCGAGACGGAGGCGCGCGCGTGCCTCAAGCTCGGCGCGCTCGACTTCATCCGCAAGCCGGTCACGCTCGAGCGGCTGGGCCAGGTTCTGGCGTACCTCGGCCCCTTCGCGCTCTCCCGCCGGCAGCGGGGCGAGCGCCTGCCCGAGCGCCGGCCCGCGGCGCGCGCGGCGGTGAAGCTCGGCGTCCGGATCGCCGCCTCGAACGGCACCCTCGACGGCACGTGCCTCGAGATCTCGTCCACCGGCATGAAGGTGCGCGTGAGCCGCCGCCTCCGCGCCGGGCAGGCGGCGAAGCTCGAGTTCACCCCGCCCGACGGCGGCGGGCCGATCGACGTCCTCGCCCTCGTCGTCCGCGTCGACCCCGACAGCGCCGCATTCTGGTTCCTCGACCTGATGGCGCACGATTCGGATCGAATCAACACGCTTGTCGACCGGTTGCAGCAGCGCTAGCCAGACGGCTGCAAAGCCGTCTGGCGGTCTCAGCCGCCGGGAGCCCCGCTGGATCCGAGGGCGAGCGTGACGAGGCGGTTCAGCTCGCGCTGATCGAACGGCTTGTGCAGATAGCCGGCGGCGCCTTCGATCAGCGCCTCGGCCTCCTTCTCGGTGTTCCAGACCCCGGTCATCATGAAGATCGGCGCCTCGACGCCGAGCCGGCGGGCACGCTTGAGCAGGTCGAGGCCCTGGATCCAGGGCCAGGGGTCGCCCAGCATCGGGACGACCAGGTCCAGCAGGACGAGATCGAACCGCTCGCGCCGCAGCAGATCGTACGCGTCGACGACGGTGTAGGCCGGCGTGATCTCGTAGGCGTGGCCGTGCTCGAAGCGGGCGAAGATCTCGCGCAGCAAGTCGATCAGCATGGGCTCGTCGTCGACGATGAGGACGCGCTTGGTCACGGCTCGCCCGTTCACGCCAGCCGATAGACCTCGACTTCCACCGATTTTCCCTTGACCCGCACCGCCGGCAGCCGGACCAGATCGAACCGGCCGTCCAGGAGGCGCCGGGTGTCGCCGCTGACGAGGATGTCGGAGCCGAGCTCCTTGTTGAGGCTCTGGATCCGCGAGGCGAGATTCACCGGATCGCCGACGAGCGCGTACGAGTGCCGCTCGGCGCTCCCGATGTTGCCGGCGAGGACCGAGCCGGTGTGGATGCCGATGCCGTGGCGGAGCGGGGTCTTGCCGGCCCGGACGCGCTCGGCGTTCCACGCCTGAAGGCGCCGGCGCATCTCGAGCGCGGCGCGCACCGCCATCTCCGCGTGCGCGGGATCGGCGACCGGCGCGCCGAACGCCGCCTCGATCTCGTCGCCGATGAACTGGAGCACGAGTCCGCGATGGGCGCGGATGGCCTGATCCATCTCGGCGAAGTACGCGTTCAGGTCGCGAACGACCTCGCGAGGCGCCGTCGCCTCGACCCACGGCGTGAAATCGCGGAGGTCCGCGAACAGGATCGTCACCTCCTGCGCCTGTCCCTCGAGCGAGACCCGGCCCGCCAGGATCTCATCGCGGATCTCGCGGCTCACGTACTTCCCGAACGTCTCCTTCAAGAACTCGCGCTCACGGAGACCGCCGACCATGCGATTGAAGCCCTCGGCCACGGCGCCGATCTCGTCGTTGCTCACGACGGGACAGCGCGTGTCGAGATCGCCCTGCTCGACCTCGCGCATGGCGCTCCGGAGCTGGCCGAGGGGAGCGGCGACGCTCCCGGCGACGTAGAGCGAGAGCCCGATCGCCGTCAGCGCACCAACCGCGACGATGAACACGATGAAGGCCAGCATGTTCTCGACGATCCGCGGCGCCGCCGCCGGGTCGACGCCGGGCAGCGCGGCGGCGCGCGTGTAGGCGAGGACCCCGAGGAGCGAGAGCGGGATGACGCTCAGCATGACGAAGATCACGAGCAGGCGGACCCGCACCCGGAGGCGGAGCACGCCCGGCACCGCGCTCAGATCGCCCCCGGGGAAGAAGGCGGGCAGCGCGCGCCGCCACTGATGCTCGACCGCGAAGAAGACGAGCGCGGCGGTCACCGTCCCCGCGACGCCGGTGATGCCGAACAGCGAGCGGAGCGACCGCTCGGGCGTGAAGATGCCCCAGATGACGGGATAGAGCACTCCCCAGATGAGACCGGCCCCGATCCAGCCGGCGAACGCGAGCGCGCCGAACACGTAGGGCACCATGATCGCGCGGCGCCGCACGAGCTCCGGGTCGGCACTCGCGGCGAGGTCGGAGCGGTCGAGCGGGCGCGACCAGCGCGAGCCCCAGACGATCCCCGCCGTGATCAGTGCGCCGAAGCAGACCACGTTGAAGAGGATCTCGCCGCGGGAGATCCGCGCCTGGAACTGCGGCGCCGTGAAGTCGACGAAGCGGAAGTAGAACCACGTCAGCAGCGCGCCGACGAGATTGCCGAGGAGCTGGATCAACGTCAGCTTCCCGAATACGAGCCTGACGTTCGCCATCCGCCAAAAGTCTAGCCGAGGCGACCGGCGCGCGCGTGGTAGATTGCGATTCGACATGATCGGGAGCTCGCCGCGGCGGAAGGAAGACCAGCGCCTCCTGACCGGCCACGGTCGGTACGTCGACGATCTCGCGCGCGACGGCACCCTGTTCCTCGGCGTGGTCCGGAGCACGGAGGCCCACGCCCGGCTCACCAAGGTCGCCACTGCGCCGGCGCGTGCCCTGCCCGGCGTGGCGCTGGCCTGGAGCGCCGCGGATCTCGGCCCGGTCGCGCCGAACATGCCGACCGCGTACGGCGGCGCCCAGAAGGGGCGCGCCTGGGCTCAGCCGGTGCTCGCGCGGGACGTCGTCCGCCACGTGGGTGAGCCCGTCGCCGTCGTGGTCGCCGAGAGCGCCTACCAGCTCGCGGACGCGCTCGACGCGGTGACGGTCGGTTACGAGCCGCTGCCGGCGCTGCCGACCGCCGAATCCTCGCTCGCCTCGGGCGCGCGCCTGCACGAGGGCTGGCCCGACAACACGGCGATCGTGGCGCGCGGCGCCGTGGGCGACCCCGAGCGGGCGATGGCCGGCGCGCACCTCGTCGTCCGCGAGCGGCTGCGCCATCCGCGGCTCAGCGCGGTGCCGATCGAGACGCGCGGCGTGCTCGCGTATCGCGACCGGAGCTCCGGCGTGCTCGTGGTGTCGTCGTCCACCCAGAGCCCGTACACGTTACGCGACGTGGTCGCGGCGGCGCTCGGCCTGCCCGTCGAGGAGGTGCGCGTCATCGTGCCCGACGTCGGCGGCGGCTTCGGGCCGAAGGGACCGATCTATCCCGAGGAGATCCTGGTGGCCGCCGCCGCGCATCGGCTCGGACGACCGGTCAAGTGGATCGAGAGCCGTCGCGAGAACCTCGCATGCATGGGCCACGATCGCGAGCAGAGGCACGAGGCGCGCATCGGGTTCGCGCGCGACGGCACGATCGTCGCGGTCGACGCCGCGTTCGTCGCCGACGTCGGCGCCTATCCGCTCCAGGGCGACGGGCTCACCGCGAACACGGTCAACCACCTGCCCGGCCCGTACCGCGTCCCCCACTATCGCAACACCGGCACGAGCGTGGTCACGACGAAGAACCTGAACGCTGCGTATCGCGCGGCCGGGCGGCCCGAGGCGGTGTTCGTGATGGAGCGGCTGATGGACATCGGCGCCCGCCGGCTCGGTCTCGATCCCGCCGAGCTCCGCCGGCGCAACTTCGTGCGCCCCTCGGAGATGCCCTACCGTCCCGGCCTGACCTACAAGGACGGCGTCGCGATGACGTACGATCCCGGCGATTTCCCGGCCGCGTTCGAGCGCGCGCTCGCGCTCTTCGGCTACGACGCGTGGCGCCGCCGTCAGAAGGCGAGCGCGGGCGGGACGCGCCGCATCGGCGTCGGCCTCGCCTGCTACGCGCAGGGGACCGGACTCGGCCCCTACGAGGGCGCGACCGTGCGCGTCGACCCGAGCGGCAAGGTGTACGTCTACATCGGCGTGACGGCCCAGGGGCAGGGCCACGCGACGACGTTGGCGCAGATCGCGGCCGCCGAGCTCGGCGCCGCCTGGGAAGACGTCCAGGTCAACACGGGCGACACGGCCATGTTCCCGTTCGGCATGGGCACCGGCGGCAGCCGCGTGGCCGCCAACTCCGGCCCCGCCGTCGCGCAGACCGCGCGCGAGGTGCGCGAGCGCGCCACGCGCGTCGCCGCCGAGATTCTCGAGTGCGCGCCCGAGGACGTGCGCATCGAGCAGAGCCGTGTCCACGTCGTCGGCATGCCGCATCGAGCCGTGAGCCTGGGCAAGGTCGCCCACGCCGCCGTGAAGTCCAAGGCGCTCAAGGCGACCGGAGAGCCCGGCCTGCACGCGTGCACCTACTTCTACCCTGACACCGTCACGTGGGCGTTCGGCACGCAGGCCGCGGCGGTCGAGGTCGACGTCGAGACGTGCGAGATCCGCCTGCTCGCGTACGCGATCGTTCACGATCCCGGCCGCGCCATCAATCCGATGATCGTCGAGGCCCAGCTCCAGGGCGGCGCCGCGCAGGGCATCGGCGCCGGGCTGATGGAAGAAGTCGTCTACGACGGCAGCGGCCAGCTCCTCACCGGCAGCCTGATGGACTACGCGATCCCGAAGGCCGACCAGCTTCCCGCGCTCGCGGTGGTGCTCGACGAGCACCCCTCGACCATCAACGCGCTCGGCATCAAGGGCGTCGGCGAGAGCGGAGCCATTCCCGGCGCGGCGGCCATCGCGAACGCGGTCGAAGACGCCGTCGCCGACCTGGGCGCCACCATCCGCGAAGTCCCGGTCACGCCCGCCCGGCTCTTCGCCGCTCTCGCTCGCTAGTCCCAAGACACCGCGAACCGCGCTCCCGGCGTCGGCCTGCGAGGCCCTCGCGTGTCACAGTGGCAGGCACAGGCCGATACCCCGCGCGGTGAAAGCCGCGAGATTTCGTACTTTCCGATTGGCAACGGCCTTGCGTAGAGAGCTCTCGGCGCCACAACGGCCGAAGAGCGTCCGGCGCAGACGTGCGCGCGGGAGGTGCGGAGTTGGCCAAATTCAGGGAGCCCGCCAGCAACCAGGGGGAAGCCGCCGTCGTCAACTCGCTCATCAGAAAGCTGCGGCCCTACGCACCCGAGACATCATACGTGTCCGAGCGGCCGTCGACGATCGGCGCGCGACCGCTCTCGCGCCTGCGCCCGATCAAAGCCTCGATGTCGGTGGCGGGCGTCTGGTCCTGCGTCGCCCTCGGTGTCCTGCTCGGCGCCGCCCTGCCGCAGTGGCCCTACGCGAAGGCCTGCGGCTGGTGGCTCGGTCTCTACATGGCCGCCGTCGAGATCGTCGTGGTCGCGGGAATCTGGGCCGCTCGCGCGTCGTGGAAGAGCCGGCTCGGCTTCGCGCACGTGATCGCCGTGTGCACGATCATGTGGGGGCTCGGGCTCACGGCGCAGGAGGTCTTGCCGCGGATCGGCTACGCGAAGGCGCGGCTCGCCTGGCGATGCCACGACGGGCACGCGTCACTCCCGAACGCGGCCCAGCTCGCCGCGCTGAAGCGGCCCGACGACTCCACCTCGCCCGCTGAGCGCCGCGCGACCCGCTAGTCTCTCGTCCTGGGATCGAGCGCGTCCCGTACCGCGTCGCCGACGAAGTTCAATCCCACCACGGTCGCGAAGAGGGCGGCGCCCGGGCCGAAGACGATCCAGGGTGCCTGCTGCAGGTATCCGCGGCCCGCATTGATCATGCTGCCCCAGGAGGCCTGGGGTGGCTGGATGCCGAGCCCCAGGAACGAGAGCGAGGCTTCGGCGAGGATCGCGAAAGCCACGCTGAGCGATGCCTGCACGATGATCGGATTGATCGCGTTCGGCACCACGTGCCGCGCCGCGACGCGCCAGCCGGACGCGCCCAGGGCTCGCGCCGCATCGACATAGTCGCGCGCCGCGATCGAGAGCACCTGGCCCCGCATGAGCCGCGCGAACGTGGGTGTGTAGACAACGCCCAGCGCCAGCAGGACCCCGGTGAGCCCGGCGCCCAGCACCGCGCCAAGCGCCAGCGCCAGCACCAGCGGCGGGAACGAGAGCACCGCGTCCATCACGCGCATCACCAGCCCATCCACGCGCCCGCCGCAATGGCCCGCCACCAGACCGAGCAGGCTGCCCGCGAGCATCGCGAGCGCGACGGACACGAGCCCCGCCAGCAGGGAGACACGCGTGCCCCAGATCACCCGCGAGAGCACGTCGCGCCCCACGTTGTCCGTGCCGAGCAGGTGCTGTCGCCCCGGCGAGGCCAGGGTGTTGCCGAGGTTCTGGGCGAGCGGATCGTAGGGCGCCACGAGCGGCGCCGCCAGCGCGATCAGCACCGCCAGCATCACGACCGCTGCGCCGAGCGGCGCCAGCCGGGCCCGCGCCGCTCGGCGCAGCCCCTTCCAGCGCTGGGCGCGGGCCGGCGCTGCGGCCGGACGCGCGAGCCCGGCGGCGCCCTCAGCGAGATCGGATCCGGGGATCGATCCAGCCATAGAGGACGTCGACGACCAGGTTGCTCAGGATGAAGCCGATGGCGATCAGCAACACGACCCCCTGGACGAGCGGATAGTCCCGCGCGAACACCGCGTCGACCACGAGGCGTCCGACCCCCGGCAGCGCAAAGACGTATTCGGTGATCACGGCGCCGCCGATCAAGGTCCCGAGCTGCAGGCCGAGCACCGTGACGACCGGGATCAGCGCGTTCTTGAGCACGTGGCTCCAGATGACGCGCCACTCCGAGAGGCCCTTGGCGCGCGCGGTGCGCACGTAGTCCTCGGCCAAGGCCTCGAGCAGGCTCGAGCGCAGGGTGCGCGTGACCACCGCGGCGAGGGCCAGGCCGAGCGTGATCGCCGGCAGCGCCAGCGAGCGCAGACCGTTCCACGGCTCCTCCAGCGGGTCGGTGTAGCCGGAGATCGGCAGCCAGCGCAGGGTGACGCCGAACATGAAGATCAGGAGCAGCGCGAGCAAGAAGTTCGGCACGCAGATCCCGACCAGCGCGAACGTCGCGCCGGCGCGATCGATCGCGGTGTTGCGACGGATCGCGGACACGATGCCGACCGGGAAGGCGACGACCAGCGAGATCGTCATCGCGTACACCGCCAGCTCGAGGCTCGGACGGAGCCGGCGGCTCACGTTCTCGATGACCGGCTCGCCGTTGCGGATCGAGCGCCCGAGATCGCCCTGCAGCAGCCGGCCCATCCAGGCCGCGTACTGCAGGTACAGAGGCCGGTCGAGCCCGAGCTCGCGCCGGAGATTCTCCTTCACCGTGGCGTCGACCGACTCGGCCATCATGACGTCGATCGGATCGCCGGGCGTCAGGTGGAGCAGCAGGAACACGCCGGCCGTGACGAGGAGCAGGACGGGGACCGTCGCGCCCAGCCGGCGCAGAACGAGACGGCCCATCACGGGGGGCTCGTCGGTCGGCGCCGCCTCAGACCAGCCACACGTCCTTGAACCGCATCATCCCATCGGGGATCGGCTCGTAGCCCTGCACCTTCGGGCTGAAGGCCTTGGGCTCGATCGGATGCACGATGAACACCATCGGCAGCTCGTCTTGCAGGATCTTCGTCAGCTCGCTGAACAGCTTCTTGCGCTCGGTCTGGCTCGCCACCTCGCGGCTCCGGTCGAGCAGCGCATCGATCTCTCGATTCGAGATGCCCGACCAGTTGAGCGACGTGCCCTGGGTGGTCTTGTAGAACTGGTACGTGTTGCCGTCCGGGTCCGGACGGCCGCTCCACTGGTAGCTGATCATCTCGAAGTTCTTGCTGTTGCCGTCCGAGATCAGGGTGGCCGAGTCGACCAGCTTGATCTTCATCGTGATCCCGGCATCCCGCAGCTGGGCCTGGATCACCTCGGCCTCCTGGACGTTGATCGGGATGTTGTTGGTCGTCATCGTGAACGCGAAGCCCTGGGGCTGGCCGCCCTCGGCCAGCTTCGCCTTCGCGCGGGCCAGGTCGCGCTTGATGGGCGCGATGCTCCGGTCGTACGCCCAGCTCGTGGGCGGGATCGGACCGTTGGCCGGCACCCCCACGTTCAGCCACACGCCCTTGACGATCTGCTCGAGGTCCAGCGAATACGCGACCGCCTGCCGCAGCGCCTTGGTCGCAAACGGGGGTCGCGTGTGGTTGAGCTGGTAGGCGAAGTCGGCAAGCGACGGCACGTCCACGACCACGACGTTCCGATCGGCCTTGACGGCCGCCACGTCGCGCGGCTGGACGTAGTCCATCACGTCGATCTCGCCGGTCTGGAGACTTTGCCGCTTGACGGTGTCGTCGGGGATCGGCCGGTAGCGAACCCGATCGAGATAGGGGCCACCCTGCTTGTTCCAGTAGCTCTCGTTGCGCTTGATCAGCAGGTGATCGTCCTTGACCCACTCGACGAACTCGAACGGCCCGGTGCCGGCGCCCTTCGCGTTGCGCTCGAGCTCGGGGCCGCGCTCCTGAGCGACCTTGGGCGAGACCATCATACCCGCGCGATCGGTCAAGGTCGCCAGCAGCGCGGCGTCCGGCCGCTTCAGGTTCATCTTGATCGTGTAGGCATCGACCACGTCGACCGAGTCGATGCTGGCGACCTCGCCCTTGCGGACCGACTTCGGCTCCGTCTTCATGCGATTGAAGTTGAAGCGCGCCGCTTCCGCGTTGAAGTCGGTGCCGTCGTGGAACTTGACGCCGCGGCGGAGCTTGAAGACGACGGTCTTGGGGTCCGGCTGCTGCCAGGACTCGGCCAGGCCCGGTTTGATCCCGAGCTTGACGTCGAGCGTGACCAGCGGCTCGTAGATGTTGTGATAGACCTGCCGGTCGATCTTGCTGCCCGAGAGGTGCGGATCCATCGTGGCCGCTTCGATGTAGAAGCCGACCCGCAGGGTGCCGCCCCGCTTCGGCGCGTCGGCGGCGAGCGCCGATCGCGGCGCGAGCGACGCCCCCGGCGCGCCCGAGGCGGCCGCGCACAGCAGGAGAAAGTCTCGGCGCGACACGTCGAGCGTGGCGCGCGGCTCCGTCGTGGCCATTGCCGTTTCCTCCGAGGTCGAGAGTTGCCGTGAGGCGCGGACGAGTATACCCTGCCGGCCACGGCAAACAGCGTGAGGCTCGGAGGTCCGACATGAAGCTCGGCATCTGTCTCCCACACTACGGTCGCCCGATCGAGGTCGGACGCATCCTCGAGGTCGCGCGCCGCGCCGAGGAGCGCGGCCTGGATTCGGTGTGGGTCACCGATCACGTGATCGTGCCGGAGCGGTCGAACGTCATTTACCGGGAGGACATGCTCGATCCGCTGGCAGTCCTGCCCTGGCTCGCCGGCGTGACGAGCCGGGTGGAGCTGGGCACGAGCGTGGTGATCCTGCCCTATCGGTCACCGATTCCGGTTGCGAAGCTCCTGGCCAGCGTCGACGTGCTCTCGGGCGGCCGCCTGATCGTCGGGGCCGCGATCGGCTGGCTCGAGGGCGAGTTCGAGGCGCTCGGCGTGCCCTTCAGGGAGCGTGCCAGTCGGAGCGACGAGGCGCTCGAGCTGATGCGCGCGCTCTGGACGGAGGAGCATCCGAAGATCCAGACGAAGCACTACCGCGTGCAGGACGTCGTCGCCTCGCCGCTGCCGCTCCAGAAGCCGCGCCCGCCCCTCTACATCGGCGGCGCCAGCGAGGGCGCCTACCGACGGGTCGCACGCCTCGGCGATGGCTGGCACGCCAGCTCGACGAACCACGAGGCGTTCCGCCAGGGCGCCGACACGGTCCGGCGCCTCTGGAAGGAAGCCGGACGCGCGGGCGGCCCGTTCTTGTCGCTCCGCATTCCGATTCTAATCGACGGGGTGCACAGGCCGGCGGTCGACATGGGTCTGATTCGCGGACGTCACACGCTCAACGGCTCGGCGAAGCAGATCGCCGACGAGCTCTCCGGATTCAAGGCGCTCGGCTGCGGCCACGTCGCGCTCGAGGTGTCGTACTCGACGTTCCCGGCGATCTTCGAGACCATCGAGCGGGTCGCCGACACGATTCGCCCGCGCGTGGCCGACTGAGCGCGCCGGCGGCTCAGGCGACGGGCGTGGACGCGGGCGGCAAGCTCGCCGAGATCCCGGTGAGCGCGCGGAAGTGGCTCAGCACGCGCTCGGTGTAGGCCGACTCGAAGAGGACGTTCGCCGCGGTCTGGCCGGCCAGACCGCCGCGCAGCTCGCCGGCGCGGACGAGCGCCTTCATGCACGCCGCGGCTTCGTAGTAGAGAAGCTTCGCCCGATCGAGCGGGCGACGACGCCGGTAGTGACGCAGATAGCCGCCGACCAGGAGCGGGCGCGCCGCGTTCGCCAGCCATCGCAGCGGCGCCGCGAGCCCGACGAGGTCCATCGGCACGAGCCTGAGGATGACCAGAGTGGTCGCGACGTCGAACGCCGGATCGGCGACGATCGCGTGAGGCCAGTCGAGCACGCCGCTGACGCCGTCGTCCGTCATCAGGATGTTGTAGGGGTGAAAGTCGCCGTGGCAGACGGCGCGCGGCTCGGGGCGGGGCGGACGGCGTCGGGCCAGCCACGTGAGCCCCGGCGCCAGCCCGCGGAGCCCGCCGCGCGAGGCGCGTTCGGCCAGGTGCGCGAGGTGAGCGTCGAACGTCAGGCTCCTGGGCTCGAGCCCTTCCCGGGTCACCGCGCGGAGGAACGCCACCGGATCGAGATCGTGCAGACGCGCCTGGACCTCGGCGAGGACGCGCGCCATGCCGCGGAGGCTGGCCTTCGGCAGCGGCTGGCCGGCCAGTCGCTGCATGATCAGGAAGGCTCCGCCGAGAGTTGTCGCGTCCGTGGTCGCGAGAAGAACGCGCGGCGCCGGGTAGCCGAAATCGGCGAGTGCGTTCTGGGTCGCCCGCTCGCGCAGCGCGCGCGCGGGGTCGTGGTGCGTGTGGAGCAACCGGAGAATCAGCGGACCGGAGAAGTCAGGCGGCGCCACGCCCAGGCGGAAGGCGAAGATTTGCGTATCGAAGCCGCCCGAGACGGCCACGGGTGGCTCGGCGAAATCGAGGCTCGGCAGGCCGAGCGCACGGCGCAGATGGTCGCGCAGTCGGGCTTCGAGCTCTGCCACGCGCCGCCGCGCTCTACCGGCCGACGCCGGCCGTCTCGTCGACGTTGGCGTCTTCGCGGAAGTGCGGCATGACCTCTTCGGCGAAGAGCTGCATCATCTCGAGCGTCTGCTCGTGGCTGGGGCCGGTCATCCCCGAGCAGAGGATCCCGGCCTTGAGCTCGTCGGCGAACACGCGGAGCTTGTCGCGCACGGTGGCCGGGCTCCCGTAGATCAGATACCCCTCGCGGTCCGCCTCCTCGAACTCGAGCTCGCTGGGCAGCTTGGGCGGGCTCGTCAGCAGGCGTCGCAGCGACGCCTCGGTCATGTAACCCGGCGGTCGCCAGAAGGGCGGATGCATCCGCAGGCCCACGTTGAACACCCACATGACGTGCTTCCTCGCCAGCTCGCGCGCCTTCGCGTCGTTCTCGGCGACGACGATCGGCACGTTCACGGTGAGCTGGTAGCGGCTGGCCTTGTAGCCGTTCTTCTCGCAGGCCTCGCGATACTCGCCGTAGATCTGCGCGATCCGCTTGATGGGCGTGAAGACCATCAGGTACGGGAAGCGGCGCTTGGCCGCCCACTCGACCGTCTCGCTCGAGCCCTGCGACGGGCACCACACCGGCGGATGCGGCTTCTGGAGCGGCCGCGGCCAGGGGTTCACGTAGTGGTAGCGATAGAACCGGCCGTCGAACGGAAACGGCCCCTCCTCCGTCCAGGCGCGCAGGATCAGCTCGGCGGCCTCGTAGAAGCGGTCGCGTGAATGCGTCGGGTTGATCCCGGTCGAGAAGTACTCGGCGCTGATGCCGCGGACGAACCCGGAGATGACGCGGCCACCCGAGGCGACGTCGAGCATCGCGATCTCCTCGGCGATGCGCAGCGGGTTCTCGCGCAGCGGCAGACCGTTGCCGAGGATCGCGATCTTCGCCTTCGTGGTCCGGCGCACCAGCATCGCCGCCATCACGTTCGGGCTCGGCATCGTGCCGTAGCAGTTCTGGTGGTGCTCGTTCACGCAGAGGCCGTCCCAGCCCAGGCGCTCCGCCTGCTCGAGCTGGTCGAGGTACTGGTTGTAGAGCGTGTGACCCGTCGCCGGATCGTAATGACGGTTCGAGAGCGTCACCCACGACGACGGCGCGTCATGCTCCATGTGGTAGGGCATCAGGTGGAAGTAGTAGAACTTCACCCGATGCCCTCCCGGAGGCGACAGAACTCGCCGATCGCCTCCGCGACCGCGTCGGGCTCCTCCAGGTGCGGCACGTGGCCGGACTCGGCGAACACGCGCAGGCGCGCGCCGAGGATCTCTCGCGCCCACGTCTCGCCGCACGGGGCGAGCGGCGCTAGCCGGTCGTGGGCGCCCCAGCACAGCAAGGTCGGGGCGCCGATGCGGCCCAGACGGCGGCGGAGGAGCGGATTGTAGAGGTACGGATTCCAGCTCACGCGCGCGAGCGCGGTGCCCTGGCGATACTGCAGCGCCAGCGTGTCGACCGACTGATCGGGCGGCGCCAGCGCGAGCGCGGCCTTCGGGTTCTGGAAGATCGTCGTCACGATCTCCGGGATGTCCATCCCGAACAGGAACGGATAGATCCAGCCGTCAACGCGGATGCCGACCGGATCGATCAGCACGAGCGACTCCAGGCGCTGCGACGCCATCGTCGCGACCTCCGCGGCGATCCAGCCGCCGAACGAGGCACCGACCAGGTGCACGCGCTCGAGCCCGAGCCGGTCGAGCAGATCGAGATAGTGGAACGCCAGGTCGGAGATGTGCTCGATCCACTCCGCGGCCGGCGAGCCGCCGTGGCCGGGATGGCTGGGAAAGTAGACGCTGAAGTCCTTCGCGAGCCGCTCCTGGAACGCGAGCCATCGGCCGGCGCCGCCGGCGCCGTGCAGGAAGAGGAGCGGCGGCCCCGAGCCGTCCTGGAGCATCTGGACCGGAGTGCCGCGAACGACCAGCTCGCGCGCCGTTGGCATCTCAGCCGATGAAGAGGCCGCCGTTCGGCGAGAGCCACTGCCCGGTGAAGAACGAGCTGTCGTCGGAGGCGAGGAAGAGCGCCGTGGCCGCAACCTCGTACGGCGCGCCGGTGCGGTGCAGCGGCGTGCGGGCGAGCACCGCCGCCCGGATCAGCGGCGACATCCGCTCGGTCATCGGCGTGTCGATGTAGCCCGGGCAGATCGCGTTCACGCGGATCCCGCGCGAGGCGACGTCGCGCGCGACGGCCCGCGTGAATGCCAGAATCGCCCCCTTGGCCGCGCTGTAGTGCGGGACGACCTCGAGCCCGGTGAGCGCGGCGACGCTCGAGAGGTTGACGATCGCGCCGCGGTTCTTCCGGCTCATCAGCCGCAGAGCCTCGCGCGTGCAGAAGAACGTCCCGTCGACGTGTACCGCGAGCATCCGTCGCCACGACTCGTCGGAGAGGTTCTGGGTGATGTCGAGATGGGTTTGGCCGCCCTGGCCGCTCAGGAGCTCCATGACCAGCGCCTCGGACTTCCGGCCGACCTCCGCGCGATCGTCGCCCGGGCCGAAGGCGATCCCCGCGTTGTTCACGAGGATGTCGAGGCCGCCGACCTCGCGCTCGACCGTCGCGAACATCGCCTTCACCTGGGCGCTGTCGGCGACGTCGGCCTGGATGGCGCGGCGGCCCGCCGGGCCCTTCATCGACGAGACAGTCTGCTCGGCCGTTTCCAGGCTGAGCTCGTTGACGATGACGTGCGCGCCCTCTTCGGCGAACAGCAGCGAGATGGCCCGGCCGAGTCCCGAGCCTCCACCCGTCACGAGCGCGACGCGATCCTTGAGCTTCATCGGCCCTCACCCTAGGCCGAAGCCCGCACGTGGTCAAGGACTCGTGGTAGGGTCGCTCGGGGAAACCTGGGATGCCCAGCTACGCGCTCGGAATCGACATCGGCGGCACGTTCACCGACGTCGTGGTCTACGACCACGACACCGGCCGGCAGTGGAGCCGCAAGGTGCTGACGACCCACGACGATCCGGTCCGCGCCGTCGTGACCGGTGTCGGCGCGATCCTCGGCGACGGCGCGCTCGAGGCTCGGCATTGCACGCGGGTCATCCACGCGACGACGCTCTTCACCAACGCGCTCATCGAGCGCAAGGGCGCCGTCGCCGGGCTCGTCACGACCGCCGGCTTCGGCGACACGCTCGAGATCGGCCGCGAGCGCAAGTTCGAGCTCTACGACCTCGACATCGCCAAGCCCGAGCCGCTCGTGCCGCGCAATCGGCGGCTGGAAGTGGCCGAGCGCATGAGCGCCGACGGCACGGTTCGCCGTCCTCTCGACCGCGTGGAGCTCGCCGTAGCGGTCGATCGTCTCGCCGCGGCCGGGGTGGGCTCGATCGCCGTCGTGTTCCTCCACGCCTACGCGAACCCGAGCCACGAGGCCGAGGCCGTGCGCCTCATCGCCGAGCGCCACCCGGAGATCTTCACCGCGGCATCGCACGAGGTGGCGCCGGAGATCCGCGAGTTCGAGCGCGCGTCGACGACGGTCGCGAACGCCTACATCAAGCCCCTGGCGCACCAGTACCTCGGGCGCATGGCGCGCCAGCTCGCGGACCAGAAGATCCCGGCGCCGCTCCTGCTCATGCTCTCGAGCGGCGGCCTGACCCACGTCGCCGAGGCTCAGCGGGCGCCGGTGCAGATGCTCGAGTCCGGTCCGGCCGCGGGGGCGATCGCGGCGGCCTTCTTCGGCCGCACGGACAGCGGCGGCGATCTGCTGGCGTTCGACATGGGCGGCACCACCGCCAAGCTCTCGCTCGTCGACGGCGGCGAGCCGCGCACGGCGTACAGCTTCGAGGCGGCGCGCCAGAAGCGGTTCATCGAGGGCAGCGGCCTGCCGATCCGCATCTCGACGATCGAGCTGATCGAGATCGGCGCCGGCGGCGGCTCGATCGCGCACGTGGACGAGATCGGGCTCCTGAAGGTCGGGCCGCGCAGCGCCGGCTCCCAGCCCGGCCCGGCCTGCTACGGGCTCGGCGGAACGGAGCCCACCGTCACCGACGCCGATCTCCTTCTCGGCTACCTGAACCCCGACTACTTCGCCGGCGGCACGATCGCGATCGACGTCGCGGCCGCTCGCGCTGCGTTGACCCGTCTGGCCGACACGGTGCGATTGCCCGTGATCTCGGTGGCGTGGGGCATCCACGACATCGTCGACGAGAGCATGGCCAGCGCCGCCCGCGTGCACATCGCCGAGCGCGGCCGCGACCCGCGCGACTACGCGTTGCTCTGCACCGGCGGCGCCGGGCCCGTCCACGCCTGCCACGTCGCGCGCAAGCTCGGTGTGAGCCGAGTGATCTGCCCGCCGTCGGCCGGCGTCGCCTCCGCGCTCGGCCTGCTCGTGGCCCCGGCGCGCGTCGACCGCGTCGCCACGGTCGGGGTCCGCCTCGATCGCGGCGACCTCGGCGCGCTCGAGACGGCGTTTCGCGGCCTCGAGGACGAGGCGCGCGACGTCATGGGCGACACCGGCCTCAAGCTCGAGACGGCGCGCTTCCAGCGGCTCGCCGACGGGCGCTTTCTCGGCCAGGGGTTCGATCTCGTCGTCGACCTGCCCGACGGCCCGTACGACGGCGGCGACCGCGACACGGTGCGCCGCGCGCTCACTCTGGCCTTCGAGGCGGCGTACCGCGAGAAATTCTCGCTGACGCCCCCCGACGTGCCCGTCGAGTTCATCAACATCAGGGTCGCCGTCCGCGCGCCGGTCGCCGGAAGCGAGGTCGTGCTGCAGGGGCGCGCGCGGCGCGGCGCATCGCCGGTCAAGGGGCGGCGCCCGGTCTGGTTCCCCGAGACGACCGGATTCGTCGACACGATCGTGTACGACCGAGCCCGTCTCGCCGTGGACGACCGGTTCGCCGGGCCGGCGGTCATCGAGGAAGAAGGCTCCACCCTGGTCGTCCCTCCGCGGGCGGGCTTCGTCGTGGCGCCGACCGGCAACGTCGTCGTGACACTGGACGCATGAAGCCTCCGGCGACGATCGAGACCGCCCGCCTCCGGCTGCGCCCGCCCGTCATGGGCGACGCCGAGGCGATCTTCGCGACGTACGCGCGCGACCCCGAGGCCACGCGCTACGTGAGCTTCCCGACGCATCAGAGCTCCGCCGAGGCGCGCGCATATCTCTGCCGCTGCGCGGTCGGCTGGGCCGGGGACGGCCCGTTCACGTGGGTCATCCTCCTGCGCGAGAACGGCCGCCTGGCCGGCGCGATCGACATCCGTCCCCAGGACCGGCGCGTCGAGCTCGGCTACATCCTCGGCCGCGAGTACTGGGGGCACGGCTACATGACGGAAGTCGTCCGCGCGCTGAGCGAATGGGTGCTGGCGCAGCCCGAGGTCCACCGTGTGTGGGCCGTGTGCGACGTCGACAACCACGCCTCGGCGCGCGTGCTCGAGAAGGCCGGGATGGAGCGCGAGGGGCGGCTGCGGCGCTGGGCGGTCCATCCCAACATCAGCGCGACGCCTCGCGACTTCTGGTGCTACGCGCGCGTGAAGGCGACGCCGTGAGCGCGCGGTTCGACGCGATCACGCTCGAGGTGCTGTGGACGCGCTTGATCTCGGTCGTCGACGAGGCCGCCAAGGCGATCGTACGCACGTCGTTCTCGACGCTCTCGAACGAGGCGAACGACTTCGCGTGCATGCTGACCGACGCCCGCGGCTACTCGCTGGCGCAGAACACCGGCAGCATCCCCTCGTTCATCGGGACCCTGCCGGCCACCGTTCGCCATTTCCTGCGCGCGATGGGCGCCGCGGCGATGCAGCCCGGCGACGTCCTCATCACCAACGACGCGTGGATGGGCACCGGGCACATGAGCGACGTCAGCGTCCTCAAGCCGATCTTCCGCGCCGGCCGTCTCGTCGCCTTCTCGGCCACCACCTCGCACATGCCGGACATCGGCGGACGACTCCGCGCCATCGAGGCCCGCGAGGTGTTCGAGGAAGGCATCCACATCCCGCTGATGAAGCTCCGGCGGGAAGGGCGCACCGACGAGACGTTGATCGAGATGATCCGCGCCAACGTGCGCACGCCCGACCAGACCGTCGGCGACATCTGGGCGCAGGTGGGCGCCAACGAGCTGATGGACAAGCGGCTGCTCGCGCTGATGGACGCCGCCGGGCTCGAGACCTTGGACGAGCTCGCCGACGAGCTGTTCGCGCGGGCCGAGCACGCGATGCGCGCGGCGATCCGCGCGGTGCCCGACGGGACCTACCGCTACGCGATGCGGACCGACGGCGTCGACGCGCCGCTCGACTACCGGGTGGCGCTGACGATCGCCGGCGACGAGATCACCGCCGACTACGCGGGGACCTCGCCGCAGCAGCCGCGTGCGATCAACTGCGTCATGGCCTACACCTATGCGATGACCGCGTACGCGATCAAGTGCGCGCTCCTCCCGGGCCTGGCCAACAACGAGGGCATGTACCGCCCGTTGCGCGTCAGCGCGCCGGAGGGCTCGCTCCTCAACCCGCGCTTCCCGGCCGCCGTGGTGAGCCGCGCCGTCACCGGCCACTACGTTCCGGTGCTGCTCTTCGGCGCGCTCCACCAGGTGATCCCGGATCGCGTGATGGCCGGCGCGGGCTCGCCGCTCTGGGCAGTCCAGCAGACCGGGCTTCGCGCCGACGGCCGGCCCTACACGAACATCCTCTTCTTCAACGGCGGCATGGGCGCCACGCCGGGCAAGGACGGCGAGCACGTGCTCTCCTGGCCGAGCAACATCTCGTCGACGCCGGTCGAGGTGGCCGAGCGCAACACTCCGCTCTTCTTCCGCGAGAAGCGCCTGACGCCGGGCTCGAGCGGCGCCGGCCGCTTCCGCGGCGGACTCGGTCAGGACGTCGTGTTCGAGTGCGAGTCGGAGGCGCCGATCGTCGTCTCGTTCATGGCCGAGCGCACGAAGTTTCCGGCTCCGGGCTTCGCGGGCGGGACCGACGGCGGACTGGGCGACGTGCAGATCAACGGCGTTTCGATCGACAACCGCCGCCAGCACGTGCTCAGGCGCGGTGACGTCGTGCTGGTGCGGACGCCGGGCGGGGGCGGCTATGGTCCGGTCGCTCAGCGCGATCCGGCATTGACCGAGCGCGATCGCGCGCTCGGCTATTGAGAGCCGGCGCTCCCGGCTCGGGCTCCAAACCGCTCAACCCAAGGGGAGGCGTCGCGGCATCTGGAATCTCGAGAACGTCGACACCAAGTCGCTCGTCGACGGCAAGGTGCTCGAAGGCGCGTTCATCTGGGCGCCGCTCCGGATCATCGGGGCGACGGGCTCGCCCGGCAATCCGGTAGTGCTCTACTAGCTCGAGCGAGCTCGAAGGCGCGCGGTCAGGCCTTCCTGAAGCGGTGGACGCCGTCGCCGTCCACGAGCCGGACCGCGCGCCCTTCGTCCTCGAGAAAGCGCAGGTGCGCGAGCGCCTCGCCGACGGCGAAGCTCAGCTGGTGACTGTCGAGCTCGCGCCGGAAGAGGACCGGCACCAGCTCCGCCGCCGTGCGCGGCTCGACGAGGGCGTCGAGCGCCTCGTTGAGCCGCGCGGCGTGATGGTCGCGCAGAAAGCCGAGCCGCGCGTGGAGGCCGCGGAATGGTAAGCCGTGCGAGGGCAGCACGAGCGTGTCCGGCGCCATGGGCTCGAAGCGATCGAGCGAGTCGAGGTACAGCCGCAGCGGATTGAGCCCGGGCTGCTCGGACCAGACGCTCACGTTGGTCGTGATCTTCGGCAGCACCTGATCGCCGGAGATCAGCACGCAGCCCGCCTCGTCCCAGAGGCAGGCGTGCTCCGGCGCGTGGCCGAGGACCGTCAGCACGCGAAACGTCCCGTTGCCGATCGTGATCCCATCGCCCTCGCGGATTCGCCGGAACTCGCTCGACACCTCGGGCACGAGGGTCGGATAGTGGTTGCCGCGCCGGCCGAGCTGAACGAGCGCGTCGGGGCCGCAGCCGTGGCGACGGAAGTGGGCCAGCCGCGGCTCGAAGTCGGCCGCGCCGCGGCTTCGCCAGGCGTACTGCGCATAGAGCCACTCCGCCTGCGTGCACCAGAGCTCGGTCTTCCAGCGCGCCGAGAGCCAGCCCGCGTTGCCCATGTGATCGGGATGGAAGTGCGTCACGAGGACGCGCCGCACCGGGCGGCCGCCGAGGTGCGCGGCGAAGACGCGCTCCCACAGGGCGCGCGTGTCGTCGAGGCCGACGCCGGTGTCGACGATGGTCCAGCCGGGGCCGTCCTCGAGGAGCCACAGATTGATGTGGTTGAGCTGAAACGGCAGCGGCATGCGCAGCCAGTAGATTCCGGGAGCGACCGCGCGGATGTCGGCGGGCGCGGGCGGCTCCGTCCACGGATGGTCGAGCGTCATGCGATGCAGTGTACCTTGCGTTCGCGAGTCGAACCTGATCTTCTATGCGCCGCCGCCCAGACCATGCGGCGCCGTCAACCATCGGAGGTGGCTCCATGAATCCGCTGCGCCTCGCCGTCGTCGTCGTCCCGCTCGCGGTGCTGAGTGTCGTTCCGCGCGCGCACGCGCAACTGCTCCTGTCGACCAACGACAACAAGGTGACGCTCGTCAACGGCGTCGCGACGGTCGTGAAGAATCCGCCGCCCGATACCCTGACGGTGATCGACATCAAGAGCTGGCCGCCGCAGGTCGTGGCCGAGCTCGAGGTGCCCGGCAGCGTGGTCGGGCCGCCGTTCAGCGTGGCGGTGGCGCCCGACGAGTCGATCGCGCTCGTGACCGCCAACGAGAAGCTCGACCCGGGCGACCCGACCAAGCGCATTCCCAACAACACGATGTCAGTGGTCGATCTCAAGGCAACGCCGCCGCGCATCATCGCGACGCTCGAGACCGGCCGAGCACCGGCCGGCGTGTCAATCAACCGCGCCGGCACGCTCGCGCTCGTGGCCAACCGCGCCGAGGGCACCGTGTCGGTCTACACCGTTCAGGGCAAGACCGTCACGCCGGCCGGCAAGGTCACGGTCGCCGACGACAAATCCGGCACGAGCCACGCGGCCATCTCGCCCGACGGCAAGCTGGCGCTGGTGACCCGCGACGGCGACGACCGGATCTCCGTGCTCTCGATCGACGGCACCAAGGTCGAATACACCAAGCGCGACATCTCGGCGGGCTTGCGGCCTTACGGCATCGACATCGCCTCCAGCGGCGCGTTCGCGGCCGTCGCCAACATCGGCCGCGGCGGCGGCGACGCCGACACCGTCAGCATCATCGATCTCAAGGCCCAGCCGCCGCGGGTCACGAGCACGATGACCGTGGGTCAGACGCCCGAGGGCATCAAGGTCTCGCCCGACGGCTCGATGGTCGCGGTCGTGGTCATGAACGGCAGCAACAAGCCGAAGGAGTCGCCCTTCTACAACGACGCCGGCAAGCTCGTGCTGCTGCGCGTGAGCGGCACCGACCTCTCGCGCGTGGGCGAGGCGGCGATCGGCCACTGGTCGCAGGGCGCCGCGTTCACTCCCGACGGCAAGCGCATCTTCGTCGGAAACATGGTCGAGAAGGAGATTCAGGTCCTCAGCCTGGACGCGACCACGCTCAAGGACACGGGGGTGCGCATCGCGGTCAAGGGCGGGCCAGCGGCGATCCGCATCGCGGACCGGTAAGCGTCAGGGCCGCTCTTCGCACCCCGGGTGGGGAAGAGGAACCAGCGCTTGCCGTCCAGCATGTGGGCGCAGTGCTCGCGCCACCAGGCGGCGGCGGTCGGGTCCTTGGCCTGGAGCAGGTTGACGGCGTCCCGCGCGTTCACGGCGTAGCCGGTCTGAACGCCGTAGCGGCCGAGAAGGAGCGCGGCGATGCGCTGCCACCAGCCGCGCGGGGCGGAGACCACGCCGGTAGTCATCGCGAGCAGCCGGCTGGAGCGCCCGGGTGTCAGCGGGAGCTCGAGGCCGACCCACGCCAGCCGCACGGACAGCGGCGCCTCGCCCGGCGGGCACGAGATGATTCGGATTCGCGTCGCTGGCGCCACAAGACCACGATAGCTCGCGTCGGCGGAGGTCTCCGAGCGGTTTTTCGCAAGGTACGGCCGCGCGGTCAGGGCACGGCGATCAGCGCGGCTTCACCCACGTCTCCGACCACGCCAGGCACGCGCTCGAGGCCTGGCGGTCGCCGCGCGTCTCCGCCCAGGGCTGGCCGGTCGCGAAGCGTCCGTTCCACTCGACCTGCGCCGAGCGCGCCGGGAAGAACGTGCTGAACACGCCGATCGGGCGGTTGTTGAAGCCGGGTGGGGCGTTGAGCACAAAGGGCTCGATGCAGTCGTACCAGGTCAGGCGGATGCGGTCGGCGCCCGAGACTATGGTCTCGACCGCCGTCGAGCGCGGCTCGCCGGAGCGGCTGAACTCGGCGGTGATCACCGGCACGTTCGTGTCGGCGAACGCGGGAAACAGCAACGTCTCGATGGTGCGCTGGAGCCAGCGAGCCACCGCGGCATTGTCGCTGTAGATCCGGGTCTGGCCGGAGCTGAGCTCGCTCTGGGCGAACAGCACGTGACCGGCGCCCGACGGACACCACAGCACGCGCCAGTGGCTGAAGCGGTCCGACTGGGTCTTGCCGCCGTCGTGGCTCAGGCGGATGAACGAGTTCTCGCCGGTCATCAGGACCGCGTTGGGGTCGACGGGTGGGGTCATGGTCTCGTCCTCAGAGGGCGGCGACCTCGACGCGCGCGTCGTTGTAGCAGGCGCCCTCGGAAATGTCGGCGTGATCGGCCGGGCACAGGGCGGAGATCGTCTGGCCGTTGTCGCTCGTCGCCATCCACGCGCCTTTGAGCGTGCAGACCACCCCGCGGGGGATGGCGTCGGTCACCCGCAGCGGCAGTCGGACCTCGCCGAGGTCGTTCCACACGCGCACCCGCATGCCGTCGCGCAGGTGGCGCGCCCGCGCGTCGTCCGGGTGCATCTCGAGCGGCGGCGGGCCGTCGGCCACGTGGAGCCCGCCGAAGGTCGACGTGATGCGCTGGTCCGAAGCCGGCGAGATCAACGTCAGCGGATAGGACGACGTCACCGGCCGCCAGCTCGGCAGGCGCGCTCCGTACTTCTTCTCGAGGTAGGGCGACGCGAGCTCGACCTTGCCCGACGCCGTCTTCGGGAACACGTTCTTGAACAGGATCGCTTCCTCGCCGCCGCCGCCCACGGTCATCGGCGTCGCGCGATCGAGCGGGATCGCGCTCGGCCGCTTGCCGCCCATGCGCGGGTCGGCGGAGTCGATCCCGTCGTCCATCAGCTCGGCGTCGCTGGCGCGGAACGCGGGGTCGTCGAATCCGAAGCGCGCCGCGAGCCGGCGGAAGATCTCGGTGTTGGGCAGCGCCTCGCCCTGCGGCGGGATCACCCGGTCGGCGCGCTGCAGCCAGTGCGTGCCGTACGCGGCGAACAGGTCGGCGTGCTCGAAGTGGCTGCAGGCCGGCAGCACGACGTCCGCGTAGGCGAGGCTGTCGGTCATCACCACGTCCGAGCCGACCACGAAGAGATCCTCGCGCGCGAGGCCTCGGCGCAGGACGTTTTGCTCGGGATGCACGACGAGCGGATTGTGATTGTAGATGAACAGCGCCTGGATCGGCGGCGACAGGCGCGGGTCGTTCAGATGGCGGCCGACGTCGATGATGTTGACCGAGCGCGTGCCGGCGGGAACGAAGTCCGGCCGCCCGAGCCGCGCCGGCGTCTTCGGGAACGCGAACCCGGCGCCGTTGATGAGTCCCCCGCCCGGCACGCCGAACTTTCCGGCGAGCGCGGGCAGCGCGAACACGGCGCGGATGCCGCTGCCGCCGTTGCGGTTGCGCTCGAGCCCGTTGCCGACGGTGATCACTGCGGGCGCGATCGTCCGGTACCACTCGGCGAACTGGCCCACCAGGCGCTCGTCGACGCCGCAGATCCGCGCGGCGTCCGCCAGGGTGTAGCGGCGCGCGAGGGCCATGTAGTCTTCGAACCCGGCCACGTGGCGCTCGATGAAGTTACGGTCGAGGCCACCCCGCCGCTCGAGGTCGGCGGCGATCGCCCACGCGAGGACGACGTCCGTCCCCGGGCGGAGCGCGATGTGGAGGTCGGCCTGCTCGGCGATCTTCGTGCGCCGCGTGTCCACGATGACCAGCTTGGCGCCCGCGCGGCGCGCGCGGTTGATGATCGGCACGACATGGAGGTTCGACCACGTCACGTTGCTGCCCCACGCGACGATCAGCTTGGCGTGCTCGGCTTGCTCGGGCCGGATCCCCGGCGTCGGACCGAAGGTGCCGACCCAGGCCTCGGTGCGGATGCCGCCGCAGAGCGGACGGCGATCGAGCAGGCTGGCGCCGAGCCGGTGGAAGAACCGGAGATCCATCGAGCCGCCGGCGAGGAATCCGTGCGGGCCGGCGTAGTTGAGGGGCAGAATGGCCTGCGGACCGTGCGCGGCGATGATCGCGCTGAACCGGTCGTGGACGATGTCGAGCGCCTGCGACCACGAGATGCGCTCGAAGCGTCCCTCGCCCTTGGCGCCCGTCCGGCGCAGCGGCGTCTTCAGACGTCCCTCGCCGTGAACGAAGCCCGGATACGCCTCGGGCACCTTCGCGCAGAGGACGCCCGCCGTGTACGGGTTCGCGCGCGAGCCCTTGATCGAGACGATCTTCTCGTCCTCGACGGTGACGGTCAGACTGCACGTGTCGGGACAATCGAGCGGACAAACACTCGGGTGCTCGGTTCTCATGCGCGTCCTCCCGGCGGCCTTTCATTCATAGGCGCGCCTCGGCCGGCGGGACCCCAGCCCCGCGACGGCCGGCGGCGCGCACTGCCTCTCATAGGCGCGCCTCGGCCGGCGGGACCCCAGCCCCGCGACGGCCGGCGGCGCGCACTGCCTCTCATAGGCGCGCCTCGGCCGGCGGGACCCTAGCCCCGCGACGGCCGGCGGCGCGCACTACCTCTGTGTACACGGTGGGGACGATTGCGAAAAGAGCCATTGGACGGGGCGCCGACAGAGCCAATCAGCGCGGCTGCGCCGGGGGCAAAGACGCCATATAGTGCGCGAGGTTCTCGATGTCAGCCTCGCTGAGCGGCTGGACCGCAGTCGTCATCGTGCCGTCGAGATCTCCGGCCGTCTGCGCCTTGAATCCCCGGAGGATCTTCACCAGGTAGGCCAGGTCCTGGCCGGCGAGCCGCGGAATCTGCTCGTGACCGACGAGGCCGGGCCGGTGGCAGGAAACGCAGTGGTGCTGCTGGGCGAGCTCGCGCCCGGCGGCGACCTTCGACGGATCGGTCGCGGCCGGTCGCGGCGTGGGCCGCTGTGCGGCGTAGAAGGCGGCCAGGTCGGCCATGTCGGCGTCGGTGAGGTTGGCGCCGAACGGCGTCATCTGAGGATCCTTGCGCCGGCCGTCGCGGAACTTGATGAGCTGCCAGTGCGTGAAGTAGACGGGTTGTCCCGCGACCGACGGCGTGCCCGGAATCGACGCGTTGCCGTCGGCGCCGTGACAGGCCTTGCACGGCTCGGACTTGCGGCTCCCGGCCTCGAGGTCGGCGGCCCGCGCGGGCGCCGCGGCCGCCACGGCCAGGAGCGCGGCGACGACCGAGGCGCCGGCGAGCGCGCGAGCTTGCCTCAGCGCTGGTAGGTGACGCGGTAGATCGCGCCCGCGTAGTCGTCGGCGATCAGGAGCGAGCCGTCCTTCATCTGCCGCGTGTAGACCGGGCGGCCCCAGATCTGGTCGCCCTGCAGCCAGCCCTCGGCGAACGGCTCGTACTTCGCCACGCCACCCTTGGCATCCAGGGTGACCATCATCACCCGGAAGCCGATCTTCTGCGTGCGGTTCCACGAGCCCCGCTGGGCGAGGAACGCGCGGTTCTGGTACTCGGACGGGAACATCGAGCCCGTGTAGAACTCGATGCCGTTGCCCGCGACGTGCGGGCCGGTCTTGAGAATCGGCTTCACGTAGTCGTTGCAGTTCTTCCCTTTGCCGAACTCGGGATCGAGGATGTCGCCCTGGTGGCAGTGGGGGTAGCCGAAGTGCAAGCCCTTCTTCGACGCGATGTCCAGGCGATCGCTCGGCGTGTCCTCGCCCAGCCAGTCGCGGGCGTGCGTCGTGAAGTAGAGCTCCTTCGACACCGGGTGCCAGTCGAAGCCGACGCTGTTGCGCACGCCGTGCGCGACGTACTCGAAGCCGGTGCCGTCGGCGTTGACGCGCGAGAGGTTGGCGTGGGTGTCGGGCGGGATGCAGATGTTGCACGGCGCGCCGATGTTGAAGTAGAGCTTGCCGTCCGGCCCGAAGGCCAGATACTTCCAGCCGTGCGGAAGATCCTTCGGCAGCGTGTCGTAGACGACTTCCATCGCCGGCGGGTTGTCGAGCTTGTCCTCGATCCCGACCATCCTGGTGATCCGCGACACCTCGGCGATGTAGAGCGTGCCGTTCTTGAACGCGACACCGTTGGGCAGATTGAGCCCCTTGGCGATCACCTTGACCTCGCGCGTGGCGCCACGGTCGAGGACGGCGTAGACGTTGCCCGCGACGCGGCTCGACACGAACAGCGTGCCCTTGTCGCCCCAGGTCATCACGCGCGCGTTGTTGATCCCGCTCGCCCACAGGGCCACCTTGAATCCGGGCGGGACCTTGATCTTGTCGACGGGAATCTCGCCGGGCGCCTTCGGCCCGGGCGGCTGCGCGATCGGCGCCAGCGGGGAATCCGCCATCGACGGCGGCTGACCTTGCTTCCAGGTCGGCGGCGGCTGCGCGGGCTGCTGAGCCTGGACGAACGGCCCGAACGCCAGCACGAGGGTCACGGCGACCACGAGCAACGTCAAGGTGATGCGCAGCATGAGGGCCTCCCTTTGGTCGATGAGCGGCCGGAAACGAATTCGCCAGTCGCGGCCGGACGATACGTCCCGGACCCCGGCTTGTCAAGGCAGCGTCGCCGCCGAGAATATCTTCGATCGCGTTTACACGACGGGACGGACTACCGACGGGGTCATCTCGATCGGCGAGCCGTTCATGGTGCGCGGCGGCGTGCGCCTCCGCTTCTGACCGCGGCCGACAGACCGGGGCCCGCGGTCAGGAGACGAGGTCGAGCTCCAGCAACGCCCCGAGCTCGCGCAGCGCCCGATCCGGGTCGTCGACCTTGATCGTCGCCATCCCGAGCGCGCGCGCCGGCTTGAGGTTGCGGCCGATGTCGTCGAGGAAGGCGACGCGCGCCGGCTCCACGCCGAGCCTCTCGCAGACCAGCGCGTAGATGCGCGGATCGGGCTTGCGGAGGCTGACCACCGCCGACTCGACGAAGACGTCGAAGTGCGGACCGAGGCGCGCGCGCGTCGTCGCCTCGCCGAGCGGCCCTCGCCCCGGCGCGTCGGCCACCCAGTTGTTCGTGAGGGCGGCGACTTTGCGACCGCCCGCGCGGATGCGCCGGATCGCCTCGAGCATGCGCGGGCGCGGCACGCTCGCCTCCGCGATCCTCGTCATGAGGCGCCGCGCGTCGATCGCGATGCCCTGCGCGCTGCAGTCGGCCTCGAAGAGCGCGTAGAAGGTCTGGATCGTCAGCTCGCCCCGCTCGAGCCGCGCCCAGGCGCCGCGCTCGCCCGCCGCGACGACCGCGCGGTTGATCGCGTTGGCCTCGAGACCGCGCTCGCGCTCGTAGCGGGCGATGACGTGGAGCGGCGAGTCCTGGACCACGCCGCCGATGTCGAAGACCACCGCCGCGATCGCGTTCATGATCGGGCCCCTTGGAACATAGCAGATTCGCGGCTACGCTACGGCCCAGGGAGCGCGGCTCGGCCGGCGGGGCCCAGCCCCCGCGGCCTGCCCGCGCGCTGCCACGCCATGGACGACGCGCGCCCGTTCGCCGGCATCGAGGTCGTCGAGTTCGGCCAGTTCATCGCCGTCCCCTTCTGCGCGCAGGTCCTCTCCGAGGGCGGTGCGCACGTGATCAAGATCGAGTCGGTCGAGGGGGACCCGGTGCGCCAGCTGGCGCCGCTGGCGCCGGGCGAGACCCGTCATTTCCTCTCGCGCAACCGCGGCAAGCACTCGCTGCCCCTCGATCTCCGGCACCCATCGGCCGGGCGAGTCGTCGAGCGTCTGCTGGGCCGGGCCGACGTCGTGCTGACGAACTTTCGCCCCGGACTGGCCGCCGAGCTCGGCCTCGACTGGCCGAGCCTCGCGCCGCGCTTCCCGCGCCTGGTCGTCGGCAACGTCAGCGCGTTCGGTCGGCGCGGACCCGCCGCGGGGCTGGCCGGGATGGATCTCGTGGTCCAGGCGCGCAGCGGTCTGCTCGCGGCGGGCGGTAGCGTGAACGACGGCGTGCCGACCGGCGGCGAGAACCCGGTCGTCGATTACATGTGCGCGATGACCCTCGCGTTTGGCATCGCCTCGGCGCTGCTGCGGCGCGCGCGCACGGGGCGCGGCGGCGAGGTGGACGCCTCGCTCCTGATGGCCGCGCTCGTGGTCCAGAACAACAACATGGTGCGCATCGACTCGGCGGACGGCGCGACGCACGCCGCGGTGCGGGCCAGGCTCGCGCAGCTCCGCGCGGCCGGGCGCCCGTACGCTGAGCAGGCCGCGCTCACGCCGTCGATCCGGCCGCCGGGCACGGTCAACGTCTACTACCGCACCTACGCGACCCGCGACGCCGCCCTGGCCGTCGCGTGCGGCAGCTTGGCGCTCCGGCGCGCGTTCATCCGCGCCGTCGGCCTGAGCGACGACGCGCTCGATCGGCCAATCGCCGACCGGGCGAAGGAGGTCGAGCACTACCTGGCGCTTCGGCGGCGCGTCGAGGCGATCGTGGCCACGCGCACCACCGCCGACTGGCAGACGACGCTCGAGGCGGCCGGCGTGCCGGCGGCGGGCGTGAAGCTGCCGCTCGAGCTCCTCGACGACGAGCAGCCGCTCGCCAACGGAATGCTCCACGACCTGACCCATCCGGTCCTCGGCCCCGTGCGCCTCCTGGGGCCGCCGCTCGGGATGGACGGCGGCGGATTCGTCGCGGCTCAGGCGACCGCGCCGTTCGGGTCGGAGACGCGCGCGATCCTCGGCGAGCTCGGCTTCTCGAGCGGGGAGATCGAAACCTTACTGGCGGAGGGTGTGACGCGCGACCGGTTGAAACCTCACGCAGGTGGCCGATAAGGGGCCCGGTGGCGCCTTCTCGGCCGCCTGCTAGTTGCGCGAGGGGTCGGGGGTCGCCGGCTGAAGGTCGCCGGGGGCGATGCGGCGATCGATCCGTGGGTTGCGCAGATCGATGGTGACCCGAAGCGCGCGCAGGCCGTGCACGCCCTGCAGCTCCTCGAGCTCGAGGTCCTCGACCTCGCCGATGAAGTAGCCGAGCGACTTCAGATATTCGATGTAGCCGCGGTACTCGTGGCCCTCAGAGGGGTGCGAGTAGACGATCGCGACCTGCCCGGGCTGCGTGATCCGCTCGTCGGTGCCCTTAACGACGGCCTTGTCGATGCGCTTCTTGACGATCTCGTAGCGGATGTCGTAGGCGCCGTCCACGTCGAACCGCTTCTCGTCGAACCGGAAACGGATCGACAGCGGCGCGTGCTGGACCAGCACCAGATGGGTCACCTCGAGCGGGATGGGCAGCTTGTCCTTGAGCCGGTTCACCTTCAGCGCGACGCCGCACGTCACCATGAGCTGCCAGAGGCGGAGGCTCTTGAGGTAGAGCGGGTCGAACTTGCCGTCCTCGAGCAGCGAGGCGCCGACGTAGATCTGATGGTCCACGCCGTCCGTCTTCTGCTTCTCGAAGTAGTGCGGGAACATCGTCTGCGCGGTCTGCTCCTCGAGGTCGAGGTACGCCGAGATCCCGTCGGCGATGCGGGTCACGCTCTCCTCGAACAGCCGCCGCCGGTCGTACACGGTCCCGATGCGCGGATCGAGCGCAGCCCGGTACGCCTCGATCCGCTCGCGGATCCCGGGCCCGAAGGTCTGCAGGTGGTCGAACAGCGACTCCACGTCGGTCCGGAGAAACGCGATGATCGAGACCTCGTCGCCCGAGTTGAGGTTCGTCTCGATCTTGGCCGCGTGCTTGTCGATCCGGTACAGCAACTCGTGCAGGCCGGGCAGCCGCCGCGCGTCGTGCGCCCATCGGATCACGTCGCGCGCCAGCCGGAGCTGCGTCAGGAGGTCGGCCTGGATCGCGAGGCTCCGCTGGATCGAGGAGCCGCGGATATCGGCGAGCGCGTAGAGCGGATAGATCCGCTCGAACACGATCGGCTCCATCTCGACCACGGCGTCGTCGGCGTCCTCGGCCTGGCTCTCGATGCCCTTGAGCACGGCCTTGCGGAAGCGCCACTCGACCACCGGATGGATCGCCGTGCACTTCTCCTTGATGAACGCCTGGATGCGCGCGTTCAGCTCCTCCATGCTCCGCTGCACGGCCATGGAGAAGAGCGGCAGGATCTGCATGAGCTTGGGCAGATGCGTCCAGTCGAGATCGCCGGGCCGCGGCGAGCCCAGCTCGAGCGTGCCGATCACGCGATCCTGGTAATAGAGCGGCGCCACGATGATGTTGCGCAGCCCCCACTCGATGATCTCGTCGTCCGCCGGCGTGCGCCCGGGCATCTCGGTGAGGTCCTCGACGATGAGTGGGCCCCCCTGCTTGACCGCGCGCTCGTAGACCGACCCGCGGAACTCCTCGACTGTGTGGTGCCGGGAGTCGGCGAAGATGCAGGCGTGCTCGCACTCCGCCCCATAGTTGAGGACGAGCACCTGGTCGCCGTCCAGGGCGGCCAGCCCGAAGCGCAGCTCGGGGCGGCGGAAGAGCGTCCGGAGCTTGTCCTGGAGCGCCTTGAAGCGCGTGTGCGAGACGATCGACTCCTTGTCGATCAGGTCGCGCTCGAGCGAGGACAGCACTTCCTGGTCCGTGACCTCGATCGCCCTGAAGATCGTGAATCCCCGGAACACGAAGCGATCGGCCGGCAGCAGCTCGCGGAACATCGCCGTCTCGAAGAGCTCGCCGTGTAGTCGCCGCCGCATCGCGTCGGTCAGAGCCGGGACCGGCCCGACGGTCTCTACGTCGACGCACCGCCAGTCGAATTCCATCTTGAAGTGGCGGTCGAGGGTGGTCTCGGCGTCGGTGACGGTGAGGATCAATGGATAGTCGACGTCGAGCACGACTCCGTAGACCCGCTCCAGGATGAGCGCGTAGGCGAAGAAGACCCGCATCGCGCTGATCATCGAGGCGTCGAGGTTCACGTGGCCGCGCAGCGATCCGTCCTCGGCGCGGAGGAGCCGCTCGAAGGGCGGCGTGGCGTAGAAGCTCTTCAACATGAACGGGATCAGGACGGCCGTGAACTCCTGCTCGAAGAAGGCCGGCGGGAAGATGCCCGCCATGAGCACGTCGACCAAAGCCTTGTGACGCTCGATCACGCTCAGATCGGTGATCGGATTCAGGAGCTCGGGCACCTGGCTGATCTGCTCGCGGACCGTCCGGATGAACGCCCCCTTGGCGGATGTGTCGTCGCCGTACTTCTTGCCCCAGAAGGCCAGCAGGGGCGCCAGGCTCAGCTCGCTCTTGAACGGAAAGCTGTCCGGGTCGGTCTTGAGCGCGGACTGAAGGTCGGCCGAGCGCTCCAGCGCCCCGCGGGTGGATCCAAGCATGGGCCTATTGTAGCAAGCCTCGCCAGCCGAGCCCGAGGCGCAGTGGTGTAGAATCGCGCGACATTATGTCTAGCGGCGCGCCTCGGCCGGCGGGGGAGCCCCGACGGCCCGCAGCGCGCACAGCCATTGGGAGGCTCCATGGAACACCGCCAGCTCGGCCACAGCTCGCTCTCGGTGCCGGCGCTCGGCCTGGGATGCATGTCGATGTCGGGCACCTACGGCAAGCACGACGACGCGCAATCGATCGGCGTCGTGCACCGGGCCCTCGACCTGGGCGTGAATTTCCTCGATTCGTCGGACATGTACGGCTTCGGCCACAACGAGGAGCTCCTGGGGCGGGCCATTCGCGGGCGCCGCGATCAGGCGGTGGTCACGACCAAGTTCGGTCAGGTCCGGACGCCTGAGGGCCGCATGACGGTCAACGGCCGGCCCGACTACGTCGCCCAGGCCTGCGACGCGAGCCTGAAGCGGTTGGGCGTCGACGTGATCGACCTCTATTATCAGCACCGCGTCGATCCGACCGTGCCGATCGAGGACACGGTGGGCGCCATGAAGCGGCTGGTCGAGCGGGGCAAGGTGCGCTACATCGGCCTGTGCGAGGCGGCGCCCGCGACCGTCCGGCGGGCGCATCGAATCCATCCGCTCAGCGCGCTGCAGAGCGAATTCTCGCTGCTCTATCGAGTCGAGGCCGAGGCGATTCTTCCGACCCTGCGCGAGCTCGGCATCTCGTTCGTCGCCTACTCACCGCTCGGGCGCAGCTGGCTCACCGGCCGCGTGGGGAGCCTCGCCGACATCCCGTCGGACGATCGGCGGCGCGATCACCCGCGCTTTCTGGAAGCCAACTTCGCCAGGAACCTCGAGCTGGTGCGCCGGATCGAGCCGATCGCGAAGGAAAAGGGCTGTACGCCGGGTCAGCTGGCGCTCGCGTGGCTACTGGCGCAGGGGCCGGACATCGTGCCCATCCCCGGCACGAAGCGCACGGAGCGGCTCGAGGAGAACGTGACCTCGGCCTCCCTACGCCTCGACGCGCGCGACGTCGAGCGGATCGCGGCGGCGATCCCGTCCGGGGCCGCCGCCGGCACCCGCTATCCCGAGGCCCAGATGAAGGGAGTGCACATCTAGGCCAGCCGCTCCGGATCGTCGGCGGGCGGCTCGGCGCGCCCGCTCGACTTGCCGAGGTCGAGCATCTCGGGAAGGTGCCGCTGGCGCTCCGCGGGCACGAGCCGGGTGATCTGGTTCATTCGCAAGACGACCTCCCGGATCCGCTCGAGCGCCTCGAGCATCGCCGTGATCCGGCTGGACCAGCGCCCACCGACCTCCCGAGTGAGCAGCTGGAGCTCGCCCGACACGACCGTCAGCGGATTGTTGATCTCGTGCGCGGCGGCCACCGCCAGGCTCGTGACCGACCTGAGGGTCGCGGCCTCGCGCAGCGCCGCGTCGACGCGCTTCTTCTCGGTGATGTCGCGGCCGATCGCGGACGCCCCGATGATGCTACCGGACGAGCTCCGGAGCGGTGACACCGTGACCGAGACCTGAACGAGCGTGCCGTCCTTTCGAATCCGAGCCGTCTCGTAGGGCTGAACATGCTCGCCCCGCTTGAGCCGGGCCAGCACGCGAGACAGCTCGTCCGGATGATCGGGCGGAACGATGACCGAAATCGGCCTGCCGATCGCCTCGGCGGCGGAGTAGCCGTAGAGAAGCTCGGCGCCCGCGTTCCAGCTCGTCACGACGCCCTCGAGCGTCTTGCTCACAATGGCGTCGTCGGAGGACTCCACGATGGATGCCAGGTGCTCCAGCGCCGCCTCGTCTCGCTTCCGCTCCACCACCACCGCGGCGATCAGGATACTCATCACCGCCATCGTGCCGAGGAACGCCTGCAGGAGCAGCAGCGACTCGTTCGGCGGGCCGTCGGCGAAGGGACCGAGGCCGTGGATGGTTCCCCAGATCGCCAGCCCAGACAGGATGGTGATCGCGGTCGCCGTCTCTCGTGGTCTGAAGCGAAACGCCGCCCAGACCAGCGGCGGCACGCAAAGAAACGTAAGGGGCTGACCGACGAATCCAAAGAAAACGAGGGCGCCTACCGCAACCACCGTCCCGAACAGCCCGACCTCCTCCAACAGGCGCAGTCGGCTTTGCAGAACGCCACCGCCCACGCTCCACAGCACCAGGACCGGCCCGACGACCAGCGCGCCCACCGCGTCGCCGAGCCACCACGTGAACCAGATCGCGGGGTACTCGCGCCAGCCGGCGTGGCCGCCGAGCGTCAGGCTGCTTATGCCGATTGTCGCGCTCACCGTCGTGCTGAACAGGCCGGCGAGCACGACGAACTTGAAGACGTCCCGCGCACGGTCGAAGACGGCGCGGCCGTTCGCGAAGAGGCGCACCAGCTCGGCGCCCAGACGGCCTTCGCAGGTGTTACCGATCGCGATCCCGATCGACGGCGCGATCGAGCCCGTGGTCGTGACGTTCACGAGAAAGGCGCCGAAGAAGATGGCGGGCCAGATCCGCGGCCCCAGGAGCAGGAACGACGCGAACGCGATCCCGGTCGGCGGCCACACCGGCGACACGCTCACGTTGACGACGGCCAGGGCGAGGCCCAATTTGCCCGCGGCGAAATACGCCAGGGTCAGGAGGGCCAACTGCCAGAGCGCGACTCGTTTTCGAGGTTCGGTCATCGCCCGACCCGTTCCGACTCTACTGTCGGGCCCCTGCAGCCCGGGTCGTTCAACCGATTCCGACAAGACCAGCTTAACACCCGGCGCCCAGGCCCGGCCGACTCGTGTAGGCTTACTCGGGTCGCCGGACCGGCGTCTGCCGCCTGTCGAGGAGGAAGACATCGTGAACGACTGGCTCGAGACCTACCGCGGGATCGTCTACCGCTGGGAGGTCGACCACAACGACCACCTCACGGTCGCGTTCTATTTCGCCCGGCTCGGCGACGCCATGCTCGCGCTGCTCGCTTCGCTCGGGCTCGGCGTGGCCTACACTCGGCGACGCGGGAGCCTCTGCGTCACCGCCGGTTGCTACGTGCGCTACGTCCGCGAGCTGCGGGTCGGCGACATCATGCACGTCGTGAGCGGCGTCATCGCGGTCGAGCGGGATGCCCTCGTGTTGGGTCACAAGCTCTTCAACTCCGAGACCGGCGACGTCTGCACGACGGTCGAGCAGCGCGTCCGCCACGTGGAGGCGCGGCGCCAAGCCGCACGGCCCTTGCCGGCGGCGCAGCGACGGGCGGCGGAGCAGCGGCGGGTCGAGTGGGACGTCCCGGCCCGCGAGCGCCGCCCGAGGCCGAGCGGGCTCGACGGCTTCCACGAGAGCTCGCGCGACACGGTCAAGCCGGACGAGGTGGACGTGTTCGGCCAGGTCGCCCTGATGCACTACATCCACCGCTTCTCGGCCGCCAACGGCCACGCGACTGCGGTGTTCGGGATCACTCCGGGCTACATGCGGAACGAGCGCCGCGGCTTCTCGACGTTCGAATTCCAGCTGGAGCTCGGCGGTGTGCTCAGGCCGGGCGACCCGGTCCGCGTGCGCTCGGCGCTCGTCCACGTCGGCAACTCGTCGATGCGCCTCTTCCACGTGATGACGAACGAGCGTACCGGCGAGCGCGTGGCTACGCTCGAGCAGCTGGGCGTGCACCTCGACATGGACGCGCGGCGGCCGACACCGCTGCCCGACGCGATCCGCGATCGCGCGAAGGCGATCCTGGTGTCCTGAGGCCGATCGGGCGCTACGCGCCCGCGGCCGGGTTCGCGCGACGCCGGCCGCGACCGCCGCGGCGGGAGCGACGGCGACTACGCCTCCTGGGCGGCGCTGCCGCTGACGGTGCCGGCGCCGCCTCGACCTCGGTCGTCTCCTCGACGGGGGCCGGGGGCGGCGGCGCCTCGGAGCGAACGATCGCGTCCGGCACCAGCGAGATCATTCCGGTCGGGCTCACCGACAGCTCCTTGATGCGCCGGAGCCTGGTGACGAGCCGCGGCGATCCGGGCGGTCGGCTGAAACCGCGCGCCTTGAGCGCACGCGCCACGTTGTCGATGAGCACGGCGCCGTTGGGCGAGCGATCGGCCAGCTCGCTGACGACGAGCACGAGCTCGTCGTGCGGCGCGCTGTGGGCTTCGTCGGACTCGGCGAACGCCGGCGCCGGCGGGTGACGGACCGGGTCGGCCCGGCGTGGCTCGATCTCCGCCCCACCCGGGCGCCCGCCGCGCCGGCCACGGCGTCCACGGGGCCGGCCGCGGTCGCCTCCGGGCGCGGGACGACTCGACTCCGCCGGGGGCGCGCCCGGGAGCGTCCGGGCGGTCAGCCGGTGAAAGGTGATGCCGAGCGCCGCGGCGACGTCGCCCACCGCGTCAAAGGCGCGGTCGTCCGACACGATCTCGAGCACGTCGCCCGGGCGCGCGCCGGCGAGCCACACGCCCGCGCTCACGGCGATCCGGAGATCGCTCCAGTCACGGACGCCGGTGGATGGCGCGCTGTGGAGGAGCTGGGCGCCGAATCGGGCGAGCACGCGCCCCGTTTCGTGGCCGATCACGCGCCAGTTGCCGACGGCGAAGAATTCGGTACTCCGGCCGATGTGATCGATGGCCAGACGCCCGACCACCCGCTCGATGTGCGCGGGGTTGCTGGTGTTCTCGACGTCGAAGAAGATCGCGTGGCGGGTCGCGGGCCGAAGCCGCTCGGGCGCCGGCGGCGGGACGCGCGTCACGAAGACGGGCTCCGGCGTGACGATCGGCAGAGAGGCTTCGGGCTCGGCGACGGGCAGCGCGAACGGCTCGGGGCCGGCGGGGGCGACCTCGACGGGGACGGCCACCTTCGTCGCGCGGCGCCGCCGGGGTCGAGTGGTGGTTGCTCGTTCCATGCCCGCATCATACCCTTCAGCGATGCTGAAGAGCCGCTCGTCCCCGTCGGTCCGCGCCCTCGCGCCGCGCGCAGGGCGCGCGAACGCTAGTCCTGCTGCGTGACGGAAATCGGCGGCGTGGTCTGCAAGCGCCGCGCGATGTCGGCCAGAGGCCGATGCATCTGCCCGAGCATGTCCACGACGCCGCCGAACGCCTCGGCCACCGCCGTGCGCTCGCCCCGCAAGGCATCGAGCTCGCCCTGGAGCGCGCCGTGGATGCGGCGGAGCTCGCCGAGCTCGCTGCCCAGCCGCTCGCACTCCTGCTCACGCGCCGCGAGCGCGCGACGCAGGCGATCGCGCTCCTCGACCAACGACGGAATCACATGGCTGAGCTGATACTGGCTTTCAGCGAGCCAGCGGGTAGTCCGTTGCGTGTCGTCGACGGTCTCGATCTGGCTCATCGGGGGTGGTGCCTCCTCGTAAGGCGCGCGGGGTTGCGGGTTAGGCGTCGGGGTCTCGGGCACCTCGGGCGCGAGCGCGACGAGCTCGTGCGATGCGCCGGTCATGAGCGACGACCGGCGGCGGCGACGGTCGACCGGCGGCGGGCTATCCGGCGACTCGTACTCGACCGCGCCGCGGCGGTCGAGCATCACCCGGACCTTGGAATCGCCGAGATGACGGTTGCGGAGATGCTCGTACACTGCCGCCTCTGTCCGCGCGACGACGATCAGATAACGCGTCATGCTGCCTCGGTTCGATTCGTCCGCCCTGGGCGCGGGTCCGGCGAGGTCGGAGATCATCTCCCGGAGCAGCGACCGGAGGAGCAAGAGATGCATTGCGGTGCCGCTAGGCTCTCCCAGGCTTCTTCGAGGTTCATCGTGAGAGTGATCGAAGCGGACTCTACACTCCCGCTCGTGAACATTCAAGAGTGAATCGCTTTTCACGTCGCGCACGCGATACGATGAGTCCGCGCGCGAAAATTTTTGCGGCGGGCTCACGCTTGACAGCGGCCCCGAGGCCCGACTAGCCTCGGCTCAAGTCATGGATTTCGAGTTCGCCGCCGAGCACGAGAGCTTTCGCAAGCAATTCCGCGACTGGCTCGCCGCGAACCTCCCGCCCGAGCTCTGTCTGGACGACGCTTCCGACGACCGCGTCGCCTCCGATCGCGAGACCTTCGAGCGCCGCCGCGTCTGGCAGAAGAAGATGCACGCGGCGGGCTGGGTCGGCATCACCTGGCCGAAGGAATACGGAGGCCGCGACGCCGGGCTGATCGAGCGGGTCATCTGGGACGAGGAGTACAGCGCCGCCCGCGCGCCCGTGCTGCCGGGGAACATGGGGTTGAACCTGGTCGGGCCGACCATCATCCACTGGGGCACCGCGGAGCAGAAGCGCCGCCACCTGCCCGCGATCCTCAACGCCGACGAGATCTGGTGCCAGGGCTTCTCCGAGCCCGGCGCCGGCTCCGATCTGGCGAGCCTCCGGACGCGCGCCGTCGACCAGGGCGATCACTTCGTCGTCAACGGCCAGAAGGTGTGGACGTCGGGCGCCCACTTCGCCCACTGGATCATCCTGCTCGTCCGCACCAATCCGGACGTGCCGAAGCATCAGGGGATCAGCTGCCTGCTCGTTCCGATGACGAGCCCCGGCATTACCGTGCGGCCGCTCGTACTGATGACGGGGCACCACCACTTCAACGAGGTCTTCTTCACGGACGTCGTGGTGCCAAAGGCGAATCTTCTGGGACCGGTCAATCAGGGCTGGAAGGTCTCGACGACCACGCTCATGTACGAGCGTCATTCGGCCGGCGGACGCAGTCACACCGCTCAGATCGCCCGCCTGATCGCGCTGGCGCGTCAGGTGCCGATCGAGGGCCGGCCGGCGTGGGATCATCCGGCCATCCGGCAGCGGCTGGCCCAGCTCGCCATCGAGTCCGAGGCGCTCAAGTACACGCGTCTCAGGAGCCTCAGCCGCCAGCTGCGCGGCGAGCCGCCCGGGCCCGAGGGATCGGTGCTCAAGCTCAGCGGCTCGGAGCTCGGCGTACGGATCGCCGACGCGGCCGGCGAGCTCCTCGGCATGCACGTGCTCGTGAATCAGGCGTCGACGG
This sequence comes from Candidatus Rokuibacteriota bacterium, assembly GCA_003220685.1. Classification (GTDB taxonomy): domain Bacteria; phylum Methylomirabilota; class Methylomirabilia; order Rokubacteriales; family CSP1-6; genus AR31. The sequence goes on from QHTE01000045.1 coordinate 89,825, forward strand.
CGGTGCCGGACGCGCCGCGCTGGTTCAACCGCGTGCTCGCCGCGCGGCAATACACGATTTCGGCCGGTACGAGCGAGGTCCAGCGCAACATCATCGGCGAGCGCGTGCTCGGGCTGCCGCGCGGCTGAGCCGCCGGGTCAGGCCGTGAGCCGCCGGGGCTCGGGCCGGAGCGGGCCGAGCTCAGGCCGGCAGCGAGTCGAGGAAGCTCAGCAGCACGCGGTCGAAGGCCTCCGGCTGATCGAGGTTGGAGGCGTGCCCCGCGCCGGCGATGACCTCGAGCCGAGCGCCCGGGATCTTCTTCGCCATGTACTCGCACGGCGCCATGAACGGCGTGTCCTGGTCGCCCACGACGATTAACGTCGGCACGCGGATCGACGTCAGGCCGTCGATGACGCGCGCGTCCTGTTGCGCCAGCATCCCTCGCGCGGCGTGGGCGAGCCCCTGGGCGCTCTTGTGGTGGCCGAGCGCGTCGCGCACCTCGCGGCTCCGGCCGCCGAGCGCCTCGAGCCCGCGCGCTTCGAGGTCGCCGGCCCGCTCGTGGGCACGGCGGTTCCACGCGTTGCGCGCCTCGGCGTTGCGATAGCCCGGCCCCGAGTCGCAGACGACCAGCGCGTCGACCATCTCGGGGTGCGCGAGGTAGAACGCGAGCGACATGTAGCCGCCGAGCGAGAGCCCGCCCACTACCGCGCGGCTCACCCCGAGCGCGGTCAGGAGCGCGCGCATGTCGGCCACCGTCAGCTCGGTCGAGTACCGAGCCGGATCGTGCGGGCTCTCCGTCTGGCCGTGACCGCGCATGTCCCACGTGATGAGCCGGTAGCGGTCGCCGATCGTCCGGTGCTGGCCGTCCCACATGCGCCCGGTGGCGCCGTAGCCGTGGCTCAGGATGACCGGGCGCCCGCGCCCGCCCACCGTGTAGTCGATCTCGATGCCGTTCAGGCTCGCTCGCGCCATGCTCGGGACCTCGGCTCGGCCTAGTAGCGGTTGGCGATCGGAAGCTCGTCGGCCGGGAACAGCGTGATGATCTGAGCGCCGCTCGGGGTCACGATGACTTCCTCCTCGATGCGGGCGGCGGACATCCCGTCGGTCGCCGGGCAGTAGGTCTCGACGGCGAACATCATCCCGGCCTGCAGCTCCATCGGGTCGTCGAACGAGTTCAGGCGGCTGATGATCGGCCGCTCGTGGAGCCCGAGGCCGATTCCGTGGCAGAAGTTGAGACCGAACGCGGCCATCTCGCTGTCGAAGCCGATCTCCTGCGCCTTTGGAAAGGCGCGCGCGATCTTGTCGGTGGCCACGCCGGGCTTGATGAGCGCGATCGCCTCGTCCATCCACTCGCGCGCCTTCTTGTAGGCGGCCACCTGGGGCTTCGTCGCGCGCCCCACGCTGAAGGTGCGGTAGTAGCAGGTCCGGTAGCCGACGAACGACATGATGATGTCGAAGAACGCCTGGTCGCCGGGCCGGATGATCCGGTCGGTGAAATTGTGCGGGTGGGGGCTGCAGCGCTCGCCCGAGATCGCGTTGATCGCCTCGACGCAGTCCGAGCCCATCTCGTAGAGCCGCATGGTGGCGAGCCCGACGATCTCGTTCTCGCGCGCGCCGGGCTTGAGCGCCTCGAAGATGTCCTGGTAGACGCCGTCGACCATCGCCGCCGCCATGTTCAGGAGCGTCAGCTCGTCCCGGCTCTTGAGCATCCGCGCCTCGAGCAGCACCTGCTGGCCGTCGCGCACCTCGACGCCAGCCTCCTGGAGCGCGAACAGGAACGGCGGCTCGACGAGATCGATCCCGAGCGGCATCCCGGCGACGCCTTCGGCCTTCAGGATCTCTCGGATTTCCGCGGCCGCCTTCTGGAAGAGCCCGGCTTTCGGCGACACGGCGCCGCGCATGCCGACCATGCCCGCGAGCGACTGGCGCGCCGGGATCTGCGGCGTATACAGGCGATGGTGGCGCGCGGCGGAGCCGAAGTCCCACACCCAGGGCTCGCCGGTGCCCGTCAGCAAGCACCAGCGCGTGAGCTTGTCGCGTGCCCACTCGCCGATGACCGTGCCCGAGAGGTAGCGGATGTTGTACTGGTCGAAGACGAGGATCGCGCCGAGGCCCGAGCGCGCCAGCGCCTGGCGTGCGCGGCCTAGCCGATAGGCGTGCAGGCGCCGAAAGTCCACGCGCTCCTCGAAGTCCACCTGTGTGTGTCCGGGCGACTGAAGCGGTCGGTCCCACCGATGGCGAGGATCCACGTCGTCGGCTGTCACGGGCCGGGCCTTCGGGGCGTCCTGCTTGCGCGCCATGGGGTGCCTCCTCCTTGTCGCCGCGCCTCGGGGCGGTACTTTACCCCAGCTTGCGTGTAGAATCCTCGCCCATGGACCTCGAACGCCCGCTCCCGACTCCGATCACGCCCGAGTGCCGCCCCTACTGGGACGGCGCGCGCGAGGGCAAGCTCATGATCACCAAGTGCCGCGCGTGCGGGAAGCCGTTCATGTACCCGCGCGTGTCGTGTCCGTTCTGCGCCTCGCGCGACATCGGCTGGGTGCAGGCGAGCGGCCGCGGTCGGCTCTACTCGTTCGAGATCGCCCACCAGATCTTGAACAAGGCGTTCAAGGTGAAGACGCCGGTAGTGCTGGCGATGGTCGAGCTCGAGGAAGGGCCGCGCCTCTTGAGCAATCTGGTCGGCATCGCGCCGGATCCAAAGCAGATCCGCTGCGACATGCCGGTCGAGGTGTGCTTCGAGAAGCTCACGGATGAGATCAGCCTGCCGATGTTCCGTCCGGCGGGCGGTGCGCGATGAGCGACCTCGCGCGGCTGCGGGAGCTCAGCAACACGGTCTGCATCGTCGGCGTGGACGAGAGCGACGAGATCGGCACCGTGCCGGGGAAGAGCCAGCTGACCCTGCACGTCGAGGCGATCACCAACGCCGCGCGCGACGCCGGGATCAAGGTGTCCGACATCGACGGGATCTTCACCGCGGGCCAGCACTCGCCCGCCACCATCGGCGAGGCGATCGGCGTCGTGCCGCGCTACGTCGACGGCACGACGGTCGGCGGCTGCTCGTTCATCATCATGGCCGGGCACGCGATGGTCGCGCTCTATCACGGGCTCTGCGACGTCGCGGTCGTCTGCCACGGCGAGTCCGGACGCTCGGGCGTCGGCGTCTCGCCCCGGCGCGACACGGCGCTCCCCGGCCAGTTCGAGTTCCCGTACGGCTTCGGCGGCGCGCCGACCTATTTCGGGCTGATCACCACGCGCCACATGCACGAGTACGGCACGACGCTCGAGCAGTGGGCGCAGGTCGCGGTCTCGACACGGAAGTGGGCCGCGCTGAATCCGAAGGCGCGCAACCGGGAGCCCCTCACCGTGAAGGACGTGCTCGACTCCCGGCCGGTCGTGTGGCCGTTCAACATCCTGAACATCTGCCTCGTCACCGACGCCGGAGGCGCCGTCATCTTGACCCGCGCCGATCGGGCGAAGGACTGCGCGAAAAAGCCGGTCTACGTGCGCGGGGCCGGCGAGGGCAGCGAGCACGTCATGCTCACGCAGATGCGCAACCTCACGTTCAGCGAGGCCACGCGGCGCTCGGGCGAGAAGGCATTCGCGATGGCGGGCGTGAAGCCGACCGACTTCGATCACATCATGCTCTACGACGCCTTCACCTCGGGCCCGCCGCTCATGCTCGAGGCGCTCGGTCTCGCCAAGCGCGGCGAGGGCGTGCACTTCTTCGCCGAGGGCCGCTCGACACCGGGCGGCAAGCTGCCGATCAACACGAACGGCGGCGGGCTCTCCTACACACACAGCGGCATGTACGGCATCTTCCCGATCATCGAGGCGACGCGGCAGCTGCGCAGCGAGTGCGGCGCGCGGCAGGTGCCGAACACCAAGCTGTCGCTGGTGAATGGAATGGGGGGAATGTTGAGCGCCGCGGGCACGCTCGTCCTCTCCAACGACGGGGGCCGCTGAGAAGGCCCATCTTTTGAGCGGCCCTCCGAAGAGGAAAGCCTCGGCTTCGTGACGCAGTCGCTGTGCCGATCGGCGCGTCAGAGGAGCTGGGCGGCGAGGTGCTCGACGAGCGGGGCGGCGCTGGCGGAGATGTCGGCGCGGGCCACGCGAGCCCAGTCACGGACTGCCTGGACCGCCGTGTCGTCGAGCGACAGGCGCGGGCGCGCGGCGAGCGCCACCCTCAGGCGCTCGGCCACGGTCTCGGGCGCGATGTCGCCCGTGATGGCCCCGCGCGCGAGCAGCCGTTCCCGAAGCGTGTCGAAGCGATCGCGCTGCTCGCTCGACCCCCAGCGCACGTAGCGTCCGAGCCCGTCTCCGGCGGCGCGCTCGAGCGCCGCGCGATACGCACGCTGCGCCCGGTCGTCGCCGGACAGCGCGGCATCGAGCATGACTTCGACGCCGACGTGCGCCACCGCGAGCGCGCTGCCGCTCCGAACGCCTCGCGCCGCCAGCCAGACGACCGCCTGACGGGTGAGCGCCAGGAACGCCGGCGAGCGGTGGAAGATCTCGTCGGTCCTCCAGTGGAACTGCATCCCGGAGTCGATGGCGGCGTGCGCCGTGCTCGGCGGGCGCGCTCCGATCATCGTGGCGAAGTCGGGGAGCATCGATCCGAGCACGAAGGCCGGATCCGCGCTCCGCCGGACCGCCAGCACGGTGTGACCGAAGAAGTTCACGCGGACCGTATCGGCTGGAGCAGCCCGGCGATCGCCTGCGCGACCTCGCTGGTCGACGCGCGGCCGCCGAGGTCGCGCGTCAAGGTCTTGCCCTCCTCGACCAGGCGCTCGACCGCGGCCACGACGGCCCGCGCCGCGTCCGCGTGATCGAGGTGCTCGAGCATCATCGCGCCCGTCCAGATCTGCGCGATCGGGTTGGCCACCGCCTTGCCCGCGATGTCCGGGGCCGAGCCGTGGACGGGCTCGAACATCGACGGGTACTCCTTCTCGGGGTTGATGTTTCCGCCCGGCGCCAGCCCGATCGAGCCGGCGATCGCCGGACCGAGATCGGAGAGGATGTCGCCGAAAAGGTTCGAGCCGACGACGACGTCGAACCAGTCCGGGTGCTGCACGAAGTGAGCGGTCAGGATGTCGATGTGATACTGGGCGGTCTTCACCGACGGATATTCCTTCGCGATGGCGGCGAAGCGCTCGTCCCAGTACGGCATGCTGTGGATGATCCCGTTCGATTTGGTCGCCGACGTCACGTGACGGCGCGGCCGCTTCATGGCCCGCTCGAACGCGTAGCGCATGATGCGGTCGCACCCCTTGCGCGTGAAGACCGACTGCTGCACGGCGAGCTCCTCCGGCGTTCCGCGGTAGAGCCGCCCGCCGATCTCCGAGTACTCGCCCTCGTTGTTCTCGCGGACGATCAGCATGTCGATGTCGGCGGGGCCGCGGCCGGCGAGCGGCGACCTGACGCCCTTGAGCAGCCGCACGGGCCGGAGGTTCACGTACTGATGAAACCCGCGTCGGATGGGGATCAGCAGCCCCCAGAGCGAGACGTGGTCCGGCACGCCCGGGAATCCGACCGCGCCGAGGAAGATCGCCTCGAACTGTCGGAGACGGTCGAGGCCGTCTTCGGGCATCATGCGACCGGTTTCCGCGTAGCGCTCGCAGCTCCAGTCGAACGTCGTCCACTCGATCTCGAAGCCGAACCGGCGGCCCGCTGCGTCGAGGACGCGCATGCCTTCCGGCACGACTTCCTTGCCGATTCCGTCGCCGGGAATCGCGGCAATGCGATGCTTCATCGAGGCCCTCCGGGCGCTCTCATTCGTGAGAAACGGCGCCCTAGGGTATCAAGAAAGCGCCAGTAGACACACACGCGGTCCTGTGCTTCGATACCCCGAGGCTTCGGAGTTCGCGTTTCCTACCACCCGGTAGGCCTTCGATCGTCGCAGCATGGCATTCATCCACTCGGGCACGGCGCCGGACACTTCGCGGTCTCGCGCCGAGCTTGCCGGGCGAAGGGCTCGGGCGTCACGGTCGTCGCGCAAGCTGGGAGTCGTCATGTCGATCATGCGTGTCAGCGATCCCACGTTCGAGGCGAAGGACAAGCGTTCCGACAGCCGCGTTTTCGTCCGCTTCCGGGTGAACCGAGCGCCCGACCAGTCGTGGATCGCCACGTTCAAGGGCCACGCGAGCTCGAGCGTCCTTCGCGCGGCCCACGCGGTGTTCAACGGCACCGACGTCACCCTCGAGCTCGTCAAGCCCAACAGCCCCGCGGAGCTGACGACCGCCCTGGATTGCTTCATCGAGTGCGCGAATCTCGGGCTGCGCACCTGGGGTGGCGTCGAGCGAAGCCCGGCCTCGAGCGGCATACTCCGCCGCGTCTAGGCCCTTGCAGGCTTCCGGAAATGCAGGAGACGGGATGACACGCCCGTGTCGCCTCACTGACGGGCTTCGTCAGTTCTCACGGTGCCGAGGTGCCGTGCATCAATTGAATAAATTTAGCCTTTGACACTTTTGACTCCTGGCATTCGGGTTGCGTTCTTGGGGGGTGCTACGCATAGACCCATCCAGAATGCTGTTCGCCAGGCATCAAACCCGGAGGAAATTTCTTGGACGCGAAAGCGACGATCCGACGCCTCGAGCGAGACCCGCTCTCGCCAGTCGCGCGCCACGCGCTGGGGCTCGGAGTCTTGCTGCTGACGATCGTCCCGGCCTACGGCTACTTCGGGTCGCGGGTGAGTCAACCGGAGTCCGAGATCATGCGGATGGCGCGCGAGACGGTCGACGCGACCGACTCGAGCGTCGAGATCGCGGAGATCGTCGAGATCGAGGCGCACATCCGAGAGGTCGCCGTGCGGTACGACATTCCGCCGATCCTGGTGGCGGCGATCGTCGAGGCCGAATCGGAGTTCAACCCGCGCGCGGTCTCGCGGCGCGGCGCCCGCGGCTTGATGCAGCTCATGCCGGACACGGCGTCGAGCCTGCGCGTGTCGGACACGTTCGACCCGTACGAGAACATCGAGGGCGGCGTTCGCCACTTGCGCCGACTGATGGACCGTTATCGCGGCAACCTGCCCCTCGTGCTCGCGGCCTACAATGCCGGTGAGCAGGCCGTTATGGTGTACGGCGGCGTGCCGCCATACCGGGAGACCCGCCGGTACGTCAACCGAATCCTGCGGCGCATCGGCCGGCCGGACCTCGTCCCGCCGCCGCGGGTCAGCCATGTGCACGCCACCGTCATTCCCGTGGCGACGACCCGGATCGACCCCACCTTCGCCCTGTTGTCGCCTCCGTCTCTGGCGCCGAGCTCGAGCTCGCTGCGCTCGGCCTGGGCCGAGCGTCAGGCCCTCGAGCACCAGAGGGTCGAACGCGCCGTCGCCGCCTCGCCGGCCCCGCCGTTCCGGGCCGCCGCCGAGCCTTCTTGGTCCGGCCGCACCAACGGCCAGGGCCCCTAGACCGCCCCGGATCCCGATCCCACACTCAGGCGAGTCCTGCGAGGAATAACTTTGGAATTGGCTTTCATGCAGGCAGCGTATGAAGGAGGGTCAGATGATTGATCGGATCATTGGCAAGCTTCCCGAGGCGTGGCGCGGCCCGGCCGAGCTGGTGGCGGCCCCGATCGCCTGGGTTCCGGTACTGCAGCAAACGCTCATGAGCTTCTTCTTCGACGCCCAGCCCGGCTGGATGGCGGCGCTGAAGTACGTGTTCCTGCTGTTCCCGGTGCTCCTGGGTGTCGTCGCCGTCTGGTCCACCGGGCTCTCCGTCTACACGCTGCCCTTCCGCTCGAGTCGCACCCGTTTCGTCTCGCTGGTTCTGCTCGCGTGGTGGGACGCGGCGCTCGCGGTGTGGCTCTACTGGGTCGGCATGGTGCGGGTCGCCGGCGTGGTGTTGGGCTGGATCCTCGGCATCGCGCGGCTGGCCGTCCGGCTCGTCATGGGCTTCCTCCGCGACGTCGTGGGCACGCCGGTCGCCATGTCGAGCATGCTGATGCGCGGCTACTTCAAGCCGGGTGTGCCGTGGCTCGCGTTCGTGATGCTGCTCCTCTGGTGCGCCTTCGAAGCCGCCGTGCTCACGTACACGCTCGAGCCGCGGATCACGACTCTGATGAACGACCTTTCCGGCTCGGACGATTCGCGCTTCACCATTCCGATCCTGTACGCCATGGTCCTGACGCTCGTGATAGCCAGCTTCGCGTGCGTCCAGGTGCTGATCAACGCAGTGCGCACGAAGGACCCCCGGTTCATCGCGCAGATCATCGGGATCGAGCTGTTCACGATATTCTTCGAAGTGATGTTCCTCTACCGGGGCGTGGTCGAGGTGACGATGCCGTGGATCGCCAGGGGCAACGGCGCCCTGGTGGGCGCTGCCGTCACCGGCTGGATCGGCGTCCGGGGCCTCACGTGGTTCCTGTTCGGTCAGTACGGAACGCCCCCGCTGCTGGCCATCCTCGCGCGGCGCCCGCTCACGGACCTCGAGGCGTCGAATTCGTCGAGCATGCGCTCGGAGTCGTTCTGGCGGCTGGCGATGGACGACTTCCGCCGGGACCTGGACTGGCTTCACATCAAGAGCGATGAGATGCTCGAGCTGCTGGCGCTCCCGGTCGTGCACCTGCTGGGGGCGGCCCTGAACTTCGCCATGATCCTGACGGCGTCGCGACCCGTCTTCAACCTTCCGTTCCGGAGCCTCAAAGAGGTGACGGAGTCGCGCGACATGGAGACGACGATGCACCTGGAGCCGCGCAAGCAGGTCAGCCTGTGACGGTTCTCCGGTATCACTTCTCCGGCATCGCGGGCGCCGGCATGGGCCCGCTCGCGTGCCTGATGCGGGCGCGCGGGCATCGAGTGCAGGGATCGGATCGCGCGTTCGATCAGGGCAAGAAGCAGGAGATCGCGGCGCAGCTCCGCCGGGTCGGCATCGAGTTGGCTCCGCAGGATGGGACGGCCATTACGGCGGCGATCGATCGGCTGGTCTACTCCGCGGCCGTCGAAGCGGACACGCCGGAGCTGCGGGCGGGACGCGCGCTCGGGCTCGACTGCGTGCCGAGGCCGCAGCTGCTCGCCGAGGTGGTCAACACCGCCGCGCCGGGCGTGGCGATCGCGGGCACCAGCGGCAAGAGCACGATCGTCGGCATGCTCGGCTGGCTCCTGCGTGAGGGCGGTGTCAAGGCCACGGTCCTGGGCGGCGCCGACTTCGTGGGCGAGGGCACCGGCGGCTGCTTCGTGGCCGGGCCGGCCGAAGGCCCCGCGGTCGCCGAGGCGTGCGAGTCCGACGGCACACTCGTCGGCTACCATCCGGCGATCGGGCTGATCCACAACGTGAGTCGTGATCACGACGAGCTGAGCGCGCTGCGTCCGCAGTTCACCGCGTTCGCACGGAACTGCGGCCGACTGCTCGTCGGCGCGGACTGCCCCGAGGCCGCGGCGCTCGGCCGCCGATTCAAGGCGGCGACCTACGGCGTCACCCAGGACGCCGACGCGAGGCTCCGGGTCACCAGCGTGGGGCCGCGTCGGGCCCGTGGTGTTCTGAGACACGGCGGCCGCGATCTGAGCCTGGACATTCCGCAGCCCGGTCTCCACAACCTCGAGAACGCCACCGCCGCCGCGATGGTCGCGCTCGAGATCGGTCTCAACGCCGAGCTCGTCGTGGACCTGCTCTCGCGCTTCCCGGGCGTTGCGCGCCGATTCGAGCTGGTGGGCACGACGGCCCGCGACATCCACGTCGTGGACGACTACGCGCACAACGGTGAAAAGATCCGCGCGGCCATCACGACGGCGCAGGCCGGATCGGCGCGGGTCGTGGCCGTCTTCCAGCCCCACGGCTTCGGGCCGGCGCGATTCCTGCGCGGCGAGCTGCGGGCGATGATCCCGACCCTGCTCCGGCCCCAGGACCGCTTCTGCTATGCCGAGATCTTCTACGCCGGCGGAACGGTCGCCAAGGACATCTCGAGCCGGATGCTGGCCGACGACCTGCCGGCCGCCCTCAATTGCGGCTACGCGCGCGACCATGAGGCCGCGCGGCAGTGGATCGTCAGCGAGGCCCAGCCGGGTGATACGGTGCTCATCATGGGCGCGCGCGATCCGGACTTGCCCCGCCTAGCGCGCGCCGTACTCAGCTCACTCTAGCTCCCGAAGGAGAGGTCTCTCCATGCGCTACGCACTTCTGACCGTTCTCGCACTGGCTTTGGCGGCGCCGGCCTCGGCGCAGGTGCACGTCGACATCGGCATCCACCTTCCGGTCCCTCCGCCGCTGGTGATCGTCCCGGGCGTCCCGACCGTGCAGTACGCTCCCGCGGCCCCGGCCAACGTCTTCTTCTACAGCAACCAGTACTGGATCTACGCCAACGGAGGCTGGCACGTGAGCCGCCGGCACGACGGCCCGTGGATCCTCGTGGCTCCTCAATTCGTCCCGCGCCCGGTCTTGCTCGTGCCGGTACGGTATTACCACGTCCCGCCCGGGCACTGGAAGCAGTGGCAGCGCGAAGCGGCGCCGCGCTGGGAGCACGAGTGGGGCCACGGCTGGGCCGAGAAGCGAGCGTGGAGGGAGCGCGGGAACAACGACCACGGCTGGGGTCGCCAGGAGGCTCGCGTGGGCGGTCCTCCGGGCTTCGGGCGCGGCGATGATCCGGGACGCGGAGAGGGTCACGGCAAAGAGGGGCGTGGCAAAGGTCACGGCAAGGACAAGTAGGGATCGCCCTCGCCGCGGGGGCGCTCGGTCAGCCGAGCGCCTCCGCGATCTGCACCAACTCCTCGTATTCCTGGTTCCAGTAGTTGTGATTACGGAACATCGGGAAGGCGGGGGGAAACGACGGATCGGTCCAGCGCCGCGCGATCCAGCCGGACATGTAGACGATCCGCATCGCGCGCAGCGGCTCGCACAGCGCGAGCGTCGCGCGATCGAACTCGCGGAAGAGCTCGTAGCCCTCTAGGAGATCCTCGCGCAGTTTTCGCGCCTCTTCCGAGTTGCCACGCGCGAGCAGCCAGATGTCCTGCACCGGCGGCCCGACCAGACAGTCGTCGAAGTCGACGAGCAACGGGTCGGGCGTCCAGAGGATGTTGCCCCAGTGCAGATCGCCGTGGATGCGCTGGACGCGCGCGGTCGCGAGCGCCTTGGCCGCGAACTCGGCGATGCGCACCGCCACGTCGCGATAGCGCGGCGCCAGCCCCTCGGGAATGAAGCTCCCGGCCATGAGGACCTCGAGCGGCTCGAAGATGTAGCGCTTCACGTCCAGACGCGGCCGCCGAGGCGCGTCGCCCGAGGCGCCGACCGCGTGCAGGCGCCCGATCGTGCGGCCGATCCGCCGGCGATTCTCGGCGTCGAGCTCGTCGAGCGAGCGTCCGCGGACCTTCGGGAACACCGCGTAGTAGATTCCCTCGATCTCGCCGAGCGTGGCTCCGGTACCGATGTCGATCGGCGCGACGGCCGGCACCTCGGCCGCCATGAGGTCGGCCAGGAACGCGTGCTCGTCGAGAATCGTCTCGCGCGACCAGCGACCGGGACGGTAGAACTTGACGACTAGGCGGCGCTCGTCGTCCAGCTCCACTTCGTAGACGCGGTTCTCGAACGCGCGCAGCGGCAGACAGCGGCCGGTGCAGCGGAGCCCGCCGACCTCGACCGCGTCCAGGACGCGGTCGGGGGTCAGCGCAAAAAACGTCGCCCCGGGCTCCGCCGCCACGCCTGATACCATAGCGCGGCGTCAGGAAACATTCATCAGGGAGGCCGCGATGCCGGAACGCAAGCTACCGACGGAGCAAGAGGTGCTCGGCTGGATCCGAGATCGGCGTAACTGGGGTCGCTGGGGCAAGGACGATCAGCTCGGCGCCCTCAACCTCGTCACGCCGGCCAAGCGCGCGGCCGCGGCCCGGCTGGTGCGCACCGGACGCAGCATCTCGCTGAGCCGGCCGTTTCCCAAAGACCCCGGCCCGAACAATCCGCTGCCGGCCCACCACTTCATGCGGACGCATCCCCGGGGCAAGGGCGGCTTCTCCGCGGACTACTACGGCATCTACTACCACGGCATCGCCTCCACCCACATCGACGCGCTCTGCCACACGTGGGACGACGACGCGATGTGGAACGGACGCGACCCGAAGAAGGAGATCACGTTCGAGGGCGCGCGGTTCGGGTCGGTCGAGCACTGGGCCGAGGGGATCATGACCCGCGCCGTCATGCTCGACGTGCCGCACCACCGCGGCGTTCCGTGCGTGACCCACGACACGCCCGTGCACGGCTGGGAGCTCGACGACATCCTCACCAAGCGCGGGATCAAGCTCGAGCCCGGCGACGCGGTGTGCGTCTATTCCGGGCGCGAGGCGTGGCAGGCGCAGGATCCGGAGCGGCCGTACGGTCGTCCGTTCAACCCGATGCAGCAGCAGCGTCCGGGGCTCCACGTGTCGTGTCTGCCGTTCCTGCGCGATCACGACGTGAGCGTGCTGGTGTGGGACATGCTCGACCACCTGCCGATCGGCTACGACATCCCGTGGGCGGTGCACGCCGCGATCTTCGCGTACGGCGTGGCGCTCGTCGACAACGCGCTGCTCGAGCCCCTCGCGAAGGCGTGCGTGGAGGAGCAGCGCGACGAGTTCATGCTGCTCGTGTCGCCGCTGCGCGTGGTCGGCGGCACGGGCTCGCCCGCGAATCCGCTCGCGGTGTTTTGACCGTTCCCAATAGCATTCTTCTGGTGCGGCATGGCGAGACCGAATGGAATCGTGTCAGGCGGTTTCAGGGATGGAGCGACTCGCCGCTGACCGAGCGAGGCATCGCCCAGGCGGAGGCGATTGGCCGGCTATTGAGCCGCGTCGGCTGGACCGTCTCGGCCGAATTGGTGGCGAGCCCGATCGGTCGAGCGCGCCACACCGCCGAGATCATTCGCGCCTGCCTCCCCGGCGGGCCGCCGTTGCGGCTTGACGATCGGCTTCGGGAAATTTCGCTCGGCTCCTGGGAGGGGCTCGACCGCAGCGAGGTCACCGCGCGCGCACCCGGCATTTTCGACGGCGACGGCCGCCACGAGTGGTATTCCCGCGCGCCGGACGGCGAGACGTATGAGGCGTTCAGCAGGCGCATCGCCGATTGGCTCGGGTCAGTCCGCGACAGATCGATCATCGCGCTGACGCACGGCATCGTGACGCGGGTATTGCGCGGCCTGTATACCGGTCTGCCTCGCGCGGCCGCTCTCAAGCTGCCGGTGCCGCAGGACCGGATCTTCAGGCTCTCGGCGGGTACGGTCGAAGAGATCGCCGTTGAGCGACTCGCGCCTCGATGATCCGGCACCGATGCGATCACGTGACGGTGTACGGAATTGGCCCGGCGTACTCCGTGTGCAATGCGGTCCAGCGCGTCGCCCAGAGTCGCGCGAGCGTGGCGCCGAGTTGGGTCAGATGCAGGCGGTCGTGCTCCACCCACGCGGCCAGAATGTCGAGGCCCGACAGCCCTCCCGTTCGCGGATGCGGGACCACGGTCGTGAGACGCGGCGGCGTGACCGTGGCCAGCCAGCCGAGACTGGCCGCCCGCCTCTCGCGAAAGGCCGCGAACGCTCGCGGGCCGTCGTCCTCGAGATAGCGGCGCTCGGTCGCCCACCGCTCGGGGTCGATCGGCGTGAAGCGCCGGCCGCCGTCGAGTACCACCTGCAGGCGCGCGCCGAAATCCTCGACCTCCTCGTCACGAAGGTGACAGACGATCTCGACCGGCGCCCACTCCGCAGCGGCGGGACGCGCCCGCCACGCGGAGGCGTCGAGATCGTTCAGCAAGGCGTCGAGCACCAGCGGAAATCGCGCGAGCTCGATCCGGGCGTTCGTCAGGACGTCGCCGGGGTCGTGCACGTCTTGACACCTCCTTCGTCCGCGCTGTATAGCCCTCGCAGCACCACACCACGAACCCGAGCATGAGGATACTCGCATGGGACGTCTCGACGGGCGCGTCGCGCTCGTGACGGGAGCAGGGCGCGGCTTCGGCCGCGCGATCGCGCTGGCCTTCGGGCTTGAGGGCGCGGACGTGGCGGTGAACTACAACACCAGCGCCGCCGGGGCGAAGGAAGTCGTCGCGGAGATCGAGCGGCTCGGCCGGCGCGCCGAGGCGGTGCACGCCGACGTCGCCCGCGCGGACCATGTGGACGCGATGGTGGAGCGGGTGCTCGCGCGCTTCGGCCGGCTCGACATCCTCGTCAACAACGCCGGCGTGATGACCCGCGCGGCCAGTTCCTCGACGTCCCGATCGCGAGCTACGACTCGATGTTCGCCATCAACGTGACCGGCCCGTTCCTCTGCACGCAGCGTGCGCTGCGTCCGATGGTCGCCGCGCGCTACGGCCGCATCATCAACTTCTCCACCCAGCTCGTGCGCGCCTCGGTCGGCACCGGCGGCGTTGCCGCCTACGCCGCGACCAAGGGCGCCATCGTGCGCCACCTCGGGCAGGTCGAGGACGTCGCCTACTGCGCGGTCTTTCTGGCGGCCGAACAAGCCCACTACCTCACCGGCCAGGTGCTCCAGCCCAACGGGGGCTGGGTCACGGCCTGAGAGCCGCGGTCGACCGGCGCCCGCTGCGTGCGGCCAGGATGCGCGATCCGATCGTTCTCGCGACCTGCCGCGCCTGGCCCGAGCTGAGCCCGAGCGATCGCTGTCTGGCCCTGATACTCGAGCAGCGGGGGTTCCGCGTCGAGCGGGCCCCGTGGATCGCTTCGCCGAGGCGCTCACCGCCCGCCTGAGCGCGGCTTGACAGTCGATGGGCGGCCGACCGATCATCATTAGAACGTTCGATTTTCCGGAGGGACGCAATGGCGATGACGTCGCTGGAACGGGCCGAGGCAGCCGAGCACGCGATGAGCCAGGAGCTCGATCGGATCGTCGTGAAGTCGGTGATCTATACATCGGGTGAGCGCGATCCGCGCCAGCCGCTGTCGCCCCAGCAGAGCCAGGGCAGGCTCTACATGATGGGCGACGACCCGCGGCTGCCGCGCATGCCCGAAAAGCCGACCCTCTTCGATTTCTTCAAGTACCGCTTCGGGCCCTCCACGCACGTGCTCCAGAGCGCGCGCCTGGCGAAGAAGAACGGCCTCGACGAGAAGATCGTGCTGGCGTGCCTGCTCCACGATATCTCGGTCATGGGCTTCATCCGCGGCGATCACGGCTACTGGGGTGCGCAGCTCGTCGAGCCCTACGTCGACGAGGAAGTGAGCTGGGCGATCCGTCATCATCAGGTGCTTCGATTCTTCGCCGACGAATCGTACGGCTACAAGTACCCGGACTCCTACATCCGGCTCTTCGGCGCGGACTATCAGCCCGAGCCGCACATTCAAGAGGCCTACCGGCGCGCGCGTGAGCACAAGTGGTACGAGACGTGCCGCCTCATCACCGTGAACGACCTCTACGCGTTCGATCCGAACGTGCGCGTCGAGCTCGAGGAGTTCACCGACGTCGTCGGCCGCCACTTCCGCCAGCCGAAGGAAGGGCTCGGCTTCGACCAGAGCCCGTCGGCGCACATGTGGAGGACGATGAACCACCCGACGAAATATCTGTAAGCCGGCCGCGGAGCGCCGGCGACCGCCTAGGTGAGCCGGCGCTCCATCAGCACCCACGTAGGCTCGGTGTAGCCCTCGTGGCGACGAAACTCGAAGTCCTCGAAGCCGCACGATCTGAAGAGCTGGCGGTTTTCTTCCAGCTCGAGCCGCACGCCGAGCGTCATGCGCGGCAGCCGGCGCCGGCGGGCCTCGCGCTCGGCTTCGCCGACCAGCGCTCGCGCGATGCCCTGCCTTCGGCAGGCCGGATCGACGGAGACGCGGCTGATGTAGAGCGCGTCGTCCTCCACTTCCCACAGGACGGCGCCGACGACGACGCCTCCACGCTCCAGCACCGCGCCCCCACCGCGCGCAAGGTGCGCGGCGACGATGGCGGCGGTCTCCTTCAGGGCGCTCGACGGCGGGTCGGTCGTCCTCGGCTGCGCGGCGAACGCGCGCCGGACGAGATCGGCGATAACCGTGGCATCCGCCGCGGTCGCGATGCGGATCGAGTGAGGACGCGCGCGCTCGACACTGGCCACATTTCGATTATAGAGATCAGAGCGCCAGGCCCCAACGATCCGCGAAGGCCACCTCGCGCACCGGCCGGCGCGGCGGACGGCCGAATTTTCCGAGCGGATAGCCCAGCGGGATCAGGGCGGCTGTCTCGACGTCCGCCGGGATCGCGAGCAGCTCCTTCACCTGCGCGTCGCGGAACCGGTGAATGGTCGTGATGCAGCTTCCGACGTCGAGCGCGCGCGCCGCGAGCATGATGTTCTGCACGGCCGGGTAGATCGACGCGCCGGTGGTCAGGCTCGCCTTGACGCCGGGGTCGAGCGAGACGCACGCCAGAACGATCACCGGCGCCTCGCCGAGGTGCTCGGCCAGATGTCGGGCCGATGCCAGCATCTTGCCCGCCGGACTGTCCGGCGGCTCTTTCGCCGCTCCGGCGTAGTAGGGCACCTTCATCAGCTCGCCCCACGCCTCGCGGTAGAGCTCGCCGAGCCGCGCGCGCTTGGCCCGGTCGCGCACCACGACGAAGCTCCAGTTCTGGCGGTTTCCGCCGCTCGGCGCACAGATGGCCGCGTCCATGATCCTTCTCAACGCGTCCTCGGGGATGGCATCCGACTTGAGGCGTCGCATCGCGCGCTGCGTGGTCACGACATCAAAGAAGTCCATGTGCCCTCCGGGGTATATTCGAGGTCCTTATAGGAGAGGACCATGCCCGACTACAAGTGCCTGATCTACGAAGTGAAGGACGCCGTCGCCACGCTCACCCTGAACCGCCCCGAGCGCCTGAACGCGCTCGGCGACACGTTGCGCGACGACCTCTACGACGCGGTCCTCCGGGCGAGTCAGGACCCGGAGATCCGCGTGCTGGTCGTGACGGGCGCCGGCAAGGGCTTCTGCGCCGGCGGCGACGTCAAGGCCATGAACGACACGAAGGAAGGCCGCGCGCCGGCGCGCCCGCTCGAGGACAAGGTGGCCCCGCTGCGCGACCGCGTGCTCCTGGCCATGCGCGACGCGCCCAAGCCCGTGATCGCCGCGGTCAACGGCGCCGCGGCCGGCGCCGGCATGAACCTGGCGCTCGGCTGCGACATCCGCCTGGCCTCGACCACCGCCCGGTTCACCCAGGCGTTCGTCAAGCGCGGGCTGCATCCCGACTGGGGCGGGACGTACTTCCTGCCCCGCCTGGTCGGCATGGCCAAGGCGTGCGAGCTCATTTTCACCGGCGAGATCATCGACGCGCAGGAGGCGCTGCGGCTCGGGATCGTGAACGCCGTCTACGCGCCCGAAGAGCTCATGCCGGCCGCCTACGAGCTCGCGCGAAAGATCGCCGCGGGCCCGCCGGTCGCCATCCGGCTGGCCAAGCGCGCCCTCTACCACAGCGAGGAGACCGATCTGCGCGGGGCGCTCGAGTTCGAGACGTTCGCCCAGAACGTCTGCTCCGAGACGGAGGACGCGCGTGAGGGCATCCGCGCGTTCGTCGAGAAGCGCGCGCCGTCGTTCAAGGGTCGCTGAGCCGCTCGGCGCGCGGCCGCGGCCGGCTCAGGGCACGGCCGCGATGAGATCGATCTCCACGAGGGTGCCGGGCACCAGCAGGCCGGTCGTGCCCACGCTCGTGCGCGGCGGCGGTACGGGGAAGAACTCTCGCCACGCCTCGTCGAAGCCGGCGAAGTTGGCGAGGTCGGTGTGGAACACCTGGGCCTTGACGACCTGGTCGAGCGAGGTGCCGGCGGCCTTGAACGTCTTCGCCAGATTTTCGAGCACATAGCGCGTCTGTCGCTGGATGCCCGAGCCGTAGAACGGAAACGCGGGGTCGACGCGCGCCTCGCGGGGCACGCCGGTCTGGTAGTCGCTCGCGATCTGACCCGCCGCGAACACGAGCTCGCCGACCCGCGTCGCCGGCGTGTAGTGCGCGAGCGGCCGGGGGATATCGGGCACCGATATCGACTGCGCTCGGGCCGACGGAAGTGCCGCGATCAGATCGATCTCGACCAGCGTGTCCTTGACCAGGAGCCCGGTCGTGCCGACCGTCGTCCGCGGCGGCGGCGACGGGAAAAACTCGCGCCAGACTTCGTCGAACGCGAAGAAGTTGTTCAGGTCGGTGTGGAACACCTGGGCCTTGACGACGCGATCCAGCGACGTGCCGGCCGCCTCGAAGGTGCGCGCCAGGTTTTCGAGCACGTAGCGCGTCTGGCGCTTGATGTCGGATCCGTAGTACGGAAACTCCGGATCGACGCGCGCTTCCCGCGGTACGCCCGTCTTGAAATCGCTCGCGAGCTGACCGGCCGCGAAGACGAGATCACCCGCCACGACCGCCTCGGAGTAATTCGCCAGCGGCCGCGGTCCGCTCGACTGGACCACGCGCGCGGCCGCCCGCGGCATCGCGGCGGTGAGATCGACCTCGACGAGACAGCCCGGGACCAGGAGCCCGCTCGTGCCGATCGTCGTCCGCGGCGGCGGCGTCGGGAAGAATTCGCGCCAGACCTCGTCGAACCCGCTGAAGTGCCGGAGGTCCGTGAGAAACACCTGCGCCTTCACGACGTGGCTCAGCGAGGTGCCGGCGGCCTCGAACGTCTTTTTCAGATTCGCCAGCACGTAGCGCGTCTGCTTCTTGATCGCCGAGCCGTAGTAGGGGAACGCCGGGTCGACGCGCGCCTCGGGCGCCACGCCCTGCTTGAAGTCGCTCGCGAGGTGGCCGGCCGCGAACACGAGGTCGCCGGCGCGCGCGGCCGGCGTGTAGCTCGCCAGCGGCTGCGGGATGGTGGGTACGGAAATGTCGACCCTGGGCACGCTCTCAATCGCGGACGCGCAGGAGTGCCAGGACCGCCTCCACCAGCCGATCGGCGCGCGCGTCGAGCTCCTTGTCGTCGAGATTGGCGATCGGATGGGGCATGTCGAGGAAGCGGTAGCCCGGCAGGCCCCAACTGGTCGCCATCGCCTCGCCGGTCGGGCGGAAGGGCTCCGTCACGATGGCGATGGCGGGCACGCCCACCCGCTCGAACAGGATCGCGTCGAGCACACTGCTCGACGAGCAGGACCCTCAGTCCCCGATGCCGGAGACGACGAAGTCCGCCTGCGATCGCAGTGCCTCGACTGACACCTCGTCGACCTCGTGGCTGGGCGAGCGCTTGCGCACCATGCGGGCCACGGTCATGCCGTGACGACGGCCGAGCCGATCGGCCAGGCGCCGCAGCAGCACGTCCGAATTGAACTTCGTGTTCTCGACCAGCCCGATCCGAAGCCCGTCGAGCCGCGCTGGCCGCGGCGCGACCTTGACGTCGCGGCCGACGGGCGGCGCCGTGGGATCGAAGAGGGGCGCGCTCATGGAATCTCTCCTATCGGCGTCGTGACTGCCTTCGTCCATTTGTTGCCCCACCCGGGAAGACACGCCGACCAGCTACCCGCCCGGCCTCCGGCGCAGACGATCAGGATGTCGTCCGGGTTCTGGAAGAAATAGCGCCAGGTGGTCTCGTCGCCGGACATGGCCTCACCGGGCAAGCGGGCGGCCCCCTTCAGGTCGGCGACGCGACGGCGCGTGTGCTCGATCAGGAAGCGCTGAACGTCCCGCCGCGCCCACCCGCTCTGGCGCAAGATTTCTGAGTGCTCCCCGGCCAGGACGACGAGCGCCTGGTTGAAGCCCTTCACGTTGGGAAGGCCGAGGTTGCAGAGCGCGTCGGCGAAGCACCTCAGGAGCGGCTCCGGTTCGGCGGCGAGCTGGTTGTAGACCTGGTAGAGGCTGTTCGAGGCGAACACGGTCACGGCGCTCTGCTCGGGGCGCAGCCCCCGCGCGACGTGGAACGGCTCCCAGGGCAGATCGTCGGCGCGCTCGGCGAAGCAGAACGAGTACTTGCCCGGATTGCCGAGCGCGGCGCGATCGAGCAGCCCGGGCCGCGCTTGCATGACGTTCATCATCACCAGGCGCACGGCCCGGCCGATCGTCGCGTTGGGCCGCCACCCCTGCCCGAAGGCGTTGTTGCCCGAGTTCAGTCCGATGCGCCGCGCGACGGGACCGTTGACGATCAGCACCATCGCCGAGCCGCCCGTGCTGGACGCGGGTCCGTGATACGCGAAGTCGGGATGACAGAGCCCGCGGATCGCGGCGACCACCACCGGCATGTACTCCGGCCGGCAGCCCGCGAGGACCGCGTTGATCGCGACCTTCTCGGCGATCACCACGGTGTTCCGGCCTTCGATCTCGCCGAGAACCTCGTCGCGCCGCAGCGCGGCGCCGGCCAGCATCTCGGCCACCGACTTCTCCGTCGGCGGCACGACGGGCAGGCCGTCGGTCCAGCCGCGCTCGAAGTAAGCCTCGATCAGGCTCGCGGGATCGGGCTCGGCGGTGGGTGACACGCTCGGTATCATACCGCCTCCCGCGACCGGTTCGATGCCCGTCTGCGTATCGATCCCCGCGCATTGATCGAATCCGCCGTCCGTCGCGATCATGACTTCATGACGCTGGACTACGCGGCAATCAAGACCCGACGCTGGACACGCCGGGCGCCTGGCGCCGGGCGCGACCGTTTCTCCGCTCTCCGCGCCCGGCCGGTTCATCGACATCGCGGAGCTGCTGCCGTCGGCGCGACTACACGCTGTCGCCGGTTCACCGCCGGCTTCGGCCCTTCCGCCGCTCGATCGCCGCACCCCAGCTCGCGAGGAACGCGTTGATGAACGCGTGCTCCTTCGCTGGATCGACCGCCAGTGGGGCCAGCGCCAGCGCGACCGCGAGAGCCGTGTGATATCCCTCCGAGCGAGACGCGGCGGCCCGACGATACGCCGGGTGCGCTTCGTTCACCCATACGGTCGAGTCGACCAGGCGCCCGAGCTCGGGATCGTCGGGGCGCGCCTCGAACCCGATGCCGAGTCCGTAACGCACCGGGCGACGCGTACGCCCATCGTCGACGATATGGGCCGACGCCGCGGACGCCCGCTCGGACGATGCGGGCGCCGTCTCGTGCGCGGCCGAGTCGATGCCTGTCGTCGGCGCCGGCGCGCCGGCAACGCTCGCTTCGGGCAGCGGGAGCGGGGCGCCGCTCGACCCCGGCCTTCCGATCGCTGGGCCGGCCGCCAGGCGACGCTGGCCGCCCGCGCGCTGCTCGACCAGTGGCGCGAGCAGCGGGAACTCGTCGGCCAGGTCCGCGAGCACCGCCTCGAGATCCCGTTCGATCGGGCGGGCGGCTCGACGGCGGGCGCGCTCGGCCGACTCGCCGACATCGCCCCAGAGACCGAGCTGATGCGCGACGGCCTCCTGGATCGCCTTGCGGTACGCGAGGTAGGTCGCGCCGCGCGCGCCGGCGCGGATAAAGTCCGCTTTGTTCAGGGTGAGGCTCTCGGCGAGCGCCGGCACCTCGATCAAGCCCGCGACACGATCGGCCCCCGCCGGCGCCAGCCCGAGCCAATCCCAGCCGCGCCGGATCACCTTGCCGAACGTGCTGATCGCGACGCCGCGGAGCGCCTCCGGTAGCGGCTCGGCCGCGCGCACGAGATAGCCGGCGGCCGCCGGGCGGCGCTTGCGCCCGACGCGAATCGAGAGCTGGGCAACCTCGGGCCCCTCCGCGCCCTGGGAATCGAGGGCCCGCCCGTTCAGCACGACCGCGACGCCACGTGGATACTGCTCGCGCAGAATCGTGGCGAGCGCCGGATCGAAGAGCGGCTGAAACGCTCTGCGCAACACGCTCTCGACGAACCCCGGATCGACCAGCGGCGAGAGCGCGGTCTCGGGCACGAGCCGGACGGCCGTCCCACGCGAGGGCACGCGGCCCTCCGGCACGATCCAGCGCCAGGGCGCCCGGTTGCGGGAGGCCAGCCGCCATGACGACGCCACGTGGTGTCTGCCACGTCGTGTCTCCGTGACCACTTCCGTGCAGACCAGGAGCGCGACTTTGATGCCGACGCCCGCGAAACCGATGCCGTCGCCACGCGTCTTGGCGCTGGCCGCGACGTCGTGGTAACGCGCCAGCTCGCGCCGCCGCATGCCGGCCCCGTCGTCCACGATCGTGAGCGCCGGCGCGGCCGGGTCGGTGGTGATGACGATCGTCGCGGCGCTCGAGTCGAGCGAGTTCGCGACGATCTCGGTGAGGATCGTCCCCTCGGTGGAGCCGGGGTACGCGTCGCGCAGGTCTTCCAGCAGGTGGAGCAGGTCGACCCGCGTCTCGCCCACCGCCGGCCTCGGGTCAGCGCTGGGGCGCGGCCGGCAACGGGTGCGTGTAGGTCATCCCCGCCGCGCGCTCGACCTCGACCATGTCGTCCGGCCGCGCGAACGGCGTCGGCGCCGGTTCCCCCGGCGTGCGCGGGCGGCCGATCGCCTTGAAGAAGTTCTCGAGCCCCGCCGGCGACACCAGCCAGAGCATCACGAGCTCCTCGTCCGTCTCGTTGATGATCTCGTGCTTGACGTCGCAGCCGAGGAAGCACGCGGTGCCCGGCACCAGCGGATGGCTCACGCCGTCAACCACGACGCGGCCGCGCCCGCGGAAGCAGATCTGCAGCTCGATCTGATCGCCGTGCGAGTGCTCGCGCACGTGGCTTCCGGGCGCGATCGTCTGGTAGCCCATCGCGACATCCCCGTACCGTGTGTTCGCGGGCGTGAGCTTGGGATCGGCGTGGCCGTTGGCCGGCACCGGCTGCCAGAAGGAATCGCCCTCGTTCGGCTGGATCACGGTCGCGCGGCGCCTCGCGGACTCGATTGAGTTCATGGCTCTCCTACCCCTTGCTCTCGATCTTGGCCCACGTGTCGCGAAGCCCCACGCTGCGGTTGAAGACCAGGCGCGACGGCGACGAGTCGCGCTCGTCGACGCAGACGTAGCCCTGGCGCTCGAACTGGAAGCGCGAGCCGCGATCGGCCCCGGCCAGCGCCGGCTCCAGGCGCGCACCGCGGACGACCTCGAGCGAATTCGGGCTCAGCGCGGTCTGCCAGTCTTCAGCCTCGTCGGGCCGGGGCGCGACGAAGAGATGGTCGTAGAGCCGCACCTCGGCCGGGATCGAATGCGACGCCGACACCCAGTGGATGGTCCCCTTCACGCGCCGCCCGCGCGAGTCGCCGCCCCGAGAGTCCGGATCGTACGTGCACCGCACCACCGCCACCTGCCCGGAGCTGTCGCGCTCCACACCCGTGCACTTCACGATGTAGGCGTAGCGCAGCCGGACCTCGGCGCCGGGCGAGAGCCGGAAGTACCTGGGCGGCGCCGGATCGCGGAAGTCGTCCTGCTCGATGTAGAGGACGCGCGAGAGCGGCACCTTCCGGGTGCCGGCGCCCGGATCCTCCGGGTTGTTCACGGCCTCCAGCGCCTCCACCTGGCCCTCGGGATAGTTCTCGATCACCAGCTTGACGGGCCGCAGCACGGCCATGCGCCGCTCGGCGCGCCGATTGAGATCCTCGCGCAGGCAGTGCTCGAGCAGCGCGATGTCCACGACCTTGGCGGCCTTGGCGGTGCCGACGCGCTCGGCGAAGTCGCGGATGGCCTCCGGCGTGTAGCCCCGCCGCCGCAAACCAGCCAATGTCGGCATGCGCGGATCGTCCCAGCCGGAGACGATTCCCTGCTGGACCAGCTCGAGCAGCTTCCGCTTTGACAAGACCGCGTTGGAGAGGTTCAGCCGTGCGAACTCGATCTGCTGCGGATGGTGCACGCCGAGCCGGTCGAGATACCAGTCGTAGAGCGGCCGATGGTCCTCGTACTCGAGCGTGCAGATCGAGTGCGTGACGCCCTCGATCGAGTCCGACTGGCCGTGAGCCCAGTCGTACATGGGATAGATGCACCACGCGTCGCCCGTGCGATGGTGCGTGGCCTTGCGGATCCGGTACATGACGGGATCGCGCAGGTTGATGTTGCCCGAGGCCATGTCGATCTTCGCCCGCAGGGTCTTGGTCCCGTCGTCGAACTCGCCCGCGCGCATGCGCGCGAACAGGTCCAGGTTCTCCTCGACCGAGCGATTGCGATACGGGCTCTCGCGCCCGGGCTCGGTCAAGGTGCCGCGGTACTCCGACATCTGCTCCGGCGTGAGATCGTCGACGTACGCCTTGCCGGCCTTGATGAGCTGCACGGCCCACGCGTAGAGCTGCTCGAAGTAGTCGCTCGCGTAGTAGAGGTGCTTGCCCCAGTCGTAGCCGAGCCAGCGCACGGTGTCGATGATCGAGTCGACGTACTCCTGGCTCTCCTTGGTCGGGTTGGTGTCGTCGAACCGCAAATGGCAGCGCCCGCCGAACTCGCGGGCCATGCCGAAATCGATCGAGATCGCCTGGGCGTGGCCGATGTGCAGATAGCCGTTGGGCTCCGGCGGAAACCGCGTGATCACGTTGCCGCCGAAACGCCCGCTGGCGTTGTGCTCCAGGATCATGTCCCGGATGAAGTTACTGGGCTTTTCCTTCGGCTCTTCGCTCATCCCGTTGAGTGTAACGCATGCGGCGCGGCGATTCTCGGGGTCGCTCGACACCGGGCGGAGCGGCGTGCCGCAGGTCAGCAGCGCGAGTCGTCGTTGATCGCGAGGCCGAGCGTGCCCGTGGCGGGGTCATACTCAAAGTCGTTGCCCGGACACTGGAACCGCGGCGGCGAGGCGAGCAGGCCGACGACGGCGGCCTTGTCGGGCGGAAACTGGCCCTTCTCGGCCTGATAGCTCCGCACGAGCCCCTGCACCGACGTCAAGGTAGCCTGATCAGCGGCGAGCTTGGTGCGCGCGAGCGGACGGTCGTGCTGCAGCTTCTCGACCGTCGTGGCCGTCGAGGTGAAGTACTTCATCAGCAGGAATCCGGCGACCGCCACCACCGCCACCACGATGACGATCTCGATGTAGCCGAACCCTCGCGCTTTCACCATGTGTCGTCGCGCCTAAGCTCGCCTCGGGCCCCAGCCCCCGGCTGGTCATGCGGCTTGCACTGCGGCCCCGCAACGGCCTGCAGCACGCCCGCGAACGATCGTATCACCCGCGCCACGAGGCGCCGCGAAGATGTGCTCGTCCTGGCGGCCGTCGGCCTCCTGGTGGCGCCGTCCCAGATTCGCCAGGAGTGATCGGCGCCGGCGTCGGTTGCGGTAGGGTATGGAGCATGAGCACGCCTCCCCCGGCCGGTCCCGAGCTCACCCGTCTCAAAGACTGCGACCTCTGCCGCGCCCTGAAGCTGACCCCGTGGTTTTTCGAGGACGACATCTGCTGGATCGCCGAGTGCGAGATCTGCGAGACGCCGATGGTGGTCTGGCGCTTCCACGGCACGACGCCGCCGGAGACGCACGTCGCGCACATGCGCGAGCGCCTGCGCGAGGTCGCCACCGCGCAGCTTGGCGAGTTCTGGGTGGACGGGCACATGCGCAACATCCCCGACCACTTCCACGCCCACGCGCGGCCCAAGGACGGCTTCTTCGGTCGCGACCGCAAGCGCTGACGCCGCGAGTACCATGGATCTCAGGGGCGTGCGGTGAAGACGGTCGAGATCGAGCCGACGTTCGAGAGCTGGCAGGCGGCGGCGCGCGCGCTCCTGCGCGACGGCGTACCGCCGGCGGACGTACGCTGGCGCGAGGCGTCGAGCGTGGAACAGCCCCTGCTCCCCTCCGAGCCGTCGTCGGCCGGCGGCGCGAAGGTGCCGCGGCAGTTCCTGGACCTGGCGCGCCGGGCCGCCGCCGCGACCGATCCCTCGCGCTGGCAGATCCTCTACGACACGCTGTGGCGGCTCGTCCACGAGGATCGCGAGTTGTTGAAGAACGCGCGCGATCCGGGTGTCCGGCGCCTCCACGCGCTGCTGACACCGACCGCGGCCGAGCCGGAGACCGCCGGGGCCGCGGCGTTCATTCCCTCCGGCGCCGGCCTCGCCGAGCTCAAGGCGGCGGCGGCGCGTTGCAAGGGCTGCGATCTCTACCGCCACGCGACCCAGACCGTGTTCGGCCGCGGCTCGGCCGACGCGCGCATCGTGCTCGTCGGCGAGCAGCCGGGCGACCAGGAAGATCTCCAGGGCGCCCCGTTCGTCGGGCCGGCGGGCGAGGTGTTCGATCGGGCACTCGCCGAAGCGGGTCTGGCGCGCGAGAAGCTCTACGTCACCAACGCGGTCAAGCACTTCAAGTTCGAGCAGCGTGGCAAGCGCCGGATCCACCAGACGCCGCGAGCGAGCGAGCTCAACGCGTGCCGCCCGTGGCTCGAAGCCGAGCTGACCCTGCTCAAGCCGGAGGTGCTCGTCTGCCTGGGTGCCACCGCCGCTCGCGCGATCTTCGGCGACAAGTTCAGGATCACGAAGGACCGCGGCCGCTTCGCGCCGACGCGCTGGGCGCCGAAGACGATCGCCACGTACCATCCCTCGGCGGTGCTACGAGGCGAGGACGACGCGCAGAAAGCGGAGCTCTACGGAATGCTCCTCGACGATCTCCGGAAGGTCGCGCGGGCGTAGCGGACGCCCGGGAGCGGCATAGGTCCGCCGCCCCCGAGCGCCGTCTAGACTAGCCGGCCCCGGAGCACCGACGGCACGCCACTCGAGCCCGGTGGTGTCTCCATAGTTGTCTCCAGCACGGTTAACACCCAGACCAGGAGGCGGCGCCTGTGCCTCCCGTCGGATCCAGTCAACCGCCGTGGGTGTGGTCTGTCAACGAGTCGAGACCGCCGTACCGAGAACCCGGCCGAGCCAGGCGGAGATGTCGCGGATCTCCTCGAGGCACACGGAATGCGGCATCGGATACTCGTGCCACTCCACGCGGTAGCCGAGCCCGGCGAGCGTCTCCCGCGCCCGCAACGCGCGCGCCATCGGGATCATCGGATCGTGGGTGCCGTGGGCCATGAAGATCGGGACGTCGCGGTTGGCGGGCGCCGCGTCGGTGGCCAGCGTATCGGCCAGCGGCAACGAGCACGAGAGGGCCATGATGCCGGCCAGCCGCTCGCCGTGGCGCAGGCCCGCGTGCAAGGCCATCGCCCCGCCCTGCGAGAATCCGGCGAGTACGATCGCCGCCGGCGGAACGCCGCGCTCCTTCTCGCGCTGGATCAGCGCCTCGATCGACTTCTGGGAGGCGCGCACGCCGGCGGGATCCTCGCGTCGGCCGCCGCCGTCGTCGCGGATGTCGTACCAGGCGCGCATCACGGAGCCGCCGTTGATCGTCACCGACCGCATCGGGGCGTGCGGGAACACGAACCGGACGCCCGGGCGCGCGGGCAGACCGAGCGCGGGCACGATGTCCACGAAGTCGTGGCCGTCGGCGCCGAGCCCGTGCATCCAGATGATGCTGGCGGTCGGTGACGCGGTGGTCTCGATCTCGATCGCTTCGAGCAGGTCGGCCACGGTCAGGCCCTCGGGTGTCGATCGCTCACGGCAAACCTACCGGCGCGCGGGGCGCCTGGGTGAAGTCGAAGGCCTCGAGCGGCGCCGCCGCCCTGCGATCACGCTCGGTCAGGGGCTCGAGCCCGAACCGCCACTCGATCAGCTTCAGCACGGAGGCGTGATCGTACTCGCGGCGGCCGATGAAGCCGCGCTTGGCGTAGGGCGACACGATCAAGGCGGGCACGCGCGTCCCCAGGCCGAAGCGGTCCACGACCGGCGGCCTCACGTGATCGAACCAGCCGCCGCCCTCGTCGTAGGTGATCACGATGGCCGCTCGCGGCCAGTAACGGCTGGCCATCACCTCTCGCACCATCTCGGCGATCCAGCGGTCGCCCGCGCCGACCGTCGAGGACGCCGCGTGCGCGTTGTCCCGCGCGTGGGGCTTCACGAACGCGACCGACGGCAGGCCGCCCTCGCGCAGCGCCCGGGTGAAGCCCGACGCGTCGCGAATGTGGGCGAGCCCCTCGGGCGTCTCCATGATGCGCTTCACGTACTGGAACGGGTTGTGATGCGGCACGAGCCCTTGCTTCACCGCGTCGGCGCCGCCGCCCCAGCCGGTGGCATACCAGGCCCAGGTGATGCGAGCGGCGTCGAGCCGGTCCGCGATCGTCGGCGCGGTCTGCGGCGCGCGGAGGATCTCGGGCACTCGCTGTGGCGGATAGGGCGGGTCGAGGTTGTTGACGACCCAGCCGTCGGGATCGACCTCGCCGTCCTTCTCGACTCGACCCTCGGGCCCGACCCCCGCCGCGCGCTGCTCGGCCGGCGCCTCCGCGTACCGCGCGAGCCCCGCCGAGATCAGATAGAAGTGATTCGCGAACGAGCCGCCGTGGATGCCCTGGAACCAGTGATCGAGCAGCACGAACTCGTCGGCCAGCTTCCATTGCGTCGGGCTCGCATAGCGATCGAAATACCCCATCGTGGTGCCGCCGCTGGTCCCCTCGGCCACCCACTTGCCCATGGCAACGCCGTCGGCACCGGCGCCGTACTGCCGCTGCATGTGATAGAAGCGGTGGACCGGGTTGTTGGTCGGATCGAACGGCGCGAGGAACTTCTGCATCGCGAACGGCGCGTTGGGCAGATCGGCGGGCAAGCGCGGGTCGGGCTTGCCGTCGCGCCCGAGCGGAGCCGGCAAGGTCGCGTACGTCACGCCCTTCTCGTCGGCCTGCCGGCCGCGATAGCCCGCGAGCCCCTCGGCGCCCGGATAGGTGCCGAAGAGATGGTCGAACGCGCGGTTCTCGAGGAACAGCACGATGATGTGGTCGATCGGCGCGCGCTGACCGTCGACCGGCTCGCCGACACCGGAGCTTCCGCCGGCGCACGCGCTCAGGACGAGGCTCACCAACGCAGCGGTGACGAGCCCTGGACGACGAACGCGCATGGAGTATTCTAACTGACCATGGCGACTCCACGACTGATGGGAGCGGAAGTCAAGCGCAAGGAAGATCCCCGTCTGATCACGGGCACCTCGAGCTACGTGGGCGACCTGGCGCTGCCGGGCATGCACTTCGTCGCGTTCGTCCGGAGCCCACACGCCCACGCGCGCATCCGGCGGGTCGACGGAGCGCCTGCGCTGCGGCGACCGGGCGTCTTCAAGGTGGTCACCGGCCACGACATCCGCACGCTCTGTGCGGCGTTGCCCGTGGCCGGCGCCGGCGAAGGGGGCAGCAGCGACGGGTCGGCGAACATCGGACGCAAGCACTATCCGCTCTCGGTAGACCGCGTCCGCCACGTCGGCGAGGCCGTCGCCGCGGTCATCGCGACGTCGGAAGACGTTGCGGTCGACGCGGCCGCCGACGTCGTCGTCGACTGGCAGCCGCTGCCCGCGGTCGCCGACGTGTTCCAAGCGATGGCGAAGGGCGCCCCGCAGCTCCACGACGACGCGCCCGGCAACATCGAGCACCAGACCCCCATCAAGTCCGGCGATCCGGACGCCGCGTTCGCGAAGGCCAAGCGCGTCGTGAAGCAGCGCATGGTCAGCCAGCGGCTCTGCGGCGTGCCGATGGAGGGGCGCGCGATCCTGGCGGCTCCCGACCCGACCTCGGGCGGCCTGGTCGTCTGGGCGACGAACCAGGCGCCGCACGGCCTGCGCAACGATCTGGCCACGGTGCTCGGCATGCCCCAGAACCTGATCCGCGTCATCGCGCCGGAGGTCGGCGGGGGCTTCGGCGTGAAGTTCGGCTGTTATCCGGAGGACGCGACCGTCGCCGCGCTCGCGCGGCTCTACCGGATGCCGCTGCGCTGGACCGAGACGCGGCTCGAGCACATGATGGCGACCACGCACGGGCGCGCGCAGGTCACCGATCTCGAGGCCGCCGTGGAGGACGACGGCACCATCACCGCGCTCCGCATGCGGGTGACCGCCGACATCGGCGCGTATCCGGTCTTCACGTTCATCCCCGACCTCACCTTGAGCATGGGCGTCGGCGTGTACAAGTTCACCAACGTCGATCTACAGTCCACCTGCGTCTTCACCAACTCGACGTCGGTCGCCGCGTATCGCGGCGCCGGGCGTCCGGAAGCCGCGTACTACCTCGAGCGCCTGATGGACGTGATCGCGGCCGAGCTCGGCCGAGCGCCCGAAGAGGTGCGCCGCAAGAACTTCATCCCGCCAAGCGCGTTTCCGTACCAGGCGCCGACCGGCCAGCACTACGACAGCGGCGAGTACGACCGCGCGCTCACCAGGGCGCTCGAGCTCGCGGGCTACGCCAAGCTGCGCGCCGAGCAGAAGGAGCGCCTGCAGCGCCCGGACAAGAAGCTCCTCGGGATCGGGATGTCCTGCTACGTCGAGATGTGCGGCTTCGGCCCCTTCGAGAGCGCGGTGGTGCGCGTGGAGCCCGGCGGCACCGTCACCGCGTACACCGGCACCTCGGCCCACGGCCAGGGTCACGAAACTTCGTTCTCTCAGATCCTCTCCGATCATCTGGGCGTGCCCTTCGACAAGATCGTGGTGCGGCACGGCGACACGTTGAACACGCCGATGGGCAACGGCACCGGCGGGAGCCGGAGCCTGGTGGTCGGCGGCTCGGCCATCCTGGGCGCGGCGCTCAAGGTGCAGGCCAAGGCGCGGCGCCTCGCGGCCCACATGCTCGAGGCCGCCGAGGCCGACGTCGTCTTCACCGAAGGCCGCTATCAGGTGAAGGGCGTGCCCGACAAGGCGCTCACGCTCGACGCGATCGCCGCGAAGGCCTACGGCGAGGGCTTGCCGGAGGGGATCGAATCAGGACTCGAGTCGACCGAGTTCTTCCGCCCACCCAACCTGGTCTATCCCTTCGGCGCCCACGTGGCGGTGGTGGAGGCCGATCGCGAGACCGGCCGCGTCACGGTGCGCGACTTCATCTCGGTCGACGACTGCGGCGTGCGGATCAGCCCGCTGCTCGTGGCCGGGCAGGTGCACGGCGGGCTCGCGCAGGGCATCGCCCAGGCGCTGCTCGAGGAACTCGTCTACGGCGCGGACGGACAACTCGTGACCGGCACGCTCATGGATTACCCCGTGCCGCACGCCGACGATCTTCCGTCGTTCCGGACCGATCAGACGGTGACGCCGTCGCCGCGCAATCCGATGGGCGCCAAGGGCATCGGCGAGGCGGCCACGATCGGCGCGACGCCGGCGATCGTCAACGCGGTCGTCGACGCGCTCCGGCCTTTCGGCGTGCGGCATCTGGATATGCCGCTGCGCCCGGAGCGCGTCTGGCAGGCGTCGAGGGGACGCTAGGACAGGCCCGGGGCGTCAGGACGCGCTTCGGCCCGCCGTCTCAACGAGGCCGGTCGGACAGGCGACGCCGGTGCCGCCGAGACCGCAGTAGCCGCCCGGATTCTTCGCCAGATACTGCTGGTGATAGTCCTCGGCGTAGTAGAACTCGGGCGCGTCGAGGATCTCGGACGTGATCGGGGCGTAGCCCGCCTTCGAGAGCACGCGCTGATACGCGTCGCGTGAGGCCTCGGCCTGACGGCGCTGCTCCGGCGTGTAGACGTAGATGCCCGAGCGATATTGCGTGCCGACGTCATTGCCCTGACGCATCCCCTGGGTCGGATCGTGGCTCTCCCAGAAGAGCTTCAGAATGCCGTCGTAGCTGATGCGCTTGGGATCGAAGACCACCAGCACGACCTCGTTGTGGCCGGTGAGGCCGGTGCACACCTCTTCGTAGGTGGGGTTGGGCGTGAAGCCGGCGGCGTAGCCGACCGCCGTCGTGAACACGCCGGGCGCCTCCCAGAACTTGCGCTCGGCGCCCCAGAAGCAGCCCAGGCCGAACATGGCCGTCTCGAGCCCGGCCGGAAACGGCGGCGTCAGCGGATGGCGGTTCACGAAATGCGCGGCCGGCACGCGTATGCGCTCACTCCGGCCCGGAAGCGCCTTGTCCTTCGACGGCATCATCAGCTTCGAGCGCGATCCCCACATGGTCTCGTCCTCCTGGTACCCCGATCTTACCAGGGTGAGCGAGCTCCGGGCGCCGCGTTGCCGAGCGCTGGCGGGGCGTGGTACCGTCCCGGGCTGTGATCCTCAGCGCGCACGACGGGACCGTGATGCGTTGGCGGCGCTGTCGCCACGGCCGCCGCGGAGAGCGCCGGATCGTCGCCGTCGGGTGACGGGCGGGGGCCGTTTGCGCCTCAGCGTCCGCCACAAGCTCACGCTTTTCAGCACGCTGGTCATCCTCGTGGTCTCCTCGGGGTTCACCTGGGTCAGTCTCGGCCTCGCACGCCGGGCGATCGAGGAGGATCTGCAGAATCGCGCGATCATCTATGCGCGGGAGGTCGCGGCCGCCATCGGCGGCGGCCGCGCGCTCGAAAGCGGGCCGGCGCTCCAGCAGCTCATCGCGCGCCTGCTCGAGATCCGGACCAGCGTCCTGCAGCTCGACGTCCTCACCTTCGACGCGGACGGCACGACGCTCGTCGCCTCGAACGAGCCGCGGAGCCAGCTCTCGTTCAACTGGAGCGACGCCGAGGATGTCCAGCGTGGTCGCGTCATCTCGCGAGCCGTCAGCCGGGACAAGGAGCACCACTGGGAAGTGATGGCGCCGATCACGCTCCAGGGCGCGGTGGCGGGCGCGGTCGCCGTGAAGTTCTCCGCGCAGCGCTCGGATCAGCTGATCAGAAGGATCCAGTTCTGGGCGCTGACCTTGGCCGGCGTGTCGCTGGTGCTGATGGGCGTCCTGATGACCGTCGCCATCCAGATCGTCGTGGACCGGCCGATCCGGCGCTTCATGGACGCGATCTCCGCGGCCGCGGACGACGGAGCGCCCGCCCCGGTCACGGTGACGACCACCGACGAGTTCGGTGTGCTCGCCGAGCACTTCAACGAGATGGTGGCGCGCATCGCGCGATTCAGCGAGGAGCTCCGGACGCGCATCGCCGAGGCCACCGGCGAGCTCGACCATCGGGTCCGCCAGGTCGAGCAGCTGAACGTGCTGCTCTACGAGATGCAGCGGCGGCTCAGCCACGCCGAGCGGCTGGCGCTCTCAGGGCGCGTCATGGCCGAAGTCGCCCACGAGGTCGGCACGCCTCTCCACTCGGTCGCGGGACATCTGGAGCTGCTGCGCAAGGACCTGCCGCCGGCCCTCCTGTCCGAGGACGTCACGCGACGCCTCGGCATCATCGAGACCCAGGTGGCGCGGGTCATCGAGATCATCAGCCGGCTCCTCGACGCCACACGACGCGTGCCCAGCGAGCCGACCGCGGTCGACGTCAGCACGCTCGTCCGCGACACGGCCGAGCTGGTCCGCCCCGGCCTGGCCGGCGCCCGGCTCACCCTGGACGTGCGCGCCGAGTCCGGTCTGCCGGCGGTCCTGGGCCAGCGCGACCAGCTTCAGCAGGTGATTCTCAACCTGCTCACCAACGCGATCGACGCCACGGCGCCGGACGGGCGCGTCGAGATGACTACCCGGAGCCGGCCGGGCCAGGACGAAGTCGAGATCGCCATCGCCGACACCGGCCGCGGCATCTCGCCGGCGGACCGCAAGCACATCTTCGAGCCGTTCTTCTCGACGAAGGAGGCCGGACACGGCACGGGGCTCGGCCTGTTCATCACCGCCGAGATCGTGCGCGAGCACAAGGGACGGATCGAGCTCGACAGCGACGAGGGTAGCGGCAGCACCTTCCGCGTCTACCTGCCGGCGCTGCGGAGCTAGGGATGACCGCCGCCGCGCCGGTGCTCCTGGTCGTGGACGACGATCAGGTCGCGCGCGAGCTCCTGGCCGAGACGCTCGGCCGCGAGAGCTATCGCGTGCGAGTCGCCGGCGGCGGCGAAGAGGCGCTGCGGCTGGCCGCCGCCGAGCCGTTCGACATGGCGCTGGTCGACCTGCGCATGCCCGATCTCGATGGGCTGGCCGTCCTCAAGCAGCTGGCGATGATTCAGCCCGACCTGCCGGTTGTCATCCTGACGGCCTTCGCCACGGTCGAGACGGCGATCGAAGCCGTCAACGCGGGCGCGTTCGACTACCTCTCCAAGCCATTCCGGATGGAGGAGATCAAGATCGTCGTGCGGCGCACCCTCGACGCGCGCCGGCTCGCCCGCGAGAATCTCCAGTACCGCCAGGAGCTCAGGGCGCGCTACGGCTTCGAGGGTCTGGTCGGCCAGTCGCACCAGATGGTCGAGATCTACAAGCTCATCGCGCGGATGGCGGCGCTCGACACGACGGTGCTGATCGAGGGCGAGACCGGCACCGGCAAGGAGCTCGTGGCGCGCGCGATCCACGGCGCGAGCGCGCGCACCGCCCGGCCGTTCGTCGTGGTAGACTGCGCGGCGCTGCCCGAGGCGCTCTTCGAGTCGGAGCTGTTCGGCCACGAGCGCGGCGCCTTCACGGGCGCGGTGGCGGCGCGCCGCGGGCTGCTCGAGACGTCGGCGGGCGGCACCTGCTTCCTCGACGAGATCGGCGAGCTCACGGCACCGCTCCAGGCCAAGCTCTTGCGGACGCTCCAGGAGCACTCCATCCGCCGCGTCGGCGGTAACGACCCGATTCCGGTCGACGTGCGGGTCGTCGCCGCCACGAACCGCGACCTGCGCCGCCTCGTGGCCGACGGAGGGTTTCGCGACGACCTCTACTATCGGCTCAACGTCGTCACGATCACGGTGCCGCCCCTGCGCGAGCGGGCGTCGGACGTTCCGCTCCTCGCCCAGCACTTCCTCGAGATGTTCGCGCGCCGCAGCGGCCGCGCGGTCAAGCGCCTCACGCCCGAAGCGGTCGCGCTGCTCGCCGGCTACCGCTGGCCGGGCAACGTGCGCGAGCTCGAGCACGTCATCGAACGTGCGACGGCGCTGTCGTCGTCGGACACGCTGCTGCCCGATGACTTTCCTCCCCACCTGCGTGAAGAGCGCGACCGCGCGCCTCGCCTCCCGGCAGACGGCATGACCCTGGAGGACGTGAAGCGCTGGTATGTGAACAAGGTGCTGGAGGAATCCGGAGGCAACAAGGTGCGTGCCGCCGAGCTCCTCGGGATCGACCGGCGCACGCTCTACCGCATCCTCGAGCGGCAGGCGACCGAGGACGAGGCGTGAGATTCGCGCTGACGCTGATCGGGCTCGCCCTCGCGGGCGCCGGCTGCACGCCGGCGGTCCAGACCGCGCCGCGCACGCCGGATCGCGCCGAGCTGATCCGCGGCATCCTCGCGTCGACGGTGCAGCTCCGGTCCGAGCACGAAGCAGGCATCAGCCGGGCCGCGTCGGGGGTCGTCGTCGCGACGCATTTCGCGTCGCGGCGCATGTGGATCGCGACCGCCCGGCATTTCTTCGAGCCTTCGCGCCCCCAGCAGCTGTACGTGCGCCTCCCGGGCCGGACGAGCATGGCGCCCGCGACGATCGCCTTCGTGAGCGGCGACCGTGACCTGGCCATCGTCGAGACCGAATACGCCGACGTCACGCCCGCTCGCCTGAAGATGACCGCGACGCTCGGCGACGAAATCCTGCTCGTCTCGTTCCCGTGGGGTCAGCGGTTCACGGTGGTGCGCGGCGTCGTCAGCCAGATCGAAGCGCCCGCCGACGAGCTCCCCGTGGCGGGAGCGCCGCGCATGGTGAGCGCCACCGTGAGCTACGGATCGAGCGGCGGCGGCGTGTTCGACGCCACGACCGGCGAGCTGGTCGCCATCGTCGAGAGCTACCGCACCGCGAAAGTCGCCATTCCGGAAATGAAGGAGCGCGTGCTCGAGGTCCCGGTGGCGGGCGAGACGACCGTGATCCCCGCGCCTCTGATCTCCCGATTCCTGGTGGACTCGGGATTGAGCGCCTACGTACGACGATAGCTCGCTGTGGCGCTTCGCCACGGTGTGGCGTTCTGCCACGGTGAACCGAGCCTTCGAACCTCGCCCGCACCAGCCAAATCCACGAAAAATCGACGCTCCACGACCACGTCGCTTCGGCACGCAAATTGCTTCGTCGAAAGGTGATCGAACTTGGGCGAAGGAGATCACTATGGGAAAGACGTTGGGATTGGCGCTGGTACTCACACTCGGCCTCGCGGTCACCGCAGCGGCCGAGGAGGCGCGCGGAACGATTCGGTCGATGGACACGAGCAACCACACGATCGTCCTGGAGGACGGCACGCGCCTCTGGGTCAGCGAGGGCCAGGAAGCCACGGTGTCGCCGGGTAACTACATCGACGCGGCCTACGAGTCGAAGGGCGACAAGAAGGTCGTCATCGAGCTGGAGCGTCATGTCGGCCTGGACGGCAGCACCGACCCGCTGCTCTCCATCCAGGCGCCCGGGGACTAGCTCAGGACCCCGTCGATCGCAGCACAGGGGCCACGCCGGCTGGCGGCGTGGCCTCAGCTTCTTAGCGCTAGAGCTTCTGCCAGACCGCCTCCCACTGCGACCAGCTGCCGGTCTGCGGCGGCGTCCGCGCGGTCACCGCTTCGCGGGGCCCGACCAGAAGACGGAACCGACCACGAGTGAGCTTGAGGAGCTCGTCGCGCGAGTAGAAGTGGACGCAGAGCCCGCGCTTGGGCCCTTCGTCGTATCGGATCGTGAGACCGCCGGGCGCGTTCCGATCCACGAGCGTGTGCCGAAGGTAGATGTCGGTCGAGGCCGAGTTCACGCGCAGGAAGAAGAGCCCGCCCGCTTTCAGCACGGCCGCCGTCCTGGCAAAGTACGCTGCCGCGTCAACCTGGTCGCCGTGCTGAAAGACTTGGACCGCGACGAGATAGTCGAACGGTGAGGCGGGGTCGAGGGCGCGAAAGTCGGCGCACACCAGCTGCGGCGTCAGCGTCGGGCGGTGCGCGATGAGCTGATCGAGCGCCTCGCGCGAGACGTCGAGCCCGTGAAGCGCGAGCCCGGCGTCGACCAGCGGCAGGTAGTTGCGGCCGTTGCCGCAGCCGACATAGAGTCCGACGCCGTCCATCGCGGCGGGATGAGCTCGCAACGTGGCGAGGATCTGATCGACGAACGGGAGTGGAGGCTCCGCGACGTAGCGGCCCGCGCGGTACTCGGCGTCCCAGCGCGTCGCGACGAGGTCGGCGCTCAGACTTCGCCCTTCTCCCGCATCGTCTTTTCGTCCCACAGCCAGATGTGATAGCCGTCGGGGTCCTTCAGATCCGCGCCATAGCCCCAGAACGTCTTCTGCGGCGGATGCACGAACTTCACGCCGGCGGCCACCAGCTGCTTGTGCTTGGCCTCGACGTCGCTGACCTGGAACGTGAGAACACAGCTCGGCCGCCCCGGGCCCCCCGGCGTCTCGGCGAGGAACAGCGTGAAGCCGAACTCGTCCTGCACGGCCGAGGTATGCCGCTCTGGAATCTCGAACTCGAGCTTGAGCCCGAGCGTCTCGATGTACCAGTCGCGCGACTTCTCGCAGTCGGTCACCGCGATCGTCAGGTGGTCGAGCTTGATCATGCGTCCTCCGTTAGGCCCCCCTCGGGCACCGGACCGACGACGACAGAATACGCCATGCACGGGCCGCCAGTCACGGAACCCGGGAAGCGCGCTCGCGGTCGAGGGTCGGGATCACGGCATCGCCGATGAGCTGGATCGCGGCGGCGGGGTCGCCGTGCGGAGCCAGCGCGATCTCCGTGAGCCCCAGCCGCTCGAATTCCTGGAGGCGTTCGATGCACCCCGCGAGCCCCCGGCGATCGGCGGTCAAGGTCAAATGCTCGATCAGCCGCTCTGCGACGGGCGGCGCCGGGGCCCACGGCTCGCCGCCCCTGAAGATCGCGCGCAGCATCTCAGGCTGCCTGGCCGCGAGCTCGCGGGCCTCGGCCTCGCCGAGGCCGATCGAGGCCGCGACGTCGCGGATGTAGTAGAGGCGAAACGCGAGCCCGCGGCGGGCCAGGCGCTCGGCTTCGGCGCGGGTCTCCTGGACGTTCCACACGAACCAGTTGCTGAGGGCGAACGCGCTCGGGTCTCGCCGGGCCTCGACAAGCTCGCCACGGATCCGCGCGACGAGCCCCCCGAGGTAGGCGAGCGGCATGTCGGTCACCATGATGCCGTCGGCCTTGCGCGCGCCGAGCCGCAGCATGCGCGGGCGATTGGCGCCGAGGTAGAGCCGATCCATCGCGACGCGGCCCCACGGCGAGAAGAGCCTGGTCACTCGATAGTGCTTGCCCGCGTAGTTGATCTCGCCGCCCGCGGCCTGGGCGCGCAGGATGTCCAGGCATTCCTCGACGGCCTCGACGCGGCCGCGTTTCGGCGGATCGAGCGTCGCCGCCAGATCGCCGCCCGCGCCGAGCACCAGACAGGCGCGGCCCGGCGCGATCTCGTCGAGCGTCAGGAGCGCCAGGCCGATGTGCACGGGGTGCATCTCGAACGGGCTCACCGCGATCGGACCCAGCCGGATCCGCCGCGTCGCGGCGGCTGCCAGCGCCAGACGCACGAAATGGTCCTTCGTCCGGGCGCCTGCCGACAACCAGACGGTGGAAAACCCGCAGGTCTCCGCCAGCCGCGCGAGCTCGGCGATCTCGGCGGCCGACCGCCGCCCGTCGAGGACTACGCCAATCCTCATCCGGCCAAAGATACGCTACAATGGCCTTCGCCCATGAAGCTGGCGAAAGCAAAACGCGTGAAACGGAAAGCCGAGGCCACCCCGGCCACCGTCATCCGTCTCACCCCCGAGCACACCTTGCAGAGGACGGCGAAGCGATTTCTCGCTGCGCCGCAGGCTCGGTGCCCCAAGTGCGACAGCACGTACGTCGGCCGCGAGCCGGCGTTCATCCACTGTCGCCTCTGCGGCAAGCTGGCGCGGATCGCTGACGCGCCGCTCGAGCTCCAGGAGCTCTGGGAGATTCGCTCCGGCCTGCGCATCGCCTCCTGAGGACCGCCCATGGCGCTCGACTCCGGTAAGATCCGCGACTTCGTCCAGAAGACGTGGGATCAGAGCATCGTTCCCACCTTGCACGACTACGTCAAGATCCCGGCGAAGTCGCCGATGTTCGACGCCCAGTGGCGCGAGCACGGCCACATCGACCGGGCCGTCGAGCTGTTGCGGGGCTGGGCCGGCGAGCGGCCGATCGAGGGGCTCTCCATCGAGGTCGTCCGGCTCGAGGGACGCACGCCGGTGCTGCTCATGGAGGCGCCGGGAACCGGCACCGACACGGTGCTGCTCTACGGTCACCTCGACAAGCAGCCCGAGATGGTCGGGTGGGCCGAGGGCACCGGCCCGTGGACGCCGGTGCGCCGCGGCGACAAGCTCTACGGCCGCGGCGTCGGCGACGACGGCTACGCCACCTTCGCGGCGCTCACCGCGATCCAGGCGTTGCAGGAGCAGCGCACCCGTCACGGGCGCTGCGTGGTGCTGATCGAGGCGTGCGAGGAGAGCGGCAGCCCCGATCTTCCCTTCTACGTCGACGCCCTCAAGACGAAGCTCGGCACGCCGAGCCTGGTCGTGTGCCTCGACTCGGGCTGCGGCAACTACGAGCAGCTCTGGGGCACGACGTCGCTGCGCGGCGTGGTCGGCGGCGTCCTCACGGCCGAGGCGCTGACCGAGGGCGTGCACTCCGGCGCCGCCAGCGGCATCGTCGCCTCGAGCTTCCGCGTGCTGCGCCAGCTGCTCGATCGTCTCGAGGACTCGCGCACGGGCGAGATCATCCCGCGCGATTTCCACGTCGAGATCCCGCGCGAGCGGCTCGCCGAGGCGCGCGAGGTGGCGACGGTGCTCGGCACGGAGATCTACGATCGCTTCCCGTTTCCGCCGGGCGCCCGACCGGTCAGCACCGACCCGTACGAGCTGATCCTGAACAACACGTGGCGGCCGGCGCTCGCGATCACCGGCGGCGCCGGGCTTCCGTTGCCGGCCGACGGCGGCAACGTGCTGCGTCCCAAGACGTCGCTGAAGCTCTCGCTGCGCCTGCCGCCGACGTGCGAGGCCGGCCGCGCGGTGCGACGGCTCAAGGAGATCCTCGAGGCCGATCCCCCGTACGGGGCGCGCGTCACGCTCGACACCTACGGCGACGCCGGCAACGGCTGGAACGCGCCCGCGACGGATCCCGCGCTGCTCGAGTCGATCCATCGCGCGTCGCACAGCTACTTCGGCAAGCCGGCCATGTTCGCCGGCCTCGGTGGCTCGATCCCGTTCATGAGCATGCTGGGAGAGCGCTTCCCGCAGGCGCAGTTCCTCATCACTGGGGCGATGGGGCCCGGCTCGAACGCCCACGGACCGAACGAGTTCCTCCACTTGCCGACCGGCGTCAGGGTGACCGCGTGCGTGGCGCAGGTCATCGCCGACCACTCCGGGAGGGCGAAATGAAGGCGGGCTTCCGCGTCCTCGACAGCGATCTTCACGTGATCGAGCCCTCGGACCTCTACGATCGCTATCTCGACCCGGCCTATCGCGACCGCACGCCTCGCCCGACCGCCTCGCGCGGCGCCCACACGAGCCAGTGGACGGTCGGCGAGTTCACGTTCCCGAGGCCGCTCGGCCGGGGGCGGGTCGACGCGGAAAAGCGCGCCGCCACCGTGCTGAAGGACTACGCCGCCGCGCGCTTCGACTCCGCCTCGCAGCAGAGGGCGATGGACGCCGAGGGGCTCGACGTGGCGGTGCTCTTTCGCACGCTGCCGGTCGTCTGCGTCGACGCCTTCGAGCCGGCGTTCGCGGTCGCGCTGTGCCGGGCCTGGAACGACTGGGCGGCGGACTTTCGCAGGCCGGCCCCCGCGCGGATGCACGCGGCCGCGCTCGTGACCTTGCACGACGCGACCTTGGCGGCGCGCGAGCTGCGGCGCTCCGTCGAGGAGCTCGGCTTCGTCGCGGCGCAGATGATGCCGAATCCCGTGAACGGCGTGAACCTGCACGACCCGCGGATGGATCCGCTCTGGGCGGAAGCCGAGCGTCTGAACGTCCCGATCTGCTTCCATCCCGCGCCCAACAACTACTCGGACACGCACTTCGTGAACCGCTACCTCACGGCGCCCAGCACCACCATCGCCGGCGGGCTGAACAACCCCGTCGAGCTGATGGCCGCGGTCGCGTCGATGACGGCCGGCGGAGTGCTCGAGCGCTTTCCGCGCCTGCGCGTCGCCTTCCTCGAGGGCAACTGCAGCTGGCTGCCGTGGCTCCTGTGGCGGCTCGACGAATACTGGGAGATGGCGAAGAGCGGCGAGAGCACGAAGCTCCAGGCGCCGCCCAGCGAGTACTTCAAGCGCCAGTGCTTCATCAGCGTCGATCCCGACGAGGATCAGGTGGAGTGGGTGATCCAGAGGCTGGGCGACGACACGCTGGTGTTCTCGACGGACTACCCGCACTCGGACTCGCACTTCCCCGAGGCGACCAACCTCTTCCTCAAGCTGCCGCTCTCGGAGACGAGCCGGCGGAAGATCCTCTGGGACAACTGCGCCCGGCTCTATAACCTCTAGAGCCATGGATCCCACGGACAATACGGGAATCCGCGACGTGGTCCAGAAGACACTGGCCCGCCAGACTCCGAAAACTGATTCCGGGACGCGGATGGCGAAGGGACAGCCCGCAAGCCCTTCGTGACCTTGCGCAGGTCACGGCCGCCTCGGCCGGCGAGGAATGGAAGCGCCGGCGAGCCGCCTCGAAGCGCGCTCACAATCGGCGTCTGCATGAACACGCGGGGGCTGATGGAGCTAATCGTCCTCAACATCGGCAAGGACCTGATGCTCGTGATCATGGCGCTGGTGAGCACCTTCATCGCCGCGCCGCTCATTCGCTGGCTGATGAAGGGCCAGGAGTTGGGCGAGCCGGTCGCCGCGGGCGGCTAGGGCGCCGGGATTTTCCTCGCTTTCCACGCGATGCGGTCGATGGCGTACCAGACGACCGGGACGTCGGGATTCGTCCACAACCGCGTGCCTCGGTACGTGAGCCCTGCCTTCTCCATGACGCGGCGAGCGGCGGTGTGCGCGGCGGCCGTGACACTGATGATCCGCTCGAGGCCGTGCTGCTCGAAGCCGAAATCGAGCGCCGTCAGGGCGCCTTCGGTGGCGAGGCCACGACCCCACCAGGCCTTGTGAAGCTCGAATCCGATCTCGATCTTGTCGACTTCCGGCCAGTCGTCGAGCTGATCGAGACCGATCCGGCCGATCCAGTCGCCCGTGGACTTCTCGATGGCGGCCCACGGGCCGAAGCCGTTCACGCGCCACTGCCGCACGCTGCTTTCGGCGAATCTGGCGATTCGCTCTGGAGGGAAACTTCGGCCACCTCTGACGGCCGGGTCGCTGAACAGGCGCTGCAACTCCACGCCGTCGTCTTCGCGCCACGGGCGCAAGACAAGCCGATCCGTCTCCACCGTCGTCATCTCGGCGTACCCCCGCGACTACGTGGCTGGACCCGCGCGATCCGACCGCATTATCCGGTGCCGCGCATTATACGGAAGAGGCAGAATCGTCCCGTCAACGCCCGCGGTGGCCCGTCGAAACGGAGAAAGGACATGCCATGACGCCGCAACAGCTCGAGCGCTTGTGGGAAGAGCACCTCAAAGGAGAGTTCGAGAGCAAAGACGTCGAGGCGACCCTCGCCACCATGACGGATGATGCGTTCGTCAACCACATGCCGGTGAACACCGGAGGTCGCGGGAAGAACGCGTTGCGAGCGTTCTATCGGGATGACTTCATCCCTTCATGGCCTGACGATCTGCGGACGACGCCCGTGAACCGCGTGGTCGGCGAGGGACAGCTCGTGGACGAGCTGCACCTCACGTTCACCCACAGTCGGCCGATGCCCTGGCTCTTGCCGAACGTGCCTCCGACCCACAAGAAGATCGCCCTGGACGTCGTCGTGGTCGTGCAGTTTCGCGGCGACAAGCTCGCCTGTGAGCGGATCTACTGGGATCACGCCGCCGTACTTCGCCAGATCGGCCTGCTGACGGCGGGATGAGAGCCGTCGCCCGCCAGGCGCACCGCGGCCGAGAACCCTACGCGATCGCGCGGCGCTTGTTGCGGACGTAGTCGACCAGGATGTACTCGCCGAGGCGGTCGGGGCTCGCGAAGAACGCGCGGCCCTTGTTGATGCGGGCCAGCTGCTCGATGAACTGCGTCAGCATCCGGCTCTGCTCGAGCATGAACGTGTTGATGGTGATCCCCTCGCGCGTGCAGCGCTGGACCTCCTTCAACGTCTCCTCGAACGTGCGCCGGGTCGGCGGGTAGGAGAAGTCGGCTTCGCCGCCCTCCATGTGGGCGGTCGGCTCGCCGTCGGTGATCATGATGATCTGCTTGTTGCCGCCCTTCTGCCGCCCGAGGAGCCGCCGCGAGAGCTGGAAGCCGTGGTGCATGTTGGTCCCGATGTTCCACTCGCTCCACGCGAGCTTCGGAAGGTCTTCGGCCTTGAACTCTTTCGCGTAGAGGGAGAACCCGAGGATGTACAGGTTGTCGCGCGGGAACTGGCCGCGGATCAGCGCGGTCAGCGCGAGCGCGACCTTCTTGGCCGGTAGGAAGTAGCCGTTGTTGATCATCGAGCGGCTCATGTCGAGCATGACGACCGTCGAGGCCTGGGTCGAGAGCTCGGTCCGGATCACCTCGAAATCGTCCGGCGAGAGCCGCACGGGCGTGCCGGCGCCGTTGCGCTCGACCGCGTTCATCAGCGTCTTCTTGAGGTCGAGCAGGAAGG
>QHTE01000046.1 GCA_003220685.1 Candidatus Rokuibacteriota bacterium
AGGCAGATTGCCATGACGCGTCCTGACTGCGCCCCCTCGCGGTAGAGCGTGTCGAACTGGCGGCGGATCATCAGCTCGAACTCGTCCGACGACCGGCCGGCGCGGAGGATCTGCGGCAGATCGTTGATCTCTCCGGAGTACGGGATCGAG
This sequence comes from Candidatus Rokuibacteriota bacterium, assembly GCA_003220685.1. Lineage (GTDB taxonomy): Bacteria > Methylomirabilota > Methylomirabilia > Rokubacteriales > CSP1-6 > AR31. Next base: position 151 of record QHTE01000046.1, read on the forward strand.
CACAGGCGCTGGCCCCCGATGTTCATCAGATAGGGCTGGTCGTCGTTGATCCAGTCGGCGACGTAGGTGGCGCCGGCCTCGACGAGGTAATCGAGCGTGTGCCAGCTCTCTTGCAGGCCGGAGGAGAGCCACCCTTTCGGGCGGTGGCCCGTCGCCTTTTCGATGCGGGAAAACGTCGCGAGCACGACCCGCCGCTCCTCGTCGGGCGCCATGAGATGGAGCAGCCGCGCGTTGCTCTGGTTGTGCCCCATGAACTCCCAGCCGAGCGCGCGAGCGTCCTCGATGATCTGGGGATAGTCGTCGCACACCTCGGCGTTGAGCGCGACCGTTCCGCGCACGCCGTGACGGGCCATCACCTCTATCACGCGGAAGATCCCGACGCGGTTACCGTAGTCGCGCGGCGCCCAGTTGATGACGTCGGGCGCCAGGCCGGTGCCGCCGGGCACCGGCTCGTTCAGCGGAAAGGTCTCGACGTTCGGGATGACCCAGAGCGCCAGGCGCGCGCCGTTCGGCCAGGTGATCCTGGGTCGGCGATTGATCGGAACATAGGGAAACGGCCCGGAGCGCTGCGGCTGCATGGCCTACGGTATGGAGCCCGCGGCAGCGAGACGACGCTTGGCCTCGGCATACAGCCCCGGTGGGAGCGGGCCCTGCAGCAGGGCGACGATGTTGTCTTGGAGATGGGCCGGGTTGATCGTTCCCACGATGTTCGTGGCCATGTCCGGGTGGGTGAAGGTGAACCGGAGAATGAACTCCATCGGGGTCATGCCCGCGAGCAAGTCATCGAGCCGCGCCCTCTGCCAGCGCTCCCATTGCGTCCCGGCCCCTTCAGCCCCGGACGGAGCACCCTTGGCGGCACCGCCTCTGATGACGATGCCTGCCCCCGACTCGGCCGCGCTGGCAATGATCGTCTCGTGCTCCCTCTCCACGGCCGAGTACGGGATCTGAAAGACATCGAACAGGCCCATCGCGATGTGCTCCGCGAGCTGCGGCAACGTGGCGGACATGCCGATGAAACGGACCTTGCCCGCCCGCTTGAGCGAGAGCACAGCGTCGAGGGCACCGTGCGCCTCGAGCGTCTGTCTGGACGGCGAGGCGTGAAATTGGAGGACGTCGAGGTAATCCGTCTTCATGCGCGCGAGGCTCTGCTCGACGCCGGCGACGATGTTATCGCGCGTGAAGACGTGGGGGTTCCGCTGGCCGCGTGGCGCGGGGGTCGCGCCGACCACGCAGCCGCATTTGCCCGCCAGGTAGTACTCGGAGCGCCGATTCGCGATGTAGCGCCCGATGCGCTCCTCGCTGAGTCCGTAGTCGATCGAGGTATCGATGTAGTTGATGCCGGCGTCGAGCACGGTATGGAGAATGGTCTCGGCTTGCGCCTCGGTGACGTCACGGCCGCGCGGCGCTCCCCGCAGCTCCATCGCTCCGTAGCCCAACATCGTCACCTGAAGCCCAGTCCGCCCGAGCTCGCGTTTCGGAAGATCCGTCATATAGCCCCCTTCGAGACTTCGCGTCCGAAGGGTAGCCCCACCGAACAATGGGGGTCAAGGGAGAGGAGAGTTCGTGTAGAGTACGCGCCGATCTTCCTGGGGGAGGAGACGTGCCATGCGGAGCGCGCTGAACGCCGCCGTCATCGTCGCCCTTCTGGTTGCGCCCGTCTACGCCGAGCCCGCGGAGGTGCTGCCGCGCGCCAAGACGCCAGAGGAGGTGGGACTGTCCAGCGAGAGACTGGCGCGGGTCCGCGCCGTCACCGCGGGCCACATCGAGACCGGCCACGTGCCCGGCGCGGTGATTCTGGTCGCGCGTCACGGCAAGATCGCCTACTTCGAGAGTCTCGGCTTCCGCGACCGCGCGGCCGGCGCGCCGATGACGAAGGACGCGCTCTTCCGCATCTACTCGATGACCAAGCCCATCACGAGCGTCGCCCTGATGATGCTCGTGGAGGAGGGCCGACTGCAGATCTCCGACCCCGTGTCGCGCTACCTCCCGGAGCTGAGCAAGCCGAAGGTCGGCGTCGAAAAGTCCGATGGCGCGGGAGGCAAGACGCTCGAGGTGGTCGACGCGCCGCGCGAGATCACGGTGCAGGACCTGCTGCGCCACACCTCGGGCTTCACGTACGGCTCACGCGGGGACAGCCTCGTGCACCGCGCCTATCGCGAGGCGCACGTGGGGAGCCGCGACGACACCAACGCCGACCTCGTCGCCAAGCTCGGGCGCCTGCCCCTGCTGTACGCGCCGGGCACGCGCTGGGAATACGGCGTCTCTACCGACGTGCTGGGGCGCCTCGTCGAGGTCGTCTCGGGCATGACACTCGGGCGGTTCTTCGAGGAGCGCATCTTCCGACCTCTCGGAATGGCCGACACTGCATTCTGGGTGCCCGCCGACAAGATGTCCCGAGCCGCCCAGCCCTGGCAGCAACCCGACGGGCCGGCAATGACCCCCCGCTTCGACGTGGCCGTCCGGGCTCGCTACGAGTCGGGCGGCGGGGGACTGGTCGGAAGCACGCTCGACTACCTGCGCTTCACGACCATGCTGCTCAACGGCGGCGAGCTCGGCGGCGTTCGCCTGCTGGGGCGGAAGACAGTCGACTTCATGACGGCCGACCACCTGGGGACCATCGCGATCGCCGCCCCTGGCCTGGGCTTCGGGCTGGGCTTCCAGGTACGCCGCGAGGCCGGGGTGGCGGGCCTGCCGGGCTCGACGGGCGAGTACGGCTGGGCCGGCAACGGCGGCACCCTGTTCTGGATCGATCCGCAGGAGCGGCTGATCGCGCTCTACATGGTGCAGGTGAGCGACTACGACCGCGTCCTACTGCGAAACCAGTTCCGCACGATGGTGCAGTCGGCGATCGCCGACGCGCCAAAGCGCTGACGGCGGGCGCACGCCGCGGACGGAACGAGCGAGCCGTCAGCCGGCTTTCGCCTCCTCACGGTACAGATCGAGCGCCTTCATCACCGGCGCGTCGGTGAAGCTGAACAGAAACGCGGGCCGGTCGCTGTCGTTCACGTGCTCGCGGAACGTCCAGGTCGGCGCCGTGAACACGTCTTTGTCTTCCCAATCGAGCCGCGCGCCGCCGACAATCGAGTAGCCGCGGCCCTCGATCACGTGATAGTTCGTGCAGCAGACGCTCCGGTGCGCCTGCGTCCGCTCGCCGGCGCGCAGCATCTGGATGAAGCACGCGATCGTCGGCATGGCGGGTCCGCCGGTCACCGGGTTCGTGTATTCGAGGATGATGCCGTCGAACGGGCTACCGGAGCGTTCGGCCGCCAGGCGCTCGAGCGCGGCGCGAGCTTGAGACATCGGGTAGTGCCACAGCGGCGAATAGCGCGTGGCCGGCGCGGCCTCCCAGGCCGGCCGCAAGCCCCCATTCCCATAGTTCGCGACGGACAAGCTGGCGCCCTCGCCGATGGTCTGGGTCTCCTTGTAGTACTCCTCGTAGAAGCCGGCCTCGAGCATCCGCACCAGCGGCGTGTCCAGGCCGTCGAGCCAGATCATCGGCCCGTCGGTATCGTTGGCGTGATCGTGCCAGGTCCAGTTCGGTGTCAGCACGAGATCGCCAGGGGCCATCGGGAGGCGCGCGCCGTTGACGACCGTGTAGCCGCCCTTGCCCTCGATGATCAGGCGCAGGGCCGAGCCCGAGTGGCGATGGGCGCGCGCGATCTCGCCGGGCATCACGATCTGGATGTTGGCGACCATGGTGTTGCTTGCCGACTGCCCGGGCAGCTCGGGGTTCGTCAGCCTGAGCACGCGACGCTCCGCCTGCTCGGTGCCGACAAGCTGCGCCGCCCGCATCGCCTGGGGACGCAAGTCGCGCCAGTGCCACACCCAGGGCACGGCCTTGCTCTTGGGTTCGCGAGAGATACCGCCCCCGATCCAGGCGGGTGTGATGTGCTGGGATCGGAGCTGCGCGTAGTAGTCCTGGAGCTCCGCTTCCGACGACTTGATGTCGGAGAGCTTCATCGTCAGTCCTCCCCTTCGCCTCCGGTGGCTCGGATCGGTCCCCACGCCGCGGTTCAGCGAGCGTAGCCCCACCGAACAATCGGGGTCAAGAGCAGGTCCGCGCGTTTTAGGATGCGAGCTGAACGAAGTGGTTGGTCGTTATGGTATGCACCCTGCAAATGGCAGCCATTTGGCGTAGCCGCCGAGCAGAGCCAACAGAGCCGCAACTAACGCAATCCCAAAGCAAGCATGTTGGACGTACGCGCAGTGTTCTCCTTTCAGGCATCTCCATCCGAACGGTCCAATCTTGGCCCCCCAGAGTTCGTTCCTGCTCGTGAAGTGTGCGCAGCGGCTTGCAATGATCCCGCCTGCGACCCCAGCGAGGCAGGTGAAGACGACCGCGAAGCTTAGAAAGCCTTTGTGGATCTTGAACACCACCGGCTCGAAGGCAATCGCGGCGGCGAAGATGGTCGCAACGATGGTGTACAAGCAGACTTCATTTGCCCGCGTCAATGGCGGGCGCCGGAGCCCTTGAGTCACGCGCGAGCCCTTAAAGGGCCGAAAATTTGACGGCGGCGCCTCGATCTGCAGAGCCGGCCGTCATATTCCCCGAGGGCTAACTCTGGAACCGCGCCAGTCCGCGCAGTTTTGGTCATGTGAATAATTGTGAAATTGTGGATAACCCGGCGAGCTGTCACCTCTGCTTGAGCCTCACGTCTTCATACGGAGCGGGGATTTCGCGTCCCACTGATCGGTGAAGTTGACCCAATCCACGACCTGGCCCGCGACCGGCTTCAACGTCAGTCCAGGGGTTCGCCGGAGCTCCTCGGCCAGCGCGCCGCTCATGCCATACGCTATGTCGACTTCACCTCGCTTCAGCGCGGCGAGGCGCGTGGCCTCGTCCGGAAGCGCCTTGACGACGAGCCGTTTCACGGGCGCCGTTTTCCGCCAGTACCCGTCGAAGGCTTCCAGGACGAGCTCCACGCCCGGGGTGTACGAGACGAACCGGTACGGGCCCGCGCCGATCGGGGCTTTCTTCAACCCGTCGTCGCCGACCCTTTCGACGTACTTCTTCGGCACGATCCAGCCGGCGGCTGTCGCACTGGAATAAAAGGTCATGAAGTCCGGCCACGCTTGCTTCAGGCGGAAGCGGACCCTCCCAGGATCGGGGATTTCGATGCCGGCGACCTTTTCTTTGAGCGTCTTGTGCGCGAGGCCACGGTATCGCTCGAACGAGAACTTGATGTCTTCGGCGCCGACCGGGTCGCCGTTGTGAAACTTGACGCCCTTGCGGAGGACGAATTCGTAGACGAGCACATCGGGTGAGGCGCTCCACGATTCGGCCAGGCTCGGCGCCATGGGGTGACCCGGGCTCGGCCGGATCACCGCGTCGTGCAGCGCGTAGAGGGTGTTGTACGACGCGGTCGTTGCCGTGATCTCGGCCGGGTCGAACCACGTGGGCGTTGGCGAGAAGTGGAGACCCCACGTCATCTGGCCTTCGGACGCGGCGGCGCCCGAGGAGCTTGCGAGCGTCAGGGTCGTCGCGAGCAGCGATGTGGCGAAGAGGCCTCGCATGGGTCTCATCGAGAAGCCCCCCTTGGTCCGCTCGCGGGGCCGCTCAACTTCTCCACGCCCTCCGAGCGGAGTTTCGGGTCGAGCAGATCACGCAGCCCATCGCCGAAGAGGTTCAGGCCGAGGATGACAGCCATGATCGCGGCACCCGGGAAGAGGGTAAGCCATGGGGCCTGATGAAGATAGAGGCGCCCCTCAGCCAGCACATTGCCCAGCGAGGGCACCTGCGGTGGCACGCCCAGCCCGAGGAACGAGAGGGCCGCCTCGCCCAGCACAGCAGCCGCGAAGATGAATGTCCCCTGCACGAGGACCGGTGAGAGGCAGTTTGGGAGCACGTGGCGGACGACCACGCGGAGATCCGGGATGCCGAGAGCACGGGCGGCCTCGACGTAGGGAGTCTCTCGGACGACGAGCACTGACCCGCGTACGAGCCGCGCTACCCGCGGGATATAGACCACGGCCAGTGCGGTGATGACGTTCACCACGCTCGGGCCGAGCGCTGCAACCAGCGCGATGGCGAGAACGATGCCGGGGAACGCCATGAGGCCATCCATGACGCGCATGAGCACGTCGTCGAGTCTCCGATAGTAGCCGCCGGCGAGCCCGGCCGCGAGCCCTCCCAGGACGGACAGGAATACTACCGAGGTGCCCACCACGAACGAGAGCCGGGTGCCGTAGATCACCCGACTCCAGACGTCGCGCCCCACGTCGTCGCGTCCGAACCAGTGCTGGGCGCTCGGGGCCGAGAGCCGCGCCTGGACGTCGAGAACCTGAGGATCCCGGCGCGACAGGACCGGGGCGAACAGGGCGATCAGCAGGTAAGCTATGACCAACAGCGCGCCGACGACGGCTGTCCGCCGCCGTAGGAAGAACCGGAGCGCCCGCAATCGCTCGGACGACGCCGGGACGGTAATCGGCAAGCGCTCACGCAGCTGCTCGGCGTGGACATTCACAGTCATCGATAGCGGATGCGCGGGTCGATGGCGATGTAAGCGAGGTCCACGACCAGGTTGACCAGTGTGTACTTCACCGCTACGAGGAGCACAACGCCCTGGATCACCGGGTAGTCGCGACGGAGAACGGCCGAGTAGATGAGCCTGCCGAGTCCGGGGATGTTGAACACGTTCTCGACCACCACTGCGCCGCCCAGGATGACCGCGAAGGAGATGCCGATCACGGTCAGGGTAGGGATGATGGCGTTCCGGAGCGCGTGCTTGTAGATCACGTTCGGCTCTGAGAGCCCCTTGGCGCGCCCGGCGAGGATGTATTGCTCGCGGAGCACATCCAGCATGCTCGAGCGGGTGATGCGCGCGATCAGCGCCGACTGCACAAGGCCGAGCGACACGGCGGGCATGATCAGCGATCGCAGGTTGGCCCAGAGACCGCGCTCGAGGGGCACGTAGCCTGCCACCGGGAGCCAGCCGAGCCAGACACCGAAGAAGAGAATCATCAGGAGGCCGAGCAGGAAGTTCGGGATCGAGAGGCCGACGAGCGCGAGGCCCATGCAGGACTGGTCCACGACCGTATTGCGATAGCGCGCCGAGACGACGCCCGTGGGGATCCCGATCAGGACTGCGATCAGCAGTCCCCAAAGGGCCAAGAGTAGCGTCGGTTCAAGCCGGTCTACGATGGCCTCGAGCACTGGTTGTCGCAGAAAGATGGACGTGCCGAGGTCGCCCACGAGGAGGCGGCTGTACCAACGCACGAGCTGAACCGGCAGCAGCTCGTCCAGGCCGAGTAGACGGCGGATCTTGGCCACGTCGTGCTCCGTGGCATCCGGGCCTGCCATGACACTCGCGGGATCGCCGGGCGCGAGGTGGAGCAGCACGAACGTGACGGTCGCGACCACGATCATCACCGGAATCACTGCCAGCACGCGACGCAACAGGTAAACCTTCATCGTGACTGACCGGCGAGCTTCGTACCGTCCGCTGTCACGCCACGAGCGCCGAAGTCGACGCGCCTCTGTCGGGCCCGGCCGCCGGCGAGCACCGGCGACCGGTTCGGCGCCCCACAGGAGCCCGGCTCATTGGCGAGGGCGACATAGAAGAAAAAGAGGTCCCCCTTCTCCTCGTGGCACCACCAGCCCAGCCAGTCGCATTGCCGGGGTGGCGCCGGGGCCGAGTCCAGCAGCTCTGGGAACGCGGGAAAGGATTGCCCGTCGGGTCAGCCTGTCTGACCGCCCTCCCGCTGCTTCCGCAAGAACTCCTCCAGTTCTTGCATGAGCTTGTCCGAGTCGAGCTCACCGTCGGGGAGCGTCTGGCGCTCCTCGCTGGCCGTCGCGTCGTACTGCTGCTCGAGCTGCTGCACGTGCTCGCGCGTGGCGCGATTGCGCGCCACCTCGCGATCACACTGGGATCGGAATTCTTTTATGGCCTCGGTGAAACGCGACATGTCCAGGCTCAGGTGGAGCAGGCGCGCCATGCAGGTTAGCAGCGCGTGGATGGCCGCGGGATTCTCGGTGTTTTGCAAGTAATGAGGCGCTTGGCCCATCAAGCCGAGATGCGAGATTCCGCGCCGCTCCGCGGCGTCCAGGAGCACCGTGGTGATGCCGGTCGGGCCTTCGTAGGTTGGGCGACGGTAGATGCCCCAGGCTTCGACCACCGATCGCCAGGTGGGGTCGGTGGAGCGCGCGGTGACGCGTACCGGACGCGTGTGCGGCGCGCCGGCCAGGAGCGCGCCGATCGAGACGATCCGCCTCACGCCGCAGCGCTCGGCCACGTCGAGGAACGCCTTCGTGTAGGCGCGCCACCTCAGATGCGGCTCCCCGCCGCAAAAGAGCAGCAGGCCGTCTCGGCCGTCCGCTGGAGGGCAAGCGAAGAACTCGCTCCGTGGCCAGGTGAGCTCGCGGCTCTCGTCGGACTTCATCCGCACCTCGGGACGCTCCTGGGTGAACATGAAAAAGTGCTCGGGGTCGATCCCGGCCAGCCGCGTGGCGGAGAGGTCGCGGACCAGGTGGCGCAAGGCGCCCGTCGCCGCCTGGCCGGCATCGATCCAGCCCCCGAACGCCATCACCAGCGTCGTCAAGTTCGCGGGCGGCTCGCGGTCGAACTCTACGTGGTCCATCGTCGTCCTTTCGGCAGTGGAGAGCGCGCTCTCAAAAGCTCGGCTTCGTCGAATAAGGTGTCAGCTGCAGCTCGTGCGTCCAGCAGGATTTGTCCTGGGTGTGCAAGTAATAAAACGCTTCGGCGATCTTCACGGGATTCATCACGGTCTCGGGATTCTGGCGGGCCCGCGGCAGCGCGCGGGTGCCCGGCGAGTCGATGAGACCGTCGATCACGACGTTGGCCACGTGCACGCCGTGCTCGGAATATTCCTCCGTGAGCACCTGCGCCAGGGTGCGCATCATCACTCGCGGATAGTACAGCGACTGTCCGGTCAGGCGCTTTCTGCCCCGCAACGAGAACTGATTGTTCGAGATGAGGAACGAGCCAGCGCCCCGCTTTCGCATCGCCGGCAGCACTTCCTGCGCGACCAGGAACGGCCCCCGGCTGGCGATGTGCTGGGCGGTCTCGAAGATCTCGACGGGGACGTGCTCCAGCAGCTCCTTGTCGGGCGGCAAGTCGCGCCCCTCGAGATAGCCGGCGTTGTAGACGAGGACGTCCGGGTCGCCGACCTGCCGGCGAATCGTGGCGAACGCCCGCGAGATCGACTCGCGCGACACCAGATCCAGCTCGACGATCATGGATTGACCGCCTTGCTCGACGATGGCCTTCTCCAGCGCCGCGGCATTGGCGGCATTGCGGGTCGTCAGGACGACGAAGAACCCTTCTTTGGCGAATTTCTGGGCGACGGCTCCGCCGACGCCCCAGCGCATGCCGACGGGGATATCGCTGTCGTCGAGCGCCTTGCCGTGCGCGAGCCTGGTGTTGCGCCCATCGGACTGCCATTTGGAGGTTGCCCCGACCACTACGGCGACCTGCTTGCGGGCCGAGCTCATGATTGGCGCGTCGCGGCATTCGTGAACACGATACGCAGCATAGGGAAAAGAGGCGCCCTTCACAACCGCGGTCGTCGGGGGGCCCGGGCTCGCCGGAGTGGACTTCCTCGGGGGGAAAGGAGAGAATTTGTTGGCCGATGAAACTCGCTATGGGTATCGCGATGCTCCTGATGTCCGCCGCCGGCGTCGCGTCGGCGCGCGCCCAGGAGCCGACGCGGCCCAACCTCCTGCTCGAGATGAGTCGGCCGCAGCAATCGCTCCCCGTCGAGTCGAGCATGCGGGACGACATTCAGAACCGCCCGGCCCCACCGCGCGCCGACCCGCTCCGAGAACCCTTCCGGGTCTATGTCGGTGTCGGCGATCCGCGGTGCTTCCCCGGCGAGGAAGGGTTCGTCCCGGAGCGGATGGGCAGCGGAAGCCGCAGACGGTCGCGCTAGCCTCGGTTCGAGCCCTCGCCTTCGATACGTACGGCACGGTCGTCGACTGGCGCACGAGCGTTCTCGCCGAGCTCGAGGGGCTCGCCGATCGACAGACGCTGACCTTCGACTGCGTCCGGTTTCTCGACGACTGGAAGGCCGCCTACCGCCCCGCCATGGACAGGGTCAACCGCGGCGAGATCCCGTGGACGACGGTCGACGCGATCTACCGGACACGGCTCGAGGAGCTCCTGGTCGCCTACGGGATCCCCGGTCTGACGCGCGAAGAGATCGACGCGCTCTCGCGCGTGTGGTGGCGGTTGCGGCCGTGGCCCGACGCGGTCGCGGGCATCCGGCGCCTGAAGCGCCGGTACATCGTCACGCCGCTCTCCAACGCGAGCTTCATCGGGATGGTCGAGCTCGCCCGATTCGCCGGGCTTCCGTGGGACTGCATCATCACGGCGGAAAACGCCCTTTGCTACAAACCTCGGCCCGAAGTGTATCGAACGGCCGTCTCGCTGCTCGGTCTCGTGCCCGCGGAAGTCATGATGGTTGCGGCGCACAACTACGATCTCGCGGCGGCGCGTGCCCAGGGCATGACGACGGCCTTCGTCCCGCGGCCGCTGGAGTACGGCCCCGGACAAACGACCAACCTCGAAGCGGAGTCGGACTGGGACGTCATCGCCGAGGATCTCGAGGATCTTGCTACGCGCCTTCGATGCCAGTGAGCTCTCGCCTCCGGAACGTCCTTGTCCTCACCGTGACCCAGGCGACGTCCTCGACCTCGTTGACGCTCGTCTCCGCTGTCGGCAGCCTCGCCGGCTACGCGCTGGCGAGCAACAAGGCGCTCGCCACCTTGCCCTCGACGATGGCCGTGATCGGCACCGCGCTGAGCACCATCCCTGCCTCCTTGCTCATGAAGCGCGTGGGCCGGCGAGTCGGCTTCGTGGTGGGCGCCCTCTGCGCGACGGCCGGCGGCGGGATCAGCGTGGCCGCCCTGGCTCACGGTCAGTTCTGGCTTCTCACCGCGGCGGCGCTGCTTCTCGGCGTCTCCGTGGCCTTCGCCCAGCAGTACCGTTTCGCGGCGGCCGAGACGTCGCTTCCGGAGTTCCGGAGCCGCGCCATCTCCTTCGTGCTGGCCGGGGGCCTGGCCGCCGCGTTCATCGGCCCGATGCTCGCCCGCGGGACGGTGGAGCTCTTCGAGACCACCTACCTGGGCTCGTACCTCTGCGTGCCCGTGCTCGGCCTGCTCACCGCCGTGCTGCTCGCCGGCCTCCGCATGCCGCCTCCGGCTGAGGAGGCCGTCCGCGTCGGCGGCCCCGTCCGTCCGATCACGGAGATCGTGCGCCAGCCGATCTTCATCGTGGCCGTCCTCGCGCAGATGATGGGCCAGGGGGTGATGAATCTATTGATGACCGGCACGCCGCTCGCCATGATGGCCCACCACCACACGTTCGGGGACACGGCGTTCGTGATCCAGTGGCACGTGGTGGGCATGTTCCTGCCCGGCTTCTTCACCGGCGCGCTCGTCCAGCGCTGGGGCGAGCGCACCGTCATCCTGCTCGGCATCGCCCTCAACGTCCTCGCCGTGGCGGCGGCCGCCCTCGACGTGGGCGTTCACAACTTCTGGCTGGCGATGACCCTCAACGGGGTCGGCTGGAACTTCATGTTCGTGGCCGGCTCGACCCTGGTGACGAAGGCCTACCTTCCGGCCGAGCGCTCGCGCACGCAGGCCGCCAACGACTTCCTGGTCTTCGGGACGGCGGCCGTGACCTCGCTGTCGTCCGGACAGCTCCTGCACCACAGGGGATGGCAGGTCGTGCTGGCGACGGCCGCGGTCATGCTGCTCCTGGCGCTCGCGGGATCGCTCTGGCGTACCACGCGCGCCGGGAGCCCGACCGGGCGCTCGGGTCTCGCCGCGGCGGAGTGACGCGCGCTAGCGAGCGCCGCGAAGCCCTCTGAGCTTCAGCAGCACGCGCTCCACCGCCACGACCGCGAAGAACACTTCCACCAGCATCCGCGTCACGAACGACGGCCGCCAGTTGCCCGCCAGCACCGACACGACGGCGTCGAAGATGCTGCGAAACGGCGGCCGCGAGTACCAGAGCTTGCGAAAGGCCGGCTCGTAGAACCCGACTGCGAAGCGCCGGAAGTGGTGGTAGCGGCCGCGCACGGCACGCTCGTAGCGGGCGAAGATGCGCGCCGACACGTCGCCGGTGCCAAGGCCGTTGTCGATGGCCTCGGCGACTTCGAGCCCGGCCTGCATGGCCAGCATCACCCCAGTGGAGAACACCGGATCGAGGAACGCCGCGGCGTCACCGACCGCGACCCATCGGTCGCCGGCCATTCGCGTGGCCAGATACGAATAGTCGGCGTCGAACCGCGCGGGTGAGACACGTCGCGCCCTTTCGAGTAGCGGCAGCGCCACGGGGGTGTTAGCGAGATAGTGCGCCAGACTCTCCTCCGCCGTCGCCTTCGACTCGCGGCGATGGACGATCTGCGGGATGACGGCTCCGACACTGATGACGGTGTCCGAGAGCGGAATGAACCAGAGCCAGCCCATGTCCGGGCGGGTGAACATCCGGATGTCTCCCGCCCGCCGCCCTGATGCTCGGGGAATGCCCTCGTACTGCGCATGCACCGCGATGTTCAGCAGGAGCGGGTCAGGCTCGTGGCGCCCGAAGCGCTTGACCAGTACGCCGGCTCGCCCGGACGCGTCGATCACGACCCCGACCCGCATGGTGCCGGCGCCGCCGTGCTTGTCGGTGAAGCGGAGCGTGACGCCGTCGCGGTCAAAGGCTGCGTCAGTCAGTCGATGCTCCTCGAGCACCTGGGCGCCGCACTTCTCGGAGTAGCGAAGCAGGATTTCGTCGAATTTTTCTCGCAGGACCTGAAACGTCTGCGGCGTGGGCGTCTCCCGCGCGTACTGGAAGTCGGCGTACCGCTCGTCCGGGCCGTCCGGTCCCCGGAAGCTCGCGCCCCACTTCTCGATGAAGCCAGATGCGGCGATCGTGTCGCGCACGCCGAGAGTCCGGAGGATCTCGTTGGTCCACGGCAGCTGCGACTCGCCGATGTGAAAGCGCGGAAACCGCTCGCGCTCCAGCACGACGACCTTGCGGCCCCGCTGGGCCAGCGCCGTGGCGCACGTGGAGCCGCCAGGGCCCCCACCGATGACCGCCACGTCGTAATCCCATCGATCGCTCGCGCTGCTCATGCGTCCTCTCGAGATTCATGCATACACCAACTGAGCGCGCGACGCCTAGGGAACAAGCCGCGACGCGATCGAGGCGTCAAGATTACGCTCGGATCGACGCCGAAGTACATGGCCAGGAGCACCAGCACCAGGGCGCCGAGACCGCCACCGACGGCGGCCCCGCGCCCGACCGGCATGCCGCGCCGGTCTTCGATGTTGTCGCTTCGCCGGCCCATCTGCCATCGCATCGCTGGCCTCCCGCATCTCCGCCCGCGGGGAGACCTGGGCGGGTCGCGGTCGTTGCGCTCGTGCCGCGCGTCGTGCCGAAAGTGTACGAGTGACGTCCCGCAGCCGCAAGGCGAACCCGCGAAGGGCGGCCTGGCAACGACGAACCGTTTGTGCCACCATCGCCCCGGCCGCGGACGCGTGCCCGCGACAGGTCTCAAAGGCGAGCGCTCAAGGAGGAGCCCCGATGACATCCCGTGACCGCCGTGCCGCCGTTCTCGTCCGTCTGCTCCTCGCCCTCACGATCGCGCCGATCGCGTGGCCGCATTCGGTCTTCGGCGACCTGATGATCGTCGGCAACGACGAGAAGGTCGTCTTCGACGCCGAGGGCAACCGGTCGTTCGTCGCGCCCGGGAAGGACACGATCTCGGTCGTCGACATCACGAACCGGGAAGCGCCGAAGATCCTGGTCAGCTTCCCGTTGATGAACTCGATCTTCGGTCCGCCGGTCAATCTCGCGATCACGGCTGACGAGCGACTGGCCATCGTCGCCAACTCCGTCGACTGGGTCCAGGACGGCGCCAGCTGGAAGCCTCAACCCGACACCAAGCTCTACGTCTTCAACTTGAAAACGAACCCGCCGAGCCAGATCGGCACCCTCGAGGTCGGCAAGCAGCCGTCCGGGCTCGCGATCAACAGGGCGGGGACGCTGGCGCTCGTGGCCAACCGCGCGGACAAGTCGATCAGCGTCCTCTCGATCAGCGGCAACGACGTCAAGCTCGTCGATACGGTGGCGATGGGCGACGAGGTCGCGTCGGTCGCGTTCACGCCCGACGGCAAGCGCGCGCTCGCGACCAAGTTCGCCGCCCACAAGATCGCGCTGCTCACGATCGAAGGGCAGAAGGTCACCTATACCAAGCACGACATGCCCGTCGGACTCTGGCCTTACAACATCGACGTCACGCCCGACGGCAAGATCGGCATCAGCGCCGACAACGGCAACGCCGGCTCGCCGGACGGCCACATCGATACCGTCAGCATCATCGACCTCGAGCAGCAGCCGCCCCGCGTGATCGATCGCGTCGTGGTGGGCGACGCGCCCGAGGGCTTCGCCATCAGCCCCAAGGGCGACGTGGCCGTGGCCGTGCTGCTCGGCGGCGCCAGCGTGGCCAAGACGATGTGGTTCAACACCAGGCGCAACGGCAGTCTGGCCGTGCTCCGGATCGAAGGCAAGAAGGTCACCAAGGTGGGCGAGGTCGAAGTGGGCGGCCTGCCCGAAGGCGTCGTCTTCAGCCCCGACGGCAAGTACCTCTACGTCGGCAACTACACCGACCGCGACGTCTCGATCCTCAAGGTCGACGGGACGAAGATCACCGACACGGGCAAGAAGCTGAAGCTGCCGGGCCAGCCGGCGTCGATGCGCGGGCGGGCGCAGTAGGGGCTGACCGTCTCTCGACAGCAGCGACGGGTCAAGCCACCAACCGAAGGAAGGAGCCCAAGATGGCGATGAGACTCGGCAGTGGCAATCTGGTGTTCGAACCGGTGGAGGGCTGGGAAAAGCTGCCGCCGGGGTGGTCCTTCATCGACGTGGCGGGGGTGGCGGTCGACGGCAAGGACAACGTCTACGTCTTCAACCGGGGCGAGCATCCCGTCGTCGTTTTCGACCGCCAGGGTAGCCTGCTCAGATCGTTCGGCGAAGGCGTGTTCAGCGATCGGCCCCATGGGATCCATACGGGCCCTGACGATTCGGTTTATTGCGTGGACGATGGGCTCCACACCATCCAGAAGTTCACCCTGGACGGCAAGCTCCTGATGACACTGGGTAGCCCCAAGCAACCCGCACCCAAGTGGCAAGGCAAACCCTTCAACCGTCCCACCCACGTGGCCGTGTCACGACTGACCGGGCACCTCTACGTGTCGGACGGCTACGGCAACAGCCGCATCCACAAATTCACCCCAGAGGGCCGGCACGTCCTGTCGTGGGGCGAGCCGGGCATCGACCCTGGCCAGTTCATCCGTCCGCACAATGTCGTCATCGACCGCGACGATCACGTCTACATCGCCGACCGAGAGGCCCATCGCATCCAGGTCTTCGACGCCAACGGCAAGTTCATCACGATGTGGAACAACATTCATCGGCCGGACGGCATTTGTCTGGACGCGGAAGGCAATTTTTTCATCGGTGAGCTGAACGGCATGGGAGGAGTGGATGACGCTCCCGGGTTGGGCCACCGCGTGAGCATCTATAACCTCGAGGGCCGGCTGCAGACGCGCTTCGGCGACCCGGAAGAAGGCGAGGGGCCGGATCAGTTCATCGCCCCTCATGGGGTCGCCGTGGACTCCCATGGCGATCTCTACGTGGGCGACGTGGCGTTCACCATCCGGGGACGCCACATGAATCCGCCCCGACACCTTCGCTGCTTCAGGAAGTTCCGCCGGGTCAGGTAAGCCCGGGGCCCTGATTACTTCAGCTTCAAGTCCTCGTACGGGGCCGAGTAGGCGTGGCCCGCGATCAGGCCAAGGCCTGACTCGGCCACGCGGGGGCCATGCCCGTTGAGAAAGCCCAGCTCCCAGAGCGGCGCGAACATGGCCTTGTCGTGCATGAGCTGCTGCAGCTTGATGAGGATCGCCTCGCGGCGCTTGGGATCCAGCTCGGCCGCTTGCTCGCGGAAGAGTCCCTCGATGTCCGGGTAGCTGCCGTAGGTGTACATGCCGTCGGCGGCGACGAAGGCCTCGATTCGAGTGGCAGCGTTGCCGGCGGCGCCGCTGCCGCTCTGGACGAGGTTCCTGAGCTTCTTTTCCCTGAACTGGCTGAAGAACGCCGCGCGCTCGAGCGGATGCACCTTCGCGATGATCCCGACCACGCCGAGGTAATTCGCCATGGCCTCGACAACCGAGGCGTACGCGCTGTCCACCGAATACTCCCCGGCGTTGAACCCGTTGGGGTAGCCGGCCTCGGCGAGCAGCTTCTTCGCCTTTGCCGGATCGTACGGCCAGAGCGGCGGCTGCCAGGCGAATTCGAAGCTGTGAGGAACGATGCTCGCGCTGATCCGCGAGAAGCCGAGCGTCTCCGCCTGGTTGATGGCCTGGCGGTCGATCGCGTAGTTCGCCGCCATGCGCACCCGCTTGTCAGCCCACGGCGACTTCGGGTCCCACTGCTCGACGAAGTTCAGCCACTGCGTACCGTGCAGGATGGTCGGCTTCAGGGTCAGGCCGGGTGTCCGCCGAAGCTCCTCGGCGAGCGCGCCGCGGATGGAGTAGACGATGTCAGCCTCACCGCGCTTGAGCATGGCCAGACGCGTCGATTCCTCGGGGACCGACTTGAAGACCAGTCGCTTCACCGACGGTGGCTTACGCCAGTACTGGTCGAAGGCTTCCATTGTGAGCTCGACACCGGGCGTGAACGAGACGAATCGGTACGGTCCCGCCCCGACCGGCGCCTTTTTGAAGCTTTCGTCCCCGACCTTTTCGACGTATTTCTTCGGCACGATCCAGCCGGCGCCGGTGGCCGGTGAGGCATAGAACGTCAAGAAATCCGGCCATGGCTCCCTGAGGACGAACCGCACCCTGAGCGGATCGACGATCTGCACGGTCCGGACCTTGTCCTTCAGCGCCTTGTTGGCGGAGCCCCTGTAGCGCTCGAAGGAGAACTTCACATCTTCGGCGGTCACAGTCTCGCCGTTGTGGAATTTGACCCCGCTGCGGAGGGTGAAGTCATATGTGAGGCCGTCGGGCGAGACCGTCCAGCTCTCGGCCAGGCTCGGTGCCATGGTCTTGCCCGGCATGGGTTTGGCGACCGCGTCGTGGAGCGCATACAGGATCATGAATGGTGTGACGATCCCGGGCGTTTCCGCCGGGTCGAACCAGGTCGGGGCGAGCGAGATGTGGACGGCCCAGGTCAGCTGCCCGTCGGCGGAGACGGCGGGCGTGGCGCCAACGAACAGGCACAGCAGCGGAAGGATCAGCGCTGCGAGTGAGCGTTTCATGGCGTCCTCCTTCGTTGTCTGGCGTCGGGGCGCCAGCGGCCCGACGGTCGGGGACATCGAACCAGGACCCAGTGCCGCGAGGTCCGACGTCGAAATGTGCCGCGACTCTGCTCGCAACCGCGATCGGTGTCAAGCTGGGCGCTTGCCGATTGACGCTCCTTCGCCGCATGGCCGTCGACCCCGGCGGGGCCATGACTTAGACTCTCAGCGGCGATGAGATTCGGCGTTTACCTGCCGACATTCGCCTGGCGAAATCCGCGTCTCGACCAGGCGGCACGGGTGAAGCAGTTCGCGCGCAAAGCCGAGGCGCTCGGCTTCGATGCCCCAGACTCTTTGGCGCCTGTCGGGGGGACGCTTCGTGCTGGGGGTCGGACCGGGCTGGGATCAGCACGAGTTCGCGAAGCGCTCGGTATGAAGCTCTCCGAACGAGGCCGCCGGACCGACGAGATCATCGCGGCGCTCCGCCGCCTCGAGCGGGTCGCGACCGACATCGTCGGGCGGTTTCCGCGCGAAGCGTAGCCTCCGTTTTGGCGCTCGCAGCCCTCTGACCTCACGCGGAGTCGGGTCGACCGGGGCCTCGCTCAGCGGCGCGTTTTGAAGCGGAAGTCGCCCGACGAGGTCAAATTGCCCGCGGCGTCTCGTGACCTGATCCGGAAGTGGTACCACGTGTTCGGCGTCAGGCCGGTGATCGCCTGTGAGTGCGACGTCTGGAGCGTCGAGCTCAGCGAAGTCAGACTCCCATAGGATCTGGTCAGGCCGTACGCCACCTGCGTATCGCTCGGCTCACTGGTCGTCCAGCCGATCGTGGCCCCGGACGACGTGACCGACAAGCTCACCTGCGAGATCGTCGGCGCCGTGCCGTCGATCCGTGCCGCATTCGCCACCGTGACCGATATGGCCGATGCCGTCGCCGTGTTGCCTGCCGTGTCTCGGGCGACCGCCGTCAGCACGTGCGGACCGTCGGCCGTCGCCGTCGTGTTCCACGTCACGGCGTATGGCGCCATGGTCATCTCGGCCCCCAGGCTGACGCCGTCGAGCTTGAATTGGACTCCGGCGACGCCGACGTTGTCCGTGGCGCCGCCGGACACGCTCACCGTTCCTGCCACCGTGGCACCGGCGACCGGCGCCGTGACCGCGACAGTCGGTGGCGTCGTATCGCTGAGCGTCACTGTCAGCGTGGCGGTCCCCGTATTTCCCGTGCCGTCCCACGCCGTTACGGAGAGCGTGTTGGAGCCGAGCCGGAGACCGATCCCGGCGGCGGTCCAGTTGCTCGTCCCGGTTGCCGTTCCGCTGCCGCCGCGGCTGTTCGCCCATGCCACCTGCGTCACGCCGACGTTGTCCGAGGCGGTGCCCTGGAGCGTGAGCGACGTGCCGGTCGTGGTGTAGGCAGGGCCCAAGGTGGGCGAGGTAATCGCGACCGTCGGCGGGAGCGAGTCCCCCGCGACTCCGCTCCCGGTCATGACCGCGGAGACCGTGCCGCCACCCGCCGCGACCGTGAGATTCGTGCTCACCGTCGCGGCCGACGTGGGCGTGAATCGCACCTTCACCGCCTGGCTGGTACCGAGTCCGGCAAGGGTAAACGGAGTTCCCGACACGATGCTGAAGGGCGCTCCGACGGACACCGTCCCTGATATCGTCCCGTCGCTCGTGTTCGTCAGGTTGACGGTCTGGTCGGCGAAGGTGCCGACGCTCACGCTTCCAAAATTCACGGGGCCCGCCGGACTCAAGGAAAATTCGGCTCGCGCAAGGGCGCTCGCCAGGTTCGAGCACGCGCTCTCGAGGCCGGCGGCGTCGACGGCGCTCACGGCGACGCGGTAGAGCCCGCCGGTGGCCAGCCCCGTGAGCCTGAAGCTCAAGCTCTGATTGGGGCCGGGACTCGATGTCGGGGAGGCGACCTGAGCCCAGGAGGACCCGGGGCACGGGGCGTTCTGGGTTCCGTAGTAGAGGCGGTACGACGCCAGATCGATGAGGCGACTTCCATCCGTATTCGTCACCGGGGCCGTCCAGGTCGCGTCCAGGATTCCGGCGCTACTCGGAGTGGTCATGAGCAGGAAAAGCAAGAGGGCGAGCCCGAGGCGCGCGCCGACCGATCGCGTGTTCGTTCCGGACATCCTGAATCTCCCCGACGGTTTGCCGCACGTTGCGTGCCTCGAGCCGCGGTCCCGGCAGAAAACGCAGTGCAGCAGCGATGCCACATGGCGGGGGCGTCGCGATGAGCCGCGCTAAGTGGCCGACAAACGAGAGCGCACGCGTGGAGCGTCGCGGCTCGGCGAGCAATCGCGCGGGCACTGACGATGCCACGAAGGACCACGAAGAACACTCGAGCGTTCAGTGGCCGACGCCGCAAACTTGAGAACGTTGCAGGTCTGAGAAATCGCGAGGCCTCTCACGCGCCGGCGGGTCGGTGAATGCTTTCTCAGATAGTAGAAATCGCCGGCGCGGACGGCAGTGCTAGACTCGCGTCCGCGTGTCGCCCGTTCACTCGTACGTCGTCGTGTGGGTCCTGCTCATCTTCGCGTGGGCGGCGAACTTCGTCATCCGCATCGGGTTCTCGGCGCTGCTGCCCTCGATCATCGACGAGCTGCAGCTGTCCTACACGAGGGCCGGTCTGCTCGCGTCGGCGTTCTTCTACGCCTACGCGCTCATGCAGATTCCGTCGGGGCTCCTCGGCGACCGGTTCGGCCGCCGCCGCATCCTGCTGCTGGGCCTCCTCGGCGGCGCGCTCGCCGCCGGGCTCACCGGCCTGGCCGGCTCGTTCGCCACGCTGTTCCTCGCGCGCGCGCTGACGGGGGCCTTTCAGGGCTCGCTCTTCTCGAACGACCGGGCCATCATCGCGACCGTCACGCCGGCCGATCGAATCGGGCTCGGGCAGGGCGTGTCGTTCTCCGGGCCCGGGATCGGGCTCACGTTCGGGCTCGTGATCGGCGGCCTGCTGCTCGAGATCCTTCCGTGGCGCCGCGTGATGATGCTCTTCGGGCTCGGGCCCATCGCCGCCGCGTTGCTCATCGCACGGTACGTGCCGGCGGCGTCTCCGACGGCGTCGCGGGTCCCGGTCGCGCAGCGCCTCGGCAGCCTCTTTTCCAACGGACGGCTCTGCACGCTGGCGCTCGTCAGCCTGTGCGCGATCGGCGACCAGTTCATCCTGGCGACGTGGGCACCGCTCTTCTTCGCCGAGGTCGGTGTGGTCGATCCGGGCCGCGCCGGCAGCTACGCGGCGCTACAAGGCGTCGCGGCCTCGCTGGGCATGATCCTCAGCGGGTGGGCGCACGACCGCCTGGTCGAGCGGGGCTACGCGTCGAAGACCGTGATCGTCGCGGGGCTCGCCGGGCTCGCGGTGTCGATGCTCGCCATGGCGCTCGTGATCACCCAGCGCTCGATCCCCGGCCTGGCCGTCGTGCTGTTCGTGGCGGCGTTCTTCTGCTGGTCGATCTGGGGCGCCGTCTACACGCTCCTGGCCCGGATGGTGCGCGCCGAAGAGCTGGGCACCGCGTTCGGCTTCAGCAACAGTATCAGCTTCATCGGCGCGATCGTGGGCCCGACCGCCACCGGCTGGGTGCGCGACCTCACCGGCTCGTTCAGCGCCGGGTGCCTGCTCGCCGCGCTGCTCGCCGCGGCGGGCGTCGGCCTCGCGGTCGCCCTTCGCGTCCCGCCGGCGCCTAGACCGATGCCACTCCCTCGATCTCGAGCAGGAAATCCGGGTGGAACAGGCTCTTGACGACGATCAGGGTGCTGGCCGGAAGCTCGCCCTGGAACACCTCGCCGCGCGCCTGCGCGACGGCCGGGAAGTCTTCCAGCCTGGTGATGTAGGTCGTGATCTTCATGAGATTCGCGAGGTCGCCGCCGGCCGCACGCAGCACGCCGCGAAGGTTCTCGAACACCTGCCTGGCCTGCGCGCGCACGTCGCCCTTGCCGACGATGTTGCCGGCCGCGTCCCACGCCACCTGTCCGGAGATGTAGAGCAGCCGGCCGCCCTCCATCCGCGTCGCCATCTTGTAGTTCGCCACCGGCTTCGCCTCGGGTGTCGCGATCGTGCTGAACGGCATCGTCGTTCCTCCTTGATTTACACGACGGCGATTACGCGACGGCCGCGATGACTTCGATCTCGACCAGGAACTCCGGCCGCGCCAGCCCGGGGATCTCGACCAGGGTGGAGGCCGGGAAGTCGGTCTTGTAGAACGCGCGGCGGACCGCGGTCCGGGCCGGCCCCCAGGAATCGATGCTCAGCACCCAGGTGGTCTCCTTCACGACGCTCGCCGGCGTCGCGCCGGCGGCGCGCAGCACGTGCCCGATGTTCTCGTAGACCTTCTCGGCCTGCCGCCGCCAGTCGCCGACGCCGGCGACCGAGCCGTCGGGATTGTTCGCGACCTGACCGGCCAGATAGAGCAGGCGGCCGCCGTTGACGATCACGCCCTGGTAGAAATCGCCACCGTGATTCTCCACGTTGTACTTGTCGAGCAGCGGCTTTCCGGCTGCAGATCCGCCGAGGTCGACGACCAGCTCGACCTCGATGAGCATGTTGGGGTCGGCGAGGCGCCGCACGACCAGGCCCGTCGACGCCGGCCGGGTGCCGAAGAACTTGGCGCGCTCGGCCCGGCCGCTCGCGTTGTAGGCGTCGAGGTCGGTCACGTACACGAGCTGCTTGACGACGTTGTCGAACCTCGCCTCGGCGCGCGTGAGGATGCCTTGCAGGCGCTCGAACGTGCGACGCGCTTGCGGTCCCATCCCGCCCGCCACGAGGTTGCCGTCGGGACCTCTCCCGGTCAGCCCGGCGGTGAACAAGATTCTCGATGGATTGACGCTCACGCCGGGCATGAAGCCGCGGCCGCTCTCGAGGGGGCGTTCGGCGAGAATATCTCGGCGATCCATTCCATCCTCCTTCGGAGAAAACCGCTAGCCACGAGGGCGCCAAGCACGCCAGCGGGGGCCATACTGCGCCGGCGGACCCGGCCCGTCAAGGTCTTGACCCTCGCGCATTAGTCTCTATCATCGAGTCATCGCCGGAGGCGCCCATGAAGAGACGGACGGTCCGTCACGCCGCGATCGCGGTATTCGTCCTGATGGCGCTCGTCGCGTGCTCGTCGACGACCGAGCAGGGCACGGTCGGTGTCCAGCGCAGCCAGTTCCTCTTGGTATCCTCGGCCGACCTGGACAAGGCGGCCGAGCAGGCCGAGCGCGTCCGCGGCATCGCCAAGCGCCTCATCCCGCAGAGCGCCGTCTTCCGCAAGGATGCGCTCGACTGGAAGTGGGAGGTGAACGTCATCACCTCGCCCGAGATCAACGCCTGGTGTATGCCCGGCGGCAAGATCGCGGTCTACACCGGCATCATCGAGAAGCTCCAGATCACGGACGACGAGCTCGCCGCCGTGATGGGCCATGAGATCTCGCACGCGCTCCGAGAGCACGGCCGCGAGCGCGCATCCCAGCAGGTGGCCGCCGGTGCGGGCGCGACCCTGGCGGGAGTCGTGGCCGACATCTTCCTCCCCGGCTCCGGACAGCTCGCAACCCAGGGCGCGGGGCTCGGCACTCAGGTCGGGGTCCTGCTGCCCTACTCGAGGGTCCACGAGACCGAAGCCGACCGCATGGGCGTCGAGCTGGCCGCGCGCGCTGGGTACGATCCTCGTGCCGCGATCGCCCTCTGGCAGAAGATGGCCAAGCTCTCCGGCGGAGGCGCGCCGCCGAAGCTTTCGCCCAGAGGGTCCTTCCCCTCTACGAGCAAGCCCGCGCCAAGTCGTAGCGCCGGCGAGGCTCCGGCCGCTCCGCTTCACGAAACTCCGCCCTTCGCATATACTCTCCGCGCTCAGCGGGAGCCCGAGTCCCGGCGCGGAGATCCAGGTGCCCATCCTCAGCGTTCATGGCGTCACGGTCCGGTTCGGAGGCATCATCGCACTGGACGGGGTCTCGTTCGACATCGAGCCCCGACAGATCGTGGGTTTGATCGGGCCGAACGGCGCGGGCAAGACGACCCTGTTCAACTGCTTGAGCCGTCTCTACATCGCGGCGGCGGGCACGGTCTCCTTCGAGGGCGCCCCCCTGCTGACGCAGCCCGCCCATCGGATCGCCGGGCTCGGGATCGGCCGCACGTTCCAGAATCTCGCCCTCTTCCCCACGCAGACGGTTTTACAAAATGTCATGGTCGGCGCCCACTGCCGCACGTCCAGTGACTTTCTCTCGAACGCGCTCAAGCTCGGCTGGGTCGCGCGGGAGGAAGCCGCGTGCCGAGCCCACGCGGAGGAGCTGCTGGATTTCCTCGATCTCGGCTTGGTCGCGCACCATCCCGCCGCGGGCCTGCCGTTCGCCACGCTCAAGCGCGTCGAGCTCGCGCGGGCCCTCGCCAGCCGTCCCAAGCTCCTCCTCCTCGACGAGCCCGCGGGCGGGCTCAATCACGAGGAGGTCGGCACGCTCGGCGCGTTGATCCAGCGAATCCGCACGGAGCGCGGGCTCACGATCTTGCTGGTCGAGCACCACATGAGCCTGGTCATGCAGGTGTCGGACAAGGTCGTCGTCCTCGACTTCGGCCGGAAGATCGCCGAGGGGACGCCGGCGGAGGTCCGGCGCAACCCCGAGGTCATCAAGGCCTACCTCGGGAGCGAGGCCGCGTGAGCGCGCTCCTGGACGTGCAGGCGCTCGAAGCCTTCTACGGCCGCACGAAGGCGCTGCACGGGGTGAGCTTCAGCATGGCCAGGGGCGGCATCACCACGATCCTCGGCGCCAACGGCGCGGGGAAGACGACCACCCTGCGCGCCATCTCGCGCATGGTGCGCACCACCGGGACCCTCCGCTTCGAGGGCGAGGCGCTCGAGCGGAAGGCCACCGAGGACGTGGTGCAGCTCGGGATCGCCCACGCGCCCGAGGGGCGCGGCACCTTCGTCCACCTCACCGTCGAGGAGAATCTGCGGCTGGGCGCGTGGGGCCGCCGCGAGCGCGGCAGCCTCAAGGACGACTTCGAGCGCGTGTTCGGCTACTTCCCGGTGCTGCGCGAGCGGCGGCGCCAGGCGGCCGGCACGCTCTCGGGCGGCGAGCAGCAGATGCTCGCGGTGGCGCGCGCGCTCATGCTGCGCCCGCGCCTCTTGCTGCTCGACGAGCCCTCGCTGGGCCTGGCCCCCCTCGTCGTGCGCGAGATTTTCCGCATCCTTCGGACGATCAACCAGACCGGCGTCAGCATCCTCCTGGTCGAGCAGAACGCGGCGCTCGCCCTGGACCTCGCCGACCACGTGTTTCTGCTCGAGACCGGACGCGTCGTGATGGAGGGGCCGTCGGACGTTCTGCGCCGTGACGACGCGATCCGCCGCGCGTACCTCGGGTACTGAGCGATGGACATCTTCATCCAGCAGGTCGTGTCGGGCCTCGCCACCGGCGGCATCTACGCCAGCCTGGCGCTCGCCCTGGTCATGATCTACCAGGCCACCGACGTCGTGAACTTCGCGCAGGGCGAGCTGGCGATGTTCGCGACCTACATCTGCTGGACCTTGATCCACGCCGGGCTCCAGTACTGGGCCGCGTTCGTGTCGACCCTGGCGATCGCGTTCGTCGGCGGTGTCGTGATCGAGCGCGTGGTGATCCGCCCGGTCGAGAACGCGCCGATCCTGTCGATCGTCATGGTCACGCTCGGCCTCTTGGTCATCTGCAACAGCATCGCGGGCTGGATGTGGACCTACGTGCAGAAGCCGTTCCCCAGCCCGTTTCCGGAGAATCCGTTCAAGTTCGGCAACATCGTCTTCGGCGCCCACGACCTCGGGGAGATCCAGGTCACGTTGCTCGTGCTCCTGTGCATCTATCTCTTCTTTCGCTTCACCCCGCTCGGGCTGGCCATGCGCGCCGCCGCGCACAACCCGGTCTCGAGCCGGCTGGTGGGCATTCGCGTGGGCTGGATGCTCGCGCTCGGCTGGGGGCTGGCCGCCGTGTTCGGCGCCGTGGCCGGAATGATGGTGGCGCCGGTCCTGACCCTCGAGCCCAATCTCATGGGCGGCGTACAGATCTACGCCTTCGCCGCGGCCACGCTCGGCGGCTTCACGAGCCCGGGTGGGGCGGTGCTGGGCGGGTTCATCGTCGGCGTCGTCGAGAATCTGGTCGGGACTTACGTGGGCTTCATCGGCACCGAGCTCAAGTTCACGGTCGCGCTGGCGATGATCATCGTGGTGCTGCTGGTCAAGCCGACCGGGCTCTTCGGCACCACCGTGGTGAAGCGGGTGTGAGCGGCTCGCGTCTGCCGCGCCTGGTCGGGCTGCTGTCGCTCCTGCTGGCGGCGTGCGCGCTGCCGTTCGTGCTCAGCAACTTCCGGCTCTTCCAGTTCTCCCAGGTCTACATCTACGCGATCGCGATCCTCGGCCTGAACATGCTGACCGGCTACAACGGCCAGTTCTCGCTGGGCCACGGCGCGTTCTACGCGATCGGCGCCTACGTCTCCGCGATCATGATGGACCGCTGGAACATCGCCTACGGCTGGACCCTCCCGGTGGCGGGCGTGCTGTGCCTGGTCGTCGGATTCCTGTTCGGGCTGCCCGCGCTCCGTCTCGAGGGGCTCTATCTCGCGCTGGCGACCTTCTCGCTGGCGCTGGCAGTGCCGCAGATCCTCAAGTACTTCGAGCACTGGACGGGCGGCTCGCAGGGTATCGTGCTGAGCAAGCCCAACGCGCCGTTCGGCCTCAAGCTGAATCCCGATCAGTGGCTCTACTTCGTGACCTTCGCGGTGCTCGTGCTCCTGTTCTGGCTCGGGGCGAATCTCCTGAAGGGGCGGATCGGGCGGGCCATCGTGGCGATCCGGGACAATCACATCGCCGCCGAGGCGATGGGGATCAACACCGCGCTTTACAAATCGCTGGTGTTCGGCGTGAGCGCGGCCTACACCGGGGTGGCCGGGGCCCTGTCCGCCTCCGTCATCGCGTACGTCGCGCCGGACTCCTTCAACGTGTTCCTGTCGGTCACGCTCCTGATCGGCAGCGTCATCGGCGGCCTGGCGTCGATCTCCGGCGCGGTGTTCGGCGCGCTGTTCATCCAGTTCGTCCCAAACTGGGCGCAGGACATCTCCAAGGCGGCGCCCTGGGCGATCTTCGGCGTATTCCTGATCGGCTTCATGTACCTCATGCCGTTTGGCATCGCCGGGGGGATCCGGCTACTCTGGATCCGGGCCACCCGGTCTCGAGTTCCACAAGAGGGGCGGAGCGCCGTCCCAACGCAGGCCCATACCACGACATGAATGGAGGAGTGCTCATGAGAGGTACCCCGCAACCGCTCGCCCTCGTGCTCGCGCTGGGCGTGGCCGTCCTGGCCGCGGTCCCGGCCGGCGCCCAGACGGTGGTCGGCGTCACCGCCACCGAGATCAAGATCGGCAACACCAACCCCTACAGCGGCCCGGCCTCGGCGTACGGCACGATCGGCAAGGTCATCGGCGCCTACTTCAAGAAGGTCAACGACGAGGGCGGTGTGAACGGGCGGAAGATCAACTACATCACCTACGACGACGGCTACTCGCCGCCCAAGACCGTCGAGATGGTACGCAAGCTGGTCGAGCAGGACCAGGTCGCGGCCCTCTTCCAGACGCTCGGCACGCCGCCGAACAGCGCGATCCACAAGTACATGAACCAGCAGAAGGTGCCGCACCTCTTCGTGGCCACCGGCGCCACCAAGTGGAACGACCCGCAGAACTTCCCGTGGACGATGGGCTTCCAGCCCAACTACCAGACGGAAGGCCGGGTCTACGCCGCTCACGTGCTCAAGAACCACCCCAACGCGAAGATCGGGATCCTCTACCAGAACGACGACTACGGCAAGGACTACCTCAAGGGCTTCGAGGACGGCTTGGGCGAGGCCCACAAGAAGATGATCGTGCTCCGGCAGAGCTACGAGGTCACCGACCCGACGATCGACTCCCAGATCGTGAATCTGAAGAACAGCAGCGCCAACGTGTTCTTCAACATCACGATCCCGAAGTTCGCGGTGCAGGCGATCAAGAAAACGCACGACATCGGCTGGAAACCCGTGCACTACCTGAACAACGTGTCGAGCTCGCTGGCCACCGTGCTCAAGCCGGCCGGGCTCGAGGCCTCGAAGGACCTGATCACCGCGCTCTACATGAAGGAAGTCACCGACCCGCAGTGGCGCAACGACAAGGGCTTCACGGACTGGGTGGCCTTCATGAAGAAGTATTATCCGGAGGGCGCCCTCGACGATCAGGCCAACGGGTACGGCTACAACGTCGCGATCCTGATGACCCACGTGCTCAAGCAGTGCGGCAACGATCTGTCGCGCGAGAACATCATGCGGCAGGCGGCCAACGTCAAGAACCTGGAGCTGCCGCTGCTGCTGCCGGGGATCAAGGTCAACACTAGCCCGACCGACTTCGCGCCGATCGAGCAGGAGCAGCTGGCGAAGTTCAACGGCGAGAAGTGGGATCTGTTCGGCGAGCTGTTCGACGCCTTCCGGAAGAACTAGTGACACCACGGGGCGGGGCGGCCGGGCGCGGCCGTCTCGCCCGGCTCAATCCCGCGCGTGAGGCTTGTCCTTGCCCGCCGCGCCTCGGCGCCAGTACCAGATCTGGAGCTCTCGCCTGAGCCGGCCGAGCATCGGCGTGCGGGCTTCCGGGGCCTGCGGCAGCCGCGCGCTCGGTGCCAGACGGGTCACAGGCGGCGGCAGGGCGACTTCCCGCGGCGCGCGCGGACTGCTCGTCAGGAGCGCCGGCCACCTGGGTTTCAGGCTCCAGGATCTGAGCCCCGAGCGCTGCGGCTCGCCGTCGACCTCGGAGTCCACGTCGTTGATTTCGCGGACCACCGACGTCGCGCCCCTCGTCGCGCTGCGTGGGGCAGCGACAGGGGCGACGACGGCCAGCCCCGCCGCACGGACCTCCGCCGTAATCGCCGCCGGCGAGGTGGGCGCGACCTCGGGACGTCGGAAGAATTGGTTCGCGTCGCGGGTGCCGTTGCCCGCCGCGACGCCGATCTCCTCCAGGTAGGTGCGGATCGGCTCGGAGTTGCCGTGACGGTAGGCCCCGACGAGCGAGAGCGCGACCGCCGGATGGACGGTCGCGCCCGGCTCGTACGCGACCCGGCGGCCGAGCACCTTCAGATGCCCGGTCACGCGGTGGCGAAGCGTGACCTGAAAGCTCTGGGGGCCCGAGCCCCAGTGGCTGGCGTCGAAGCGGTCGACCGGCGCGCAGTCGCCGACGATGGCCCACGCCGGGGCGAACTCGCCGAGCGCGAGTGCGAGGGCCCTCTGGAAGTCCGCCTGAGCCAGCATGCGTCGCCGAGCGCCGAGCTTAGCCCTTCAGGCCGAGCTCGTTGCGCACCGACTTGACCCCCGGCACGCCGCGCACCACGTCGGACGCGCGCGACTTGGCCTTCGGATCCGAGACCTTGCCCCGCAGGGTCACGACACTGTTGTCCGAGCGCACCTTGATTGCCGCGTCCTTGAGCTGCGCATCGTGCATCAGGCGCTCGCGGATGGCCGTCTCGATCCCGTCGTCCTTCTGGTCGACCGTCTTCCGCTGGTCGTCCGGCACGACCTGGAGCGCGTTGCTGACGGCGCCGACGCCGGAGATGCCGCGCGCGATGTGCTCGGCCGCCGCGCGTTCCTCGGCGCTCGACACCTTGCCGCGCAACATGACGGTCGCGCCCTGCGTCTCGACCGAGATGTGCCGGGCCTTCGTGCGGCCGTCCGTGGTGAGCGCCATCTTCGTCTTGGTCGTGATCCAGGAATCCTTCATGGTCTGGCCGGCGCCATCGCCGCTCGGCCTCGTCGCTTCGTCCGCCTTGGCGGTCTTCTTGACCTCGGGGCTGGGCGACTGGGCCAGCAGCACGGTCGGCGGCAGCATCAGGGCGATCGTGGTCAGGATCAGAAGTGCGCGTCTCATGGGCTCCTCCGTCTTCAGGCCCTATTTATGGATAGCTGGTAAAAGCTTAGCATGGGCGATGCCATGAGCACCCGCCGGCAAGAACGCTGCAAAATCGCGTCGCTAACCGCGGCTCGGGATGGTCAGACTGGCAAGGTCGTGCGAGGCGGGCAATCCAGGCTAACGGCTCGACCCGCGGCTTCGAAGGTACGGATTGCCCGCGTGGCGCGCCTGAAAATCGGTCCAGGCTTCGATGCCTCGCTCGGATAACTCGCGCAGAAACTCCCAGCTCGTGGCCTTGAGAACCTGGTCGGGCAGGAAGGTGTACCAGGCGACGCGCAGACCGAGGGCGAAGTGCTCGGACAAGGTCAACGGCCGGGGCAACTTGCCCTGCATGACCGAGAGCGTGCCGGCCACCGCGGCGCGCGCCAGCTTGATCTCGTCGATGGAATGCGGCGACTCGAACTGGACCCAGTCGACGCCGCCTCCGGTCAGGTAGGCGCCCAGCCGCTCAAGCAGCTCGCTCATGCCGCCGTTCACGGCGTCGCGGGCATAGCACTGGGCCATGATGACGAAGTCCGGATCGAGCTCGTCGCGCGCGCGAACGGCCGCCCGATACCGCTCGACGGCCGCGTCGCGCGGGACCACCTCGATGCCGGCCGACTGCGTGGCGCGCTTGCCCTCGATGGGCTGGTCGTCGATGCGAATGCCGGCCAGGCCGGCCCGGATGCACTCGTGGACGAGCCGGCGGATCGCCGGCGGACCGCCGTGGCCGGTGTCGCCGTCGAGGATCAGCGGAAAGGAGACTGCTCGCGCGATGTAACCGGCGAACTGGAGGCATTCGGTGGCGGAGAGAAGGCCGGTGTCGGCGAGCGCGGTGTAATTGCCGCCGGTGATGCCGGTGCCGACGAACCCGGCCTCGCAGCCGGCCGCCTCCATGATGGTGGCATGAAACGCGTTCGGGATGCCCAGGATCGCCAGCACGCGATCGTCGCGAGCCAGCAGCGCCCGCAGTCGCGTCGAGGCTCGCGCCTGCGGGCCCTCAGGCACGTGTCGCGGTCGAGCCGGCGGCCGCCGGAGCGCGGTTGAAGCGGCGATAGAACCGCGTGGCGTTGTCCCAGAAGAGCTTGCGCTTCTGGGACTCCGGCAGATCCCACGCCATCACGGTGTCGACCGACTTCGGAAACCAGCTCTCGCCGTGCGGATAGTCCGACGCGTACATCAGGATGTCCTCGCCGAGCAGCTGGATCACGGCCTTCGTCAGCTCGACGCCCTCGGACATCTCGATCGTCTGAAAGAAGCGACCGGAGGTGATGTACTCGCTCGGGGTGCGCGGCAGCGGCGGCAGCGCTCGCGCGACGGACCTGGCGTGCTCGTCGAGGCGCTTGGCCCAGAACGGCAGCCACCCGTGGCCGGCTTCGAGCACACCCAGCCGGAGATCCGGATATCGCTCGAGCACACCCGCGCCGATGAGGGCGGCCATGTTGCGCATGCCGCACCAGGGATGGGCCGCCGAGCGCTGCAGCCAGAGGTTGTCCCACGTATCCAGGCCGCCCGGCGCGTAGGGTGGCATGACGGTGAACGTGTGAAGCACGACCGAGAGATCGTGGTCCTGCGCCGCCGCCCAGTACGGCTCCAGGTCGGGATGGTCGAGGGGCATGCCGTAGGGCGCGTAGCAGAAGAGCGCCAGCGCCCACGGCTCGGCGGCGCATCGCTCCACCTCGGCGAGACCGCCGCGCACGTCGCGACCCGAGACCAGGATCACGCCGCCCAGCCGGTCGGGATAGGTCGCGCAGTAGTCCGCCATCCAGCGGTGGTAGGCGCGGTACAGCGCGAGCTCCTGCCGGGTGTCCTCCACGGTGGTCCACGTGCCGAACCACCCGGAGGGCAGGAGCAGGTTCACGTCGACGCCCTCGCAATCCATGTCGGCGATTCGCGCGGCGGCATCGTGGTCGACCCGCGGATCGGGATCGCGGCCCTTGTGCGCCCCGCGATAGGCGTCCATGTAGGCGCGAGGATCGGCGGGCCGCGCCGCCGGCTCGCCCAGCCGGCGCTCGTACTTGCGCTCGCCGGCGTGATACGAGATCTGACCGCTGCGCTTGTTCACGCGGCGGAGGTCACCCAGCGGCTCGAGCGCCGCGCGCTCGGACGCGGACAGATACGGTTCGAGGACGTCCATCGTCGGTCCGACGTGCGTGTCGGCGTCGAAGATCCGGAATCCGTTTCGCGCCACGGTGGTCCTCCAATCGGTCGGGCGGTTGGGTCACCCGAGCGCCCGATCGTCGGCGAGAATCCGTCTAACGCGAGGCGACGTCAAGGGGGGATCGTCCTTGACGCTCCGGGTCGCCGACGCTACGTTCTCCCGCATGCAGCGTGCGACGAGCGTGGTGACGGCGGAGCGATTGGCGCAGGGAATGACGTTCGATCGGGCCGAAAGCCGATCCGGCCGCCGTTACTTTGAGCTCCCGGCGATCTACCACAAGGTGCGTCTGGCCAAAGCGATGCAGGCGCACGCGGGCGTGGACAAGCCCGGCAAGAATCGCGAGCGGGCCTGGGATCGCTTCATTGGCGACTGGGCGACGCTGCAGGATTCGCCGTTCTGGCAGGTGTGGACGAGCGCCGCCGTCGACGAGATGATTTCCGCCCTCCACGAGCGACTGGTCGTCGGTCCGTAGACGCGCCGGGACCGGGCTCGAGGCGTCTTGACGGCGCGCCCGCGGCTCGGGCAGGATGGGCCGGCGACTCCATGATCACCGAGACGGTGCCGGCAGCGACCACGCCGTTGGCGATTGCCCGTGCGCTCGCGCCGCGCATCCGCGAGCGGGCGGCGGAGATCGAGGCCGCGCGGCAGCTTCCTCCCGAGCTCGTCCTGGATATCGCGAACGCGCGTCTCTTCCGGGTGGCCCTGCCGGAGGCCGAGGGCGGGCTCGGCGGCGACATCCTCACGACCCTGCAGGTCATCGAGGAGATCGCGCGCGCCGACGGCTCGACCGGCTGGTGCCTGGCGATGGGGATCAACACGCTGCGCCAGAGCGCGCAGTTCGCCCCGCACGTGCGCCGCGAAATTTTCTTCAGCGATCCGGTGGGCATCTCGGCCGGATCCGCGAATCCGCGCGGGCGCGCCGTCGCAGTGCCGGGCGGCTACGAGGTCACCGGCCACTGGTTCTTCGCCAGCGGCTGCATGCACTCGTCCGCGCTCCACGGCGCCTGCAAGGTGTTCGACGGCGACCAGCCGCGGCTCAGACCCAACGGCGATCAGGAGGTGCGGATCGCGTATTTCTATCCGAAGTCCGTCGCGCGCATCGTCGACACCTGGAACGTGAGCGGACTTCGCGGCACCGGGAGCCACGACATCGTGGTCGAGGACCTCTTCGTACCCGAGGAGCGCACCTTCTCGGCGCTCGATCTGCGCGCGCGGGTCACCGGCCCGATGAACCGCATGCACGGGTTCGATCTGGCCGGATGCGGCTTCTGCTGCGTGGGGCTGGGAGTCGCCCGCGCCACCATCGACGCGTTCGTCGAGCTGGCGCAGGTCAAGGTTCCGCGCTCGTCGTCGGAGCTCTTGCGCGACCGCGCGCTCGTGCAGGCCAAGGTCGGCGAGGCCGAGGCGATCTTGAGGTCGGGCCGCGCGCTCCTGTTCGACGTCGTCGGCGAGATGTGGCAGACCGCCGTGGCCGCGCGGCCGATCACCGAGCGGCAGCGCGCGGACCTCCGGCTGGCGATGACCCACGCGGCGCAGAGCGCGGCCACCGCCACCCACATGATCTGCGCCGCCGCGGGCACCACGTCGATCTTCACGTCGAGCCCACTCGAGCGGTACGCGCGCGACGCCGAGGTGGTCACGCGCCATAATCAGCTCCAGTTCGTGAACTACGAGGCTGTCGGGCGCACCGTGCTCGGGCTCGAGTCGAACAGCCCGCTCTTCTAGCGCCGCGCGCCGCCGAGACCCGCTCCACGTTGAACCGCCCGCGCAGCGCGCTGAGCGACGCGCTCAGCGGCGTCTCGGAGTCGATCTGCCCCTTCGGCGTCAGGTGGTCGCCGCAAGGACCCTTGGGACCGTGATACCCTGCGCGCCGTATGGAGGGCACGATGCGCACTCGTCGCGAGTTCGTCGAGGAAGCCGCCGGCGCGGCCGGCATCGCGTTTGTCGCGTGCAATCTGTCGGGCGCCGCGCCGGCGCAGGCACAGACGCGGCGTCGCGAGGTCGTCGTGAACGGCCGGCGCGTCAAGACGATCGACGTGCACGCGCACTGCGCGGTGCCGGAGGCGATGGCGCTGATGGGCCGCAAGGTCGAGCCGCAGACTTTGCTCATGTCGCAGCCGGCCGATCGGATCCGCGCGATGGACGAGCAGGGCATCGACATGGAGGCCCTGAGCATCAACCCGTACTGGTACAGGGCCGACCGCGACGTCGCGCGCGAGCTGATCCGGATCCAGAACGAGAAGCTCGCGGAGGCCTGCGCCGCGAACCCCGAGCGCTTCGTCGCGTTCGCGTCGGTGGCGCTCCAGCATCCGGACCTCGCCGCCGAGCAGCTGGAGGAGGGCGTCAAGAAGTACGGCCTGCGCGGTGCCGGTATCGGCGGCAGCGTCGCCGGCGAGGATCTGTCCGATCCGAAGTTCCATCCGTTCTGGGCCAAGGCCGAGCAGCTCGGCGTGCTCGTGTTCATGCACCCGCAGGCCGACGGCGCCGCGGGCGACCTCAAGCCGCGATTGAAGGGCAGCGGCGGGCTCGAGAACGCTATCGGCAATCCGCTCGAGACGACGGTCGCACTCTCGCACCTGATCTTCGAGGGCACGCTCGACCGCTACCCGGGGTTGAAGATCTGCGCCGCGCACGGCGGCGGGTATTTGCCGTCCTACGCGGCGCGCTCCGACGCGATCTGCGTGACCTTCCCCGACCGGTGCACCAAGCCGCTCAAGAAGAAGCCGACCGAGTATCTCAAGCAGCTCTACTTCGACTCGCTCGTCTTCACGCCCGAGGCGCTACGGCATCTGGTCGCCGAGACCGGGCCGGGGCAGATCGTGATGGGCACGGACTATCCGTTTCCGTGGACGAAGACGTCGGTCGACCACATCCTCGGCACGCCGGGTCTGACCGACGACGAGCGCGTGGCGATGCTCGGCGGCACGGCGGCGAAGCTGCTCGGGATCAAGGCGTAGCGCGACCGCGCGCGCTCGAGGCGGCGGACGCCTTGCGCTGGGCGATCCAGCCGTCGATCCGCGCCTCGAGCACGTCGAGCGGCAGCGAGCCCTCGGTCAGCACCGCGTCGTGGAAGGCGCGGAGGTCGAACCGCGCGCCCAGCTCCCGCGCGGCGCGCTCGCGGAGCTCCAGAAACTTTCGCTGGCCGATCTTGTAGGCCAGCGCCTGGCCCGGCGAGACGATGTAGCGATCGATCTCGACCACGATCTCTCGCTCGGGCTTGGCGGAGTTGGCCTTGAAGTAGTCGATCGCCTGCTGACGGCTCCAGCCTAAGGCGTGGATGCCCGTGTCGACCACGAGCCGCACTGCACGCCACATCTGATAGTTGAGCGCCCCGAAATGCGAGTAGGGGTCCGTGTAGAAGCCCATCTCGTGGCCGAGCGTCTCGGCATAGAGCGCCCAGCCTTCGCCGAAAGCCTCGTACCCGCCGTACTTCCTGAAGCTCGGCAGATCCGGCTGCTCCTGGGCGAGCGCGATCTGCAGGTGGTGGCCGGGCACGGCCTCGTGGAGCACCAGCGCCTCCATCTCCCACCTGGGCCGCGTCTCGACGGCCGACAGGTTGGCTCTGAAATACCCCGGCCGGCCCGCGGCCAGCGAGCCCGCGTCGTACGCGCCCGCCGGCCGCGACGCCGCGGTGTGGGCCGGCATCGGCACGACCCCATACGGCAGACGCGGCACGCGACCGAAGAGCTTGATCACCTCGGGATCGGCCCGCTTGGCGATCTCGCGATAGCCAGCTAGCAGATCCTCGGGCCGCGAGAAGAAGAAGCGCGGGTCGGCGCGGAGGAACTCGAAGAACGCGGCGAGATCCTGGGTGAAGCCGGTGGCGCGCATCACCCGCTCCATCTCGGCGCGGATCTGTTTGACCTCGTCGAGACCGATCTCGTGAATCTGCTTCGGCGTCAGGCGCGTGGTCGTCGACTGGGCCACCCGGTAGGCGTACCAGGCCTGTCCATCGGGCAAGGCCCCGGCCGCCAGCGACTCGCGGCAGCGGGGGACGTACTCGGTCGCGAGGAAATCGCGCAGCCGCCGGAACGCCGGCAGCGTCTGTTCCTTCAGGAGCTTCGCCGCTTCGACCTTCAGGGCCTCGCGCCGGGCGGCCGGCACCGTCTCGGGAATCTTCTGGAAGGCGGTCAGGAGCGGGCTCTTCGCCGGATCCTCGACGAGGAGCGCGTCGGTCTGGGCGACGACGCTGCCGAGGGTGATCTTCGGCGGCGTGACGCCGCGACGCAATCCCTCCCTCATCGCGGCGATCGTCTGGTCGACCAGCGCGCGGGCCCCGCGTAGACGGCTCACGATGGCCTCGTAGTCCGCCGCGGTCCGGGCCGGCATCTGGTCGCCGAGCATTTGTGGGACGCTGTGATGGATGCCCCACAGCTGATTCAGCGGCATCAGCTCCCACGGAAAGCGGCGGCCCTCGAGCTGGGCCTCGGCCTGCCGCTTGAAGAGGTCGTAGTCGAGCGCATCCCGCAGCGCGAGCTTCGTGCGATCGATCGCCGCGAGAGCCTTCACCGGCAAATCGAGATCGGCCTTGCGCCGGGCGACCGCAGCCGCCGACACGTCGGTCCATCGATCGTTGAGCCCGGTCGCGCCGACTTCGGTGGCGAGCTCCGGGAACTCTTGCAGGAGATAGTCCCAGTGGAGATCGAAGAGCCGGCGCAGCCGCGCGCGCTCCGGAGTCTTCCCGGCCTCGGCGATCAGGCTCTCGACGCCGGCGCGGAACGAGTCCGACGGCGTGCCGAGCGCGATGCCGGGAGCCCAGAGAAGGGCGACGAGGACTCCGAGCCCGAGCAGCGCCGGCACGCGCGCGCTCACCGCGAGCTACCTCCGCGAATCGCCGCCGGCGCTCACACGCTGCGCTGCAGGAAGTCGTCCGGGCGCTCCTTGATCGACACGCGCCAGTGGATGCGGTCTTCCTCGGGGGGATAGTCGCCCGCCGCCTTGTGATACGCGCAGCGGTTGTCCCAGATCACGATATCGCCCTTGCGCCACCTGTGGCGGTACTGGCCCTCGGGCTGGATCATGTGGCCGGTCAGCTCGTCGATCAGCGCGTCGCTCTCCGCCGGCTCGAGCCCCTCGATCCGCACGATCTTGCCCGGATCGAAGTAGAGCGCCTTGCGTCCGGTCTCGGGGTGCATACGGACGATCGGATGCAAGACCGGCTTCCAGTCGCGGTCCTCCTCGTCGAGGAGCGCGGTCGCCTTGCGTCGTCCGCCGTAGGTGAAGGCGCCGAGCCGGCCCTCGAGATGCTGCTTGAGCCGCGGCGGCAGCGCGTCGTACGCCGCGTACATGCTCGCGAACAAGGTGTCGCCGCCGCGGCTCGGCACGGCCAGCGCGTAGAGCTGCGTGGCTTTGAACGGCTCCTGATCGTAGGCGCCGTCGGTATGCCAGCCCTCGGCGCCGCGCCGATAGATCGCCATGTCGAGCGTGCCGTCGGCGCCGAACTTGTTGACGCCGAGCAGGGTGATCTCGGGATGGTCCGGATGCCGCGTCGTCTTCGACGGGTGAGGCGTCACGAAGCCGAAGCGCCGGCTGTAGGTCAGGAAGTCCTCGATCTCGAGCTCCTGACCCGGGACCACGACGACGTTGTGGCCGAGCCAGGCACGATAGATCGCGGAGAAGCTCGCGTCGTCGAGCTTCTTGACGTCGACCCCGTGGATCTCCGCGCCGACCTGCGGCCCGAGGCGTTCTACGTGGACCATCGTCCGACCTCCCGCTCCGACATATAACACACCCGGCCGAGGAGGCCCCGTGAGCCCCGCTAGAACCAGCTGGCCTTGTCGACCACGTTGCGAAGCGGCAGGTCGGCGAGGAAGCGGCGCGAGTTGTCGAGCAGGATCTCGAAGCGGCGCTCGTCGAGGTGCGGGCCGTGGCCGGCGGTGTGGGGCGTGATGAGCACGCCCGGCATCGTCCACAGCGGGTGATCGGCCGGAAGCGGCTCCTGCTCGAAGACGTCGAGGCCGGCGCCGGCGATCTCGCCCGCCCGGAGCGCCGCCACCAGGTCGTCGAGCCGCGTCGTCATGCCGCGGCCGATGTTGATGAAAAACGCGGTGCGCTTCATGAGCTGAAAGCGCGCGCGCTGCATGAAGTGCTCCGTCGCCGGCGTGTGCGGCACCGTCAGGATGACGAAGTCCGCCAGCGGCAGGAGCGAATCGAGCGCATCGGGCCCGTCGAGCTTCACGACGCCCGGCGGGGCGTCGCGGCGCCGCGCGTCGATCCCCATCACGTGCATCCCGAACGAGGCCGCGAGCCGCGCGGCCTCGCTGCCGATGCCGCCGACCCCGACGATCAGGGCGGTGGCCTCGGGCAGGTGGATCACGCCGCCGTCCATGGGCTCGCGGCGCCACTCGCGCCTGAGCTGCCGCGGCAGGTAGTGATGGAACCCGCGGGCGAACGCCAGGACGAAGGCCATGATGTGGGCGCCGATGTGGTCGTTGTAGATCTCGCGGAAGTTGGTCACGGTGGCCGCGTGCGCGATCAGCGCCGGCGAGTAGTAGCCGGCGGGCGGCGCCGCCTGCGGCGCCTGGAGCCAGCGCAGGCGCCGGGCCTCGCGGAGCAGCACGTCCGGCATCGTCCCGAACGCCGCCTCGGCGTCGGCGACGACGCGCGCGGCCTCGGTCTCGGTCTCGGCCACCACGACGGAGAGCTGGGGCAGCGCGGACCCGAGCCGCGACGCCCAGCCGCGCGTCGTCGGAGTCTGCGGAGGCAGCATCAGGAGCGTCGGCATCGATGTGGACTCGCCGCGAGCTTAGTGGCCGCGGCGGGTGGGGTCAAGCGGTCAGACCGCGCCGGCGGGCGCGGGCTCGCTCGGCGGGACACTGCCGGCCGGACCGGCGACGGCGTCGCCGTCCTTCCGGGTCATCACGGCGCGCGGCAGGAGCGGAATGAACACGAGGATCAGCGCCGTCGTTCCGGCGTTGAGCCACACGAGCTGGTTGAAGACCCAGCCCCGGCTGTCGATCAGCCACGAGCCGGTCACGTCCGATCCGCCCAGCGCGAAGTTGCGCGCGCTCATCATCAGGGCGAACCCGAGGCTCTCGCAGCCCGGCGGGGTCGAGCGCACCGCCAGATCCATGAGCGCCAGCTCCGAGCAGATCACCGCGAGGCCCACGGTCGCGTGGATGAACGGCGCCGTCGCGTGGCCGTACCCGAGATACAGGAGCGTCCCGATCGCGTTCGCCGCGATCGCCGTCGTCAGGAGCTGGCGCAGGTTGAACCGGCGGCACGCGACGCCGTAGAGCAGCGCGCCGACGAGCCCGGCCGCGCCCTCGATGCTCTCCATCAGCCCGATGTAGGGGGCGCTGAAGCTCAGGGTGTCCGTCTGCATGTACAGGAGCGGTGTCGTGAAGCCGGGCGAGATGTAGACGAGGGCGAGAAACGTTCCGCTCGCCCAGAGCGTCCTCGATCTGAACAGGATCGAGAGCTCGTGGCCCGCGCTGGTGAGCACGTCCCGGTCGTGGACCGCCACCGGCCGCTCCGTCAGGACAAAGAACGTCGTCAGCGCGAGCACGAGGAGCAGCGCCGTGGCGATACCGACGGTCCACCCGAATGTGGCCGCCGCGAGGTAGCCCCCGAGGATCCCGTTGCCGAGCGACACCGCGCTCTGGAGCGCCTGGCGGATCGAGGTCACGCGCCCGGAGATGCCGTACTTCTGGCCCGCCTCCACCATGAGCCCGCCCATCACCGTGCTGGCGATGACCATGAACGCGTTGGCGCCGAACGCCGCGAGCAGCAGCGGCAGATACGTTCGAGGCACCACCCCCATCAGGAACCAGCAGACCGCCGCCATGCCCGAGCCGAGCAGCATGTAGTGCCGCCGCCGCGTGCCGAAGAGCGGAAACGCGTCGGACAGGATGCCGGCCAGCGGCTTCACGTTCCAGGCGAAGGTCGCCACGACCATGAACGCCGCCAGCGTCTGCGCGTTGAAGTGGAGCTGGTTCTTCAGGAGAAACTGGAGCGGGAGCCGCCCGATGACGCCGGGCTGCGCGATCGTCGTGACGAACGCGCCGAGCCCGACCATGACGTAGTACTGGCGCAGGGTAAGGCCCGTGTCGGGCACCCCCGGACGGTCTCGCGCTTCCAAACGCTTCACTCCCGTGTCGCGCCGAGGCCTCGTGGAGACGACGTCGCGGCGTCGGCGGCGGCGGGCGCCGCCGCGGTCATCCGCAGCGGCGCCGGGGGCTCGCGGCGGACGCTGAGCCAGTCGCCCCCGAGGCGCCCGCGAACCAGCGGCCAGAGACCGTCCGGCTCGAACAGGATGGCCGCGATGGCGACCAAGCCGAGCCCGATCAGGTACCAGCCGGCCGAGAGCCCGAATACGACCGTGAGGGCCTCGCGGAGCGCGA
Organism: Candidatus Rokuibacteriota bacterium; assembly: GCA_003220685.1. Taxonomy (GTDB): domain Bacteria; phylum Methylomirabilota; class Methylomirabilia; order Rokubacteriales; family CSP1-6; genus AR31. The sequence continues at coordinate 39,788 of QHTE01000046.1, forward strand.
AGTAGATGATGACGCCGAGGATCGGACCCTCGAGCGTGCCGATGCCGCCGATGATCACGATGATCATCATCGCGACCACCCAGTTCGGATCGAACGCGAACCCGGGCGCGACGTAGAGGGTCGCCGTGAAGTTGACCGCGCCGGCCAGGCCGCATCCGGCGGCGGCGACCACGAAGGCGATGAAGCGGTTGCGCCACACGTCCACGCCGATGCCGGCCGCCGCCACCTCGTTGTCCCGCACGGTCATCAAGCCGAGGCCGACGCGCGATCGCAGCAGCGCATAGGTGCCGAAGACGGACGCGACCGCGATCGCGGCGCTCAGCCAGAAGGTCAGCGGCTCGAGCCAACGCGGGTCGACCAGGCGCGCGGTCGGCAGCCCGATACCGCGCTCGCCGCCGAGCCGCTCGGTCTTGGAGACGAGCAGGGACACGACTTCCGAGAACACCCACGTGCCGATCGCGAAGTACGCTTCGCGGAGCCTGAACATGAAGAGCGCGACGATCGCGGCCACCGCCGCGCAGAGCAGCGGCGCGAGCGGCAGCACCCAGAACGGCGCGACCTTCAAGGAGATCGAGGCGAAGAACAGGCAATAGGCGCCGAGTCCGACGAACACCTGTTGCCCCATGGACACGAGCCCGGCGTAGCCGGCCAGCAGATTCCACATCTGCGCCATGGCGAGCATCAGCATCGCCTCGGACAGGAAGCGCTGCGCGCCCTCGCCGATCACCCACGGCGCCGCGGCGAGCGCGAGGACGCCGAGCGCGGCGATCGCCCACGCCCGATAGGCGTGCCGGTCGCGCGTCACGCGCGCACCCGGAACAGGCCGCTGGGCCTCAGCAGCACGCCGACCAGGAACAGGAGATGGGCGTAGAGCGGCCCGGCGTTCGGATCGAGCCTGAGCCCGACGAGCTCGGCCACGCCGAGCGTGATCCCGCCGAGCATCGCGCCCCAGAACGTGCCCAGTCCGCCGAGGACGACGACCTCGAACGCGATCAGCAGCCGCTCGACGCCGGAGTACGGCGTGAAGGACGCGCGGATCGCGAGCAGCATGCCGGCCACGCTGGCCAGCGCCAGCGAGAGGCCCATCACGAGGTTGTAGACGCGGCCCGGATTCACGCCCATCAGACGCACGACATCGCGATGGTCGGCCGTCGCGCGCACGATCCGGCCGAACCGCGTTCGCGTCAGGAGCAGCTGCAACGCCGTGAAGAGCGCCACCGAGAGCGCCAGGATCAGGAGCGGGAGGACCCCGATGTGCAGGCCGCCGATGCCCGCGCTCGCCTGCGCCAGCTGGCCGGCCTGCAGATGGCGGGGGTCGGCGCCGTAGACCTCCACCATGAGGTTCCGCACGACCACCGCCACCCCGAAGGTCAACAAGATCGCGGCGAACGGATCGGGCCGGGTGACGACCCGGTTGATCAAAACCGCCTGGAGCCCGAAGCCGAGGACGAACGCGATCGCCGCCACCGGGAGCAAGAGCGCGAGCGGGTGGAGCCACGGGACCACGCCGATGAGCGACACGCCGATGAACGCGCTCAGCACGATGAACTCGCCGTGCGAGAGGTTGACCACGCGCATCACGCCAACGATGAGCGCGAGGCCGACGCCGAGCAGACCGTAGAGCCCGCCGTAGAGGACGCCGTTGATGATCGTCTCGACCCAGATCATGCGCGCTCCGCCTCAGGTCCCAAAGTAGGCGCGCGACAGCTGCTCGAGGCCGAGGCCGCGCGCCGACCCGTGCAAGGTCACCCGCCCCTTGAGCAGGCAATAGACTCGATCGGCCGCGCCGGCGGCGCGCTTGACGTCCTGCTCGACCAGGACGATCGAGGCGCCCTCGTCCCGGATGCGTCCGAGCGACGCGTAGATCTGATCGATGACGAGGGGGGCCAGGCCGAGCGAGATCTCGTCGCACAGGAGAAGCTTCGGATTCGACATGAGCGCGCGGCCGATCGCGACCATGTGCTGCTGACCTCCCGAGAGCGCATCGGGCCATTGCCGTCGGCGCTCGTGCAGCACCGGGAACAGCTCGTAGACGCGCGCCAGGTTCCACGAGCCCGGGCGCCGATTGAGCGCGCCCATCAGGAGGTTCTCCTCCACGGTCAGCGACGGGAAGAGCAGGCGGCCCTCCGGCACCAGCGACAGCCCGAGTCGCGAGATGCGCTCGGCCGGCTGCCCGCCGATCGGCTCGCCGCCGAAGCGGATCTCGCCGCGCCGGCTGCCGATCAGCCCGACCAGGCACTTGAGAAAGGTCGTCTTGCCCGCGCCGTTGGCGCCGATGAGCGCCACCGTCTCGCCGGCCTCGACGTGGAGCGTGACGCCGAAGAGCGCCTGGAAATCGCCGTAGAACGCGTCGAGCGCCTGGACCTCAAGCAACGTCATCGGCGCGGAACCCCATGTAGATCTCTCGCACGAGCCGGCTCGTCATCACCTCGGCCGGCGGCCCTTCGAGCACGTTCCGGCCGAAGTGCAGGACCATGAGCCGGTCGGCCACGGCGCGCAGCGCGTGGGGGATGTGCTCGATCCAGATGATCGCGTGGCTCGTCTTGAGACTCCGGACCAGGCCGACCAGCTCCTCGACCTCCGGCTCGGTCAGCCCGGCGGCGATCTCGTCGAGGAGCAGCACCTTCGCGGACGACGCCACGGCCTTGCCGAGCTCGAGCCGCTTGCGGTCCAGGAGCGGCAGCCTGCCGGCCAGCACGCCGGACTTCGCCGCGAGGCCCATGGTGGCCAGCACGTCGAGCGCCGCCCTCGCCGCCGCCGGCCCTGATCGCCCGGCGCCGAACGACGCCGCGGCGAGCACGTTCTCGTAGACGGTGAGGTGAGGGAACGGCTGCGGGATCTGGAAGGCGCGCACGATCCCGAGCCGGGCGCGCAGGTGCGAGGGCAGTCGGCCGAGATCGCGCCCCTGGAATCGAATGGTGCCGCCGTCGGGCGCGATGGTCCCGGCGATCAAGTTGAAAACGGAGCTCTTGCCTGCGCCGTTGGGGCCGATCATCCCCAGGCACTGGCCCGATTCGAGCGAGAACGTCACGTCGTCGGCGACGACGATCGCGCCGAATCGCTTCCGCAGGCCCGCCACCTCGAGGAGTGCTGGCATCTCGCCGCCCTCGCGACCCGGCGGAAGGCCGGCGGGCGCGACGACGAAGGCTCCGCTCAGCCGAGCTGCGACAGGAGCTTCAGCTCCGCTTCCACCGGGATCTGGGGCGCGGTGGCGTTGTAGACGATCAGGAGCTCGAAGGGGAAGCGGCCGTTCTTTGTCCTGCGCCACTGGCCCCCGGCCATACTCGTCAGCGCGACGTTCTTGACCGGGGTGTCCTTGAAGCGCACGGGGCCGACGACCGTGTCGACCGACAGGTTCGCGATCGCGTGCTTCACCGCCTCCTTGTCCTTCGGATCCGCGGCGGTCGAGAGCGCGGCGAGCGCCACTTCCCAGATCGCGTGCGAATAGCCGATCGGCTGTGTCCACTGCTTGCCCGTCGAGTTCTCCCAGTCGGTCGCGAGCTCGCGCGCGGTCTGGCCGGTGATCGAGGACTTGTACGGGAACTTGGGCGTCCACCAGACCTCGGTCGACATGCCGTCGCCGCGCGGCCCGAGCGAGGTGATGGCGCTCGCGAAGAGGAAGGCGGCGGCCACCGTGCAGACCTGAGGCTTGTAGCCGGCCTGCGCCGCCTGGTTCCAGAAGGTGGCCCAGTGGCTCGGCAGCACGAGGCCGGAGACGATCTCGGCATTGCCGTTCTTGAAGGCGGTCACCTGGTTCGTGAAGTCGTCGGTGGCCATCTTGTAGAAGCCGCCCGGCACTTCCTTGTAGCCGTGCTGCGACATCCCGCTCGGCAGCCCGGTCTTCGCGCTGCCGAACGCCCGGCCGGTCGGGGTGTCGCTGTAGAAGGTGCCGACCTGCTTGTTGGTCTTGACGCTGTTCCACATCGCGAGGAAGTTCTTGACGACCTCTCCGGCGCCCCAGAAGAAATGGAAGGTGTACGGGAAGCTCTTCTCGATCAGATCGTCGGGCGTGGCGCCGCGGGAGAACTTCCAGCCCGTCCAGGGCACCATGGTCGAGAGCGTCGGCATGCCGCGCGCGTCGGACAGCTCGCCGACCGCGAGCGCCGCGTCGGAATCGAACGCCACCACCAGATCGCACTTCTCGCGCAGGACCAGCTCGCTGCCGACCACGCTGGAGCGGTTGGGATCGGACTGGTTGTCCTTGACGAGGATCTCGACCGCGTACGACTTGCCGCCGACCTTCACCCCGTCCTTGACCGCGGTCCGGATGCGCTCGATCATCCACGGGGTCGTCTCGCCGAAGTTCGCGCGCACGCCCGACTGGGCGCCGATGAACCCGATCTTCAAGGTTCGCGATTGAGCGCGGGCGATGTTGACGTGGAGGGCTCCGGCGGCGGAGGCGAGTCCCGCGACTCCGCCGGCCTTGAGAAACGCCCGCCGGCTGACCTTGCGCTTTCCTCCGGAGAGCTTGCGGCTCCGCTCCACCATGGCGACCTCCTAATCGATGTCTGCCCCGGTCCGTGCGGCGGAGTGTAGCACTTCGAGTCGGTCACCGGCACGCCGTCCGCCCGTCAGGGCGTGAGACGTCCGGCGACGCGAAAGCGCCCGAAGCCCTCGGGGGTGAGCACGACCAGCTCGGCGGGCGCCGGCTGGATTCCGGTGAGCGGAAGGACGACGGAGCCGTGCGTGACGAGCACCACGTTGCCGCCGGCGGGCGGGCGCCCGGCGATCTCGGAGAGCGCGCATCTGCTCCGCCTCGCGCGCGCGATTGTCGAAGAGATTGCTGAGAGGCGCCCAGGTCTCCGCGGCGCCGAAGGCGAGCCGCGCGGTCTCGAGGCAGCGACACCATGGGCTCGAGAGCACGCGGCCGACCGGAATGGCGCGCGTCCGGAACGCGGTCCCAACGCGGCGCGCGTCGTCGCGTCCCGCGTCGGTGAGGTTGCGCTGGGTCGAGCAGTCGTCGAGGCGGAAGCCGGCCGGATCGCCGACGCCCGGCGTCGTCACGGCGTGACGCATGAAGATGACCTGGCCGCCTCCGCGCATCAGCGCCCAGAGCGCTTCGTCGGCGGCCGCGACCGAAGGGCAGACGAGAACGAGCGATGCGACGACGAGCGATGCGAGGACGGGGAACGATCGCATCACGAGACTCGGCGTGGCGTGGAGTGTAGCATTGGGGGCGCCGTCCATATGATAGGTCGCCGACAGCTGCTTCACGGAACCGTCGCCACGGCCGTGCTGGCCGCCGCCCGGCCCGCGGCCGCCGCCCAGGTCACCGACCAGGCGCGCGCGGCCATGGCGCGGGCGGCAGCCGCGTTCCTCGCGGCGCTCGAGCCGGATCAGCGCCGCACCGCCGTGTTCCCCTTCGCTCAGGACGAGCGAAAGAACTGGCACTACGTGCCTCGCTCCCGCTCGGGCGTCGCCTTCAAGCAGATGTCGGCCGCCGGTCGCGCGGCCGCGCACGAGCTCATCAAGGTCTCGCTGTCGGGCGTCGGCTACGCGAAGGCCGTCAACGTGATGCGGCTCGAAGAGGTCCTGCGGCAGCTCGAGACCTTCGGCGGGCTCGTGCGCGATCCCGAGAAGTACTACGCGAGCATCTTCGGCGCGCCGGACGGGGCGGCGCCCTGGGGCTGGCGTCTCGAGGGGCACCACCTGTCGCTCAACTTCACGCTGGCGCCGGGCCGTGCGGTCTCCGTCACGCCCGCGTTCTTCGGCGCCAACCCGGCCGAGGTGCCCTCGGGCCCGCAGCGCGGGCTCCGTGCCCTCGCCGACGAGCAGGACCTCGCATTCGCTCTCGCGCGCGGCGTCGACCCGAGCTTGCGAGCTCGTCTCGTCATCGCCGCCGAGTCTCCGGGCGACATCGTGAGCGGGCCCGGTCGCGCCGACAGCTTGAAGACGCCCGCCGGCGTCGCGCTCGGTGAGCTCGGCGCCGAGCCGCGCGCCCTGGCGCTCCGGCTCGTGGAGACCTACGCGCGCAACATGCGAAGCGATGTCGCCGACGAGGAGCTTCGACGGCTGCGCGACGCGGGGGCCGAGAACCTGCGCTTCGCGTGGGCCGGGCCGATCGATCCCCGGCAGCCCCACTACTATCGGCTGCACGGCCCGACGCTCCTCATCGAGTACGACAACTCGCAGAACCGCGCCAACCACATCCACTCGGTCTGGCACGATCCCCGAAACGACTTCGGCGTGGACCCGCTCCGCGCCCACTACGACAACGCACACGAGCGAGTGCGGAACACCTAGGAGCGACCATGGCCATCGAGAACGTCAAAGCGCTCACGTTCGATGTCTTCGGCACCGTGGTGGACTGGCGGTCGAGCCTCATCCGCGAGGGCGAGGCCCTCGGCAAGAAGAAGGGGCTCGGCGTCGACTGGCCCAAGTTCGCCGACGCCTGGCGCGGGCTCTACCAGCCCGCGATGGAGGAGGTGCGCACCGGCCGTCGCCCATGGGCGAAGCTCGACGATCTGCATCGCGAGAGCCTCGACAAGCTCCTGGTCCAGTTCGGCATCAAGGGTCTCTCGGATCCGGAGATCGATCACCTGAACCGCGCCTGGCATCGCCTGCATCCCTGGCCCGACTCGGTGCCCGGCCTCACGCGCCTCAAGAAGAAGTTCGTGCTCGCGACGCTCTCCAACGGCAACGTCGCGCTGATCGTGAACATGGCCAAGTACGGCGGGCTGCCGTGGGACGCCGTTCTCGGCGCGGAGGTAGCCCGCCACTACAAACCCGAGCCCGAGGCTTACCTGACGACGGCCGCGCTCCTCGGGCTCGCGCCGGGCGAGTGCATGATGGTCGCCGCGCACAACGGAGACCTCGCCGCGGCGAGCGCGGTCGGCCTGCGCACCGCCTTCGTGCCGCGGCCGAACGAGCACGGACCGGCGCAGGCGAAGGACGTGAAGCCCGCGCGCGACTGGGACGTCGTCGCGAGCGACTTCGTCGACCTCGCCGCCCGGCTCGGCTGCTGACCCGGCGCGGCCGTTGTCCGGGTATCATAGGCGCCACTTCTTCAGAGTGAGGGGCACATGGCGAAGATCACCCAGTCCGTAGATCTCGGCACCCGCGGTCGCGTGGTCGTGCTCACCGTCGACAATCCGCCCGTGAACGCGCTCTCCCAGCACGTGCGCAAGGGGCTGCACGACGGCATCAAACAGGCGATCGCCGACGGCGCCGTCCAGGCGATCGTCATCGTCTGCTCCGGGCGCACCTTCATCGCGGGCGCCGACATCACCGAGTTCGGCAAGCCGCCGACGGAGCCGTCGCTCCACTCGGTGCTCGACATGATCGAGGGTTCGCCGAAGCCCGTCGTCTCCGCCATCCACGGCACCGCGCTGGGCGGCGGCCTGGAGGTCACGCTCGCGTGTCACTACCGCGTGGGCGTGAAGAGCGCCCGCTTCGGCCTGCCCGAAGTGAAGCTCGGGCTCCTTCCCGGCGCCGGCGGCACGCAGCGGCTGCCGCGCGTCGTCGGCCCGCAGAAGGCGCTCCAGATGATCGTCAGCGGCGATCCCATCGGCGCCGACGAGGCGCTCCGGGTGGGCCTGATCGACGAGATCGTGGACGGCGACGACCTCACCGCCGCCGGTGTGGCGTTCGCGGAAAGGATCCTGAGCGAGCGGCGCCCGCTCAGGAAGATCCGCGACCTCGACGCCAAGATCGCGCCGGCGCGGGGCAAGCCGGAGATCTTCGCCGAGTTCAGGAAGAGCGTGGCGCGCCAGACGCGCGGCTTCCGCGCGCCGGAGAACTGCATCAAGGCGGTCGAGGCCGCGGTGAACCTGCCGTTCGCCGAGGGCATCAAGCGCGAGCGCGAGCTGTTCGTCGAGCTCCTGAGCTCGCCGGAGTCGAAGGCCCAGCGCTACTTCTTCTTCGCCGAGCGCGAGGCGGCCAAGATCCCGGACGTGCCGGCCGACACACCGGCCAAGGACATCAAGAAGGCCGCGGTGATCGGCGCCGGCACGATGGGCGGCGGCATCGCGATGAACTTCGCCAACGCGGGCATTCCCGTCACCGTCGTCGAGGTCGCGCCGGAGGCGCTCGAGCGCGGCCTCGGCCTCGTCCGGAAGAACTACGAAGCGACGGCCTCGCGCGGCCGCCTGACCCCGGCCGACGTCGACAAGCGCATGGGGCTCATCACCGGCACGACCGACTTCAAGGCGGTGGCGGACGCGGACATCGTCATCGAAGCGGTGTTCGAGGAGATGCCCATCAAGAAGGAAGTCTTCGCCAAGCTCGACGCGATCTGCAAGCCCGACGCGGTGCTGGCCACCAACACCTCGACGCTCGACGTCGACGAGATCGCCTCGGCCACGAAGCGCCCGGAGAGCGTCGTCGGCACCCACTTCTTCAGCCCGGCCAACGTCATGCGGCTGCTCGAGAACGTGCGCGGCAAGAAGTCGTCGAAGACCACGATCGCCACGGCGATGTCGGTCGGCCGACGGATCGGGAAGGTGCCGGTGCTCGTCGGCGTATGCTACGGTTTCGTCGGCAACCGCATGCTCCATCAGCGCGGTCTGCAGGCCGAGAAGCTCATCCTCGAGGGTGCCGCGCCCCACCAGGTGGACCGGGTGCTCACGGACTTCGGCTTTCCGATGGGTCCGTTCGCGATGGGCGATCTGGCCGGTCTCGACGTCGGCTGGCGCATCCGCAAGGGGCGCGGGGTGAAAGCTCCGGTGGCCGATCGCATCTGCGAGCTCGGCCGCTTCGGACAGAAGACCGGCGCCGGCTACTTCAAGTACGAGAAGGGCGACCGCACGCCGATTCCCGACCCGGAGGTCGAGAAGATCATCGTCGACGTGGCCACGTCCATGGGCATCACGCGTCGGCCCATCGGCGACGACGAGATCCTACAAAGGCTGCTCTATCCGATGGTCAACGAGGGCGCCCAGATCCTCGAGGAGAAGATCGCGATCCGCGCGAGCGACATCGACGTGATCTGGGTCTACGGCTATGGCTGGCCGGTCTACCGGGGCGGCCCGATGTTCTGGGCCGACTCGATCGGGCTCAAGACCCTGCGCGACCGGCTGCTCGGGTTCAAGAAGCAGAGCGGCGAGGCGTTCTGGACGCCGGCGCCATTGCTCGACCGGCTCGCCAACGAGGGCAAGGGCTTTACCGGCTAACTTCCCGATATTGCAGGGGGACGAGCCTCGCTCGTCCCCCTTGCGTTCCGCCCGGCGAAACCAGTTCAAAGATCAACTTGGTCGGAAACGGCGTCTGCGACAACTGAGATTGCGCCCATTTTTGCGGTTTTGCTGCTGTCTTGAGGCTGCAAATGCGATATCTGAGGATCGTGCCGGTCGTCCTGGGCACGATCACCGAGCTCCTCGGCGCCCACCGAAAGCGTCCATCCAAAATTGTCAGGCTTTGCCAATCAGGCTTGGGAACCATACGCGCGTGAGCCGCAAGTCCCCGAGAACCTTCGAGCGTTCGCCTCGGCGAAATCCGGAATCCGGTGGCACTTGCTGTGCTTCACACGTTCCGCAGATGAAAGTCACCTGCGCCTGGTGTCAGCACGAGGGGCGGCCGGCGATGCTGGGGGAGCGGGCGCCGCTCGATAACCCGGCCGAGACCCATGGGATCTGCCGGCGCCACACCCTCGACCTCCTCGCCCGGATGCCTTCGCGCTCGTTCCCCGGGGTTCGTCTCCTGCTCGTGGTCGGCGCCAGGGACACCGCCCTCTACGAGCACCTGCAGCGCGAGCTGGCCGGGGTCATCGGGGTGAAGGTGATGCTCGATCGGCGCCGGGGCGACCGCCGGGAAGAGGAGCAGACCGTCGCCGAGGAGCACGGCGGGCTCGATCGGCGGATCCGTCAAGGCGAAGTCTCCGCCCTGGGCTACACGATCATTCGATTCGGGAAGGACTAGAGTCCCCGGCGCTCGAGCACGCGCCGGACGAGCACGTGGCGCTGGATCTTGCCCGTCGGCGTGAACGGCAGCTCGTCGAAGATCTCGATCGTCTCCGGTAGCTTGTAGGTCGCCACCCCGTCCTTGAGATAGCCGACCATCTCGTCCAGGGTGACGGTCTGCCCGGGTCGCGGGATCACGCAGAGACAGTTTCGCTCGCCCAGCCGCGGGTCGGGCACGCCCACGATGGCGGCGTGCAGGATTTTCGGGTGGGTGTAGAGAATCTCCTCGATCTCCCGCGGGAAGAACTTCTTGCCGCCGCGGTTGATCATCTCCTTGAGCCGGCCGACGATCTTCACGTTCCCGGCCTGGTCGAACTGCCCGAGGTCGCCCGTGCGGAACCAACCGTCGGCGGTGAAGAGCTCGGCGTTCGCCGCCGGATTCTTGTGGTAGCCGAGATGCACCGACGGTCCGAGCGCGGCGATCTCGCCCTCCGCCCCCGCCATCACGTCGCGCCCCGATTCGTCGATGAGCCGGAGCCCGAGGCCCGAGGCGACGGTGCCGACCGTGCCGGTCACCGCCTCGGGCTCGTCCTCGAGCCGCGTGTAGGTGTGGAAGCCCGTCTCGAGCATCCCGTAGAGCTCGATCAGGTGGCCGTGCATCCGCGCGCGGAACTCGCGAATGGTCTCGATCGGACACGAGGCGCCCCCGGTGATGATCACGCGCAAGGACGAGAGGTCGTACCGACGGAGATCGGGCTCGTTGAGCATCGCGATGATCGACGCGGGCGCCGTGGGAATGTAGGTGACCCGCTCGCGCTGGATCAGCTCGAGGGGCGCCCGAGCGCTGAACTGATCGAGGAGCACGGCCCGTGCTCCCGCCATCACCGCCTGCACGAGGGTGAGGTAGCCCCAGTTGAGTCCGAGCGGCAGATAGATCAGGAAGACTTCCTCCGGCGTGACGCGCATGTCGGCGTTCAGGGTGCGGCACGTCGAGAGCGTGGTGTTGTGGCTGTGGATCACGCCCTTGGGATTGCCGGTGGTGCCCGAGGTGAAGGCCATCCGCATGACGTCGTTCGCCCGCTGGCCGGCGCCCGGCGGCGCCGCGGCTCCGGCGTTCTCGACCATGCTGTCGAGCGACACGAGCCCCGGCGCCGCGCCGCCCGTAGCCGGGCTCCCGAGGACGCAGACCGCTTTGAGGTCGGGCAGCCCGGGTCGCAGCTCGGCGCTCATCTTCACGTAGTCGAAGCTCTTGAAGCTCGCCGGGCAGACGAAGGCGCGGCTTTCCGAGAAGCGCAGGATGTACTCCACCTCGCGGCTCCGGAAGTCCGAGCCGATCTGGTTCGCGACCGCGCCCAGCCGCTCCAGCGCGAAGAAGACGTACGCGAACTCCGCCCAGTTCAGCATCTGGATCGTGACGACGTCTCCCGGGCCGATGCCGAGGGCCGCGAACCCCGCCGCCACCCGGTCGACGCGCGTCCGCAGCTCGCGATAGGTGACGCGGCGTCCGCGGTCGACGATCGCGATCCGGTCGGGATGCGCCGCGGCCCGCGCCGCCAGGATCGAGTAGAACGTCTCGGCGCCCCAGTGCCCCGATTTCTGGTAGCGCGCGATGAGGTCGTCGGTGAGCCTGGTCTCGAACTTCATGGCGATGCCTCCAGCTTACCCGTCAGCCGCCGAGATAAGCGGCCTTGACGTGCGGGCTCTCGCGGAGCGCGGCCGCCGGGCCGCTCAGCACGATGCGCCCGGTCTCCATCACGTACGCGCGGGCGGCGACGGCCAGCGCCATCCGCGCATTCTGTTCCACCAGCAAGACCGCGACCTTCCGGTCCCGGTTGATCGACTCCACGATCGTCCGGATCTCGCGGACGACCAGCGGGGCCAGACCGAACGACGGCTCGTCGAGCACCAGCAGGGTCGGGCTCGACATCAGCGCGCGGCCGATCGTGAGCATCTGCTGCTCGCCGCCGCTGAGCGTGCCGGCGAGCTGGCGCCGGCGCTCGCCCAGGCGCGGGAACCGCTCGAGGACTTCGGCGAGCGTGCGCTCGATCGCCTGGCCGTCGCGCCGGCGGTACGCGCCCATCCGGAGATTCTCGAGGACCGTCATCTGCGGAAAGAGCCGCCGTCCCTCGGGCGCGTGCGAGAGACCCAGGGTCACGATGCGGTGCGCGCGCCATCTCGAGATGTCGACGCCGCGGAAGACGATTCGCCCGCCGCTCGGCCGGACGAGCCCCGAGAGCGCGCGCAGGGTCGAGGTCTTGCCGGCGCCGTTGGGGCCGATGATCGCGACGATCTCGCCTTCGTGCACGGTGACCGACACGCCATCGACGGCGGCGACGTTGCCGTAATGGACCGTGAGGTCGGCCAGCTCAAGCACCCGGCTCCTCCGCGCCCAGGTAGGCCTCGATCACCACCGCGTTCGTCTGGATCTCGCGCGGCGTGCCCTCGGCGATGCGGACGCCGTGATCGAGCACGGTCACGGTGTCGCAGACGCCCATGACCGCCTTCATGTCGTGCTCGACCAGGAGTACCGTGACGCTCTGCTCGGCGAGCCGCCTGAGGACGGCGGTTGTCTCGGCCTTCTCGTGATCGGTGAGCCCGGCCAGCGGCTCGTCGAGGATGACGAGCTCGGCCCCGGTGGCGAGCGCCATCGCGAGCGCGAGCGCCTTCTGGTCGCGGTGTGGGAGCTGGCCGGCCACCTGGCCCGCGACCGCGCCGAGGCCGAGCGACGTCAGCAACGCGTGCGCGCGCTCGCGCGCCCGTCGCTCGCGCTCCCGATAGGCCCGCGACCAGAGGAGCGCCGGTACGAGCCCCGGAGCAGCCAGGAGATGGGCGCCGACGAGCACGTTCTGGAGCACCGTGTACTCCCGGAAGAGCGCCGTCGCCTGGAACGTCCGCGCGATGCCGCGCCGGCAGATCTCCGACGGGCGGAGCTCGGAGATTCGCTCGCGCTTGTAGCGGATCTCGCCGGCGGTCAAGGGGATGACGCCGGTGATCAGGTTGAAGACCGTGCTCTTGCCGGCCCCGTTGGGACCGATGAGGCCGTGGATCGAGCCGGGCATGACCGTCATCGAAAGATCGGCGACGGCATGCAGGCCGCCGAAGCGCCGTGAGACTCGTCGAAGCTCAAGGAGCAAGGCCGGCTCCCGCGGGTGCCGTCGCCTGCCGGCGGCGTCTCCGGAGCAGGCGGCGGGCCGCGCTGGGAAGCGCCACGAGGCCCTCGGGCGCGAAGAGCATCGTCAGGATGAGGACAGCGCCGAAGACGAGGATCTCGTAGTGGTGGAGCTCGCGCAGGAGCTCCGAGGCGATCGTCATCAAGATCGTTCCGACCGCCGGCCCCCACACGCTCCCCGTGCCGCCGATCACCGTGAACACGACCAGCAGCACCATCGGCTCCAGTCCGAAATCACTGGAGTGCAGGACCTGGCGGAAGTGGGCGAAGAAGACGCCGGCGAGCCCGGCGACGAAGCTGCCGAGGACGAAGGCCGTCAGCTTGTACCGGAAGACGTTCACGCCCAGGGTTTCGGCCACCAGGTCGGCCTGACGGATCGCGCCCGCGGTGAGGCCGAATCGCGAGTAGTCGAGACGGACGAGGGCCAGCACCACCACGACGCACATCACGGCCATCAGCCCGTAGAGCGCGAGCTTGCTGTCGAAGGCCAGCCCGAGCACCCGGCCGGGCTTGGGAATCCCCACCAGGCCCGAGGGGCCGCCGAAGAGCCCTTCGAAGAAGTTGTTGAAGAAGAGCCGGACGACCTCGGAGAAGGCGAATGTGATCAGGAAGTAGTACGGGCCGCTCACGCGAAGCGCGATGCTGCCGATCGGGACGGCCAGCGACGCCGCGACGAGCGCGCCGATCCACAGCGTGGCCCAGAAGGACAGCCCGGCCCGCGTCACCAGCAGGGCCGACGCGTAGGCGCCGATCCCCATGAAGGAGATGTGCGCCATGTTGATCTGTCCGGTGCTGATTTGAAGGCGGAAGCTCATCGTCAGGGTGAGGTTCATGAGGATGGTGGTGGCGACGTCGAGGTAGTAGGAGTCGCGCGTGATCAGGGGCAGCGCGGCGGCCGTCAGCGCGATCAGCGCCACGCCCGCAGCAGGACCCGACACACTACGCTCCACTGAGCAGCCCCCGCGGCCGCACGAGCAGGACCACGATCACCATCAGGAAGCCGAGGATGTTCACGGCGGCGCTTCCCATGAAGAGCGCGCCGAGCCCCTCGACACCCCCCAGAAGGAGGCCGCCGAGGACGGCGCCCGGCAGGCTCCCCATGCCGCCGACGATAATAATGATGAAGGCCTTGACGACCGGCAGCGCCCCCATCGCCGGGCTCACCGCGAAGAGCGGCGCGAGCAGGCCGCCGGCGCCTCCGGCCAGCGCGCAACCGACGCCGAAGCCCAGGGCGGAGGCCGCGTCGATGTTGACGCCCTGGAGCGCTGCGGCGTCCGGGTCCTGCGCCACAGCCCGCATGGCGCGCCCGGGCCGGCTCCAGCGCAAGAAGAGATAGAGGGCCGCGATCAGAACGATCGCGGAGAGGGTCACCACCACCCGCTCGACCGACATCACCAGCCCGAAGACGCGCACGACGCCGGAGAACGCGGACGGCACGGGCTTGTCGAGCACGCCGAACGCGAGCTGCGCTCCGGCCTGCATGACCCAGAGCAGCCCGAGCGACACGATGAAGGCGTTCAGCGCGCGGCCGCGCAGATGGTGGAAGATCAGCCGCTCGGCCGCCACGCCCGCGAGGCCGACCGTGAGGATCGCCAGGCCCAGGGTCGCGAAGTAGTTCAGGCCGAAGAGGGCGTAGGCGTAGTAGGTGATGTAGCCCCCGAGCATGTAGAACTCGCCGTGGGCGAAGTTGATGATCTCGAGGATCGAGAAGATGAGGGTGAGGCCGAGGGCGACCAGCACGTAGACCATCGCCAGGCCGAAGCCGTTGAGCAGCGCCTGGACGAGAAGCTCGATCGACACCAGTCGCCCTCGGACCCTAGCGAGGGGCGGGCCTCACTTCTTCAGCGCCGCCGGCAGCACCTGCGCGATGTCGACCACCTTGCCGTCGCGGATCTCGCTGATGACGACCGGGTAGAGGAACTGCCGGTCGATGCCGTACGTCTCCTTGCCGCCGAGGACCAGCTTGCCCCACACGGTGTCGAAAGGCTTCTGCGTGAGCGCCGCCAGGACCTTGTCGGTGTCGAGCGAGCGCGCGTCCTGCATGGCCTTGGTGAACACGTCGAAGGCCGCGTAGTTGGCGACGGCGATGACGCCGGGCACTTCCTTGTAGCGCTTCTCGTACTCCTCGCCGAAGCGGCGCACGGTCGGGCTGACGAAATCGCTCTTCACGTTGATGTTCGTCGGGCTCCACACGCCCTCGGCCGCGTCCTTGCCGGCGACGCCGATGATCGTGAACGGATTGGTCCCGGCGGTCCAGCCCTTGGCGCCTTTGAAGCCGAGCTCGCGCGCCTGCTTCAGGATGAGCCCCGCCTCGCCGGCCGGCGCGGCCGCGACGTCGAGCATGTCGGGCTGGGTCGCCAGCATCTTGGTCAGAATGGGATAGAAGTCCTTGGTACCGCGCTCGTAGTACTCGTCGGCGGCGACCTCGAAGGCGAGCCCCTTGAGCGCCTTCACCACCGCGGTGTTGGTGTCCTTGCCGCTGGTGTCGTTGGGCGAGATGAGGGCGACGCGCTTGACGGCGGGGTGCTTTTCCTTCACCCAGCGATAGAAGGGCTCGGCGACTTCCCACTGGCTCAGCATCGCGCGGAACGAATGCGGCTTGTCGGGGCCGAGGTTGTTCGTGCCCCAGCACACGAACGAGAACAGGACCTTCTCGGGCTCGGTCACCGTTTGCACGGCGTTGCAGGTGGCGCCGACCGCGTTGCCGATGATGTACTTGACCTTGTCCTGGAACACGAGCTTGTTGGCCGCGGTGGCGGCGTCGGCGGCGAGCGCCTTGTGGTCGTAGCTCACGAGCTTGATGTGATAGACGTCGTTGCCGACCTTCAGGCCGCCGGCCTTGTTGATCTCGTCGGCCTTCATCTCGGCGCCCCGCACCAGCTCGACGCCGTACGACGCCGCGCCGCCCGAGAGCGGGCCCAGCACGCCGATCGTGAGCGTCTTGTCCTGGGCCGCGCCCCGCGTCGCGATGCCGGCCGCCACCAGCGCGACCATGGCGATGGTCGCGATGCTCGCTCGGATCCTCATCATCTCTCCTCCTCCTGATGCGTGTCCGTCGCGCGCTCCCGCTCGGGAGCGCGACGAGTCTCGCGCGGTCGCGGGCCGTATTCAAGCCCCGCGCGCAGCGAGGCGGCGGCGCGTCTTGACGTGCTCGTGAGGCGCCCCGATAATCCGCGCGTGGCGATCTCGGCCGGCCCGCGGGGAGCCTTTCGCGAGGATGTGCTCGTCGAGGCGCCGGCGGTCGGTCGGCCGCGACCGTCGGCGGTGCGCCGTCAGGAATCGTGGCTCGCCTGGGGCCTCCTGACCCCGACGCTCCTGGTCATCCTCTTCCTGGTCGCCTATCCGTTCTTCTCGGCGATCTATCTCAGTTTGCAAGATAAGATGGTCGGCGCGCCCGGCCGCTTCGTTGGCGTCGCCAACTACCTCGATCTGCTCCGCGACGAGGTGTTCCTGCGCACGGCCTGGAACAGCGTGCTCTACACCGCGGTGGCGGTCGGCCTCAAGTTCGTGCTCGGGCTCACGATGGCGCTGATCCTCGACCAGCCCCGGCGCCTCAACAACGTCTTCCGTACGCTCCTGTTCGTGCCGTGGGCGGTGCCGGTCGTCATCGTGGCGCTGAACTGGCGCTGGATCTTCGACGACCTGAGCGGGTTCCTGAACAACTTCCTGATCACGTTCCACGTGACGAGCGACATCGTCTCGTGGCTGTCCGACCCGCGGCTGGCGATGGCCTGCGTGATCGCGGTGGTGGTGTGGTCGGGCACGCCGTTCTACTCGATGACGTTCCTGGCCGGCTTGCAGGCGATTCCGAAGGAGCTCTACGAGGCGGCGGAGATCGACGGCGCCTCGACCCTGCAGCAGTTCTTCTTCGTCACGATCCCGCGGCTCAAGACCATCTTCCTGACCACGGTGATGCTCTCGACGATCTGGACGGCCACCAACCTCCAGTTCGTGCTGATCCTCACGAAGGGCGGGCCCGCGAGCCGCACCGAGATCTTCCCGCACCTCGCGTACACGACGGCGCTCGGCGCCCGCCGGCTCGGGATGGGCGCGGCCATCTCGCTCGTGTTCTTCCCGGTGCTGGTCGTCCTCATCGTGCTGCTCACCCGGCGCATGCTGCGCTCGGCCGACGAGTAGGCGATGGTGCGGACGACGTCGGGCTCGCGGCGGATCTTGAAGTGGATCGGGAACGGTCTGCTCGTGGTGCTGCTGGTGTGGACGCTCCTGCCGTTCTACTGGATGATCGCGACCTCGCTCAAGGCCGACCGTGAGATCTACGGCTTCGAGGCGACGCTCTACCCGCACCGGCCCACCCTGGCCGCCTACGGGCGGTTGTTCGGCACGACGCCGTTCATGAAGTACGTGCGCAACAGCACGATCATCGCGATCGGCAACACGGTGCTCTCGCTCGCGTTCGGGTGCCTGGGCGCGTACGCGCTGGCTCGGCTGCGCTTCCCGGGCCGCGCGCTGATCGCGCGGGGGCTCGTCGTCACCTACCTGGTGCCGCCGGCGCTGCTCTTCATCCCGCTGTTCGCCGTGATGTCGGTGCTTCGGCTCATCGATACTCACCAGGGGCTGATCCTCGCGTACCTGAGCTTCTCCGTGCCGTTCTCGACGTGGCTGCTGATGGGCTACTTCCGGTCGGTCCCGCTCGAGCTGGAAGAGGCGGCGCTCGTCGACGGCTGCAGCCGGCTCGGCAGCCTCGTCCGGGTGATCCTGCCGATGTCCCTGCCGGCGCTCGCGGTCGTCACCTTCTTCTCGTTCACCCAGTCGTGGAACGAGTTCCTGTACGCGAACGTGTTCGTGAACAGCGTGGAGGTCCGGACGATCACGATGGGGCTCTCGCTGTTCGTCGTCGAGGACGTCTTCTTCTGGGGTCCGATGATGGCCGCGTCGTTCCTCAGTACCTTGCCGCCGCTCGTCATGTACCTGATCTTCCAGCGCTGGGTCGTCAAGGGCCTGACCCTCGGCGCCGTGAAGGGCTGATCACACAAGGAGACCCGTATGAGCTCGATGAATCGGCGTGACGTCCTGAAGCTGGCCGGCGCCGCCGGCGTCGCGGCGACGGGCCCGTGGTGGCGGGTCGGCAAGAGTCACGCCCAGCGGCCGAAGAAGCTCGTCTACTGGCATCTGCCGAACTTCACGCCGCTCGCGGACCAGATCCAGAAGGAGCAGGTGTACGAGTTCGCCAAGCAGGCCGGGCTCAAGGAGTCCGAGGTGGAGTACGCGGTCGTCGCGAACGAGCAGGCGGCGGCCAAGCTCGCGGCGTCGATCGAAGCAGGCAACCCGCCGGACGTCATCCGGCTCTACGAGTCGAACGTGCAGTTCTACGGATCGCAGGGTCACCTGCTCGACGTCACCGAGCTCGTCGCGAAGATGCGGCGCGAGCCGAAGGGCATCTTCGAGTCGAGCATGACCGCGGTCGTGTACAAGGGCCGCGCGCTGGGCGTGCCGCTGGCCGTCAATCCCTGGCCGGTCCACGCCCGGCTCGATCTGCTCGAGCAGGCGAAGGTCGAGTACCCGAAGACCTGGGACGAGTTCATCGAGACCAGCAAGAAGATCCAGTCGCCGCCGCGCCTGTACGCGTTCGGGATGTGCCTCGGCCTCGTCGAGGACACCACCGACAACGTGATGAATCTGCTCTGGTGCTACGGCGGCAAGATGGTCGAGGCCGACAACCGGACGGTGGTCATGAACTCGGCGGCGAACGTGGCCGGCGTGAAGGTGATCGAGGCCATGTTCAAGACGCACAAGATCATCCCGCAGGGCGCGATCGGGTGGGACAATTCCGGCAACAACAAGGCCTACCAGTCGAAGCAGGCGGCGTTCGTGATGAACCCGTCGAGCATCTACGCCTATCTCGACTCGAACGACAAGGATCTGCAGAAGGTCACCGGGCTCTTCCCGGTGCCGGCCGGCCCCAAGGGCACCGTCAACCAGATCGACACGTGGTCCTACGGCGCGTTCAAGAAAAATCCGTATCCCGACATCGCGCGTGGGCTCATCGAGTACTTCATGCAGCCCGCGAACTACGACAAGATCATCCAGTCGACCGGCGGCCGCTGGGTGCCGGTCTACAAACGCCTCTTCGATTCGCCCTTCTGGCGCGAGAAGCCCGAGTTCAAGCACTTCGTCAACATGGCCGAGACCGGCGTGCCGGTGAGCTACGCGGGCGCGCCGACGCCGGCGGCCGGCGAGGTGCTCAACACGCACGTGATCCCGAAGATGATCCAGCGGGTGCTTGTCGACAATTGGGAGCCGGCGAAGGCGCTCGAAGAGTGCGACAAGCGGATCGTGGAGATTTACTCGAGGTATAACAAGGCGTGACCGCAGGCGGCCGATAAGGGCCCATTTTGCGCGCCCTTGAGTCTTCCGCCGGTTAGCGGGGAGTTCGGAAGTTGGCTAGCCGGTGAGGCCGGGGACCAGGTCGGCGCCGACTTCGACCGCTATCGAGGAGCCGGCGAAGTCGCGCGGGCGGTCGATCGGCTGGGCGGCGCCGCCCAGGTGCTTGGCGAGGAACGCTTCGGTCACCGCGCGGAACGCGATCTGGTTCTGCGGCTTCGAGAAGCCGTGGCCCTCATCCGGGAAGACGATGTAGGTCACCGGCACGTTGCGCCGGCGCAGCGCCGTCACCATCTGCTCCGATTCGGCGCGGGTCACACGCACGTCCTTGAGCCCCTGCACGATCAGGATCGGCCGGAAGGCACGGTCGATGTGGGTCAGGGGCGAGCGCTCTCGCAGAAACGCCCGGCCTTCCTCGGTGTCCGGATCGCCGATGCGGTTCTTCCAGACGCTGAATCCTGGCGCCCAGTAGGGCGGGATCGCCGCCATGAAGGTCAGGAGATTGGCGATGCCGTAGATGTCGACGATGCACGCGAACACCTCCGGCGTCTTCGTGGCCGCGGTGAGCGCCGCGTAGCCGCCATAGCTGCCGCCGTAGAAGCCGATCCGCTTGGGGTCGGCGATCCCGCGCGCGACCGCCCAGTCGACGCCGGCGATCAGGTCGTCGTGCATCTTGCCGCCCCACTCGCGATCGGCGGCGGTCACGAAGGCCTTGCCGAAGCCGGTCGAGCCTCGATAGTTGATGCTGAGCACCGCGTAGCCGCGATTGGCGAGCCACTGGTGGGTGGAATTGAATCCCCACTCGTCCCGGAGATAGGGTCCGCCGTGGATCACCAGAACCATCGGGAGGTTCTTCGCGTCCGGCGCCGGGCGCGTCAGGTAGCCCTGGATCCTGAGGCCATCCCGGGCCGGGAACGTCACGGGCTCGAGCGGCCGCAAGGGTAGGCCGTCGAGGCGACGCCGCGCCTTGAAGAGCGGCCGGATCCGCCGCGTGGCCCGATCGTAGAGGACCCATTCCGGGCTCGCGGCATCGTGCTGGACGTGGACCATGACCCGGGTCGCGTCGGCGGTGAGGCCGATCAGCTCGACGTCGCCGGACGTCGACGCCTCGATCGCCTTCAGGTCCGCCGCGAAGCTGCGATCGACCACCTGCCACCGTCGCCGATCGACCATGGCGCCGGCGGCGAGCGGGTGGCGCGTGACGCGATGGAGCAGGACCCTCGTGATGTCGGCGTCCGGGTTCTCGGCGAGCACGCGCGCCCGGCGAGTCGCCACGTCCACGGCTACGAGCGCGGCCTTGTCGCGATCCCGCGCGTCGAAGAGGTACAGGGTCTTACCGTCGGCGCTGAAGTCCAGGACCCGCGTGGCGTCGACGTCGCCGCGCGGGATCGACAGGAAGGGCACCCAGGCCCCGCTCGGCCGGCGCTCGAGCACCTCCACACTGCCGTCCTTGCGGACGCGGGAGCCGAGTCGCAGCTGGAAGGCGTCGTCCGTGGCGAGCCGCACGAACTGGGAATTCTCGAAGAGGAGTGTCGAATTCCCCGTCACGACGTCGATGCGAAAGAGGTCGAAGAATTGCTTGTCGCGCTCGTTGTGGCTGATGAGCATCTCGCTCGGGAAGCGCCGGCTCACCTCCTGCAGCCAGGAGCGCACGCCACGCAGGGGCGTGAGCGGCACGACCGTGCCGTCGTGGATGTCGACGCTCGAGGCGCGCCAGTTCTCGTCGCCGTCGCGCTCCTCCCAGAAGACGACGTGCCGATTCGTGTACGCCCACTGGAAGAAGGAGCCGATCGGGCGATCGGTTACGCGGGTCAGGGGCCGAGCCCCTTTCAGATCGCCGACGGGCGCCACCCAGAGGTTGCGCACGCCGTCGACCGGGGCGACGTACGCCACCCACGCGCCGTCGAACGAGAGCTGGGCCCAGGCGACGTCCGGATCGCCGAAGAAGGTTTCGCGTGGGACGAGCGGGCGAGAGGGCGGCGACTGCGCGTTGGAGAGCCGCGGCAGGATGAGCCCCGCAGTCAGCGATGCGGTACCCACGAGAAAACGGCGACGGGACGACGGGATCGCGTGCATCGAGGCCTCCTCCGCCAGGGTCCGCAGGCTAGCACATTCTCCCGACTCGATGTTCCCCGGAACCGCGCGCCCGGTCCGAGTGTTACGAGTACAATCCCAGGGAGTAACTCTGAGCCAAGGAGGAGCTATGTCCATCGCACGCGCCGTGAGCCGGACTCTCGTCCTGAGCGCGCTGGCCGTTCTGGTCCTGGCTAGCGCTGCCGCCGCCCTGGAAGTTGGGCAGAAGGCCCCCGACTTCGCCCTCAACGGGACCGACGGCAAGCCCGTCAAGCTCTCAGACTTGACGGCCAAGGGGCCCGTCGTCATTTATACCTTCATCGCCGCGTTCACCCCGACCTGAACCCGTGAACTCGCCGGCTTCGAGGCGGCCCTGCCGCAGTTCGAAGCCGCCGGCGCCCAGGTCGTGGGCGTCAGCACCGATCACCACCTCGCCCTCGCCGCGTGGCAGAAAGACCAGCATTCGAAGCAGCTCCTCCTCTCGGATTTCCGCCGTCAAATGCTCCCGGCGTACGGGGCGATGGAGACGAACGAGGCGAGCCCCGTCTATCGTTACGCGAAGCGGGCGTACTTCATCATCGACAAGACGGGCACCGTCAAATACATGAAGATCATGGACAGCCCGCTGAACCTCCTCGAGCCGGCCGAAGTGCTCGCGGCGGTGAAGGCAGCAAACCTGTCCATGAAATGAGACAACGTTCGATGGGGTTGATTCGACTCGGCGGCCTGATCGGCCTGATTGCCACGATGTGCGCGGCGTGCGCAGAGCTCGACGCCACGCCGCCGCTCAGCACGACGGCCACGACCCTGACGGTCGGGTGGGAGCACCACTTCACGGTGGAATGGGCCGCCGCCGAACAGGGCCAGAGCTCGCGGAAGGTCTCCGGGTACGTCTACAACCGCAACGGCGAGTATGCGATACATCTGCGCGTTCTTGCCCAGGCCATCAACGCCAACGGCGCCGTGGTCGGTCAGCGTGTCGGCTACGTGCCCGGAGGTGTGGGCGGGTTCGGACGCGCGTACTTCGAGGTCCCGAACTTGCCAGCGACCGCCAGCTATCGGGTCAGCGTCTGGGACTATACGTGGTTCCAGTCCGACGGTGACGGCAAGCAGTGAGCTTCTCGAGCTGAGCTTCTAGGCAGGTGCCTTGGCCGCGGGGCCCTGGGGCTGACGAATTAGCTCCACGGGCCCCTGCGGCTCCCAGCTCATGAGCGCCGTCCCGGTTCCCGCCAGCCTGTTTTCCCCGAGCCGGGTCAGACTGATCCAGCCGCCGTTCACGGTGGCGGGCTCGAGCACGAGGGCGAGTCGTCCGTTCGAGGTCCCGAGCCGGCCCTGCACGTTGACCGAGACCATCTCGTTCCGGATCTTGACGGTCAGGATCCCTGCCACTCCGGGCAGGGTTCGGCCGAATACCTGCCAGGGACCGACGGTCACCCCGTCGACGGGCTCGGCGTCCCGCTGCTCGAGGATGACGAGCGTCACGGGAGCCCCGCCCCAGGTGCCCGTCCACGTTCCGCGCAGGTCCGGCATCTGCCCTACCGGCGTCGCCAACGGAGGCGGCGCCGCACAGGCGCCGAGGAGCGCCGAGATCACGGCGACGAGAACCCCAGCCCCGCGACGGTCTGCAGCGCGCATTGTTGGATAGGCGCGCCTCGACCGGCGGGGCCCCAGCCCCGCGACGGTCTGCAGCGCGCACGGCGAGTCGAATATACTCGCGTCCGAAGCAGTGGAGGCGGGAGGCGTCCTTCGAACGGAGATGAATATGCGCCCGGATCGATATATCGCGGTCCTCATCGTGAGTGTGACGCTCCTGATCTTCGCCGCGGTCCGGGAGGCGGCCGCGCAGCCCGCGCCGGCGGGCGACGTGGTCGTCGCCTGGCACGTCACGATCGCGCCGACCTGGTTCGACCCGTCCACCGCGCCGGCTCAGATCACGCCGTTCGGGATTCTCTTCGCCCTCCACGATGCGCTCGTCCGGCCGCTGCCGGGCAAGGGCAAGATGTCGCCGAGCCTGGCCGAGTCGTGGACGGAGAGCCCCGATGGGCTCGTGTACGAGTTCAAGCTGCGACGCGATCTCAAGTTCCACAACGGCGATCCCGTCACGAGCGAGGACGTCAAGTTCAGCTACGAGCGCTATCGAGGAGCGGGAGCCAAGGAGATCCAGGCGCACGTGCGCCAGGTCGAGATCGTCGATCCCCTGACCGTGCGCTTCCACCTGACCGAGCCCTGGCCGGACTTCATGACCTTCTACGGAACCACGGCCACCGCCGCCGGGATTGTCGTCCCCAAGAAGTACGTGACCCAGGTCGGCGACGAAGGATTCAGAAAGCACCCGATCGGCGCCGGACCTTACCGCTTCGTGAGCCACAAGCCCGGCGTGGAAGTCGTGGTCGAGGCCTATCCCGGCTACTGGCGCCGCGTGCCCACCGTCAAGCGCTACGTCATGAAGAGCGTGCCCGAGGGCACGACGCGCGTGGCGATGCTGAAGAACGGCGAGGCCGACATCGCCTTCGCGCTCGACGGCGAAGACGCCCTGAACATCAAGCGCGACCCGCGGCTGCAGCTCGTGCCGTCCAAGCACGCGTCGATCTACTGGATCGAGTTCGCCGAGCAGTGGGATCCCAAATCGCCCTGGCACGACAGGCGAGTGCGACTGGCGGCCAACTACGCCCTCAATCGTCAGGCGATCAACGAGGTCTCGTGTCTCGGCTACTGTCCGCCGGCCGGGGTCATCGTACCCCGCGTGATGGAGTTCGCACTGCAGGCGCCGCCGCTCCCGTACGAGCCGCAGAAGGCCAAGCAGCTCCTCGCCGAGGCCGGCTATCCCAACGGGATCGACGCCGGCGATTTCGTGCCGACGCCTCCGTTCGTGACGGCGGGGGAAGCGGCGGCGAACTTTCTGGGCGGCGTCGGGATCCGTACGAAGATGCGGCTCATGGAGCGTGCGGCGTTCCTCGCCGCGTGGCGCGAGAAAAAGCTCCGCGGCCTGTTCATGGCCGCGGTCGGGAACTCGGGCAACGCGGCCAGCCGCGTCGAGGCGTTCATGAACACCAAGGGAAGCAACGCCTACGGCGGCTACGCCGACCTCGACGATCTGTTCCACCAGCAGGCACGGGAGCGCGACCCCGGCAAGCGCGAGGCGCTGCTCCACCGCATCCAGCAGATCTCGATCGACCGGGTGATGTTCGCGCCGATCATGGATTATCGTACCTTGCGGGGTGTGGGACCGCGGATCGCCGAGCACATGCTCGACTCGATGCATCTGATACCCTTTCCGGCCTACGAGGAGGTGCGCCTGAAAGCGCAATAAGCGGCACGATCATGTACGCGGCATATTTCGGGCTGACGGAGCGGCCGTTCTCGCTGGCTCCCGATCCGCGCTACCTCTACCTGAGTGACGCGCACCGGGAGGCCCTCGCGCATCTGCTCTACGGGATCGGCGAGGGCGGCAGCTTCGTGCAGCTGACGGGCGAGGTGGGGACCGGAAAGACCACGGTCTGCCGCGCCCTGCTGGAGCAGCTCCCGCCGGACGTGGACGTCGCGATGATCTTCAATCCGCGGCTCACCTCGATCGAGCTGTTGGCGGCGGTCTGCGACGAGCTCCGCGTGCCGTATCCCCCAGGAACGACGAGCTTGAAAGTGCTGGTCGACGCGCTGTCCCAGGCACTGCTCGACGCGCACGCGCGCGGGCGGCGGACCGTCCTCATCATCGACGAGGCCCAGAACCTGAGCGCGCGCGTCCTCGAGGAGGTTCGCCTCCTCACGAATCTGGAGACGACGACCCAGAAGCTCCTGCAGGTGGTGCTCATCGGCCAGCCGGAGCTGGCCGATCTGCTCTCGCGACGCAACCTGCGTCAGCTCTCGCAGCGCGTGACGGCCCGCTATCACCTGCGACCGTTCAGCGAGGCGGAGTCGCAGCGTTACGTGCAGCATCGCATGGAGGTGGCGGGCCAGCGCCAGGCGATCTTCACTCGACAGGGCGTGCGCGCCGCCCACCGCCTGTCGCGCGGCATCCCGCGTCTGCTCAACACGATCTGCGATCGCGCGCTGCTCGGCGCGTACGCGACCGGACAGACGCGCGTCAAGGAAGCCGTCGTCCGGCGCGCGGCCCGTGAAGTGCTCGGCGCGCGCAGGAGTTGGCGCTGGGTGGCCGCGACGGCGGCCGCCGTGCTCCTCGTCCTCGTGGGCAGCACGATCGCCCTGGTCGCGACCGGCGGACTGCGCTCACTCGGGGCCTGGGCGTTCTCGCGGGTGGAGAAGGCGGGCCCGTCGCCCGAGACCCCGGCGCCCGCCCCGACGGTGGACGAGCGGCGAGCGCCGGAGCCGACCCTGGCGGCGACCCTGGACGATCCGTCGCTGACCGCCGACCGCGCGAGCGCCTTCGTGAACCTGTACGCGCTCTGGGGCCTCGACGCCCGGGGCGTGGACGCCGATCGCGGATGCGAGCTCGGGCGCGCGGCCCGCCTCAGGTGTCTCACGCGCTCGGGAACCTGGACGGTGCTGCGTCGCCTCAACCTTCCGGCGATCCTCGAGCTCGCGACTCCCGACGGCCGGAAGCATCACGTGGTGCTGGCGCGCCTCGACGGCGACCGGGCGACGATCGAGATCGGCCCGCGTCGAGTCACGCTGCCGGCGACCGAGGTGGAGCGCTTCTGGGACGGCCCATTCGTGATGATCTGGAAGTCGCCGGTGAGCGGGCCGGTGCCGCTCCAGCCGGGCATGCTGGGCCGCGACGTCGTCTGGCTTCGGCAGCGGCTCGGCGCGCTCGACGGACAACCGATCACGGCGATGGCCAACCAGACCTACGACGAAGAGCTCAGGCGGCGCGTCGCCGTCTTCCAGCAGGGCGAGGCGCTGGTACCCGACGGCATCGCGGGTGAAGAGACACTCGTCCGTCTGGCCGCGACCGCCCCCGGAGCCAGCGGGCCCTCGCTCACCCGGGAGCGACCATAGCCGTGTCGTACATCCTCGACGCGCTCACGAAGGCCGCCCAGCAGCGAGATCGACAGATTCCCGTGGTGCAGCGGCTCCTCTCGCCCGCGCCGAGAGCGCGCTCGCCGTGGAGCTACGCGTCCGGGCGTCTGCTCGCCGCGCTCGCGCTGAACGCGGTCCTCCTGGGCGCCGTGCTGATCTGGTGGCTGCGTCCTGTGGCGACCGAGGCGCCGCCCGCGCCGATCGCCGCTCAGACGCCGCCGGCGAGCCCGCGTCCGCTCGTGAAGCTCGAGCCTCTGCCGAAGACCGATGTGGCGGTCGAGAAGCCGGCGCCGTCGCCGGCCGACACGCGGGCCGACGCCGCGCCGGTCGTGAAGCCGGGCACGCCGCCACCCGCCGCGCCGCCGGCCCCGCGCATGGGGACACCGACGATCCAGCCGGCTCCCGCGGCTCCGGCCGCGCCGGCGCCTCCGCCCGCGTCCGTCGCCCGACCTGCGCCACCGCCGGAGTCGGCGGGGCTCAGAGTCGAGGCGCTGATCTATGCCGACACACCGGCCGAGCGAATGGTGTTCATCAACGGCCGCCGGTATCGCGAAGGCGACTCGATCGATGGCCGGCTCCGGATCGAAGAGATCCGAGAAGACGGCGTCGAGCTGAGCGATCAGGGTCGGCGCTTCACGTTGCGCGTCTCGCGCTGACGCCAGTCCTGGCGCGCTCCGGCATTCCTGTCACGCCGTCCCTTCGCCGCTTGCCGGGCGTCGGGCGCGCGTAGCGCGCCGTTCATAGCAGAAAGTCTGTAGTTTTCAGGCGTGGTCCGCGGCGGCCTCCCCGGTGGCTCGACTCTTGCTCCTATAGAGTCGAATCTTCAGGAGGGACCTATTCGGTCACGTCCACGGATGGCGGCACTGGCGTGCGCCGCCGGGCTCGCGATGCTCCTCACCGCAGCGCTGCACGCGGCCCCACCGGCGCGGCCCGTCAAGATCGCCGTGCTGACGCCGGGGCTCAGCTTCGGCGAGGTGCTCGGCGGCCTGCGCGATGGGCTTGGCCAGCTCGGCTACCGCGAGGACACCAACCTGATCTTGCTCGTGGAGGACACGAAGGGGGGCGGGTCCGACGTGAAGGCGCAGGCCCAGGCGCTGGTCGCCGCGAAGCCGGACGTGCTGGTGACGGTCAGCACTTCTCACACCATGGCAGCCAAGAGCGCGACGTCGACGATCCCGATCGTCTTCACGTGGGTGGGCGATCCCGTCCGTTCCGGGCTGGTGCCGAACTACGCCTCCTCCGGCAACAACCTCACGGGGCTGTCGGTGTACTCAGGGCCGCTCTCCGGCAAGCGGCTCGAGATCTTGAAGGAGATCACGCCCGATGCCCGCCGCATCCTCTGTCTGGTCGCCAGGGAGAGCATCGCCGAGATCAGCTTCGGCCTCGCGCAACGGACCGCCGAGCAGCTGGGGATGGTGCTGATCCGGCGCGACGTCGCGAGCCGCGACGACATCGTGCGCGAGCTCGGCGCGCTCCCCAGGGGCGCGTTCGACGCGATCTATCACGTGCCCTCCGGCCTCGTGACCGCCCACATCGGCCTGTTGATCCAGCGCGCGCGCGACGACAAGGTGGCTCTGATGACGCACGAGGACGAGCAGGTGGCGGCCGGCGCCCTCGTCTCCTACGGCGCCAACTACCGGCGGATGGGCCAGCAGACGGCGCGCATCGTCGACCGCGTCCTCTCGGGCGTGGCGCCGTCCGAGATTCCGATCCAGATCCCGGACAAGCTCATGCTCGCCATCAACCTCGTCACGGCGCGGACGATCGGGCTGAAGCCGCCGCTCACGCTCCTCGAGCGAGCGGAGCGCATCGTCGAGTAGCTTCCGCCGGCGCCGATGCTCCCCGCGATCGGCCTTCGACTCGGAACCCTGCGCCGCCGGCTCTTCCTGCTGCTGGCGTCGGCGAGCGTCGTCGCGGTCGTGGGCGTCAACCTCATCTGGCTGCCCGGCGCCCTGCGCGACGTCCACGCGGCCCGCGGCGAGCTCGCGCTGGTCGCGGCGCGCGGCGTGCGGGACCAGATCGAATTCTTCCTCGCCGACAAGGAAGAGGCGGTGACGACGGTCGCGCAGCTGTTCCGCGCCGCCGTCATCGACGGAGACCCCAAGGGCGTCGCAACCGTGGGCCCGCGCTTTCTCGCGCGAGAGCGGGCCTTCGAGGAGGTCGGCATCTTCGAGCCGCCCCGCACGTGGCGGTACCGCCTGTCCCGGCGCGAGGTCGTGACGATCGCGAGCACCGACGCGCCGCCGGCGCTCGACGGGAGTCTCCACTTACGCGGCGTCGCCTGGGGCGCGGTCACCACCACCGAGACGTCCGAGCCGTGGGTGACCATCGCCACGCCGCTCTCGGGAGCCGCGGAGGGCCGGCTCCTCGTCGTCGGCGTCCTGAACCTCAAGGACCTCTGGTCGCTGATCGCCGACCTGCAGCTCGGCCAGGGCGGACGCGCGTACGTCGTCGACCGGCGGGGCGGGCTCATCGCGGCCGACGACGCCAACCTCGTGCTCAAGCGGCTGTCCCTGCTCAACCGGCCGATCGTGCGCAGTCTCCTCGAGCAGGACCGCCCGGGCGGCGTCACCGGCTCCTACACGAACGAGCGCGGCGTCGAGTCGATGGCGACGGGCCTGCGCGTGGAGCGCGCCGGGTGGGGCGTGGTCGTGGAGCACCCGCGCGCCGTGGTGACCGCGGCGGTCGGGCAGAAGCTCTGGTTCTTCGCCGCGCTGACGGCGGCCGGGGTGCTGGTGAGCGCCGGGGCGGCTCACGTGCTGAGCGCGCGGCTGACCCGGCCCCTCGAGCGGCTGCGTCAGGGCGTGCAGCGCTTCGGCCGCGGCGAGCTCGATCACCGCGTGGCGATCGAGACCGCCGACGAGATCGGCGAGCTCGCGCTGCAGTTCAACCAGATGGCGACCGAGCTCGGGGCCTCGCACGCGCGTCTGGAGGAGCGCATCCGCGACGCGACGCGCGATCTGGCGCGGCGGCAGCGCGAAGCCGAGGAGCTGGCCCGGGTCGCGCGGACGCTGACGGAAGACCTCGACGTGCACCAGGTCGCTGATCGCGTCGTCCAGCCGGTTCTGAAGCTCTTCGGTGTTCAGTCGTCCGTGCTCTGGCTGCGCCAGCCGGAGGGCTCGCTCGTGGCCGTCGGGATCAGCGGCCGGGCGCGCGAGAGCTTCCGCCGAGGCGACGTGCTGCCGGCCGGCGCCTCGATGGCGGGACGCGCGGTCGACGAGGGCCGGCCGGTCTGGACGAGCGACGTGCTGGCCGAGCCCGGCCTCGTCATGCCGGCGGATCAGCGCGCTCGGCTACAGGCCTCCGGCGACCGCGCCGTCCTCTGCGTGCCGATGGCCGTCAGCGCGCGAACGATCGGCGTACTCGCGCTCGGCGACGGCTCGACGCGCGAGTTCACCCACGACGAGGTCGTGCTGCTCCAGGCCTTCGCCGACCAGGCGGCCATCGCGCTCCAGAACGCGAGCCTCTACGCCGAGTCGCAGACCCAGCGGATCCAGCTGACGCAGATCCTCGAGTCGACTTCCGACGGCGTGCTCTTCGTCGGACCCGATGGCCTCATCCAGGCGGCCAACCGCCACGCCGGCGAGCTGCTCGGATACGCGGCGACCTCGACCGTCGGCAGCGACCTCGGCGAGATCCTGCGGCGCGGGTGCTCGGCGGCCTCGACCGAAAACTTGATATTGGCGTGCGCCGGCGGGCTGGGCGCGGCGCCCGATGCGGGCGCCAACGGCGACCTCGACGTGCCGAGCCTCAACCGCGTCCTGCACTGGGAGGCGCGCGCCACGCAGGATGCCGCCGGCCGGACGACGGGCCTGACGATCACCGTGCACGACGTGACGCAGGAGCGCGAGATCGCGCAGATGAAGAGCGACTTCGTCTCGTTCGCGACCCACCAGCTCCGCACCCCGCTGTCGGGCATCAAGTGGATGCTGGAGCTGGCGATGCAGGAGACGGCCGTGCCCGACAGCGCCACCAGCTACATGACGGACGCGCTCGGCGCCGCGCAGCGACTCATCCAGCTCGTCAACGACCTGCTCGACGTGTCCAGGCTCGAGAGCGGCCGGATGAAGGCGACGCCGCAGCTCGTCGACCTGGCGGGCCTGACGCGGACCGTTCTGGACGATCTGAGGCTCCAGCTCGAGGAGAAGGACCATCGGCTGACGGTGGACGCGTGCGACGATCCGCTCGAAGTGTTCGCCGACCCGCAGCTCCTGCGCCAGGTGGTGCTCAACCTCGCCTCGAACGCGATCAAGTATTCGCCGAGCCGGGGCAGTATCAGCGTCCGCCTGACGCGCGAAGAGGACGTCGTGCGCTGGCAGATCACGGACACGGGGATCGGGATCCCCAAGGAGAGCCAGCGCCACCTGTTCGAGAAGTTCTACCGGGCCGACAACGTGGCGGCGCTCGAGACCGACGGAACGGGCCTCGGGCTCTATCTGGTGCGGCTGATCGTCGAGCAGATCGGCGGACGCGTCGGCTGCGCATCCGAAGAAGGGCAGGGCGCGACGTTCTACTTCACGGTGCCGTGCGCTCAGCCCTCCGGGCCCGCCGCCAGGTCGCGCTAGCGCCTCGTTCACCGCGACGCTCCCGTCCTCGGCGCGGTCGCGATAAGCTCCGGAGTCGTGGACGGCCTGGCGCTCAAGCTCGTGCTCACACCAACCTTGATCGGCGCGGTCAGCATGGCCGGGCGGCGGTGGGGACCGGGTGTCAGCGGCTGGCTCGTCGGATTTCCGCTCACCTCGGGTCCGGTCGCGTTCTTCCTGGCGCTCGACCAGGGTGTGTCGTTCGCCGCCGGCGCGGCCGTCGGCTCCATGACGGGCGCCGCCGCGCAGGCCGTGTTCTGTGTCCTCTACGGGCGCTGGGCGCGCGGCCGGCACTGGGCCCTGGCGCTCCTCGCCGGCAGCCTGGGGTTCGCGGCGGCGGCCGTCGCGCTGCAGCACCTGACCCTCGCGCTCGTCCCGCTCCTGACGCTCGTGATCGGTACGGTCGTCCTAGCGCTCGTCTTCATGCCGAGAGATTCCGAGAGCCCTCGTCCCGCCCGGAGGCCGCGGTGGGACATCCCGGCGCGGCTCGTCGTGACGACCGCGATCGTGCTGCTGCTCACGGGCCTCGCCACGACGCTCGGGCCTTCGCTCACGGGTTTGCTGGCGACGTTCCCGCTCTACGGCGCGATCCTCGCCGGCTTCGCGCATCATCTCGAGGGGCCCGGCCCAGCCATTCGCGTACTTCGTGGGCTGCTGCTCGGCCTGTTCGCGTTCGCCGGCTTCTTCTTCGTCCTGGTGCTCTCGATCGAGCGGGCCGGCATCGCGCAGGCCTTCGCCGCGGCCACCGCGGCGGCGCTGATCCTCCAGGCCGGCGCCCTCTGGGCCATGCGCCGGGAATCGCCGCAGGCTGGATCCGGTCGAGCTTGACCTGGACCGACGGCCCCGCTAGCCTCGAAGCGCCCGGCCCGCGGTACACTCTCGCCGAGGGTCAGCGATGCCGGGAACGACGAAGAGGAGGGGACGATGATTCGACTCAGCGGGATCGGCCATGTGCTGTTGCGCGTGAGTGATATCGAGCGGTCGCGAGCCTTCTACTCGACGGTCCTCGGGCTCAAGGTCGTGGAGGAAGACCCCGAGCACGGAGGCGTCTTCATGGCGCTCGAGGGGCACGGCCACACCGTGGACCTCTTCCCGGTTCAGAATCCCGAGTCCGCTCAGCGCGTGGTGCAGGGCGGCGTGGGCGTCCATCACGTCGCCTTCCACGTGGGGAGCGAGGCCGCGCTGGCGGACGCTTACTTCACCCTGCAGGAGCACGGGATTCCGATCGTCCGCGCCGTCGACCACGTGAGCCAGAAGAGCATCTACTTCCACGACCCCGACGGCAACTACCTCGAGATCTACTACGAGCTGCCGAACGCGCCGGACCTCTTCCGCGAGGGGCGCCACGATCGGGACCAGCCCCTGGTCTTCGACAAGCGCGCTTCCGCGTAGAGCCGGACACGGGAGCTTCCTGGTTCTCCCGGGGCGATGGGAGCGAGCCGCGCGACCGCTCGCGCGTGGCTCCTGCCGCTGGTAGGATGGCTTCCCTGTGGTCAAACCACATCGCCGGCTTCTGACGGGCCTCCTGGCCGCCGTCGTCCTCGCGACCGGCCCCGTCTCGAGTGCCGCTCAGGCGCCTGAGGCCGAGCGCCCGCTCGACGGCTCGCAGCCCTTCTCCCTCGGCGTCGATACCTCTCGATTCCGTGTCTCGACGCTCGGCCCCAGGCCGGTGATCGGGACGGAAGATCCGACGCTGAGCAGCGCTCCGTACCGGCTCGTCGATGCGGAGCTATTCGGCACCGCCGTCTCGTTCGATCTCAAGCTGCGGTGGCCCGCTGCCGTCCCCGGCTCGTCCGCGCTCGGCCCGCTCGCCCCGTATCTGTCGTTCGGGCCGACCGTCCTCTTGCCCGGCGCCGAAGGGGTGGCGCGCTCGGCGCAGCCCGCTTCCAGGACCGATGGCCCGATGGCGATCGGCCTGAGCTGGGGCGCCGGACTGTCGTGGCGGTTCACGCGGAACGCGGAGCTCTTCGGCGGCTACCGATTCATGCAATTCGGCCGGGACAGCCTCTCGCACGGCGATCGATCGACCTCGTCGGACACCGAGCTCACCGGACACGACGTCCTCTACGGCATCTCGGTCCGGTTCTGACCGAGATCGCGCCCGGTGCTCCCTCCTCCGGCTCGCCGGCGCCTAGCCGGCGGCCGGGCCGACGGCTCGCTCGATCTCGTCGAGGTGCTCGCGCCGGTGCTCGGCGCGGAGCAGATTGATCGGGCTTCCCGCCCCGGCGTTCGCCGCGACGAGCTCGTCCGACAGCTTCTCGACCCGACGGTCCACCGCGTCCGCGACGGCGACCGCCAGCCGGGCCGCCGCCCGCGGCGGCAGCGCCAGACAGAGCGCCTTGGCCGAGTCGTTGATCCAGTCCACGTCCTTGGCGTCGATCGAGCGCGGAGTCGCGCGCGGGCCCTCTGTCTCCCAGCGCTCGATCAGGATCAGGGCGCGCTGATCCCAGAAGGCCAGGTGGGCGAGGACGGCGCCGACCGTCCAGCCGGCGTCGAGCGGGCGGACCAGCTCGCCGTCGCTCAGGCGGTCGACGAGGGCGCGTAGTCGCGCGCGCTCGTGATTGTTCTCGGTGACGTAAGACGGGGCCATCAAGCACCTCCCGACGCCGTCGCTGCGCGTCTGGTGAGATTATAGGCGAGCAGAGCTGCTGGCCTCGGCTTGACAACGCACGGAGCATCGGCGAATAGTTCCCGGACACGAACGGGAGGCGCTCGCATGGAATTGCGAAATCTCGGCAAGACGGGTCTCAGGGTCTCGACGCTCGGATTCGGCTGCGGCAACGTGGGCGGACTCATCATCCGCGGCGCGCCGGGCGAGCGCGAGCGTGCGGTCGCGCGGGCGATGGAGCTCGGCATCAACTACTTCGACACCGCGCCATCGTACGGCGACGGCAAGTCCGAGGAGAACCTCGGCCGGGTGCTGAAGGCGCTGAAGGCGCGTGTGCAGGTCGGCACGAAGTTCCGTCTCGATCCTCCCGACCTGCGCGACATTCCCGGAGCGGTCGCCCGCTCGCTCGACGCGAGCCTCAAGCGCCTCGGCCTGGAGCGCGTCGACCTGTTCCAGCTCCACAACCGGATCGAGTCGGCGCGCGGGTCCGGTGCCCTGAGCCTCGGCGACGTCCTGAGCGAAGTCGTCCCGGCCGTGCAGAAGCTCCGCCAGCAGGGGAAGGTCGGGTTCTGCGGCATCACCGCGCTCGGCGAGACCGCCGTACTGCATCAGGCGATCGACGCCGGGACCATCGATACCGCGCAGGTCTGCTACAACCTGCTCAACCCGAGCGCCGGCGCCGCGGTGCCGGCGGGCTTTCCCGCCCAGGACTTCGGCCGGCTCCTCGAGCGCACCCGCGAGCGGCGCGTCGGCGTCATCGTCATCCGCGTGCTGGCCGCCGGCGCGCTGAGCGGCGTCGAGACGCGGCATCCCGTCGCGGTGCCCACGGTCGATCCGATCTCGACGGCGCCCGATTATCGGACCGACGTGGCCAGGGCGCAGGGGCTCGGCGCGCTCGTGCGAGAGGGGTACGTCGAGAATCTGATCGAGGCGTCGATCCGCCTCGCGGTAGGGTCGGAGGCGGTCTCGACCGTCCTCGTCGGCTACTCGAGTCTCGAGCATCTCGAGGCCGCCGCGGCCGCGGTCGAGCGCGGGCCGCTGCCCACCGCGGCGCTCCAGCGCCTCGCCGCGCTCTGGTCCGGCCTGGCCTAGGCGCGGTTGACCCGGACGATCGCCCAGCCGAACGCGCGCGCGCGCGCGTCGACGTCGGGCCGCCCGCGCCGGCCGCGCGCGCGCCGCTCGACCATCCACGGCGAATCGTGCTGACGCCGCTCGCCGCGGCGGCGGTCGAAGATCACCTCGGCCCAGTCGACGTCTGAAAACGCGCGCTGCAGGTAGCCGTGGTAGCTCGTCGCTTGGCGCGAGACGATGAAGAGCAGGCGGTGCCGCCATTGCTTCAGCACGTGGGTGACGTTGAGCACCCTGATGAGCACGCCCAGGCTCGTGTGGATGACGCCCGCGTCGCCGCCGTTGGCGCGCATCACCGTGTCGATCTGCTCGACGCGCATCCGGCTCGAGCGGCCGTCCTGGGTCGTGAACTCGATCCATCGTCCGCCGGGATCGTCCATCGCTCTCCCCCTGAAAGAAATGGGTCGGGTCAAAAATGTTTCGGGGAGACACGCTAGCAACCCGGTTCTTCTGCCCACGCAAGAAATCGTAGCCGCGAGAGGCTGGCGCCGCGCGCGCCGGCGGCTACCAGATCTGGTGGCTCGCCGAGGTCAGAGTCGGCTGTTCAGGAGCGCGCCCCACGTCGCCACCAGGAACGGCACCAGATAGGTGAGAGGCACCTTCCAGGCCAGCGCGGTCGGCCACCGCGAGGACAGCAGCACGTCGCCCTGGTTGATGGCCAGGAGGACGGTGCCCACGATGACGGCGATCCCGAGCGAGCGCTTCAGCAAGGGCGGATGTCGCAGCGCGCACCGGCCGCACTTGAGCACGGCGTTGGAGCCGACCCCGAAGAAGAAGAGCCGCCGGACGCGCTCGCGCCCGCACGAGTCGCAGCGGCCGGTTGGCGCCGGATCCACGGCCCCGATTCTAACGGTATCGGGCCTTTCCGGCCCTGGCGTCGACCGTGGTATACCGGAAGAGCCACCATATGAAGCGCCCGGTGACCAACCGCGTCAGCGTCCCACGTCCCGGAGGTCTCTCGTGACCGGTCTGCGCTTCGGGCAGGCGGCACCGGGCTTCTCGCTGCCGTCGAGCGCGGGCGGCGAGACGTCCCTGGCCGACTTCAAGGGCAAGGACGTCGTGCTCGTCTTCTATTGCTACGACTGGGGGGGCATCTGAACGCCCGAGCTGAGCGACCTGGGCCGGGTCGCCGACGAGATCGCCAGACGGGGCGCCGCCGTGGTCGCCATCAGCGGTGACAGCCCGTTCTGCCACGCCGCGTTCATGAAGGCGCGCAACTTCCCGTTCGCGCTCCTGAGCGACGTGCACCGCGCGGCGATCCGCGCCTACGGCGTGCTCGACGTCGATCGCAACGTCGCCTACCGCTCGACCTTCATCGTGGACCGGGACGGCGTGCTCCGCTGGGGGCAGGCCGGCGATCGCGAGATGGTTCGCGACGGGAGCGAGATCCTCCGCGTGCTCGACGTGATCGAAGGGCTCCGGCGGAAGCGCTGAGTTGGCGCATGAGCCGGGAGCCCCAGGACGTCTTCCGCAAGCTCACGCAGAACGTCGAGACGGTGATGCGCGGCCAGTCCGGCGCGATCCGGCGCCTGCTCGCCGCGTTCGCGAGCGGCGGCCACGTGCTGCTCGAGGACTATCCCGGCACCGGCAAGACCACCCTGGCGAAGGCGCTCGCGCGCTCGATCGGCGGCCGCTTCAAGCGCATCCAGTTCACGCCTGATCTCCTGCCCTCGGACATCCTCGGGGTGTCCGTGTTCGACCAGCGCGCCCAGGCCTTCCACTTCCACGAGGGCCCCGTCTTCACCAACGTGCTGCTGGCCGACGAGATCAACCGCGCCTCGCCCCGCACGCAGTCCGCGCTCCTGGAAGCAATGGCCGAAGGCCAGGTCTCGGTCGAGGGCAGCTCCTATCGCCTGGCGGAGCTGTTCTTCGTCATCGCCACGCAGAATCCCGTCGAGTTTCGCGGCACCTATCCCTTGCCCGAGGCGCAGATGGACCGGTTCGCGGTGCAGCTGAGCCTCGGCTACGTGGCGCCCGAGGACGAGGTGGCGATCCTCTCGGCGCAGGCCCAGCGCCATCCGATCGACACCCTGGCGCCGTGCGTCTCGATCGACGACGTGCTGATGGTGCGCCGGCGCGCCGCAAGTGTCCGCATGAGCGACGAGCTGAAGCGCTACGCGGTCGACGTCGTGCGTGCCACGCGCGCCGCGAACGGCATCCAGCTCGGGGCCAGCCCGCGCGCCTCGCTGGCGCTCATGAAGGCCGCGCAGGCGCTGGCCCTCTCCGAAGGCCGCGAGTTCGTGGTCCCAGAGGACGTGCGTGAGATGGCGGTGCCCGTCATCGCTCACCGCATGGTCGTCGAGCCGCAGGCGCGCTTCGCCGGGGTGACGACGGCCGGGCTCGTCGAGGAGATTCTCGCGAAAGTCCCGATGCCGTCGTAGGCGCCGTGTGCGCTGCAGGTCGTCGCGGGGCTGGAGCCCCGCCGGCCGAGGCGCACCTATGGACAGAAAATATGAAGCGCCTCCTGTACCGCTGGTTCAGCTCCTTCGCGGCGTTTCAGTACCGGCTCGACCGGCGGTGCACGCGGGCCGGCTCGCTCGCCCTCGGCGTGCTCGGCGCCGCGATCGTGATCGGCCTCGACACGAACCGGAGCGTCGGCTACCAGGTCTTCACCCTGGTGCTCGCCCTCGTCGCCCTCTCCGCGGCGTCGAGCCTGGTCTTTCGCGGGCGGTTCGCGGCGCACCGGATCCTGCCGCGCTTCGCCTCCGTCGGCGTGCCGGTCGCCTACCGCGTCGCGATCGCCAATCAGACCGGCCGGCGCCAGGACGGGCTGGTCCTGCTGGAGGAGCTCACCGATCCGCGCCCGTCATTCGAGGAGTTCGTGACGGCCCGCGAGCCCGGCGAGGAGCGGCGGAACTGGTTCGACCGGCAGGTCGGCTATCCGCGCTGGGCCTGGCTCGTCTCGCAGAAGCGCGGCGCAGTCATCCCGCCGCGGCCGCTGCCCCCGCTCGACCCCGCGGTCGAGACCGAAGTGACCGTCGAGATCACGCCGCTGCGCCGGGGCCTCCTGCGGTTCAGGGGCATCACGATCGCGCGGCCGGACCCGCTGGGGCTCATTCAGGCGCTCAAGTCGATCGCGTTGCCCCAGTCGCTCCTCGTCCTGCCGAAGCGGTATCCGATGGCGGAGATCCGGATCGCGGGTACCCGCAAGTACCAGCCGGGCGGCGTCGCGCTCGCGTCCACCGTCGGCGACTCCGAGGAGTTCGTGTCACTGCGCGACTATCGGGCCGGCGATCCGATGCGCCGCATCCACTGGAAGAGCTTCGCCCGCGTCGGCCGGCCGGTCGTGAAGGAGTATCTCGACGAGTTCTTCGTGCGCCACGCGCTCGTGCTGGACACGTTCACGAGCCACGTCGGCGATCCGATCTTCGAGGAAGCCGTCTCGGTCGCGGCGTCGATCGCGATCTCGATGCAGACCCAGGAGTCGCTGCTCGACCTCATGTTCGTGGGGCCGGAGGCCTACTGCTTCACCGCCGGGCGCGGCGTCGCCCACACCGAGCAGCTGCTCGAGGTACTGGCGTGCGTCGGCCCGTGTCGGGACAAGGCGTTCCGCTCGCTGCACCACGCGGTGATCGATCGCCACGACGTGCTGAGCGGCTGCGTCTGCGTGCTGCTCGCGTGGGACGCCGCGCGGCAGGAGCTCGTCCGCCACCTGGAGGCGCTCGGCACGCCGACCCGCGTCTTCGTCGTCGGCGAGCGGGCGACGCTCGACCGCCTACCGGGTGACGTGCACGGGCTCGAGATGGGCCGGATCGCCGAGGGGCTCGCATGCCTGTGACGCCGCCCCCGCTGCTACTCGGCGCCGCGCTCCTCTTCTGGGGCTGGCAGACCGGCTTTCCGTTCCTCGCGCTGCCGCTGGCGATCCTCATCGAGGCCGCGCGCGCCCTGACGTGGCGGCTCGAGCTGTCGGCGACCGACTTCCACCGTCTCACCGATCTCTGCACCCTGCTGATCGGCGTCAGCGGCGTCTATCTCTTCTCGACCACCGGCACCTCGCGGGCCGTCGACGGCCCCCGCGCGATGACGCTCTTGTTCCAGTGGCTGCCGTTCCTGATCTTCCCGCTGGTCGCGATCCAGCTCTACAGCACGGCCGGAAAGGTCCCGCTGACGGCGTTCTTCTGGGCGCTCAGGCGTCAGGCGGCCCGCGCGCCCGAGACCCGGCCCGGACAGGTCGATCTCGGCTACCTCTACTTCGCGCTCTGCGTCCTTTCGGCCAGCGCCGCCAACCGGCGCACCCTCGAGTTCTACGCGGGCCTGTGCGCGCTCGCGGCCTGGGCCCTCTGGCCGTGGCGCTCGCGACGCTTCTCGCCGCTCTGGTGGGCGCCGATGCTCGGCGTCGCCGCCCTCGCGGGGTACAGCGGCCACGTCGCGCTGCACCGGTTCCAGCAGGTGGTCGAGCAGACGGTGTTCGACTACATCTTCAGCATGGTGCGCGGCGACGCGGATCCGTTTCGGGTGACGACGGCCATCGGTCACCTCGGTCGGCTGAAGTTGTCGGAGCGCACGGTGCTGCGCGTCGAGCCGCGCGAGGGGCTCCGGCTGCCGTTTCTCCTGCGCGAGGCGAGCTACGACGTCTACAACTCGCCGGCGTGGCTCGCCTCCGGCGCGGCCTTCACGGCCGTCCAGCCCGAGGCCGACGGTGAGACGTGGCGGTTCGGCGCCGGTCGGAGCCCGGTCGAGCGGATCACGGTCTCGGCCTACCTGAACCGCGGGCGCGGCGTGCTCGCCCTGCCGGGCGGGGCGTTCGAGATCGACCGCCTGGCCGTCGTCGGCGTCCAGAAGAACCGCCTCGGGGCGGTGAAGGTCGAGGAAGGGCTGGGGCTCGTCACCTACACGACACTCTTCACGCCCGACGGGCCGCTCGATGCGCCGCCGGTCGAGGCCGATCTTCAAGTTCCCACGCGAGAGGCCCCGCTCGTCTCGCGGATCGCGGCGGACCTGGGGCTCGCCGGCGGGTCGCCCGTCGAGAAGGTCGACATCATCGCCGCGTACTTCCGAAGAAACTTCCGCTACTCGACCTGGAAGGGCGAGCGCCCACGGCGAGAGTCGGCGCTCGAGGAATTTCTCCTGAACTCGCGCGCGGGGCACTGCGAGTACTTCGCCACCGCCACGACCTTGCTCCTGCGGGCGGCCGGCGTGCCGGCTCGCTACACGGTCGGCTTCTCGGTTCAGGAATGGAGCCGCCTCGAGCAGCGGTACATCGTGCGCGCGCGTCACGCTCACTCCTGGACGCTCGCCTACGTGAACGGCGTCTGGCGCGACGTGGACACGACGCCGGCCGTGTGGGCCCAGACCGAGCAGAGCGAGTCGTCCTCGCTCGAGCCCGTGCACGATCTCTGGTCCTTCGCCGTCTTCCTGTTCTCGAAATGGCGGTGGAGCGAGGACGACAGCGGCATCGGCCGGCACGCCGCCTGGCTCCTGATCCCGCTGGTGCTCCTGCTCGTCTGGCGTCTCTACTCGCGCCGGCGCGTCGGCCGCGAGGCCGCGGCGTCGCGCGCGACGGTCGCGGTCGCCCGCCCGGGTCAGGACTCCGAGTTCTACCTGATCGCCGAGCGCCTGCTCGCCGCGGGGCTCGGCCGTCGGGCGGACGAATCGCCGGCCGCCTGGATCGCGCGCATTCACGCGGCCGAGCTCGCCCCGATCCTGGACCTTCACTACCGCTATCGCTTCGACCCCACCGGCCTCGACGCCACCCAGCGGACTTCGCTCAGAGCGCAAGCCGATGCGTGGCTGCACGACCACGCGATGGAAACGAGCGTGACCGGCCCGCCGCCGCAAGCCGCTTCACGAACGTGCTAGAGTGCGCGCATGACATTCCCACCGATACCCGCAAGCGTTGAAGCGCTCGGTCTCGACCCCAAACCGCTCGGCCGTCTCCGCGAGCTGATCACGGCCCACATCGCCGAGGGGCGCTATCCGGCGGCGCAGATCGCCGTGGCCCGCCACGGCAAGCTCGGGCTCGTGTGGACGCTCGGCGACGCGCGGCTCGAGCCGCAGCGCGTGCCGGCGCGCGACGAGACGCTCTGGCTGCTCTTCTCGAACACGAAGGTGATCACCGCCTGCGCGGTGTGGCTCCTCGCGGAGCGCGGCGCGCTCGCGTTCACCGACCGGGTCGCCGATCACGTGCCGGGATTCGAGGCCAACGGCAAGGGCGACATCTCGATCATCCAGCTGCTCTCGCACCAGGGCGGCTTTCCGAACGCCGAGGTGCCGAAGGCCGCGTGGGAGGACCACGAGCTCCTGCGGCGGTCGGTGTGCGGCTTCACGCTCGAATGGACGCCGGGCTCGCGCGTTCACTATCACCGCGGCGCCGCGCACTGGGTGGCCGCCGTCCTGATCGAGGCGCTCACCAAGACCGACTATCGGGCGTTCATCCGCGAGCACATCGCCGAGCCGCTCGGCCTCGGGGA
This sequence comes from Candidatus Rokuibacteriota bacterium, assembly GCA_003220685.1. Lineage (GTDB taxonomy): Bacteria > Methylomirabilota > Methylomirabilia > Rokubacteriales > CSP1-6 > AR31. The sequence goes on from QHTE01000046.1 coordinate 80,911, forward strand.
CGAGCTGTTCGTCGGCCTGCCGGATCGTGCCCACGCTCGCGCCGTCGACATGCACGAGCCCGCGCAGGATGGCGCGCGGCAAGTGAGACGTAGCGAGGAGAGCTCGGCCGAGGCGCGGCGCGCGGGCTCGCCGGGCGGCGGCGGCTACGCGACCGCGCGCGCGATGGCGGCGTTCTATCAGATGCTGCTCCAGGGCGGCCAGCTCGGCGGGGCCAGGCTCCTGTCGCCGCGGACGATCGCCTACGTCATCCGCAACTACACGGGCGATCGCGTGGACGCCTACATGGGCATGCCGATGCACCGCGGCCTCGGGCCGCACCTGCGCGGGACCACGGAGACGATTCGCGGACTCGGCTCGCTCGCGACGCCGCGCACGTTCGGTCACGGGGGCGTCGGCTCGTCGTATTGCTGGGCCGATCCCGATTCCGGGGTCTCCTTCGCCTATCTGACCAACAGCCGCGTGCCCGACCCGTGGCATTCGGCGCGGCTCGACCGCGTCAGCAACCTCGTTCACGCCTCGATCGTGTAGCGGCCGTCGGGCCATGGCGCCGCGCAGGGTGCTCGTGACCGGCATGAGCGGGCTGATCGGCGGCGCGCTCCGCCGGCGTCTCGAGGGCAAGTACGAGCTGTCCGCCCTCAACCGGCGGCCGATCCCCGGCGTGAAGTGCTTTCAGGCCGACATCGCCGACCTCGACGCGATCGCGCCCGCCTTCGCCGACGTCGACACGGTCGTGCACCTCGCCGCGCGCACCGGCTCGAGCGACGTCTTCGCGGAGATCCTCCAGGCCAACGTGGTCGGCACCTACAACGTCTTCGAGGCCGCCCGGCGCGCGGGTGTCGGCCGGGTCGTCTACGCGTCGAGCGGCGCGACGGTGAGCGCCTGGGAGCGCGAGCCGCCCTACAGCGCGCTGGCCGCGGGCCGCTACGACGAGGCGAAATCGTGGAAGACGATGACCCACGAGATGCCGCTGCGCCCGGCCGGCCTCTACGGCGCCAGCAAGATCTGGGGCGAGGCGATCGCCCGCCACTACTCCGACGCACACGGCCTGTCGGCGATCTGCGTCCGCATCGGCCGCGTGCGGGCCGAGGACCGCCCGGTGTCGGCGCGCGAGTTCTCGGTCTTCTGCAGCCAGCGCGACGTCGTTCGCATGCTCGAGCTCTGCATCGCCGCGCCGGCCACGCTCGGGTTCGACATCTTCTACGCCGTCTCCGACAACCGCTGGGGCTACCGCGACCTCGAGCACGCCCGCGCCGTGCTCGGCTTCGAGCCGCGCGATCGGGCGGAGGACTATCGGCGATGATCCGTGACGTCGTCAGCGTCCGCGACAAGACCCGCATCCACTACCGCCGCCTCGGTCAGGGGCCGGGCATGGTCCTGTTGCACGGTTACCCGCAGACCGGTCACATGTGGCGCAAGGTCATGCCGGCGTTCGCCGAGCGGTTCACGGTCGTCGCGCCCGACCTGCGCGGCTACGGCGACTCCGACCGCCCGATCCGCGGCTACGACAAGCGCTCGATGGCGGCCGACATCGCCGACCTGGTCCAGGCGCTCGGCATCCAGCCGGTCGCGCTGATCGGTCACGATCGCGGCGCGCGCGTGGCCCATCGGTTCGCGCTCGACCACCCCGCGCTGCTGACGCGGCTGGTGCTGCTGGACATCGCGCCCACCTACGACGTGTTCGCGCGGACCGATCAGGTGAGCGCCCGCGCGCGATGGCACTGGTTCTTCCACCAGCTCCCCGACCTGCCGGAGGCGCTGACCGCCGGGCGCGAGGAGATCTATCTGCGCTACATGTACCGGACCTCCGCCTACAACCCCGCCGCCATCGAGGAAGAGGCGGTACAGGAGTACGTCCGCTGCTTCCGCCAGCCCGGCGCGATGCGCGCCGCCTTCGACGACTACCGCGCCGGCGCGACGATCGATCTCGAGCACGACGGCGCCGACCGCGACAAGAAAGTCGCCGCCCCGACCCTGGTGCTCTGGGGGGAGGCGGGCGGCCGCCGGCCGCAGGTGGCGGACATGCTCGGGGTCTGGAAGGAGCGCTGCGCCCAGGTCGTGGGACACGCCGTGCCGGGCTCCGGGCACTTCATCCCCGAGGAGCAGCCGGCGGCGGTGATCGAGGCCGTGCTGAGATTCGTCGGCGAGCCGCCGAAGGCCGGTCCCTGATGAAGCTCAAGAAATCGATCGCGCAATGGTTCGACCGGGAGCGGATCTGCCGTGTGGCCAGCGCGAACTCGCGCGGCATGCCGCATCTCGTCCCAGTGTGCCAGGTGGTGGCCGACGGAAAGATCTACTACGCGTCCGCGAGCGACGGCCGCAAGGCGCTGAACCTCGCCGAGAACCCGCGCGTCGCGGTCACCGTCGATCTCTATTCCGACGACTGGACCCACATCAAGGGCGCGATGGTGCAGGGGATGGCGCGCCTCTACGACCGAGGGCCACGGTTCAGGAAGGTCCGCGCGCTCCTCTATCGGAAGTATCCCCAGTATTCCCGCAACGCCACGCTCGACGAGAAGGACTCGGTCATCATCGAGGTGACACCGCTCCACGTCTTCACCTGGGGCCTGAACTAGCAGGCTTGGGCAGTAGGCGGCTTTCGGCCGCCTACTCAGCGAGGCAGATGCGGTTGCGTCCCGTGTGCTTCGCCTCGTACAGGGCCTGGTCGGCGGCCCGAATGACCTCGTCGGGCTCGACGCCGGGCTCGTCCGGCTCCGCCACCCCGATGCTGACCGTGATCGCGAGCGTGGGGCGCCGGCCGATCGAGCGGACCGGCTTCTCGGGCCGCAGCTTCGGCCGATCGCGGCCTCGCAGGGTGAAGCTCGAGGCCTCGATCGTCTCGCGCAGGTCCTCGAGATACGGCAGCGCCTCCGCCGCCGACTTGCCCGGAAACAGCACTGCGAACTCTTCGCCGCCGTAGCGGAAGGGCCGCCCGCCGCCTTCAGTTCGCGTGAGGGTCGAGCCGATCAGGCGGAGCACCTGGTCGCCGGCCGCGTGACCGAACTCGTCGTTGAGCTGCTTGAAGTGGTCGATGTCGATCATTGCGATCGTGTAGTGCTCGGGCAGCCGCATGAGCGCGTCGGTCAGCGCGCGGCGCGACGGGAGCCCGGTCAGCTCGTCGCTGAACGCCATCCGGTGCGAGGTCTCGATCAGCGACACGATGAGGACGAGCCCGCCGGTCGCCAGGTACACGGTGGTCGCGGCGCGATCGCCGTTGAGCCCCAGCAGCGCGGCGAGCAGGGCCCAGGCGAGGCTCGCCTGGATCACGGTGCGCCGGACGACGAAGCGCAGCGCGGTCAGCGCGATCGCGACCAGGAAGGCCAGGAGGCCAATGGCCGGGATCTTCGTGACGTGCAGGCCGCTCGGATCGATCCCGTGCTGCAGGGCCTGGGCGACCGACGCTAGCTCGGGGCGCAGGAGCAGCGCGATCGCGAGCGGCTGGATCAGGATCGCGCCCTCGACGAGCCGGCCCGCCCACGTCCACATCGTGCGCTCCGAGAGCCAGGCGATGGCCGCCAGGTCGAACGGCAGCAGCAGCGCGACCGCGGCATAGACGACGCGGCCGACCGGCGCCGACGGACCGGCCGCCGGGAAGTACGCGATCGCCCGCTCGGCGGCGAAGAGGACCCCCAGCGCGACGGCGAGCTGGATACGCTTGAAACGCCACCCCAGGAGGATTCCCGCGCAGAAGATGACCCACGAGTAGACCGGCGCCGAGGTCTCGACGGCCTCCCGTATCGACGCGGACTGCAAGATAACCGTGACACCCAGCAGCAGCACGGCGCCGGGCGCCAGGTGAGGCAGGAGCCTGTCCAGGAGCGTCCGCTATTGCGGCGGGTAGCGGAACGGTGCCCAGCCGTTGCCCTGGAGCGGCTTGGGCGTATAGGTCGCGCCCGACTTGGCCGGCTTCGGCGCGGCCGGCTTCTTACCGGCGCGCTTCCGCGCCGCCGCATTCGGCGTCGCCTTCTTCCTTTTCATGCAGCGCACTTTACAACAGCGACGGAAATGTGGTCAATGAGAGGCCTGCCCGAGCGAAGGGAGGGCGTCCGCCCGTGAGGAATCGCCGTTGACCTCCGACTCGCTCCACCGGCTTCGCGATCGTCGGTTTCGCCGGCTGCCGGCGCGCCGAGTGCACGGCGAGCGCGACGCGCTCGCGTTCGTGCGCGACGTCGGCTTCTGCTCGACCTTCTACCGGTTCCCCGAGGGCGTGGCCTGTCTCTGGGAGGCGGTCGCCGGCAGGGCGAACCCGCGCTGGCCCCGGCACTCGCACCACGACGCCGGGATCGGCCTCACCTGGGATCTGAAAGACACCCTGCCGGCCACCAAACGCGTGTACTACGGCAAGCTCCTGAAGGGTCGTCCGCTCCTCGTCGCGCTCGATCTGTTCCCGATGTTCTACACGCTCGTGCGCGGCCGCCAGCGGGCGCGTGACTACCGCGTCGAGTACGAGGCCGGGCGGCTCTCGCACGCGGCGCGGCGGATCATGGACGCGATGCTCGACGAGCACCCGCAGTACACTCGCGAGCTGCGCGCGAACGTCTTCATGCTGGAGCCCTCGAAGACGCGCGCGTTCGAGCGCGCGATGGCGGAGCTCCAGCAGGGGCTCTGGCTCGTCAAGAGCGAGGAGCGCTACGAGCCGACCTTCTCGTATCGCTGGGACCTGCTCGAGGCATGGCTGCCGGACGGCGTGGCCGAGGGCCGCCGGCTCTCGCGCGAGGTGGCCGTAGCCGGGCTGATCGAGCGGTACGCGCGCGGCGCGGTGTTCACGACCGAGCGCCAGCTCGCGCGCCTCTTCGGCATTCACCCGGACGAAGTCGCGCGGGCCGTGAAGACCCTGGTCCGCGCGCGGACGGTCCGCGCCGACTGCGCGATCGACGGCTGGCCCGGGCGCTGGCTGATGCACGCCGCCTCGGGGCGCGGGTCGTGTGCGCTGCAGGCCGTCGCGGGGCTGGGGCCCCGCCGGCCGAGGCGCACGTATAGATAAGGAGCTGAGCGATGCCGACGGTCAGACTGAGAGACGCCGAGGAGTACCCGGAGCCCGTCCAGAAGCTCTTCGAGGCCGCGAAGGCGTGGTTCAAGTACGACTTCGCCCAGCCGCCGGCGATGAGCCGGGTGATGGCGTGGGATCCGGAGCTCGGTGGCTTCCACGGGCGCGCGATGAAACGCGCGATGGGGCCGGGCGAGTGGAGCCGGGCCGAGAAGGAGATGGTCGCGGCGGTCGTGAGCGGCGTCAACGCCTGCGCCTACTGAGTAGGCGCCCACACTGCAGCCGGGAAGCTGCAGGGAATGGCCCACGACGCGCCCTGGTACGAGGCCGCGCTGCTGGTGGGCGTCACGAACGCGCTCAACGTCGTCGCCGACTCGCCGCTGGAGTCGCTCGAGCCGGCGCGCCCGAGCGCCGAGGCGCAGGCGGTGTTCGCCGAGATCCGCGCCTTCTACGAGCGCGCCGACGTGCCGGTGGCCTTCCGCCGCGTGGCGGCGGACCCGGGCTACCTGGCGGACCTGTGGGGCGCCGCACGGCGCGTGTTCGCCGACAACACACTCACGCGCCGTCACAAGGAGGCGCTGGCGTTCGCGGTCTCGGTCACGACGCGCTCGCAGTTCGGGACGGCGTTCCATCTCGGCGAGATGCGGCGACTCGGCGTCGGCGAGCGGGGAGTGATGGAGGTGCTCGGCGTCACGCAGATGTTCTCGAGCTACACCAAGATCGCCGACACGCTCCAGCTCGAGCCCGACATGGACGCCATCGCGGGCGTGGATCCATCACCCGCGCCCGGCGGTGCCGCGCCCGCGCCCAGGACGCGGCCGCCCGAGGCGCCGTAGCGCGCGCCGGCGGCTCAGCGGCAGTCCTCGCGAAGCGTCGCGCACGCGACGGTGAGAAACCGCTGGATGTCCGCGTCGGTGTGGGCGACGACAGTGGGCGGTCAGGGATCGCTACAATCCCGCGAGCGGCCACAGTTGTTGCAGACGATCTTGCACTGACGCTCTTCCATACGCTCGCCGCAGCGCTCGCAGATGTGCAGCCACTGCGTTCCGGCGGACAACGGTGCGACGTCGGCGCGAACGCGGGTCGGAGAGGGGCTCGGGCGCGGCTCCATGCCGCTGGTACACTACCCCGCATGGCCGACGACTGGCAAGATCTGGAGTTTCTGCGCCACGTCTTCGACGAGACGCAGGTGGTCAGAAAGCCCCTCACCGGGATCATCACGGGCTATCACGTGCTGCCCTACATCCTGGTGGGACCGGAGCACGAGCACCCCGGCCGGTCGGTGGAGGTTCGCGGCCGCATCAAGGTGTCGCCCCGCCTCGTCATCGGCGCCGGCGGCGGACCGACCTACGGTGAGATGTTCAACGAGACCGAGCTGATGGACCAGCGCCTGATCGCGCGCGTGTTCAGCTTCCGCTACGCCTCGCGCGTCTCCCTCGAGAGCGAGGAGCTCCGGATCCGACGCCAGGAGCGCGACGCCCGCGGCCATCTCGAGCGCGTCCTCGAAGAACTGGCGCAGCGCGAGGTCATCAACACCGGGGTCATCGCGACCCCGGACGCGCGCTTCTACCCTGTCTCGATCGACCGCTTCATCCGCGAGATCCTCGATCAAGAGTTCCGCGAGTAGGGCGGCCGAGCGCGCGCCGATGACGTGGTGAAGCGACCGCCGGTCGTCGGAGCGCTCGTCGTCCTCGGCCTGGCCACGCTCACCGGCGTGCTCGCGTGGCGCTCGCGGGGCTGGCCGCTGATCCACGACGTCCCGCTCATGCACTACATCGCCTGGCGCATCGGCGCGGGCGCCGTGCCGTATCGAGACATCTTCGACATGAATTTCCCGGGCGTCTACGCGCTGCATCTGGCGGCCCTCGGCCTGTTCGGCGCCGGCGACGCCGGCTGGCGCGCGTTCGATCTCGCGTGGCTCGCCGCGACGTCGCTCGCGGCCGCGGCGCTGGCCGCGCCGTGGGGACGCCTCGCGGCCGCCGGCGCCGGCCTGTTCTTCGCGGCGTACCACCTGGCCGGCGGTGCCTGGCACGCCGGGCAGCGCGACTTCTTGCTGTGTCCGTTCCTCTTGCTCGCGGCGCTCGGCGTCGCGCGGTGGGCCGAGCGTCCAGCCGAGCGGACGAGCCTCGCGTGGGGAGGGCTGGCTCTCGGCGCCGGCATCACGGTCAAGCCCCACGCCGGACTGCTCGCCGCGGCCCTGCTCGCGCTCGTCGCCCTCGTCGCCTATGCAGAGGGGAGGCCGCTCGCCGCGCCGGTCGCGGTCTTCGCGGCGGCGCTCGTCGTTCCGACGCTCGCCGCCGTCGCCTGGCTCGCCGCCGCGGGCGCGCTCCCGGCGTGGTACGAGATCGTCGCCGGCTACCTGGTGCCGCTCTACTCGCGTCTCGGCGGGCCGGAGCGCTGGACGTTCTACCGGTGGCACGTGTGGATCCCGATCGCCGCCGGCGTGGCGCTGGCACTCGGGTCCGCCGTCGCGGGCCGCCGCTTCGCCGCGCGGCACGCGGTCGTCGCCGTCGGTCTGGGATACGGCGCCGCCCACTTCTTCGGCCAGGACAAGGGCTGGGAGTACCATCTTTATCCGCTCGCCGCGTTCGCGGCGGTCGCGCTCTTCGCCGAGCTGCCGCGGCTCCTCGAGGCGCGCCGCCTCGCGGCGCTGCCACTCTTGGCGTGCGTCGTCGCGGCGGGGACGATGCTCGGGCTCAAGGGCGTCGAAGCGGCCGACGCCGCGTGGATCGCCGCGAGGGAGCGACGGGTGCAGGCACTCGTCGCCGACCTTGACGGCCGCATCGCGCCGGAGGATTTCGTTCAGGTGCTGGACACGACCGAGGCCGGGATCCACGCCTTGCTGCGCCTGCACGCCGTGCAGCCCACGCGGTTCATCTATGACTTTCACTTCTATCACGACACCCAGACGCGCACGGTCCAGCGCCTGCGCGAAGAATTCCTCGCGGGCTTCGACGCGCATCCGCCGAAGTTCGTTGTGCTGTTCGAGCGGGGCTGGCCCGCCGGCGGCTACGAGCGCGTCGACCAGTTCCCGGGCCTCCGACTGCGGCTGTCCGCCTACCGGGTCGACCGCCGGCGGGACGGGTACATCGTCTATGCGCGCTGACATCATCCGCCGCATCATCCGCGCCTACGACGATCCGATTGTGCGCGCCTACTGCTGGGTGCGGTTCTGGATCCTCCGGCAGCGTTTCCTCGACGAGATCGGCCAGTACCTCCCGGAGTCGGGACCCGTGCTCGACATCGGATGCGGCTTCGGCCTCTTCTCGCTCTACTACGCCGTGACGGCGCCCGCCCGATTCGTCCGGGGCGTCGACCTGAGCGTCCGGCGCATCGCGATGGCGCGTCGGGCGGCGTCACGGCTCGGCATCGAGAACGTGGCCTACGAAGAGGGCGACGCACGGACCTTCAAGGGCGACGGCGAGGTCGCGGCCGCGTACATGCTCGACATCGTGCACCACATCGCGCCGGACAACGTGGCCCCGCTCTTGCGTCGGCTTCACGCGTGCCTGTCCCCCCGCGGCGTCCTGATCGTCAAGGACGTCGACACGCGGCCGGCGCTCAAGCGCTGGTTCACCTGGACGCTGGACAAGCTGATGGCGCCGACGACACCGGTGAGGTACTGGAGCGCAGACGAGCTGGGCGCGGCGCTACGGGCGGCGGGATTCGAGGTGCGGCGTCACGCGATGCTTGATTTCCTGCCGTATCCGCACGTCATCTATATCGCGACCCGGCGACCGTGACCCCCGAGCCGCCGTCACGACGGTCCCGGCGGCTCCTCGCGGGCCTCGTAGCGGAGCCGCCGCGCCTGGAGCCAGCGCACGCCGAACAGGTCGACCACGCCGCGCCACGCGCGGTTTCGCACGCCATAGTGCGAGACGCCGAACCGGCGCGGGCGGTGATTCACCGCCACCACGGTCACCCGATGGCCGGCCTGGCGCAGGAGCGCCGGGACGAACCGGTGGAAGCCGTCGAAGAACGGCAGGCTGTCGACGCACCGCCGGTGCATCGCCCTGAGCGAGCACGCGCTGTCGCGAACCTGGTCGCTGAGGACCGCACGGCGCACGCGGTTGGCGATGCGGGACGAGGCGCGCTTGAGCCACGGATCGCGTCGCGCCCGGCGCCAGCCCACCGCGGCGTCCCAGCGATCGAGCTCTCCGAGAAGCAGGGGAATGTCTCGCGGGTCGGACTGCAGGTCGGAGTCGAGGGTGACGACCACGCGTCCGCGGACCGCCCGCAGGCCGGCCGCCAGCGCCGACGAGAGCCCACGGTTGGCGGCGAGCCGGATCAGACGCACGCGCGAGTCCGTCAGCTGCAGGAGCTTCACGAACTCGACGCTCGCGTCGGTCGACCCGTCGTCGACCACGATCACCTCGGCCGGGTCCGCGACGATCTTGAGGACCTCCTGCAGCTCTTCCCACAGGATGGGCAGGCTCTGAGCCTCGTTGAAGACGGGGAGGACGATCGAGAGCTCGACCAGTGTCGGGTTCACGCGCCGCCCCCGCCCAGGACGACCATCTCGTCGTCGGCGACGCGGCGAATCGCGACGATCCGCCACGACGGGTGCGCCCGAGGCTGAAGCCCGGTCCACGACTCCCTCGACATGATCACGGCCCCGCTGGCCGAGCCCGCCAGGAGCTGCTCGACGCGCGGGCGATCGAGCTCGACGACGGGCCGGCGAAGATAGAAATCGTAGGTCAGCCAGATGTCAGGGTACACCCGGACCGCGGCCCCGGACGGCGTCAAACCTTGCGCGGCCGCGCGCGGCGCAGGGCGCTGGCGCCTCCGTGCGCGGCGGCGCGCGTGAGGAACTCGCCCACGAGGAGCGCGAGGCCCGAGTAGATCGGAATCAGGTAGCGCGCGCGGTGGGCGCCGCTCAAGCCGACAAGCACCCAGATCGTGAGCGTCCAGGCGGCGATCAGGCAGCGCTCGACGTCGGGGCGCTTCCGCCACCACGTCGCGGCGGCGACGAGAAAGATCGTCCACGGCAGCACATACGCGAGGACCCAGAGGCTCTCGAGCCGGGCGCGCACGCCGCGACGGAACACCCAGCTGCCGTAGTGACCGCCGACGGTGTCGCCGACGAACGCCGACCCGCGACCGACGAGATAGGTGCCGTACCAGGGCGCCAGCAGCACGGCGAGGACCACGAGGCCGAGGACGGGCCGCAGCCGCATCGTGTCGCGCCAGCCGTCGGAGTACGCAACCCCGGCGAATCCGGCGGCGAGCCCGACCAGGCCAATCGGCCCCTTGCTCAGGATCGCGCCGCCGACGCAGGCGTAAAATGCGACGAGCGGACGAGTCGCGTAACCCGCTCGGCGCGCTACGAGCAGGCCGTAGAGCGCCCACCACGTCCACGCCGTCACCATCACGTCCGACTGGCCGTGGTGGCCGATCGCGAAGAAGCCGATCGTGGACGCGAGCACCAACGCGGCCATCGCGCCTGCGCCGACGCCCCAGGTCCTAGCGCCGATCGCGAAGACGGCCGCGAGGGTCGCGATCGAGGACAGAACGGCCGGGAGCGCTGCCGTCCACTCCGTCACCTCGCGGCCCGGCAGCGACGCGACTGCGACGGACCAGAAGAAGAGCTGAGGCTTGTTGGTCTGCGAGGAGCGAGGGGCTAGTCTGAAACCATGCTCGCCGTCCGCGCACTCGCGCTCGTCCTGATCTTCCTCGCTGGCTCGTCCTGGTCCGCCGGAGCTCAGAGCGGCAAGCTGGTGAGGGTCGCGTTAGACTTCCGGCAGTCGAGCACGCAGAACCGCGAGGCGGTCGATGGGAGCGGCCGTGTCATCGTCACCGATCGAGGCGCACGCTCCGCGGGTCGCGTCGGCGTGGACAGCACCGAGCGGCGCGTGCAGACGTCGACGGGCCTCTTCACGATCGTCCAGGACGGCGGTGAATCGACGCTCCTCGTCGCCAGCCAGATCCCGTACTCTCAGGTGACCTTCTATCGCGACTACCTGACGGGCGCGGGCTATGTCGCGACCGGCGTGCAGTTCAGGGACGTCGGGACCTCGCTGAAAGTGCGAGCCTCGATCCTGCCCGGCAAACAGGTCAAGGTGAGGCTGACGCCCACGATCAGCTGGCTCTCGGCGGACAGATCCGGCGTGGTCGAGGTCACCGAGGCTTCGACGGAGCTGATCGTGCCCAGCGGCCGGCCGGTCGTTCTCGGCGGCACTACCGCGCAGACACACGAGCTCACGCGGCGGATCCTCGGCTATCGCGCCGCCGAGACCGCGACCGAGACGACGATGGCGCTGACCGCGACGATTCGCTAGCCCCCACTCGCGGTCCCGCCGCGCGCGGCCCGGCACCGCCCACCCGTCTTTGCCAAAGCTGTCACGGCTTCATGTGTAATCCTGGCACCTCGCACGCGGTCCTGTCCTCTAACTTCCGTCCGCATTAGCGTTCCGCGTTCTGGCACGGGACGTGCCAGTGGCACATGTGAACGCAGGCTGCGTCAAGGGAGGCTCTATGCGCGTTCTACTGGTGCTGGCCATGATTCCACTTCTCGCCGCGTGCTCCGTCTCCACCTCGTCGGAGCCCGTGGCGACCCTCGGCGATCCTCCGTCCGGCACCGAGACAGCCGCCGGCACAACAGACACCGCCGGCGAACCCACCAGCGGGACGACCACGGCCACGACGGAGGCGACGACGACACCGGCCGGGACGACCGCGCCCGGGGCCGGCGAACCCGCCCCGAAGACGCCAGCCGCCAGCGCGTCTCCCGTCGTCCAGCTCCCCGAGCCCGCGGCCGCCCAGACCCCCGCTGCCGCCGCCAAGACCGCCGAGCCCGCGGTTGCCGAGACCCCCGAGCCTCCCCCCGCCCAGACCCCCGAGCCCGCCGCCGCCGCGCCGCTCACGACCCCGGGAACCAACATCGCGGGCAAGTGGACCGGCATGTGGGTCGGCTCCGGGCTCTTCAAGTCGCCGCGCCAGGAAAACCTCACGCTGGAGATGGCCCAGAGGGGCGACGCCGGCTACGGTCGGATGGTCCTCGACGGGGCCACGGCCGCCGAGTCGGTCCCCTGGGAAGTCCGCCAGCAGGGCCTGGGTGGAATTCGCGTGTTCGCGACAATCAACGGCTCGAAGGTGCGGCTCACGCACGAGGCGGACGATCGCATCTTCACGGCAGACTTGACCGTCATGGGCGATCAGATGGTGGGTGAGGTCAAGGGCCGCAAGGTTCGCCTGCTGCTGGCTCGTCAAGGGAGCGCCTCGAACGCTCCGGCTCGCGAGGTTCCGCCCCAGGCCGCACGACTGGCGCCGCCGCCCGTCGTTGCGAGCGAGCCCGTCGCGCCGCCGCAGACGCCCATCGCCATGGCGCCTCAGCCGCAAGCGCAGGAGCCCGAGAAGCCCAAGGCGGAGGCAGTGGTGCAGCGGCCGCGGAAAGACGACTACGTGGCGGCCCCCGAGCTGAAGTCGCTCTACTTCGACTTCGACAAGTCGGTCCTGAGGCCTGACGCCGTCGACGGGCTCACGAACAACGTGACGTGGCTCAAGGAGAACGCCGACACGTTCGTGCTGATCGAGGGCAACGCCGACGAGCGCGGGACGTCCGAATACAACCTGGCACTCGGCGATCGCCGAGCCAAGTCGGCGATGGACTACCTCGAGGCCAACGGCATCGCCAAGGAGCGCATGTCGACCGTGTCCTACGGCAAGGAGCGGCCGATCTGCACCGACGCCACCGAGGCGTGCCGCGCTCAGAACCGTCGAGCCGATTTCCGCGTCAAGACTCGTTAAACGCGTGATCGACGAGGGAGCCGGCGCGGGGTCGACGGCGCGCCGGCTCCGGTTGACTCGGTGATCCACCGCTCGCGATTCGCTCCGGTCGTCGCTCTTGTCGTCGTGCTCGTGATCACCCGGGCGATCCTGTGCCTGACGCCCGCGTGGGCGTATGGCCCGGCCGGCGCGGATCCCGCCTCGCGCGTTTCCCTGGGCACCGATCCAAGGAGCGGTCTCCGCTACATCCGGATCGCGGGCCGGGAGGCACCCGTCTACCCGACGGTCGACCTCTCGTGTGACGGCCAGCGCTGGACGCTCACCCTGGCGCGCTCCGAGGACGGCGCGGTCTACGAGCTCTCGCACGCCAACGTCGAGCGGATGCTGAACGCGTCCGAGTGTCGCCTGTTCCTGCCGGATCAGGAGGTCACGCTCGCCCGCGAGCAGCTGTGGGGGGTCTGGGCGGGCCCGACGCAGGGCCCGGGAGCCCCAACCGTCCTCGTCGGACAGGTCGTCGACGTCATCGACGGCAATACGATCCTCGTCAACATGGGCGAGCGCGCGGAGACCGTGCGCTACATCGGAATCATCAGTCAGGAGAACCGCCGTCCGCCGGGCCCCGAGGCCGTTCCCGGCGACTCCGGCCAGGCCAACCGCCAGCTGGTCGCACGCCAGCAGGTCCGCATGGAGCTGGACACCATGGAGCGCGACCGGGATGGGCACCTGCTCGCGTACGTCTGGGTCGCGGACAAGATGGTCAACGCCGAGCTCGTTCGCCGCGGCTCAGCCGAGGTCATGACCGTCCAGCCGAACGTGCGCCACCGGGACCTGTTCGTCACGCTCGAGCAGGAGGCCCGCGACAACCGGCGCGGGCTGTGGGCCGATGCGGCGGAGCCGACCACGCCCACGAACGTCGAGCCCGCCCCCCGCCCGGTCGCCGAAGCGCGTCGCGGCGTCAGCCCTGCCGAGAACGGGTGGACGTGTCCGACGTCCCAGCCGATCAAGGGTCAGTACTTGACCTACACGGGCGGCGGACGGTGCGTCTACCACCTGCCGGACGGCGACCGCTACAGCGCGACCAAGGCCGATCGTTGCTACGCGACTGTCGAAGACGCGCGGCAGGACGGGTGCGTCGCCTCGAGACGCTAGCCGCCTCGAGGAGCCTCTAGTCCGGCTTCGTGTATTTACACTCCCCGGGCAGGGTCGTCTGCTCGGCCAGCCCGAGCGCGTCGGCCGACAGCTTGTCCGCGGTCGTGACGATCGCGGCGGCGCGCCGCTTGAGGCTGTCGCAGTGCGCGACCACGTCGGCATCGGGCGCGAACGACGTGAACGCGGCAAAGGCGGCGCCCTCGTCTTCGGCCACGGTCGCCCCGCCGCTGTAGCGTTGCGTTCGGCCGCGCACGGTGTACTGGTAGCCGTCGGGCCGCGTGGTGAGCGTCATGCCGGGGCCCTTGTCGAGGCACTTCTCGAGGACGGCCCACGTGATCTCCGGCCGCCGAGGCTCTGCCGCCGGCGGCAGCGACAGCCGGGTCATCACGAGCGACGCGGTCTGCTGAAATTCCTCGTCCTGCTCGGCGACGCTTCTCCTCAGCCGCTCCTTGGCTTGTGAATACTCCTGATAGTGATTCGGGAGATCGCCGCTCAGCGAGCGGTGAGAGGTGAAGAGCGCCCTCAGCTCGGCCGCGTTGTCGGATCGGTCACGGCGCACGTCCGTCACCCGGCCTTCGGCACGCATGCGCCGCGCCACCTGGGACAGGCGCTCGGCGTCCGTACGCAGCACGGGCTGGAGCTGGCGCAGGTGGGCTTGCCGCACTTCCGTCGCGCGCGCCTGCCGGTTGTCCGCCGGGCGCGGCGTCTCGGCCTCCCGCGCGGGCTCGGGCGCGGCGGCCGGTTTGCCGCCGAGCGCCACCTCGGGCGTTTGCGGGGCTTCCGCAGACCGGTAGGCGTAGAAGCCTCGCGCACCGACGACGAGGCCGGCCAGCGCGATCCCCACGACGACGGCCCACAGCGCCAGCCGACCGGCGAGCGTGGCCAGGGAGCGCCGCCCGGACGGGCGCCTGGCGCGCGCCGCGGCCCGCTCGAACCGTCGCCGGTCTCGACTCGTCAGCATTGACAACACACGGTTGGAGGCCGGCGCTCACCGATCGCGCCGGACTTCAAAGCGATGCTCGACACCGGCTACTATATCGCCTCACTGCTCTGGATCTGCCGTAGCCAGATGGCCATCTGGTTTCGTGGCCATCTGGGCATTGCCGGGTCCCCCCGATGCCGCTATTACACTGCGCGCAGATGCGTTCGGGCCCCTCGCGTGCCGCAATGCTGCTGCTTGTCCTCATCGGCTCCCCGGCGGCAGCACAGGCGCCCCCGACTCCCTCCGAGACGCCGAGCCCGTCGGAGGAACCGGTTCAGCTGCCGCCGGTCCAGGTCATCGGCACCACCCCGCTCCCGTCCCTTGGAGTCCCGCTGGACAAGTACCCGGGCAACGCCCAGCGGGTGACCGCCGAGGAGATCAGAAGGCGGAATCTCGTCAATCTCCCCGAGCAGCTCTTTCGCAATTTCGGCTCCGTGAACATGAACGGCGCTCAGGGCAACTCCTGGCAAAGCGATCTGACCTATCGGGGCTTCCTGGGTGGACCCCTGACGGGCAGCCCCATCGGGTTATCCGTCTACCTGGACGGCATGCGCTTCAACGACGGGTTTGGCGACACTATCAACTGGGATCTCATCCCCCAGTTCGCCCTCGCCGGGGTGGATATCGTTCCCGGCTCCAATCCGCTCTTCGGGCTGAATACTCTCGGCGGCGCTCTCTCCATGCGAACCAAGCGAGGCTTCGACTTCCCCGGGTTCGAGCTCGGGGCCTCCGGCGGGTCCTGGGGGCGCTGGGGGGTCGAGGGCGGATACGGGGGCTCGCACGGCCCGTTCGACTGGCTCCTCGGCTTCAACGTGCTCAGCGAGAGCGGCTGGCGCGACGAGTCGCCCACGGACTTGCGGCAGCTGTTCGCCAAGGTCGGATACCTGACGTCCCAGACCGACCTCGAGCTGGGCTACATCTACGCCAACAACAAGCTCACCGGAAACGGGCTGCTACCCGAGAGCACGCTGGCCGTCGATCGAAGCGCCGTCTACACGTTTCCCGACCAGACCAAGAACGTGATGCACCTGATCAATCTGAGAGGCAGCCAGTGGCTGACGGACGCGGTGCTGCTGTCAGGCAACGCCTTCTACCGCAACTACACGCGCGAGACGCTCAACGGCGACGCCGAGGTCAACTGCGTCGACGACGCCACCGGTAGCCGGGTCTTCACCGCCAACGGGCGTCCTGTGCACCTGGGGCTGTGCCGGGGCTCCGCGGTCGGATTCGTCGACGCCCAGGGCAATCCGCTCGCCGGCAATCTGGCGCTCGAGGCGGACGGCCGGGACCGCATCAGCCGGACGCGCACCCAGGACTGGGGCGTGACCTTGCAGCTCCAGCACCGCGGCAAGATCGTCGATCGCGACAACCGGCTCACCGTCGGCGTCGCCTACGACGGGCACGCCACTCGATTCACTCAGACCGAAGCGCCGTCGGACTTCGTGCGCCGGGGCAACAGCGTGGGGACCGTCCCCGCGGGTGCGTTCGCAACCGACGTGGACGTCGAGACCGGCCAACAGAACCTCGGTGTGTACCTCGCCGACACGTTCGAGGTCTTTCCCCAGCTTGGCGTCACCCTGGCGGGGCGATTTCAGCACGCGAGCGTCGGCATCCGCGACCGGTCGGGCCGTAGTCCGGCCCTCGACGGCGATCACAGCTTCGATCACGTGAGCCCGGCGGCGGGGTTCACCTACCAGCCCTTTCCCAGCCTGACGACGTTCTTCTCCTTCAGCGAAGGGTTCCGCGCTCCGACACCGGCCGAGCTCACGTGCGCCGATCCCCAAGCTCCGTGCCGACTTCCCAACGCGTTCGTCGCCGACCCCACGCTCGACCCCGTCATCGCGCGCACCTACGAATTCGGACTGCGGGGGCGAGCGCCGCTCGGAGATGGGCTCGGCTGGAGCCTCGCGTTCTTCCGCACCGACCTGAAGGACGACATCCTGTTCATCGTGGCCGAGCCCGGCGGAGCCGGCTTCTTCCAGAACGTGGCCAAGACCCGTCGCCAGGGCATCGAGGCCGGACTATCGGGACGATGGAATCGCGTCACGTACTTCATCAACTACGCCTATGTCGACGCGACCTACCGGAGCGACGAAACGCTGGCGAGCGTGACCGAGCCCAACGGCGTTCGCGTTCAGACCGGCGACCACATCCCCGGCATTCCCGCCCACAACCTCAAGGTGGGAGCCGAGGTCGAGATCTGGAATGATCTCTTCGCGGGCGCGAACGTCGTCCACGCCTCCGGCAGCTACCTGCGCGGCGACGACGGTAACAACCAGCCCAAGCTGGACGGCTACACGACCTTGAATCTGGCCATCCGCTACGCGCCGATCAAGCACCTGGAGCTGTGGGGACGGGTCGACAACGTGACCAACGCCCACTATGCGACGGCGGGCGCGCTGAACTTCAACGCGTTCGCCGCGCCTATCGCCGTCGAGCGATTCGTCGCTCCCGGGGCGCCGATCGCCGGCTGGGTGGGTGCGAAGGTGCGCTTCTAGGGCGGAGACTTAAATGGTGGAGCTGAGGGGAGTCGAACCCCTGACCCCAAGACTGCCAGCCTTGTGCTCTCCCAACTGAGCTACAGCCCCACGCGAGAAATCACCCTACAGGGACGTGCGGAAGCTTGTCAAGAATGGTGCCGGCGGTGGGACTCGAACCCACAAGCCCTTACGGGCACCCGGTTTTGAGCCGGGCTCGTTTGCCAGTTTCGACACGCCGGCTCCGCACGATTCGACGCGGTCATACTATCACCGGCCGACCAGGGCGCCGTACCGCGGGCGCTCGGCAAGCGGCGAGGAACGGGGCCGCGATGAGTCGCTTCCGGGTCAGACAGGTGACGTCATCGGCGTAGTAGATCCAGCGCAGCCCGGCCAGGGACTCGCGATTTGCCGAAGGCGCCAGATACCATGGCGGCCGCGAGTTCTCCTCACGTCGATCTGACCGACGAGGTTTGCCAGCTGTCGCATTCTGGCGCGCAGCCACTGGATGTATAGGAAGCTGGCCGACACGATCGCGACATACAAGCGGGTGTAGACGTAGCTCGCACTCTTGAAAGTGTTGTAGCGGTCGACGTAGCTCACGATCGAGCCGTCTCCATCGAGATATCCGCGAAAGAAATCATTCGTACACGAAGAAGGAGGTGTCCACTCCCGTAGGTGCCGGGCAAATCGTTGAAATTATTTGATGTATACTGAGTCGACGCCGCTTCGGCGTTCACATCTGACGCGAGGAGGACACCGATGGTCAGACTCGTCGCCATGCTGGTCGCCGTCCTGTTCACCGTGGTCACGCTCGGCGTGTCGCCGGCGCTGGCGCAGACGAGCGCGCCCGCCAAGACCGACGCGCCGGCCAAGGCCAAGACCGAGACCAAGGCCGACGCGAAGAAGAAGGAGCCGCTCGACATCAACAGTGCGTCGGCGGACGAGCTCAAGGCGCTGCCCGGCATCGGCGACGCGTACGCGAAGAAGATCGTCGACGGCCGCCCGTACGCGCGCAAGGACGAGCTGACCAAGAAGAAGATCGTGCCGCAAGCCACCTACGACAAGATCAAGGATCAGATCATCGCCAAGCAGAAGTAGCTCGGGAGGTCACGGGTCGCGGCATGGGTGAGCGGTCGTTCGCGGAGGACGTCAAGCAGCTCGGGTACGGGGAAGGCGAGATCCTTCGCGGCGAAGGCATTCTCGCGATCACCAAGGCGCTGCTCCAGTCCGGCGTGAGCTACATCGGCGGCTATCCGGGCGCGCCGGTCTCGTACCTGATCGACGTCCTGGCCGACGCGAACGATCCGCTGCTCAAGCCGCTCGGCATCTACTTCGAGCAGTCCGGCAGCGAGGCGGCGGCCGCCGCGCTCCTCGGCGCCTCCATCAACTATCCGATGCGCGGCGCCGTCACGTGGAAGTCGGTCGTCGGCACCAACGTCGCGTCCGACGCGCTCTCGCACGTCGCCTCGGCCGGCGTCATCGGCGGCTCCGTCATCGTGATCGGCGAGGACTACGGCGAGGGCGCCTCGATCCTCCAGGAGCGCACCCATTCGACGGCGCTGAAGTCGTCGATCCCGCTCCTCGATCCGCGCAACAGCCTCGACTCGTTCGCCCGTTTCGTCGGGGAGGGCTTCGGACTCTCCGAGGCGTGCCACGAGCCGGTCTTCTTCTCCATCCGGATCCGGGCGTGTCACATGCGCGGCACACTGCGGTGCCGCGACAACGTGCGCCCCGCGATCAGCATGCTCTCGCCGCTCGGCGCGCCGAGCTTCAGCATCGACCGGATCAACCTGCCGCCCTTCACATATCAGATGGAGGCGCAGAAGTTCGACAAGCGCCTGCCGGCGGCGATGCGCTACATCGTCGAGCGCGGGCTCAACGAGCACTTCCGCGGCGACGAGGACCACGTCGGGATCGTCATGCAGGGCGGGCTCTGGAACACGACCCTGCGCGGCCTGCACGTGCTCGGCCTGGCCGACACGCGCGGCCGGACGCCGATCCCGCTGCTGGTGCTCAACGCCATCCATCCGCTGGTGCCCGAGGAGCTGATCGCATTCATGAGGACCAAGCAGCGCGTGCTCGTCGTCGAAGAGGGGATGCCGAACTACATCGAGCGCGAGCTGAAGGCGCTCGCCCACGAGGCGCGCCTTCCCGTCGAGATCCAGGGCAAGGAGCTCCTGTCGCCGCACGGCGAGTACGTGCCCTACCTCGTCATCGGCGGCCTGCGACGGTTCTTCACCTCGGCCGGGGTGAAGTCGCAGTCGACCGCGGCGATCGAGGACCGCTATCACGCGCTGACCGCGCACCGGGAGAAGGTCGGCGACGTGCTGCCCGAGCCGGTGGCCAAGCGCCCGCCGTCCTTCTGCACGGGCTGCCCGGAGCGGCCGGTGTTCAGCGCGCTCAAGATCCTCCGCGAGCGCGAGCCGGAGATCGGCGACACGCACGTCGCGGCTGACATCGGCTGCTCGACCTTCTCGACGCAGGCGCCGTTCAACGTCGGCAACTCGGTCCTCGGCTACGGCATGGGGCTCGCGTCGTCGAGCGCGGTCTCGCCGCTCTTCGCCAAGCGGACGATCTCCGTGATGGGCGACGGCGCCTTCTGGCACAACGGCCTCACCAACGGCGTCGCGAACGCGATGTACAACCGCCAGGACTCGGTCCTGGTGATCCTCGACAATTTCTACGCGGCGGCGACCGGCCAGCACCACGTGCCGTCCACCGGCAAGAACGCGCGCAACGAGCCCGTGCCGATGACCATCCCGCAGGCGTTGCACGGCCTGGGCGTGAAGTGGGTCCGGACCGTGAACTCGTACCGCATCGCCGAGGTGATCGGAACGATCCGCGAGGCCCTGACGACGCGCGTCCCCGGCCTCAAGGTCATCATCGCGAGGAACGAGTGCATGCTCGAGCGCCAGCGTCGCGAGCGGCCCCGGCTGCGCCGCGAGGCGGCCGCCGGCCGTCAGGTCGTCCAGCCGCGCTTCGGCGTCGACCCCGACGTGTGCACGGGCGACCACTCCTGCATGCGCCTGAATGGATGCCCGTCGCTCACGCTTCGCGAGAGCCCCGATCCGCTCCGCGAGGACCCGATCGCGCACGTGGACGACACGTGCGTCGGCTGCGGCGTCTGCGGCGAGGTCGCCCACGCGGCGGTCCTGTGTCCGTCGTTCTACGAGGTGAAGGTGATCACGAACCCGACCTGGTGGACGCGGTTCGTGAGCCGTCTGCGCGCGGCCGTCATCCGCCGGCTCGCGGCCGTCGGGACGTGACCGACGCGCCGATCCTGAGCCTCCTGGTCCCGGCGGTCGGCGGGCAGGGAGGCGGCGTGCTGCTCGACTGGATCGTCGACGCCGCGCTCGTCGACGGCTATCCCGTCCACGGCACCTCCATCCCCGGCGTGGCTCAGCGCACGGGATCGACGACCTACTACGTCGAGCTCTCGTGCGAGCGAGATGCTGCGGCGCACGGAACACCGATCTTCTCGCTCTATCCGGTGCCGGGTGCGCTCGACGTGCTGCTGGCGCCGGAGTTCCTCGAGGTCGGGCGCTCGATCGAGCTCGGCTTTCCGTCGCCGGGCCGGACCACCATCATCGCGAGCACCCACCGCCTGTACTCGATTCACGAGAAGATCGTGACCGGACGCGGCATCTATCCGATCGAGAAGCTGCAGGCCGCGGCGCGCGCCTTCTCCAAGCGGCTCATCGCGTTCGACGCGCTGGCGCTGGCGCGCGAGCACGGGACCGAGGCCAACGCTGTGCTCCTCGGTGCGCTCGCGGGCTCCGGCGCCCTGCCGATCAACGCCGACGCGTATCGCGCGGCGATCAGGGCCAAAGGAGTTCAGGTCGACGCGAACCTGCGCGGGTTCGAAGCGGGACTCTCGGTGGCGGCGGGATCGGTCGGCGCCGCACGGGCGCCGGCTGTCCGCGACTCCTCCCGCCGAGCTCCGAGCGACCCCGCCGCCATGGGCGCGGGCGCATCGCAGGACATCGAGCGGATGATCGCCGAGTTTGCCGATGCGTTGCGGCCGGTGCTCCGCGTGGCCATTCCCCGTCTCATCGACTACCAGGATCGGGCGTACGCGGAGCGGTTTCTGGAGCGGCTGCGACCCGTCGTCCGCGGGGGCAGTCTCGAGCTGGCGACGACCGTCGCACGTCATCTCGCGACGTGGATGACGTACGAGGATGCCGTGCGGGTCGCACAGCTCAAAACGAGGGCAGCCCGATTCGAGCGCATACGTCGGGACAAGGGGGTTGGCGAGGGCGAAATCGTGGTGACCGACTTTCTCAAGCCGGACCTGGACGAGATCTACGGCGTCCTGCCGTATCGCCTCGTTTCGCCCTTCGCGCGCTGGGCCCAACGTCGGTGGCCGCACGGCCGCCCGACGCTGGGCCAGCACGTGAAGACGACAACCGTGAGCGGGTTTCTCCGCGTCTGGATGCTCACCTGGCTGCGGCCGCTGCGCCCGATCTCGTACCGCGCCCATGAGGAGCACGCGCGCATCGAGCGCTGGCTCGCCGCGATCGCCCGGTGCACCCAGTGGGACGACGGGCTCGCCTGCGAGGTCGGTCGAGCCGCCCAGCTCGTCAAGGGATACGGTGACGTCCGGCGGCGCATGGCCGGCCACTTCGATCGCCTGCTCGAGTCGGTGTTGCGGACGGCCGAGCGCGAGGCGGCGACCGGAGAGAAATTCGAGGCGTCGCGATCGCTCGCCTCGCGGTACCGTACGTTGGTGCTGCAGGGACCCGACTCCGAAGCCGCGGCTGTCACGCTCGCCGCCGAGGCGTCAGCGCGCTAGTCGCCGTCACAGGAGGTCCCGGCACATGTCGCTCGCCGAAGTCCGATCGGTCTATGCCGTCTCGCGGGCAAGCCTCCTCGACTTCTACCGGACGATGGATCCCGACCGACCGTGTCCCTCCTCGGAAACGTGGGAATGGCTCTATCGTCCAAGCTTCGGCGCCCCGTGCAGCGCGCTGGTGGTGGAGCGCGACAATCGAGTGGTCGCCCACGCCGGCATCATCCCGTTCTGGCTCTCCGTGCGAGATCGGAAGGTCTCGGCCGGCTGGTACGTCGACTTTGCGGTGCTCCCGGAGCTGCAGCGCGCCGGGCTGGGGCGCGCGCTGACCCTCGAGTGGATGCGGCTCACGGATGTCCACGTGACCTTCTGCAACGAGCGATCGATGGGCCTCTTCCGAAAGCTGGGCTGGGAGGAATCCTTCGATACCCGTCTGCACCACTTCTTCCTCAAGCCGTTGAGCCATCCCAGCATGCTGAGGCGGCTGGACGGTCGTGTTCCGGCCGCGGTGACGGCGGCGGTGAACGGGGCCGCCCGAGCGCTTCTGAGCAACTGGTACGGCCTGCAATCGAGACGAGCGGGGAAGCTCGACTTCGCTCCGGTGAGCGAGAGGCTCCTCGAGCGCTTCGAGTCGACTCCCCGATCCGCCATCGCTCCGATCCGCGATCGGGAATATCTGCGCTGGCGATTTCTGGAGTCCCCATACCGACCCGAATATCTTGTGGCGCTCTCGGATGGTCTCCCGCTCGCGATCGTGCGGGAGCGGAAAGACAAGCCTCGCTCCCGGCACGTCGAGATCCTGTTCGTCAAAGACGACATCCCGTTTCCTGCGCTCAAGCAGCTGATCGCCGCGCTCGGAGTCTGGGCTTCCCGCCGCGACCATGCCTATCTCCGCTACTACGAGCCCGACCCGTTGCGCTCTCGACAGCTCCACCGGGCGCTGCGGTCGTACGTCCACCATCCGCGGTTCGCGTTCTTCGCCCGGAGCGCCGAGCTCATGGACGACTTGAAGCGGGGTCCGCTCCGCTGGCAGCTCGCCGACAGCGACTTCGAGGTGACCGGCTAGCGATGGATCTGAAGGGCCGGATCAAGAGCGGCCTGATGGTGCTCGACCGGCCGATCGTGCGCTGGCAGCTGCGCGTCCTGGGCGACCGACCGGGACTGATTTCCCTGCTGTGTCACAGCGTCTTCACCGATCGCGCGCAGGCGCATTGCCGCAACCTCGACCCGCTCGAGGACCTGACCCTCGAGGACTACCAGCGCATCTTCGAGCACTTCGGGGCGGCGGGCTACCAGTTCGTGAGCGAAGAGCAGGTTCTCGCCGGACTCGACCCGGATGGTCGGTTCGTCTGGCTGACGTTCGACGACGGATACTACAACAACTTCCGGATCCTGCCGCTGATCGAGAAGCTGAAGATTCCGGCACAGCTGTACGTGTCGACCGACCACGTTCTGGAAGGCAAGAGCTTCTGGTGGGACGCACTCTACCGCGCGCGCTCCAGACAGGGGCGGACGCCGGACGAGATCTACCGGGAGGCCGAGGCGCTGAAGAGCAAGACGAATCGTGAGCTCGAAGCGATCCTGGTCGGCGAGTTCGGCTCGAGCGTCCTGACACCGGCCTCGGACATCGATCGGCCCATGACCGCCGAGGAGGTCCGGCAATTCGCGTCGCATCCACTGATCACGGTGGGGAATCACACCTCCGAGCACGGGGTTCTGACCAACTACTCGCTTCCCGAGGCCAGGCGGATCATCGAGAAGGGGGAGAACGATCTAAGACGAATCCTGGGCAGGCCCTGCCGAACCTTCGCGTATCCCAACGGGGACTTCTCGGAGGAGATGTTCGAAACGCTGGAGCGTCTGGGATACGCGGCCGCGATCTCGTGCGACTTCCGGAGAAATTCGATGGCGAGTGTCCTGACCGCGAGGTCTCGCTACCGAATCGGCCGGTTCTACCTCTCCGGGGGCTGGGACCTGGAGGCCCAGTGCCAGATGCTCAGGGCCGTCTTCTCACCGCTCCTCGCCCTCCGCGCGGCGGGCCTGCGGGCTCGCCGCCGGGCGCGGCGTCGTTGAGCGACGTCTCGTAGGGTTCGCTCGCGCCGTGGTGAGCTCGCGGCGCGAGACTCTCGCGCCCCGTCTTCTAGACAGCGCGGCCGGCGGCGGACGTCCGGCGAATCAGCCCGCGGAGGCGGTCGGCATCGTGCGGATCGAGGCGGACGAACGTGAAGGCCTGCCCGTCGGCGTCGACTCGAAGGAGGATCGAGATGACCTCGATCGGCGCGCCGCCGTCCGGCGGCGTGAAGATCGCCTTGCCGATCGTGTCCGAGTCCAGCGCCGCATCGAAGCGCGCTTTCATGCCCGACAGGCCCACCTCGACGAGGGTCCCGTGGTGCTCGCGTCCGTTGTACTCGCGCAGCCGCGCCGGAATGCTCAGACGGGCGCGCGTCGACCGCCGCTTGTCCGGACGTCGCTCCAGCTCGGCGCCGCGGGCCATGGCGTGCGGCTCGAGGAACGTCAGGACCTCGTTCAGCCGCTCGAGCTGGACGGGCTTGCCCATGAAGTCGGCCGCGCCCAGCCTGAGGCACTCGCGGGCCTGGCTCTCGTTGACGACCCCGGAGACGGCGACGATCGGGACGCCGAGCGCCCGCACCGGGCGGAGCTGGAGGAAGTCGAGCCCGCTCATCCCGGGGAGCTGGACGTCGAGCAGGATCGCGTCGAGCCGCTCGCTCTGGAGGCTGGCGAGCGCGGCTTCGGCCGTGTGGACGACGAGCGCGTGGTGGCCGAGCTCGACGAGAAAGTCGCGCAACACCTCGCCGAGGTCGAGCTGGTCTTCGACAACCAGGACCCGCATCTGCGGCCGAGCGTAGCACGATAGGTGCGGCTTCCCCGAGGAACCGAGACCGGTCGGGCCTCTCGGCCCGAAGTGCTATACTGTGCGCCCGGGTGCATCTCGAAGGAGGCATATCTTGTCGGGCTACCTGCCCGTTCTCATCTTCGCCGCGTTGATCCTCGGCTTCGGGGTCGTCTCGCTCGCGGTGGCGCGGCTTTTGCGTCCGAGCCGCCCCAGCCCCGTCAAGCTCATGAACTACGAGTGCGGCGCCGAGCCCATCGGGACCGCCTGGGTGCAGTTCCCCGTCGGCTTCTACCTGGTCGCGCTCGTGTTCATCGTCTTCGACGCGCTCGCAGTGTTCCTCTTCCCGTGGGCGCTGGTGCTCCGCGTCGTCGGCGTCAGCGCGTTCTGGGTGATGGCCGCGTTCGTCGGCCTCCTCGGACTCGGCTGGCTCTACGCGTACCGGGAGGGCGTGCTCGAATGGAAGTGAAGCCGCCCGTCCCGCAGGTTCCCCCGCCAGTCTGGAGCGAGTTCAAGGATCTGCAGGAGTGGGAGAAGTACCATCAGTCGCGCCCGTCGGACGACAAGACCTCGAATGCGCTCGCCTCGATCGCCGACGCGATCCATCACATGCCGGGCGGCTGGATCGTCACCACGTCGACCGACAAGATCTTCAACTGGGCGCGCAAGTCGTCGATCTGGCCGGTGACGTTCGGGCTGGCGTGCTGCGCGATCGAGATGATGGCCACGTTCGCCTCGCGCTTCGACGTCGAGCGCTTCGGGATGGTGCCGTGGGCCTCGCCGCGCCACTCCGATCTGATGATCGTCTCCGGGACCGTGACCATCAAGATGGCGCCGATGCTCAAGCGCATCTACGACCAGATGCCCGACCCCAAGTGGGTGGTCTCCATGGGCTCGTGCGCGAACTCCGGCGGCCCCTTCCGCCACGGCTACCACGTCGTGAAGGGCGTCGACCGCGTCGTGCCGGTCGACGTGTACGTCCCCGGCTGTCCGCCCACACCCGACTCGCTGATGTACGGGCTGCTCAAGCTCCAGGCCCAGGTCGAGGAGTTCCAGAAGACCGGGAAACGCGGCGCGGCGTCCGACCCCGGGGGAGCATGACGGCCGCCGACGCGCGCGCGCGTATCCAGGAGCGCTTCGGAGTGGACGCGGTCGCCGACGGTGGGCTCGGCGTCACCCTGCCGCGCGATCGCTGGCAGGAGTTCGCCCGCTTCGCCCACGACGAGCTCGGCTGCCGCTACTTCAACTGGCTGTCCGCCGTGGACTGGCAGGACCAGGGTCTCGAGGTGCTCTGCCGCCTCGAGAACCTCGACGCGCCGCTCGTGGTCGCGATGCGCACCCGGCTCCCCGCCGGCCAGACACGCTGTCCGTCGCTGACCTCGCTCTATCGCGGCGCCAACTGGATGGAGCGCGAGTGCTACGACATGTTCGGGATCGTCTTCGAAGGCCATCCCGACCTCCGACGCATCCTCCTCTCGGACGACTGGGAAGGCTACCCGCTCCGAAAGGACTACGCCGTCGACACTCCGCTGGCCCCGTACCGATGAGGAGACACGGTCCATGATCTACGAGCTGCGCACCTATACCCTCTCGCCCGGCAAGCAGGGCGAGTACCTCAAGCTCAATTCCGAGGTCGGCCGTCCGATCCGCGGCGACAAGTACGGCAAGCTCGAGGGCTCGTGGACGACCGAGTTCGGCACCCTCAACCAGTACGTCCACCTCTGGGCCTACGCCGACCTGGTCGAGCGCGAGCGGCTGCGGGACGAGCTCGCGAAGAACGAGGCGTGGGGCCGCGACTACGTCGCGAAGATCCGGCCGCTGCTCCTCGCCCAGGAGAACAAGATCCTGTCGGCGCAGCTGCCGCTGAAGCCGCCGGGCGACGGCGGGCACGTCTACGAGCTCCGGGCGTATCGCACCCAGGTCGGGAAGGCCGGCGAGTGGCTCGGCCACTTCAAGGCGATCATGCCCGTGCGCGAGAAGTACTCGAAGAACGTGGGCGTGTTCCAGACCGAGGTGGCCCAGCTCAACGAGGTCGTGCACCTCTGGGCCTATCGCGATCTGAACGATCGGGCGGCCGTCCGCGGCAAGGTTCTTCAAGACGCGGAGTGGCAGGCGTTCCTCGGCAAGGCGACGCCGCTGCTCGTCGAGATGCGCTCGGTGGCGATGATTCCCGCGCCGTCCTCGCCGATGAAGTAACTCGACCGTGGCCGCGACGCAGACCCAGCAGGTCGTCGAGATCGGGTACGGGGGCAACGAGCGCCTCATGATGAACATGGGGCCGCAGCACCCATCATCCCACGGCGTGTTCCGCATGATCCTCACGCTCGAGGGCGAGACCGTCGTCGGCGTCGACGCCGTGATCGGCTATCTCCACCGCTGCCACGAGAAGCTCGGCGAGAGCCTGACGTACGTGCAGTACCCGTCGATCGCATCGAAGACCGACTACGTCGCGGCCATGACCGCCGAGCTCGCGTACGTCTCCGCCGTCGAGAAGATCGCGAAGGTCGAGGTTCCCCGCCGCGCGCAGTACCTGCGCGTGATCGTCGCCGAGCTGCAGCGGATCGCCTCCCACTGCCTCTGGCTCGGCACCTGGTGCCTGGACATGGGCGGAGCGCTCGGGGGCGGCGCGACCGTCTTCCTCTACTGCATCCGCGAGCGCGAGATGGTCCTGGATCGCTTCGAGGAGCTGACCGGCGCGCGCCTGCTCTACGGCTTCCACCAGACGGGCGGCACCCGGTACGACGTGCCGCCGGGCTGGGACAAGAAGGTGCGCGAGACGGTCGACTTCATCGAGCGCCGGCTCGACGAGTACGAGTCGATGCTGGAGGGCAACACGTTCTTCCGCGTGCGCACGCAGGGCGTCGGCGTGATCTCGCGCGAGGTCGCCGAGACGGTGGGCGTGTCGGGCCCGCTGATCCGCGGCTCGGGCGTGGGGTACGACGTCCGGCGGGCCGAGCCGTATTCGTCGTACGGCGATTTCGACTTCGTCGTGCCCGTGGAGACCGCGGGCGATTGCTACGCGCGCTATCGCGTGCGCATGGTCGAGTTCCGTCAGTCGATCCGGATCATCCGGCAGGCGCTCGACGGGCTCCCCGAGGGCCCGATCTCCTCGCGTCCCGGCGTGAAGTCCGTCGCCCAGGTCCGCGTGCCCAAGGGCGAGGGCTACACGCGCATCGAGGGCGCCCGCGGCGAGATCGGCTGCTACATCGTGAGCGACGGCGGGCCGAAGCCGTACCGCCTGAAGTGGCGGGGCGCGTCCTTCTCGAACCTGGCCGTCCTGCCCTACATCGTGCCCGGCCACAAGGTCGCCGACGTGGTCGCGATCATGGGCTCCGTCGATCCGGTATTCGGGGAAGTCGACCGGTGACCTTGCCGCCCATGGCCTGGCACGCGATCGAGGCGTTCATCGTCCTGAACGTCCTGCTCGGGCTGGTCGCCTACGTCACGCTGCTCGAGCGCAAGTTCGCCGCGCGCATGCAGTCGCGGATCGGCCCGTACTACGTCGGCCGGCCCCACGGCTGGCTCCAGCCGATCGCCGACGCGCTCAAGCTGATGATGAAGGAAGACATCGTCCCGGCCACCAGCGATCGCGCGGTCTACAACCTGGCGCCGATCGTCTTCCTCGTCCCGTGCTTGCTGATCTTCGCGACGCTCCCGTTCGCGCCCACGCTCGGCGTCGCCGACCTGAACATCGGCGTACTGTTTTTCCTGGCCGTCTCGTCGCTGGAGATCGTCGGCCTCTTCATGGGCGGCTGGGGGTCGAACAACAAGTACGCGCTCCTGTCGGCGATGCGCGCGGTCAACCAGATCATCTCCTACGACCTGCCGTTCATCTTCGCCGCGCTCGTTCCGGTCGTCCTCGCCGGCTCGATGCAGATGTCGTCGATCGTCGCCGCGCAGCAGGGACTCTGGTTCGTCGCCTACCCTCTCATCGGCCAGCTCGCCTTCCTCGCCTTCGTGGTGGCCACGCTCGCCGCCGAGAACCGGGTGCCCTTCGACATCCTCGAGGCCGAGTCGGAGCTGGTCGCCGGCTTCCGGGTCGAGTACAGCGGCATGAAGTTCGCCCTGATCCAGCTCGGCGAGTACGCGCACATGCTGGGCACGAGCTTCCTCGGCGCCCTGCTCTTCCTGGGCGGCTGGCTCGGCCCCGGGCCGGCGGCGCTCGGACCGCTGTGGCTCCTGCTCAAGGCGATGGTGATCTTCCTGCTGGTCACCTGGGTGCGCTGGTCATTCGTGCGGATCCGGGTCGACCACATCCTGGCGATCTCGTGGAAGCTCCTGATGCCGGCGACCCTCGTCTTGCTGCTGGCGGCCGGGTTCGTCGTCGCGACGCGAGGCGCCGGTGGCGGGTAACGGCGGCGCGCCCGCGTTCTGGCGCGAGACGGGCCAGCTGATCGGCGCCATCGGGCGCGCGATGGGCGTCACCTTGCGGAACCTCTTCCGCAAGCCGGTGACCGTCCACTATCCCGACGTCCAGCGGCAATACCCGGACCGCTTCCGGGGCATCCTCGCCCTCGCCTACGACAAGGAGACCGGCGAGGAGGCGTGCATCGGCTGCCGTCTCTGCGAGTACGTCTGCCCGCCGCAAGTGATCAAGGTCGAGATGCTGAAGGGCCAGAAGCGGAACTACGCGAAGACGTTCACCCTCGAGCTCTACGCGTGCGAGTTCTGCGAGCTGTGCGTGCAGGTGTGCCCGACCGACGCGATCATCATGATGAAATCCTTCGATCTCGCGACCGCGGACCGGCGCGAGCTCCTGCTCGACAAGGACCGGCTGCACGCCCTCGGCCTCACGTTCGAGCCATCGTGGGCCACGGGCAACCGGCTGCGCGACATGCAGGCGCCGCCGAGGCCGGCGCGAGCCGAGGCCAGGGGAGAAGCCAAGGGAGAGGCGAAGGAGCCGGCCGAGTGACCCTCGAAGCGGTTGGATTCTGGGTGGTAGCCGTGGTGCTACTCGCCTCGAGCCTTGCCGTCGTGCTCACCCCGAACCTGTTCCACGCCGTCCTCTACCTCGCCGCGGCCCTGGTCGCCACGGGCGCGATCTTCCTCTTGCTGGAGCAGCCCTTCCTCTTCGCCGTGCAGCTCCTGCTCTACGCCGGGGGCGTCGTCACGATCGTGGTGTTCGCGATCATGCTGACCGAGCGGCTGATCGGGGAGCGCGTCCGGCAGACGAGCCGGCACCTCGTCAACGGCGCGATCGTCGCGGCCGCGGTCTTCGCCGGCATCGCGGGCTTCCTGCTGCGGTCGCCGCTGGCGACGCCGCGCCCGGGACCGGTCGACGACGCCACGGTCGCGATCGGGCGCGCCCTGGTGGGCCCCTTCGCCGTGACGCTCGAGCTCCTGGGCGTGCTCCTGGTGACGGCTCTCCTCGGCGCCCTCTACTTCGCGCGGAGCGACGAGTGATCGGGCTCTCGTCCTATCTGGTCCTGGCCGCGCTCATGTTCTCGATCGGGCTCTTCGGGGTCCTGACCCGCCGCAACGCGGTCGGTATCCTGCTCGGGATCGAGCTGATGCTGAATGCCGTCAACATCAACCTGGTTGCCTTCGCGCGCTTTCACGGCGACCTGTTGGGGCTGGTCTTCACCTTGTTCACGCTCTCCATCACCGTCGCCGAGGTCGCCGTGGGACTCGCAATCGTCATCGTGATCTTCCGCGTGCGGCGGACGGTCGAGGCGGACCGCCTCGACCTGCTGCGGTGGTAGCACCGTGACTCCGGACGTCGCGCTCCCGCTCCTCGTCCTCGCGCTACCCTTCGCCGCGTTCCTGCTGCTGGCCGTCGTCGGGCCGCTGCGCCGGACCGGTCGCCCGGCCGGGCTGGTGTCGATCGCGGCGATCGCGATCTCGTTCGCCGCCGCGTTGACCGTCTGGGCGCGGGAGCTCGTCGCGGAGCGGACGTGGGGATGGATCCCGGCCGACGGCGGACCGATCGCGACCGTCGGGGTCCTCGTCGATCCGCTCGCCAACGCGATGCTTGTCCTGGTGACCCTGGTGGCGCTGCTCGTCCAAGTCTACTCGCTCGCGTATCTCGGGGACGAACGCCCCGGGGCGCTCGGTCGCTACTACACGTACCAGTCGCTCTTCGTCTTCTCGATGCTCGGTCTCGTGCTCGCCCCCGGGTTCGTCCAGATGTTCGTGTTCTGGGAGTTGGTGGGGCTCTGCTCGTATCTCCTGATCGGCTTCTGGTACGAGCGCCCGGCGGCCGCGCGCGCCGCGGTGAAGGCGTTCTGGATCACGAAGCTCGGCGACGTCGGCTTCATCGTCGGCATCGTGCTCCTGTGGTCGGCCACCGGGACGTTCGAGTTCACGGACCTCTTCGAGAAGGCGCAGGCGAACGCGCTGGCCGTCCCGGGCCTGGCGACGATCATGTTCCTCATCTATCTCGGCGCCGTCGGCAAGTCGGCCCAGTTCCCGCTGCACGTGTGGCTCCCGGACGCGATGGAGGGGCCGACGCCGGTCTCGGCGCTCATCCACGCCGCCACGATGGTCACGGCCGGCGTCTACATGGTCACGCGGACCGAGCCCCTGTTCGCGCTGGTTCCCGAGGTCCTGACCCTGATCGCCTGGGTAGGCGCGTTCACCGCGCTCCTGGCCGCGACGATGGCGTGCGTCGAGGGAGACATCAAGCGCGTGCTCGCGTACTCGACCGTCTCGCAGCTCGGGTACATGATGGCGGCCGCGGGCGCCGGGGCGTCGCCCGCCGGGTTCCTGCACCTGCTCACGCACGGGCTCTTCAAGGCGCTCCTGTTCCTCGCCGCCGGCGCGGTGATCCACGCAGTGGGCACCAACGACATCTTCCGTATGGGCGGGCTGTTCCGGGCGATGCCGCAGACGGCCGTCGTCTTCGTCGTCGGCACGCTCGCGCTGGCC
Source organism: Candidatus Rokuibacteriota bacterium (assembly GCA_003220685.1). Classification (GTDB taxonomy): domain Bacteria; phylum Methylomirabilota; class Methylomirabilia; order Rokubacteriales; family CSP1-6; genus AR31. The sequence goes on from QHTE01000046.1 coordinate 112,739, forward strand.
GGCGTGCCGCCACTCGCGGGCTTCTTCTCGAAGGAGGCGGTGCTCGGCGGGGTGTGGGAAGCCCATCTGACCGGGCCGTTCCTGATGCTGGCGCTGACCGCGCTGCTCACCGCCTTCTACATGTTCCGCGTCGTCTTCGTCGCGTTCTTCGGGCGCGCTCACGCGGGCGGCCATCCGCACGAGGCGCCGTGGCTGATGCGCGGGCCGCTCTGGCTCCTCGCGATCCTCACGCTGGCCGTCGGCATCCGCCTGGCGCTCGGCGGCGGCGAGGCCCACGAGGAGGCGCCCGGATGGCTGCCGCCGCTGTCGGTCGGGCTGGCCACCGTGGGCTTCGTGCTGGCGTGGGCGATGTACCAGCGGGGCGCGGTCGATCCCGCCCGGGTCGCGGCCGTGCTGAGACCCCTCGACTATCTCGCGCGCCGGCGCTACGGGCTCGATGGACTCTACGCCGGCGTCTACCGTGGGATCATCCTCGGGTTGTCGCGACTGATCGGCTGGATCGACCGCTACCTCGTCGACGGGATCCTCAACGCGCTGACCGCGCTCACCCTGCGCGCGGGCGACGCGCTCCGGTACATCCAGAGCGGCCGGGCGCAGGACTACGTCTACGGCGTGGCCTTCGGCGTGCTCCTCCTCTTCGTCTGGGCCCAGCTATGGCGCCGCTGACCGTGCCCGTGCTCTCGATCATCACGTGGTCGCCGTTCGTCGGCGCGCTGCTCATCATGTTCACGGCCCGCCACCGCCCTCGCGCGGTGCGTCTGATCTCGGCGGCGACGACCGGCATCTCGGCGGTGCTGTCGCTCTGGATCTACGTGGCCTACGAGCGAGAGAACGCCGGCTTCCAGTTCTACGAGAAGCTTCCGCTCGTGCCGCCGCTCGGCATCTCGTACGAGCTCGGGGTCGACGGCATCAGCCTGCTGCTGGTCCTGCTGACGTCCATCATCATCGTGGCCGGCGTCTTCGCGTCGTGGACGGTCGCGGTCCGGAGCCAGGAGTTCTACGCGCTGCTGCTGGCGCTCGTGACCGGCGTCTACGGCGTGTTCGTGTCGCTGGATCTCTTCGTCCTGTTCCTGTTCTACGAGCTCGCGGTGCTGCCGATGTACCTGCTGATCGGCATCTGGGGCTCGTCGGGCGAGGTGCGGCCGCGCGGAATCTTCGCGTGGGCATACCGCGAGACCGGGGTCGGGACGAAGGAATACGCGGCGATGAAGCTCACCCTCTATCTGCTGTTCGGATCGGCGTTCATCCTGGTCGGCATCCTCGCCCTCTACGTCAACGCCGGATCCGGTTCGTTCTCGTTCCTCGACTTCGAGGCCACCGCGTTCCCGCGCCCGCTGCAGCGCTGGGTCTTCCTCGCCTTCTACGTCGGCTTCGGCATCCTCGCCGGCATCTGGCCGCTGCACACGTGGTCGCCCGACGGTCACGCCTCGGCGCCCACGGCGGTGTCGATGCTCCACGCCGGCGTGCTCATGAAGCTCGGCGCCTACGGCGTCGTGCGCGTGGGCATGGGGTTGCTGCCCGACGCGGCGGTGGACCTCGCCTGGCTGGTCGGCACGATCGCGTGCGTGAACATCGTGTACGGTGCGCTCTCCTCGATGGCGCAGACGGACCTGAAATACGTGATCGCCTACTCGTCCGTCTCCCACATGGGGATCGTCATGCTGGGCGCCGCGACCCTGACCGAGGCGGGGCTCAACGGCTCGGTGTTCCAGATGTTCGCCCACGGCGTCATGACCGGGCTGTTCTTCGCGCTCGTCGGGCTCGTCTACGAGAAATCGCACTCGCGCGAGATCGGCAAGATGGGCGGCTTCGGCAAGCTGATGCCGGGGATCGCGACCGCGTTCACGGTCGGCGGGCTCTCGTCGCTGGGCCTGCCGGCCACCGCGGGCTTCGTCGCCGAGCTCTTGACCTTCCTCGGGGCGTGGCGCTCCGCGCACTCGTGGTGGCTCTATCCGGCCGTCGCGGGAACCTTCCTGACCGCCGTCTACGTGCTGCGCGTCGTCAAGCAGATCTTCTGGGGACCGCCCTCGCCCCACTTCCACGACCTCGTGGATGCGCGCGGCCCCGAGTGGGTCGCGCTGGTCGGGCTGGTCGCCGTGCTGGTGCTCTTCGGCATGGTCCCGTGGCTGGCGATCGCGCCGATCGACACGGCGACGGTGCCGCTCCTGGCGCGGATCGTGACCCCGTGAGCCCGTTCGCCCTCGAGCTCGGTCTCGGCGCGGTCATGCTCGCGGTCTTCGGCGCGACCCTGGCCGCCCGCGGGACCGATCGCCGGTGGATCGCCTGGCTCGCCACCGTGGGCGTCCTGGCCGTCGGCGTCGTCAGCGCGCTCGTGAAGCCCACGCCGCCAGCGCTCTTAGGCATGTTCGTCCAGGACGGCCTGGCGATCTTCGCGAAGCGGCTCTTCCTGGCCGCGACCTTCATCGGGCTCCTGGCCGGCATCGCCCGAGACGCGGCCGCGTGCGGCCGACGCGCCGGCGAGTATCACCTGCTCATCCTCTCCTCGCTGCTCGGGATGCTGGTGCTGTCGTCGGCCCGCGATCTCATATTGTTATTCGTCGCCTTCGAGCTGATGTCGCTCCCGCTCTACGTGCTCGCCGGCTTCCTCAAGAGCCAGGACGAAGCAGTCGAGGCCGCGCTCAAGTTCTTCCTGGTCGGCAGCGTCTCCTCGGCGGTGATGGCATACGGGCTCTCGTTCGTCTACGGCGCCACGCGCGCGACCGACCTCGGGCGGGTGGCCCAGACGTTCTCGCCAGGCCAGCCGCTCCTGCTGCTGGGGCTCCTCGCGGTGTTCGCCGGCTTCGCGTTCAAGATCGCGGCGTTCCCGTTCCACATGTGGGTGCCCGACACGTACGAGGCCGCCTTCACACCTTTCGTGGCGTGGCTCTCGGTGGCGCCGAAGGCCGCCGGCTTCGTCGCGCTCTTCCGCGTCTACTTCGAGGGGATGGGCGAGCGGGCGGGCGCCTGGATTCCGATCGCGGCGGGCCTCGCGACGCTCACGATCGTCGGGGGCAACCTGATGGCGCTGCCGCAGCAGAACACCAAACGCCTCCTGGCGTACTCCGGCATCGCCCACATCGGCTACATGCTCGTGGGGTTCGCGGCGGCTTCGGCCTCGGGCATGGCGATGGTGCTCTTCTATCTGGTGGCCTACGTCTTCGGCAACATGGGCGCCTTCCTCGTCGTCGAGGCGGTCGCGCGCTCCGAGCGCTCGGAGTCGACGGCCGCCCTGAGGGGGCTCGCGCAGCGGTCGCCCCTGCTGGCGCTGGCGATGCTGCTGTTCCTGCTCTCGCTCGGCGGCATCCCGTTCTTGGCCGGTTTCTGGGCCAAGCTCTACGTGTTCTGGGCGGCTGCGGCGGCCGGGCTCTACTGGCTCGTGCTCGTCGGCGCCGTGCTGACGGTCGTCGCGCTGTTCTACTACCTGGTCGTCGCGAAACGGATGTACATCGAGCCCCCTGATGCCTCCGCCGGACGGATTCGCCCGTCGGCCACCCTCGCCCTCGCGGTCGTCCTCTGTGCGCTCGCTGTGGTCGCGCTCGGCGTCTACCCCAAGCCGATCGTGATGGCCGCGCTCCGGATCGCCACGCCGCTCTTCTAGACGGGCCGGCCGAATTCGCCGGGCGCGTCGGCCCGGTCGCCCGGTCGAGGCAGTGAGGCAGTGAGCAATTGAAACTCCGGAATTGTCCCCGGCGATCGCCAAGGCGCTTTCGATAGCCAAAATGTTGAAAAAATTACGAATCAGCTCAATGTCTTGACAGCTTCCAATTCGGCGAGTATTTTTCTGTACCGACTGGTCAGTACACGTGACGACAAAGACCGCGGAACACAGCAAGGTTCGGGACGGCCGCTCGACGCGCGAGGCGATCCTCGAGGCGGCGAGTCGGCTGATCCGCGTGCACGGCTACAACCACACGTCGCTCGACGACGTGCTGCGCGAGAGCGGTGTCGGCAAGGGGAACTTCTACTACCACTTCAAGAGCAAGGAAGACCTCGGCTACGCCATCCTGGATCAGATCATCGGCTCGTTCCTCGAGCGCACGCTCGAGCCGTGCTTCGCCGACCCCGACGAGCACGCGCTCGCCCAGGTCCAGTGCTTTCTCGATCGCCTCCTCGAGGCGCAGCGCGCGAGCAACTGCGTCGGCGGCTGCCCGCTCGGGAACCTTGCCGCCGAGCTGTCCGACGTCCACGAGGGCTTCCGCGGGCGCCTCACGTCGGTGTTCGCCGCGTGGCGCGAGCGGCTGACCCTCGCTCTCCGGTCGGCGCAGAGTCGGGGCACTGTCGATCGATCTTGCCAGCCCGAAGCGGTGGCCGATTTTCTCGTCGCCTCGCTGGAGGGCGCGATCCTACTGACGAAGCTGACGAAAGACATCGCCGTCATGGAGCAGTGCGTGGCGGAGATGAAGCGCTATCTGTCACTGTTCGAGCCGAGGGTATGACGGTCATGGACAGGACAAAGCCGGACGGCGACGCGGCGCTGGTCGAGGCGCTGCGCCGCGAGGATCCTGAGGCGCCGGAGCAGCTGGTCGAGACGTACGGCGACCGTGTGTATCGGCTTGCCCTGCGCATCACGGGATCGAACGAGGACGCGGAAGAGGCCGCACAGGACGCGCTGTGGACGGCCGCCCGGAAGATTTCCACCTTCAAGGGGGAGTCCGCCTTCGGAAGCTGGCTCTACCGGATCGCCGCGAATGCCGCCTATCAGAAGCTACGGGCTCGCCGGTCGAAGTCGCACGAGATCGCGATCGACGACGTCCTGCCGACGTTCGACGACGACGGCCGGCACTTCGAGCCGATGGCGGACTGGTCGGACCGAGTCGACGAGCAGGCGCTCCAGGGCGAGCTGCGCCGAGTGCTGGGCGAGGCGATCGACGGCCTGCCGCCGGACTATCGCACCGCGCTCGTGCTCCACGACGTGGAGGGCCTGTCCAATCCGGACATCGCCGAGGCGCTCGGCATCAGCCTGCCCGCCGTGAAGTCGCGGGTGCATCGCTCGCGGCTCTTCGTGCGCAAGCGCCTGGCCGAGTACATGAAGACGGCCTAAGACCCGCCGCGCCGCGCGCTGGTTGACGCAAGGCGTCGGCGTGTGGTCTGATGGACGCTCGTCGAAGTCACCGGAAAGAAAGGTCCGACGCCATGGAAGCCGTGATCGCGACCGGAGGCAAGCAATACTGCGTGACGACCGGCCAGGTCATCTCGGTCGAAAAGCTGCCGGGTGAAAAGGGATCGCCCGTCGAGTTCAAGTCCGTCCTGCTCGTCAACCGTGACGGACAGGTCATCGCGGGCGAGGAGGCGCTCAGCCGCGCCAGGGTCTCGGGCGAAGTGGTGTCCCAGGGACGTCGCCGGAAGGTGAGGGTCGTGAAGTTCAAGCGTCGGAAGAACTATCGCCGCCACCGGGGCCACCGCCAGGCGGCGACGACCGTCCGCATCACGAAGATCGAGGTCTAGACACGATGGCTCACAAGAAGGGTGTCGGCAGCTCGAGAAACGGCCGCGACTCCAATCCCCAGATGCTCGGCGTGAAGCGGTTCGCCGGCCAGTTCGTCACCGGCGGCTCCATCCTCGTGAGGCAGCGCGGCACGCGGTTCAAGCCCGGCCTCAACGTCGGGATCGGCTCGGACGATACGCTGTTCGCGAAGGTGGACGGCTACGTGAAGTTCGCGCGGCGCGGCGACTCGCGCTTCGTCAGCATCGGCTCCAATCCGGTCTAACCTCCGGCGGGCCCGCTCGGGCCCGCGGTGCACGGCATGTTCGTCGACGAGATTGATGTCTTCGTCAAAGGGGGCGACGGAGGCGCCGGCTGCGTCAGCTTCCGCCGCGAGAAGTACGTCCCGTACGGAGGTCCCGACGGCGGCGACGGGGGTGACGGCGGCAGCATCTGGCTCGAGGCCGCGCCCCAGCTCACCACGCTCCTCGACTTTCACTACCGGCGGCACTACCACGCCGAGCGCGGCACCCACGGCCAGGGCTCGAACCGTCACGGCGCCAGCGGCGCCGATCTGGTCTTGAAGGTTCCGCTGGGGACCGTCGTCACCGACCGCGACACCGGTGAGCCGCTCGGGGATCTCACGACACCCGGCCAGCGCGTTCTCGCGATCCGGGGGTCGCGGGGCGGGCGGGGCAACGCGCGCTTCGCCACCTCGACCAACCAGGCGCCCCGGCGCGCCGACCTGGGCCGACCCGGCCCCGAGCGCTGGCTCCACCTGGAGCTGAAGCTCCTGGCCGACGTCGGCGTGATCGGCTTTCCCAATGCGGGCAAGTCGACCCTCGTCTCCCGGCTCTCGGCGGCCAAGCCGAAGATCGCCGACTATCCGTTCACGACGCTGGAGCCCACGCTCGGCATCGTGCGGGCCGACGACGACCGCTCGTTCGTGATCGCCGATCTCCCCGGGCTGATTCCGGGTGCCGCCGACGGCAAAGGGCTCGGTCACCAGTTCCTCCGCCACACCGAGCGCACCCGCTTGCTCCTGCACATGCTCGATCTCGATCCGATGACCGGACGCGATCCGCTCGACGACCTCCGGGTGATCGACGCCGAGCTCGCGGCCTACTCCGCCGAGCTGGCCGGTCGCCCCCAGATCATCGTCGCCAACAAGGCGGACCTGCCGGACGCGGCGACGAATCGCGAGCAGGTCGAGCGGCACTGCGCCGCGCACGGCCTGCCGCTCTTCGTCATCTCGGCGATCACCGGCTGCGGCCTCACCGAGCTCGTGCGGGGCATCGCGGCGCGCCTCGCCTCGCTGTCGGTGCCGGAGGCCCAACCGACCTCGCCCGCGGCGGGTACGGGGCGGCCGGGAGCGCCGGGCCGATGAGCGGTACGCGCAGGCTCGGACGCGTGCGGCGGCTCGTGGTGAAGGTCGGGAGCGGGCTCGTGACCGCGCCCGGCATCGGCGCCAGCCCCGCCCGCATCGACGCGCTCGCCGCCGACATCGCGTCGGTCAGCGAGGGGCGGCGGATCGTGCTCGTGTCCTCGGGCGCGATCACGACCGGCATGGCGCGGCTCGGCCTCGTCGAGCGGCCGCGCTCGATTCCCGAGAAGCAGGCAGCGGCCGCCGTCGGCCAGTCGGCGCTCATGTGGCAGTACGAAGCGGCGTTCGGACGGCATCGGATCCCGGTCGGCCAGGTGCTCCTGACGGCCCAGGACATCAGCGACCGCGCGCGGTACCTGAACGCGAAGAACACCTTGCTGGCGCTCCTGAAGTTCGACGTGATCCCGATCGTGAACGAGAACGACACCGTCGCGGTCGAGGAGATCAAGGTCGGCGACAACGACAACCTGAGCGCGCTGGTCGCCTCGCTCATCGACGCGGACCTCCTCGTGCTCCTCACCGACGTCGACGGGCTCTACACCGACGACCCTTCCGTCAACGCGCGAGCCCGCAAGCTCGACACCGTGGACGCGATCACCGACGAGATCGTGGGCCTCGCGCGCGACCGCGCGGACCGCGTGTCGATCGGCGGCATGGCGACGAAGCTCCAGGCGGCGCGCAAGGCGGCGGCGGCCGGGGTGCCGATGGTCATCGCCAGCGGCCTCGAGCCCGGGGTGCTCCGCCGCATCCTCGACGGCGAGTCCGTGGGGACCTACTTCGCGCCGAAGGCCGACCGGTTGGGGGCGCGCAAGCGCTGGATCGCGTTCGCCGTTCCGCCGCAGGGCCGGCTCACGGTTGACGCGGGGGCCCTGGCGGCCTTAACTCAGCGTGGCAAGAGCCTCTTGCCTTCAGGCATAGTCGAGATCGAGGGCGACTTCGGCTCGGGAGAGGTGGTGGCGCTCCTGGGGGGCTCCGGCGGCCGGGAATTCGCCCGTGGCGTTGTGAACTTCGACGCGGCCGAGCTCCGCAAGATCCGCGGGGCGAAGACGCAGGAGATCGAGCACCGGCTCGGCTACAAGAGCTTCGACGAGGTGATCCACCGCGATAACCTGGTGATCCTTTAGGCATTGCGCGCTGCAGGCCGTCGCGGGGCTGGGGCCCCGCCGGCCGAGGCGCGCCTGAGGTCGGTTGTGCGCGCTGCAGGCCGTCGCGGGGCTGGGGCCCCGCCGGTCGAGGCGCGCCTGAGGTCGGTTGTGCGCGCTGCAGGCCGTCGCGGGGCTGGGGCCCCGCCGGTCGAGGCGTGCCTGAGGAAGGAGAAATGGACCCGAAGACCCTCATCGAGTCCCGCGCGCGGGCGGCGCGGGCGGCGGCGCGCGCGATGGCGCTCTGCCCGACGAAGACGAAGAACGAGGCGCTCCAGCAGATGGCGGGCGGGCTCGTCGAGAAGAGCCAGGTGCTGCTCGAGGCCAACCGAGCCGACGTCGAGCGCGCGCGCGGCCGGGTGAGCAAGGCGTTTCTCGATCGCCTGACGCTCACCGAGTCGCGGATCGAGGGGATGGCCCAGGGGCTCCGGGAGATCGCGACCCTGCCGGACCCGGTGGGCGCCGTCGTTGAGTCGTGGCGCCAGCCCAACGGCCTCGAGATCTCGCGCGTGCGCGTGCCGCTCGGCGTGGTCGGGTTCATCTACGAGTCGCGGCCGAACGTCACCGCCGACGCCGCCGGGCTCTGCGTGAAGTCGGGCAACGCGGTCGTGCTCCGCGGGGGCAGCGAGGCGATCGAGTCGAACATCGCGATCGCGACGGTCCTGGCCAAGGCGCTCGAGAAGGTGGGGGCGCCGGCCGACGCGGTGCAGTTCGTCGACACCACGGACCGCGCCGCGGTGTCCGCGCTGCTCGAGCTCGACGAGCTCGTCGACCTGATCATTCCGCGCGGCGGGGAGGAGCTGGTGCGGTGGGTGAGCCGCAACTCCCGGGTGCCTGTGCTCAAGCACGACAAGGGCGTCGTCCACGTGTTCGTCGACGCCGACGCCGACGCGACGATGGCCGGCACGATCGTGGTCAACGCCAAGGCGCAGCGGCCGAGCGTGTGCAACGCGCTCGAGACGCTCCTGGTCCATCGCGCGATCGCCCCGAGCCTCTTGCCGTCGCTGGCAGGCCGTCTCGCGTCGGCCGGCGTCGCGCTCCGTGGATGTCCGCGGACGCTCGCGCTGGTGCCGGGGATCAGCCCCGCGACCGACGCCGACTGGGACGCCGAGTACCTCGACCTGATCCTCTCGATCCGCGTGGTCGACGACCTCGACGCCGCGATCGAGCACATCGCGCGTCACGGCACGGGCCTCGCCGAGGCGATCGTGACCAACGATCTCGGCCACGCCCGCCGCTTCACGCGTGAAGTCGACGCGGCCGCCGTGCTCGTGAACGCGTCGACCCGGCTGGTCGATGGCGGTCAGTTCGGGATGGGCGCCGAGATGGGCATCTCGACCTCCCGGGTGCACGCCCGCGGTCCGGTCGGCGTGCGAGAGCTGACGACGACCAAGTTCGTCGTGCAGGGCGACGGGCAGGTGCGGGACTAAGTGCGGCTCCCGATCGTGTCGACCCGGCGCTAGGGCTTGGCGCGCACGGCCGTTCTCGGCGGCTCGTTCAATCCGATCCACTATGGCCACCTGCTGCTGGCCGACGACGTGGCCGAGCTGCTCGGTCTCGACCGCGTCCTGTTCGTGCCCGCCGCGCGGCCGCCGCACAAGCCGACCGCCGACCTGGCGCCCGCCCCGGACCGGTACGCGATGGTCGAGCTGGCGATCGCCGGGCACCCGAAGTTCGCGGTCTCCGATCTCGAGTTCCAGCGGCCCGGGCCCTCGTACACGGTCGACACGCTCGAGGCGCTCGGCCTGCCGCGAGAGGACCTGTTCCTGATCGTCGGCTCGGAGACCTTCCTGGATCTGCTCGCCTGGCGCTCGCCCCGGCGCGTGGCCCAGCTCGCGCAGCTGGCCGTCGTGCCGCGGCTCGGCAGCGCCTTCGATCCGGAGAGCGCGGCGGTCCGGAAGGTCGTGCACGAAATCGGGCACGAGCCGCTGGTCGTCCGCGCGAGCTCGCTACCGATCTCGGCGTCGGACCTCCGGCGGCGGGTGCGCGAGGGGCGCTCCATCGCCTACCGGCTGCCCGAGGCGGTCGACGCGTACATTCGCGCCCACCGCCTCTACCGGGCCGAGGGCTCGTGACGGCGCCGTCGGCCGAGTGGAAGGCCCGCCGCGCGGCCCGCGCCGCGCTGGACAAGCGCGCCGGCGATCTGGTCGTGCTCGACGTGCAGCGGGTCTCGAGCGTGACGGACTACTTCCTGATCTGCAGCGGCAAATCGACGACGCACCTGGAGACGATCTCGGAGGCCATCCGCGCCGAGCTCCGGGGCGAGGGCGTGAACGTCCTGCACGCCGAGGGCGTCGCCGAGAGCGGCTGGGTCCTGCTCGACTACGGCGACGTGCTCGTGCACGTATTTCTGGAAGACACCCGGACGTACTACTCGCTCGAGCGGTTGTGGGGCGACGCGCCGGCTCTGACGCTCGACGATTCGTGACGACGACGTGTCTCGGCGGCCCTTGGTGTTGCACGCTTTCGAGGTGCGTGCTAGCGTTGTTTTCTTGAGTGCGCGCCATCGTCGTACCGAAGGAGGCCGCGATGCGCAAGGACCGGCTCGCTTACTTCAAGAAGCGCCTTGTGGAAAAGCAGCGGCAGCTGACCGAGGAGGTCGGTCGGACCGCTTTGTACGGGAAGGATGCGGAGGACGACTCGATCAAGGACCTGGGCGACCAGGCGAACACCGCGTACACTCGCGAGTTCTTCTTCGAGCTCGGCAACGGCGACCGTCGGCTCCTCCGCGACGTCGTCTCGGCCCTCCAGAAGCTCGACGATGGCGCGTTCGGGTCGTGCGAGCGATGCAACGAGCCGATTTCCGAGAAGCGGCTCGAGGCGCTGCCGTTCGCGCGCCACTGCATCGACTGCCAGCGGGTGATCGAGGAAGAGGAGCGGATGGCCACGGGCTAGTCGTGCGCCGCGCCGCCGCGCCTCCGCCCGACCCTTTCCCGGAATCGCTGTGCCCGTGACGTTGCCGGTCTCGGTCCGCTCGCTCCTGTCGCTCGGCCTGACCCTCAAGAGCTTCTTCAAGGTCGGCGCGGGCCACCGCGCCGAGGCCGACGACTCGCCGACCGTCGAGCTGCTCCAGCGTGCGCAGGAAGCCCGCCGCCTGGGCCGGAACGACGAGGCGGCCACGCACTTCCGGCAGGTCTTGCAGCGACGCCGCGACCACCTCGGCGCGCTGCGGGGGCTGCGCGACCTCGCCGCAGAGGCGGGGCGATGGCGCGAGGCCCTGGACGCGCAGCAGCGGGTGCTCGGCGCCGTCGGCTCGACCGAGAGGTCGCCGGAGACCGAGTGGCTCGCCGCCATCTACTACGAGCTGGGCCGCGCCGAGGTCGCGCGATCCAACGCCGGCGGCGCCCTCGCGCACTTCAAGAGCGCCGCGCGGGCCGACCGCTTCTTCCTGCCGGCGGCGCTCGCGCTCGGCGACGCCTACGAGCTGACCGGAGATCACCGCGAAGCGGTTCGCACCTGGGAACGCGCCGCCGAGTCGCTGCCCGCGCTCCCGCTGCTCGCGCGGCTCGAGCGGGCGTATCGGCAGGAAGGCCGCCCGAGCCGGATGATCGCCCTCTATCGGTCGGCGATCGACCGGGCGCCGGACGACCTCGCTCTGGCCGTGGCGCTCGGCCGCGTCTTCCTCGAGCTGGAGATGCTCGACGAGGCCGCCGACCAGTTCGAGAAGGTCGAGGTCCAGGCACCCGGCTCGGCCGCGGTCCACGCGCTGCTCGGCGCCGTCTTCGAGCGCCGCGGCGAGACGCGGGAGGCGTGCGAGGAGTATCGCCGCGCCCTGCAGCTCGGCCACGCGTTCGACTGGCCCTACCGGTGCGAGGCGTGCGGCGCGTCGGCGCCGATGTGGCAGGACCGCTGCGCTCAGTGCCGCCGCTGGAACGCCCTGCGTCCTCTCGGCGTGTAGCCGCCGCCTTCGTGCTCTCGAGCTTCACCCTCGCCGCGCTCGATCTGGTGTTCCCCGCGCTCTGTCCGGTGTGCGAGGCGACGCTCGGGCCCGGCCGGCGCGATCCTCTCTGCGGCGCGTGCTGGGGCGCCATCACGCGCCTCGGCGCGCCGACCTGCGACGTGTGCGGCGCCGCGACGCCGACGATCGCGACGGTCGCGGAGCCGCCGCGACGGGTCGCCCCCACGTGCGCGACCTGCATGACGTCTCCGCCGCACTACGACTACGCGCGCTCGGCGGCGCTCTACGAGGGCGGGCTGCGCGACGCCCTGCACGCCTTCAAGTTCGCGGGCCGTCGCGCCCTGGCGGGCCCGCTCGGCGACCTCGCCGCCGAGCAGTGCGTCGCGTCGCTGCCCGACGGGATCGACGCGCTGATCCCGGTGCCGCTCGCGCGGGAGCGTGAGCGCGAGCGCGGGTTCAACCAGGCCACCCTGCTCGCCCGGCGGATCGGACGGCGGCTCGGGGTGCCGACGCGCCCGAGCTGGCTCGCGCGCATCCGGTCCACGCGGCCGCAGAGCGACCTCTCGGCGGCGGAGCGCCGCACCAACGTGCGCGGCGCGTTCAGGGCCTCGGAGCGCGTGGCCGGCCGCCACCTGCTCCTGGTCGACGACATCCTCACCACCGGCGCGACGCTCGACGCGTGCGCGCGCGCGCTCTCGGCCGCCGGGGCGCGCCGCGTGGGAGTGCTAACAGTTGCTCGCGTCGTCCACGCAGCCGTATAATTCGTAAGGCCTGGACTTCCCACGGTTTCCACAAGGAGCACGCCCATGAGCGTTCGTGTTGGCGTCAACGGATTCGGTCGGATCGGTCGTGTGTTCTTCCGAACGGCCCTGGAGTCGAAGGACATCGAAGTCGTCGGGGTCAACGACCTCGCCGACGCCAAAACCCTGGCCCACCTGCTGAAGCACGATTCCGTGCACGGAACGCTCAAGGCGGAGGTCGTGGCGAAGGGCGAGGCGATCTTCGTGGACGGTCGCGAAATCCGGGTCTGCGCGCTGAAGGATCCGGCGACGCTTCCGTGGCGCGAGCTCGGCGTCGACGTGGTCGTCGAGTCGACCGGCGTGTTCCGCGACACCGCCACCGCCTCCAAGCACATCCAGGCCGGCGCCAAGAAGGTGATCATCACCGCGCCGGCGAAGGATCCGGACGCCACGATCGTGCTCGGCGTGAACGAGCAGACCTACGATCCGGCGAAGCACCGCATCATCTCCAACGCGTCGTGCACCACCAACTGCCTGGCGACGACGGTGAAGGTGCTCGACGACCGGTTCGGCATCAAGCGCGGCTTCGCGTCGACGGTGCACTCGTACACGAACGACCAGCCGGTCCACGACTTCCCGCACAAGGACCTCCGCCGCGCGCGGGCCGCCGCCGTGAGCATGATCCCCACGACCACGGGCGCGGCGACCGCCGTCGGGCTCGTGCTGCCCAAGCTCAAGGGCAAGCTCGACGGCATCGCGATCCGCGTGCCGACCATCAACGTCTCGGTGGTCGATCTGGTCGCCGAGCTCGAGAACCCCGCGTCGGTCGCGGCCGTCAACGAGGCGTTTCGCGAAGCCGCCTCCGGCAAGCTCCGCGGGATCCTCGAGGCGACCGAAGAAGAGCTGGTGTCCTCGGACTTCAACGGCAACCCGCACTCGTCGATCATCGACCTGCCGTCGACGGCGCTGATCGAGGGCAACCTCGTCAAGGTCCTCGCCTGGTACGACAACGAGTGGGGCTACTCGTCGCGGGTGCGTGATCTGATCCGGTTCGTCGCCAAGACACTGTAGTTGGCGAAGCTGACGATCGCGCAGCTGGATCTGGCCGGGCGGCGGGTCTTCGTACGCGCCGACCTCAACGCGCCGCTCGACCACGGCGCCGTGACCGACGACACCCGGCTGCGCGCGGTCGTGCCCACGATCCAGCACGCGCTCAAGGCCGGCGCCCGCGTCGTGCTGGCCTCCCACCTCGGCCGGCCCAAGGGCAAGGTCGCGCCGGAGTTCTCGCTGCGCCCCGCCGCCGAGCGCCTCGAATCGCTGCTCAGTCAGCGCGTGGAGCTGGCGCCGGACTGCGTCGGGGCGCCGACGCTCACCCGCGCGCGCGCCCTCGCGCCGGGGCAGGTGCTCCTGCTCGAGAACCTGAGATTCCACGCCGAGGAAGAAGCCAACGACGACGGCTTCGCCCGCTCGCTGGCGGAACTGGCCGAGTGCTACGTGAACGATGCCTTCGCGGCGGCCCACCGCGCGCATGCGTCGATCGCCGCGATCACGAAGCACCTGCAGCCGGCGGCCGCCGGGCTCTTGATGCAGCAGGAGCTGACGGCGCTCGGCCGGATCCTCGAGTCGCCCGAGCGGCCGCTGGCCGCGATCCTGGGCGGGGCGAAGGTCTCGGACAAGCTGAGCCTGGTCGAGCATCTGCTCGAGAAGGTCGACCTCCTGCTGATTGGCGGCGGCATGGCCTTCACGTTCCTGCGCGCGCTGGGCCACGCCGTCGGGCGCTCTCTCGTGGAGCCCGACCAGCTCGAGACGGCGCGCCGCACGCTCGCCGCCGCGCGCCGCCGCGGGGTGGCGCTGGTGCTGCCGCTGGACGCGATCGTCGCCGACGGTCTCGACAGCGCGCGGGGCCGTGCCGTCGGGATCCGCGAGATCCTGGCCAACCACATGGGGCTCGACATCGGTCCGCGCACCGTCGAGCGTTTCACCGCGGCGCTCAGCGGCGCCAGGACCATCGTCTGGAACGGACCCATGGGCGTCTTCGAGCGGCCCGCCTTCGCGGCGGGCACGCTCGCGCTCGCGCGCGCCGTCGCCGGCGCGTCGGCGTTCACGGTGATCGGCGGCGGAGACACGGTCGCCGCTGTCACCCAGGCTGGCGTCACCGACAAGATCGGGTATATTTCGACCGCCGGCGGCGCGTTCCTCGAGTTCCTCGAGGGTCGCAAGCTGCCGGGCGTCGAGGCGCTGACGGACGCGACCTAGGGAGTGCGCGCTGCAGGCCGCCGCGGGGCTGGGGCCCCGCCCGCCGAGGCGCGCCTATTGAGGGAGTGCGCGCTGCAGGCCGCCGCGGGGCTGGGGCCCCGCCCGCCGAGGCGCGCGTAATGGGATGAGAACACCACTCGTCATCGGCAACTGGAAGATGCACGGCACCATCGCGGAGGCCCGGGCGCTCGCCACCGGGGTGCGGGACGGGCTCAAGCGCCCGCGCGGCGTCCATGTCGTCGTGTGCCCGCCGTTCACAGCGCTCGCCGCGGTCTCCGAGATCCTCGCCGGCTCGCCGATCCACCTCGGCGCCCAGAACTGCCATCACGAGCCCGCCGGTGCGCACACGGGTGAGATCTCGGTGCCCATGCTTGCCGAGCTGGCCTGCCGCTGGATCCTCGCGGGACACTCCGAGCGACGCAAGGAGATGGGCGAGTCGGACGAGCAGATCAAGCTGAAGGTCCGCGCGATCTTGTCCCACGATCTGACACCGGTGCTCTGCGTGGGCGAGACCGCCGACGAGCGCCGCCAGGGATTGACCTTCACCACCGTCGAGGGCCAGCTGCGCGCTGGCCTCGCGGGGCTCTCTGGCGACCAGATCGCCAAGACCGTCCTCGCCTACGAGCCGGTGTGGGCGATCGGGACGGGCGCCAACGCGACGCCCGGTCAGGCCGCGGAGGTGCAGGGGTATCTCCGCGGGCTTCTCTCCGAGCTCGCGTCGAAGGAGATCGCCCAGACCGTGCGGATCCTGTACGGGGGCAGTGTGAAGGCCGAGAACGTCGAGGCGCTGATGGCCGAGCCCGAGGTCGACGGAGCCCTCGTCGGCGGCGCGAGCCTGAGCGCGCAGGGATTCATCGGCATCGTGCGGAAGGCGGCGCGCATCTCCAGCGCCGCCAAGGAGTGAGCGGGTGCACATCGTCCTGACGATCATTCACGTCCTCGCGTGCTTCGCGATCATCGGCATCGTCCTGCTCCAGTCGGGCAAGGGCGCCGACATCGGCTCGGCGTTCGGGGGCGCCGGCAGCCAGGCGGTGTTCGGCTCGATGGGCACGCCGACCCTGCTCGGCAAGATCACGACGGGGATCGCCATTGTCTTCACGCTCACGTCGTTCTCCCTCGCCATTCTGGGCGGCGAGCGCGCGAGCTCCGTCGTGCGCGAGGCCCCGCCGGCGCCGGCGAGTGCCCCCGCTCCGGAGGCTCCGGCCGACGCCCCGGCCCCACCGGCGGGCGTGCCCGCCGCGCCGGCGGCGCCCTCCGCGCCGACGATCCCGGCCACTCCGGCACCGGCTCAGCCGCGCTGATCCGCATGAGGTGCGGCGTCGTCCGCCTGTCCGGCCTGCTCCTGCTGATCGCGCTCGCCGGATGCGGCGGCGAGGGGGAGAGCGCCCTCGACGTCGCGGCCGGACAGGCGCCGGGCAAGCCCGCCTACGGCGACACCTACATCGAGGCGCTCCAGGGGAACATCTCGGGCCTGATCCCGAACGTCCTCAGCGACGGGCCGTCGTTCGAGGTCGCGTCGATGCTCTACAACGGCCTCGTCAGGTACGACAAGGATCTGAATCTCCGCGGGGAGCTGGCCGAGTCCTGGCAATACAGCCGCGACTGTCTCGATCTCACGTTCAAGCTCCGGCGCAACGTGCGCTGGCACGACCATCAGCCGTTCACCGCCGCCGACGTCGTGTTCACCTACGAGACGATGGTCAACCCGAAGACGCCGACCGCTTACGGCGGGGACTTCAAGGCCGTCGAGTCGGTGCAGGTGGTGGATCCCTACACGGTGCACGTGCGCTACAAGCATCCCAGCGCCAAAGCGCTCCAGAGCTGGAGCATCTGGATCCTGCCCAAGCACCTGGTCGAGTCGTACGCCCGCGAGGGCAAGCTGCGCGAGGCGCCGCAGAATCGGGCCAATCCCGTGGGAACCGGCCCCTACCTCTTCAAGGAATGGAAGCCGGGCGAGAAGGTCGTCCTGGTCGCCAATCCCGAGTACTTCGAGGGCCGCCCGTACATCTCGCGCGTCGTCTATCGCATCATCCCGAGCTCGGCGACGACCTTCCTGGAGCTGAAGGCCAAGGGCGTGGACGGCGCGAAGCTCACGGCGCTGCAGTTCAAGCGGCAGACCGAATATCCGGCGTTCCGCAAGGCCTACACCAAGTACCAGTACGCGGCGAACGTCTACGTCTATCTGGGCATGAACCTGCGCGACGCGCGGTTCGCCGATCGGCGCGTCCGCCAGGCGTTCGCCCACGCCATCGACAAGCGCGAGATCATCGACGGCGTGCGTCTCGGTCTCGCGCGCGAGGCGACCGGCCCCTACAAACCCGGCACGCCGCAGTACAACCCGAACGTCCACCAGTATCCGTACGATCCGGCGAAGGCGCGCGCGCTGCTGGCCCAAGCCGGATGGACCGAGACGAACGCCGACGGCATCCTGGTCAAGCACGGCGTCCCGTTCAAGTTCGACCTGCTGAGCGCGCAGGGGAGCGACGAGG
>QHTE01000075.1 GCA_003220685.1 Candidatus Rokuibacteriota bacterium
GACGAAGGCCACGGCTTCAGTCGCGTGCAGAACCGCCGGTCGTTCACCGCGGTCACCGAGCTCTTCCTCGCTCGCCATCTCGGCGGACGCGCGGAGCCCGTGGGCAACGACTTCAAGGACTCGACGATCGAGTTCAAGGCGGGCCGGGACCTGATCCCCGGCCTGCCGTAAACATCAGCCCCCGGCCATCCAGGTCACGCGGTTGTCCTCCGAGCCGGTCTGGTCCTGCGAGTGGTCAGGTAAACGAAAGGGGTTCGCGGCTGCTGCGTCCTTGCGGGGGCTAGATTTGAACCAGCGACCTTTGGGTTATGAGCCTAGTACTTGGCACCACGTCACACAACGATCCCCCCCAACAAGAACGGTCACTTAACCCTCCGGCGTAGAGTCCGCCTTTGGCCCTTGTTGGGGCTCGTTGGGCCCCATTCACGGCCAAAACACGGCCAAACACTCTAGCCCCGGCATGCCCGCTGACTACGTTGTCGTGGTGTGCCGACCAAAACGGGGTGCAGACCACTCCCGCGAAGCGCCCTGGTAATCGTCTGACGTCCTCGCCGCATTCCGGGTACTAGCGGCGAGGAACAGTCAGCGGAGCGCTCTTACAGGACGGGACGCGGTAAGAACGTGCGTGACGACGAGCTGCCTGGTCATTCCATGCATCGAGAGAAAATCGGCCAGATCCTGCCCCGAAAGCTGTTCGTAGCTCACCACCCAGGGTTGTACCCGTGTCGACAACGTGGCTTTCAGGTCAATGAACAACCCGATTCGCGGTTTCTCGTTCCGGTTGCGAGAAGTCCACTGGATAACGTAGCGGATGGCCAACTCGGCGAGCGCCTGTTGGTCGGAGGGATCGGGCAGCTCGTTGAGAGGCCGCTGCGTGTTGATGTACCTCAGCAACATCTTGGTGTCCGGCTGGTTCATGATCCTCACGACGTCAGGCTCCGCACTCTTGCCCGCAAAACTGGTGGCAAGGTATTCAATCGCGGCGCGGTAAGCCAGACAGTCACCGTGGGTCGCGAGGAAGGTCACGGCGGTGGCGTCAATCCCGAGTCCAACACTGCCTTCGACTGGTTCGATCATAGCCCCGGCGGTTCGGATGACGTGTCGGAAGGGCCGCATCAATGGGTTGAGCCGGCCGTCCATGCACGTTACGAGCGTGGCCGTCGTCGCCTGCTGACTTTGCTCGGACCAATCTGGTAGCCTACCGTCCAGAAATGCCTCTAGGTACTTGACTACGTCAGTGTCACTCATCTCGGAACAGTCCGGTCCTCATCCGTTTGTTGGTTATTTCCCATCCTGAGAAAAGGTTCCAGCAGGGAGGTGAATTCCATAGGGAAGATGTATTTCGTGGAAGGACTTGCACCCAACTCTTTCAAAGTCTGGAAGTACTGCAGGCTCATGGTTTTGAAGTCCGCGGTTATGGCCACGGAGTTAATTTTATCGAGGGCAGCGCTGAACCCTTCGGCGTTCAAGATTGCTGCCTGGCGAGACCCTTCGGCCCGAAGAATGGCCGATTGCCTATCACCTTCGGCCTTTAATATAGCGGCGGCCTTTTCGCCTTCAGCCACGGTGATGCTGGCCTGGCGCTTTCCTTCCGCCTCAAGCACGACCGCCCGCCGTTCGCGCTCTGCCGCCATCTGCCGGTTCATGGCCTGCTGGATGCCGGCAGGCGGGATGATTTCTTTGATCTCCACCGCGGTGATCTTGATGCCCCAGCGTTCCGTGACTTCGTCCAGCTTGACGCGCAGGACCTGGTTGATCTGGTCGCGTTTGGCCAGAACGTCGTCGAGGGGGATATCGCCGATGACGGCGCGCAGGCTCGTGGTGGCGATGCCACTGAGCGCGCCGCGGAAGTCCTGCACGTAGAGGACGCTCTTTTCGGCGACTTCTTCCATCACTTTGTAGTAGATGAGGAAATCGATTTCTATAGGCGCGTTGTCCTTGGTGATGGCGTTCTGTCGCGGAATTTCCACGAACGCTTCACGCAGGTCGACGCGGCGAATGTCGTCCGCGATAGGCACCCAGACGGTCAGGCCGGGCCCGCGCAAGCCGATGAACTTCCCCAGTCGGAACCCCACCGCCCGCTCGTACTGCCGGATAATCTTGAATGGAATGAGCATCGTGCCCACCCCTTTCCTATGGGTGCGTTTTGCGCACCTTGAGCATGAGTCCTTCCAGCCCCACGACCGAGACTGGATCGCCCACACGAATGGGAGTCGCGTCGTCCGCGGTGGCGGTCCACAGCTCACTTGCGACTTGCACTGTGCCTTTGGGAGCGAGGTCCGATGTAGCGAAGCCAGTCTTCCCTATCAAAAGCGCGCTCGCTTTGGGGTGCTGGAGCCGCCGCGTTTTGACGACCGCGCCGCCCACCACGACGGTGACCACAGCAAAGAGGCCGGCCAGGATGCCGATGAGCCAGAGACTCACCTGCCGGACCGGCTCGCCCGGCAGCCTGGGGATGTCGACTGAGAAGAGGAGTAGTGCGCCGATGACGAACGCCAGAACTGCACCGACGCCAAGCAGGCTCGAGCCGGTGTGCAACTCCGCGATGACGAAAGCGGCAGCCAGGCCTAGCAGCACCAGCCCCGCCCAGTTGAACGGCAGGGAACCCAAACCCAAAAACGCCAGCACCAGGCAGAGCGCACCGATGACCGCCGGCGCCACTAAGCCTGGGTGGAAGAGTTCGATGAAGATGGCGAGCATGCCGACGGTGTACAGGATTGAGATGAGCTCGGGGGTAGCGACGAACGCAACGAACCGCTCGCGCAAGGTCATCGTCAGGGTGCGTTTGGAGGCGGACGCCATGTTCATGATCACCGCACCCCCGGCGGTCTGCGCGGTCCTGCCGTTCAGCTGCGTGAGTAGGTCCTCTGTGTCCTTGGCGATGAAGTCCACGATATGGGCGTCAACGGCTTCCGAAGCGCTGAAGGACACGGCCTTGCGAACCGTCACCTCCAGCTTGTCGCCGTTGCGGCCGCGCTCCTGAGCGATGCTGCGGATGAGAGCCGCGGCGTCGTTGGTGACCTTCTCCTGAAGGGTCCCGCCGATGTCTTTCCCGTTAGCGGACACGGGTGACGCCGCGCCGATGTTGGTGCCAGGCGCCATGGCCGCAAAGTTAGCGGCGGCCAAAATGAACGTGCCGGCGGATGCGGCGCGCGCCCCTTTCGGTGCCACGTAGACGGCGATAGGCACGTTAGCGGCCAGCAGCTGCTGGACGATCTTGCGCGTAGCGTCGTACTCGCCGCCGGGGGTATCGAGCTGGATGACCAAGAGGGCATCGTGCTCTTGCTCAGCTTGGCTGACAGCGTGGGCGATAAACCCTTGTGTCACGTGGTCGATTTTGCGGTCGACAGTGATGAAGAGGACGGTCGTCAGCGCCGACTGGGTGGCTGGCTGAGGATCCCGCCCCGCCGTGGTGATCACGCCGCACGCGACGATAAGGATGCTAAGCCAAGCGCGCCGCACGACCACGATGCTCACTCCTCATCCGGGTCGACTCGAGGAGGGCCCACCGGTCGCTGCCATGATTGACTGCTCGCCGCCCCTTGTCAACCAGACGGCGCTCGCAAACACGGATTCGATTCGCCACCCGGCCACCCAGTTGCCCGGCGAGTGACGAGCGTCCCATCAACGAAGCAGACAAGAACCCTGCCGCCCGCCATCAGCCGCCGAGCCGACGCACAAGCGCCCACCAGAGCGCGTCCATTTCCCGTAGTCGCGGTCCACGTCCCGGGCTGGGGAATTAGGTCACGATGATGGAGCCAAGCCAGGAAGCGAGTTACGCTGTCATTCGGCACGGACAGGGGCGAGAGCCCAGACTCGCGTGAACGGGCGCCGCGGACCGATGTAGTATGTCAGCCACTTCTCAAGGTCCACGTGCCCCCGGCGATAGTCCTCATCGGTCTGCGCGTACGGCTCGCCGCGGCGCCAGTGCACGCGGTATTCGTGGGGACCGTCGTTCCCTTCCGCCCACGTCACGATGACGCGAGCGCCTTCGGGCAAGGTTTGGATCTCTCTCGTCGAGAGCGGCGGATAGGTCGGTTCAGGTGAGGTCATTCCAGTAGCTCCGTCGCCGGCACGCCGAGGGCGCGGGCCAGACCCTTGAGGTTATCGCTCCGGCGAGCCCCTGGGTATCAGAAGAGCCGAGGCATGCTTACCCGGCCTTCGCGTGAACGTCCAAACCGAGCCGGGCTCTACGCCGGGCTGCGAAGCGCTCCGAAACCTCTGGCGGGATCGCGGAGCTGGTGACCGACGCCATCCGCGACAGTGGCCTTTGCGGTATGAGATTCGCGCACGTCCGCGCGTGGCCGACTATCGACTCTCTCAGATCGGCTCCGCAGTCGGGGCAGAGATAGCAGCGGTCGCCGATGTCGATCCCGAGCTGTTCTGGCGTGTAAGTTCGGTGGCACGTCCCGCACACTGCCACCGGATGATCCGGACACAACGCGAAGAGCAACGATCTGAGTCGAATGAACACCAACACGACGCGCGCATCGTCGTCCTCGAAACACGAGCCTGTCAAGCCGGGTAGCGAAATAGTTTGGTGGAAGGTGTTGATTCTGATGGGTAACTCAGACCTCCGCACACTCTTCGTCATCTTCTTCGGTAGATAGCTCTATCCCGTTTTCGGGGACTTAGACACCGGACCGGAGGCGATGAATAGCTCAGGCCGCAAGAGCGCGGACGACGGTCTTCTCCTGAAGGCATTCGGAACACTTTCCAGAAGAAATCTGAAATCCGTTGCCGATCAGGACCGCTGCCTCGCGGACCTCTCGGGGAAAGGCCCCCATCTTCAGCGCCAGACAGGCGTCACAGAAGCGGATAGTGCGGTACGCCCGGAGCAGGAGGGTGAGCTGATCTTGAACGCTATTCATGGTGGCCCTCTAGGTTGAAGAGGGGAATTTATGCCTTCGTCACCGGGTCTCGACGCGCAGCCCGCGTCAACCCTTGGGTCCTCAGTGGCTGGCGGAGGCACTGTAGCACGAGACTAGCCCTGCCCGCTAACTACCTGATTCGACTGGTTGCGGGGGGCGCAATGTTCCGACGGCAAAGAGCCTCGGCCCTCCCGCTCGAATTCCGTGTCCGGGTGCGGTTCTAAGCCTGCGTAGAACGTCCTCCGAGCCGAACGGCTTGTTAGACGACTCACCGCGCTTGCCGGGAATTCGGACGGCGACTCCAGGAGAGCAGACGGAGACGGGACGCCGTTCGTTAGAGTCTCCAGAGCGCCCAATGCGCCAAGAGTAGCGCGGCCGTTAGCAAGCCCACGACGTCCAGCCAAATTCTCCAGGTGGGCTGCTCGAGATACCGGCGGATGAATGGGATCTCGTCGCGCAGCGTCCTCAGCTCCCGGCAACTCTGGCAATAGCGGGCGGGGATCGTGCGATGGTCGTAGACCATCTGCAACGCGACCGTCTCGTGGGGGTGGGCGTTGGCCCACGCCTCGAGCGTCAGTTCCTGCTCCAGTTCCACGGTCTCGACCGTGGGCAGGAGCACCTCCTCGCGCGCGCGGGGAAACGTGGAACGATTCAGGGGTTCACTCACGGCAGCCACCGCAGCTCGCTGAGGTTGACTCCGCGATGCGATCCGCCTCGGCCATGCGGGGTATTGTACTGGAGGCGGAGATCATGAAACCAACCTTGCGCGTTCCCCGGGGAGCCGGCCGGCAGCGATTGAATTCTCAGGAAGCGGGGCATTCCCAGCATACTGACCTTGATTGAGCAGTAGGGAGCCACGTCCGGTGCGTGTAGACTGAGGGCCAGGTGACACAACCCAGGATCGCGACGCACGCTCTCACCATTGTCCTAAGCGTCTGCATTCCACCACCACGGGAGACATGATGCGCGCAGCGATCACTGCGACGGGTCACTACCTACCGCCCGATGTCTACCCCAACGCGTACTTTGAACGGCAGCTGGACACCACCGACGCGTGGATCCGATCGCGCACCGGGATCGCCGAGCGCCGCTTCGCGTCGGCTGGCGGCACGTCAGACCTGATCGTCCCGGCGGCTCGCCGCTGCCTCGACGCCCGTGGCATCTCGCCGGCGGCCGTCGATTGCATCATCGTCGCCACGATGACGCCGGATCGTCTGTGCCCGTCCACGGCTGCGGTGGTCCAGCGAAAGCTCGGGGCGATCCACGCATGGGGCTTCGACCTGGCCGCGGCCTGCTCCGGCTTCGTCTACGGGCTCATCGTGGCGACGAAGCTCATAGAGTCGGGTGCCGCGCGCCGGGTGTTGCTCTCTGGGGCGGACCGGATGAGCAGTGTCGTCAATCCAGAGGATCGCGCCACTGCCGTGCTATTCGGTGATGGCGCCGGGACGGTCCTGATCGAACCTGTCGAAGACGAGTCGGTTGGGATTCTCGACTACGTCTGTCACATGAACGGTGAGGGAGAATCATCTCTCTACATCCCGGCCGGGGGGAGCGTCGAGCCCGCCAGCGCCGCTTCAGTCGGGGAGAAACGGCACTACGTCGTGCAGGACGGGCCGGCTGTGTACAAGGCCGCCGTCATCGGCATGGCCGAAGTGACCGAGGAAATCCTGAAGCGCAACGACATGACGGCGGCCGATCTCGCCTGGTTGGTCCCGCATCAAGCCAACCGGCGCATCATCGAGGCGGTGGCCAAGCGGCTGGGCCTCGGTCTCGATCGCGTCATCATCAATCTCGATCGCTACGGCAATACGGTCGCCGCGACGATTCCTATTGCGCTCTCGGAGTGGAACGAGCGCGGGCGCTTCGCGCACGGCGACCGCGTCGTCTTGTCGGCCTTCGGTGCGGGGTTCACCGCCGGCAGCGTCTTTCTGCGCTGGGCGACCGTCTAGAACATTCGACGGTCGCCTAACGACGTCTCCACGCTCCCTCCTCGGGGCACCGCAGCGCGACACTAGCGCAGCATCGCCCGTATCCGCTCGATCGCGGACTCGGGCGCCCTGACTCGGTAGTGCACACCGTCCTCTTCGTAGAACTCCGAGATCACATGGACCTTGTGGACCTCGCCGATCGCGCTGCCCGCGTCGTACGGGACGACGAGGTCGACCTCGGTCATGTTCGCCTCGAAGGCACCGATGATCGCGTCCCGCACGCGCCGGACGTCCGCCGGGTCCTTGGCCGAGACGAGCAGCGCGGCCGGGAACTCCGTCAACAGCTCCTCCCGCTCGGGCTTGGCGACCTTGTCGATCTTGTTGAGGACGAGGATCCACGGCACGTCGCCGGCGCCGATCTCTTCCAGCACCTCGCGTGTGACCTGCATCTGAGCGCGCAAGACAGGGTCGGCCGCATCGACGATCTGTAGCAGCAGTGACGCTTCGAGCGCCTCGTCGAGCGTGGAGCGGAAGCTAGCGACGAGGTCGTGCGGGAGCTTCTTGATGAAACCAACCGTGTCCGAGACCAAGATGCGCGGCCGGCTCTCGGGCCACAGCGCACGGACGGTGGTGTCGAGGGTCGCGAACAGCTTGTCGGCGACGAACACGTGGGAGCCGGTGAGCGCGCGCATCAGCGACGACTTGCCCGCGTTGGTGTACCCGACCAGCGCGACGCGCAGCGCCTCCTGACGCCTCGCCCGTCGCGTCTTCGACTCGTCTTCAATGGCGGCCAGCTCCGCCTTAAGTTCGGAGATGCGGTCGCGGATCTTGCGGCGATCGAGCTCCACGGAGGACTCCCCCGCGCCCCTCAGCCCGATGCCGCCGCGCTGACGCTCGCCGCCGCCGGTCGCGCGCAACCGGGGGGCTACATAGGTGAGCCGCGCGATCTCGACCTGCAGCCGCGCCGGTCGGCTCGACGCGTGCCGATGGAAGATCTCGATGATCACACCCGTGCGATCCAGGACCTCCGCGGCCGAGGTCGCGCCCTCGATGTTGCGCAGCTGGCGAGGCGACAACTCGTGGTCGATGACGATGACGGTGGCGCGCGGCTCCCCGGTGGGCGCGGGCGGCGCCGCAACGTCCAGTGGTTCGGTCTCGTCCTCCTCTTCCTCTTCGTCTTCTTCGGTCGCTTTCTTTTTGCCGGGAGGACCCTTGGGGACGACGCCCGTGCCGCCGGTCCAGGCGGCCAGCTCCACCAGCTTGCCCTCGCCGAGCAGCGTGGCGGCACCGAGGCCCTTGCGCTTCTGCGTCACTTCGCCGACGACCTCGAAGCCGAGCGTCTCGCACAGACGCTTGAGCTCCTTCAGCGAGGACCGCTGTTCCGCGTCGGTGACGCCTGAAAGTTGTACGCTGACGAGTACCGCCTTGGGGCGTGGGGCTTCGGTGGGGGCTGACATGATGGTGCTCCGGGGTTTCCAGGTCGATCCGTTGGATCTCCAACTTGGATCGGGATAACGTGCGCCGTCCCCCGAAGGAGACTCCATGCTGGTCGCGCTCGCCTTGTACACTTCGACCGCCCACGCCGGCATCCCCCCGGATGCGGCGGAACGCCGGGCGTCAGTCCGAATGCAGACCAGTCTAGCAGGTAGGAGGCAGAGTAAACGCCCGGACCACCGGGTCGGGAAAGGACCACAGCCATGAAAACCTGGTACAAGCAGGCACAGAGATCCGCTCGAGTCTCGCAGGTCGTTCGCTCCATGGTTCACGTCGCCGACGTAGCGAAGCCACAGCGGGTAATCCTGTTGCCGGGCCGAGCCCTTCGCGCGACGGCTTCGAGCACCCGCTCGTTCCTCCAAGAGATGTCGGCCAGCGGCCCGTCCGCGGCGGTCAGGAGCGCGGGTGGTCCCGGCGTGCGGATGAAGCTCTTGGACTCGGTGCACGAGGACGGCGCCAAGCTGGTCGAGATCACGGCGGACGAAGCCCAGAAGCTGCGCGCCGCGCAACCAGGCCTCGTCGTTGTGCCGGAGGTGTTCTTCCAGCCCGCGGTGCAGACGTATCAGGTGTCGACGCTCGTGAAGGCCGCCGCCGGCGCCCGCGCGGCGATGAAGAAGGTCGTGGTGAAGGTCGTGTCGCAGACGGGCGGCACGCCGGTGGCCGGAGCCCAGGTCGTGGCGTTCACGAACTTCGCGGCCCGTCAGGGCGCCGGCGGCGTCACGTCGAAGGCGGGTACCGTCAGCCTCTCATTGCCGTCGAGCGTCAAGTCGCTCCAGCGCTTGTACGTGTACCCGGAGAACTCGTTCTGGGGCTCGCTCCAGATGAAGGTGACGCTCTCGCCCAATATCGCGGTCAAGCTCACGCCCATCGACTTGAGCTTCAAGGACAGCGTGCGGTTCTTCGCGGGCGCGGGAGGGATGACCGACGGTCAGGGCGTGAAGGTCGCGGTGATCGACACGGGCATCGCCCTCGGCCATCCGGATCTCGTGGTTTCCGGCGGCGAATGCACGGTGCCCGGGGAGAACCCCGGGGACTTCGGGCCTCTCGGCGGAGACCACGGTTCTCATTGCGCGGGGATCATCGCGGCGCGCGGCACCCCGCCGACCGGAATTCGCGGTATCGCGCCGGCCGCGACCCTCTTCAGCTTCCGCGTGTTCCCAAAACCAACGCGCCAGAATCCGGAGCCGGGCGCGTCCAACTTCTCAATCGCCAAAGCCATCGACCGCGCCGTGGCCGCCGGGTGCGACTTCCTGAACCTGAGCCTCGGCGGCGGCGATCCCGACGCGGCGACGGAAGCGGCGATTCAGGATGCGCGGAACGCCGGGGCCGTGGTAATCGCCGCGGCGGGAAACGAGGACCGCTCGCCCGTTTCGTTTCCGGCGTCGTTCGATTTGTGCGTCGCGGTCTCCGCGCTCGGGCGGAAGGGGCTGTTCCCCAAGGGCTCTGTGGACGAAGGGGACATCGCCGGGCCGTTCGGCAAGGACAAGAACAATTTCATCGCGTCCTTCAGCAACATCGGACGGGAGATCGACTGCACGGGGCCCGGTGTCGGCGTGATCTCGACCGTCCCGGAGAAGGCGTACGCGATCATGAGCGGCACCTCGATGGCCACCCCGGCCGTGGTGGGGTTGGCGGCGAAACTGCTCGCTCGACATCTGACGCTTCTCAAGGCAAATCGTGACGCCGCCCGCGCGGACGGTATCGTGAAACTCGTGCTACAATCGGCCAAGAAGTTGGGGTTCGGGGCCGAATTTGAAGGTCAGGGCCTTCCCGCGTGAACCCCGCTGCGGTCGTCAATGCGCCGATTCATCCTCCGGTATCGTGGAGAGGGCGCGCGTCCCCAGGACGCGGTCGAGAAGATTCGCGCCATCGGGGGCGCCGCGGTCCTCGAAGACTCCGATCGGATGATGCTCGTGGAGGCCCCTGAACAGGAGCTGCGACAAGCGCTCGGATCGGAAACCGACTGGATCATCGCCCCAGAGGTCACGTACGAGGTGCCGGACACGCGGAAGAAGGTACGCAAGCCACCGTCGAAAAGGAAGTGAGGATCCTGCGCAGGCGGCGGCTCGCCTTCCTCCTCCACAATCATGAAGTGACTGTGGACAACGAATCCCTACCGTCCAGCGCAAGTGTTGTTCAGCGACGGCACGCCATATATCGAGTCGAAGAGGCGATCGAAGTCGCGTGAGGAGATTGACATGCTCGTGAAGCCCGAAGAAGTCGGACTATCGTCGGGACGCCTCGGACGCATCGGCGATCATCTCCGACGCTACATCGACGCCGGTAAGCTGCCCGGCACGCTTACGCTGGTTGCCCGTCGGGGAAAGATCGCCTACTTCGAGCCGCTGGGACATCTCGAAATCGAGCGCAAACGGCCGGTCACGCCAGACTCGATCTTCCGAATCTATTCAATGTCCAAGCCGATCGCGAGCGTGGGGCTGATGATGCTGTGGGAGCAGGGGCGGCTGCAGCTCGATGATCCAGTGCACAAGTTCATTCCGTCGTGGCGCGATCAGCGCGTCTTCGTCGGCGGCAACCATCCCGCGTGGAAAACGACACCCGTCGAGCGGCCCATGACGGTACGCGACCTGTTGAGCCACACCTCCGGGCTCACCTATGGATTCATGGAGCGGACAAACGTCGACGCAGCGTATCGCAAGCTCGGCGTCGCGGATCGGACGCGGAGTGCCTATACGGCGCGCGACATGGTGGAGGAGCTCGCGGCGCTACCGCTCGAATTCTCTCCAGGTACGCGCTGGAACTATTCCGTATCGACGGATGTGGTCGGGCATTTGATCGAGCTGATCTCGGGGCAGCGGCTCGATGCCTACCTGCGCGAACACGTGCTTCAGCCTCTCGGCATGACGGACACGTCATTCGTCATCACGGCGGAGCAGAGCAAACGCTTCGCCGCGAACTATCAGCGGCTGGCGGACGACAGCCTGAAACTCATCGACGATCCGGCCAAGAGCATCTACCGCGACTGCGCTTTCTTCTCCGGTGGCGGCGGACTTGTGTCCACGGCCAACGACTACTGCCGGTTCGCCTCGATGATGCTGAACAAAGGCGAGCTCGACGGCATTCGACTGCTCGGACGCAAGACGGTCGAGCTCATGACGACGAATCACCTTCCGGACGGCCAGGATCTTACGAACCTGGCGCTGCCCGGGATGTTCACCGAGACGGCCTATGGCGGCGTCGGCTTCGGTCTCGGCTTCTCCGTCATGCAGTCGCCAGCGCGCGCGCAGATCGCCGGAACGCCGGGTGAGTTCGCGTGGGGCGGCGCCGCGGGTACGGCGTTCTGGATCGATCCCGGCGAGCAGATGATCGTCGTGTTCATGACGCAGATCATGCAGATGGGTTTGCCTGCGCCATACCCGCTGCGCCGCGAGCTGCGGACACTCGCCTATTCGGCGGTTATCGAATAACTGGCAAGCCCGGGCTACAGATTTGATTTCGGGGGCACGGCGCATTCAGCCCTTGCGCGCCCTCACCAGCAAGAACATCGGCCGGCGCCGCTCGTCGCGCATCGACGGGTGGCGATCGAGCCATTCCGCGCTCGGGACCGGCTCGACGACGCGCTCGATGGTGAGCCCGGCGTCGACAAGCCCGTTCATCATCGTGGCGATCGTGCGATGCACTTTTCGCACACCGGGCACGAACCACGTCTCGTCGCGCGCGCCTTCGTCCGAGTAGTCGTTCAGCGCCCATCGCTTACACCCCGCCTCCTCGCGCACCCAGCCCTCGTACGGCAAGCGCGCGGTGAAGATCGGATGCTCCGTCGAGTACACGACCACCCCGGCGGGTGTCAGCCACTCCGCGATGCGCGCAACCAAACAGCGATAATCGTCCACGTAATGCAGCGCGAGCACGCTCACGACGAGATCGAAGCGCGCGGGAGCAAAAGTCACCTCTTCGATCGCCGCACGTTGATAGCTCACACGCGGATGGGCCCATTGCGTACGCGCCAACTCGAGCATCCGTTCCGATACGTCGACGCCGATGACTTCGGCGGCGCCGCGGGTCGCGAGATGGCGCGCGAGCTGGCCGGCACCGCAGCCGAGGTCGAGCACGCGTCGACCATTGACGTCGGGCAAGAGCGCCACCAGGTCGGCGTGCTCGGCCGCGCGCTCCCAGCCGGCGCCGAATCGCTCGAGGGTGGAATAGCCGGCTAAGAAACCTGGGTCATCGTAGATATTCTGAGGTTCGTCGGGCATCACTGCACTTTCCGTCAGATCCTCGAGATGACGAGACTGGCCAGGAAACGCGAGGCGACAAGCAGCAGAAAGAGGCCGAACCCGATTTCTAGGGTGCGCTTCGGCAGCCTGTGCGCCAGGCGGGCGCCGCACGGCGCGACCCAGCTCGAGAGCGGCGCGATCAGGACGACGCCGATCACGGAGACGAAACCGAGCGACAGCGGCGGCAGCAGGGCCTGATGCGGCAGGCCGCAAGGACATAGCCTATCGTGCCGGCGAACGTGATCGGGACGCCGCGAGGGCCGAGCCGACAGCGACACCCACCATCGAGGGCAGCGCCCAACGGCGCATGACCTCAGCAAGCGCGAACCCGCGCGCCTTGTGCGCGCGGTAGGAGCGCACCGCCGTCGGCACGATGATCGCGAGCGAGGTGCCGATGCACAGCTGCATACGCACGGCCTCGGGCACGCCGAGAAGGCGGAACACCTCGAACAGCACCGGAACGATGATGGCCCCACCGCCGATGCCGAACAGCCCGGCGAGGATGCCGGTCACAACCCCGGCGAACATGACACTCGCCGCCAGCCATGCAAGCTCGCCCATCAATTACCAGCCGCCGAACCGCGCAATCTTTACGCAGCGCGCGACTTGGCAGGCCGATAGGTTCCCGCAACCGTTCTGGCCGCACTGTTGAGGCGGTTCCAGCCGTTGATCGCGGCGATCGCAAAGGTCAAGTCGGCCAGCTCTTTCTCGGTGAAGACCTTTCGGGCCCGGTCATACACTTCGTCCGGTACGTGCCCCTCCTGAATATTCGTACTGTAGTGAATCAGCTTGGGATAGGCTTCACCGACGGGCACACAATCTTGCTACCCGGTCATTGGTGTCCCCGCCTCAGGTGCTCCCGATCCCCGCGGATCGGCCGGAACCTTCGTCCGCCCGTGAGCCCCTGGACCGTCGTGCCCTGCTTGATCGCCAGGGCCTCGAGGCTCTCGTCGAGCATCTGGTCCATTGTCTTCCCGAGGACTCGCCCGCAGGCCGCCAGCATGTCGTAGCCGTCAGGCGTCAGCGAGACCGGAATACGGCGTTCGTGATTCATGACCCCTCCGTCGGCAGGAGGACGAGCCCCGACACCATCAGAAGAGCCTCTGAACGGCCGCTTTCAGCCTTTCGAGGTCGGCGTGTCGTAGCACGGCGTTCGAGCCCAACTTGGTGTCAGCGCCCTGGTAGAAGAAGTACTGTCCGTCGTCTCCGCGATTACGCCGATCACCACCCCCGCCTTTTGGGCCTCCATCCGCCACCCGTCACCGAGCTTCCCGCGCTGGACAAACTCGATAGCCATCATCAGCCTCCCGCTTCAACGTCCGGCCAGGCAGGCCTCGTGCGGAACGCGCCGTTCACCCTTGCTGAGGGGGACGGACTTTCAGCGCGAGGAGCGCGACGACCCCGACCAGTTTCTCCAGCGTGACCGGCTTTTCGATGTGGTACTGGAACCCGGCGCGCAAGATACTCGCCCGGTGCTCGGGACCGGTGAAACCGGTGAGGGCGGCCGCAGGCGTCGCGCCACCGCGCTCGGGCGGCAGGGCGCGGACCTGGCCGATGAGCCAGTAACCGCCCTTGCCGGGCATCGCCAGGTCGCTCACGAGGACATCGGGGCGTTCGCGCTTCAAGGCCTCGAACGCCTCGGCGGCTGAGCCGACGGCCGTCACGGTAGCTCCGCAGTGTTCGAGCATCGCCGCGACCACGGCGCGGACGGGCCCGTAGTCGTCGACCACGAGGACGCTGACGCCGCCAAGATACACGTCATCGTGCGGGGAGTTGGATTTCATGTGCGTTGCCTCTCAGGCCTGGGCGGGCGCCCATCTGACAGGGCATGGTGGACCGCGTCCACGACCTCGCCGACACTGAAGGGCTCTCCGAAGACGACCTCGATCATGCCCGACGCTCCCACCGCCGCGTCCAGCGCCCTCTTGTCGGTCGTAGTGAGAATCCAGGTCCTCTTCCTCAGGGCGTCGGACTGCCTCAGGAGCCGCAGGAAGTTCCAGTGCCGCTCGAAGGGGCACGGAAGGTCGTACACGATCACACGAGGGTCATACGCTTCCAGGAAGGCCACGAGATCGAGCGTGCCGTCCTGGATCTCGGCTAACAGTGCGGTGACCGTCGGGAAACCCTCGCGATCAAGGGCTTTGCGAAGGTCATCGATGAAGTCCGCGCGGGAGTTGAAGATCGCCACGGGCGTCCGTGTCGGCGTCGGACGGGGCATGTCGGCCGTAACCTTTCTCGCTGAGTCTGAGGCGCAGTCTCAGAGACCGAGCCGTGGCAGCGAGACCTGCCGGGGCGAATCAGAACGATTCAGGGACTACAGGGGGCGGCCTGCGGGGGAGCCGTCACGCGAGCGTGGGGTGCACCTCACTGCACCTCGCGACGTGCGGTCGCAACGTCACAGCCGACGCGCCTTGCGACGATCCCGCCTCGAAAGGCGCCCGACCAACTTGTAACAGGCATACGGTGGACCTCTGAGGCGACGGTGTCAACATATATAAAAAGTATATTTACCATAACGATAACTGTCCTCACGCTCGGTAACAGTGGTCTTACCGATACTCTCGCCTGGCTTATGGGTGTGACCACTCTGTTGCGACGGCGCCGTCGGCGACGACGGCGACGATCCCGCCGAGCAGTACTGCGAGATACACGCTTCCTATCACTGTCCCCCTCGCCCTCCACGTAAGGGGGTACTGGCCTGCAGGCGCCCGCGGGTTTGGCGGACTACTACGGCCGCCTCTGGGGCCGCCTAGCGGCCTCTGCAAGACAATCGTCGCGGACAGGTTTTCAGAAGGGACAGGCTGGCGAGGCGAAGGCGGCTCCGTCCCTACTCAGTCAACCTCTTATTGGAGCACGTCCCATCCACTCGCCGCTCGGTCGCAGCTAGCTCTGTGGCCGTGTCCAGCGTCTCGAGGACATCCCGGCGGACGACCGGCGGCGCGATCATCCCCGCTTCCACGAAGCCAACTTTGGGAAGAATCTCGACCTGGTGCTTCTCCTTCGCGAACGCCTCGATCCGGTGCACGCCCGCACAGCTCGCGCTCGCCTGGCTCCTGGCGCAGGGGCCGGACGTGGTGCCCATCCCGGGGACCAAGCGCAAAGGAGCGGCTCGAGGAAAATGTCAAAGCGCTGGACGTGCGGCCATCCCCGTCGGCGCCGCCGCCGGAACGCGAGGCCCAGCTGAAGGGCGTGCACATCTAGCCGGTCACCGGGCGGTCGACGCTGGGAGCTGGGCGATCGCTCGACTTCGTGAGGTCGAGCATTTCCGGAAGGTATTTCTGCTGCTCGGCCCACTCGAGCCGGTTGATCTGGTTCATGCGGGCCACGACGTCGCGGATTCGCTCGAGCCCCTCGAGCATCGACGCGATGCGGCCCTCCCAGCGGGCGCCGACCTCGCGAGCGTGCAGCTGAACCTCTCCCCAGACGACGGTGAGCGGGTTGTTGATCTCGTGGGCGGCCGCGAGCGCCAGGCTCGCGACGGAGCGGAGCGCCGTCGCCTCCCGAAGGGCCGCCCGCTTCTCTTCCGTGATGTCTCGCCCGATCGCGGAAGCGCCGATGAGCCGGCCGGAGCTCCGGATCGGGGACACGGTGATCGACACCTCCACGAGCGTGCCGTCCTTCCGCCGTCGCACGGTCTCGTAGGGCTCGACGTGCTCGCCGCGCTTGAGACGCGGCATGATCCGGAGCAGCTCGTTCGGACGGTCCGGCGGGATGACCATCGAGATCGGGCGGCCGATGGCCTCCTCGGCCGAATAGCCGTAGAGACGCTCGGCCCCCGCGTTCCAGCTCGTCACCACCCCGTCGAGCGTCTTGCTCACGATCGCGTCGTCCGAGAACTCCACGATGGACGCCAGGCGCGCGAGCGCGGCCTCGTCCCGCCGCCGCTCAGCGACCACGGCGCCGATCAGGAGACTCATCATCGCCATCGTGCCCAGAAAGGCCTGCAGCAACAGGAGCGATTCGTTCGCCGGATGTTCGGAAAACGGGCCCAGGCCTCGCACCGTTCCCCAGGTCGCGAGCGCCCCCAGCAGCGCGATAACGGTCGCCGTCTCTCGCTGACCGAAGCGAAACGCCGCCCACATGAGGGGCGGCACACAGAGAAACGTGAGCGGCTCACCGCTGAATCCGCGGAATATGACAAGGCCGAGCACACCCACCGTCACCAGCAAGCTCACGCCCTCGGCCACGCGGCCCCAGGTCCAGGGAAAGCGGCCGGGCGCGCTCCAGAGAACCAGGAACGGGCCAACGATCAGGGCGCCCACCGCGTCGCCGAGCCACCACGTAAACCAGATCGCGCCGAAATCGCGCCAGCTGGCGTAGCCGCCCAGCGCCAGGCTGGTCACCCCGATCGTCGCGCTCACGGTCGTGCTGAGCAGCGCGGCCAGCACCACGAACTTGAAGACATCGCGTCCCCGGTCGAAGACGTTGCGGCCATTTGCGAACAGCCTCACCAGGTCGGCGCCCAGGCGCCCCTCGATCGTGTTGCCGATAGCGATGCCGATCGAGGTGGCGATCGCGCCGTTGGTGGTGACGTTGACGAGGAAGGCGCCGACCAGAATGGCCGGCCATACCCGCGGTCCCAGTATCAGGAAGGCGGCCAGCGCGAAACCGGTAGGTGGCCACACCGGTGAGGCGCTGGCATGAAGGAACGCCAGGGTGAGCCCGAACCTGCCCGCACCGACATAGACGACCGTCAGCAGGGTCAGCAACCAGAGCGCGACGGGCTTCTGAGCCTCCGTCATCTCCGCCACCACGCTCCCTCGTCGGGGTTGTACCCGTCCTGCCACACGCCCGGAAGGATTCCGTTCTCGAAGTCGTCGCAGAAGATTACGGCAGGTGCATCGCAAATAGGTTCTCCTGACGCACCGTAGGCTCTGTCTACCACAACAAATACAAAGAAGGAAAGGAATAGGACTAGTATGTCAAGACTCGAAATGGTGTTGACACGTCCGCCTTCCCAGAGCAGGTCATGACTTCAGCTCGCCAGACCGGCCACACCAGTGAAGAGATCGGCTGCCGTGCGACCACGCAGCCGATAACCCTGATGCGGCCGCCGTTCGTTGTAGAACTTCATGAAACCGTCGAGACTGCGCTGCATTGCCTGACGGCTGGTGAAGTACTGACGCCGAAACGCGATGCGCCAGTGCTCGTGCAGGATCGTGCCTCGCGCGGTACCGGCAGACATCTGGTCTCTCCCCCGAGCTGGATCATCCTTGATCGCTGTTCACCCGCGCCATGCCCGTCATGTCATGAGTACGAATCGAGAGGCAATGGATTGCCTCGCGGTGATCCTTGACGCGATACGTATAGTTCGCTCGGCCAACCAACTCTGAAAGCGGCTGGATCCCAGCTGAGACAGCGTCGGATGGAACGGGCTGAGTGTCGATAGGCAGGGTTGCCCTATGTCCGGTCCGTCATTGCAACGGACAATGGATCAATAGCCGGGTCAGTATCGGACGAATCGACGACCTGACCGCCAGTCCGTGGGTTCTGGCTCCCGGGACTCTGGCGAACATTTGATCGAGCTGACCCGCGAGCAACGCGAGCCTTCCGTTCTCTCACTTCGGCCGCGGCTGATTCACGGGCCGACGGAAGAGTGTCGATCGGCAGTCTGCTGCCCGACCGTTCGCAGCGCGTGGACAACAGCTGTTGTGCGGGTCTCCACATTGAGCTTCCTGTAGACGCGCTCGAGATGATGGTTCACCGTCCGGGTTGAGATGCGGAGGATGACCGCGATTTCGCTGTCTCGCTTGCCCTCCGCCGCCCACTTCAGGACTTCGGCCTCCCGCCGGCTTAGACCGAGCCGCTCGAGGCGCGCCACCGGGATCTGCTGGTAGTGCTCGCGCAAGAGGACGATCAGCGACGACGGCCGGCCCGCGAGCCGTGCACTCAAGCACTTCCCCGCTCCGTGAGCGGCGATGGCCTCGCGCGGAGCCGGCAGTGCTGTGGCCGTAGACAGCGCCGTGTGATGCTGCTGAACCCGGGCCAACAGCGGGGCGGGCAGTCGCTTCGGCTGGCGCGGATGCATGCCAAAGTACTCCACCAGCCAGTCCCGCGCACGTGTCGTCATCCGCCGGATCCGGTGGTCCGCAGCAAGCAGGATGATTCCCACCTCATCTGCCTCGACTCCTTGCTCTAGCCGAGCGAGGTCATCAGCCATCTCCAGTGCCCGTGCCGTGCTCCGGTAGCCTTGGATAAGGTGAGGTTGAAGGAGATCGAGAATCAGGCGCTCGTGCCCGGTGAACTCGCGCGAGCCGCGGCTCAAGGCGATGCCCACCAGCGTTCCTCCGGGCAGCAGGATTCCGGTGAATGCCTGATACTCCGTTCCCACCACGCGGTACCACTCGTTGTAGAGACTCGTGCGATGGAACTGGCCCCGAGTGATGAAGTCTGAGATTAACCGCCAGCGGGCATCGCGGTGACGCTGGAGGTGCTTGATCATAGGATGCTCGTGACCGTACAGGTTCATGATCGGAGCGGGATCGATCTCATACCCGGCGCCATCGGCAACCGACTCCCATCGGATACCGGCGCCGACGTGGACGTAGTTGAAGCTGCTGCGGTCGGCGGGGACCAGCTTGCGAAGCGCCGTGACGACATGTTGGCTGA
Organism: Candidatus Rokuibacteriota bacterium; assembly: GCA_003220685.1. GTDB lineage: Bacteria > Methylomirabilota > Methylomirabilia > Rokubacteriales > CSP1-6 > AR31. Next base: position 19,141 of record QHTE01000075.1, read on the forward strand.
ACTTGGCGGTTCCGGCGACCGCATACATTTCTTCGAGAAAGGCCAGCACTGCTGCTGTCTCACGATGCGTCAGCCGGGTCACGGGCAGAGAGAGGTCATCCGCAGTGAGATACTTCGTTCGGCGCGCTACGCCTCAGAGCCTTGAGCACCGTGCGCCACGCCCCGGAGACTGCGGGCGGTATAGGGCTTCCAGAGAGCACAAGCGGCGTCCTTGCTTCCGGAAGCCGGCATAGAGCTCTTCCGACGACTGCATCCTCGGTACGAGGGCCACGTGGACGGCCGAATACGCAACAGGTGCCGGTACAAACGAAGAGCATGCTCTCAGTGATCGTCTGGCCTTCCTAAGGACCGCCCTCCGGCTCACACCGGAAAGCACGCGATGGCTCGGCGAGTACGCCGCAGGGTATCACGGGGCCCGTGCGCATCTATCGGAGGCCCTCGTCCGAGCAAAGCTTAGCGATTACCCGGACGGCACAGCAGGGTTCAAGGCGCCAAGTTCTCGGCCGCAGACGACAACCGCAATCCTTGTGACATGAGAAGCCCGTTTCACCGGCTCTTAGCTGACGCCGAAAGAGATAGGCCGGTCTGGGTTCCGATAAGAACGGGAATGTTCGAGGAGTCGCTAGAGCGGTTTCGTGAGATCGCGACATCCTTCGGGAAGACGACGCCAAAGGCGCTCGGCGTGCGCAATCAGCGCGTCGCCTCGCGAATGACGACGGTTTCCGCCGGTAGGTCTACCGAAAGGGCGCCGGACCAGCGCCAGCAAGCCAGCAGAGGTAGCGGTAGGTCGTGTAGTGCTGGCGGTCCGAGTCCCAGGTTTTTAGCGTTTACCGCGCCAGTGGGCCGCGGCGGTTGGCCGGCCCGACGTACGAGGTGACGTCATACGAAACGAAGGCCGAGTTCGAGGCCGCGCAGCAGGCGGCGATGGCGAAAGAAGCGCTATCGCGGGTGAGGCTGACGACAGAGCGGTTGTCTGACGGAATCATGTCGTGCCATAGAACCGTGACCGTGCTCGACATGAGCCTCGCCTTCACCGACATCGGCTTCACCGTGGAGGTCTGGGCCTCGACCGCTGCTGTCGGCGCCGCCAGCCCCCGGACGCAGCCGAGGGTCATCACCGCCCCCGCAGCGACTAAGGCTGTCAGCCTTATCCATTTCAACATCGTCGTCTCCTTCGCGAGACGCTGACACTCAGCGCTCGTCCGTCACCGGCCCCGGCGGCGCGCATGGTTGTCGAGTCGCCACGAGCCGCCCTCGCTCGGTCGACCGCATTCATGTGCGTAAGCCGCTCCGCCCCTTGAGCCACGGCGGCGGCGATTGTCAGAAAGTGGTCATGTGATTCCTCGAGGATCTCTCCCCCGTCGCCGCAGATCCGCCATCGCCATTCGGCCATTATCGCGGGCGCCCCACGTCCACGCCGCTTGTCGTCACGCACGTTGACCGTCCTCTCCCGCCCCAAATGCTGATTCTCAGCGTTTGGCGGTCGCCCGTTTGCCGGTCAGCCCCTGCGGGTTTCCAGACGGCTGATACCTTCCTTCACCTGCGCGACGCGCCCCGCTCCGCTTCTGGCGAACGGCCCTGGCCTGGCTCTCGATGTTGGCGAACAGCGCTGAGTGACTTTCTCGCTTCAGCCCCACCCAGATAAGCGCACGGAGGACGATCTGGAGGCTCACCGGCAGCTTGAGCACCGTCGTCGCCTTGCCCGCGACGACGCGAGCCTGATCC
>QHTE01000068.1 GCA_003220685.1 Candidatus Rokuibacteriota bacterium
TTCAACCAGCGCGCGTTCTCGCACCAGGGCAAGTACTACACGCTCCCGCCCCAGGTACCCTACCGGGGCTACGAGCTTCGCGACATCACCCTGGTGCCGCGTCCGAAGACGCTCCCCGTCGAGTGCTGGCAGCCGGTCGTGAGCGCCAGCCCCCGGGCGCTCGACTTCATGGCCAAGCACGGCATCAAGGGCATCATCGGCGGCGGCGCGGCGCAGGGCGGGGCCAACGAGAAGGTCGTGCACGCGTTCCGCGTGGCGCGCGCCCGCGCCGGACGGGAGACCAAGCTCGGCGGCGATCTCTGCTTCGGGTTCTCGTTCTACATCGCCGACAGCGTCGAGCAGGGGATCAAGGAGGCGACGCCGTTCTTCGAGGAGAACATCAAGATGTTCGCCCCGCTCGGGTTCGTACCGGGGCTGACACCCGAGCAGATCGAGGCCGTCGCCGACCCCAAGCGCGCGCGTCGGGCCGGGTTGCCCACCCTGCGCAACGCGCTGAAGGCGGGCACGTGGCTGATCGGCCCGCCGGAGCAGATCACGGAGCAGCTCAAGGAGATCGAGCACAAGTATCCCGGGCTCGAAGTGATCAACGTCGGCCAGCCCGTCGGAACTCCGGAGGCGGTGATTCTCGAGCAGCTCGAGCGCTTCGCGGCGGAGGTGATGCCGGCGTTCAAGCGCAAGTAGGCGAGGATGGCGCGCCGGGTGACCGGCGCGCCACGCGCGGGTCTACGCCGGCGCCGGCAGCCTGAATCCCTGCCGCGCCAGCAGCTTCCAGCTGCCGTTCTGCTTTTGCCACACTTGGAGCGCGCCGATCCGCGTGGTCGTCGCCTTGCCGTCGAGCTCGGATTCGGCCAGGTAGATGTGGCGCGCGATGGCCGCATCGCCGACGACGGCCACCTTGAGCTCGGGAAATGCGAGTGACTTGACCACCTGCTTGCGGGTCATCACGCCGTTGATGAATTGCTCCTTGGTCTCGACCCGGCCGTCCGAATGGCCGTAGCTGATCTGCGCGGCCGCGACCTGCTCCAGCCGGGTCTTTTCCGCTCCGAGCAAGGCCTTCCTCAAGATTTCGACGTTCTCAGTGACCGCCGCCTCGTCGGCAGCGGCGTCGGCACTGGTGAAGCCGCCGAGCAAGAGACCGGGAGCGGCCAGAGCGACTGCGCCTGCAACCGCCATGTCACGACGCGAGACGTCCATGGGTGCCCTCCTCGAGGCCGGGTCTAACCCGATTTCGTCGAAGCGTACTCTCGTCCGGTGGCGCTTGACAAGGCACTCCGGTGCTGAGATAGGAGGAGCGCAGCGCGCTCCCAAAGCGGGTAGGAGGAGGAGACGATGGACGCCGGGACCGGAAAGATCGCCTGTGGCCCGATCTGCTTCGCCCTGCAGTATCGCGACATCGACGGAGGAGCGCCGCAGCGCCAGGGCGCGGGAGGCAACGGCGGAAACCACCCCGATCAGGGTGTCTGCGTCCAGGTGCTCGGGGTCGTCGAGGGCGCCGAGCGAGAGCTGCTCCGGTTCGAGTGCTTCGACAACCACCCGCACTATCATTATGATCCGGCCAACACCAACGTCCGGATCATGCTCGATCCCACGGTTACCGGCAATCCGCTCCGGTGGACGATGACCCAGCTGCGCCGCAAGCTGCCGGCGATGCTCGGCCGCGCCGGCTACGAGCAGATCGCCCTGCAGATCGACCCCTCCGAGCTCCTGCCCGTGCTGGACGAGGTCGAGGCCAGGGCGTGCGAGATGGCCGTCCGCCGGCGCCGCACCGTGCGCCACAACCGGGGGACGGACGTGTTCGAGGCCGGCAACATCCGGTTCGGCCTGGAGATGCGCGTGGCCGGTCAGGGAGACGGCGGCATCGCCATCCACGTTCTCGGCGATATCGCCGGCCAGGAGGTCGAGCTGCTCGCGTTCGACTGCTTCCGAATCTACCCGCACTATCACTACGGGCCGATGTACAAGAACGAGCGCATCTATCTGGACAAGGCGCTGGTGCCCGATCCGTTCAAGTGGGCGCTCGATCAGTTCAAGGGCGGACGGCTCCCGGCGATGCTGACGCGCGCCGGCTATCCGACGGTGGCGGCCGCGCTCGACGAGGGGCTCGTGGCCGAGAAGCTCGTCGAGGTGGAGGCGCGGGGGCGGGCGATGCTCGCCTAGGCAGCTCGCCTCAGGCGAGGTGCTTCTTGAAGAAGGCGATCGTCCGCTCCCAGGCCAGCTTGGCCGCCGCTTCGTTGTAGCGCGGCGTCGAGTTGTTGTGGAAGCCATGCTGGGTTCCGGGATAGATGTGCATCTCGTACTGAACCCCGCTCGCCTTCAGCGCCGCCTCGTACGCCGGCCACAGTGCGTTGACGCGCTCGTCGCTCTCCGCGTACTGGATCAGCAGCGGTGCCTTGATCTCCGCCACTCGTACCGTCTCGGCCGCCGCGCCGTAGAACGGGACGGCCGCCTTCAGTTCTGCGCCGAGCACGACCGCCAGGAAGTTGGTCGTGCTGCCACCCCAGCAGAAGCCCGTGACGCCCAGCTTGCCGGTCGACAGCGCATGCGCTTTCAGGAAACGCGCGCTGTTGACCATGTCCGTGCGGAGCTTGCCCTGGTCGAGGCCGGCCTGCAGCGTGCGGCCGTCGTCGTCGTTCCCGGGATACCCGCCGACGGGTGACAGCCCGTCGGGGGCGAGCGCCAGGAACCCCTCGGTCGCGGCTCGGCGCGCCACGTCCTCGATGTACGGGTTGAGGCCGCGGTTCTCGTGAATCACCAGGACGGCGGGGAATGGCCCTTGCGAGCCCGGCTGCACCAGATACCCGCGCATCGTGCCAGACGTCCCACCCGGCGACGGATAGGTCACGTACCGCGCCTTGATTCGGGGATCGGTGAAGGAGATCGTCTGCGCGAGCGCGTACCGGGGCAACAGCGCCTGCGCCATCGCGAGCGCCGACACACCGCCGATGGTCAGCGCGCCGGCCCGCTGCAGGAACTCGCGCCGGTCGATGCTCCCGTGGCAGTACTCGTCGTAGAGATCGAAGACGCGCTGGTCGATCTCGAGCTGGGTCAGCGCCGGCACCATGATGTTCTCCTCTGCTCCCGTCACTCGATGCAACTCAGGCTCGTGAAGCCGTAATGGTCGTCATAGCGCCAGGGCGGCGGTAACGGCCCGGCCGTCGGGAGCGCCGCGCCATCGACGCCGCCGTGAAGCCCGATCGTCGAGCCGCGCCGCACGATCTTCGTCGGCAGCCCGATCACCCGCGCGACGGCCGGCGCCTCGGGTACGGCCAGGGTGACGTTCTTGAAGAAGCTCGTGCTCACGATCGCGTCGGCCTCGGGCAGCGGCTCGAGCATGGTCGGCGCGCCGTCGGTCGCGTCGTCCTCGCTGGTGAGGAACACGGTCTTGATGCCCAGGCGCTCGCAGGCCTGGATACTGCGGACCACTTCGATGAACTCGTTGCCGCCCGCGTCCCACGTCACGACCGCGCCGTCGGCGCCGAGCTGCTGGGCGAGCTTGGCCGTCTGGTTGGCCATCAGCTGCTTCTCGGTCTGCGTGGTCCACTCGGTCCTGAGCGAGATGACGCCGAGGAAATTCCAGTCACGGCCGTGGCGGCGGTAGAGGTCGAGGAGCAGCGGATTGTTGGCGACGGTCCACGACATCGCGAACGCGGTGCGATAGGGGCCGGTGAGCGCGCCGTCGAGGATCTCGTTCGGGTGCAGATACCAGGGCGGCGTGAGCTGGGTCAGGCCGTACGTCGCCGTGCAAAACGCCGAGGGCGAGCCCGACATCGCCTGCGGTGAGTGCACGCACCAGATGTAGATCACCTTCGGGAGCTTCGGGTCGACCGGCGTCAGCTCGAAGATCTGGTACTCGGGCGGCGCGAGCGCGCGCACCGCTTCGCCGAGCTGATCGGCAACGGTGAGGGCGGCCTTGTGCACGGCGTAGTTCTTCACCTCTTCGTTCAGGGTGGAATCGGGCTCGACGACCAGACAGAGGTGCAGAAGCTTCTGATAGGGGTACATCTCGCCGTAGTGGCCGGACATGTCGAGGTACGTCTCGACGAAGTCGCCGCCGGCGTCGTGCCAGTTGACGCTCGATACCTCGACCACGCCCATGCCGGCCAGGCGATGCGTGCGCCCCTCGCCGACCGTGGCGATCTCGCGCCCACAGATCCCGGGATAGCAGACGCCGGGCCCCTCGACCTTGATGCGCGGCTCGATCACGTCGCGCACCGGCCAGATCCGCACCGATTCGCCGGGCTTCGCGATCTCGAGCTCGGCGCTGGCGATCCGCGGATCCTGGCGCACCGCGGCGAGCACGGCGTCGCAGTCCACCGTGAGCCGGCCCGCGTCGTAGCGCGTCGCTCGGCCAAAGGTGATGTCCGTGACCGGGAAGGTGCCCATCTCAAGACGCATGCGCGGCCTCCTTACCGGACGCCATCGGGTCGAAGAGCGTCGGGCCGGGCACGGCGATCGTCAGCGTCTGCAGCGCGGTGGTCACGATGCGCATGCCGAAGGCGTAGTCCTTCTCCGGGCTCAAGGTCGGGTCGCCGCACACGTGCTCGATGCGCGCGCCGCGGATCACGCGGTTCGCGCCGGTCGTGAGGGCGAAGTTGTAGATAGCCGAGATCATGCCGACCGGGATTCCGACTCGCTCGATCTCCTTGGCGATCGTTGCGCCGCAACGATTGCAGGTCCCTCAGGTGGCGACGAGCAGAGCGCCATCGACGCCGCCGGCCTTGAGGTCCGCGGCGATACTGCGGCCGTGTCCCGCCGAGACCGCCACCGGCGTGCTCACGCCGGGCAGCGCATAGATGTGCTCGTGCACGCGGCCGACCTTGCCCTGGCGCTCGAGATCGCGCAGGAACGAGAGCGGCAGGATGTAATTCGGATTGCTGTTGACGATGTGGTTGAAGTAGCCGGCGTGGTACGCCTCCCACTCGGCCGGCGAGAGCGATTCGAGCTCGGCCACCGTGTGCCGGTGATAGCGCACGGCGTTCGCCGAGACCTGCCGGTCCGGATTGCCCTTCCGCACGAGGCCGCCGGTGGTGACCATCGCGATGCGGGCGCGCGCGAGATCGGCGATCGGCGGCGCGGGCGAGACGCGCTCGGGCGGCGCGTACGGCACCTCCGAGCGATAGGGCCGGCCGTGGAGCTTGTCGAGCAGCATGTCGAGCGCGCGCTGATAGCCCGGGCGTCCGCGGTCGTGCACCCGCCGCGTCCCGCGGCGCATGTAGCCCTCCGCCTCCGAGGGCCCCAGCGTCTGGCCTCGACCCAGGCGGCGCGCGAGCGGCGCCAGCGCGTCGAGCGCGGCCTGCATCGACGTCGTCGATGCGCCCGTCGGGACGATGTAGATCCCGCGCCGAGCGTTCGAGGCGCCCGGGTTCTCCGGATGCATCGCCGTGATCGCCGGGATGCCGCGGCTCTGCGCGACCTTGCACGCGAGCGCGCAGGCCAGGCCGTAGCGCCCGGAGCCGAACGCCGGGCCGGCCACCAGCACGTCGGGCTTGAGGCGGTCGAGCTCGGCGCCGATCGCGCGCGCGGCGTCCGCCTCGTTCTCGCTGGCGAAGTTGTCGCCGCAGACGAGGGTCGCCTCGACGCGCGCGTCGTCGCCCAGCGCTTTCTCGAGGACACGGCCGGGACCGACGGCGCCGGCTCGCACCGAGACACCGACATGCGCCTGGTCCTCGCCGCCGATGCCCCCGAAGAACTGGTTCACGTAGTGCACGATGCGAAGCGGACCGCTCATGGTGTCATCCCTCCCGAACCAGCCTGTCGGTGGGGATTCTGTCGTATCCTCGACGCATGGGCAACACCTGGGGGCAGCTGTTTCGCGTGACGACGTGGGGGGAGTCGCACGGCGGCGCCACCGGCGCGATCGTCGACGGCTGCCCTCCGCGGCTGCCCCTGTCGGAAGCGGACATCCAGCCGGATCTCGACCGCCGCGCGCCCGGCCAGAGCGCGCTCGTGTCGCAGCGCAAGGAGTCCGACACGGTGCAGATCCTGTCCGGCGTCTTCGAGGGCCAGACCCTCGGCACGCCGATCAGTCTCCTGATCCCGAACGAGGACATGCGGCCGGGCGACTACCGTGAGGTCCGCGAGAAGTACCGGCCGAGCCACGCCGATTACACCTACGACGCGAAGTACGGGGTGCGCGACTGGCGCGGCGGCGGCCGGACGAGCGCCCGGGAGACCGCCGGCCGCGTGGCGGCCGCCGCCATCGCGCGCAAGCTGCTCGCCGTGCGCTTCAACGTGACGGTGGTGGCGTGGGTCTCGAAAGTCGGGCGGCTCGTCGCGGAGTGCGACCACGAAAAGGTGACCCGCGAGCAGGTCGACACGACGCCGATCCGCTGTCCCGACCTCGTCGTCGCCGAGCGGATGATCGCGGCCGTCGAGGCCGCGCGCAAGGACGGCAACTCGCTCGGCGGCATCGTCACCTGCGCCGTGCGCGGCTGTCCGCCCGGCTGGGGCGAGCCGGTGTTCGATCGGCTCGAGGCCGATCTGGCGAAGGCGGTGATGAGCCTGCCGGCGAGCAAAGGGTTCGAGATCGGCTCGGGCTTCGCCGGCACCGACCTCACGGGTGCCGAGCACAACGACGAGTTCTACATGGAGAGCGGACGGGTCCGCACGCGCACCAACCGCTCGGGCGGCGTGCAGGGCGGCATCACGAACGGCGAGACGATCTACTTCCGTGTGGCGTTCAAGCCGACGGCCACGATCATGCGCGAGCAACACACCGTGGACATCTATCACGAGGTGACGACCATCCAGGGCCGCGGCCGCCACGACCCGTGCGTGCTCCCGCGCGCGGTGCCCATGGTCGAGGCGATGACTGCGCTGGTGATCGTGGACCACGCGCTGCGCCAGCAGGCGGTGACGTAGCCCGCGCGAATCAGGGGGGCGGAAGCCGCCCCCCTGACCGACGCTTCGCTTGGTCTAGTCCTTGTCGTCCCGCTCCTTATCCCGGTCCCTGTCCCCGTCGTTGCCCTGCCCGGGAGGATTGGGGCCGCAGATCTTCCAGATCACGCCGGTCCCGGGAATCTGGACGAGCGGACCGTCGCCGGCAACCTTGAAGCCCGCGTCCGGGTCCGACTGCCCGAAGTCACGCACCGCGCCGTAGTCGACGAGGTACGCGCAGTCATCGGGTCCGAACTTCAGGTCCACCGGGCGGTTGATTCCCCTGATTCCAGACACAAACGCCTGTTCGAACGTCTTGTTGAAGGCAAACCGCTGAAGCGTGAGCTTGAGCGGCTCACCGGGTTTGCTGAAGTTGATGAGCTGAACGTCGTGCCCCTCTTCGGGCGTGCCGTTGGCCTTCGAGAACCCGAAGTCCCCCTCGCGGCCGGCCAGAGCTGCACCGCGCTTGACTGGACCGTGGACGAACGAGTTAGGCACGAAGTCGAGCCCGACGATCGCGACGTCCGAGGCCTCGAGGGCTAGAGGCACCGTGATCGGCTGGGGCGGGAACGCGAGCACGGGTTGCACGGGCTTACCGACGACGGCGGCCGCATTGTCGTCGCCCGGGCCTCCCACGGGATTGAACACCGCCTGAGTCGAATCCAGGAAGCCGAACCGATCCGGCCAGCCGTGGTAGTCCGGGCTGCCGTCGGGATTCTGTTGCGCGAGGTGGAGGCGGTCCGGGGAGTTGTTGGTGGGCCGCGCGCCCCGCTCGTCTTCACCGTTCTCGGTCACGAACAGTCCGCCCTTCAAGGCATGGTCACGAGGCGCGAAGCGAATGCCGTAGGGGTTACGGTACCCCCACGAGAAGGGCTGGATATTGTCCTGCGGATTCCTCGCGTTGAGCGGCGCTCTCAAGATGGCGCCGTCGCACACCCCGGAATGCGCCGCCCCCGTGTAGGCGGCGACGATCCCTCCGGGGTTCTGGACGCCAAACGGCGAGTACCCGCTCGTCTTGATCCCACCGCCGGAGTCGAACACATTGTTGCTGAGCTTGATGTCCTGACACGGGATATCGTGCTGGTTCGCGCCGCCGCCGTTGTCGCGGCCGACCACGCCCGAATTGGTCGTCGATCCCTGCGACCAGTAGATCCAGCCGTCCTTGAAGGTGATCTGCTCGGCCGGATGGTCGCCGGTCGGCAGACCGGAGATGAACTCGGTCACCTGTCCGTTCTCGGGGTTGACGATCACGATGCGTGAGCTGTTGTTGTTTTGACCATTGGGGTTGGTTGCGCGGATGGCCTGGTTCGAGTCGGTGGCGAAGAGCCGCCCGCCTCGGAAGCCGTGCTCGAACGCGATGTCGATCGCCGGACCATGGGGCAGGAGGCCGCCGCCGCTGGCCGTGGGCTTGGCGAGAGGGCCACCAGGGCGCTGCTGACCGCTTTCGTTGAAGACCAGGATGCCGGGAGTGAAGGGATTGGCCGGCGAGAACACGCCACCGAGTAGCGGATTCGTCTCGTCGTTGCACATTCGGGTCTGGGGCGAGCCGCTGGGCAGGCCGTGTCCGGATTCGAGGACGAACACTTCGAACCGCTGCGAGTTGCCACGGAACGCGACGGCAGTCGGGAAGTTCAGGCCGCTCTTGAAAACCGAGACCGTGAAGCCGGGCGGTACGACGATGTCCTCGCCGTTTCCCGGATTGAAGAAGACGTCCTCTCCGGGACAGAGAGGATTGGCCGCGGCCGCTGCGAAGGTGGGCTGGGAAAGCAACGCTAGAGCGACGGCCACGAGCAACCAGCTGAAAGGGCCGACTTTGCTGTGCATGTCAACTCCTTGTGAGTTGTGCGCATCCTCTTCCACCGAGCACCCCGCGTGTCTCGTTGGTGGAGAGCAGGGGGCGGGAGGCGCGCGCGACTGGGTGTGACTGCAAGTGGCGGCCATGGGACTCCTCTCTGTTGGGGGGGCCTAATACTCGCGCGAGCCAACCGCGAACGCAAGCGGGAAGCTGGTCGGCACGGCGGAACGGCGGCGCGTCGAAGTCGGCGAGGAGCTCGGCGACGAGCGTCTCGAGCGAGAACACCTCGTCGATCCGTCCGGCCAGCGCCGGCTGCGCGGCGAGGGCGACGTCCTTGAGATGGCGGCGCTCCTTGACCGCGACGGCGGACCAGTCGTCGACGAGCGCCTGCGCGCTGGCGCGATCGGTGTCGCGCGCGATCAGCCGGGCCAGGCGCTCGGAGAAGACGAGACCCTGCAGCGATTCCAGATTGGCTTTCATGCGCTCGGGATCCACTACGAGGCCGGCGGCGATCCGCTCGAGCGCGTCCAGCGCGCTGCCGGCCGCGTCGACCAGCTCGGGAACGGTCACGAGCTCGGCCTGCCAGCCGCCGAGCGCGCGCTCGTGCTCCCCGACCGAGCTGGAGAGCAGGGTCGTCAGCAGCCCTGGCGCGCGGGCCGCCGCGGTCAGAGCCTGAAGACAGGCGACGGGGTTGCGCTTGTGGGGCATCGCGCTCGAGCCGCCGACGCCTTTCACGGGAGCGGACTCGAGCATCTCGCCGACTTCGGCCTGCGAGAGCAGCGCCACGTCGCGCGCGATCTTGCCGACGGTGGTCGTGACGAGCGCGAGCTCGGTCAGGAGCCGCGTGAGCTCATCGCGGTGGTCGTGCCACGCTCGCGCCTCGTGCAGGTGCAGGCGCATCGCGAGACCGTTGCGCACCATCGCGCGCTTGGCGCCGATCGCGTCCAGGGTGCCGACCGCGCCGCCGAGCTGGATGCAGAGCGCCCGCTCGCGCGCCTCGGCCAGGCGCAGGCGGCAGCGGTGGAGCGCGGCCGCCCACCGAGCAATCTTCAGCCCGGCCGTGATCGGCGTGGCGGGCTGCATCAAGGTACGGCCGAGCATCACAGCGCCGGCGTGGCGGCGCGCGTGGCCGACCAGCCGGCCCGCCGACGCCGCCAGGACGCCGTCGGCGTCGGTGAGACACGGCTTCAGGCACAGGACCAGCGCGGTGTCGAGCACGTCCTGGCTCGTCGAGCCGTAGTGCACGAACGCCGCCGCGCGCGCGTCGACCTTGGCGACGTGCTCGGTGAGCGCTCGGACGAGCGGCACCGCGAGCGAGCCCGAGCGCTTGGCCTCGGCGGCGAGCGCGTCGGGCGCCGGGCGCAGGTCGGCGCAGACCCGGGCGATGATGTGCGCGGCCTCCGGCGGCACGATGCCGGCGTCGGCCTCGGCGGCGGCCAGCGCGCGCTCGAAATCGAGCATCGCGCGGACGAACGCCTCGGCGGACAGCGCCTGGGTGAATGCGTCGCGCGCGAAGCCGCGGCCGACGATGTTCACGAGCGCTCGCGCGCTAGAGCTCGATGAACACCGCTTCGCCGGCGCCCCGCAGGCGGACGTCCCAGCGATAGATCCTCGGATCGCGGGGATCGCGAATCGCGATCAGCGTGCGCAGCCGCTCGGGATCGCCGATCGCGCGGGCCAGCGGATCGTCCTTCACCACTTCGAGCGGGGCGAGGAACACGCGCGTGTGCAGGGCACGGAGGAGCCCGCGGGCGAAGATCGCGACGCTGATCTGGGGCGCGTACGTTTCCCCGCCGGGCCCCTTGAAGGAGCCGGGCATGACGGTCTCGATCGCGTAGCGGCCGCCGGGGTCCGTCGAGACGCGGCCGTAGCCGTACGGTCTGGCTCCGTCGTCGCCCTTGGGAAATTGGCCGGCCGGGTCGGCCTGCCAGGTCTCGAAGAGGGCGTCATAGATCGGCGCGCCCGCGCCGTCGAACAAATACCCGGTGAGCGTGATGCGCTCGCCGCGGCCGGGGAAGAGCACCGTGCCGCCGTCCTTCCACAAGAGCTCGCGCGCGAAGAACGGGCCGACCGTCTGCGAGGGGGTGGGCTTCGTCATCGCTACACTCCCATCGGCGTCGCGCGCGGTCCGCGCAGCACCATGTCCCAGCGGTAGCCGAGCGCGACGCCCTCGATGCCGTGCTCGAGATCGAGCTCGGCGATGAGCCGCTTGCGGCCGGCCTCGGGCACGCTCTGGAAGATCGGATCGATGGCCAGCAGGGGGTCGCCGGGGAAGAACATCTGCGTGATGAGCCGCTGCGCGTACGCGCTGCCGAGGTTCTGCCACGGATACGCGCCGGGCTTGATCGTGACGATACGATACCGGCCGTCGTCGTCCGTGAGCACCTGCCCCTTGCCGAGGAAGTTGGGATCGAGCGGCGCGTCGTGGTCGTCCACCGGGTGCGGATAGCGTCCGGAGGCGTTGGCCTGCCACACCTCGACGAGCGACCGTCGCACCGGCCGGCCGTCCTCGTCGAGCACGCGGCCGACGAGTATCATCTTCTCGCCGAGCGGCGCGCTCCGGCCCCAGGTCGTCAGATCGGCCTCGCTGTCTTTCACGAACTGTCTCGGGAACGCCGGCCCCGTCGCCTCGAGCGGACTCGGCGAGACGCGCACCAGCGGCTGCGACGGCGCGCGCAGGCGCGTGCTCTTGTAGTCCGGGTAGAGGTAGGGTGGGTGGACGTCATCGGTGCGTGTCTCGGGCATCAGCGTCTCCCCTTCGAGGATTCGGCGGCCGCCGGCCGGTAGAGTCTACTCCGGACAATCGTCTTGGCTCCAGGTATAAGGTGGACTAAAGTGGCGCATCCGGCAGTCCCGGAGGGGAGAGGACATGAGCGCGAACGGGCACCTGACGGCGGTAGAGATCCGGTCTCGCCTCGACCATCCGATCGTCGACGGAGACGGCCACTGGGTCGAGTTCGATCCGGTATTCAGCGAGCGAATGCGCAAGGTAGGCGGCGACCGGGCCGCGGACGGATTCAACGCCGCGATGAAGACCACGCAGGACGCCCTGAGCATGTCGCTCGCCGAGCGGCGGCGCCGGCGGCTGGCCCAGCCGGGCTTCTGGACGCGCCAGGCGGCCAACACCCTCGATCGCGCGACCGCGATGATGCCACGCTTGCTCTACGAGCGCCTCGACGAGTTCGGCTGCGACTTCGCGATCATCTATCCGACCGCGGGCCTGCGCGTGCCGCGCATCGGGGACGACGCCACCCGGCGCGCGGTGGTGCGCGCTCACAACATCGTCACCGCGGATTACTTCCGCAACCTGAGCGACCGGATGACCCCCGCCGCGATCATTCCGATGCACACGCCGGACGAGGCGATCGAGGAGCTCGAGTTCGTCACGAGGGAGCTCGGCTCGAAGGTCGGCATGTTCGGCAGCGGCATGTCGCGCAAGGTGGCCTCGACCCCGCAGAGCGATCCCGACGGCACGCGTCTCGCGGTCTGGTACGACGTGCTCGCGCTGGACAGCGACCACAACTACGATCCGGTCTGGGCGAAGTGTCGCGAGCTCGGCATCGCGCCGACCTTCCACAGCGCGGGCAGCAACCAGGGCCTGCGCAACTCGCCGTCGAACTTCGTCTACAACCACATCGGGCATTTCGCGGCGGCCGGCCACGCGGTCTCCAAGGCCATCTTCCTGGGCGGCGTGACGCGGCGGTTCCCGGAGCTGCGCTTCGCCTTCCTCGAGGGCGGTGTGGGCTGGGCCTGCCAGCTGTTCGGCGACCTGATGGAGCACTGGGATCGGCGCAACCGCCGGGCGCTGGAGAACATGGACCCGCGCAAGCTCGACCGCGCCCTGCTGATGAGCCTCGCCGAGAAGTACGGCGATCCCGACGTCGCGGAGGCCTTGCGCAAGCGCGACGGCTGGCCGGACCACGACGCCGGCCTGACGGGCGGCGTCGAGGACCTCGACGACTTCTCCGCCTGCAAGATCACCAGGAAGCAGGACTGGATCGACCTCTACGCCAAGCCGTTCTTCTTCGGCTGCGAGGCCGACGACCGGGCCACCGCGTGGGCGTTCAGCAAGAACAATCCGTTCGGCTCCAAGCTCAACGCGATCTACAGCTCGGACATCGGCCACTTCGACGTGATCGACATGCGCACCCCGCTGCCGGAGGCGTACGAGCTCGTCGAAGAGGGCTGCATCACCCCGGACAATTTCCGTGATTTCGTCTTCGCGAACACCGTGCACCTCTGGGGCACGCAAAATCCAAAGTTCTTCGAGGGGACGACGGTGGCCAAGGCGGCCGCGGCGGAGCTGGCGCGCGGGCAGGCGTTCGTGACAGTCAACTAGACGGCGTGCATCGGGTACGGCCGGCGCCCCGGCTCAGTGCTTGAGGGCTCCGGCCGTCAACCCCTCGACGAACTCTCGCTGGAACACGAAGTAGAGCACGAGCACCGGCACCGAGAACAGCACGAGCGAGGCCGCCAGGATCGGGTAGTTACCGTAGAACTCGCTCGAGAGCAGCGCGTAGATCCCCGTCGGCAGGGTCCGCATTCGCCCCTCGGTGATGAACGTCAGCGCGAACAGGAACTCGTTCCAGTTCTCATGATCGGGTGCGTCGTCCCACGGCCGATCGCGTGGGTCTCGAGCGTGGACGCCGCCGGCGTCCCCAATCTGGCCCCGTTCAGCTACTTCATGGCGATCACCCACGACCCGCCGACGGTCGCGTTCTCGTCCTCACCACGCGCGACGGCCGGCGGCGGGCGCGGCAAGAAGGACACCTTGCGTAACGTCGAGACGACGCGCGAGTTCGTTGTGAACGTGGTCGACGACCCACTGGCCGAGCAGATGAACGTGACCTCCGGCGACTACGCGCCGGAGATCGATGAGTTCACGCTGGCCGGGTTGGCGTCGGCGCCGAGCGCGAGGGTAAGAGTCCCACGGGTGGCGGCGGCGCCAATCAACATGGAGTGCCGCGTCGTGCAGATCATCCCGATCGGCAATCTCCCGAGCAATCTCGTGATCGGGGAGGTCGTGCACCTGCACATTCGGGACGACGTCTACGATCCGGCGAGCGGGCGGCTTGACATGCACCGGCTGCGCCCGGTGGGACGCCTTGCGGGCCATCTGTACACCCACGTCCACGAGATCTTCGAGATGAAGCGCCCGGCGGTCGATTACAAGGGCTGAGTCTGCCTTGACAGCTCGCTCGGCGCTGGGCTAGATGTAGCCCTCAGAGCGCGCCGCCTCGCGGCGCCTCACCGGAGGTGGCCAACTCGCTGGCCTCGGTCGGGATTCGCACGCGCGTCCGCCCCGTGGAGCGCGCCACGTTCTTCGAGGTCTGGAAAGCCAAGAAGCCGGCGGCGATGATCCTGGCGGCCCCGGCGGCCCTCGGCAATGCGGCGACCCGCCTGGAGGCATTCGTCATCAGCGGCGCGACGTACGCCTATGGCGGCTATCCCGACATCGACGACCTGTTCGTGCAGCAGGCGCGCGAGCGCGACCGCAAGCGGCGGGAGACCTTGCTGTACCAGATCCAGAAGCTGATGCACGAGCGCGTGATGCACGCGCCGATCTTCGAGCCCGCCACGTTGCACGGCATCGGCCCGCGGCTCGAAGAGTCGGCGGTCGGTCTGAACCCGCTCCTCTACTTCGCCGCGCCCTATGAGGAGATGCGGCTGAGGAGGCAGTGACAAGGAGGTTTGCCATGAGCAGCGCCAAGCTTCCGACTCCTGACGAGCTCAAAGCCGTCGGCCGTCAATTGGGGATGAGCCTCTCCGACACCGACGTCGCGTTCTTCCTGGAGACCATGGGCGGAACCCTCGGGGCCTATCACGCGATCGAGGCGATGGCCGACCCGATGCCGCCCGTGAAGTACCCGCGCACACCCGGTTATCGCCCGGAGGGTGCGGCGAACAAATACAACGCCTGGTACTACAAGAGCGACGTGCAGGGCGCGCCCTCGGGCAAGCTGCGCGGCAAGCGCATCGCGCTGAAGGACAACGTGTGCCTGGCCGGCGTGCCCATGATGAACGGCGCTTCCACCTTGGAAGGCTACGTTCCCGACGTCGATGCCACCATCGTGACGCGCATGCTCGACGCGGGCGGCACGATCGTGGGCAAGGTGCACTGCGAATACTTCTGCTTCTCCGGCGGCAGCCACACGAGTGCGGCGGGCCCCGTGCAGAATCCGCGTCGCCCGGGTTACTCGGCGGGCGGCTCGTCCTCGGGCAGCGCGGCGGTGGTGGCGGCGGGAGAAGTCGACATGGCGATCGGCGGCGACCAGGGCGGCTCGATCCGCATCCCGGCGGCGTACTGCGGCGTCTATGGCCTGAAGCCGACGCACGGGCTCGTGCCGTATACCGGGATCTTTCCCATCGAGACGACGCTCGATCATACGGGCCCGATGACGGCGACCGTGGCCGACAACGCGCTGCTGCTCGAAGTGCTGGCCGGGCCCGATGGGCTCGATCCGCGCCAGGTGAA
Organism: Candidatus Rokuibacteriota bacterium; assembly: GCA_003220685.1. Classification (GTDB taxonomy): domain Bacteria; phylum Methylomirabilota; class Methylomirabilia; order Rokubacteriales; family CSP1-6; genus AR31. The sequence goes on from QHTE01000068.1 coordinate 15,147, forward strand.
CGTCAAGACGGCGGCCTACACCAACGCGCTGACCGGTGACGCGCGAGGCATGAAGATCGCGGTCGTGAAGGAAGGCTTCGGCCACGCGAACTCGGAGGCGGACGTCGACGCGCTGGTGCGCAGAGGGGCCGTGACGTTCAAGCAGCTCGGCGCGCAGGTCGACGAGGTGTCGATCCCGCTGCACCTGGCCGGCCCCGCCATCTGGACGCCGATCGCCGTCGAGGGCGCGACCTGGCAGATGCTGAACGGCAACGGGTTCGGCTTCAACTGGAAGGGACTTTACGTGACGAGCCTCATCGACGCGCACTCGGCCTGGCGGCAGCGGGCCGACGAGTTCTCCGACACCTTGAAGACCACGATCCTGTTCGGGCAGTACGCGCTGAACAAGTATCGTGGACATTACTACGCGAAGTCGCAGAACCTGGCGCGCTCGCTGCGCACCGCATACGACGCGGTGCTGAAGGATTACGACCTGTTGCTGATGCCGACGCTGCCGTTGAAGGCGACGCCCCTGCCGTCGCCGGGAGCGCCGCGCATGGAGATCATCCAGCGGGCTTTCGAAATGCTGGCGAACACCGCGCCCTTCGACGTCACCGGACATCCGGCTATGAGCGTGCCCTGCGGGCTCAGCGACGGGCTGCCGGCCGGGATGATGCTGATCGCGAAGCACTGGGACGAGGCGGCGATCTACCGAGCCGCGTCGGCCTTCGAGAAGGCGGGAGGTCCTCGCGGTCAGGCCACGTGAAAGCGCTCTGATTCAGGGGGCTTCGACCAGAGCTCCCCGGCTCCCTTCATCGCCACGGCGCGCTCCGGGCTGGCTCGCCAGCGATCGTAGATGTCGTTGCTCGTCCACACGACGAGCGTGGTGATTTTCGTCGCGTCGCTGGTCGAGTACAAGGTGTGGCGGCTAACGAAGCCCGGCGCGCCGCTCTGTGCCAGGCCGTTGCGGTCCAGGAGCTTTTTGGCCTCGTCGACCTTATCGGCTTTCGCCCAGTGATGGGTCAGCACGCCTATCATGAGTTTGCCACCTTCCGTTCTGACGGCGCCTCGCGGTCGGCCATCCGACGCGGAGGTTAGAACCCCGCGACGTAGGGCAGCTTCCGCGCCGTCGTCTCGATCGCCGCGCCCGCCTCCAGCAGCACCGCCGTCGAGTCCCACGTGCCCCCCACGAGCTGATTGCGCGGCCCGTCGGGGATGGTCGCCTTGACCGTGCGGTCGCCGAAGCGCACCTCTTGCTTCTCCACGTCCACCGTCATCGGCGACTGCGGCGAGCGGCCGATCTCACGCTGGAGCCACTCCAGATCCTCCTGCGAGGCGCGCAGGCACGGAATGCCGAGCATCACGCAGTTGCCGAAGAAGATCTCGCCGAACGACCCGCCGACGATGGCGGCGATGCCCCAGCGCATCAGCGCCTGCGGCGCGTGCTCCCGCGACGAGCCACAGCCGAAGTTCTGACCGACGACCAGCACCGACGCGCCCTTGTACACGGGGGAATTGAACGGGTGCTCGGGGTTCTGCTTGCGCGCGTCCTCGAACGCGTGCTGCCCCATCGTCTCGAACGTGACTTCCTTCAAGAAGCGCGCGGGGATGATGCGGTCCGTGTCGATGTCGTTGCCGGGCAGGGGGATGCCGCGGCCCGTGATCTGACGACGCGTGTAATCGGTGGCCGCGCTCATTTCAGGATCTCTCTCACGTCGGCGACGGCGCCGGTGATCGCGGCGGCCGCGACCATGGCGGGGCTCATCAACAAGGTACGCCCGGTCGGACTCCCTTGCCGGCCGATGAAGTTGCGGTTGCTCGACGACGCGCTCATCTCGCGACCGACCAGCTGATCCGGATTCATGCCCAGGCACATCGAGCAGCCGGCCTTGCGCCACTGGAAGCCCGCGGCCTGGAAGATCTCGTGCAGTCCCTCGGCCTCGGCCGCCTTCGCGACCTGCTGGGAGCCCGGCACGATCAGCGCGCGCACGCCCTTGGCCACCTTGCCCTTCTTCGCCACCTCGGCCGCGATGCGCAGGTCGGAAAGGCGGCCGTTGGTGCACGAGCCGACGAACGCGACGTCGATCTTCGCGCCCTTGATCGGCTGGCCGGCCTGGAAGCTCATGTGGGCGAGCGCTTCGCGGAAGGTCGAGCGATCGGACTCGGGCGCCGACTCGGGGGCGGGAATCCGCTGGCTCACCCCCACCGACATGCCCGGGTTGATGCCCCAGGTCACCATCGGCTCGATAGCGCCGCCGTCCAGCCGCGCAACGTCGTCGAACGACGCGCCCGGCGCGCTCGCCACCGATTTCCACCACGCGGCGGCCTTGTCGAACGCCGCACCAGCCGGCGCGTACTGCCGGCCGCGCAGGTAGTCGATCGTCGTCTGGTCGGGGTTGACGTAGCCGCAGCGCGCCCCGCCCTCGATCGACATGTTGCAAACGGTCAGGCGCTCCTCCATCGTCATGCGATCGATCACCGGCCCGGCGTATTCGTACGCGTAACCGACTCCGCCTTTTACTCCCAGGCGGTTGATAATCGCCAGGATCACATCCTTCGCATACACGCCCTTCGCGAGCGCGCCGTCCACGCGCACCTGCCGGAGCTTCGGCCTGGCCATCGCGAGGCACTGCGTGGCCAGCACGTCGCGCACCTGCGTGGTGCCGATGCCGAAGGCGATGGCCCCGACGGCGCCGTGAGTCGAGGTGTGGCTGTCGCCGCACGCGATCGTCATGCCCGGCTGCGTCAGGCCGAGCTCGGGGCCGATCACGTGCACGATGCCCTGCTTGCCCGTTGACATGTCGAAGAGCGGCAGGCTGAAGTCCTTCATGTTGCGGATCATGTGGACCGCCATCTCCTCCGCCAGCGGGTCGGCGTAGGGGCGGGTCTGGTCGGTCGTCGGGATGATGTGGTCGAGCGTGCCGAAGGTGCGCTCGGGCATGCGCACCTTGAGCTTCGAATCGCGCAGCATCTGAAACGCCTGCGGCGTCGTCACCTCGTGGATCAGGTGCAGGCCGATCAGGAGCTGGGTCTGCCCGGACGGCAAGGTCCGGACGGTGTGCGCGTCCCACACTTTGTCGAGCAACGTCTTGGCCATGCGACTCCTCCTCTGAACTGACGGCGCGTATGCTGCCTCAGGCCAACCATGTAGTCCAGTGAAACGTTCTGTAGCGAATGGTAAGCTCTGCTTCATGGTCGACGCCGCGCTCTTTCCCGCGCTCGAGACGCTCCTGGCCGTGGCGCGCACGGGCTCGGTGGGCGCGGCGGCGCGCCAGCGCCGAATCACCTCGTCGGCGGTGAGCCAGCAGATCCGGAAGCTCGAGACGCACTTCGGTATCAAGCTCTTCGAGCGGGCGGGCCGCGGCGTGCGTCTGACGGCCACCGGCGAGACGGCGCTGCCCGTCGTGCGCGAGCTCTGGAGCGGCGCCGAGTCGGCCTTCGGCCAGCTCGCGGAGCTCGCCGGGCGTCCGGCCACCACCTTGCGCGTCGCGGCCAGCGACTATCTCGGCAAGGGGCTCCTGGCCCCGGTGCTGCGCGACCTGCTCGACGAGGATCCGCCGATGCGCTTCGAGATCGTCACCACCCACTCGCGCGCGGGCGTGCGGCTCGTGGCCGAGGGCGACGTCGACCTCGCGGTGGTCACGGGGCAGGAGACGCCGCGCGGCCTGGAGGAGCAGCATCTGTTCGATCAGCCCTTCGTGTGGGTGGGGCCGCGGCGCGGTCGCGACCGCACGCCGCTGACCGTGCGGCTGCGCCGCGAGCCCGTCCTGCGCCTGGCCGCCGAGAGCCGGGGCCGCGCGCTGCTCGATCAGTACTTCGCGGACGAGCGCATCCGGCCCGTGTCGACCATCGACGTGCCGAGCGTCTCGCTGCTGCTCTCCTACGTCTCGGGCGGGCTCGGCATCGGGCTGGTGCCGGCGCTGGCGCTCGCCGAGGCGCCGGCCGACCGCGTCGTGAGCGCGCCCGCGCGCGTGCCGGCGCTGCCGGTCTCGTTGATCTGGCGCCCGAGCGCGCGCCGTCAGCCCGCGCTCGCGCGGCTCGCGTCGCTCCTGGCCGGCGCCGGCGCGCGCGCGGGAGCACGTCTGGCGCGACGCTCGCGCTGACCGCGGCCCATTGCGGCCCGCAGTATCCTGGGCGTATGCTGTGATTCCTCGGTCCGATGACCGGCCACAAACTTCATCATTCATTGGCGCGCAACACGGAGGCGTAACATGGCACTGCGGATCAACAGCGAAGCACCCAACTTCACCGCCGATACGACCCAGGGGAAGATCAACTTCCACGACTGGATCGGGAACGGCTGGGTCATTCTCTTCTCGCACCCCAAGGATTTCACGCCGGTGTGCACGACCGAGCTCGGCTACATGGCTGGTCTGAAGCCGGAGTTCGACAAGCGGAACTGCAAGATCATCGGGCTCAGCGTCGACCCGGTCGGCGACCATCAGCGCTGGGCGAAGGACATCGAGGACACGTCGGGTCACGCCGTGACATATCCGATGATCGGCGATCCCGAGCTGAAGATCGCGATGGCCTACGACATGCTGCCGGAGGGCGCCGGCACGACGTCGCAGGGCCGGACCCCGGCCGACAACGCGACGGTGCGGTCGGTGTTCGTCATTGGACCCGACAAGAAGGTCAAGGCGATGCTGACCTACCCGATGTCGACGGGCCGTAACTTCGACGAGGTGCTCCGGCTCCTCGACTCCTGCCAGCTCACCTCGAAGCACAAGGTGGCCACGCCGGTGAACTGGAAGCAGGGACAGGACGTCATCATCGTCACCGCGGTCTCGGACGACGAGGCGAAGAAGACCTACCCGGCTGGCTTCAAGACGGTGAAGCCGTACCTGCGCACCGTCGCCCAGCCGAAGTAGTCGCCGTCCCACGTTCGGCCGGTGGCTTTGGTCATGAGCCACCGGCCGGCTCTCGTCACGCGCCGTCGGCGCTCATTCCCGCACCGCGTAGGTCACCACCGGCTCGTCGAAGAACTGCGTGGGCGTCAGCTGATCGCGCACGCCTCGCGCCCGGCGCTCTACGTCAGTCCCCGAGAAACTCGACCTCGAGCACGTCGCCGGGCCGCGCGCCCTTGACGAACACCGGGCCCGTGAGCGGGTGGATGGCGCCCGCTTCCATCTTCGCCATGTCGGCCTCGGCGGTGCCGGGGCCGAGCTGGCCGTCGACGCCGTCGCGCGTGGCCAGGACGACTTCCTCGCCCTCGGCCACGGTGACGAGCGGCGGAATGTCCGGATGGAAGCGATTGTGACCGGTCGTCGGCTGATCTCTCAGACGCTTGCCACGGTCGATCTCGACGCTCTTCATGATGGTTCTCCTGTAGACTACGCGGCCATCATGACCGACAAGCCCCCGCACGTCTACGTCATCCTCGGGAACGCCCAGTGGGACTTCGCCGATTGCCAGACCGCGCTGAGCCGCGTCCCCGCGCGCATGTTCTCGCTGCCCCAGACCGAAGTCGAGGACGAGATGATCGCGCGCACGCGCGACGCCGACGCGCTGGTCGTCTCGTCCGCGCCGGTCACGCGCGGCGTGATGAGCGCGCTCGAGGGCCTGAAGGTCGTCGTGCGCACGGGCGTCGGGTACGACGTCATCGACGTGCCGGCCGCCACGGAGCTGGGCGTGATCGTCGTCAACATCCCCGACCTCTGGATCCGCGAGGTCGCGAACCACGCGCTCGCGCTGCTCCTGGCCTGGAACCGCGGGGTCGTCGTCATGGACCGGCAGGTGCGCGCCGGCGCGTGGAGCGGGCGAGTGCCCGGCAGCCACACCGGGGCGCTGCACGGCGAGACCGTGGGCATCGTTGGCCTCGGCAACATCGGCAGCGCCTTCGCGCGGCGCGTGGCCGCGCTCGAGACGAAGGTGATCGCGTGCGACCCCTACGTCGACGACGAGCGCTTCGCCGCGCTCGGCGTCGAGCGCGTCTCGCTCGAGACCCTGGCCGAGCGCGCCGACTACGTCTCCGTTCACACCCTGCTGAACGCCGAGACCCGCCACCTGATCGGCGAAGCGTTCTTCACGCGCATGAAGCCGACGGCGATTTTGATCAACACGTCGCGCGGCCCGGTCGTTGACGAGCAGGCCCTGGCCCGCGCGCTGCGCGACAAGCGCCTGGCCGGTGCCGCCCTCGACGTGTGGGAGGAGGAGCCGGTGGCGGCGAGCAATCCGCTCCTGAAGATGGACAACGTCATCGCCACCCCGCACGCTGCCTACTATTCATCGGCGGCGGTGGCGCAGATACCCGGGCGGTGCGGCGAGGAGGTGGCGCGCGTGCTCACGGGGCAGCGGGCGCGGAACGTGGTGAATCCGGAGGTCTACGCGCCGGGGGCCGCACGCCGGGCCCGCTGAGGGGAAGCGGGCCGGAGATGAGACCACTCGCCAAGGTCGGGCTCGTCGGCGCCGGATGTATCGGCGCACTCTCGCTCGCCGTCGCGGCGGTGGCTTCGGTCTTCGCCTGTGTCGCGTTCGTCTGGTTTCGCGATTTTCACTCGCCCTGACACCGGGGGCCGCAGGTGTCCGCTGCCCGTCCAGTGTGCTACGCTTCGCGGGCGCGCCGGCGAGCGACGATACCCCACGCAGTGTGCGCTGCAGGCCGTCGCGGGGACTGGGGCCCCGCCGGCCGAGGCGCACCTACTAACGAGCGAGGTGCAACAGTGCGGCCGAACAAGATCAAGCAGATGTGGCGCGACGGGAAGTTCGTCACCCTGGGCTGGCTCTCCGTGTCCCACGGCTTCACCGCCGAGGTGATGGCGCGCCAGGGCTTCGACGCCCTCTGCGTCGACATGCAGCACGGCACGACCGACATGAACGACGTGTGGCCGATGCTGCAGGCGATCTCGCAGACCGACACGGTGCCGGTCGTGCGGGTGCCGTGGAACGACCCGCCGACGATCATGAAGGCGCTCGACCTCGGCGCCTACGCGATCATCGTGCCGCTGATCAACACCGCCGAGGACGCGGCGAAGGCCGTGGCCGCGTGCCGCTATCCGCCTGTCGGCATGCGCTCGTCCGGCCCGGTACGCGCGGTGCACTACGGCGGGGCCGACTACCTCGCGAAAGCCAACGACGAGATCGTGGTGATGGCGATGATCGAGACGAAGGAAGGCCTCGCCAACCTCGACAAGATCTGCGCCACCTCTGGGCTCGACGCCGTGTATATCGGTCCGTCGGACCTCTCGTTCGCGCTGGGGCTCGCGCCGCGCGGCGACAACCCCGACCCGACCCACATCGCGACCTGCGACAAGATCCGCGACGCGGCGCACAAGCACGGCATCAAGGCCGTCATGCACTGCGCGAGCGCGGCGTTCGCGGCCGGCGCGGTGAAGCGCGGCTTCGACATGGTCATGCTTACCTCGGACCTGGCGTCGATGGTCGCGGGCGCCCGCAAGCAGCTCGACGATCTGAAGGCCGCGACGGCGTGATCCGCGTGCGACTCGGGCGTCGTCGGGATTCGCGATGAGCGACGTCCCGGCGCGCCCGACGATGCTCGAGGTCGATCTCGACGCCGCGGCGCACAACGTGCGGGCGGTGCGCCAGCTCGTCGGCCCGGAGCGCAAGATCTTCGCCGTCATCAAGGCGGGCGGCTACGGCTTCGGCGCCGCCGAGATGGGGGCCGTGTTCGCGCGCAGCGGCGCCGACTGGCTGGCGGTGGCCGATCTGGCCGAGGGCATCCGGCTGCGGCAGCGCGGGATCTCGACGCCGATTCTCGTCTATCCGAACTCGCTGGCGGAAGCCGCCGCCGACGCGCTGGCCCACGATCTGGTTCCGACCCTGGTCGACCTCGACTCGGCCCGCGCCTACTCGAACGTGGCGAACGGCCCGTGCGATTTCTTCGTCAAGGTCGACGTCGGCCTCGAGCGCCTGGGGGTGCCGCCCGAGCAGGCGGTGAAGACGATCCGCGCGATGCTCGACCTTCCGCACCTGCGCCTGGCCGGAATCTGCGGCCATCCCCACGCGGACGGCGGCGACGATTCCTCGTATGCCGACTGGCAGCTCGCGCGGTTCACTTCGGTGATCGACGAGCTGGAAGCTCAAGGGGTGCGAGTACCGGTGCGGCTCCTCGCCGCGACCCCGTTCGTGCTCCGCTTCCCGCATACGTATCTCAACGCCGTCGATCCCGGCCGGATGCTCTACGGTGTCATCATGCCGGACGAGAAGCCACCGATTCCGCTTCGGCCGGCGCTGCGGGCCCTCAAGACCCACGTCATCGCGCTGAAGGAGCTGACGCCGCGCGAGCGCTTCGCCGATCGCGCGCCCTTTCCGGTGACGGCGCCGATGCGCCTGGGCGTGGTGCCGATCGGCTCGGCTGACGGCATGCTGTGGCTCCACGACGGACGCGTGCTCGTCCGTGGCCGATTCGCGCCGCTCGTCAGCGCGCCGTCGCTCGAGCACACCCGGATCGACTTGACGGCGATTCCCGACGCGGTCGTCGGCGACGAGGTCGTCATCATCGGACGCCAGGGCGATCGCGAGATCACACCGGCCGAGGTCGCCAGGCGCCACGGCCTCGGGCTGCATCACGTGGCGACGACGGTCGGTCCGCGCGTCGCCCGTGTCTATCTCTCCGCCTGACGGAGGACAACGATGCGCTACCGCGTGTTCGGTCGGACAGGGCTGCGAGTGTCGGTCCTGGGCTTCGGCTGCTGGCCGATGGCCGGCGACCGCTATGGAGCGATCGAGGACGACGAGGCCGTCAAGGCCATCCACCGGGCGCTCGACCGCGGCGTGAACTGTGTGGACACCGCGCCGGCCTACGGCGGCGGACACTCCGAAGAAGTCGTGGCGCGTGCGCTCGAGAAGAGCCGCCGCGACGTGGTCCTCGTGACCAAATGCGGCGTCAAGCCGCCGCCGCCCGGCCAGCTCGGGCCGCTGCGCGACGCGAGCCGCGCCAACATCCTGCGTGAGATCGACCTGAGCCTGAAGCGGCTGCGCACCGACTGGGTCGACGTGCTCCTGGTCCACTGGCCCGATGCGAACACACCGTTCGAGGAGACGATGCGCGCGCTCGAGGAGGTCGTGGCCTCCGGGCGCGCGCGCTTCGTCGGCGTGTCGAACTTCACTGGGGCCATGATGGCCGAGTGCCTGCGCACCTGGCGGATCGACGTCTCGCAGGTGGGCTATCACATGTTCGACCGGCGCCAGGAGCAGGAGACGTTTCCCACCTGCCTCGCTCACGGCATCGGCGTCATGGGTTACGGCTCGCTCGGTCACGGTCTGCTCACCGGCGCCTTCACGACTGCGACGAATTTCGGCGAGGCGTCACGCGACTGGCGCGGCGGTGGGGTGGCGTTCGGCCAGCCGATCTTCCGCGGCGAAAACTTCAAGACCAACATCGGCGTGGTCGACCGTCTCCGCCGCGAGATCGCCGAGCCGCGCGGCGTGCCGCTGAGTCAGGTCGCGCTGGCCTGGGTGCTCGGCAATCCCGCGATCAGCACCGCGCTGGTCGGCGCGCGGACGCCGGCCGAGGTGGACGCAAACGACGCGGGCACCGAGCTCGATCTGACACCGGCCGAGCGCGCGAAGATCGAATCGATCCTCGCCGGCGCGGCCGGCCGGGTGAAGGAGTTCACGCCGCTGCGGCCGGCGATGGAGCCGTGGGGTGCCGAGATCCCGGCGGGATCGGCCTGAGCGGGCCTGAGGCGGGCCGATGAAGCTCGGGTTCTCGCTGCTCAACAACTGGGGTGTCGACGACCCACAGGCGCTCGTCGATCTCGCGTGCCGCGCCGAGGAGGCGGGCATCGACTCGGTCTGGGTGCACGACCACGTGTTCAACGTGGGGCACGTGTTCGATCGGATCGGCGGCAAGCCCTACTACGAGCCGCTGACCCTTCTGAGCTTCGTCGCGGCCCGGACGCGGCGCGTGCGCCTGGGCACCTCGGTGCTGGTGCTGCCGTACCACAATCCGGTGAGGCTCGCGAAGGCGGCAGCGACGCTCGACGTGCTGAGCGGCGGCCGGCTGATCATGGGTGTAGGCGTGGGGCTCATCGAGGAGGAGATTCGCGCGCTGGGGAGCCCCTACGCCGAGCGGGGCGCCTTCACGGACGAGGCCATCGCCGTGATGCGCGCCTTGTGGACCCAAGACGAGCCGAAGTTCGAAGGGAAGTACTCGCGCTTCGACGGCATGAAGTTCTCGCCCAAGCCGCTCCAGAAGCCGACGATTCCCATCGTGATCGGCGGCGTCAGTCGCCCGGCTATCCGGCGCGCGGCGCGGCTCGGCGACGGTTGGCAGCCGCTGGGAATGTTGCCCGAGGCGCTGGGGCAGGGGATCGCGACGCTCCGGGAGGAAGCGCGCGCCACTGGTCGCGACGCCGCGAAGATCCCGGTATCGATCGCGATGTCGCTCGCGGCGGCTCGAGCTGGGCGGGATGCGTTGGGCACAAAGCCAGCCGAGATCTTGAAGAACGCTCGGGCCTACGCGAGCCTCGGCGTCGAGACGTTGATCATCTCGGCCAGCACGAGCGACCCGCGCGAGGCCCGATCCGCGCTCGAGATGATCGCCCGCGAAGTGGCGCCCGCCGCCGCCGGCTGAGCCGCGCTGCGCGTGAACGCCTCGGCGGGCGTCAAGCCACGATACCGACGTTTTGCCGGGACCGAATGCAAGGGCGAGCGTCGGCGACGGCTCGAAGGCGCGGTCGAATTGGCCGGGCCCAGCCGTGAGCTGACCGCCTCGTCGCCCGCGGGAGCGACGCTTCGGTTTCTCCTGGGGCGCACGCGCTTTTCTCACGGGCGGCGGCGGGACGAGCTCCGGGCCGTGGCGCACCCGCACGGCGGCGAGCTCACCTGGCTGTGAAGACGTTCGTCTACCACGTCCAGATCAATGTCGGCGAGCCGGGAGCGATCGCGTTCTATCGCGCGCTGTTCGCGTTTCTCGAATACCGGGTCATGGTCGCGACCGACGACGTCCTCGGCGTCTCGAATGGGACGACGGACTTCTGGATGATCGCGGCGCCACCCGCGCGCCGCGTGGCCCGCTTCCATCGCAAGAATCCCGGCATCAATCACGTCTGCTTCGGCGTGCGCGAGCGCGGCGACGTGGATCGCTTCGTCGCGGAGTTCATGTGGCCGCGGGGAATCGCGGCGCTCTACGACTCGCCGCGGGAGTTTTCCGAGTACCGGCCGGGCTATTATGCGGTGTTCTTCGAGGATCCCGACCGGCTCAAGATCGAAGTCGCGCACGTGCCCGGCGTCACGGATCGGCGCTGAATCGGCGCTGAGCCCCTCGCGCTACGCGTCCCGGTACCAGAACGGCAGGTTCCAGAAGTCGAGGTCGAACGCGTTGTGCTCGATGCCCTTGAGACGATTCGAGATCGCGGAGGCCTTGGCGCGGAGAACGATCGGGACGAGGATGCCGCTCCGGATCACAAGGTCGTTCATCCGAATGAACAGCGCCGCGCGCTTGAGCGGATCCACCTCGGTCTCAGCGGTCTTGAAGAGCCGGTCGTATTCCTCGTTGCGCCAGCGCCAGACGTTGAACTTCTGCCAGTTGTTCTCCTTCGACGCGATCTCCCAGGACGTGAAGACGCGCATGAGGCGCTCGGGATCCGGCGGCCCCATCAGATAGGTGATGAGCTGCAGGTCGGCGTAGAAATGCGTGTAGGTGTCGGGATTGGCGGGATCCGACGAGTAGAACGACGAGGGCGTCACAGTCTTCAGCTCGATATCGATGCCGGCCTTGGCCGCCGCCTGCTTGATGACGGCCTGCATCTTCTGCGCTGCCGCGTTCGTGGCGGTCTGGAACACCACCTTGAGACGCTTGCCGTCGCGCGCGCGGATGCCGTCGGCGCCTCGCGCCCAGCCCCCGGCGTCGAGCAGCTGATTGGCCTTGTCGATGCTGAACTCCCAGCGCGTGTTCTTCGAGCGGAAGCGCTCGGGCGCGCTGATGAAATTGGCCGTGACCTGCCCGGTGCGGCCGAGGATCTGCTCCTGGATCCCACCGCGATCCACGAGGAGGGCGAGCGCGTCCCGCACTGCGGGATCGGTGAGGAAGGGGTGCACGGTCTTCACGCTCGAGCGCTCGCCGTCGACCTCCGTCCACGGATCCGCCTGGTTGAGCTGCACGTGCGTGATGCGCCCGCCGAAGGCGATGAGGACCTTGCCCTTGCCGCCGTGCTCGAGCCGCTGGAGCACGTCGTCCTCGACGCCGCCGACCTCCGCCGCGTAGTCGTACTCGCCGGTCTGGAGCACGGCGCGCGCCGCCGAGACGGCGTCGCCGCCGCCCTTGATCTCCAGGGTGTCGAAGAACGGCCGGTTGGGGACGTGGTAGCTGGGATTGAGCTCGGCCTTGAGTAGATCGCCCGGCTTGAAATCGACGAAGCGGTACGGACCGGTGCCGACGGGCTTGAGGTTGTTCGGCGCCTCCCGTGACCTGGCGCCCTTGTAGGGCTCGAAGATGTGCCGGGGTAGGATGACACCGACCGTCAGCCAGTAGGGAGTCGGCTGCGTGAACGAGACTTTCACGGTGTAGGGATCGATCGCCTCGACCTGCTTCACGTTGCGAAAGACGCCGACGGTGGGGGCGCCCGTCGCGGGATCGGCCGCGTATTCCCAGTTGAAGACCACGTCCTGGGCGGTGAACGGCTTGCCGTCGTGCCATTGGACCCCGCGCTTGAGCCACCAGGTCACCGACATGCCGTCCTTCGCCACGCCGCCGTTCGTGAGGCTCGGTACCTCGCGCGCCAGCACTGGCACCATCTCGCCGCGTGGGTCGAAATGAACGAGCGGCTCGTAGAACAAGCTGCCCGCGTTCCAGTCCTTGAGCCCGACGGCGAGCGTGGGATTCAACAGATTAGGCGCGTCCCACCAGAGTGCCTTGAGCTGACCGCCGCCGCCTCGCTTCGCGGGCGCGGCGGTCGTCCGTGTCTGCGCCTCGGCCAGCCCGGCGGCGACGAGCATCTCGCGCGCCAGCGGCGCGGCCAGGCTGAGACCCGCCATGGTCCCGACAAAGTCCCGCCGCGAGAGGTGTCCGGCGCGGACATCACGAAGCAGCTCGCGGACCTCGTGCTCGCTCATCGGGCCCTCCTTCTGATGGCCGCCGGTTCAGCTCGCCGCCGGAGGACGTCGCGCGAACCAGGGCTGGGCGCCCTCGAGCTGAGCGCCCAGACGAAAGAGCGTCGCTTCGTCGCCGAAGCGCGCGGCGAACTGCACGCCGATCGGCAGACCCGAGCGGGACCAGGCCAGAGGCACCGACACCGCGGGGTTCCCGGCCGAGTTGAAGAGCGAGGTGAAGCCGATCGTCGCGCGGTTCTTCACCCGCTACGACCTGCTGCTCTCGCCGACGATGTGCCGGCCGCCGTACCCCCTCGGCATCCTCGATCTCATGACCGACGACGTCGAGCGATACACGCAGGCCATCCTCGGCTCGACTCGGCCGATGCGATGAACGACGCCGATCGACCGCGCGTAGTCGGCCGCGCGGGCCTTGTGCCCGTCCACGGCGCGCGCCCAGGTGAGACGCTCGACGTCGCCCGCGGCCAGCTCGCGGCCGAGCGCGGCGCGGATATTGGCGCTGACGATGATGAGCGTCGCCTCGCCGAGCGCTCGGGCGTCGACGTCCGGCGTCGCCTCTTCCACCTGATGGCCGAGCCGCTCGCAGAGCCGCCCGGCCGCGACGGCGGCCTCGGCGCACTCCGCGTCGACGGGCTGCCCGTTCCACGGCCTGGTCGTGATCGCGATGCGCAGACGCCCGGGATCGCGCCCGACCTCTTCGAGAAACGGCCGCGTGGGAGGCGGCGCCCAGTACGGGTCGCCGATATCGGGCCCGGACGTCGCGTCGAGCAGCGCCGCGCTGTCTCGCACGGTTCGCGTCACCGCGTGACCGACCGAGGCGCCGCCCCAGCCTTCGCCAGCGTCCGGCCCCATCGGATTGCGCGCGCGCGTCGGCTTGAGGCCGAAGAGGCCACAACAGGAGGCCGGGATCCTGATCGATCCGCCGCCGTCCGTGGCGTGCGCCATGGGGACGACGCCGGCCGCGGCGGCGGCCGCCGAGCCGCCGCTCGAGCCGCCGGGGCTGTGAGTCAGGCTCCACGGATTGCGGGTCGGGCCGAACAGGCGGGGAACAGCGCGCTGCCGAAGCTGAAAGATCTGGGCGCGCACTAGATGAGATCCATGACTCCGGGCATCGGTGTCCTCCGCTGTGGCTCTCGCGCGGGTGCGCCAGCGCGATCTGCCCGACCTCGGACGACCACGCCGCGTCCAGCGCAGCGCGGTCGTCGAACCAGAGCTCGGCGACACCGTCCCACGGCTCGCGGCCCTCGTGCGACGTCGAGCCGGTGATCAGGCACACGCGATATTTTCTGAGATTCGGCAGCTTCTTCCCGTAGGCCACATGCTCGTCGAGCCACCAGCGATGGAAGCGCTCGCGGTCCAGCTCGACGGGCGTCGCAGCAGCACCATCGCCTTGATCATTGCGCCAGCGCGCCGCCATCGATGACCAGCTCGCTGCCCGTCATGTACGCCGAGTCGTCCGACGCGAGATAGAGCACCAGCTTCACGACGTCGTCGACGGTGCCCATCCGACCGAGCGGGACGCGCTCCAGACGCCGGCGGAGCACCTCCGGGTCGGGCATCGCGCTGTGGAGCATCTCCGTGTCGATCGGCCCGGGGTGCACCGAGTTGCAGCGGATGCGGTCCTTCGCGTGCTGGCTCGCCGTCACCTTGGTGAAGATGCGGATCGCGCCCTTGCTGGCCGCGTAGGCCGGCTCCTGGTGCAAGGATTGGCCGATGCCGGCCACCGACGAGATGTTCACGATCGAGCCGCCGCCCGCGCGGCGCATCGCGGGGATCGCGTATTTCGTCCCGAGGAAGACGCCCCTGGCGTTCACGGCCATCACTCGATCCCACTCGGCAACCGTGCGATCTTCGATCGCGACCCGCGGGATCACGATCGCTGCGTTGTTGACGAGGATATCGAGGCGCCCATGGCGGCCGGTCGCGAGGCCGACGGCGTTTTGCCAATCCACTTCGTTCGTGACGTCCAGATGAACGTACGAGGCCTCGCCGCCGCCGGCGCGAATGGCGGCCTCGACCTTCTTGCCCTCGGCGTCGAGGATGTCGCCGAACACTACCTTCGCGCCCTCACGCGCGAACGTCTGCGCCTCCGTGGCACCTTGGCCCCGCGCTCCGCCGCTGATCAGCGCGACCTTTCCGTCCAGCTTTCCCATCTTCTATCTCCTGATTTGTAGTCGTACCACGTCCGGCGCCGCGCGTTCAGCGTGGAGGCGCCGGGTGCGTGGCGACCCAGTGCCTGGCGATGTCGAGACGACGCGTGAACCACACGCCGTTGTGGCGGGCCATGTAATCAAGCGCGCGCTCGAGCCCCGCGGCGCGCGATGGATGACCGATGAGCCTGAGATGCAGGCCGAGCGACATCATCTTCGGCTGCGTCCGGCCCTCGCGGTAGAGCACGTCGAAGCCGTCCTTGACGAACGTGAAGTAGTCGTCGGCGGTGAAGAAGCCGCCGCGGCCAAACTTCGAGTCGTTGGCCGTCAAGCTGTACGGCACGATCAGATGCGGCCGGTCGTGCACCCGCACCCAGTACGGCAGCTCGTCGTTGTAGGCATCCGAGTCGTAGAGGAAGCCGCCTTCCTCGACCAGGAGGCGCCGCGTGTTCACGCTGGGCCCGGAGCGGCAATACCAGCCGAGCGGCCGCTCGCCGACGGTCTTCTTCATCGACTCCACGGCCTTGCGGATGTGCTCGCGCTCGTCCGCTTCGGTGAGCTCCCAGTGCTTGATCCAGCGCCAGCCATGTGAGCAGACGTCGAAGCCGGATTCGCGGACTGCCGCGGCCACCGCCGGGTTGCGCTCGAGCGCGAGGGCGCAGCCGAACACCGTCAGCGGCAGCCCGCGCTCCTGGAAAATGCGCAGCACGCGCCAGAAGCCGACGCGGCTGCCGTACTCGAACATCCCCTCGGCCGCGAGATCGCGCCCCTTCACCCCGTAGTCGGACACGCCGGCTTCGGTCAGGGTGGCCTCGGAGAAGCCGTCGTCGTGAACGTTGTACTCGGAGCCTTCCTCGTAGTTGATGACGAAGTTCACCGCGATTCGCGCCTCGCCCGGCCAGTGCGGATGCGGAGGCTTGCCGGCGTAGCCGATCAGGTCGCGCGGATAGGGAGTGGACATTGGCGGGATTCTAGAACATCTTGAGGGCAAAGTTTTGCGCTGCAGGCCGTCGCGGGGCTGGGCCCCCGCCGGCCGAGGCGCGACCAGAAGCCTGGAGGGCAGCCCGATGGCCCCGGCCGTGATCCTCTCGTCCGACTCGCACGTGTTCGAGCCGCCGGATCTCTGGATGAAGCGCATCGACCACACCTTTCGGGACCGGGCACCCCGGATCGAGCGTATCGACGGCGCCGACCAGATCGTGATCGAGGCCGACCACATCCTCTCCGGCATCGGGCTCATCTCGAACGCCGGCGCGCGATTCGAGGCGCCCGAGACCATCTCCGGACAGGGCCTCTTCGACGACGTGCCGCGCGGCGGCTACGACCCCGAGCAGCACCTGGCCGACATGCGGCTCGACGGCGTGTCGGGCGAGGTGCTCTACCCCTCGCAGGGCCTCTTCTACTTCCGGGTGGCGGACGCGGCGCTGATGTCGGCGATCTTCCACGCCTACAACGAGTGGCTCGCCGAGTTCTGCAAGACCGATCCCGCACGGCTCAAGGGCATCGCGATGATCAACCTGGACGACGTCCAGGACGGCATCCGCGAGCTCGAGCGCGCCGCGCGTCTGGGCCTCGCCGGCGCGATGATCACCGAGTATCCGCTCGAGCACCGGCGCTACGACCAGCCGGAGTACGAGCCGTTCTGGGCCGCGGCGCAGGCGCTCGGCATGCCGCTGAGCCTGCACACGGCCACGCGGCGTCAGGGGAAGATCCGCGGGGCGGGCGAGAAGACCTTGCGCGACGCGAGCAGCCGCTCGACGAAGGCGTTCTACCCGGCGCTCTCGATGTGCGACATGATCTTCTCGGGTGTCTTCGAGCGCTATCCGCGGCTGACGGTGGCCATCGTCGAGTTCGAGCTCTCGTGGGCGCCGCACATCCTGACGTCGATGGACTACACCTATCGCGAGCGCCACGGCGAGGCGATCTATCGCTTCAAGGACGGCATGAAGCCGAGCGACTTCTTCCATCGCAACGTCGTGCTGAGCTTCCAGGAGGACGCGATCGGTATCCGCCTGCGCGACATGATCGGCGTCGACAACATGATGTGGGGCTCGGACTATCCGCACAGCGAATCCACGTTCCCCCAGTCGCGCAAGATCCTGGCAGAGATCCTCGCGGGCGTGCCCGAGGACGAGCAGGCGAAGATCGTCGGCGGCAACACCGCGCGCGTGTACCGGTTCGACGTGACGGAGGCGGCCGCCGATGCTTGAGGAGCCGACGTCTCTTCGCGTCGAGGACCCGGGCGTCCGCGCGCTGTTCACCGAGGCCGCGCGCTTCCAGTCGTGGCTCGACGTGGAAGCGGCGCTCGCCCAGGCGCAGGCCGAGCTCGGCATCATTCCCGCGAGAGCCGCGCGCGAGATCGCCGCCAAGGCGCACCTGAAGTACCTCGACCTCGCCGCCGTCCGGGCCGGCCTCGCGAAGACCGGCCATCCGCTGGTGCCCCTGGTCTGGGAGCTCGATCGCGCGTGCGAGGGCGACGCGGGCGGCTACGTGCACTGGGGCGCGACGACGCAGAACATCACGCAGACCGGCCAGCTTCTGCAGGTGCGCCGCGCCCACGAGATCTTCCTGCGCCAGCTCGCGAGCGTGCTGACCCACCTGGCCGGCCTGGCCGAGCGCACGAAGGACGCGCTGCTCCCAGGACGCACGCACGGCCAGCACGCGGTGCCGGCGACGTTCGGCTTCAAGGTGGCGGTCTGGATCGACGAGCTCTGCCGCCACGTCGCGCGCTTGCGCGCGTGCGAGGAGCGCGTGTTCGTCGCGATGCTGGGCGGCGGGGCCGGCACGCTCGCCTCGCTGGGCGAGCTCGGCCTGGCGACCCAGGAGAAGATGGCCGCGCGGCTCGGGATGCGCCCGATGACGGTGCCCGCCCGCACGATCGGCGACCATCAGGCGGAGTACGTCACGCTGCTCGGCCTGCTCGCCGCCACGGCCGGCAAGATCGGGCGCGAGATCTACACCCTGATGAAGCAGGAGTTCGGCGAGGTCGAGGAGCCCGTGCCGCCCGGCACCGTGGGCAGCAGCACGATGCCCCAGAAGCGCAATCCGAAGCTCTCGCAGGACATCATCGCCGCGGCGGCGCAGGTCCGCGCACTCGTGCCGCTGGCGCTGGACGCCATGCAGACCGAGCACGAGGCGGACCGGACCACGAGCATCATGATGAGCCGGGCGCTCGTGCAGGCCTGCGAGCTCACGGGCGACATGCTCCAGCGGATGATCGCGCTCTTCGACGGCCTCCAGGTCTTCCCCGCGCGGATGCGCGAGAACCTCGACCTCTCGGGCGGGCTGATCATGGCCGAGGCGCTCATGCTCGAGCTCGGCAAGCAGATCGGACGCCAGCGGGCCCACGACGCCGTGTACGACGCCGCGCAGGCCTCCGTCACTCAGTCGCGCCCGTTCCGCGAGCTACTGGCCGCGGATCCGCACGTCAGCGCCCGGCTCACGTCGTCCCAGGTGGACGCGCTGCTCGATCCGGCGCGCTACACCGGGCTCTGCCGCCAGTTCGCCGAGCGCGGCGCCGTTCAGGCGCGCGAGGTGGCCGCGACGATCGGGCGCCGGGCTGGTGCCTGAAGGATTCGGGCTGTCTAACCGCGCCCCCTTCTCGAGCTCATGGTGTCCCCGGACTTAGTGCGGCAGCCCCAGGACGATCTGGGCGTTGTGGTGCAGGATCTGGTCGACGTCCTCGGGCGGCATGCTCGACTCGCGCAGATAGAAGAAGTTCTGCCGGTACGTCTCGAACGCGAGCAGGACGGGATAGTCGCTGCCGGCCACGAGGTGATCGGCGCCGAAGGCCTTCCAGGCGCAGAGCAGCGCGGCCTGCGAGCCGTGGCCGACGATGTCGTAGTAGAAGCGCCGCGCGGTCACGCTCGGGCGCTCCGGCAGGTCGGGGTGCTGTCGCGGCGCCTGATTGTCGAGGCGCTGGAGCAGCATCGGGATGATGCCGCCGAGGTGTGGGACCACGTACTTGATGTTCGGGAAGCGCTCGGGGATGCGGCGCGCGATCAGGTGCAGCACGATCGCCGCGTCCTCGAGCGATGCGCCGACCGACACGGTGAAGCCGTAGTCGTTGATCAGCGGCGAGCAGATGCCGTTCTGGATCGGGTGGTAATTCAGCACGGCCCGGCGGCGGTTCATCTCCTGGTAGAGCGGCTCGAACTCCGCCTCGGCCGTCGAGCGGTCGAAGCACGAGCACGTCATCGATACGCCGAGCATGCCGAGCCGATCCAGCCCGCGCTCCATCTCGCGCAGCGACGCGTCGATGTGGGGGAGGGGCAAGGACACCACCGCGTTGAAGCGGCCCGGATACTTCCGCGCGAGGTCCGCGTAGGCGTCGTTGATGAGACGCGCCGCGGCGACGGCGTCGGCTTCCTTCTCGGCGTAGGGCGGGCTCGCGGCTGGCGAGAGCACCTGCAGCTCTACCTCGGCCTCTTCCATCTGTTGCAGACGCGTCTGAATCCCGGCGAGATCGTCGTTGCGTATCGGTCGTGCCGTGGTCGGCCGCGCCGCCTCGGGCAGACTTCGACCGCCGATCCGCAGGAGCAGGTCGTTGTACTCCTTCGGGAAGTAGTGGGCGTGGATGTCGACGATCATCGCTGGCTCCCTCGAGATCAGACGGCGGTGTAGCCGCCGTCGATGAGCAGGTCGCTGCCCGTCATGAACGCCGAGGCGTCGCTCGCCAGATAGACCGCGGCGCGCGCGATCTCCGCGGGCAAGCCGAGCCGGCCGAGCAGGTGCTTGGGGCCCATCATCCGGCGCGCCTCGTCCATGTCCTTCCACCGCCGCAGCATGCGGCGGGTCTCGATCGCGCCCGGCGAGATCGTGTTGGCGCGGATGCCCTGCGAGGCGTGGTCGGCGGCGAGCACCTTCGCGAGCTGGATCAGCGCGCCCTTGGTCGCGCAGTACGCCGGGCGTCCGGGAGAAGCGACGCGGCCGAGCTGCGAGGCGATCAGGATGATGCTGCCGCCGCGGCGCGCGATCATCGCGGGGATCGCCGCCTTCACCATCAGGAAAGCGCCGGTGAGGTTGATACGGATCACGCGATCCCAGGTCGCTTCGTCCATCTCGAGCACGGTCGCGGTTTGGTCGCTGTCGGCCGCGCCGTACATCAGGACGTCGAGTCCGCCGAAGCGCTGGACCGTGGCGGTAACGGCGTCGCGGCAGCTGGCGCCGTCGGTGACGTCCAGACGCACCGGCAACGCCTGGCCGCCGCCGGCCTCGATCTCGCCCGCCGTGCTCTTGGCGCCCGGCTCCTCGACGTCGGCGCACGCGACCCTGGCGCCGGCCGCCGCGTAGGCGAGCGCGGTCGCGCGCCCGATCCCGTTGGCGGCGCCGACCACGATCGCGATCTTCTTCTCGAGCGTGAACGCCGGATCGATCATCAGGTCCTCCATCTGACCGCGCGCCTCCGCCGGCGGGGCCCTAGCCCCGCGACGGCCTGCGGCGCGCAAAGCCATCTGACAGCGCGCCTCCGTCGGCGGGGCCCCAGCCCCGCGACGGCCTGCGGCGCGCAAAGCCACGACCGGCGCGTCGGCCGGCGCCACAGTGTACGATAGCGCGCATCATCTCGCCGGGAGGACGCAAGCGATGCTGCCGACGCACGGACGCTACGAGTACTCGAACATCACGAAGCGGCCCGACTATGCCTGGCCCGGGGGCCGTCGCCTGGCCGTCTACGTGGCGCTCAACATCGAGGCCTTCAGCTTCGGCGCCGGTAAGGGCGCCGCCATCGCGCCGCCGGACCAGGCGCAGAGCCACAGCGTCTACAGCTGGCGCGACTACGGCAACCGCGTGGGCATCTGGCGCCTGTTCGAGCTGCTCGACGAGCTCGGCCTTCCCGCCGAGGCCCAGATGAACACGGCCGTCTACGAGATGGCGCCGGACATCCCCGAGCGGCTGCGCAAGCGCGGAGACGAGATCCTCGGGCACGGCGTCACGAACTCCGAGGAGCAGGGACATCTCGACGAGGACCAGGAGCGCGCGCTGATCGAGAGCGTGACGGGCACGATCGCGCGGCATGAAGGTACCCGGCCCATCGGGTGGATGAGCCCGTGGCTCTCGAACAGCGCCGTCACGATGGATCTCCTGCAGGAGGCGGGCTACCGCTACGCGATGGACTGGACGATGGACGACCAGCCGATCTGGATCAAGACCCGCAAGGGCCGCATCCTCGCGATGCCGTACCCGATCGAGGTGAACGACACGCGCGGGATCGTCTGGTATCACTACACCGCGGACGAGTTCGCCGACCTGATCGTCGACCAGTTCGACGAGATGCTCGAGCAATCGGCCCGCCAGCCGCTCGTGTGCCCGATCTCGCTCCATCCGTTCGTCACCGGGCGGCCGTATCGCATCCGCCGGCTCCGCCACGCGCTCCAGCACATCCTCGGGCGGCCGGACCGCGTGTGGCTGACGCGTCCGCGCGACATCTGCGCCCACGTCGAGTCGCTCCCGGAGGGAGTCGTCCCCGGCAGTCGGTGACCGCGAGCGCACAGCGTGGTCTCCCGGGCACTAGGGAAGTGAGACCAAGGTCGAGTCTGTGCTCGTCGCGCGACCTACGGCGCAGGCTTCTGGAAGTGCGGGAGCCCGGTATGCGCGGTGAGGCCGCCGTCGGCGACGATGGCCGCGCCCGTGATGAAGGACGCCTCGTCGGAGGCCAGGAACAGCACGGTGCTCGCAATCTCGTCGGCCTCGCCGACGCGGCCGATCGGATGGGCCTCGGCGTACACGCGCCGTAGCTCGTCGGCGCGGTCTTTCCCGAGGATCTGGGTGGCGCGCGTGTCGATGAAGCCCGGACAGACGCAGTTGACGCGGATATTGTGCCGCGCGTTCTCGATCGCGGCCGAGCGGGTCAGGTTGATCACGCCCGCCTTCGCGGCGTTATAGGACGAAAGCCCGTAGTCGCCGGCCGTGCCGGAGATCGACGCGGTATTGACGATCACGCCCTTGCCCTGGGCGCGCATGATCGGCAGGCAGTGCTTCATGCCGAGGAAGGCGCTGGTCAAGGTGACGGCGATGACGCGGTTCCAGCTCTCGAGGGAGATTTCGTCGAGCGGCGCCGGCTCGGCCAGGCCCGCGTTGTTCATCATGATGTCGAGCCGGCCGAACGTGTCGACGGCCAGGCGAATTGTGCGCTCCACGGCCGCCGGATCCGACGCATCCATCTTGACGGCGGCGGCACGCCCGCCGCTCGCGGCGATGCTCGACCCGACCGCCTCGGCGCGCGTGCCGCTCAGATCGGCAACGACCACCGCGGCGCCTTCGCCGGCGAAGCGCCGCGCGGTCGCGGCGCCGATCCCCGAGCCGCCCGCGGTGACGATCGCGACTCGACCCGCGAATCGAACGGGCATCGCGAGCGACCTAGCCGACTCGGTAACGGCGCACAGCGGTGTCGTCGAGCTCGAGCCCGAGGCCTGACCCCTGCGGCGCCACGAGCTCGCCCCTCTCGATCCGTGGCATCGCTCTGAGGATGCCCGCCGAGCGCGGCACGTACTCGACCATGTGTCCGTTCGCGACGGCCGCGAGCAGGTGCACCTGGATCTCCGGCACCACGTGACCGCAGACCGGGACGCGATGCGCCTGCGCGAGCCCGGCGATCTTCCGCCAGGGCGTGACGCCGCCTACGCGCGCCAGGTCCAGGATGACGACGTCGACGGCGCGCGCCTCGAGTAAAGTCCGGAATGCGTCGAGGTGATAGAGATGCTCGCCGGCGGCGATCGGCACCTCGAGCCGTCGGCGGAGATCGGCGAGCCCGGCGACGTCCGAGTGATGGACGGGGTCCTCGAGCCAGGCGATGCCGGCGTCCTGCAAGACGCGACCGGTCCGGCGTGCCTGGGCCACCGTCCAGCTTTCGACGGCGTCGACCATGATGCGCACATCCGGCCCGACGGCGTCGCGCACGGCCTGGACGCGCCGCGCCTCCATCTCGGGCGCCGCTTCCTTGCCGAGCCGCAGCTTCACCGCGCCGAATCCGTTGGCTACGTGCTGCTTCGCCGACGCCGCGAGCTCTCCGGGGGAGAGGCTGACCCACAGGCCGTCGCTCGCGTAGGTTGGAAGGCGATCGCGGAAGCCGCCGAGGAGACGATAGAGCGGCTGGCCGAGCGTCTTGCCGTTGGCGTCCCACACGGCGATGTCGAGCGGCGCGAGCGCGCAGTGCAGCAGGCCGCCGGGCCCGACCCAGTCTCCGCGCCGCGCGAGCTTGCCCCAGGCGGCCTCCGGCTCGAGCACGCTCATGCCGATCAGGTGCTCGCCGAGCTCGCGCGCCGCGGCGCCGATCGCGGTCATCAGATCGGGCCGGGGATAGACGACGTAGCCGATGCCTTCGGTGCCGTCTGCCGTCGTGACGCGGGCCAGCACGTGCCAGTTCGCGTCGACCGCCCGCCCGCCGGCGATGTACGGACGATCGACGGGTACCCGCACGACCTCGACCGCGACCTGCGAGATCTTCACGTCGGCCTCAGAGCGAGAGGATGCGCTCGCTGACGATGTAGCGCTTGTTGTAGGTGTACGGCCGCACTTCCGGCTTCCAGCGCCCGATGTCCGAGGTGTCGTTCCAGAGCTTCGACATCGGCAGCGTGGTGTTCTCGACCTCGTAGGCGCAGAGGTAGCCCGGCTCGCCGGCCTCCGACGTGCGGTAGCGGACCGCGTTGACGGAGCCGGGCAGCTTGAGCAGGAGCGGCAGGTGCTCGTTGTCGTAGAGGTCGTTGAAGAGGGCCTCGCGATGACGCTCGACGTCCATCATCACCCAGAACACGTACGGCGTTTTCCCGGTGAGCGCGGAGTTGCCGCCGACCCATTCGTACCTGGTCGGGTGCCGGTTCAGGGTGTGCGGACGGATCTCTCCGGGCCACCGTCCGGCCTCGCCCGCCTTCTTCCACGCTGCGCTGTCCAAGACGTCGAGCCCGTCGAGCTCGTACGCCGCGAGGTAGCGTGGCTCGGTCGGCGAGGGCTGCCGATAGCGCGCGGCGCGGCGGACGCCGGGCACCCCGCGCAGATTCGGGGCGTGCTCGCGGTCGTAGACCTCGTTGAAGGTGGCCTCGTGGTCGTGCGCGACGTCCATCCGGACCAGGAACAGACCGTGATTGCTCATGAAAACCCTCCTGGCGCGTTAGCATAGCTCACATGCGCAGGGTGGGTCTGGCGCTCGTCACCGTGCTCCTGGCCGCCGTGATGGCGGCCGAGGCTCAGGATCTCGAGCCGAGGGCCTATTCCAACGCGCCCGTCGGGATGAATTTTCTGATCCTCGGCTACGGTTACACGACCGGCGACGTGGCCCTGGACGCGTCGGCGCCCATCCAAGACGGGAAGATCACGGTCCACAGCGCGGTTCTCGCCTACGCGCGCTCACTGGATGTGTGGGGTCGAGCAGGGAAGCTCGACCTGGTTCTGCCGCACGCCTGGTTGTCGGGGTCCGCCAAGTTCTCCGGACGTCCAGTGTCGACAGAGGTCTCCGGTCTGGGGGATCCGCAAGTCCGCTTTTCGTACCTCTTCTACGGGGCGCCGGCACTCACTCTGGACCAGTTCGCCGACTATCAACCCGACCTCATCCTCGGCGCCAGCCTTGCGGTGCGGGCCCCGCTGGGCCAGTACGACTCCGACAGGCTCGTGAACATCGGGACCAATCGCTGGTCGTTCAAGCCCGAGATCGGCATCTCGAAGACGCTCGGGCCGATGACCCTGGAGCTGGACACGAGCGCGACCTTCTACACGGACAACGACAATTTCTTCAGGGGCCGAAGGCTCCAGCGCGATCCGCTATACGCCGTGCAGGGGCACGTCATCTACCACACGAGCTTCGGGGTGTGGGCCGCCCTGGACGCGACCTACTACGGGGGCGGCCGCACGACGATCGATGGCGTGGAGGGCGAGTCGCTGCAAGACGTTCGCGTCGGTGGGACGCTCGCGATCCCGGTCAACCGTTACAACTCGATCAAGATCTCGGTGAGCACCGGCGCCTACGCGCGCCTCGGTGGCAACTTCACGACGGCCGCCATCGCCTGGCAGTTCCGCTGGGGCGGCGGTCTCTAGTCGGCCTGACGGCCACGGCGTGCCGCGTCGCCGCGTGCCGGCTCGCTAGCTCGCCCAGGGCAGGACGAGCGGCTTGATCTCGCGAAACGCCCGCATGTTCTGGATCGCGTCGTTGATGCGGTCCAGGGGATAGCGCGTGGTCAGCATCGCCTCGAAGTCGTAGCGCGAGCTCGTGCGGCGCACGGGCTCGAGGGCCTTCCAGAACTGGCCGATGTCGGCCGATTGTGCGCGCCGAGCACGGTCGCCTGCTTGCGCACGAAGAGCGCGGCCTGCACCGTGCCCATCATCTCGTGGCCCAGCACGATCGGCAGCTGCGCCGGCGCCAGCGCCTGGGTCATGCCGTCCCACTGGTGGACGTCCGAGCCGCAGATCGAGGCGACGTCCACGCGCACGAGCAAGGCGCCGGGCTCGAGCTCGTCTTCGCGAGGCACCGGCAGCTCGCGGATCTCGATGGGCTTGCCGTACTCGGCGTCGACGGCGGCGCGTGCGGTCTTGGGCAGGCTCATGGCGATCCTCCTGGATCGAAGCTGCGAGCGCGAGTATATGGATGTTCGCGATCCGTGACCCGATTGGGTAGGATGGCAACATGCCAGCCCCGACGAGCGAGTGTAAGCACGGATTGAAGCACGGGTGCGCCTACTGTCACGTCACGAGACCGGCAGCGTCACCACCCGCTCCCGCGAAGAAGAAGACGCGGGCGACAGCCCTGTCGGAGAAGATGAACGATCGCATGACGGCCCTGAAGCGTCGGCTGCGCGAGATTCGAGGCGAATAGGGCCGAGATTCGCGGCGAACCGGGTCCCGAGGGGGGCGTCTCGGGATTTTGGGGGCGTTCCCGCGCTGGTGCATAGTGGTGGAGGTGCGCGCTGCAGGCCGTCGCGGGGCTGGGGCCCTGCCGGCCCAGGCGCGCCTCCGATCAAGACACCCCTATGCCACAGACGCGCACCGTCAGAGCACCGGTCCGCGCGGCCAGGACCACGTCCCGCAGGGCGCGACCGCGCCCGTCGCGATTTCCGCGCATTCACTCGATCTTGCAGTTCCTCCGCCGTGCGCTCCTGGTGTTCCTGGCGCTGCCGCTGGCCGTCCGCATCATCGTCGCGACGGTGCTGATCATCCTGGTGTGGTCGGCGGTGAACTGGGCGTATCAGGTGATCCGCAAGCCGACCGAGCTGTTCTTCCCGGTGAGCGGGCGCCTCTTCAAGACGCCTTCGGAGACCTGGCGCCAGTACGCGCCGCTCTTTCGCGAGCATTCCACTGCGGTGATGACGCCCGATCTCCTGGCGGCGCTGGCTCAGGTCGAAGGTGCGGGCAACCCGGTGGCGCGGACGTACTGGCGGTGGCAGCTCTCCTGGCACCCGTTCGAGGTGTACCGGCCGGCGTCGAGCGCGGTCGGCATGTATCAGATCACCGATCCGACCTTCCTCGAGGCGCGGCGCTACTGCATCCACGACCACGAGGTCGTGGCGGAGGGGCGGTGGTACGAGTGGCGTTCGTGCTGGTTCAACGGCGTCTACACACGCGTCGTGCCCAGCCACGCCGTCGAGATGACGTCCGCGCTCCTGGACCGGAGCGTCTCGAGCACGGTGGCGCGGCAGCACGTCACCACCGCCACGCTCCAGCAGAAGCAGGACCTCGCGGCCGTGATCCACCTCTGCGGCGCCGGACCGGGCGACGCCTACGCGCGCCGCGGGTTCACGCTCACACCCGGGCAGAAGTGCGGCGACCACGACGTCAAGGGCTATCTCGGCGCGGTGAACACGATGAAGCGGCAGTTCGCCCGGATGGCCGACGCCGGGCGCTGATCAGCCTCGCATCGCCGCGGCGTAGGCGTCCAGGCGCGGCATCACTGTGTCGCGGCCCTCCGACGGGACGCCGAAGATCGCGCGCTCCACGCCGGCGGCTTCGAGCGCGTCGAGCGCCGGCCTCTTCGGCGGCGCGAAGAAGATCGAAACGGGCGCCGACTTCGGATCGCGGCCCGCCTTCTTCAAACGCTCGCGCAGCGCGGGGATCTTCTCGACGGGGCTCGTGTGCGGGCGCATGATCGGCATCCACCCGTCGCCGAACTCCACGACGCGATCGAACGTCGTCGCCCCGTCGCCGCCGATGATGATGGGCGGGTGCGGCTTCTGGATCGGCTTGGGATCGGCCCAGATCTTGTCGAAGTTCACGAACTCGCCGTGGAACTCGGCCTCTTTCTTGGTCCAGATCTCCTTCATCGCCAGCACGCGCTCGCGCAGGAGCCGCCAGCGGCTCTTCCACGCGGTCCCGTGATTCAGCATTTCCTCTTGATTCCAGCCGCCCCCAATTCCGAACAGCACGCGGCCGTTTGAGAGCCGATCGAGCGTCGCGACTTCCTTGGCCATCGTGATCGGATCGCGCTCGATGACTAGGCAGATGCCGGTGCCGAGCCTGAGCCGCCTGGTCGCCGCACCCGCCGCCATGAGCGCGACGAACGGGTCGTACGACGACCAGTAGTCTCTCGGGAGCTCGCCGCCGCCGGGCCACGGGCTACGCCGGCTCGCGGGAATGTGCGTGTGCTCGGGGAACCACACCGATTCGAAGCCGCGCTCCTCGAGCGCCCGCGCGAGATCGTCCGGTGCCATCGCGTACTCGGTCGGGAACATCACGACGCCGTAGTGCATGAAGACCTCCCTGGGTTCGAGGTAGCATACGCCTGGTGACACCACCTCGGCACGTCATCGTCTGCGGCGCCGGCGTCGTCGGCGCCTCGATCGCCTACTTCCTGGCCCGACGCGGGATCGCCGTGACCGTGCTCGAGCGCTCCGGGGTGGCGTGCGCCGCGTCGGGCAAGTCCGGCGGGTTCCTGGCGCTCGACTGGTGCGACGGCTCGCCGCTCGGGCCCCTGGCCCGCGCGAGCTTCGCCCTCCACGCGGAGCTGGCCAAGGAGCTCGGCGCCGACTACGGCTACCGCCGCATGGATACGTTCATGCTGGCCGCGCGCGAGACGGGAACCGTGGCGGGCGGTCATCGCGTCGCGGCCCCGCGCTGGCTCGACGGCGCCGGGGTCGTCACGGCGGCGCTCGGCTCCACGGAGACGACCGCTCAGGTCACCCCGGCGCGTTTCACCGGGGCTCTGCTCGACGCCGCGCGGGCGCGCGGAGCTACGCTTCGGATCGCTCTCGTCGAGGACGTCGCGCGCCGCGACGCCACGGCCTCGGGTGTCGTCACGGCCGAGGGCGAGACGGTCCAGGGCGACGCCGTCGTGCTCGCGATGGGGCCCTGGACCGGTCGGCTCGCGGGTCGGCTGCGGCTGCCCGGGATCTACGGACTCAAGGGCTATAGCGTGACCCTCGCCGCGCCGGACGTGCCGGCCCACGCGCTCTTCGTCGACTACCGCACCGCCGACGGCCGCGCGCTGGAGCCGGAGATCTTTCCGCGGCCCGAAGGCGAGGTCTACGTGTGCGGCATGGCCGACCCCGCGCCGCTGCCGGAATCGCCCGAGCTGGTGGAGGTGAACGACGGCTCGTGCGCGGTCCTGGCTCGCGCCGCCGGTCGCGTCTCGACGACGCTGGCGGACGCGCGCATCGTGCGTCGCCAGGCGTGCTACCGGCCGGTGACCGACGACGGGCTTCCGCTGATCGGCCGCGTGCCCGGTCTGCGGGGCGCGTACGTCGCGACCGGCCACGGACCGTGGGGAATTCTCAACGCGCCCGCCACCGGTCTGGCGATGGCCGAGCTCGTCGCCGAGGACGCGCCCTCGCTCGTCGACCTGCGCGCGTTCGATCCGGCGCGGCTACGCGCCGCCCGGTGATATAGTCCGGCCACGATCATGAGCGGCTTCCTGCTCGCCGACGTGCGCGTCATCGACGCGGCAAGCTTCATCGCCGGGCCCGTCGCGACCACGATCATGGCCGACCTCGGCGCCGACGTGATCAAGATCGAGCCGCCCGAGGGCGATCCGTACCGCCATCGCACGGCCGGGCCCGGCGTGGCCGAGAGCCCCTACAACTATCGCTGGATCATCGACAACCGCACCAAGCGCGGCCTCGCGCTGGACCTGCGCCAGCCCGCTGGCCAAGCCGTCGTCCATCGGCTGGTCGCGCGCGCCGACGTGTTCGTCACCAACACGCCGCTCGATTCCCGCGCGCGGCTCGGCATTCGCTGGACGGATCTGGCGCCGCTCAACCCGCGGCTCGTCTACGCGTCGATGACGGCGTACGGCGAGCGGGGCGAGGAGGCGCCGCGCACCGGCTTCGACGCGACGGCCTTATGGGCGCGCACGGGCCTGATGGACCTCGTGCGGCCCTCGCCCGACTCGCCGCCGGCGCGCTCGCTGCCGGGGATGGGAGACCATCCGACCGGCGTGAGCCTCTTCGCGGCGATCATGACGGCGCTCTATCGGCGCGATCGGACCGGCCAGGGCACGATGGTGTCGACCTCGCTGCTGGCCAACGGCCTCTGGTGGAACGCGACGCAGATCCAGGCCGCGCTCTGCGGCGCGCGCGTCGAGCCCCGGCCGCCGCGCGAGGAGCCGGCGACCGCGCTCGCGAACCTCTATCGCTGCGCCGACAACCGCTGGTTCCTGCTGAACGTGCTCAACGACGATCGGGACTGGCCCCATCTCTTGAAGGCGCTCGAGCGCCCCGACCTTGGGGACGACGCGCGCTTCGCCACCACGCCGGCCCGGCGCGCGAACGCTCGCGCGCTGGTTCCGATCTTCGACTCGATCTTCGCGAAGCGGCCGTGGGCCGAGTGGCGCGCGATCCTGAATCAGCATCGGCTCACGTTCGGCGAGGTGGGCACCGTGGACGATGCGCGCAGCGATCCGCAGATGGTCGCCAGCGGCGCCCTGGTGCCGCTCGACGATCCACGGGCGGGCGCGTCGCTCACCGTGGCGAGCCCGCTGTGGCTCGAGGACGTCCCTAAGGTCGCGCCCCGATATCCGCCCGAGCTCGGCGAGCACTCGAGCGAGATCCTCCGCGAGCTCGGCTACGGCGAGGCTGAGATCGACACGCTGATCGCCTCACGCGTCGTCGTGCAGGGCAAAGGCGCGGCCTGAAGCTGCCCCGGCTAGCCTTCGCGGAGCCGCGCGAGCAACCCTGGAAGCTTTTCCAGCGATCCCAGTGTGTATTCCGCCATCACGGATTCGGCGAGCGTATAGCGCGGAATCAGGCACACCGGGAGACCCGCCGAGCGAGCGGCGGTGACGCCGACCGATGAGTCCTCCACCACCAGGCAGTCCGGCTTCACCGCCGACCTCAGGGACCGCAGCCGACTGAACGCGACCTCGTAGCACTGTGGGTCCGGCTTGCCGCGCTCGACGTCATCGCCGCCGACCACGAAGCTCACTAGGCCCGAGAGCCCGTAGTGCTCGACCGTCAAGGCGATGGTCGCCCGCGCTGATGAAGAGACGATTGCGGCCACCGCGCCGTGGTCGGACACGCTGGCCAGCGCCTCCCGAGCGCCGGGGAGCAAGCAGACGCCTGCCGGAAAGAAGTCGACGTAGTGCTTCTCGCGCAGCGAGCTGAGCTCCTGCAGCGGAGCGGTTCGTTCGTCGACACCCAGAGCATCACGTCTGGCCGCGAGGATTTCTCGCATCCGGCGACCAAAGAAGGGACCGGTCCGCCTGAGCGCCTCGTCCCAATCCATGCCGAACGCGCCGAAGGCGCGACGGCTTGCCTCTCGATGGCAACCGCCGGCATCGATCAGCGTTTCGTCGAGGTCGAAGAAGACGCCACTCAGCATCGCGGCGGCGCGCTCAGCCGAGCCGGACCCCATACTTCTCTAGCGTGTCCTGGCGCAGCTCGAGCCCGAGCCCCGGCGTGTCGGGCACGGCCATGAAGCCGTCGACGATCTTCGGCCGCTCGCGGAACAGCTCGAACCAGAGCGGGTCGCGCGTCGGATCGGCGAACGATTCGAGGATGAAGCCGGTCGGGCTCGCGGCGACGGCGTGGACGTGGATCTGCGGGTCGTGGTGGGCGGCGAGCGGCACCTGGTAGAGCTCGGCCATCACCGCCGCCTTGCGCCAGACCGTGAGCCCGCCTGCCCACGTCGAGTCGATGATCAGATAGTCGACGAGACCCTCGGCCACCATCGTGCGCAAGCCGAAGGGCGTGAACTCCGTCTCGCCCGCGGAGATCGGCACGTCTACCTCGGCCTTCAGGCGGCGCAGCGCATGGCGCTCGTCGTACCAGGGCATCGGATCCTCGAGCCAGAAGATGTTGTACGGCTCGCAGAGCCGAGTCGCGCGCACGGCACTCGGCAGATCCCAGCCCTGATTCGCGTCGAGCATGATGGCCACGTCGTCGCCGACCGCCTTGCGGATCACGCCGACGCGCTCGGCGTCGGCCTCGGGCGAGAGACCCGCGACCTTGACCTTCACGGTGCGATAGCCGTGCTCGAGATAGAGCGCGGCCTCGCGCCGGAGATCGTCGGGGCGCTCGCCGTCGCGATAGTAGAAGCCCGTCACGTACGCGGGTACCCGCGAGCGGAGCGCCCCGCCGAGCAGGGCGTGAACCGGCCGGCCCGTCGCCTTGCCCATGAGGTCCCACAGCGCGATGTCGATGGCGCTGATCGCGGTCACGAGCTGGCGGCGCTGGTGCGCCAGGGTCGGGATCCCGCGCACGCTCGTATAGGTCAGCGCGAAGAGATCCTGCCAGACGCGCTCGACACTGAAGGGATCCTGGCCGACGACGAGGGGCGTGACGCGCTCGAGGATCTGGCCGACGGCCTTCATGGCCTCCGGACCGCCTTGAGACAGGAAAGGCCCGTGAGCCTCGCCGATGCCGACGAGGCCGGAATCGGTCGTCAGCTTCACGATCAGCTCGCTGACCCGGCTGATCGTCGACGTCGAGGTGCGGACCGGCTGCGGCAGCGGTGCGGACAGGAAGTACGTGTCGAGCGCTTTGACCTTCATCTCGTTCCCTCCGCGGCGATGATACCCTAGCTCGACTGTTCGAACCCTCACGGAGGCGCGATGAAATCATTCGTGATCCGACTCGTGGTCGTCACCTCGGGCCTGCTCTTCGCCGCCGCCGGAGAGCCCGCTCTCGCCGCTCCCGACGGCACGATGACCTGGGGCGTTCACGTCACCCTGGCCGCGCGCTGGCTCGATCCGAGCGACACCGAGGCGTTCATCACGCCGTTCATGGTGTTGTACGCGCTGCACGACGCGCTGGTGAAGCCGATGCCCGGCGGCGACAACACGCCGAGCCTCGCCGAGTCGTGGGCCGCGTCGAAGGACGGCCTCACCTACGAGTTCGTTTTGCGAAAGGGCGTGAAGTTCCACAACGGTGACGCGGTCACGGCCGAGGACGTCAAGTACTCCTTCGAGCGCTATCACGGCGCGGCGGCCAAGCTGCTGAAGGATCGCGTGCGCGAGATCCAGGTCGTCGATCCTTCCCGCGTTCGATTCGTACTGAAAGAGCCGTGGCCCGATTTCATGACCTTCTACGGGACTTCCGCCACCGGGGCGGCGTGGATCGTGCCCAAGAAATACGTCGAGAAAGTCGGCGAGGACGGCTTCAAGAAGGCGCCGATCGGCGCCGGACCCTACAAGTTCGTGAGCTTCAACCCGGGCGTCGATCTCGTGATGGAGGCCTTCGAGGGCTACTGGCGCAAGGTGCCGAGCGTGAAGCGGCTCGTGTTCCGGAGCATGCCCGACGAGACCACGCGCGGCGCGGCGCTCAAGGCCGGCGACGTCGACATCGTCTATCTCCTGAGCGGTCCCGTGGCGGCCGAGATCAAGCGCTCGCCGGGGCTGCGCCTGGCCGCCGCGGTGCCGCCGGGCGTCGTGTTCCTCGATCTGCCGGAGCAGTGGGAGCCGAAGTCACCCTGGGCCGACCGGCGCGTGCGGCTGGCGGCGAGCCACGCCCTCGATCGAAGCGTGTTGAATCAGGCTGAGACGCTCGGGCTCTCGCGGCCGACCGGCGGGCTCGTCCCGCGCGTGCTCGAGTTCGCGAAGTCGTTCGAGCCTCCCGCCTACGACCCGGCGCGTGCCAGAAAGCTCCTCGCCGAGGCCGGCTATTCCTCGGGCTTCGACGCGGGTGACCTCACGCCGTTCCCGCCCTTCTTCTCGTTGGCCGAGGCGATCGGGAACTACCTGCAAGAGGTCGGCATCCGCACGCGGGTGCGCACGATGGAGCGCGCCGCGTTCCTCACGGCGTGGCGCGAGCACAAGATCAAGGGCGTCATCATGGGGCTCGGCGCGCCGGCCGGCAACGCGGCCACGCGCATCGAGGCCTACGTGATCAAAACCGGCATCTACACCTCGGGCGTGGTGCCGGAGATCGAGGATCTCTACGCGCGCCAGGCCCGCGAGCTGGACCGGAAGAAGCGCGAGTCGATGCTGCACCAGATCCAGCAGATCATGCACGACCGGGCCGTGCACGTGCCGATCTACGAGGTGGCATTCCTGTGGGGCATCGGGCCGCGCGTCGACGAAGCGTGCGTCGACCACATCAAAGGCTTTGCCTACTCGGCGCCATATGAGGATCTGAAGCTGAAGCCGGGCCGCTGAGCCGCGCGGCGGCGCGCGCCGGAGCTCGCGGCGGGGGACTACGCGTCAGCGGGTGTGAGGCGGCCCCCCTCGATCACGAGCTCGCACCGCCGGCTTCGCACGCCGCGAGCCTCGCCGCGTAGAAGCGTTGCTCGCGCGCGTTGTCGGTAAGCTCGAGCGCGCGGCGATATTCCGCGGCTGCCTCGGCCGAGCGCCCGAGACGGCGGAGGAAGTCGGCGCGCGCGGCCGGCAGCAGGTGATAGGAGGAGAGCGACGCGGCGTCGATGCCGTCGAGGGCCACGAGCCCGGCGGCCGGCCCGCGCGCGAGGCCGATCGCGACCGCGCGGTTCAGCTCCACCACCGGCGACGGCGCGATCTCGGCGAGCGCGCGATAATGCGTCACGATCGCCTCCCAGTCCGTCGCCTCCCACGACGCGGCGCGCGCGTGGCAGGCGGCGATCGCGGCCTGGAGCTGATAGGGGCCGGCGTGCGATAGCGGGCCCCCGCGGCCGAGCAGCGCCAGGCCGCGCGCGATCCGGGGCTGGTCCCAGCGCGATCGGTCCTGATCCGCGAGCAGCACCAGGTTGCCGTCGGCGTCGGCGCGCGTCGCCGCGCGCGAGGTCTGCAGCTCCATCAGTGCGAGGAGCCCGAGCACCTCGGGCTCCTCTGGCATCAGCTCGGCGATCATGCGGCCGAGGCGGACGGCCTCCTGGCAGAGATCGTGACGCACGAGCGCGTCGCCGCTGTGCGCCGCGTAGCCCTCGTTGAAGATCAGATAGACCACGGCGAGCACGGCCGGGAGCCGCGCGGCCAGCTCCGCGCCCTCGGGCACCTCATAGGGCAGGGCGCGGTCGCGGATGGTGCGCTTGGCGCGCACGAGGCGCTGCGCGATCGTCGGCTCGGGCACGAGAAACGCGCGTGCGATCTCGGTGGTCGAGAGTCCGCCGACCAGCCTCAGGGTGAGCGCCACGCGGCTGTCGGCCGGCAGACCCGGATGACAGCAAGTGAAGATCAGCCGAAGCCGGTCGTCGGCGATCGTCTCGGGATCCCTCACGTCGGGAATCTCGTCGCCCGCGCCGAGCGCGCCCTCGTAGGCGAGCGCCTCGGCCTTGGCTCCCGCCCGGCGGGCGTGACGGAGACGGTCGATCGCGCGCCGGCGCGCCGTCGTAAGGAGCCAGCCGCCCGGCCGATCCGGCGCGCCGGTCACGGGCCAGCGGTCGAGCGCTTGCTCGAACGCCTCCTGGACGATCTCCTCGGCCAGGTCGATGTCGCGCACCATCCGCAGCACCGACGCGACGACGCGCCCGTACTCCTCGCGGAACGCCTCCGCGACGCGCGCATGAGCGTCGGAATCCGGCGTCTGCCCGTGACCGCTCGCCGTCACGAGCAGAGATGTTACCTGATGCTCGAGCCC
The DNA here is from genome assembly GCA_003220685.1 of Candidatus Rokuibacteriota bacterium. Taxonomy (GTDB): domain Bacteria; phylum Methylomirabilota; class Methylomirabilia; order Rokubacteriales; family CSP1-6; genus AR31. Next base: position 50,185 of record QHTE01000068.1, read on the forward strand.
CCGCGGCCGCTACGGCAGGGCTTCGCTCACATCGGCCAGACGGGCCGGATGTCGATCGAGCCGCCCTCGCGGAGCGGAATCTTCTTCGCCCACTCGATCGCCTCGGACTTGGAGTCGCACTCGATCAGGTAGAAGCCGCCCAAGACTTCCTTGGTCTCGGTGAACGGGCCGTCCGTGACCTGACCCTGGCCGGCCTTGAACCGGATGCGGCTCGCGTCCTCGTCGCCACGCAGGCGCTCGCCGTGGACCATCTTCTTGGCGGCCATGAGCTCCTCGCCGAACCGCTGGTGGCCCTTCAGCACGGCCTCCATCTCGGCCTTCTGCGGCGGCGGCGCGTTCTTGTCGGAATTGATGAGCAGCATGTAGCGCATAGGTCCTCCTTGGTATGATCGCCCGGCTCGAAGCCGCCCGGCGGTCCTCATCTATACGACGCCGATGACCGCCTGGAATCGACACTGGCCCATCAGACCCGTTCCGCTGGTAGGATACGCGCATGCCGCCCGCCGTCGACCGGGTCCGCGTCACGACCGTCGTCGACAATTACATCGACAACCTGCGGCAGGACGAGGCGATCGCCCGCCGCTACAGCGCCTTCGTGGCCGGTAAGATGCCGGATCTGCGGGCCGAGCACGGCCTGGCCCACCTGGTCGAGGCGACCCGGGGCGCCGAGCGGTTCACGATGGCCCTCGACTTCGGGCTCACCGCCGACACGATGAACCACAACTTCCGCGAGTTGGCGCTCGATCCGGGCGCGATCGATGCACTCGCCCTCTCTCACGGCCATCGCGACCACTGGGGCGGGTTGACCGGCTTCTTGCACGGGTGGCGGCGGCGCCTCCGCCGAGACCTGGCCTTCTACGGCGGCGTCGATCACTTCAGTCCCCGCTGGCAGCAGCGGGGCGAGCGCCGCGTCTACAGCGGCCGCCTGTCGCGCGACGAGATCGAGCGATACGGGATCGACGTGCGGCTCGTCGCCAAGCCGACGCCGATCGTCGAGGGCCTCTGGCTCTCGGGCGAGATGCACGGGGCCGAGGACTGGGAGACCATCCCGTCGAACCTGCGCGTGGAAGAGGAAGGCGGCGAGCTGGTCCAGGACACGTTCATCGGCGAGCAGACCCTGGTGGCCAACGTGCGCGATCGCGGGCTCGTCGTGGTCACCTCGTGCTCGCATCGCGGCATCGTCGGCATCTGCCGCAACGCCGCCCGCTTCACCGGCGTCCCGCGCGTGCACGCGGTCATCGGCGGCTTCCACCTGAGCGGCCTCGACGAGGCCCGCATCACGCGCGTGGTCGACGCGTTTCGCGACCTCGAGGTGGAGCACGTGATCCCGCAGCACTGCACCGGGATCGAGGCCATCTGCGCGATCGTGCAGCGGCTGCCGGGCCGGTTCACCGCCAGCTCGGTCGGCACGACGTTCGAGTTCACGGCCCCCAACTAACGGTCACCGGCGCCAGCGCGCCACGGGAGGGATCGAGATGAGCGAGCCCAAGCAGCTGTTCAGCGCGAGCCTCGCGAAGGACGCCGTCTACAAGTCCGGCCTCCGGAGCTTCATGGAATACCGCGACCTCGGCATCGAGCCCGCGACGCACGGGAAGTTCCGCGCCCATACCATCCGGATCAAGAAGGAATCGGCCGGCAACCACGACCTGCACACGACGGGCCTCCACCAGCACCTCTGCGACTTCCAGATGTTCTACGTGCTGAACGGCTGGATCAAGTTCGTCTACGAGGATCACGGCGAGCATACCTTCACGAAGGGTGACTGCATCCTGCAGCCGCCGGGCATCGTGCACAACGAGCTCGACTGCTCCGACGACCTCGAGGTCCTCGAGATTTATTCGCCGGCCGTCCACGAGACCCGGGTCGTCCGTCAGATGCCGGAGGCGGTCGCCGCCGCGCGCTGAGCGCGCCGGCGAGGCCCGAAAGGACGAACATGCCGAAAGTGTGGCGGGTGTACAGCGGCTCGGACGGCAAGTCGCACCTCGCCGAGGTGCCGCTCGCGATGAAGCCGTTCTCCGACGTCGAAGGTGCCCACGGCGAGGGGACGCCCATGCAGCCGGCGAGCGGCATCGCGTTTCGCGTGGCGCCGCCGGGCTACGTGCTCAGCTGGCACTGTGCCCCGCGGCGCCAGTACTCGATCTCGCTCTCGGGCACCGCGGAGATCGAGGTGGGTGACGGCACGATCGCGCGGGTCGGTCCGGGCGACGTGATCCTGGCCGAAGATCTCACGGGTCAAGGCCACGTCACCCGCGTCGTCGGCGACCAGCCCCGGATGTACGCGATCGTGCCGCTGACCGACGGGTAGCAGCCGCGGCCGCGAGGGCTCCGATTCCCCGCGTGTCAGCGGGCGTTGCCTGGCTTCCCGATCAGCACGCCGTTGATGTCGATCAGTTCCCGATGATCTTCGCGGCGTCCCCGGTGAGCCGCACGATGTGCAGCCCCGTGTTGGCGCGGTCGGCCAGGTAGACGTAGCCGCGCTCGTCGGCCTCGACGTTGTTGGTCTGGATCGCGACCTTGCAGCTGCGGGTCGGCTCGGTCACGCAGCGCTCGGCCGTCCGCTCCGTCGTCGCCGGGATGTAGAACGCGGCGTCGCGCGGCGCGTACGGGTTGCGGATGTCCACGGCGCGCACGCCCGCGTTGAAGTAGGCCACGAAGACCAGCTTCTTGTAGAAGATCGGCGCGAACGACTCGCTGCTCGAGTGCGGGCCGAAGCGCCCGCCCCGCTTGCAGAAGCCGCCGCGCGACTCGGGCACCTGGAAGGTCGCCACCGAGAACGGCCGCGTCTCGGTCGTGATGTCGACCAGGAACGTGGCGTGACGGAACTCGCGGCACTCGTTCGCGATCGCCTCCGACACGAGCACGACGAAGTCGCGCACGTTGCCCTTCGTGTTGCTGGCCCAGTCGGCGATCGTCATCCCCAGCACCGGGAACGCCGTGTGGCCGCCCCAGTTGGGCGACATGGAGAGCCGGCTCACCTCGGGCGCGCTGAGATTCGCTTGTGTCGGCTCCTTCGGCCCGGTCAGGAGCTTCTGGCGATCGACGATCTGCAAGATCCCGTCGGCGCTGGTGCCGTACGCGAAGTAGACGCGATTGCCGAGCGCGATCGGCCCGTGCGCGCCGGGCGGTACGGGCGAGGCGCTCGAGCCGGGCTCCTGGCCGGCCAGGCCGAAGTCGCGCACGAAGATGGGCTTCGCCGGATCGCTGAGATCGTAGATCTTCGTCATGCGCGCGGTGCGCCAGCCCGAGGGGCCGGCCTGCAGCGGATCGGTCTTGGCCAGATCGCCGGAGACGAGATAGGCGGTGCCGGTGTCGCATTCCCAGAAGTTCTTGTGCGTGGAGGTGAGGCCGGAGACCACGGTGCTCGCCTTGCGCGGCTTCGCCGGGTCGCTCACGTCCCAGACCTCGTGGCCGGAGTTGGGGACCGCGTTGCCGAACGTCCGCAGTAGATACGTCTTGCCCTGACGGTCGCAGACGCGCGCCATCTGCGCGCCGCCCTGCTCGGAGCCGCCGGTCGGGCCGGGGATGTGCGCCAGATAGCGCGGCCGCGCCGGATCGGTCACGTCGACGATCGAGGTGCCGTTGTCTTCATCCGCGCCGGTCAAGGGATTACGCGCCTTGCCGCCGTGATGGCCGACGTAGGCGATGAAGCGGCCGCCCTGCTTGTGGATCGTCGGCTGGTAGGCCGAGCGCCCCTGGAGATCGTCGTGACCGACCAGCTCCATGTCGCGCGCTTCGGCGCCGTGACCGCGCGGCGCTTGCGACGACGCGGGCCCGGCAGCAAGCGAGATCAGTGCGAGCCCCAGGACGATCACCGAAAGACGCGCTGTCAGGGAGGTCATGGCCGGCTCCTTTCAGCGGGATGATAGCGCGTATTCATCGGCTGACGTTGAGGTCACCCGCGGCGATGACTTAGAGTCGAGGCATGGGGCAGGCTCCGCTAACGGTCCGGCGCTGGAAGCGGGTCGAGTATGACCGGCTGGTTGATCTTGGAGCGTTCGAGGGCGAGCCACTCGAGCTCCTCGGCGGCCAGCTCATCGTCGCGGAGCCGAAGGCCGCGTATCACAGCTCCGCGGTGACCGCCGCTGACTATGCGCTGAGGGCGGCCCTTCCGTCGGGCTGGATTGTGCGAAATCAGCAGCCCGTGTCGCTCGACGACGAATCTGAGCCTGAGCCCGATCTGGTCGTCGTGCCAGGGCGGCCGGGCGACTATCGCGACGCCCACCCCGAGCGCCCGGCGCTTGCGATCGAGGTGGCGCATTCGAGCCTCTATTTCGACCGAGAGCACAAAGGCAGCCTCTACGCGCGGGCAGGGATCGAGGACTACTGGATCGTCAACCTGGTCGACGGGGTCCTCGAGATCTACCGCGATCCGAGCCACGACCCGGCGGCGATCTACGGCTGGCGCTATCGCTCCGTCACCACCTTGGCGGCGCCCGCCGCCGCCGTTCCCCTCGCCTTCCCGTCGAGCCCCATCGCCGTCGCCGACCTGTTGCCCTAGATCGCGCCCGGCGCGATGGCTTTAGATCGCGCCCCCGGCGCGTAGCTTCGCGATGTCGTCCTTCGTGTAGCCGAGGCCCGCGAGCACCTCGTCGGTGTGCTGGCCCAGGCGCGGCGGCGGGGTCTCGATGCTCGGGCCGCCGTCGGCGAACTTGAACGCGGCCATCGGCACGGTCACCGGCCCTTCGATGCCTTCGATCTTCTCGTGGCGGTGCAAGACGCCCCGCGTGGCGAGCTGTGGATCGTTCAGCGACTCCGAGAGGCGCCGCACGCGACCGGCCGGGACGTGGCTGCCCTGGAGGTATTGCTCCCACTCGTCGGCGGTCCGCTGCGCGATGATCTTCTGGAGCTCCTCGGTCTGCTTCTCGTAGAGCGCCTCGCGCTCGTCGTGGCTCGACTGCGCGGCGAGGTCCGGGCGGCCGACGGCGCGGAAGAGACGCTCGTGCTGGCCGCGGTTGCCGGCGGCGATCATCAGCGGCGCGTCCTTGGCCGCGTAGAGCTGGCTGCTGGCGCGGTCCATGCGATTGCCCTTGGGCTTGGGCTCGCTCCCGGTGCGCAGGTAGGACGTGATGTATGAGCCCATCAGCATCATCGACACGTCGAGCATCGAGCTGTCGATGTACTGGCCGCGCCCCGTGCGCTCGCGCTGGAAGAGCGCGGCCGAGATCGCGAACGCGCACATCGTGCCAGTGGCGTAGTCGATGACGGGCGCGCCGGTCTTGATCGGGTTCACGTCCGGCGTGCCGGTCATCGCCATCATTCCCGACGTGGCCTGGATCAGCTGGTCGTAGGCGGTCTGCACCCCGCGCGGCCCCTCCTGGCCGAACGCGGTCATCGAGCAGTAGATCAGCCGCGGGTTGAGCGGCCAGAGATCGCTCCAGCCGAGCCCCAGGGCGGGGAAGGCGCCCGAGCGCCAGTTCTCCACCAGCACGTCGGCGTCCTTCACGAGCTTCTTCAAGATCTCGCGTCCCTCCTCGTGCTTCAAGTTCAGGGTGATCGCGCGCTTGTTAGAGGCCTGCGTGAGGAAGCCCGTCCCCATCTGTTGGCGGTTGAGGGCGCGGTCGCCCCCCGAGTCGCGGCTCTGGTCGTAGTCGATCGGATGCTCGACCTTGATGACGTCCGCGCCGAGCAGCGCCAGCTGGTAAGCGGCAAACGGCCCGGCGAGCACATGGGTGATATCGATGATCTTGATGCCCTCGTATGGCCTCATGGGTCCTCCCGCGTGGTGTGCGCTATTCTACTTTGAGTGGCGCCTCGCCGGCGGAGGAGTCCCGACGGCCTGCAGCGCGAACTGCTTTGCGGGAGGATTTCGATGAGCGCGCCCGCAACAAGGTCGGCCTGCTCAAGCTGCGCGCGATGTACCAGGCCGAGAGCTGGCCCGACTGGGTGGACCAGGACGACGACGACGCGCTGTGCCCGATCGTCGGCAAGCCGGAGGACATCCACATCGTCGTCACGGGCGGCCCCGGCAAGCACTCGGCCTTCGTCCCGACCTTCGGCACGTCGAAGTCGGTGACGCGGAAGATCGAGATCCGCGCCTAGACCTTCAGCACCTCGGCGCCCGGCGCGGCCTCGAGCTCGCAGGCGTTGACCGTCATCGCCAGCATGGCGTAGTAGCCGATCGCGCCGGTGAGCTGGATGAAGCCGTCGTTGCCGAACCGGCCGATCAGCGCCTTCACGGTGGCCTCGTCGACCCGGTGCTTGCGCATCAGCTGGCGCGTGAACTCGACGATCTGCGCGTCCTCGGCCGGAATGCCGCGGCTGTCATTTTCGCGGATCGCGGTGATGGTCGACTCCGGCACGCCGAGCCGCCGGGCGCCGCCCGTCTGCGCGCCCCAGACGTAGACGGCCTCGAGCTCGCGCGCGACCGTCATGGCGGCGAGCACGCGCACGCGCAGGTCGAGCGAGCCCTCGAACCGCACGTAGGCGCCCAGATGCGCGAGCCGGCCCGCCAGCTCGGGCGAATGCAGGAACATCGTGAACGGCCCCTGCAAGGCACCGCGGCTCGCGACGATCGAGTCGACGATCGCCTGGTCCTTCGCGGCGACCTGGTTCTTGCTGGTGATCGGTGTCAGCCTTGCCATGCATTCCTCCTCAAGCGATTCCAGCTTCTCGGAGCAGCGTGTAGACCCGGTGCGGCGTCAGCACCGGATTCGTGACGTCGAGGCGTCCCTCGAACGCGTCCGCAACCGCGTTGGCGATCGCCGCGGTCGGCGGCCCGGTGGCGCCCTCGCCGACCCCGCGCACGCCGAGCGGGTTGTGGTCGGTCGCGAAGCGCAGGTGCTCGATGACGAGCGGCGGCATGTCCTCCGCCCGCGGGATAGGGTAGTCCATCAGCGTGTTCGTGAGGAGCTGGCCGTCGTCGCCGTGGACGACGTGCTCGCCGAGCACGACGCCCAGGCCCTGGGCGAAGCCGCCCACGATCTGGCCGTCGACGATCACCGGATGGAGCTGGCGGCCGCAGTCGTGCACGATCGCGTAACGGAGGATCGCGACGCGGCCGGTCTCGACGTCGACCTCGACCGCCGCTGCGTGCACGCCGCTCGCCCACGTCACGGTCGGCGGCGAGTAGAATTTCGTGGCCCAGAGCCCCGGACCGCCGAGCTCGACGAGCCCTCGATCGGTCAGCGCCGCGCGAGCGACCTGGGCGAGCGGAATCGCGCGCCCTGGCGCGCCGACCACGAAGGCGCGCCCGTCCTCGATGCGCACGTCGTCGGGCGCGCACTCGAGCAGGCCGGCGGCGACGCGACACGCCTTGACCTTCACCTCGGCGGCGGCGACGGCCACGGCATTGCCGGTGTTCACGGCGACCCGGCTGGCGCCGGTCCCGTAGCCGAAGGGCACCAGTGTGGTGTCGCCGCCGCGGACGCGGATGTCGTCGAACGCGACCCCGAGGTACTCCGCGCATACCTGGGCGAACACGGTCTCGTGACCCTGGCCCGAGCCCGACACGCCGATCAGCACCTCGACGTGCCCGTGCTCGTCGACCTTGACCGTCGCCCATTCGCCGGGGCGCACGCTGCCGCCGGCCTCGAGATACGCGGCGATCCCGAGGCCGATGCGCCGTCCCTGCGCGCGCAGCTCCGCCTGCCGCTTGCGCCAGCCCGAGTAGTCGAGGAGATCGAGCACGCGCCGGAGCTCGAGCGGGTAGTCGCCGCCGTCGTAGCTCACGGCGACGCCGTCCCGGTACACGAGGCCCGGCCGATACGGCATCTCGTGCGGCGCGATCTGATTTCGCGCACGAACTTCGGCGGGATCGAGGCCGAGCCGGGCCGCGAGACGATCGAGCAGGCGCTCGACGACCAGGATTGCCTCGGGCCGGCCGGCGCCGCGATAGGGGGCGCTCGGCGTCTTGTTGGTGACAACCGCGAAGCCTTCGGCGCGGAAGGCCGGCACCCGGTATTGCGAGGGCAGGTGGTTGATCGTGTTCGTCGGCTCGTGGACCGAGAAGTAGTGATACGCGCCGACGTCCTTCACGATTCGAGCCTCGAGGCCGAGAATGCGCCCGTCGCGTGTCGCCGCGAGCCGCGCGTGATGGGCCTGCTGTCGCGCCTGGTGCGAGCTCGACAGAAACTCCGTGCGCGTCTGGATCCATTTCACGGGTCGGCCGAGATGGTGGGCGAGCATGGGGACGAGCAGGTCCTCGGGATAGATGCCTTCCTTCGGACCGAAGCCGCCGCCGGTGTCCGGCGCGATCACCCGGATGCTCTCGGCCGGAAGTCTCAGGCGCGCCGCGACGGCGCCGCGGAGGTGATAAGGGCCCTGGTGCGCCGCCCACAGGGTCAGGCTCCCGATGGCCGGATCGAAGACGGCGCAGAGACCTCGCGTCTCGATCGCCATCGAGGTCACGCGGCCGTGCGCGGGATGATCTTCGACGACCACATCGGCCTCGGCGAACGCGCGGTCGACGTCGCCGATCACCTTCACGACCTGGCCGACGACGTTGCTCGCGCCGTCGTGGACCGACGGCGACGTGGGGAGCATGGCAGCCTCGGCGTCGACCACGGCGGGCTGCGGCTCGTACTCCACCCGAACGAGCGCTGCCGCGTCAGCCGCTCGGTACGGGTCGGGCCCGACCACCGCGGCAATCGGCTCGCCGACATACCGGACCTCGCCGCGGGCGAGCGGCCTCTGCGGCCGCGGCGTGTCGAGACGGACGTAGGGATTCGTGCGATCGGCGCGCGCGGCGGGGAGTGGGTCAGCCAGCCCGGGTAGATCGTCGGCGAGAAAGACCGAGACGGCCCCTTGCGTGCGCGCGGCCTCGACGTCCACGCCGGCGAGTCGCGCCCGGGCGTGGGTCGAGCGCACCAGTATCAGATGCAGGAGACCCGGCGGGGCGATGTCATCGATGAACCGGCCCCGTCCGGTGATCAGCCGCTCGTCTTCCTTGCGCCGGGGAGATTGACCGATCACGGAAGACAGGATGATACATGGTGTCGGCGTAGGGCCGCCACGCGATCTCACCAGTGGGCCCGGCGAGGTCGCGCGGCGGCCGCTGAGGGCTACGGAGAACGCTAGCGACGCCCCGTCGCTTCAGTGCCGATCACGCTCCACTTTGATCTGGCCACGAATCTCGCCCGAGTTGTATTTTGTGGCGACCCCTCCCGCGTTGGCCGAATGCACGTTCGCGTAGGTCACGCCGGCCCGAATCGCCGCCACGAACTCGGCGAACTCGGCGTCGGTCGAGCCAGCCCCCGTAGGCGAGGCCTCGATGCCCTGGGCGTTGGCGCTATTGGCCACGTTGGCCTTCGTCAAGATGCCCGTCACCGTTCCCGACTGTGGGCAGGTCGGTGCGTGCCCGGTGGGGTCCATATTGAAGCTGGTCTGACAGAGGAAGACCACGATGCCGCCGTTGACGCGACGCTGCCCGATGTGGATGTGAGACTGCCGCACGTCGCCCTCGAGCCCGGAATAGCTCAAGGTGTACGTGATACTGGTGCCGTCGGCGCTGATCTCGCCGCGGAAGCTGCCGCTCGCGGGGGTCGAGATCGCCGGTACCTCATGGAACCCGCGAAGCGTGGCGCTCAGATTGAAGCCGTCATCTCTGTCGCGGTCATCCTTCCCGTCGCCGGCCGTTGCCAGGAGGGAGGGCCCGAGCACCACCAGGAGACCAACAAGGGCGACGAACAGGCTGATCACACATCGCTTCATCTCGTGTCCTCCCACCTTCGGGTTCAGGCGACGGCCAGTGAGACACCTTATGCGATACGCTCATAACCCCTTCGAGAGGTTCCCGGTTCCCGACGGTTTGTGACGTTATCGTTGAGCGCCGGTTTTCTTCCGGTACTCGGCGATGTGGCGCTCGAGGTCGCCGAGCTCCTCGCACGGGATCAGGCAAATCTTGCGGAGGGCCGCGAGGTGCTCCTCGGCGCGGGCGAGATCGCCGACCATCAAGTACGCTTCGCCGGCATACTCGTGGGCGCCGCGGTGTCGCGGATTGAGCTCGAGCGCCCGCTTGTAGTGCTGGAACGCTCGGTCGAGCTGTCCGAGGTTCCGATACGAATATCCGAGATAATTCTGTAGGTCCGCGTTGTCGGGATCGCGAAGCGCCGCCTTGGTGAACCGCCCGGCCGCCTCGCGCCAGTCCTCGCGGTCGAGCGCCGCCTTGCCGGCCGCGTAATCCGGATCGCTCGCGGCGGCCTCCGGCTTGGTCTCCGACGGCTCCCCGAACGCAGGCGGTGGCATCGTGACCGCGGCGATCAGCGCGGCCGCCGCTACGCTCCAGCGGCGCAGCCGACGCGCCGGCCGGCGTGTCATCACACCGGCCCGTTCGGGGCGACCAGGATCTTGCCGCTGCGCTCGCCGCGCTGGGCATGGGCGACCGCTTCCTTGATATCCTCGATGGGGTAGATCATCTCGATCGGCGCCGACAGGTTGCCCTTGGCGACCTGCTGCCCGAGATCGGCATAGATCGCCCGGATCTGGTCGAGCGACCGCGTGGCCAGCCCGCGACCCAGGATGAAGCCGACAAGAGACAGGCCACCCGAGATCAGCGCGCTGCGAGACATGACCGGGTCCTCGCTCGTCATCGAACCGTAATTACAGACCACGCCCCCCTCGGCCAGACATGCCGAGAGTCGTGCGGTCGCCCGGCCGGACACGGCGTCGAGGCCGAGCCGGATCGGCGCGCCGTGCGTCTGAGTCTTGACCACCTCGGCCAGATCCGGCCCGTCGATGACGCAGACGTCGGCGCCGAGGGCCTTGAGCTCGCCGAACAGGGATTCGCGCCGCACCACGTTCACCGTCTTCACGCCTCGCGGGCGCGCCAGCCGGATCACGAGCCGACCGACGGCCGAGTTGGCGACGTTCTGGATGACCCAGTCTCCGGGCTTCAGGGGCACGATGTCAGTGAGCAGCAGGAGCGCGGTCGCCGGATTGATCCGCAGCATCGCCGCTTGCTGGATGTCGATCCCGTCCGACACGGCGATGACGTCCTCGCCCTTGACGCGCCGCTCCTGGGTCCAGTTCTCCCGTTGCAGATTGATCACGAGGTCGCCGACCTTGACGTGCGTCACGCCCGCGCCGACCGCGGTGACGCGTCCGATGCATTCGGCGCCGGGCGTGGCCGGCAGCTCCGGCTTGAGGCGGTAGGTACCCCGGCAGAACGAGATGTCGGCGGGGTTGATCGGAAACGCCAGAACCTCGAAGACGACCTCGCCCGCGGCCGGCGCGCCGACATCCGGGACGTCCGCGCAGCGCAGGCCGTCTTCAGGCTGGCCGTAGCGGTCGAGCAGAATCTGTTTCATGCCCTCGCTCCTTGTTCAGAGGCGCGCCTCGGCCGGCGGGGCCCCAGCCCCGCGACCAGCCGAGCCAGCTGCAGAGGGCGCGTCCCATGATCAGCTCCTTGTCCCTCGCCGTCAGCCACGGCAGCTCTTCGGTGAACATGGTGACGCACTGTTTCCACGAGCACGGCATCCGCGTGATGTCGGTCCCCCAGAACATGCGATCGGGGCCGAAGGCGTCGTAGAGCTTCCGGATGTGGCCGTGGATGTCGCGGTAGGGATAGGGCTGCGCCGAATAGCTCGGCGCTCCGGTCGCCTTCAGCGCGACGTTGCGGTGCTTCGCCGCGGCGACGAGGTCCGGCAGATTCGACCAGGCCGCGTCGGGGCGCCCGAAGTGATCGATGATCAGCTTGAGCCCCGGATGGCGCTCGGCGATCTTGCCGATCACTTGCAGGAGCCCTGGCCCGAGCAGCGCGATCGGCATCCCCGCGCGTTCGGCCGCGGCCCAGAGCCAGTCGAGGCTTCCGTCGGTCAGCCACGTCTGCTGATGCGGCTGCAGCAGCGCGAAGCGCAGGCCGAGCATCCCGGGCTTGCCCTTCAAGCCGTCGATCGCCGAGCGGCTCTCGGGGCGGTCGAGCGGGAAGTTGGCGAGGATCGCCAGGCGGTTGGGATGCTGGCGCGCGGCCTCGACCGCCAGCGCGTTGGAGCTGGGATCCCACCCGGGCGGATGGATCACGGCCGCGTTGACGCCCCCCTCGTCCATCTCCTTGAGCACGTCGTCCGCCGTGTAGTCGGCGATCTGGCGATGGTTCGGATTCGTCGGCTTGTGGCCTTTCCAGATGTGGATCTGCGCGTCGACGATCAGCATGCCTATTTCTCCTTCGTGCTGCTCCTCACGTCTTCTCGAAGTCGATCCGCTCGGCGACCGGCAACCCCTGGAGGTAGCGGCGCAGGCAGTCGAGCCCCATCTCGGTCGCGCCCAGGCGTACCCACTCGCGGCCGCCGAGGATCCGGCTGCGCCGCGACTCGGCGCCGTCGGCGGTCGCGATCGCTAGACAGATGGTGCCACCGAAGTCGATCCGGTCGGGGCCGTCGTCGAGCGCGATCAGCACCGCCAGCGCGTGGCTCGCGCCGGTCCGCCGGCGCGCGGCCTGCGCCACCGCCTCGGCCGTCTCGCGCGTGAGCTCGCCCTCGGGCGGATCTCCGTCGAGGCCGACCGCGGCGAAGATCTCGCCGAGGTCCCGCGCCACCACGCCGCGGCGGAAGACCTTCTCCGCGCCGGGCTGGTGCGCGAAGCGCGCGGCGATCTGCCCACTCGTGAACGTCTCGACGACGGCGAGCGAGCCCTGCCGCGCCGTCAGCGCCGAGAGGATGACCCCCTCCAGCGTCTGCTCGTCCTCGGCCATGATGAAGTTGCCGAGCCGCTTGCGCACCTCGCGCTCGACGGGCGCGAGCTTGACCCGGACGTCGTCCATGTCCCGGCCGCGAACGGTCAGCTTGGTCTCGAGTTGCGGGTAGTGAGCGCGGAAGCCGAGCTTCACGCTGCCGTCGGGCACGAGCTTGTCCACGTCGGTGAGCAGCGCGTCCACGTGGGATTCGCCGAGGCCGTAGGAGTGGAACCGCTTGAGGTGGATGGCCGTCTGCAGGCCGCTCTTGGCCAGCAGGCGCGGAATGATCTGCTCCTCGAGCATGCGCTTGAGCTCGCGCGGCACCCCGGGAGTGAAGAAGAAGCGCGCCCGGCCGATGTCGAGCGCGAAGCCGCAGGCGGTGCCGATCGGGTTGTCGATGACCTCGGCGGTCGTCGGCAGCATCGCCTGCTTCTTGTTGTTGGGCGGCATGACGCGGCTGCGGCGCCGGAAGAACTCCTCCATCGTCCGGAGCCACTCCTCGTTGAGGGCGAGCCCGACTCCCGCGGCCTGCGCCGCGATCTCCTGGGAGAGATCGTCGATCGTGGGGCCGAGGCCGCCGTTGACGATGACCGCGTCGGCACGCTGGCCGGCCAGCCTGAACGCCAGCAGCAGATTCTCGCGATCGTCGCCGACCGTCGTCTCCCACTGGACCGCGAGGCCGACGTCCTCGAGCTTCTGCGTGATGTAGCTGAAGTTGGTGTTGACGATCTTGCCGGTGAGCACCTCGTCGCCGGTGCAGATGACCTCGATGCGCATGGGCGAGTCGTCCTAGTGGAGGACCTTCAGCAGTGCGTCGACCACCGCCTGGGGCTCCTCGCGCGGCATGAAATGACCGACGCCGGGTACGACGCGCCGCTCGGTTCCCGCCGGAAATCGTGAGAGCTCGGCCTCGGAGCGCCGGGCCGAGCTCACCGTGTCGTCGCCGCCGTGCAGGATCACGGTGGGCACGGTGATCGCCGGGCTCTCGGCGAGGCGCCGCTCGATCGCGTCCAGGCGCCCATCGCCTGGCGCGTTGCCGTGACGGTGGCGGTAGGAGTGGATCACCACCGCCACGAAGTCGGGATTGTCGAACGAAAGCGCCGTGCGATCGAACGTCGCCTGATCGAAGCGCCAGGTCGGCGACCATTCTTCCCAGAGCAGGCGGCAGATGTCGCGGCGGTTCTGCTCGAGACCGCGCCGCCCGCGCTCGGTGTTGAAGTACCACTGGTACCAGTACGCGCGCTCGGCCCGGGCCGGGGCGGGCGCCGTTGGCGTCACCGTATTCTGGACGTTGTAACCGCCGATCGTGACCAGCGCGCGCACGCGCTCGGGCGCCAGGATCGCCGCGATGCACGCGGCGCGACCGCCCCAGTCGTAGCCGGCCAGCGCTGCCGGCGCGAGGCCGAGCGCGGCCATGAACTCGAGCAGGTCTTGACCGATCGCCGCCTGCTGGGCCATGCGGGGCTCTTGCGGATCGAGAAATCGCGTCGGCCCGTAGCCGCGCAGGTAGGGGACGAGCACGCGGCAGCCGGCGGCGGCGAGCGGCGGCGCCACGTGATCGAACGCGTGCGCGTCGTCGGGAAAGCCATGGAGCAGGACGACCGGCGTGCCGCCGGGATTGCCGTGGGCCTCGTAGCCGATCTCGAGCGTCCGGGTGCGGACCGTGAGGACCTGGCCCATCGGAGCCCGATCATACTTCAAACTCACCACATCACCATGCCGCCGTCGATGTTGATCGACTGGCCCGTCATGTACGTGGCGGCCGGGGAGCAGAGGAACGCGATGAGCCCGGCCACCTCGTCGTCGCTGGCCGCGCGTCCCATCGGGATCCGCTCGAGCAGGCTCTGCCAGCCCTCGCCGCGTCCGAGCACGTCCATGCGTGCGGTGTCGATGATGCCCGGACAGATGGCGTTGACCGTGACGCCGTCACGGGCGAGCTCCATGGCCAGGGACTGCGTGAATCCCTGAATGCCGAAGTTCGCGACGTTGTACGCCGCGGTGTTCGGAGCGCCGCGCTTGCCGGCGACCGACGAGAGATTGATGATGCGACCCCACTTCTGTTTCACCATGATCGGCACGATGCGCTTGGAGAGCAGGAACGCGCCGGTGAGCTTGATCTCGAGCACGCGCCGCCACACGGTCTCGTCGAGCTCGGTGAGGGGCACGCGGTCGTTGCCGCGCGGATAGGCGGCGTTGTTCACGAGCACGTCGATGCGCCCGAACGTCGCC
>QHTE01000076.1 GCA_003220685.1 Candidatus Rokuibacteriota bacterium
GCGGGATCGAGACGAGCCCGGCCAGCACGATGATCGCGAAGAAGGGCAGCCCGCGCCAGACGTTGACGGCGATCACCGCGGTCATGGCGTAGCTCGTCATGCCGAGCCAATTGGGGCCGGGGGGGTTGATGAGCCCGAGGTGGATCGCCGTCCAGTTCACGACGCTGTAGAGCGAGTCGAACATCCATCCCCAGGCGAGCACCGACAGCGCCGTCGGGATGACCCACGGCAGCAGCACCGCGCCCCGGATCAGCCGCTTGAAGCGGAAGTTCCGGAACAGGAGCATCGCCAGCCACACGCCGAGCACCGTCTTGAAGACGACCGCGATGATCGAGAACACGAACGAGTTGTAGACGGTCTGCTGGAAGATCTCGTTGCCGAGGATGTCGCGGAAGTTCTGCAGCCCGACGAATCCCCCGGGCGAGCCGACCCAGTCGTCCGACAGACTGAAGTAGATCGCCATCCCGAACGGGTACGCCACGAGGCCCACGATGAGGGCCAGCGCCGGCACGATCAGGCCGTAGCCGAAGACGTGCTCCTGCTCCCACCACTCGCGGACCCGCGCAAGACGCCTGACCCGCGGCAGTCCGGTCGCCTCGAGCGCACGCTGGCTGACGGCCATGGCTAAGACTTCCCTTCCGTCTTGAGCTTGCCCTGCAGCGCGAGCTTGATCTGATCCTCGCCCCAGGCCAGCGCGCGCTTGGTCGGCATGCCGTTGATGGCTTTGGCGACGATGTCGGGCAGGACGAAGTTGACGATGATGAGTTGCACCGCCGCATTCGGCTTGGCCGGCCAGCCCTGCTCGTGAACGTAGTCGGCTTCCTTGGGCAGCATCGCGTATTTCGGATTGCTCGCCCAGATCGAGTGCTCGGCGAAGCTCTTCAGCGGCGGCTGGTTGAACGCGCTGCCGCCGGCGATGAAGGCGTTGTAGTTCTCCTTCTGGAAGAGGAACTTGATGAAGTCCTTCGCCAGCGAGACGTTCTTCGAGAACTTCCAGATGGCCAGCGAGTTGACGCCGGTCGCGCAGTGGATGCCGGCCGGACCGCTGGGGCTTGCGTGGTGATTGATCTCGTCGGCGATCGGCATGCTCTTCGCGACGGCGGCGACGTAGGGACTGATCGCGTTGTGGATCCAGGAGCCCTTGCCCGAGAGGAGGAAGCGGTTGTTGGAGGAGTTGTCCCAGGACAGGACCTCGGGCTCCATGGCGTTCGCGTACAGGTCCTTGTACCAGTCGACGACCTGGGCGGCCTTGTCGCTGTTGATGGCCGGCGTCTTGCCGTCGGCCTCGAGCACCTTGCCGCCGTTGCACCAGAGGATCGACCAGAACGAAATATTGGCGTCGGTGCAGTGGCTGATCGGGATGCCCACGGGGTTGCCCTGCTTCTTGAGGATCTTGCCTACCTTGAGGAGATCGTCCCAGGTCTTCGGCGGCTGGACCCCCGCCTTCTTGAAGTGCACTTCGTTGTAGCATCCGGGGAACGCGACCCAGAACCACGGCACCGCCCGCCATCCCGAGCTCGTTTGACAGGTCTGAGTCGCGAAGGGATACCACCCGCCGTACCGGTCGCCGAGGTAGGCGACGAGATCGCCCATGTCGGTCAGCTGCTGCTCGTAGAGGAAGGGGTCGGCGGCGCCCGTGACGATCAGGTCGTGGCCTGACTGCGACGTCGCCTGCGCCGCGCGCTTGGCGAAGAGCTGCGGGCCGGCGATCGTGTCGACACGCACGGCGACTCCCGCCTGCTTGGCGAAGACTTCCGCCTGCCGTTTGAGCTCGTCGTCGGAGGCCGGCACGAAGTGGTTGAACGTGAGGAACGTCAGCTCGCGCTTCTGGGCGAACGCCGGCGGGCGCTCGAGGAAGACCGAGGAGGCGCCGGCGAGCGCGCCCGCGGACGACTTGAGGAATCGCCGACGGCTGATCATGCCCCGGCCTCCTTGAGCTTGCCCTGGACCGCGAGCCTCACCTGCTCCTGGGCCCAGTCGATCGCCCGCTTGGTCGGCATGCCGTTCACGGCCTTGGCCACCATGTCGGGCAGCACGTAGTTGACCTGGATCAGCTGCACCGCGGCGCTCGGCTTCGCGGGCCAGCCGCGCTCGTGCGCGTACTCGGCTTCCTTCGGGAGCATCGCGAGCTTGGGATTCTTCGACCAGATCGGATGGTCGGCCAGGTGCTTCAGCGGCGGGTGGTTGAACGCGTTGGACGCCGTGATCCACGCGTCGTAGTTGTCCTTCTGGAACAGGAACCGGATGAAGTCCTTGGCGAGGTCGACGTTCTTCGAGAACTTCCAGATCCCGATGCCGTTGATCGGCGGAGCCGAGTGCGTTCCCGCCGGGCCCGCCGGGCTCGGGTGGTGGTTGATCTCGTCGGCGATCGGCATCGACTTCGCGAGCGCCGCCGCGTACGGGCTGATCGGGTTGTGGATCCAGGAGCACTTGCCGGCGAGGATGCAGCGGTTGTTCCCCGCGTCGTCCCACGAGAGGACCTCGGGCTCCATCGCGTCGCGGTAGAGCTCCTTGTACCACTCGATCACGCGCTCGGTCTGATCCGACTTGAGCGCGACGGTCTTGCCGTCGGGCTCCAGCACCTTGCCGCCGTAGCACCAGAGCACCGACCAGAACGTCGTGTTCGCGTCGGCGCAGTGGCTGATCGCGATGCCGACCGGGTTGCCCTGCTTCTTGAGGATCTTGCCGTGGTGGAGGAGCTCGTCCCACGTCTTCGGATACTCGAGCCCGGCCTTCTTGAAGTGCGTCATGTTGTACGTCGCCGGAAACGAGACCCAGAACCACGGCACGGCCTTCCAGCCCGAGGCCGTGAGCGAGCCCTCGCGCGCGAACGGATACCAGCCGCCGTACTTCTTGCCGAGCTCGTCGATGAGGTCGCCGACGTCGGCGTGCTGCTTCTCGAACAGGAACGGGTCGGCCCCGCCAGTCAGGATCATGTCGTGGCCCGACTGCGCCTGCGCCTCGGCCGCGCGCTTCGCGGGAATCTGCAGATGGGCGATCGTGTCCACCCGCACGGTGACACCGGCTTGCTTGCCGAAGGCTTCGGCTTGCTTGCGCAGCTCGTCGTCGGAGGCGGGGACGAAGTGATTCCAGCTGAGGAACGTCAGCTCGCGCTTCTGGGCGAACGCGGGCGCGCGCCCGAGGGCGAGCCAGGTGGCCATGCCGGCCGTGGCGCCGGAAGCGACACGGACGAAGTGTCGACGCGAAGTCCTCTGCATACGGACTCCTTGGAGTTCGCATGAAAACGGCCAGGGATAGGGAACCTAGAGGATCGGGAGAGACCTCACCTCCTCTCGAGGCTCGGACAGTTGGACGCTTCTACCACCCCTCGAACAGCGTCGTCAAGTCGGGGCGCCGCCTGACGACTGCACCACGATCAGCGCCGGCCCCTCGGCAGCCAGCGCATGAGCGAACGCCTGGACGAACCGCGCCTCGCCGTCGACGGCGGACGCGGATATTCCGAAGCGTTCGGCCTGCCGCAGCAGGGGCGGCGAGTCCGCCCCGCGGGCCTCGAAGACGACGATCGCGATGCGCGCGCCCAGGCGCGCCGCGGTCTCGAGCTCGCTCTCGGCGCCGAGCTCGCCGGCGCCGGCGAAGCAGATGACGCGACGGTCGGGATGGACGAGGTGAGCCGCGATCGCGGCGGGCAGCGCGAAGCCCGTGGCCGCAAGGCCGGCCGCGGCCAGGAATTCGCGCGGGGCCGTCGCGGACCAGGACGCAGTGACGCACGCGGCGGACGCCCCCGCGTCGACCGTGGCGATCGTGCCGGCCGGCGTCGCCTCGCGCGCGAGGCGCACGAGGCGCGCGTCGAGTCCGGCGCCGGCGCTCCGCGCCGCGCCCTCTCGTCGGAGCCGATCGAGCTCGGCGACGTCCCAATCGGCGCGGGGCTTGTCGCGGAGCCGCCCCGCGAGCTCCTCGACGATGGCGCTCACCTCGCCGAGCACCTGCACGGCGGACACCCGGCCGTCGGGCGCCGCGGCCGGGCCGAGGACGACCGCGGGCGCGGCCGACCAGCAGGGCTCCGGCACCGGCTCGAGCGCGTCGAGACCGATCGCGACGACGAGATCGGCGTGGCCCAGCAGGCGCTCTTCCACGCCGGTAACGCCGAGCACTCCGAGCATCAGCGGGTGCGGATCGGGCAGCGCGCCCTTCGCCCGCGCCGTCGCCAGGAGCGGGGCGGGCAGCGCCTCGACGAACGCTCGCAGCCATTGCGCCGCATCCGCCGACCGGCAGTGGGCGCCGGCGAGCAGCAGCGGCCGCGAGGCCTCGGCCAGCGCGCGCGCGGCGCGATCGAGGGCCTCGCGAGCCGGATACGGCAGCGGATCCGGACGGCACGACGTCGCCACCGGCACCGCCGCGCGCGTCGCGACGTCGCCGGGGATGTCGAGATGGACCGGACCGCGCGGCTCGGTCATGGCGAGCCTGGCGGCGTGAGCGATCCGGTGCGCGGCCGACTCCGCCTCGACCCGCAGCGTTTCCTTGCACCCCGGGACGGCCGAGGGATGGCCGCTCGTGATCAGGATGACCGGCAGGCACTCCGGCACGCCGCGGATGGCGGCGGCGGCCGGCGCGTGGCCGATGACCGCCGCGCCGGGCGCGTCGACGAGATCGGCGGTGACCGCGGCGATGACGCACGCCCCGCGCGCGCTCGACGCGAGCACCACGGGTAGCTCGATCGCGCGGGCCGCGTCGAGGATCGGAAGATCGGGACGCCCGCCCGCGCTGCCGATCACGCGCGGGGTCCCGGCGCGCCGGAGGCCGTCGACGACGACGTCGGCGACGGTGGCGCGACGGGTCACTTCTTCGCGAAGCTCTCGAATACCGGGCGCATGCGATCGAGCGCCTTCTTCAGATTGGCCTCCGAGCTCGCGTACGAGAACCGGAGATAGCCTTCGCCGTGGGCGCCGAACGCCGCGCCGGACAGCGAGGCCACGCCGGCGTCGGCCAGCAGGCGCTCGGCCACCTCGGCGGACGACCGGCCCGTGCCGGTGATGTTCGGGAACACGTAGAACGCGCCCCGCGGCCGCGCGCACTTGACGCCGGGCAGTCGGTTGAGGCCGTCCACGAACAGGTCGCGGCGCCGCTTGAACTCCGACACCATGGCGGCGACCGGTGTCTGGTCGCCCTGGAGTGCCGCGATCCCGGCGAGCTGCACGAACGACGCCGTGCAGGAGTTCGAGTTGACCATCAGCCGCGCCACGTGCTCGGCGAGCGGCGGCGGCATCACCCCGTAGCCGAGGCGCCAGCCGGTCATCGCGTACGACTTCGAGAAGCCGTCGAGGAGGATCGTCCGGCCCTGCATGCCGGGCAGGTTCGTGATCGAGGCGAACTCGCCCTCGTAGAGGAACTGGCGGTAGATCTCGTCGGTCAGGACGAGGATGCGGCGCGCGGCCGCGATGGCGGCGATGCGCTCGAGCTGGCCCCGATCGAGCACGCCGCCCGTCGGGTTCTCCGGCGAGTTGAGCACGATCAGCTTCGTCTTCGGCGAGACGCGCCGCTCGAACAGCTCGAGGTCGAACCCGAAGCCGCTCTCCTCGCGCAGCGGGATCGGCACGGGAACGCCACCGACGAAATTGATGACCGACTCGTAGATCGGAAACCCGGGATTCGGAAGGATGACCTCGTCGCCGTCGCCGATCAACGTCATGATCGTGAAGAACATGATCGGCTTGGCGCCCGGCGTGACGACCACTTCGTCGGGGGAGACGGCGATGCCGCGGGTCTCGCCCACGTGCTTGGCGATCGCCTCACGCAGCTCGGGCAGGCCCGCGGCGGGGCCGTAGTGGGTCGCGCCCGCGTCGAGCGCCTGCTTCGCCGCATCCTTGATATGGGCCGGCGTGTCGAAATCGGGCTCGCCGATCTCCAGGTGGACGATCTCGCGTCCGGTCCGCTCGAGCTGCCGCGCGCGGGCCAGGACCTCGAACGCCGACTCGGTTCCGAGTCGGGCCATCCTCGGGGCGACGTTCATGAGGGGCCTCCTTGCGGCCCTATTATAAGGCGTGGACTTCGTGCGTGTCCCGCCCGGGCCGTTCAGCATGGGCTGGGCCGATGGCCATCCCTGCGAGCGTCCGCCTCACCTCGTCTGGGTGGACGCGTTCCTGATCGCGCGCACGCCGGCGACGAACGCCGACTTCGCCGCCTACGCGAGCGCGACGGGCGCCGCGCCGCCCCCGTTCTGCCGCGATCCGGCGTTCGCCGATCCGCGTCAGCCTGTCGTCGGTCTCTCGTGGGCCGAGGCGGTCGCGTTCGCCGAGTGGGCGGGAGCACGCCTGCCGACCGAGGCGGAGTGGGAGAAAGCCGCGCGCGGCGGGCTCGAGCGCGCTCGTTACCCGTGGGGCGACGCCAGACCCGCCGTCACGTTCGATCGGCCGCCGCGCGTGGGCGAGACGCCACAGAATCCGCTCGGGCTCACGGACCTTTCGGGCGTCTGTCATGAGTGGTGCGCCGACTGGTTCGGCGAGACCTACTACGCCGAGTCGCCCGGACGGAATCCAAGCGGCGCGGCCTCGGGGACGCGGCGCGTCAGCCGCGGCGGAGCCTGGCGCCACGCGGATCCCTGGAGCGCGGTCGGCCACCGCTCGTCCCTGCCGCCGCACCTGCGCTACTCCGACTACGGCGTGCGGTTCGCCCGCGACGCCGAGTGATGGCGCAAGGCATACAATAGCTCGCACCGAGATGGCATCCGCCGAGCGCTCGATCCTGAAGGAAGGTGTCGTGGCCGGCTTGATCGGGGCGGCCGTCGTCGCGGTCTGGTTCCTCGTGTTCGACATCGTGCGGGGCAAGCCGTTCCTGACGCCGGGCCTCCTGGGCGCGGCGGTCTTCCAGGGCATCACGGACCCGACCGGCGTGGAACCCACGTTCGGCAACGTGCTCGGCTACACGATCATCCACGGGCTGGCGTTCGTCGCGTTCGGCATCGTGGCGGCGAGCCTGATGGCGGCCAGCGAGCGCGAGCCCGCGCTCTTCCTCGCGTTCATCATCCTGTTCGCCAGCTTCGAGGTCTTCGTCTTCGCCGTGGTCGGCGCGCTCGGCAAGTCGATGCTGGGCGCCGTGGTCTGGTGGGCGATCCTCATCGGCAACCTGCTCGCGTCGATCGCGATGCTCTGGTACTTCTTCCGCGCGCACCGGGCCCTGCCGCGCACCTTGATCGGCTCGTGGGGCACCGTCCTCCGCGAGGGCATCGTGGCCGGCCTGCTGGGCGCCGCCGTCGTGGCGCTCTGGTTCCTCGCGATCGACTGGATCCAGGGCGAGCCGCTGCGCACCCCGAAGCTGCTCGGCACCGGGCTCCTGCGCCAGTCCGATCCGGTGACCGCCCTCGTGTCCTACACGATCCTGCACGGGAGCGCCTTCGCGCTCTTCGGCCTCGTCGGCGCCCTCTTGATTGCGGGCGCCGAGCGCCAGCCCCTCTTCGTGTTCGCCCTGGTGATCTTCTTCACCGCATTTGAGGTGTTCTTCACTGGCGGCGTACTGATCGCGGCGAAGTGGGTGCTCGACGAGATCGCCGGCTGGACTATTTTCGTCGGCAATCTCCTCGCAACCGTCGTCATGCTCGCGTACTTCTTCAAGGGCCATCGCGAGCTCGCCCGTCGCCTGACGGCCGCCTGGGCTGAGGAGGATTAGCGAGACGGTGCCGAGAAGGCGGAGAGCTACTTGACATCGACGCTGTTTTCGGGTGCCGGCACGCGGCCGATTGTGTGAACAAGATTCTGCACGGGGCGAAGCCGGGCGATCTCCCCGTCGATCAGCCGACCAAGTTCGAGCTTGTTATCAATCTCGCGACCGCCAAGACGCTCGGCCTGAGAATTCCGCCCTCCCTGCTCGCGTGCGCGGATGAGGTGCTCGACTAAGATACGACGGCCGAAGGGTGTTCCTTAGCAGGCTTTAGGGGTAAAGAGCAATTCATCGACGGCCTGACGGCCGGCGCGCTCAAGCATTAGGACCGGCTCGTAACCAGCGCGCACCTTGTGGCACGGATCGCGGTGTGTCGGCAGTTTCTAGACGAGCGAACGGCCTGGGGAGTCGATCAACACAATCCCGATTGCTCCATAGATTGCAGGTCGACTGCGCTGACTCGAGCGCTGGTTCCAAGAATATAGTCAGCGAGAGGGAACACGACATTGAAATTCTTGTCGCGATATCTGTGATGGAGCCAGTGATATCGTGCGAGAAACTTATAGATCGGCCAGGTGCTGAACAGCCTCTGCTCCGGTTTGTGCATCTCGAGATGAATCTTGTTCCAGAGCCAGTGGTGAAGCCACATAACCGCCACGAACACAGCTGCCCCCTGCCAGGAGACCAAGGCAATCACGGCAGCGAATGGAATAGCCTTGATCGGCGCCTTGCGGAGAGTCAGGCGGATCTCCTTGTCTTCACCGGGAGGCACCGGCTCATCGCTGAATATCCTGGAGTAATGTTGTTGATGGTGCACAATCGCGTGAGCTTCGAACATTCGCTGGAAGCCGGCAGTACGCCTGCTGAAAAAGTTCTGCCGGTGCATAAGCCTGCTGTGCACCTGATGCTCGATGAAGGACATCAAAACGGACGAGACAATGAACCAGCCGAGAATCTGCAAAAGAAACATCACATTGCTCAAACCGCGGCCGCCGTCGTCGTGCGCGGCGGCTTTGGAATCCGGCCGCGAAGATCAACCGGCTCCCGACAAGGAGTTTTCAAACCGAGATTGGCGATTTGGGCCCAAGTCCTCGCTTCCCTCGCGGTGCTGAACGGACCACGTGACGCGCCACGAGTCCCTTCTGCCGTTCTGAGGGCGTCACGTGGGCTGTCCCCGCGGCGCCCGCGAGGCTGACGGCCCATCTTTCGAAGGTTTGCTCTCGGCCACCGCCCGGCCGAGAGATACTCCCGCCAAGAGCGCTCCGTTTCTCTCTTCCCCTCCGACCATCTTATCACGTTGGATGCCACACGAGCCGCTCGATGCGCCGGATGATCTGCGCAAGTAGGCGCTGAGTCAACTTGCTTTCGGCCGACTGCAGGATGAAGTACCGGGCATGTCGGATCAGACGGCCGCCGGTCTTGAAGAGCCGCTGCTGCAAGCTCGTCAGCGACCAGCTCTGGATGGCCAGGGGCAGGGCCAGCCGGCGTCGCAGATTGCCGACGTTATACGCGATGACCCCGAGCAGCAGGCGGACCTCATTGGCCCGGAACCGTGCTTTGCCCTCCTTGATCCACTGCTCCGCGGTCCCGCGCTGGTTGTAGAAGCGGACGACAGCCCGGTTGGTCCCGGTGAGCGTCGTGACGATGAAGCCCACCCGCGGAAACAACTCGCCGAGGTGATGTTCGACCTTGGCGATGACCCGTCGAGGTCGGTCGGCCGCGGGGCCGAGTGAGCACATCCTGGATGCGCCGCTCCAGGACGTCGTTGGCCGGGAGTCGGATCGCGTACCTCACCCCTCGCCGTTCCAAGGCCTCATAGAGGGCGGGCAGGGCGAACGCCGCGTCGGCGCGGACGACCACCGTCTGCGCTCGGGCGCGGTACCGATCAATGATGGGCGTTGTACGCCGACTGCTCTTGGGCGCCGTGAACGGGGCTCTCGGAGGTGTCGATGTCGAGGGTCACGCGTCCGGACCCGGTCGCTGCGCGCTGCACCAGCTCCGTATTGAGACGCGCGAGCCCTTAGTAGTTCCGTTCCTTCGTGAGGACGTCCGTCTCGAACCAATGGAGTGTCGAGGTAAGCGCGACGCTCGTTTCCCGCCGCTCGCGCGAGGCCAGCATCTGAAACGTCGGGTCCTCGCGGCGTCGTTGGTGTCCTCGTAGCCCGCCAGGCGGCTGTAGATCGACTGGCGGAACAGGTCCGCCACCGAGAACTGCCGGTTGTGTCCGGTGCGCGGGTCCGTTGGGTACCGCTCGATCAGGGCATCAAGCCTGAGGCGTTCGTCCACTCGCGTGGAAGCAACAGCCCCGTATCGGAGATGACCGTGGCTCCGCGGAACTCGACGCGAAGTTGCGGATTGAACGAGAGCCGAATTCGGGCCAGAAGTCGCGTCACCCACTGGATGATGCCCTCCGGACCAGCGAGGAGTCGCCGCGAGCCGCATTTCTTGCGGGTGCTACGCGATTATGGTCTGTCCCGTTTGCCTCTCAAAATGAAAATGCCGGTTTAGTTGTCTCGGCGGCGGAGGACGAGAAGGTCGACTTTTTCTCGAATCGGCGTGGGATTGGTTTCTCGGGCGGCGGCGATCCGCATGCGCCGGAGACCGTGCTCGAACTCGATGTCGGTGATCAGTTCGAAGGACGACAGGGCCCGGCGCTCGATGCGCTCGCAGTGGGCGGCGAGGCTCGGGTCGATCTCCTGCTCGATCGTGTCGAGCGCCTGCATCGCGAATCCCCCCGCCTCGAACGCCTCGCAGACTCGCTTGACTCTCGGTAGCCTCGCCTCGTCGACGGCGCGGGCCGAAGGAAAGAACTCGTAGTGACGGATACCGTCGAGCCGGCCGGCGAACGTGTTCCGGATGAAGACGAGCCCGTCGCGCTTGAGGACCCGGCGGAGCTCGCGCGTGCAGGGGTCGAGATCGGGCACGTGATGGATGACCATCGACAGGAGCGCGAAGTCGAACTCGCCGTCGCCGGCCGGAATCGCGCCGGCCGTACCGTCGCGGTACACGACCCGCGGGTGCGCGCTGCTGCGCTCGGCGTCCGAGCGCATCTTCGCGGACGGCTCCACCGCCACGACGCGAGCGTGGAACGCCTCGGCGAGCAGCACCGAGAAGCGCCCGGTGCCGGCGCCGAGGTCGAGGATCGTCAGCCCCTGACGCGAGCGACCGACGTGACCGGCGAGCGCGTCCATCCAGAGCCGGCCGGTGTCGGCCGAGAGGCTCCGGCCGGCGCGGTACGTCTGATAGAGCCGTCGGTCGTAGTCGACCCGCGTCACCAGAGGGCGTCGGGCAGCGGCAGCCCCTGGAACGCGTCGACCGGCATCGGCACCGGCGCCGCGATCTCGAGTCGCTCGGCGAGCGCGTAGAGCTGCCGCAGGTGCTGCGCGGCGTGCCACGCCGTGCGTTCGAGCAGATCGTGGCCGGACTGCGGGCCGTAGTAAACCTTGATCACGCGCGCGAACTCGCTCGGCGAAGCGCCTTCGAACCAGCCGCCGATCCGGCCGCGCACGAGAGCGCCGTAGCGCGCGATGGCCGGGCCATCGTGCAGGTCGTCCGGGGCCTGGTCGAGCAGCCACGACTCCGGGAACTCGCCGAGATCCATGCCGTCCACGAACGCCAGCGAGAGCCGGAAGACGTGATAGCCGAGGTTGCGCAGTGTGCGGTTGCGCTCGGGCGGGCGCCAGTTCAGATGCCGCTCGGGGACGACGCGCATCAGCTGCTGCGTCGTGTCGAGGACGATGTCGAGCCGCTTCGCGAGCTCGGTCGGAGCGAGCTTGACCGCCGCCGCGTACGGAATGCCGAGCAGCGCGGCGTAGGCGGGCGGGTTCCAGCCGTGGGCGGCTCGGTCACCGACGGTGACCGCCGGGACGCGCCCGATACCCAGGCGCTTGAGCTCGTCGTAGCCTTCGGGGTTAGCCTGGACGTCGACCGGGTCGAACTCGACCCCCCAAGACGAGAGGAGCTCCTTCGTCTTGGCGCAGGACGATCAGCCCGGGCGGTAGAAGAGCTTGACGGCCGTTCCGGAAACGTTCATGTGAGTCTCCTCGCAGGCACGATTGTACCCGAGTGCCTCGCCGGCTGGTCCCTCAGGCCGAGAGACGATTGTAGAGCCAGGCCCAGGCGAAGGCACCGATCCACGCGAACACGATCAACACGACCAGCGTGCCGAGAAAGCCGGCGTACGTCAGCTGCTGTGGCATGAGCGCCGCGACGTCGGCCCCGAAGAACTGCGCGTTGAACAGAAGGCGGAACGCGTCGCGCCAGACGACCGCGAGGACGTAGAACACGATGTAGAAAACGCCGGACAGGATCGCCAGCGCATTGGCGAACGGGGCCGGGTTCAGCATGGCTCCTCCTCCGCGGCGGCGTCAGCGCCCGCTGAACGTCGGCGTCTGCTTGCGGGCGAATGCCGTCACCCCGCTCCGGAAGTCCTCGGTGTGGCCGCTCGCGGCGATCGCCTGCGCCTCGAGCTCCATCTGCGTCTCAAGGCTCTCCCACGTCGACTGGTGGAAGAGCCGCTTGGCGCCGCCGAACGCCTTCGTCGGCCCCTGGGCCAGCTCGCGGGCCATCGCGGTGACCGTCGTCACGAGCTCGGCGTCGGGCACCACGCGCGTCACCAGGCCCCACTCGAGCGCCTCGCGCGCCGAGAGCACGCGGTTGGTGAAGTAGAGCTCCATCGCGCGGCGCAGACCGACCAGGCGCGGCAGGAAGTACGACGACGAGCCGTCGGGCGTGGCGGCGATCTTCGAGTAGGCCATCGTGAACCGCGCCGACTCGGCCGCGACGACTAGATCGCCCGAGAGCGCGAAGCTCAGCCCGCCACCGGCCGCGACGCCGTTGACCGCCATGATGACCGGCTTGTCACTGCGGCAGAACCGCGACACGGTGCCGTGCAGGTAGGTCGTGAGCTCCTTGACGAGCACGCCGATGCGCTCGAGGTTGTCGACGAAGTCCTTGACGTCGCCGCCGGCGCAGAACGCGCGGCCCGCGCCCGTGACGACGACGCAGCGGACGGCCGGGTCCTCGTCGACCTCGAGCGCCACGTGGAAGAGCTCGCGGCCGAGGCCGAGGCTCAGCGCGTTGAACGCATCGGGCCGGTTGAGGGTGATCGTCGCGACCCCATCCTGGCGCGTCAGGGTCAGGAACTTGAAATCCATGAGCGTGATCCTCTTCTCTTTATAGGCTCGCCTCGCACGGCAGGACCCCAGCCCCGCGACGTGCTGCGGCTCGCACGGCCGTCATAGGCTCGCCTCGCACGGCAGGACCCCAGCCCCGCGACGTGCTGCGGCTCGCACGGCCGTCATAGGCTCGCCTCGCACGGCGGGACCCCAGCCCCGCGACGTGCTACGGCTCGCACGGCCGTCATAGGCTCGCCTCGCACGGCGGGACCCCAGCCCCGCGACGTGCTGCGGCTCGCACGGCCACTGCTAGCTTCGCTCGGCGCGCTTGCGGGCGGCGCGCGCCACGGCATCCAGGATGTCGGCGATCTTGAGCGGCTTCTCCAGGACCATCTCCACGCCGTGGGTCTGGCGCTCTTCGGCCGTCAGCTCGACGCCGAAGCCGGTGACGAGGACCACCGGCACCGCCGGGGCGATCTCCTTGACGGCCTGCGCCACCTGCCAGCCCGAGACGCGTGGCATCGCCAGATCGGTGAACACGAGGTCGAAGGGCTCGGCGCGCAACTGCGCGATCGCCTCGGCGCCGTCGGCGAGCACGGTGACCCGATGCCCGCTGGTCAGCAGGACGTCACCGAGCACCCGGCCGACCTCGGCCTCGTCGTCGATCACCAGGCATCGGAGCGACACGCCCGGCGGCGGCGCCTCGGCGGGCGGATGCCTTTCCACGTCGGGGACCACGCCGGGGGCGAACGTCAGACGAAACGTGGCGCCGTGTCCCTCGTGACTGTCGACCGTGATCCTAGCACCGTGGCGCGAGAGGATCCCGTAGGTCATCGACAGCCCCAGGCCGGTGCCCTGCGGCCCCTTCGTGGTGAAGAACGGGTCGAAGATCTTGCCACGAATGGCCTCGGGAATCCCGACCCCGGTGTCCTCCACGGTCACCACGATCAGGTTGTTCTCGACCTTGGTGGTCAGGGTCAGGCTGCCGCCGGTCGGCATCGCGTCCACGGCGTTCAGGATCAGGTTGGTCATCGCCTCCCGCAGCTCGGCCGGATCGCCGGCCACCGTCGGCAAGCTCCCGAAAGACGTATGCACCTCCACGTTGACGCCCCGGCTGTGCGCCTCCTCGCGCCAGCGCGACTGCGTGATCTCGAGCGCGCCGCGCACGACCTCGTTGAGATCGACGGCCACGAACGGCTGATCGCGGCGGGTGCGCGTGAACTCCTGCAGCCGTCGCACCGTCTGCGCGCCGTCGAGGGCGGCCCGCTCGATGACCTGCAGCCACTTGCGCAGCTGCGGGTCTTGCAGGCGCTGGAGCGTGAGCTGCGCCCTTCCCAGGATCGACGCCAGCAGGTTGTTGAAGTCGTGCGCCACGCCCGATGCCATCTCGCCGAGCGCGCGGAGCTTCTCGGTGCGCACGAGCTGGTCCTGCGCCGAGGCCAGCTCGCCGTACGCCCGCGTGCGCTCCTCGAAGAGCCGCGCGCTCCGCAGGGCCAGCGCGGCGAGATGACCGATGCTCGACAGGAGGCGCTCGTCGGCCTCGCCGAAGGGGTGGGCCCGACTCCGCAGGGTCAGCACGCCGATCACCATCTCCCCGGTGGTCATCGGCACGCCGAGCCAGTGCTTCGCCTCGGGAACGGTCGCTAGCGGCGTGACGCCGCGCCGGGCGCATTCGGCATCGTAATCGTCCGTCCGGATAGCTTCGCCGGTCTCGAGCACGGCGGACATGAGCCCCGTCCGGGCGGGATGGCGGAGCGGCGTGCGTATGTCGGGTACGCCGTCCACCACGCGCAGGACGACTTCGAGATCGCCGCGCTCCTCGTCGCGCAGCACGATCGCCATGTTGGAGGCGTCGAGGACGCGAAGCGCCTGGGAATGAATCGCGCTCAGCAGCGCCGTGCGATCGAGCTGGCCGGTGACGGCGCGCGACAGCTCCAGGAGCACGGACAGCTCGTCGACCTGGCGGCTGTTCTGCTCGTAGAGCTGCGCGTTCTCGAGGGCGAGGGCGGCCTGGTCCGCGAACGCCTGGAGCAGCACCGCCTCCGCTTCCGAGAAGACCCGGCCCGGGACATCGCCCAGCGCCAGGGTGCCGATCACCCGCCCCTTCGCCCGCAGCGGCACGGCGAGCACCGCTCCGGCTCCGGTGTGCCGCATCGCCGCGCGCACCTCGTCGCTCAGAAGGATCGCGGGATCGTTGAAGACGTCGGCCGACGCCACGGCGCGGCCCTCCATGATCGCGGTCCCGGACGGCCCGACGCCCGCGGGCAGGATGGGAGCGACCTGCGAGACCTCGCGGAAGCGTCCCCCGCCGGCGAGGGTGGCCAGCGACCCGTCGGGCCGCAACAGCCGGAGCACGGACGACCGGGCCTGGAAGAGCACGAGCACGCTTTCGACGATTCGCTGGCCCACGTCGCGCGGGTCGAGGCTCTCGGTCAACGTTCGCGCCAAACGCGCCATCTCCTCGGCTTCGAGACGCCGGCGCGTCGCTTCCGTGTAGAGCCGCGCGTTCTCGAGCGCGAGGGCGGCCTGGTCCGCGAACGCCTCGGCCAGGCGGATCTCGTCGTCGTCGAATTGCCGCCCGACTCGATCGCCGACCCCGAGGGCGCCGATGACTCGCTCGCCCACGCGGAGCGGCACCGCGAGGACCGAGCGATTGCCGATGCGCTCGATGTTCGCCCGCATCGCTACGGTGAAGACGAAGTGCGGATCGCTCAGCAAATCGGGGGTCGCGACGGGGGCGCGCTCCCGAACGGCGACGCCCACGACGGCGTGGCCCCGCGGGAACACGGTATCGCGGTCGATCGCGACCCCGACCTCGCCACTGACGGCGAAGGACACGAGCGCTTCGGATTCGGGGTCGATACGGTAGAGGCTGGAGGAATGAACGCCCAGCAGCTGGCGCACGCTGTCGGCGACCCGCTGCGCGACGAGGTCCAGATCGAGCGTCTCGGACAGGAGCCGAACCAGATCGGCCAGCGCGCTCATTCGCTCAGCCTGGCGGGTCGCCTCGCGATAGAGCTGGGCGTTGTTGATCGCGTTGGCCGCGTGCGAGGCCAGCGAGCCGAGGAGCTGCATCTCCTCGGGCGTGGGCTGGTGGCGCGCGCGCATGCCGATGGCCAGGCCGCCCAGGATCCGCTGGCCTATCATGAGCGGCACGATGCCGACGCTGACCACGCCGGCGGCGCGCGCCTGCTCGACGTTGCGGGCGCGAGGATCGTTCAGGACATCGACCACCGCCAGCGGCGCGCGGGTCGCCACGACGGTGCCGATGAGCCCCTCGCCCACACGGACACGCTCGAAGTTCTCCGGCGGCGCGTCGGCGCCGGCGATGGCGTGGAGCGCCACGTGCTGGCCGTCCTCCTCCACGAGCCAGAGCTGGGCGGCGCTCGAGCCGAAGAGCTCGACCGCCGCGTCGACGACGCGCCGGAAGACTTCGTCCGGGGACAGCGTGGCCGTGAGCGTCTGGGCCAGGCGGCCGAGCGTCTCGAGCCGGCGGCTTTTCTCGCGGCTCTCGGCCAGGAGCGAGGCGCGCGCCACCACCTGACCGACCTGGTGTGCGACGGCTTCGAGCAGGGTCAGCTCGTCGGCGTCGAAGGTCCGCGGCTCCTTCGTGATGAGCGCCATCACGCCCCACGTCTCGCCGTTCACCGGGATCGGGAGCGCGAGCTGGGTCCGATAGCCGCCGGCTCTCACGCGCTCGGCGACGCCGGGTGTGAGGACGCGCGAGGCGGTCAGGTCGGTGATGATCGCGTGTCCGGTGCGGATCACCTCGCCGACGTGGCTGTCGTCGAGCGTGCGCAGGCGCAGGCGCTCGACGTCGATGGGCTCGAGGCCGCGGTGAGCAATGAGACCGAGCGTCTGGGTAGTGCGCTCGAAGCGGAACACGCCCCCGAAGTGGATCCCCGTGACGTCGCACACGACCTCGAGCGTCCGCTCGGCGGTGAGCACGAGATCGTCGCCGCTGCCGGTCGCCACCACGACCGCGTGCAGCACTTCGAGCTCGCGGCTGCGCCGCTTGTCCGGCGGCTCCGGCGCGGCGCCGGCGCGAGCGGTCTTCACCGGCGGTCGCGCGCGTGCCGGGCGGCGCTTCGACGGGCCCTCGCCGCGCTCGGACGCGGAGACCGCCGCGATGCCTACGGCGCCCGCCAGCGCGGCGGCGAGCGAGACGGCCCACCAGAGCCAGAGTCGCCGCGCCGGCCCCTGGTGCTCCCGCGCCGGCAGCAAGGTCAAGAAGCTCGCCGCGCCCTCGCCGAGGGGCCGCGCGAGCCACGTCTCGCCGCCGATCGCGACCTGCCCGGTGCGCAGCACGTCGTTCCAGCCCGACGCCGGCGCGTCGGGCGGCGGGACGCCCAGCGCGCGGTCGTTCGCGATGGCCACGAGCGCCGGGCGGGACGGCAGGCTCGCGATCGCCCCCTCGAGGGCGTCGAAGCTTCGCCCCACGACGACCGTGCCGGCCCGGGTGGGCGCGATGCCGAGCACGTAGGGCCGCTCGTCGACGACGGCCAGCGGCAGGGCGGCGTCGGCCGGGCGGACGACCGCGGGCGCGATGGTCTGCGTGGCGGGCGGCATCTGCATGAGCGGGACACCGCTCGGGTCCGTGATCAGCAGGAGATCCGCGACGCGCTCCTGCTGCAACGCCAGCGCCTTCGGCAGGGTCCCGCGCACGAGCGTGGCCCAGTCGTTGCGGGCCATGCCATCGGAGACGGCGGGATCGTGCGCGAGGAGCCAGGCCTCGCGGCGCACGTCCTCGAGCGCCTGCGCGACGAGCTCGTGGACGGACGCGAGGCTGGCGGTGATGGCCGTGTCGTACCGCGCCACGACGTGGCCCGCCACCACGATACCCGCGACGGCCCAGAGCATCAGGAGGCCGAACAGGACCGTGAGGAGCCGAGGCGAGAACCGGCGCCCGAGCCGGGGCATCACGTGCGGCGCTCGCCCACCCGGTGCAGCTTCAATAAATTCGTCGTCCCGCGGACCCACATCGGCGAGCCGGAGATGATGACGATCACGTCGTTGGGACGGACGACGCCGTCGCCGAGCAGGTTCGCCTCGACTTCCTCGATCATCTCGTCGGTCGTCTCGACCTTGCGGATCAATCGCGAGGTGACGCCCCACGAGAGCGCCAGCCGGCGCTGGACCTCGACGAACGGGGTCAGCGCGATGATCGGCACGCTGGGCCGCGCCTGGGAGATGAGCCGGGCGGAGAAGCCCGACTCGGTGAACGCCACGATCGCGCGCGCGTCGAGCACGTGCGCCGCCGACGCCGCCGCGTCTGAGATCGCTTCCTGGAAGGTCGGGCCCGGGCGCCGGCGCCGCTCGCGGTCGAGCGACAGCACGGCGCCGTCGGCGCGCTCGGCGATCCGCGCCATCACGGCCACGGCCTCGTGGGGATAGCGCCCGGTGGCCGTCTCCGCCGAGAGCATGATCGCGTCGGCGCCGTCGAAGATGGCCGTCGAGACGTCCGAGACTTCGGCGCGGGTGGGTCGGAGATGCGTGACCATCGACTCCAGCATCTGGGTCGCGACGATCACCGGCACCTTCGCGCCGCGCGCCTGCCGAATGATCTCCTTCTGGATGTGGGGCACGTCCTCGAGCGGCACGTCCACGCCGAGGTCGCCGCGGGCGACCATGACCGCGTCGACCTTGCTCAGGATGCCCGGCAGGTTGGCGACGATCTCGTGGCGCTCGAGCTTGGCGACGATCGGCAGATCGGCCGCTTCCCCTTTCAGGAACTCACGAACCTCGTCGATGTCATCGGCCGAGCGCACGAACGAGACCGCGATGTAGTCGACCCCATGGCGCAGGCCGAAGCGCAGGTCCTCGCGGTCCTTCGGCGTCAGGCAGGACACCGGCAGGGTGACGTGCGGCAGCGAGAGCCCCTTGTGATCGCTGATCCGGCCGCCGACCACCACGCGACAGCGGACCTCGTCCGCCGACGTCGCCTCGACCTTGAGCTGGATCATCCCGTCGTCCATCCAGACCTCGTCGCCGGCGCGCAGGTCTCTCAGATATTCGGGGTGGGTGATCGACGCCCGCTCAACGGTGCCGACGACGGGACGGACGCAGAGCGTGAACGGCCGGCCGGGCTCGAGGTCGACGCGGCCGCCGCCGCCCGGGCCGAACGTCCCGAGCCGGATCTTCGGACCCTGCAAGTCTTGAAGGATCGCGACCGGCCGGCCCCAGCGCGCTTCGCCTTCGCGGATGCGCCGGATGACCTCGGCGTGCTCGTCGTGGGTGCCGTGCGAGAAGTTGACCCGCGCCACATCGAGGCCGGCGGCGACCAGACGATCGAGCTCGGCGGTGTCGCTGCTCGCGGGGCCGATCGTGCAGACGATCTTGGTGCGCCGCATCGGTCAGGAGCCCGTCAGCAGCGGTCTCAAGAACTGCCCGGTGTACGAGCGCTCGGCGCGCCGCGCGAGCTCCTCGGGCGTTCCGGTGGCGACCACCCGGCCGCCCTCGTCGCCGCCCTCGGGGCCGAGGTCGATGACCCAGTCGGCGGTCTTCACGACGTCCAGATTGTGCTCGATGATCACGACCGTATTACCCTGATCGACCAGCTTGTTGAGCACGTCGAGCAGCCGCTGGATGTCGGCGAAGTGCAGTCCCGTCGTCGGCTCGTCCAGGATGTAGAGCGTGCGCCCGGTCGCGCGGCGGGAGAGCTCGGTCGCGAGCTTGACCCGCTGGGCCTCGCCGCCCGACAGGGTGGTCGCCGACTGGCCCAGGCGAATGTAGTCGAGCCCGACGTCGTCGAGCGTCGCGAGCTTCGACTTGATCACGGGCACCGCGTCGAAGAACCCGAGCGCCTCGCGCACCGTCATGTCGAGGACCGCCGCGATGCTCACGCCCTTGTAGTGCACATCGAGCGTCTCGCGGTTGTAGCGGCGGCCCTTGCACACGTCGCACGTCACGTAGACGTCGGGCAGGAAGTGCATCTCGATCTTGACGAGGCCGTCGCCCTGGCAGGCCTCGCAGCGCCCGCCCTTGACGTTGAACGAGAAGCGCCCGGGCTGGTAGCCGCGCATGCGCGCCTCGGGGGTGCGGGCGAAGAGCGTCCGGATGAAGGTGAACACGCCGGTGTAGGTCGCGGGGTTCGAGCGCGGCGTGCGGCCGATCGGCGACTGGTCGATGTCGACGACCTTGTCGATCCGCTGGGCGCCCTCGATGCGATCGTGAGCGCCGGGCCGATCCTGCGCGCGGTGGAGCATCGAGGCCAGCGCGCGGTAGAGGATGTCGTTGACGAGGGTCGACTTGCCCGATCCCGACACGCCCGTCACGCAGGTGAACGTCCCCAGCGGGATCTTCACCGCCATCCCCTTGAGATTGTGCTCGCGCGGGTTGTGGATCGTGATGAAATGTCCGCTGCCCTTGCGGCGCGTCGCCGGGACGGGGATCGCGAGCGCCCGGGCGAGGTAGCGTCCGGTCAGCGAGTCCGGGTTCGCCATGATCTCGTCCGGCGTGCCGACCGCGACGAGGTGCCCCCCGAGCTCGCCGGCGCCGGGGCCGAGGTCCACGACGTAATCCGCCGACCGGATCGTCTCCTCGTCGTGCTCGACGACCAGCACGGTGTTGCCGATGTCGCGCAGGCGCTTGAGGGTGTCGAGCAGCCGCCGGTTGTCGCGCTGGTGTAATCCGATCGACGGCTCGTCGAGAATATAAAGGACGCCGACCAGGCTCGATCCGATCTGGGTCGCCAGGCGGATGCGCTGTCCCTCGCCGCCCGAGAGCGTGCCGGCGGGACGATCGAGGGTCAGGTAGTCGAGCCCGACGTTCACCAGGAAGCCGAGGCGCTCGCGGATCTCCTTGAGGACGCGGCGCGCGATCGCCGCCTCGCGCTCCGTCAAGGTGAGCCCGTCGAAGAACGCGCCGGCCTCCTTGATGGTCTGCCGCACGACCTCCGCGATTGACCGCCCGGCGATCTTCACGCCGAGCGACTCCGGCCGCAGGCGCGAGCCGCCGCAGGCCGGGCACGGGCGCTCGGTCATGAACTGCGCGACCTCCGCGCGCGCGTCGTCCGAGGTGGTCTCGCGGTAGCGGCGCTCGAGCATCTTGACCACACCCTCGAAGCCGCCGTCACGCTCGCCGTGCAGGATGATGTCGCGCACGGGCTTCCGCAGCTCGGACCACGGCGTCTCGAGCAAGAACTTGTGGCGCTTGGCAAGGACCGCCAGGGTCTGCCGGAAGTACGTCGTCTCGCGCCCCGCCCACGGGGCGAGCGCGCCGTCCTTCAGCGAGCGCGCGGGATTGGGCACGAGCCGGTCCGGGTCGATCTCGTCCCGCGAGCCGATCCCGCCGCACTCCGGGCAGGCACCGTACGGGTTGTTGAAGGAGAACATGCGCGGCGACACCTCGGGGAAGGAGATGCCGCACTCGGCGCACGCCAGCTTCTCGGAGAAGGTTGTCGTAGCGGGGTTTCTTGTAGCGGGGTCCTTGAGGCCGGCTTTCGCCGAGGGTGGCCTGCCGTGGGCGCGGGCCGGCTCCGCTCCCGCGGTCTTCCCGTCGGCGCCGTCTACCGACTCAACGGTGACGATGCCGTCGGCCAGGCGTAGCGCCGTCTCGAGCGAGTCGGCCAGGCGCGAGCCGAGGTTTTCGCGGACGATCAGCCGGTCGACGACGACGTCGATCGTGTGCTTGCGCTTCTTGTCGAGCTCGATCTCTTCGCCGAGCTCGCGGACGACGCCGTTGACGCGGACACGGGAGTAGCCCTGGCGCTGCAGATCGAAGAAGAGCTTCTTGTACTCGCCCTTGCGACCGCGGACGACCGGCGCCAGCACGAGCAGCCGGGTGCCCGGCGCATGGGCCAGGACGCGATCGACCATCTGCTGCACGGTCTGGGCCGAGATGACCCGGCCGCACTTCGGGCAGTGGGGCACGCCGACCCGCGCGAACAGCACGCGGAGGTAGTCGTAGATCTCGGTGACGGTGCCGACGGTCGAGCGCGGGTTCTTCGAGGTGGTCTTCTGCTCGATCGAGATCGCGGGTGAGAGCCCCTCGATCGAGTCCACCTCGGGCTTCTCCATCTGCTCGAGGAACTGCCGCGCGTACGCCGACAGCGACTCCACGTACCGGCGCTGGCCTTCGGCATAGATGGTGTCGAAGGCGAGCGACGATTTGCCGGAGCCCGAGAGCCCCGTGATCACGACGAGCTGGTCACGGGGGATCTCGAGGTCGATGTTCTTGAGATTGTGCTCGCGGGCGCCTCGGACGACGATCCGGTCACTGGCCATGGCGATTCACATTATAAGGCGGCGTTCACCGGTACGAGGCCGCGGCGACGTTCCAGGCCCAGATCGCGCCCCACGCGAGAGGAAGCGCGGCCAGCACAGGATAGGCTTCGATCGGGCCGGCCCACGTCGGCAGCCGCGGGCCGAAGATCGACAGGCCGGCGAAGGCGCTCACGCCGACCAGCGAGCCGACCAGCCGGGCCCCCGGCTCGTCGTCCGCGAGGCGCGGCGCGAGCGTGGCGGATGCGGCCAGCCCGAGTCCGATCAGCAGCGCGCGCGAGGCCTCGCCTCCCCAGAAGCTGGCGACACAGGCGGCGACCAGGAACAGCCGCATGATCGACTGGACGAGCTTGATTCTCGCGCCCGCGGCGCCGGCTTCTGCCCGGTCGGGCTCGCGCAAGGCCCGCTGGAGGACGTCGCGCAGCGCGAGCGCCGTGGCGGCGAAGAGGACGAGGAGCACGACGGCGCCCAGCGCGCCGAGCGCGCGGCCGCGCGGCCCGGGAACGATCGCGGCCGGCAGGTCGAAGACGGCGGCGACCGTGGGCACGCCGATCGAGAGCCCGGGCGCCGCGAAGGCGCCGAACACGCCCAGTGAGAGAGACGAGAGGACGAGCGCCAGCAGGAGCCCCGATCCGACGGAGGCGGCGCGGGCGCCGAGCGGCCGCGATCCCACGAGCGCCAGCGCACCGCCGACCAGAGTGACCATGACGCCGAGCATCTCCGCCACCGTCGAGAGGCCGCTACGCTCGGGCGGATCGGCCCACGCAACCCCCGAGGCCGGCGACCCCGGGATCCGCTTGCCGGCCTCGAACCGGAGCCGAGCGCCCGCGTCGAGCACCAGACGGTCGCCCGCTCGGAGCGAGAGCGATTCGCCGGCGTGGAGCTGGCCCTCACGGAAGCGGCCGGGCTCGAGCATGCGGTACACCACGGGGCTCAACGCCGTGACCTGGTGGGCTTCGTTGAAGTCGAGCGTCGTCGATCTGGCCAGGGTGCGGCCCTCGGTCACCCAGGGACTCAGCTCGCTGAAGGTGAGCGCCGACCGGGACGCGACGGCGCGCCAGGCGCCCCACGGCGAGACCACGAGCGTCACGGCGACGAGCGCGACGAGCGCGACGAAGCCGAGCGCGCTCGCGTAGAGCAGCGTGAGGCCGCCGCCGCGCGCGACGCCGGCCGCCTGCGCGAGCTCGAGGGTGACGAGCGCGACGAGGGTCGCCAGCACGCCGGCGGCCCAGCGCGGAAGGCCGAGCAGACCGGCGACGTCCGCGAACAGGAGGAGGTTCGCCCACAGGATGAATCCCGCGGCCGCGCCGACCGCGAGCGCCGTGACGAGGCTCGGCCGGCGCTCACCGCCCGCCGTCGGCGCGAGCAATGCGATCAGCGGGGCCACGAGCGCGGCGAGCGCGAGGGCTGGAGCGTCCGGCCCGCCCGAGAAGGTCCGAGCGGCGACCAGGGCCAGCAGCGCCGGCGACGTCCACGCCGCGACGGCCAGGACCGGCGGGCGGCGCGATGCGGACGCGGGGGCGGCGCGCTGGACGAGGGTCGCGAGCAGCACGGCGGCGCAGGGCGCGACAGCGGCCGAGTACCACCAGAGCAGACCGATACCGGCGAGTCGGAGAGCCCCAGGGTTCCCGGGTGCGACCATCAGGACGAGCGCGCCGGCGAGTAGACCGAGCAAGCCCGCGACCCCCACCCGGCGCGGGGCGGCGACCGGCATCGCGTGATTATAGCTGTTCCCCCGCCGCGCCCGGAATCGGTATCCTGAGACCACGCATCAGAAGAAGGCGGGAGACGGACCAAATCAGCGCGTCGTAGACGGTTGAGCGGGCGTGCGGAGCCGGCAAGCACCTGTCTCAGGCCACCCTCGGTCCAAGCCGGCCTCAAGGTCCCCGCTACAAGAGAGAGGCAATCTTGGCCGAGAAGATCGAGCGCGTGCTGGTCGTGACGGCGCATCCTGACGATTCCGAGTTCGGAGCCGGTGGAACGATCGCGAAGCTTGTCAAGGATGGGTGCGAGGTCACCTACGTCATCGTGACCAACGGCAACAAGGGCTCGGGCGACCGCACGATGACCTCGGAGCGCCTGGCGCGCCTCCGCGAGGAGGAGCAGCGCAACGCCGCGCGCACACTCGGAGTCGCGCGCGTCGAGTTCCTCGGCTATCCCGACTGCGAGGTCGAGGACACGCGCGACCTCCGCCGCGACGTCACCCGCGAGATCCGCCGGTGGCGGCCCGACCTCGTGATCACGATGAACCCGCACCGCACCTACAACCTCGGGGGCTCGCACCGCGATCACCGGACCGTCGCGGGAGTGACGCTCGACTGCGTCTACCCGCTCTCGCGCGACCATCTCTCGTTCCCGGAGCTGATGCCCGAGTTCGAGCCGCACAAGACGCTCGAGATTTATCTGATGCAGTGGGATAACCCACAGCTCGTCGTCGACATCACCGACGTCATGGATCTGAAGATCAGGGCGCTGGCCTGTCACGCGAGCCAGTTCGGCGACTTCGCCGGCGTCGACAAGCGCATCCGCGAGCGCGCGGCCGAGCTCGGCAAGCCCAAGGGCTTCGCCTACGCGGAGACGTTCGACCGGATCGTCCTCGCGCGATGATCCGCTACTGGCCCGCGCTCCTGAGCGTCGTGCTGGCGCTCGGCGCCATCGCCGGCTACGTCGCCTTCCTGCGCGTGCCGAGCGTCCGCAACCACCCCGAGCTCTACCTCGTGGCGTTCACGCTGGCCACCGCGATCGCCGCGGTTGCGTGCTGGCGAGCGCCGCGCTGGCCGAACTTCGTGGCGGTCGCGCTCTCGGCGGTCTTGCTCGCGCTCGGCGGGTACTTCAACTTCGTCCTCGCGCGGGTGCCGGCGACCCCGACGGTGCTTCGCGTCGGCGAGCCCGCGCCCGATTTCACCCTGCCCGACGCGACCGGAGCCGCGGTGAGCCTCGCGTCGTTCCGCGACCGCGCGCCAGTCGTCCTCGTCTTCTATCGCGGCTACTGGTGACCCTTCTGCGTCTCCGAGCTCCAAGGACTTGGAGCCGTCTTGACCGAGCTCGGGGACGAGGGCGTTCAGATCCTGGCGATCAGCCCCGACTCGAACGAGAGGAGCCAGGAGCTGGCCCGACGGCTGCGCGCGCGCTACCGATTCCTGACCGATCCTGACCTCGCGGTGACCCGCCGCTACGGCCTCCTCCACGCCAACGGCGGTCCCCAGGGGCAGGACGTGGCGCGACCGACGACGGTCGTCGTCGACAGGCGGGGCGTCGTCCGCTGGCTCCAGCTCGCCGACAGCATCCAGGTGCGGCCCGACCCCGCCGACGTCGCGCGTGCCGTGCGACAGCTCGGCTCATGACCGACTTCGGCCCGAGCGTCCGGCGCGTCCAGGAGGCGCTCGCCGCGGCCGGCGGCGGCCACAGCGTGATCGCGCTCGAGCAGTCGGCGCGCACGTCGGCCCAGGCCGCGAGCGCGGTCGGCTGCAAGGTGGATCAGATCGCGAAGTCGCTGGTCTTTCGCGGGGAGCAGAGCCAGCGCGCGGTGCTCGTCATCGCGAGCGGCGCCAACCGCGTGGACGAGGCCAAGGTGGCCGCGCTCGTCGCCGAGCCGGTGGGCCGCGCCGACGCCGACTTCGTGAGGCAGCGGACGGGCTTCGCCATCGGCGGCGTGGCCCCCGTCGCGCACGCCGAGCCGCTCACGATCCTGATCGACGAGGATCTCTTGCGGTGGCCGGACATCTGGGCGGCCGCCGGTCATCCCAACACCGTCTTCAAGCTGACCCCGGACGACCTCGTGCGTCTGACCGGCGGCCGAGTCGCCGCGGTCAAGTCTAGTTAGAGGCGCGCCTCGGCCGGCACGGGGCCCCGGCCCGAGGTAGAGTAAAATGCGCGTGTGATCAGTCGTTTCGTCACATTTCTTTTCGCGGCATCCCTGATCGTCGTTTCGGCCGGCGCTGCCGCGCGGTCGGCGGTCGTGCCGCCGGAGGCCGGGCCGCTAGCCGAAAGGGTGCGAGCCCTGACCGCGCCCGAGATGGAAGGCCGGCGGTCGGGCACGCCAGGGGGAGACCGCGCCGCGCAGCAGATCGCCGACTGGCTGGCCGCCGCCGGCCTCCGCCCCGGCGGTGACCAGGGATCGTTCCTGCAGGCGTTCGTCCTCGAGACGTCGGCGCGCCCCGGACCGGCGAGCAGCCTGGACCTGCTCGGTCCCACGCCGCGTCGGCTCGACGCCGGACGCGAATGGATCGCCCACGGAGGCTCGCTCGCCGGCGAGGTCGGCGGCGAAGTCGTCTTCGTCGGATACGGCGCGGAGATTGCCGAGGCCGGCTACGACGACTATGCCGGCGTCGACGTCCGGGGAAAGATCGCGCTCGCGCTCGAGGGCGCCCCGTCTCATCTGACCGGCGCGCGCGTGACCCGCCTCGACAAGCTGATCACCGCGAAGCGCCGCGGCGCCGTCGCGCTGCTGATCGCGGACGCCGAGCTGCCGTCGCCGGACAAGACGTCGGTCGAGGTCGCGCTGGTCTCGGGCGACCTCACGCGAGAGGCCGCCGACCTCGTGCTGGCGCCGGCCGGGCGAACGCTCGCGGATACGACGCGCGCCATGTCCGCGACGCGCGGCCCCGCGTCGTTCGCGACGGGGACGGGCGCGCGCCTTCGCGTCGAGAAGGTCCTCGACGAGGTCCGCGCAGCGAACGTCATCGGAGTTCTACCCGGCACCGACCCGGCGCTCGCCGCCGAAGCCGTGGTCATCGGCGCGCACTACGATCACCTCGGGCGCGCCGACGGCGTCGTGTACCCGGGCGCCGACGACAATGCATCCGGCACGGCCGTGGTCCTCGGGCTCGCGCGGGCCTTCGCCGCGGCCGGCGGGACGGACCGCACGTTGATCTTCGCGCTCTTCGGCGCCGAGGAGCTCGGGCTGATCGGTTCGCGCCACTACGTGAGCCGGCCGGCCCTCCCGCTCGAGCGCACCGTCGCGATGGTGAACTTCGACATGGTCGGCCGGCTGCAGGGGCGCGTGCTCAGCATCGGCGGCGGCGACAGCGGCAGCCGGTTCCGGACCCTCGTGAGCGACGCAGCGCAGCCCGAAGGCGTCGCGCTGGAGATCAACGGCTCGCCGTACGGCCCCTCCGACCACAGCCGGTTCTATGCGGCCGGTGTCCCGGTCCTGTTCTTCTATACGGGCGGGCACAGCGACTATCACAAACCGAGCGACACCGCCGACAAGCTCGACGCGGCCGGCATGGCTCGCGTGGCAGCCGTCGGCGCGCGGGTCGTCGATCGGCTCGCGAGCGACGCGCGCCCCGTGTACGCGCAGGTCGCGCGCCCGGCGCGGCGGCAAGGCCAGGGCGGTGGCGCGGCCGGCGGGGCGCTCCTCGGCGTCGTCGCCCTGCCCCGTCCTGGCAACGACGGCCTCCGGCTGTCGGGTGTCATGCCGGGGACCGGCGCCGAGCGGGCGGGGCTGCGCGAGGGCGACGTGATCGTGCGGTTCGCTGGAACGGCCGTCGACGGGCTCGAGGAGCTCAGAACGCTCATCCGCGATCGCAAGCCAGGCGACAGCGTCTCGGTGCTCTACCTGCGCAACGGCGAAGCGCACTCGACGTCCGCGACGCTCGGTCCGCGCAGTGACTAGCGCGCGATCGGCCGCCCCCGAGGAGGTGTGAATGGTCGACGATGACGTGAAGGGCGCGCCGACCCTCACCGAGATGATGCGCCGGCGTGCCGCGCTGTCGCCCGGCCAGCAATACTTCCGGCTGTACGACGAGACCGTGACGTACGGGCGCTTCTGGGAGCAGAGCGGGCGGTACGCCGCCGGGCTCGCACGGGCCGGCGTGAGCGCGGGCGACAAGATCTGCCTGATCTACCCGACGTGCGCCGAGTTCTTCTACACGTTCTTCGGCGCGCTGCGCGTGGGCGCGGTGCCGGTGCCGCTCTACCCGACGCTCGGCGTCGAGACGACCGCCGCCATCTTCCGCGATTCGGAAGCGGTCACGGTCGCGACCATCGGGTGGTTCCGCACGGGCGTGGACGAGAGCTGCGGGCTCGCGCCGAACGTGCGCCAGGTCCTGGAGCCGCCCGACCTCGACGTCGACGCGCCGGCGCCGCCGCTCGCCGTGGCGAAGGCCAACGACCTGGCCTTCCTGCAGTACACGTCGGGGAGCACGGGCCGCCCGCGCGGCGTCATGCTCACCCACGCGAACGTGGTGGCGACCATCCACTTCATGGCCGAAGCGGCGGGCATCACCGCCGACGACCGCGTCGTCTCGTGGCTCCCGCTCTACCACGACATGGGGTTGATCGGGTGCGCGTTCACGCCGCCGCTCTCGTGCACGCCGATCTGGCTCCTGCCGCCCGACCTGCGCAACCCGCGGCAGTGGCTCTCGCTGATCACCGAGATCCGCGCGACGTTCACGGTCTCGCCGGACTTCGGCTACCGCAACTGCGTGCGCAACGTCCGCGACACCAGCGGGCTCGACCTGACGAGCCTCAAGGCCGCGCTCTCCGGCGCCGAGCCCGTGCGCCTGTCGACGATCGAGGCGTTCGAGTCGCACTTCGGTCTCAAGCGCGTGATCTCGCCGTGCTACGGCCTCGCCGAGGCGACGCTCGCGGTGGCCATCTGGCCGCGCGGCGTCCCGCTCCGGCGCGACCCGAGCGGGCACTTTCTCTCGGTGGGCAAACCCTGCCGCGGCGTCTCCGTCCGGATCCTGGCGCCGCTCGACGAAGGGACCGCCGAACGCCCGGCAGGCGTCGAAGGCGAGATCTGCGTGAAGAGCCCGGGCATCATGAAGGGCTACTACAACAATCCGGCGGCCACCGAGAAGGTGCTCATGCCCGGCGGCTGGCTCCGGACGGGCGATCTCGGATTCGTCGACGCCGAGGGGTTTCTCTTCGTGACCGGCCGGCTCAAGGACCTCATCATCCTCGG
>QHTE01000101.1:0-5487 GCA_003220685.1 Candidatus Rokuibacteriota bacterium
CAACGGCCGTCAGCGGACTTTCCGTACCCGAGATATCGACCATCCGGGCCCCGCAGCACCAGCGGATTGCTCGTCAGAGCTTCTTCCACGTCCTCAGGCGAGATGCCGTGTCGGCTGATGTGCGCGGTGTTCCCTCCCGCGTCGTCGGCCCTGTCCCACTCGAAGCTCTCAATCCGCACGGGGTCTCCACGTCTCGACTGTATATCGTTTGTATTTGCATTGTCAATTCCCCGATGTGCCTCATTAGTGTTACCGGCGAAAGGCCGATGCCTCACAAAGGGTGTTACCGAGCAGGACACCCGAAGGGAGGCCCGGTGACCAAGCCAGCGCGTGCGGAGTACACGGAAGCCGTCCGGCGACGATACGTGGCCGCCGAGCGCGAGATGAAGAGCCGGATCCTGGATGAGTATTGCCGCACGCTGCACTGTCATCGCCAGGCGGCGATCCGCGCCTTAGGCCGAACGCCGCAACCGCGGCGGCGTT
This sequence comes from Candidatus Rokuibacteriota bacterium, assembly GCA_003220685.1. Lineage (GTDB taxonomy): Bacteria > Methylomirabilota > Methylomirabilia > Rokubacteriales > CSP1-6 > AR31. The sequence continues at coordinate 484 of QHTE01000101.1, forward strand.
CCGGTCGCCGCGTGCAGTACGACCGCGGCCTCGTGCCCACGCTCGAGCGTCTCTGGCACATCAGCGATCGGTTATGTGGCAAGCTGCTGGCGGCCGCGCTGCCGACCCTCGTCCCCGCGCTCGAACGGCACGGACTGCGGATCGCCGCGGAGCACCGACGCCAGCTCCTCGCCCTGAGTCCGGCCACCATCGATCGCTTGCTCCAGCCCTTGCCGCACTCGCCTGGGCCGGCAGCCGTATCGCGCCTCCCTGGCGGCGAGCGCGTTGAAGCAGCAGATCCCGGTGCGGACGTGGAGCGAATGGGCCGGTATTCGGCCCGGGGCGGTCCAGGGCGACCTCGTGCTGCACTGGGGGGGTCGACCGAGGGCTTTCACCTCAGCAGCCTGGTGGTGGTCGACGTCGTCAGCGGGTGGATCGAGTTCGAGCCGATCTGGGGCGTGGGGGCCGTCCGCGTCGGGGCCGGCGTCCAGCATGTGCACCAGCGCCTCCCCGTCCCCCTGCGGGAATGGCACACCGACAACGGCAGCGAATTCCTCAACCGCGGCCTGCTACGCTACTGCCGTCGGCATAACATCCGCGTCACGCGCGGCCGGCCATATCGCAAGAACGATCAGGCCTGGGTAGAACTGCGCAACCGGCTGGCGGTGCGGCGGCTCGTGGGCCGTGATCGCTACAGCTCGCACGTCGCCTTCGGCCTGCTCCGACGCCTGTACGACTTGCTGCGCGTGCAACTGAACTTCTTCCGGCCCTTTCGCAAAGTGCTGAACACGCGCCTCGTCGGCAGCAAACGCGTGCGGCGCTATGACCGCGCGCAGACGCCCTATCAGCGCTTACTCGCCGCCTGCGACCTCGCGGATGACCACCGCCGAGCCCTCGAGGCCCAGTTTCTCGCCGTGGACCCCGCGAGACTCGCCGCACAAATCGGCGATACTCTCGATCGGCTCTGGAAATGTGGCGACACGCGCCTGTCCTTCGCCGGTGGTCAAGTGGTTGATCTGTCGGTCATGACTCGAGCACTATCTGAGCTCGATGCTCACGCTCACGCTCATGCTCCGCCTGCTTCGGCTCTTTCCCTTCCTTGTTGGCAGCCACCGTCACCCGCCCGCTGGAAGAAGCCCGACAAACAGGCGTAGAATCCGCTTGGGCTGGACGCCCACGCATCAAGTAGGCTACTGGCCTCTCCTGCCATGAGGGCGATGTCCGCAGGAGCGTGGCCACCGTCCAGTCCCTCGTAAGAAAGCGCGGTAGCCCGCATGGCAGCTCTGCGACCCTCCCCGTGAACTTCCCCCTCCGTGTGATCCTCGCCCTTTTAGTCGTCGGCGCATTCGCCGCAATTGGTGTGTGGGGTCTCGTCGCGGTCCTTCGCGCTAAGAGCATGACGGGATTACAACGTGGGATGGCGGTCGGCGGAATCGTGCTCGTGATGGCGGCGCTGGCGGCGTGGGTGGTGTTCCTTTGGCCCGCGTATTGGGACTAGGTGCGTTCGGTTACTTCCCCATCGCCCCGCCCCACGCTGATGCGCTTGGAAGCGTCCCAACTCCGTATCTCCCAACTGGCGGGCTCGTTGATTCTCTGGACGCGCGCGTGGACGATCCTTCCCTCCGCCGTGCTGTACGGTTGCCTGATGACTTCCCACTCGCCGGTCTCGTCGGTGATGCGGTCGCCGACTTGAAGCTCCATCGGCAGGACGGTGGGCTCTGCGGGTTCGCGCTTCTTCTCGGGGCGTGGCTTAGCCATACAGCCAGTGTCGCGCGGGAGGCGGATTTCCGATTGATTCTTTGTGCCTGCTTTCCCTCCCCGATTGGATGCGCCGGCCGGACGCGGTGGGACGCGATGGATAAGTCACCGCACAAGAGGTAGAGCTATCCGTCGGAGAAGACGAAGAAGAGGGTGCGGCGGTCTGCGGTTATCCACCAGAATCCACACCTTCCACCAAACTATTTTGCTGCCCGGCTTGACAGGCTTGTGTTTCGAGGACGACGATGCGCGCGTCGTGTTGGTGTTCATTCGACTCAGATCGTTGCTCTTCGCGCTGTGTCCAGACCATCCGGTGGCACTGTGCGGGACGTGCCAGCGAACTTACACGCCCGAGCAACTTGGGACCAAGATCGGTGATGGCTGCTATCGCTGCCGCGACTGCGGAGGCGATCTGAGAGAGTCGATCGTCGCCCACGCCCGGACGTGTCCAAATCTCATACCGCAGAAGCCACTGGCGCGGATGGCGCCTGTCACGAGCTCGACGATCCCTCCAGAGGTCTCGGGGCGTTTCGCGGCCCGGCGTAGAGCCCGACTCGGGCTGGACGTTCACGCGGCGGCTAGGTAAGCGGCGTTGTCGGAACTTCTGTGGCTTCCGATCCTCCTCGCCTCGTATGCCGTCTTAGTCTCGTACCTCTGGCACGAATCGATCGTGGACCGGGCGACGGAGAAGTAGCGCGTTCCTTCGCTTCCCCTTCGGCCCGCGCGGGTCAGTCTCGGTGGACCAGCATTCCAACTCGCGTCGCATGAAGTCGCGTTGGCCTTCGGGTGCTCGTTCCACGTAGCTAGTTGGCGTCTTGACCTGACGCGACCACCCAGGACGAAGATCGACCTGGGCCGTCTTCCCGCGCAGAGACTCTGGCCGATCTCCGGTCTGAATCTCCACTTCGGGGCTTTTCCGAAAGCGGCAGGCCGAACAACTCGTGGGCTCGCCGCCGCAGATCGTCCACCAGGCCGTCGGCCACACCGTGCCGGGTGATGGCGAAGAGGCCGATCTCTTGGCAGGCCGTGCGATCTGCCGAGCGACTTGCTCACGATCCGTTCGACCACCGGCGCGGGCCAAGGTGAGGTCAATGATCGGGGCTTGGACCATAAACGGGCCTCCCGTGAGAGTCGGAGACTTCTAGCCGACTGTGTTCGGGGCGATCAAGGCCTGGAGGGTCCTGGTTAAGTCCCGTGGGCTCCCGTGAAATTGTCGGGACGCTAGAATTTGCCGCATGCCGCAAAGATACCGCCGCGGAGATCGCATTGCGTCGTCATGCTGATCTTCGTGGTGGCCCGCACACGCTGGAAAGGTATGAAGAGCTACATCGCCAGTTTCAGGACTGGCGCGACGTGCGGATGGGCTCGGCCTAGCGGCAGCCGAACCGCAGATCTGTTACTATCGCGCCCGTCGAAGTCTCCTGGACTCCGAGATCGGGACATTCGACTCAGATGGTTGGAGTGACCCGGTCGGGGTTCATGAACCAAGTGGTCATCGCCGGTTACCTCAAGAATACCTTGAAGACAAGAGGAGCTACGCCATGAGACGGGTGCTTCTGGTCTTGGCCACGATCGCCCTGATGATACTGTCAGCCAAGTCGCTGGCGCAGTCGCCGCCCCCCGAAGGGAAGAAAACTGTAAAGGCGGACGAGTCGACGAAGCCGAGCGGAGACGGCGTCGGCCAGATCACTAAGGACTCCTGGATTACGACCAAGACGAAGCTCGCGCTCACGAAGGACGGGCGCACGAAAGCCCGGCACATTGCGGTCGAGACCCAGGGTTCGGTCGTCATGTTGCGCGGCAAGGTGTCGAGTGCCGAGGAACGCAAAGCGGCGGAAGAGATCGCTCGAGGCATCTCCGGCGTCGCCTCCGTGAGCAATGCGCTGCAGATCGTACCGGACGATCAGCGGAAGGTCGTCGACGCGAAGGACGACGGGATCGAGACCACCATACGGGAACGGCTCCTGAAGGATTCTCAGCTTAAGGACGCCGCTATTAAGGTGCGTTCGGATAACGGGGTGGTGACCCTGAGAGGCAAGGTCCCGGACCCGAAGGGCAAGTCGCATGCGGCCGACGTGGTGCATGGGGTGCCGGGTGTCAAGGCGGTGCGGAACGAGCTCGCTCTGAAGAGTTAACCCGGGAGCCCAGGCGACCCGCGATCCGAGAAGGGCAGGGGCGGCGCCTTGCCTCTGACGCTCGCAATTGGCCGCTCGGCCGGCTTCGCTGAATAGGACGCAGGTGAAACATCGCCGCGAAAGAGCGCGCCCATGTCGCGATCGAGCGCGTGGCAAAGTTGCGTCAGCGTCTTGAGGGTCACGTTCTGGTAAGCGTTCTCGAGGCGGGTACAGATTGCGTGGCTTACACCGAGCCGTCTATCGCCTGCCGGCGGACGGGCTCTGGCCGCGGTAGCGATTGTCGATGAAGACGTGACCACCGACCTTCTGGCCGGCGATATTGGCTGGGTGGAAATGTGCGAGCGTGCCCTTGCCAGCGCTTGGAGTGGATGGGTGGAACATCGTCCCCGACTCGAATGGGATCGGCGCTCCGGTACCCGCCATCCGTGTGATCCGCTCGGCAAGCCCCTTGCGCTCGCTGAAGTGGCCGTCGGTGACAATTATGTCGCCGCCTAGCCGGACGAGGTTCGTTGCTTGGATCTCAGTGACCTCAGAGCCGATTTGGGGAGTGCGGCCCCGGCGCAAGTCTTCTATCGTACGGATCACACACGGCATCGCACCCTCCAGCGCTCAGCATAAGTGGTCACCGCGTCACGTAGAATGAGCGCGCTCCGAATAGCACGAAGCGGTAGCATCGGCAACCGGCTGCTCATGCCAGTCCACCGAGGGCCGCCCGCCCGTCTCCAACCATTGCCTCGCCGATCAGTTCAGAACCGTCGGCCGTAAGCGTGGCGACGCAATGCCGTTAGACTCCGCAGGAATCCCAACAGGTGACCTTCAGCGGTGAGGCAAGTGGTGAAAACGTACTCGATTCTCGATCACGTCAGCCGGGCTTACGAGCGACAGACTAGCACTCAAAGCCGGTGCTACCATGCTGAACCGACCGGATCGGGAGGGACCCAGTTACCCGGTTCCGCCTCCCGATGCGGGCGCCCGTCAGGGGGTCAGCATGATCATGTTCGTCTTCGGCTGGACTTGGCCTCAGCACTTTGGAAGCTTGCTGTGGCGGTCGTTGCTCGCGATGCTCTCGGCTCTGGGAACCGCGCCATTGAGGATCGTACTTGACTCAATTTTAGTGGGCGTGCTGTCCCTC
>QHTE01000101.1:5521-9882 GCA_003220685.1 Candidatus Rokuibacteriota bacterium
GGGCGGCCTAAAGACAGCCCATTCGCTCACGCTCTTCACGTTACCCAAAGATTTTGACCGGGAGGACTAAATGGTCCACTTCCTGATCGTGCTCGGCCTCGTGGCATCGCTCTTTTTCGGGCTGGCGTGCATGTCGATTCACATCCACTCCAAGTGGCACCACCAACACGGCGTGACGTTGCCCATTAGGCGATGGCTCGTCAACGAGCCGACTGGGACGAGGTACACCATGCCGCACTTGATCTATCAGGTGTGGCTGAACTTCGTCGGCGCTGCGGTAGGCTGGATCGCGATCATCGTCCTGTATCAAGACCTCGCCGCGCAGCCGATCGGACGGATGGTCAACGCGCTTACGTGGTCGCACTGGGGCCTCGGCCTTGTTGGTTTCGTCGGCATGGTCGGGTGGTTGCCGGCAACCCTTTCGGGGCTCGTAAACTCGCTGACGGTGCTCGGTAAGGCTATTAGTGATTGGCTGACGTCAAAACTAGTGTCCTGAATTAGAGATTCGATGACAAAAGCGCGCGACGCTCGCCAAGATCTCGTCCGCCGTCTTCGTCCACTGGAACGGCTGCCGTCTCGAGTTCCCGGGTGCTCCGGTGCACGCTGCGGCGCAGCTGCTTCTCGGTGAGCGCGGCGAACCAGCGCTCGACGAGGTTCATCCATGACCCACTGGTCGGCGTGAAGTGAACATGAAACCGCGGATGCCGCAGCAACCAGCGATGAATCATCGGCGTCTTGTGCGTGCTCGCATTGTCGACCACGAGATGGATGTCGAGATCCTTCGGCACCGCGCGGTCAATCGTCATCAAGAAGTGCCGAAATTCCCGCGCGCGGTGGCGCTGATGAAACTCGCCGATGTTTTTCACCGCTCTTGGCATCCAGCGCCGCGAAGAGCGTGGTGGTCCCGTGCCGCGTGTAGTCGTGCGTGCGCCGCTCGATTTGCCCGGGGCGTATGGGCAGCACGGGCTGCGCGCGATCGAGCGCCTGGATCTGGGATTTTTCGTCGGCGCACAACACCAGCGCTTTGTCCAGCGGATCCAGATACAGCCCGACGATGTCGCGCACCTTGTCGATAAACAGCGGGTCTTTGGACAGCTTGAACGTCTCGCTGCGATGCGGCTGCAGCCCAAAGCGCGCCAGATCCGGCTGACGGCCGTCTGACTCAGGCCGCTCCGCTTCGCCATCGATCGCGTGCTCCAGTGCGTGGCGTCCCGCGGCGTGCGCTCCAGCGTGAGCGCGATCACGCGCTCCACCTCGAATTCCGTGATCTTGCGCGGCGCCCCGGGCCGCGGCACGTCCAACAGCGGGCAGTCGTTTGCGGACGAAGCGATGTCGCCAGCGGCCCACGGTTTGTCGCGTGACGCCGGCCGCCGCCGCGATTTCACCGTTGGTCTTGCTCGACGTACACGCCAGCACGAGGCGCTTGCTTCGATACGCTTGTAGCCCGAACGCGCGCCAGATTCGGCTCACCGCCGTCTGACTGAGTCCGCTGCGCGTCGCCATCGCGCGCGTACTCCAGTGCGTGGCGACCCGTTCGGCTCCCCAACGGTCAACTGATCGGCCGGGGGTGCGTACGGTCCCCAGGGACCGACGTGTCTCGCAAGCGAATCCGGGGGGCGTGCGTGCCCTACGCGCCATCGCCTCGTCGGTCGAAGATCACTCTCACGAAGGCGTCGTCGGAGAGGGCGGCGCGAAGCTTTCGGTGGATTTCGTCTTGGTCTCTGACGACCACGACCAGCCAGCGCAGCCCTGGCTGAGGGCGCATTTTCCCTGACTCAACGACGGCCTCGCGTTTCCCCCCTAAAGGGCGGGGGACGCCCAATGGCCTAGTCGTCTTCCCCACGGTGAGAGGTCGCCTCCTCATCCACCCAATCTTCCTCTTCGCCAGGCTTCCAGGATCGATGATCATCTCCACCAACATCCGGCCGCCCCACATGCAACTCCCGCACTTCGTGTCGTACGTCCGCGCATCTAGCCGCCGGTGGCCCCGCTCGCGATACAGCGTCAGCCCTGGCGGTGGATCCCGAGGCGTTCTGTCCAACATCGATCACGATAGGCTCGTCACGCTCACGCTGCACGTCGTACGATCCCTTCAGCGCATCGGCCGATCGCAGGCTTTGCTCCGCTCGTGCCTCCACGCGTCCGACCTCCCGTGGCCGTAACTCCCTTCAGGGCGGATATTGTTCTGAGACGACTGGACCGATATCGCCGGGTGCGCGAGGCCGTGATACGCTGCGGCGTCTCGCTGCGTAGCACAGTAGGCGTGCCGGCTCTGTTCCCCAGGCGCAACAGTGACATACAGATCCGCCTTTATCGGATATCGCGGTTCAAGATGGCAGCATGAGCCGACCGAAGTACTTGGGGAGCTGCTGCTGCGTCCCGCGCGTTGATCACGGGCGCCAGGTATTGATCCCAGTGAACTCGACCACCGAACGGAGGTTAGGCATGAAATCTTATAGCCTACACAGCTTCGTCGTCGTCCTTTTCGGCGTGCTCGTTATCGGGGCGCAGCCGAGCACGGCCCAGCAGCCGATCCAGCTCGGCGTCTCCCTATCGATCACGGGGAAACAGTATTCCATCCAGGGCGGCTACGGACGCGAGGGATACCTGCTGTGCCAAAAGCATGTGAACGCGCAAGGCGGAGTTCTTGGACGTCCTATCGAGTTCGTGATCTACGACGATGGCTCCGATGAGAAGACCGCCGTCCGCCTTTACGAGAAGCTCATTGCAGAGGACAAGGTCGATGCGGTGCTCGGCCCGTACGGATCTGCCATCACCGACGCCGTCGCCGATGTCACCGAGAAACACCGGAAGCTCATGATCGCGCCGATGGCGGCGACCACCTCGATATGGGAGAAGGGGCGCAGATACCTGATCATGATGTTTGCGCCCGTAGAAGGCCTCTCGGAGGGGCTGCTTGATCTCGCGGCTCGCAACGGGCTCAAAAGACTGGCGGTGATCAAGCTGGACGGGCTCGTCGCGAACGCGGCGGCCAAAGGGGCCAGCGAACTCGCCAAAAGAAACGGCTTGGAGCTAGTCTATTCTGAGACATACCCGAATGGCACCACCGATTTCTCCGATCTTCTGAACAAAGTGAAGGCAACCAAACCCGATGTCCTGGTGGCGGCCTCGATTCGCCTCCAAGACCTTGTGACCATCACTCGCCAAATGAGAGGAGTGGGTCTGAACGTCGCGATGTTCAGCGCCGTCCCGTATGGCCTGCTCCCTGACTACTATAAGCAACTCGGGAAGGAAGCAGAGTTCGTCTACAGCGGCTCGTTTTGGGAGACGGGCCTTGCTTACCCCGGGAACCGGGAGTTCGTTGCGTCGTATGAGAAGGAATTCAATCGCGCTCCCGCCGTTCAGTCCGCCGGCGCGTATGCCGGGTGCCAGCTTCTTGCGGAGATGGTACGAAGGACCCGGAGCCTGGATTCCGACAAGCTCCGCGAGGCCTTGCTGACGCTCAAGACCAAGACAGTAGTTGGCGATTTCGCGGTCGACGAGCGCGGCTTCCAGATCGCCCACAAGGCGATCACCATCCAGTGGCAGGACGGCAAGCAAGTCGTGGTCTGGCCGGACGAGCTGGCCTCGGGAAAGGTCCGGTTTCCAACCCCACCGTGGAGCGGGCGCTAGGATGTCCGGCGGCGATACGCCCCTTACGTCGGCTCGTGTCGTTCCGCATCGCCGCGTATGCCCACTGCGACAGCCAGTCCGCTAATCCTCAGCCGAGCGCTAAGAGCGGCGGCTGATCGGGAGCGCTGAGCAGATCAGGTCGGTGCTTCGTGGATCGACAAGCGCCCTGCCGTGGTGAGCACCAGTGTATCCATTACTTATCGAATCACCAATAAGGAAGATCCGTGCCAGCGATGACGGCCGGGGCCCCCACGCGGCCACATCTCTTATGGTGGTTATCGTCAGTGAATTTCCGTCGAGTACTTCGGGGAATCACCTTATTGTCCGGCTCGCTCATCTGGAGTATCAGGATTACGTCGCGCACATGTGCATGCGTCCGAGCTACGGCATGGCTTCACGGGCTCTCTCCCAGTTTGTCGTATCCGCCTTCCGTCTCTCCGGTCGCGGAGTCTTCTGACCAGCTTCCTGCGGAGGAGACACCCGTGAGCATCGCACAGCACGCAGATCCCACAACCTACAGTCCACTCTTCGTCGGAAGCCCTCAGATGCGCGCCATCGGGACGGTTATCGAGAATATCGCCGACACGGACGCGACGGTCTTGATCTGTGGTGAAAGTGGCGTCGGCAAGGATCTGGTGGCCAGAGCCATTCATGCCGCTTCGTCGCGCCGTCATGGTCCGTTCGTCAAAGTCAACTGCGCGGCGATTCCTACGGGACTCCTCGAGTCC
>QHTE01000077.1 GCA_003220685.1 Candidatus Rokuibacteriota bacterium
CGAGTGCGCCCGCGGGCATTTCGTGCGGCGCGGCGTGCTCCGCGTCGTTCGCGAACGGCACGGTGGTCACGCTGACGGCCGCACCCGCGGCCGGCTCGACGTTCACCGGGTGGAGTGGCGGTGGGTGCTCCGGTACGGGCACCTGCGCCGTGACGCTGAACGCCGCCACCACCGTGACGGCGACCTTCATGCAGTCCTCGTTCGCGCTTACGGTGAGCACGGCAGGGGCCGGCACCGGTACCGTCACCAGCGCGCCGACCGGCATCTCTTGTCCTGCGAGCTGCACGACCTCCTTCACCTCCGGCACGGTGGTCACGCTGACTGCTACACCCGCCGCTGGCTCGACGTTCACCGGGTGGAGCGGCGGTGGCTGTTCCGGCACCGGCACCTGCGCCGTGACGCTGAATGCGGCCACGACCGTGACGGCGACCTTCGCCGCCGTTCAGAACTTCGCGCTCACGGTAAGTAAGACGGGGGCCGGCACCGGCACCGTCACGAGTGCGCCCGCGGGCATTTCGTGCGGCGCGGCGTGCTCCGCGTCGTTCGCGAACGGGACCGCGGTCACGCTGACCGCTACACCCGCCGCTGGCTCGACGTTCACCGGGTGGAGCGGCGGTGGCTGTTCCGGCACGGGCACCTGCGCCGTGACGCTGAATGCGGCCACGACCGTGACGGCGACCTTCGCCCTTCAGAACTTCACGCTCACCGTAAGTGCGGCGGGGGCCGGTACCGGCAGCGTCACCAGTGCGCCCGCGGGCATTTCGTGCGGCGCGGCGTGCTCCGCGTCGTTCGCGAACGGCACGGTGGTCACCCTGACGGCCACACCCGCGGCCGGCTCGACGTTCACCGGGTGGAGCGGCGGTGGCTGCTCCGGCACCGGCACCTGCGCCGTCACGCTGAATGCGGCCACTGCCGTCACCGCCACCTTCGTGCAGTCGTCGTTCGCGCTTGCGGTGACCACGGCAGGGACCGGAACCGGCACCGTCGGTAGTGCGCCGGCCGGCATCTCCTGTCCCGCGAGCTGCTCGACCTTCTTCACCTCCGGCACCGTGGTCACCCTGACCGCCGCGCCGGCGGCCGGGTCCGCCTTCACTGGCTGGAGCGGGGGTTGTGCGGGGACCGGAACCTGCAGCGTCACCATGAGCGCAGTGCGGGGCGCCACGGCAACCTTCACCAGCATCCCCGGCGTGAGCGGCATCACGCCAAGCACGATCGACCTCGCAAGCCCGCCGGCCACGTTCACGATCACGGGCAGCGGCTTCGCGAACCTCGGGTTCGGCCTGCCGGTGGTGAACTTCATGAGCGGCACCACGCTGCTCGCGCAGGCGCGGGCGACCGCGCTCGCTGGGAGCACCACGCTGACGGTGCCGTTCCCGACGCAGGCCACGTCGCTCACGCCGAATTTGCCGGGGCTGTCGCCCGGCACGGTCCAGGCTCAGGTCTGGCAGCAGACGAGCGCGACGCCGACCTTCAGTCTGATCGGGAGCGCCACGCTTACGGTCACCGTCCCCGGCGTGAGCGGCATCAGTCCAAGCACGATCGACCTCGTGAGTCCGCCGGCTACCTTCACGATCACGGGCAGCGGCTTCGCGAACCTCGGGTTCGGCCTGCCGGTGGTGAACTTCATGAGCGGCACCACGCTGCTCGCGCAGGCGCGGGCGACCGCGCTCGCCGGGAGCACCACGCTGACGGTGCCGTTCCCGACGCAGGCCACGTCGCTCACGCCGAATTTGCCGGGGCTGTCGCCCGGCACGGTCCAGGCTCAGGTCTGGCAGCAGACGAGCGCGACGACGCCGACCTTCAGTCTGATCGGGAGCGCCACGCTCACGGTGACCGACAGCCGGGGCGTGAGTGCGATCACTCCCAACCTGATCAACCTGGCGCTGCCGCCTGCCAGCTTCACGATCACGGGCGGCGGTTTCGCGAATCTCGGGTTCGGGCTGCCGGTGGTGAACTTCATGAACGGCACCACGCTGCTCGCGCAGGCGCGGGCGACCGCACTCGCCGGGAACACCACGCTGACGGTGCCGTTCCCGACGACAGCCACGACGCTCACGCCGAACCTCCCGGGGCTGTCGACGGGCACGGTCCAGGCCCAGGTCTGGCAGCAGACAGGGACTAACTCCTTCAGCTTCATCGGTAGCGCTGCGCTCACAGTCACTGGGCCGTGATCCGTTCAGACTGGCCCCCGTCTAGTTGCACCCGCCGCTGGGATCGACGAGCCCCCGCCCCCGGAAGAGTTGCTGACAGCCCCAACTGACTGACAACGCCGGTCACCTCGAGGCCAGAAGGACACTCACTGAGCTGCCCGCCGTGAACTCTGAGTCATAAGCGCCCGTCATTTCGCACCCACACGCTGGCACCGGGCGTGCACACCGAGAAGCTTGCCCTCTGCGGGATTTCCGGAGGGTGCGATATGACTGAGACAACACTGATCGCGATTCTGCTCACGGGTGGGCTCGTCGCGGGCGCGGCCGAGCCGCCCGGCAGCAACGTCGTGCCACCGCCAGCACTCGCGGTCGCCGCGCCGCCACGCCTCGTGGCCGTACCCGACAGTCCTGTCCTCTACGGACCGAACGCGACCTTCACCCTGTTGGCATACGGCGGCCGCTATTACAGCTTCCACAACGGCGCTTGGTTTTTCGCGACTGGCCCGGGAGGCTCATGGCATCCCATTGCGAGCACCCGTGTACCAAAGCCCGTGCGCGCCGTGCCGACCGAGTTCCGTTAGCACTCTTCGCTTTCTCTGTCCGCGCTACTGCCTCGACGTGCGCTTCTCCATCACTTCGTCGAGGTTGAAGCTCGCAAGGCGTCGGTGAGGCCCGAGAGCGCGTGCGATGATAGCCGTATGGTGCGCAGACCTGTCGTCCTGGTGACGGGTGCCGGCGGTGAGATCGGTCACGGTCTGATCCACGAGATCGCCGAGCGCGGAGCCTTCCGGGCGATTCGCTTCCCCGGTCTGCTCTCTGCCGTTACTATTCCGAGCGGTGGTACCAGCGACTTCGCGCCGGAAATGCTCCACGCCGCAGCCCAGGGCCGGCCCTACGCCTGCTTCCGTGCGTCTGGACACGCGCATCCCCTTCATGGCAATGCCGGACGCTGTCGCTGCCCTGCTGGCGCTCATGGACGCGCCGACCCGGTCGCTCACCGCGCCGGTCTACAACGTCGCCGCCTTCAGTCCTGACGCCGCCGAGCTCGCCGACCGCGTGCGCAAGGCGTTCCCGCAAGCGCAGATCACCTTTGCGCCCGACGCGCGCCGCCGGGCTATCGTCGATTCGTGGCCCAAGGACGTCGACGACGCCCGAGCTCGCCGCGACTGGGGCTTCCGCCCGGCCTATGATCTCGATCGGGCTTTCGACGCGTATCTGCTTCCCAACGTCAAGCGTCACTATGCGCGCGGCTGAGCGCGGGGAGATGTGGCATGTACGGTGAGGTGCAGGTCAGGTTGCAGGCCGAGCTCGAGGCGATTCGCCAGGCCGGGCTGTGGAAGGGTGAGCACGTGCTCGAGGGACCGCAAGGGGCCCGGGTCAGCGTGGCCGGCCGCGAGGTCCTGAACTTCTGCGCCAACAACTACCTGGGACTGGCGGCCGAATCCCCGCTCGTGCGCGCGGCCCAGGATGGCCTCGCGCGCTGGGGCCTGGGGCTCGCCAGTGTGCGCTTCATCTGTGGCACCCAGCCGATCCACACCGAGCTCGAGGCGGCCATCGCGCGCTTCCTCGGCACCGAGGACGCGATTCTCTACACTTCCTGCTTCGACGCCAACGGAGGGCTTTTCGAGACTCTGCTTGGCGAGCAAGACGCAGTCCTTTCCGATGCGCTCAACCACGCCTCGATCATCGATGGCATCCGTCTCTGCCGGGCGCAGCGCCACCGCTATCTGCATGCGGACATGGCCGAGCTGGAGCTGGCACTGAAGGAGACGCAGGCGGCGCGGACGCGGCTGATTGCTACCGACGGCGTCTTCTCCATGGACGGCGACGTCGCACCGTTGGCGGAGATCTGCGACCTCGCGGAGCGTTACAAGGCGCTGGTGATGGTCGACGACAGCCACGCGACGGGCTTCTTCGGGCCGACCGGCCGGGGGACACCGGAGCACTGCGGAGTGGCTCGGCAGGTAGACATCGTCACCTCGACGTTGGGGAAGGCTCTGGGCGGCGCCAGCGGTGGGTTCACGGCGAGTCGACGCGAGGTGGTGGCGCTGCTGCGGCAGCGCTCACGGCCGTATCTGTTCTCGAATACGCTGCCACCCGCGCTGGTCAGCGCCTCGTTGGCCTGCCTCGCGATGCTCTCGACGACGACGGTACGGCGCGACCGGCTCGAGGCCAACACCCGCTGGTTCCGTAGGGCGATGACCGAAGCGGGCTTCGCCATCCGTTCGGGTGTCCATCCCATCGTGCCTATCATGCTGGGCGACGCCTACCTCGCCCACCGGATGGCGGCCGACCTACTGACCGAGGGTATTTATGTCGTCGGCTTCTCCTATCCGGTCGTGTCCGAGGGCCAGGCCCGCATCCGGGTGCAGATTAGCGCGGCGCACGAAGCGGAGCACCTCGAGCGGGCGGTGGCGGCCTTCGTGAAGGTCGGCCGCGCTCACGGCCTCCTGCACTGACGTCGAACTCTCAGCGCCCCGAAACGCGGCGCGGCGGACTCGCGAGCATCTGACGCCCGAGGAAGTCGGGCGGTTGGTGTCGAGGGTCTGCGAGCCGGGCTCGATCGTCGTGTAATGCTCGAGCTCGCACCATCCCGGACATCAGCGACTCACATCAATCCTCCCCGGTCTTTCAGTTCACGCAGCGTTCAGACAATTTGGGCGACGGCGGCGATCATCGCACGGGCGGTCGCGTCCCTCAATTCGTAGGTCGGTTACGTATACGTTGTTCGTCGCATGGCCGGCTCGCGGCGCGAGCGCGTGCTAATCTCGCTCACGTATAGCGCGCAGGGTCACGTCAGCTCAGGTTCGAGCAGCTCTACCCGAGTACATGCGCCGCATCGCGGTCGAAGGTGGCCGGGAGCGCGGCACCGCGCGCCAAGAACATGAGTGCGGCGAAGCGCAGCGCGAGCGCCCACAAGGCGGCGCGGGCGCGCTGGGCGAAGAGGATGCCATGAGCAAGGGACTGAACGTCCTCGGCCTGCTCCTGAACCTTGCCGGCGTCGTCGTTCTGTTTCTGTTCGGGATGCCCTTGCGCGTCCCGCCCGGCGGCAAGGTCGTAACCTGGACGATGGCGAGCATCGACCTCCAGGTCAAGAAGCTCGACGACGTCTCCGGCGTCCTCGGCTGGATCGGCCTGTCCGCGATCGTGCTCGGGACGCTGCTGCAGGTCTGGGCCACGCTGGAGCGTCGATAGTGCTCGTGAAGGCGCGCTCTGCCGCGCCTCGTGTTTCGGCTGGACCGATGATACCGGCGTCTGCCTGCCCGACCGCGGCACCACTGTCTGCCGGTTCTTCCCTCTCTCGGTATGCGGGTTTTACCCGATTGGCAGCGAGATGGAGCGTCATTAGCGTCGCCCTCGGTAGGAGTTGGGTGGTGGGCCTGACCGACCTTGGAGGCGACATGCTGAAGGAATCGTACGGGGTGAGGTGTCCTAAGTGCTCTCAGGCGATCGTGGATGGCGACACCGTTGTCTGGACTGGCGCTCGGATCGTTCATCTCGACTGTCGGCGGCCTCGCGCGCTCAACTTCGACGAGGTCGCCGTCCTCTTCGCTTACTGCTGGGACCATGCCGTCGCCGAGTGCGTGCCGTGCGGCCGCCGCTACCGACAGATCGAGCTCGACTCCGAGCTCCTGCGGTGCGCCAAGTGTGGCAGTGCTCTTATCGACAGTATCCGGGCCCATCTTCACGACTGCGGACTGCTCCCTCCGACCATCCGACGGAGGGTACTGGAGGCGTACGAGCGATCGCGAATCCTCGTGAAGCTCGCCCAGCAACTGTCTGACGGCGCGGACGTGCTCGCACGAGAGGTCGAAGCCAGGCTACACGCGACCCGGGAACCACATCGGGTCCGTTAGGCGGCCGGCGAGAGGCTTCGCGGCTGGGCGAGCGCCGTGAGGTCTCAGAGGCGGAAGTTTCCGCGACCACATCGTACTCGCACATTCGTAAATCTTACCCACCTCGGGACGGCCTCCGTGCGAACCTGAAGATGACGTGGACATCCTCACCGCGATCACACTGACTTCGGCGGTCGGGGAGACGTTGCAGTTCCGCTGAAATGCTCGACGCTGCGACACTCCGACGCCGAGCCCACGAAGCAATGCGAAGCGGCACCCTCCCGGTGGGGCCCCCCAGCCGAATTCTCGGTGGACCGGGGAGCGGAGCGGTCTGCTTGATCTGCGGGGAGCCGATCAAGCATGACGAGATGGAGCTGGAGCTCGAATTCGCCGGGCCGGACGCTACCGCTGGACCCGACAAACGCCATCTCCACCCGATCTGCTGCGTGGCCTGGGAGGTCGAGCGCGCCAGGGCTGGAAGAAGCGCGAGCTAGCGCAGATCCGTCGTCAGCGCATGATGAGCCGAGACGGCGGCGAAGACACCCCCGCGGGTAGCGGATTCTCCCAGCACTTGAGAAACCTGACGGCCCACATCGGATGAAGAACACCCGTCACACCCCACAGGGCGTTGTTCCTCGCGAGTGAGGTTTCAAAACTGTCGCCGGAATCCCTGATTTTGGCCAGCGGCACGAAGCCCCGGACGTAGGCGAAATGCAGGTGCGGCGGCAGGTTCTTCGCTTGAAGGTTCTTCGCGTTCCCGGAGTAGCCCATCGTGCCGATCACTTGGCCCGCGGTGACGAGGCTGTTCAGGCTCACTTCGATCGTATCCAGGTGGCCGTAGATCGTATGTCCGCCGTCCAGGTGGTCGATGACGACGGTTTTGCCCAGCTTCCCCCAATCGCTTCGCGCAGCCACCACCACTTTGCCGTTCGCGACGGCGAAAACCGGTTCGCCCAGAAAGCCATTCAGATCCAGGGCGCCGTGAATGCCGTTCCCGCGCGCCGCCTCGAATCCGCCGCCCTCCCGCGCCTCGGAATCGCTCCCGCGCACCATCGCCACTCGACCGAGCGGGCATGCGGTGCCCGCCTCGGCGTCCGCCAACGGAGGCTCGGGCCCCTGCTGCGCGCGCGCGGCGACCGGCATCGCGACGCTGAGGACGGCGGTCAAGGCGACGAACACTCTCTTCATTGGGTTGAACCCGCGCGCGTCGACCCCTCCGCGCTCACGCCCTCGTTCAGCACCAGCACCTCGACCCGCCGGTTCTGCTGCCGGCCGGCCGCCGAATCGTTCTCCACCACCGGAAACTTCGGGCCGTAGCCCTTGGTGCGAATGCGCTGCGCGGCGATGCCTCGCGCCACCAGGAGATCGCGCACGGCGTCGGCGCGCTGCTGCGAGAGCTTGATGTTGAAGCTCTCGTCGCCGACGTTGTCGGTGTGGCCCTCGATCATCACTTCGCGCTTCGGATAGGCCTTGAGAAACTCCGCAAGCTTGTCGATGCTCCGCTGGGCGCCGGGCCCGACCTCGGCCTTGCCGGGTGCGAACAGCACGTCGCCGACTGTGAGCACCATCCCGCGATCGGTCTGCTGCGCCTTGAGGTTCGCCAGCTCGTTGGCGAGCGCCGTCGCCCTGGCATTTTCAGCCGCGAGCGCCTTGGCGTCGACCTCGTCCGTCTTCCGACCCTGCTCTCTCTCGGCCGCTTTCGCCTCGGCGTCGCGGGCGCGCGCCTCCGCCACCCGGCGCCACTGCTCCGCCTCGCGCGCCTTGGCCTCCGTCTCGCCGCGCGCGGCCTTCAGCTCGCGGTCGCGCTTGTGCAGCAGCATCTCGGACGTCTCCCGGCGCAGCTGCTCCATGTTCTGCTCGGTCTTGCCGGTCGCGCCCGTCACCGACGCGAGCTGCGCCTTTCTCTCCGCCAGGTAGCTCAGATGCATCCGTTCGTCGCTGTCCTTCGCCTCCCCGGCGGCGCGCAGCGCCTTTTGCGCGTCGCCGAGCCACAACGGGGCGTACGCCTGCACGTTGGGATCGACCTGTGCCTGCTGATACGCTGCTTGCGCCCGCTCGAACTGGGCCTTGGCCGCTCGCTGCTTGCTCGACATGGCGCAGCCCGCCGCCACGCTCAGGACACCGACCACCGCAACCACCCTCGTGAGTCGAACGGTACGCTGACCCATCGAACAGTCCCTCCGCCGCCGAGCCCGTCACTTCGGCAGCCGGTCGAGCTCCTGGCGCAGCACTTTGAGGTATCGGCCCATCTCGTCCGCCACCGCGTTGACGCGCTGATTAGCGGCCATGACGCGCGCGTATTCGCCGTCGATCGCGGCCTGCTCCGCGGCTCGGATCGCCTCCTCGTTCTTGCCCTTGGCCATCGCCTTCTGGGCGGCCATGAGCTTGTCCTGCGCGGTCCGGAACTCGAGCGGCGCGCTGACGGCCGCGCCCGCCTGCTGCGCCTCGTCGACGGCCCGCTCCGCTTGCGACACCTTCGCGCTCGCGAGAGGACTGTGGCCGGCGCATCCGGCGGTCGAGAGCGCGGCGATCGAGAGCGGTACGAGCACGATGCAGACCAAACGACCGCGGTGGGGCTGTCGCGTCGGCTCGTTCACGGTCGGCCTCCTCTTTATATGCGTTATGAGCGCGCCGCGGCCGGCGGGGCCCCAGCCCCGCGACGGCCTGCAGCAGCGCCCGGCCACTATTTCGAAGATCCGTCGGCCTCGCGGCCGGCGCCATCGAGCATTCACTCGATCCGCACGGCAGGTGTTTCCCCGATTTGGCCGTTTCCGTGCTTGTCATCGTCGACAGCACGGGTGAGACTCTGGGGAATGACGACGCCGCCAGTCCCGACGGAGCGGCGAGCGGCCGCTCTCGCGGAGATGAGCGCGCTGCTCGGCTCGTCGCTCGACTACGAGCGAACACTTTCGCGCCTGGCCCGTCTGGCGGTGCCGGCCCTCGCCGATCTCTGCGCCGTCGATCTTCTTCACGACGCTGCCTCACTCCGTCGCGTCGCGTGCGCGCACGTCGATCCCACCCGCGAGGCGCTCGTCTCCGAGATCGGCGCCCGGCTCGCGGTCGATCCGACGGCCGCGCGGGGGGTCGCCGCCGTCATTCGCACGCGCCGACCGGTTCTGGTGACCCACGCCACGGATGCCGATCTGCGCGACGCCGCGCAGGATGCCGACCAGCTCGAGCTGCTCCGTCAGCTCGGCCCGACGTCGTGGATGGTCGTGCCCCTCGTCGCGCACGAGCGTGTGCTGGGCGCGCTGACCGTCGCGTTCACCGAATCGGCCCGACGCTACGGTCCCATGGACCTCGCCGTCGCCACCGTCGTCGCGAGCCACGCTGCGGCGGTGATCGAGGGCGCGCGACTCTATCGCGAGGCCGAGGCGGCGCGCCGCGCGGCCGAAGCGGCGAACCGCGCGAAGGACGAGTTCCTGTCGACGCTCTCGCACGAACTGCGCAACCCGCTCAACGCCGTGTACGGGTGGGCGAGGCTCATCGAGCGCGGTCAGCTGAGCGAGGCGCAGACTCGCCGGGCGGTCCAGATCATCGTCCGGAACGTCGACGCGCAGATCCGGCTCGTCGACGATCTACTCGATATGGCGAGGATCGTGAACGGTCGGATGC
Source organism: Candidatus Rokuibacteriota bacterium (assembly GCA_003220685.1). Lineage (GTDB taxonomy): Bacteria > Methylomirabilota > Methylomirabilia > Rokubacteriales > CSP1-6 > AR31. The sequence continues at coordinate 9,602 of QHTE01000077.1, forward strand.
GGCTCGTCGTACGGCCCGTCGACCTCCGCGACGTCATCGAGGACGCGCTGGAGGTGGTCCGTCACGCGGCCGAGGCGAAGGGCATTCGGCTGCAGTCGGTGCTGGAGGCCCCAGGCCTTCTGGTCAGCGGCGACGCCGGGCGCCTTCAGCAGGTTGTCTGGAACCTGCTGGACAACGCCGTCAAGTTCACCCCGAAGGACGGGCGTGTCCAGGTCCAGCTCCAGCGTGTCCGGTCGCACGTCGAGATCGTCGTCAGCGACAGCGGCCGGGGCATCCCGATCGACGAGCTGCCGTTCGTCTTCGATCGGCTGCGTCAGGGCGAGAGCGGGAGCACGCGCGACCAGGGAGGGCTGGGGATCGGCCTGGCGCTGGTGCGCCACTTCGTCGATTTGCACGGCGGCAGCGTGTACGTCGAAAGTGCCGGCGAAGGGCAGGGCGCGACGTTCGTGGTGAAGCTGCCCCTGATGCTCGCCGACCTGCGCGAGCAGCCCATCGCGCGCCGGGACGGCCCGGCGCTCGAGAGCGCCTCGCTGGCCGGTGCGCGCATCGTCGTGGTGGACGACGATCCGACCGCCGTCGAGCTGATCAAGGAGGTCCTGGCCCAGGCAGGCGGCGAGGTCATCGAATGTCGCTCGACCGACGAGGCCGTGCGCGAGGTCGCGCGGCGGCGGCCCGACGCGCTCGTTTCCGACATCGAGATGCCCGGGCAGGACGGCTATTCGCTCATACGAAAGGTGCGGGCCTTGAGCCCCGAGCAGGGCGGCGAGACGCCCGCGGCGGCGTTGACCGCCTTCGGCCGGCCGGAGGACCGGATCCGGAGCCTGCAGGCGGGATTCAATATCCACCTCACCAAGCCGGTTGATCCGGCCGAGCTGACCACGATCGTGGCGAGCATGATCCGCCGCGCCGGATGATGCGCATCGCGTCCTGGGGCGGCTGGACACGCGTGTCGCGCGCCGCGATACGCTCTCTCGTAGTGCCCACGGTTCGCCACGACTCGTTGATCCGGGTCCGAGAGCGAACCGACGAGGACTGACGCGCCATGGAGCCAGCTTCCGGCGTCGGGAGCAAGCCGACGATCGCCGTGTTCAACTCGAGCGAGGACACCGTCGAGCTCCTGCGCACGGCGCTCGAAGCTGAAGGCTTCCAGACGGTGGTGGGGCACATCCCGGACGTGAAGAAGGGCGAGCTCGACCTGGTCGGTTTCATCAACCACCACGCGCCCGCGGTGGTGGTCTACGATATCTCACCGCCTACGATGCGAACTGGCGGTTCCTGCGGCTCGTGCGCAGCGCCGAGCCGATGCAGCGGCGCGAGTTCGTGCTCACCACGACCAACAAGCCGGCGCTCGAGCAGCTGGTCGGCGACACCGAGGCGCTCGAGATCATCGGCAAGCCGTACGACCTCCGCCGGGTGATCGACGCCGTCCGCGCGGCGCTGGCTCGAGGCGCCTAGCGGCCGCTCGCCGGCTCCGCCGCTGATCCTCGCCACGACTGAAAGGCGAGGCCCTGGATCAGGGACAGACCCAGCCAGACCGCGTCATCGACCGCGTACGCCGACACGAAGGTGTCCGCCAGGCCGCGGACCACCAGCACGACCAGGACGGACGTGGTCAGGTTCACGGCCAGGAAGATCAGAACCATCCCGACGGATTCGAGCATCTTGCCAACGGCGGCTCCAAGGCGGGCGCTCGGCAGTCCGAGCGCCCTGGCGCCGACGTAGTAGGCGCCGATCGACGTCAACCCCGCCAGCGCCGCGATGAACGTCGCCTCCATGCCTTCCTCCAGCGCTAGATGTAGCCCGCGATCCGATAGTAGAGCCAGCCGAGGAATTCTTTGACGAGCACGCGCATCTGCGCGATTCGCGACTCGGGCGCGTCGGCTCCGACGAGCGGATCGGACGGCACCCCGCGGACCTCGAACCCGGCGCGCTCGAACAGCGGGCGCGCGCGCGCGAGGTGGCCCGCGTTGGTCACCAGGAGCACCGTCCGCACGCCGCGCGGCTCCAGGAGCGCCTTCACGCGCGCGGCTTCCTCTCGGGTCGTGCGCGCGCGGGTTTCGGTCAGGATCGCGTCGGCTGGAATGCCGTGCAGGCGGGCCTGCGCCGCGCGCACCTCGGCTTCGGTCGGTCCGCCCCCGGTGGATCCGCCGAGCAGGATCAGGACGGGCGCCAGGCCGCGCCGGTACAGCTCGATACCGCGATTGGTCCGCCGCAGCGATTCGAGGCTCAGCATGCCCGAGGGCGAGATCCATCCGCCGAGCACCACGATGGCGTCGGAAGCCACGAGCCGGGGTGAGTCGGCCATCCACTGATTCAGCCGGTAGGCAAGCGGGCTGAACGCGCTGACCAGAAAGAAGACGATGCCGGCGAGACCGATCGTGCGGCAAACGCGGTCGCCACGCCGGACGGTCGTGTCCACGGCCCTAGTGTCGCTGATCCTGAGGCGTTTCTCATGTGCCTCTCATGCGCCCGTCATGGTGCGAGTTCATCGTCGAGCCAGAAGCAGGCCAATCCTGATCGTGGAGAGGGACCCATGTGGCTCGACTGCTATTCCGCCGTGTGCCGGGAGTGCCCTGACCTCGTGGCCGTCTACGAGGCGCCCGACGGCCGCCTCGCGCTGTTGCTCCGCCAGACCCTGGTGCCGCTGCCCGAGGAGTTCGCGAGCCTGCGCCGAACGATCCGCAGCGCCGCCCGCACGGCTTCCCGCAAGCTTCGGGCGGCGGGATTTCGCGGCGGCTTCACGGTGCTGCAGTGGCAACCCCTCGAGACGGTCGCCTCGGTCGTGCGCGATTGGCCGTGCCGCTACGAGGCCGACGCCGAGCGCCGAGGCCAGCTCGCGGCCGTCGCCCAGCGCTACACGGCCGACGAGCGATACCTCGCCAGTCACGCGCAGTCGCGCCGCCGCGCCGCGTCGCAGCCGCGCGGGGCGCTGCCGCCGTTCGCGGCGGCCGCCGAGCTCCACGGACTTCAATCCTGGTACGACGCGATGGCGCCGACCTGGCTCGGCCTCGAGCCGCTGCTCCGCCGCGCGCTGGTCTTGAAGGCGCACCGGTGGATCGCCGAGCACATCCTGATTCCGGCCTCCGAGGGCCGCACCTCGCCGGTCGAGATCCGCGAGACGATCGTCCGGCTCGGGTTTGCGCTCATCGAGATGATTCCCCCGGACGACCGCACCGTGTGGAGCGTGTGGGTCGGTATCGTGGTCGGCGACCTCGAGCGAGCGATGTGCCGTCCGAGCGCCGACTGGAACCAGGCGTGGGCGCGCTGGCTCCTCCTGATCGCCTACAGCGTCCCGATCCCGCGCGGGCGTTCGGCACCGACGTGGCCCGTGAGGCTCACGTCGCTGGTCGGTGTCGATCCGTACCACGTCTGATCGGTCACAAGAGAGGGAGGCAGCGGTATGACGGACTGGTGGGCCGAGCTCGAGCACGAGCTGTTGACCTGTGTGGAGGAGATCGGGCTCGCCACACCCGCTCGCGGCGAGCCGGCGCCCGCTGATCCCGACCGCCGTCTGCTCACTCGTGAGCGCCGCCGTCTGCGCGATCACCACGTTCAGATAGCTCACGACGCCCGCGCGGTACTGATTGGTGGTCAGCGCCAGCGAGCGCTCGGCGGCCTGGACGGCCTCGTCCTGCTCGCGCGCCTCGACTTCTAGAATGCGGAGCGCGGCCAGATTGTCCTCGACGTCCTGGAATGCGCCGAGCACGGTTTGACGATAGCCAGCGACGCTCGCGTCGTACGCGGCGCGCGCTTGCGCGGTCTGCGCGCCGCGTAGGCCGCCGTCGAACACGGTCTCCGTGACGGCCGGCCCGACGGAGAAGAAGCGGCTCGGCCACACGAGCCACTTCGCGATACTGCCGCTCTGGAATCCGGCCGACGCGCTCAAGGTCACCGTCGGGTAGTACGCGGCCACCGCGATGCCGATCTGGGCGTTGGCGGCGGCGACGCGCCGCTCCGCCGCGGCGACGTCGGGCCGCCGCTCGAGCAGCTCGGATGGCACGCCGACGGGAATGGACGACGGGGCGGCAGGGAGCGACGCGAGCGCGAGCTCGAGCGTCGCCGGCGGCCGGCCGATCAGGACGGCGATCGCGTGCTCGAGCTGAGCGCGCTGCACGCCGAGATCGGTCGCCTGGGCCTGCGTCGTCTTCAGCTGAGTCTCGGCTTGTGCGACATCGGCGGCCGACACGACGCCGGCCGCATAGCGGTTGCGCGTGAGCTGGAGCGACGTCTGATAGGCGGCGATCGCCGCGTTGAGCAGCCCTCGCTGGGCGTCGACCGTCCGCAGCAGGAAATAGTCCTGCGCCAGTTCGCTCTGAAAGAGGAGGCGAGTGGCCTCCAGATCGCCGGCGCTGGCCTGGGCGTTCGCCCGGTTCGCTTCCACGTTGCGACGGACGCGTCCCCAGACGTCGATGTCCCACGAGACGTCGACCGGCAAGATGAAATCGTTCGAGGCGCCCTGCTTGGGTCCGAACGAGCCCGCCAGGTTCTCCGAAGGACGCGAGCGAGTGTAGCCGGCGCCAACCGTAGCGGTCGGGAAGAACTGCGAGCGCGCGGCCAGGACGAGCGCGCGGGCCTGCCGGAACTGGCCCTCGGCGACGAGGAGGTTCTGGTTCGAGATGCTCACCTGCGTCTCGAGCGAATTCAGCAGCGGATCGCCGAAGACCTCCCACCACGGCCCGCGGACCATCCCGTCGCTCGGCTGCGCGGGCTTCCACTCGGCGCCCTCCGCCACCTCCTTGTAGGCGCCGGGCGTCTCGATCGACGGGCGCACGTAGTTCGGCCCGACCGAGCAGCCGGCCGCGACGAGAAGGGCCGCGCCGACGAGGAGGGCGACGACCGGAAGGCGCCGTATCATGCGTGGGTCGCCTGGGCCACGGCGCGGCGGGCCCGGCCGCGTCGAAGCCGCTGCAGGGCGAGCCGCAGGCGGTCGAGCTCGAGGTAGACGACGGGCGTCGTGTAGAGCGTGAGCAGCTGGCTCACCACCAGGCCGCCGACGATGGCGATGCCGAGCGGTCGGCGCAGCTCGGAGCCGACGCCCGTGCCGAGGGCCAGCGGCAGCGCCCCCAGCAGCGCGGCCATCGTCGTCATCATGATCGGCCGAAAGCGCAGCAGGCACGCCTGATAGATGGCCTCCTCCGGGCTCCGGCCGCCGCCACGCTCGGCCTCGAGCGCGAAGTCGATCATCACGATCGCGTTCTTCTTCACGATGCCGATCAGGAGGATCACCCCGATGAGCGCGATGACCGAGAGATCCGCCCGGCAAATCAGGAGCGCGAGAATGGTGCCGATACCCGCGGAGGGCAGTGTAGGAGAGGATCGTGATCGGGTGCACGTAGCTCTCGTAGAGCACGCCCAGCACGATGTAGACGGAGACGAGCGCGGCGGCGATCAGCAGCGGCTGGTTCGCGAGCGCGGCCTGGAACGCTTGCGCCGTGCCCTGGAAGCTGCCGCGGATGGCGGCGGGGAGCCCGGCGTGCAGGGTAGCGGCCTGGATCGCGGCGACCGCCTGGCCGAGCGCGACGCCGGGCGGCAGGTTGAAGGAGAGGGTCACCGCCGGGAACTGGCTCTGGTGATTGACCGCGAGCACGGTGTTCGTCGGCGCGTACCGCGTGAACGCCGAGAGCGGCACCATCGCGCCGCCCGCGCCCGGCAGGTAGATGTCGCCGAGCGTCTCGGGGCGCTGCCAGTACTTCGGCTCGACCTCCATCACCACGTGGTACTGGTTCAGGAGCGTGTACATGACGGACACCTGGCGCTGGCCGAAGGCGTCGTAGAGCGTGTCGTCGATGAGCTGGGGGGTGATGCCGAAACGCGAGGCCGTGCTTCGATCGATCACAACGGTCGCCTGCTGGCCGCGATCCTGTTGATCGCTGCTGACGTCGACGACCTGAGGCAGGCCGCGCAACCGCTGGACGATCCGCGGCGCCCACGTGTTCAGGTCCTGGATACTGTCGCCTTGCAGGGTGAACTGATACTGCGCATTGCTCGCCCGTCCGCCGACCCGGAGATCCTGCACGGCCTGCAGATACGACGGCGCGCCGACGACGCCGGCGAGGCGCCCTCGGAGCCGGCCGATCACCTGGTCGGCGCTGAGCTTGCGCGCGGCCAGCGGCTTGAGCGCGATGAACAGGCGCGCGGTGTTCGTGGTGGTTCCGCTGCCGCCGCCCCCGCCGCCGGTGAAGCCGATCACGTTCTCGACCGCCGGGTCGCTCCGGATGATCTCGACGATCTGCCCGAGCTTCTCGCGCATCGCCTGGAACGAGATGTCCTGCGCGGCCTGCACGACGCCCGTGATCCGTCCGGTGTCCTGCTGCGGGAAGAACCCCTTGGGCACGAGGACGAAGAGGTAGACGTTGACGGCGACCGTCAGGATCGTCACGGCGAGGATCGCGCGCGGGTGCCGCAACACCCACGCGAGGGTCCGTGCATAGAAGCCGTGCATCCCCTCGAAGAAGCGCTCGCTCAACCGATAGAGGCGCCCGCGCGGCCCCGGCTCGTCGCGTCGGCCCAGGAGCGTTGCGCACAGCATCGGCGTCGTGGTGAGCGAGACCACCAGCGAGATGAGGATCGCGGCCGAAAGGGTCATCGCGAACTCGCGAAAGAGCCGGCCGACGATGCCGCCCATCAGGAGGATCGGGATGAACACGGCGATCAGCGAGATGCTGATCGAGACCACGGTGAAGCCGATCTCGCGGGCCCCGAGCAGCGCCGCCTCGAGGGGGCCCAGGCCGGCCTCGCGGTGGCGGGTGATGTTCTCGAGCACGACGATCGCGTCGTCGACCACGAAGCCGGTGGCCACCGTCAGCGCCATCAGCGAGAGGTTGTCGAGGCTGAACCGCAGCAGGTACATCACGCCGAAGGTGCCGACCAGCGAGACCGGCACGGCGACCGCCGGCACGACCGTGGCGCGCACGCTCCGGAGGAACGCGAAGACCACCAGGGTCACGAGCGCGATCGAGATCAGCAGGGTGCGCTCCACGTCGAAGAGCGAGGCGCGAATCGTCGTCGTCCGGTCGAGGACCACCTTGAGGTCGATCGCCGCGGGGGTCGTGGCCTGGAGCTCCGGCAGCAGCGCGTAGATGCGGTCGACCGTCTGGATGATGTTGGCGCCGGGCTGGCGGAAGACGACCAGCAGCACGGCGGGCTTGCCGTCCGACAGGCCGATCGTCCTGACGTCTTCGACCGAGTCCTCGACCCGCGCCACGTCCTCGAGCCGCACGGCCTGGCCGTGCCGGTAGGCGACGATCACCGGCACGTAGTCCGCGGCATGGCGCATCTGGTCGTTGGCGAGGATCTGCGACGTCCGGGTGGCGTCGCTCAGCGAGCCCTTCGGGCGATTGACGTTCGTGGCGGCCAGCACCTGGCGAACGTCCTCGAGCGCGATCCCGTACTTGTTGAGCGCCGAGGGGTTGAGCTCGACGCGGACCGACGGCAACGAGCTTCCGCCGACGATGACCTGCCCGACGCCGCGCACCTGCGCGAGCTTCTGCTGCAGGATGCTCGACGCGATGTCGTACATCTGTCCCCGGCTCTTCGTCGGCGACGTGAGGGCGATGATGATGATCGGCGCGTCGGCCGGGTTCACCTTGCGGTAGCTGGGGTTGGTCGGGAGCGCCGCGGGCAGACACCCGCGCGCGGCGTTGATGGCGGCCTGCACGTCGCGGGCGGCGCCGTCGATGTTCCGGTTCAGGTCGAACTGGAGCACGATCGACGAGGACCCGAGGACGCTCGTCGATGTCATCTCGGTCACGCCCGCGATCCGGCCGAACTGCCGCTCGAGCGGCGTCGCCACGGACGTGGCCATCGTCTCCGGGCTGGCGCCGGGCAAGCTCGCCTGGACCGAGATCGTCGGGAAGTCGACCTGCGGCAGGGACGACACCGGCAAGACCGGATAGGCGAGGGCGCCGGCCAGGAACAGGCCGATCGTGAGGAGCGTCGTCGCGACCGGCCGCCGGATGAAGGGCGTGGAGAAGCTCACGCGGGCTCCGGGCCCAGCGCCGGCCGCTCCCGGCGCCGCTGGAGCCGGCGCGCCAGGTCGTCGAAGGCGAGGTAGATGACCGGCG
>QHTE01000069.1 GCA_003220685.1 Candidatus Rokuibacteriota bacterium
TCGAGCTTCGTCGGGCTGGGCGGCGGCAACCCGCTCAAGTCGCTGGTTTCAATCTTGCTCGGCTTCGTGCTCGCCGCCGTGGGGCTCGACATCGTCACCGGCCAGCTCCGGATGACCTTCGGCTTCGTCGACCTCATGAAGGGGTTCGACTTCATCGTCGCCGTCATCGGCCTCTTCGGGATCGGTGAGATCCTCTTGTCCGTCGAGGAAGGCCTCTCCTTCCGCAGCGTTCCGACGGGCATGAATTTGAGAGTCGTCCTGGAGACCTGGAAGGTGCTGCCCCGTTACGCTCGCACCTTCGTGCGCGGCTCCTTCATCGGCTTCTGGATGGGGTTCAAGCCGGGCGGGGCCACGCCCGCGTCCTTCATGAGCTACGCGTTCGCGAAGCGATTCGCGAAGCATCCGGAGCGCTTTGGTAAAGGCGAGCTCGAGGGCGTTGTCGCGCCCGAGACGGCGGCCCACGCTGCGGGCGTGGCCGCGATCTTGCCGATGATCACACTTGGGATTCCGGGATCACCGACAGCCGCGGTGATGCTGGGCGGCCTCATCATCTGGGGTCTCCAGCCCGGGCCGCTCCTGTTCAAAGAGAAGCCCGACTTCGTCTGGGGGCTCATCGCGAGCATGTACACGGGCAACATCATCGGCGTGTTGATGGTCCTCGCCTTCGTACCGTTCTTCGCGGCGATTCTCCGGATCCCGTTCGCAATCCTCACGCCCGTGATCGTGGTCGTCTGCGCCGTCGGCTCCTACGCCGTGCACAACAGCATGATCGACATCTGGTACATGGTGATCTTCGGAGTCGTGGGATACGTGTTCAAGAAGCTCGACTACCCACTCGCACCGCTCGTGCTGGCCCTCGTGCTCGGCGACCTGGCCGAGAACGCGCTCCGCCAGAGTCTCATCATGTCCCAGGGCTCATTCGCGATCTTCTTGACGCGCCCGATCGCGGGCGCCATCACGGCCGTGGCTATCTTCTTCTTCGTGCTCCCGGTGCTGACACCTTGGTGGCGGCGAGCGCGCGGGACCGCGGTGCCGGCGCCGCGGGAGACCTGATGGCGCTCCTCACCGACCCCGAGTTCTGGTTGCGGCTGTTCGGCATCGGCATGGTCAACCTCCTCCTCTCGGGCGACAACGCCCTCGTCATCGCGCTGGCGGTGCGGGCGCTGCCCAAGCACAAGCGGATGCTGGGGCAGATCTGGGGCGCCGCCGGTGCGGTCGTGCTGCGCCTGATCTTCGTCGGGATCGTGAGCGTACTCTTGAGAATCCCGCTGCTGCAGCTCGTGGGCGGGCTGCTCCTCGTGTGGATCGCGGTCAGGCTCGTCAGGCCGGAGACTGCCGGCGAGAACCAGGTCCGGCGGGGCGCTTCCCTCTGGGAGGCGATCTGGATCATCATCGTCGCCGACGTGACGATGAGCCTCGACAACGTGCTCGCGATCGCGGCGACCGCCCACGGCGATTTCCTCCTCGTGATGTTCGGCATCGGCCTCTCGCTGCCGATCGTTGTCTGGGGCGCCGGGCTCCTGGCGCTCCTCATGAACCGCTATACGTGGATCGTCTGGCTCGGAGGGGGCCTGCTCGGCTACGTCGCGGGCGAGATGCTGATCGAGGACCCGGTCGTCATGCGATGGTTCGGGGAGACCGCGGCAGCGCTCCACTACGGGCTGCCGATCGCCATCGGCGTGCTCGTGACGACGCTCGGGTGGTGGCTCGGGCGTGGCCGCCGGCACGCCCACGTGCCGGAGAAGCTCTGAGCCGGCTGATGAGCACGCCCGGCCGCCGGCCAGTGGGTGATCACTCCGTCGAGCTTGGACCGATCAAGTCGACGCGGATCTACGAGGAGATCGTCCGGCAGGTCAAGCAGCTGATCGCCGAAGGACGCTTCAAGAGCGGCGACCGGCTGCCGCCCGAGCGCGAGCTGGCCGAGAAGTTCGTCGTCAGCCGCACCTCCGTGCGCGAAGCGCTACGGGCGCTCGAAAGCCTGGGGCTCATCGACATCCGGCCGGGCGAGGGCACGTTCGTCCGCGAAGTGTCGATCGACGCGCTGGTCGGCCCGCTCGCCCTGCTGATGACCACACAGCGGGAGGCGATCGGCGAGCTCTTCGAGGCACGGCGGGTGCTCGAGCCGGCGCTCGCGGCGCTCGCGGCGAGCCGTGCGACGCCGGACGAGGTCCAGGAGATGGAGCGGATCCTCGAGGACCAGGCGCGGGAGATCGCTGCCGGGAGGACCGGGCTCGCGCAGGACGCCGCGTTCCACGCCGCGGTCGGCACCGCCGCGCACAACCGGGCGATCACGCGGATCGCGCACGCGATCATGGATCTCCTGACGCAGAGCCGCGAGGAGTCGCTCAACACGCCGGGCCGGCCGACCCGCTCGCACCAGGACCACCGGCGCATCGTCGAGGCGATCGCGCGCCGCGACAGCGCCGCCGCGCGACAGGCGATGCTCGACCATCTGATCGCGGTGGAGGGGCTCGTGCTCGGGCCGGCGTCTCAGCGTCCCCGCGGCGAGAATTCGGACGCTTGACCGGGTCGGCGCGACTTCGTATACTCGCGATCGTGATTCGCATGACGTCGCGAGTACCGCTCCTGGGACTGATTCTGCTGGTACTGCCAGCCCTGCCTGGAGCATCCGCGACGTAAGCCGACAACGGATGCCACGGGCGGGGGACGGCCTGTGGCGCAGGAAACCTCAAAGGCCACGGGTCGAACGACCCGTGGCCTTTCGTGTCTGGGCGAGGGTTTTCCGAGAATCCAGGGACCAGCGAATGAGAGAAGGCGCGGCAGCGGTAACGAGCGGTAGAATAATTGACACTGGTGCTCGTTATCCACTAACATCACAAGACTTTTTTGGTCATCGGGGACGGAGACCCGCGCCTATGACGAAATACGTCTACTTCTTCGGAGGGGGCCATGCCGAAGGCTCCTCGGTCATGCGGAACCTGCTCGGTGGTAAAGGCTGCGAACTGGCGGAAATGACCAACCTCGGCATTCCCGTGCCGCCAGGATTCACCGTGACGACGCAGGCTTGGGCCCACTACAACCGATCCGGGCACGAGTGGCCCGAGGAACTGTGGGACCAGGCCCTCGAGAACCTCCAGCGGCTCGAGTCCGCCGCGGACGCCGGATTCGGCGACCCCAAGCAGCCCCTCCTCGTGTCGGTCCGCTCGGGTGCCCGCGTCTCGATGCCCGGGATGATGGAGACGATCCTCAATCTCGGCTTGAACGACGCCACCGTCGAGGGCCTAGCGGCGCGCACCCGCAACGAGCGATTCGCGTGGGACTGCTACCGGCGCTTCGTCACGATGTTCGGCGACGTCGTGCTGGGCGTCCGGCGCGAGATCTTCGACGCCGAGCTCGAGGCGATGAAGTCGCGGCTAGGGGTTAAGACCGACCCGGAAGTGCCGGCGCCGGAGCTGCGCAAGCTGACCGACGCGTTCAAGAGCATCGTCAGCGAGCGGACGGGGCGCGCCTTTCCGGAAGACGTCAAGGATCAGCTCCGGCTGGCGATCAACGCCGTGTTCGACTCCTGGTTCGCGAAGAAGGCTACGGAATATCGACGCATCCACAACATCCCCGAGGAATGGGGCACGGCCGTGACCGTGATGGCCATGGTCTTCGGCAACCTCGGGGAGACCTCCGGCACCGGCGTCGGCTTCACGCGCGATCCCCGCACGGGCGAGCGGCGCTTCTACGCCGAGTACCTGCCGAACGCGCAGGGCGAGGACGTCGTCGCGGGTATCCGCACGCCGCTCCCGATCGAGGCGCTGCATCAGCGGATGCCGGCGGTCTACGACGAGGTCCTCGAGATCGCCGGGCGCCTGGAGCGTCACTACAAGGACATGCAGGACATCGAGTTCACCGTGCAGGAGGGCAAGCTCTATCTCCTGCAGACGCGCGCCGGCAAGCGCTCGGCGCGCGCCGCCGTCAAGGTGGCTCGCGATCTGGTCAACGAGCACGTGATCGACCAGCACACGGCCCTGCTCCGCGTCCGGCCGCTGGAAGTCAACGAGGCGATCCGGCCCGTCTTCGACGACCGGGACAAGGCCGCCGCGATCCACAAGGGACGGCTGCTGGCTCGCGGGCTTCCGGCCGCGCCGGGAGCGGCGGTCGGCAAGGCGGTGTTCGATGCCGATCGCGCGGTGGAGTGGGCGCACGCGAACGAGAAGGTCATCCTCGTCAGGCCCGAGACCTCGCCGGAGGACGTCGCCGGCATGTACGCCGCGGAAGGCATCGTCACGTCGCGCGGCGGCCGGACGTCGCACGCGGCCGTGGTCGCGGTCGGGATGGGCAAGGCCTGCGTGGTCGGCGCCGCGGAGATCCTCGTGGACGAGCAGCGCCGCGTCTTCGAGGTCGGTGGCCGCATCGTCCGCGAGGGCGACTGGATCTCGGTCGACGGCGGCACCGGCGAGGTCCTGCTCGACAGCGTCAAGACCGTCGAGGGTCAGCTCGGCGACGAGGTCCGCGAGCTCCTGGCCTGGGCGGATCGCTACCGGACCGAAGGCCTCGGCGTGCGGGCCAACGCCGATACGCCGGCCGACGCCGAGCGGGCGCGCGAGTTCGGCGCCGAAGGCATCGGCCTCGTCCGCACCGAGCACATGTTCTTCGCGCCCGATCGGATTCGGATCGTCCGCGAGATGATCATGGCGGCCGACCAGGCGACGCGACGCGCCGCGCTCGAGAAGCTCCGCCCGTTCCAGCGCGACGACTTCATGGGCATCTTCCGCGCCATGAACGGGCTCCCGGTGACCATCCGCCTGCTCGACCCGCCGCTTCACGAGTTCCTGCCCAACCATAAGGAGTACAAGGAGCTCATCGAGACGAAGAGCCGCTTGGAAGCGCTCGGGATCAACCCCGAGGAGCAGGCCCGCCTCGAGACGATCATCGCCAGCGTCGAGAAGCTGCGCGAGGCCAACCCGATGCTCGGCCATCGCGGCTGCCGGCTCGGCATCACGCATCCCGAGATCTACGGCATGCAGGTCCGGGCCATCATGGAGGCCGCGTGCACCGTCGTCGAGCAGGGCGTCCACACTGAGCCCGAGATCATGATCCCGCTGACCGGAACGGTCGGCGAGATGAAGGAGACGTTCGGTCAAACCAAGCGGGTCGCCGACGGCGTCATCGCCGAGACCGGCGTGTCCGTGCCGTACCTGATCGGCACGATGATCGAGGTCCCGCGCGCGGCACTGATCGCCGCCCAGATCGCCGAGTTCGCCGAGTTCTTCTCGTTCGGGACCAACGACCTGACGCAGCTCACCTACGGCTACAGCCGCGACGACGTCGCGAAGTTCCTGCCGAAGTACCTCGACATCGGCCTGGTCCCGCACGATCCCTTCTCGGTCCTCGACCAGGAGGGCGTCGGCGAGATGGTCAAGATCGGCATCGAGCGGGGGCGCAGTCGGCGGCCCAACTTGAAGATCGGTATCTGCGGCGAGCACGGCGGCGAGGCGTCGTCGGTGGAGTTCTGCCACCGCGTGAAGATGACCTACGTGTCGTGCTCGCCCTATCTCATCCCCGGCGCGCGGCTCGCCGCGGCGCAGGCGCGCATCAAGGAGCGCCAGGTCGGCGGCAGCGGGGACTACCGTGTGTAGGTTCGAACTCTAGGAGGAGCGCGAAGTGAAAATGCCCGGGGCCCGAATCGTTCTGGAGTGCCTGAAGCGCCAGGGAGTCGACCTTGTCTTCGGTCTGCCGGGCGGCGCGGTCCTCCCCATCTACGATGCCCTGTACGATTTCGAGGGCCTGCGCCACATCCTCGTACGCCAGGAAGCCGCCGCCGGACACGCCGCGGAGGGCTACGCGCGGACCACGGGCAAGGTGGGCGTCTGCCTCGTGACATCGGGCCCCGCCGCGACGAATCTGGTGACGGCGCTTCAGGACGCGATGATGGACTCGATCCCGATCGTCGCCTTTACCGGTCAGGTCCCGACGCACCTCATCGGCAACGACGCGTTCCAGGAGGCGGACAACGTCGGCATCACGCGGCCGTGCACGAAGCACAACTTCCTCGTGAAGGACGGCAACGACCTCGGGCCGATCATCCGCGAGGCGTTCCACATCGCGTCCACCGGGCGTCCGGGACCCGTCCACGTGGACCTGCCGAAGGACATCCTCGTCAAGGAGTGGGAGCTCGTCTGGCCCGAGCACGTCCAGATGCGCTCGTACAACCCCAACTACGAGGGTCACCCCGGACAGGTCAAGCGCGCGGCCAAGCTTCTGGCGCGCGCGAAGAAGCCCGTGCTCTACGTGGGCGGCGGCGTGATCTCGGCCGACGCCAGCGCCGAGCTCAGACAGCTGGCCGAGCTCGGGCAGTTCCCGCTGACTCAGACCTTGATGGGTCTCGGGGCGTTTCCAATGGACCATCCGCTCTCGCTCGACATGCTCGGCATGCACGGCAGCTACTACGCCAACATGGCCGTCCACAACTCGGACGTGCTGGTCGCGGTCGGCGCGCGCTTCGACGACCGGGTGACGGGCAAGGTCGACGCGTTCGCCCCGCACGCGGAGATCGTCCACATCGACATCGATCCGTCCTCGATCTCGAAGAACATCAAGGTGGGGGTGCCGATCGTCGGCGACTGCCGGCGGGTGCTCGTCAAGCTGCTGGACGCCCTCCGCGAGGAGCTGAAGGACGAGCCGGCGCCGGCCGTCCGCGAGGGCCGGCGGCAGTGGGCCGCGCAGATCGCGCAGTGGAAGCACGACTTCCCGTTCCAGTACGAATGGAGCGACGATGTCGTCAAGCCACAGTACGTCATCCAGGAGATCTCCAACGCGACCGGCGGCGAGGCCTTTATCGTCACCGGCGTCGGCCAGCACCAGATGTGGGCGGCGCAGTACTACAAGTTCAAGCACCCGCGCATGTGGTGCACGTCGGGCGGTCTCGGCACGATGGGCTACGGGCTGCCGACCGCGATGGGCGTCCAGGCGGCCAACCCGGGCAAGCTCGTGATCAACATCGACGGCGACGGGTCGTTCCAGATGAACAGCCAGGAGCTCGCCACTTGCTTCACCGAGGGGCTTCCGGTCAAGACCGTGATCATCAACAACGGCGGCCACGGCATGGTCCGGCAGTGGCAGCGGATCATCTACAAAGAGCGTTACTCCGCGATCGACCTGCCGCAGATCCCGGACTGGGTGCGCCTGGCCGAGGCCTACGGTTGCGTCGGCCTGCGCGTGACGAAGCCGAGCGAGCTGGTGCCGGCCATCGAGAAGATGATCGCGACGCCGGCCCCCGTCATCCTCGACGTGTGCGTCGACAAGGACGAGTGCGTGTTCCCAATGGTGCCGGCCGGCGGCGCCAACACCGACATGATCCTGGCGCCGCCCACCCGCGAGGTGCGAGACAAAGCCTCGAAGTCGCAGACGGGCTTCTGATGCAAAACGGCAGCGAGCCCCGCAAGCACATGATCGCGGTCCTGGTCGAGAACAAGTTCGGTGTCCTCTCCCGCGTCGCCGGCCTGTTCTCGGCGCGCGGCTACAACATCGAGAGCCTGTCGGTGGGCGAGACGCTCGACCCGACGGTGTCGCGCATGACGCTCGTCGTGCGCGGCGACGAGTTCGTCATCGAGCAGGTGACGAAGCAGCTGCACAAGCTGATCGACGTGATCAAGGTGACCGACCTGACCGACGAGGGACACGTCGAGCGCGAGCTGGTGCTCATCCGCGTGAACGCCGAGCCGGCCAACCGGGCGGAGATCCTCCGCACCGCGGACATCTTCCGGGCGCGGGTCGTCGACGTCACGCCGGTCTCGTTCGTCCTGGAGGCCACCGGGGACGAGGGCAAGCTCGAGGCGCTGATCGAGCTGCTCCGGCCGATCGGCATCCAGGAGCTGGTCCGTACGGGCAAGGTGGCGATCGCGCGCGGCCCGAAGACGCGCGTTCGCCGCGTTGAGACCCCGCGCAAGCCGCGCGTCGCGGATGACCCGAAGGTGGTCGGCTTCGCCGACTAGAACGACTAGAAAAGGAAAGGACACCAGATGGCCGCGAAGATCTACTACGACCAGGACGCCGATCTCGGCCTGCTCAAGGGGCGGAAGATCGCGATCATCGGCTACGGCAGCCAGGGCCACGCCCACGCGCTGAACCTCAAGGACTCGGGGCAGGACGTCGTCGTCGGGCTCTACAAGGGCTCGAAGAGCTGGGCGAAGGCCGAGAAGGAAGGTCTCCGCGTCGCGACCGTCAACGAGGCGGCGCAGATGGCCGACGTCATCATGATCCTGCTGCCGGACCAGAGCCAACGCCACGTGTTCGAGACCGAGATCAAGGGTGGGCTGGGCAAGGGCAAGATGCTCATGTTCGCCCACGGCTTCAATATCCATTTCAACCAGGTCGTCCCGCCCCCCGAGGTCGACGTCACCATGATCGCGCCCAAGGCGCCGGGCCACGTCATGCGCGATCTCTTCACCCAGGGCCCGGGCGTCCCGGCGCTGCTCGCCGTGTACCAGGACGTCTCGGGCCGGGCCCGCGACCTCGGGCTCGCGTACGGCAAGGGCGTGGGCTGCACGCGCGCGGGCGTGATCGAAACGACGTTCAAGGAAGAGACCGAGACCGACCTGTTCGGCGAGCAGACGACGCTCTGCGGCGGCATCTCGCACCTGATCAAGGCCGCCTACGAGACGCTGGTCGAAGCGGGCTATCAGCCGGAGGTCGCCTACTTCGAGTGCATGCACGAGATGAAGCTGATCGTCGACCTCTTCTATCAGGGCGGGCTCGCCTACATGCGCTACTCCGTCTCGGACACCGCCGAGTACGGCGACTACACGCGCGGCCCGCGGGTCGTCAGCGACGCGACCAAGGCCGAGATGAAGACGATCCTCGGCGAGATCCAGTCCGGTCAGTTCGCGCGCGAGTGGGTGCTGGAGAACCAGGCCAACCGCGCCGGGTTCCTCGCGATGCGGCGGCGCGACGCCGAGCACCCGATCGAGGAGGTCGGCAAGCGCCTGCGCGCGATGATGGCGTGGATCAAGCCGCCCCGAATGGGATGATGGCGAAGCTTCTCGTCGCGCGCGAGGGCTGGCCCTTCATCGCGATTCCGGCGGCGATCGCCGCCGGGCTCGCGCTGACCGGCCGGCGCGCCCTCGCGGTGCCCTTCGCGGCAGCGTCGTTGGCCTCCCTCGGCTTCTTCCGCGACCCGGAGCGTGAGACACCGGCCATTCCCGGCGCGGTGCTGTCGCCGGCCGATGGCAGGGTGATGTCCGTCGACGAGCTCGACGACCAGTTCGTCGGCCCGTCCGTGCGCGTCGCGACCTTCCTGTCGCCGCTCGACGTGCACGTCAACCGCGCGCCCATCGCCGGGCTGGTCGTCGGCGTCACGTACTCGCGGGGCCGCTTCGTCGCCGCCTATCAGGCGGAGGCGGGGCAGGCGAACGAGCGCTGCGTCGTCAATCTCCAGGGCGACAGCATCAGGGTCACGGTGGTCCAGATCGCCGGCGCGGTCGCGCGGCGCATCGTGTGCCGCGTGGGCCCCGGCGACAAGCTGTCGGCGGGCGAGCGCTTCGGGATGATCCGGTTCGGCTCGCGCACCGACTGCTACATGCCGCGCGGCACGCAGGTGCACGTCCGGGCCGGCGACCGGGTCACCGGCGGCGTCACCGTGCTGGGGATGGCCTCGTGATCCGGCGTCACAAGGGGCCGCGGCGGCGGCGCTGGCACGAGCTCCGCGAGAAGCGCGGGCGCGGCATCGTCCTCTTGCCGAGCCTCCTCACCACCGGCAATCTCTTCTGCGGCTTCTTCGCGCTCCTGCTCACGGTGGAGGGACGGTTCACCGAGGCGGCGCTGGCGATCTTCGTCGCGATGGTCATGGATCTGCTCGACGGGCGGGTGGCGCGGCTGATGAAAGCCACCAGCCAGTTCGGCGTGGAGTTCGACTCGCTGGCCGACGTCGTCTCCTTCTGCGTGGCGCCGGCGTTCCTGGTCTACTCCTTCGCGCTGAAGGACCTGAGCCGACCGGCGTGGTTCGGCGCCTTTCTGTTCGTGATCTGCGGCGCGCTCAGGCTCGCGCGCTTCAACGTCCAGACCGGCACGGTCGATCGGCGCTTCTTCATCGGGCTCAGCACACCCGCGGCGGCCGGCGTGATCGCCTCCAGCGTGGCACTGCTCGGTGACGAGCCTCCGGAGCGCTGGGAGCAGATCGCGCTGGCGGCCGCGTCGGGCGTGCTGGCGCTGCTCATGGTCTCCACGTTCCGCTATTGGAGCTTCAAGGAGGTGGACTTTGTGCGGCGCCGGCCGGTGCAGACGCTCCTGGTCGTCGTCCTGGCCATCATGATCGTGGCCACCAAGCACGACGTGTTCCTCTTCGCGCTCTTCACCGGCTACGCCGTCTCGGGACCGGTGCGGCGCCTGCTCGTTGGACGCTCGCTCTCGGCGCCGGCCGAGCTGGCCACCAAGGAATCGCCGTAGGAGGCCGTATGGATCGCGTCATCGTCTTCGACACGACGCTGCGGGACGGCGAGCAGGCGCCCGGCTTCTCCATGAACACGATGGAGAAGCTCGAGATGGCCCGGCAGCTGGCCCGGCTCCAGGTCGACGTCATCGAGGCCGGCTTCCCGATCTCGTCGGACGAGGACTTCGAGGCCACCCGCGCGGTGGCCCGCCAGGTGGGCACCCTGGACAACGCGCCGTCGATCTGCGGCCTCTCGCGCGTCGGCCTGGCCGACATCGACCGCTGCTGGGAAGCGGTGAAGTACGCACGTAAGCCGCGCATCCACGCGTTCGTCGCGACCTCCGACATCCACCTGAAGTACAAGCTGCGGAAGTCCCGCGCCGAGGTGCTCCGGGCATCGGTCGACGCGGTCCGTCACGCGCGGGCGTACTGCGAGGACGTCGAGTTCTCGCCGGAGGACGCCTCGCGCTCGGACTTCGACTACATGTGCGATGTCCTGTCGGCGACGATCGAGGCCGGCGCCCGGACGATCAACATCCCCGACACCGTCGGCTACGCGATCCCGCGCGAGTGGGGCGAGCGCATCGCGCGGATCCGCGAGAAGGTCCAGGGGCTCGACCGGGTGGTGCTGTCCGTCCACTGCCACAACGACCTCGGGCAGGCGGTGGCGAACTCGCTGACCGCCATCATGCAGGGCGCCCGGCAGGTCGAGTGCACCATCAACGGGATCGGCGAGCGCGCGGGCAACGCGTCGCTCGAGGAGATCGTGATGGCGCTCCGGACGCGCAAGGACTTCTTCGGCATCGACACGCGGGTGCGGACCGAGGAGATCTTCAAGGCCTCGCGGCTCCTCTCCCACATCACGGGCGTCCACGTGCAGCCGAACAAGGCGGTCGTCGGCGAGAACGCCTTCGCCCACGAGGCCGGCATCCATCAGGACGGCGTGCTCAGGGAGAAGCTCACCTACGAGATCATGCGGCCGGAGGACATCGGCCGCCCGTCCAACAAGCTGGTCCTCGGCAAGCACTCCGGTCGCGCCGCGCTGGCGTCGCGGCTCAAGGAGCTCGGCTTCTCGCTCGCCGGCTCGGACCTCGACCGGGCGTTCAAGGCCTTCAAGGATCTCGCGGACCGGAAGAAGGAAGTCTACGACGAGGACCTGATGGCGATCGTCACCGACGAGGCCACGCAGAGCGAGGCGCTCTACGAGCTCGACTACCTGCACGTCATCAGCGGCACGGGCGTCGTGCCGTCGGCGACGGTGCGTCTGAAGAAGGAAGGCCAGACGTTCCAGGACTCGGGGGTCGGCGACGGGCCGGTCGACGCGGTGCTGGCGGCGATCGACGCGATCACCGGTCTCAAGGGCCGGCTGCAAGACTACTCGCTGCGGTCCGCCACGTCGGGCAAGGACGCGATCGGCGAGGTCGCGATGAAGATCGACTTCGACGGCACGGTGGTCTCGGGCAAGGGCGCGTCGACCGACGTCATCGAGGCGAGCGCGCGCGCCTACCTCAGCGCCCTGAACCGAATCGCGCGGTCGTCGTCCCAGCGAATGAAGGAAGTCGGCCCCTAGCGGGGCACGCGAACACTCTGGAGGCCGGGTGATGGCGACGTATCGGATCGCGGTGCTGCCGGGGGACGGAATCGGCCAAGAGGTCACGCCCGAGGCGGTCCGCGTGCTCGAGGCCGTGGGCAAGGGCACCGGCACCGGGTTCGAGTTCGAGCGGGGGCTCGTGGGCGGGGCGGCCATCGACGCGACCGGCCAGCCGCTGGCCCCGGGCACGCTCGAGCTCTGCCGGGGCGCGCACGCGATCCTCTTCGGCGCGGTCGGCGGCCCCAAGTGGGACGACGTGCCCCACGAGCAGCGGCCGGAGCGAGGCCTCCTGGCGATCCGCAAGGAGCTGGACCTCTACGCGAACCTCCGTCCGGCCCGATGCTTCCCGATGCTCGTGGACGCCTCGCCGCTCAAGCGGCAGGTGGTCGAGGGGACCGATCTCATGGTCATCCGCGAGCTGACCGGCGGCCTTTACTTCGGCGAGCCCCGCGGGGTGGAGCGCTTCGCCGACGGCGGCGCGCGCGCGATCAACACGATGGCCTACACCTCGCGCGAGGTCGAGCGCATCGCCCGCGTCGGGTTCGACGTCGCCCGCAAGCGTCGCCGGCGCCTCACCTCGGTCGACAAGGTGAACGTGCTCGTCGTGTCGCAACTCTGGCGCGAGGTGGTGACGCGCGTCGGCCGCGAGTATCCGGACGTGACGCTCGACCACGTCCTGGTCGACAACTGCGCGATGGCCCTGGTGCACCGGCCCACGCAGTTCGACACAATTGTGACCGAGAACACCTTCGGTGATATTTTGTCGGATGAGGCCGCGATCCTCGCCGGATCGATGGGGATGCTGCCCTCGGCGTCGCTCGGCGGATCGGTCGGGCTCTACGAGCCGGTGCACGGCACCGCGCCCGACATCGCCGGCAAGGGCATCGCGAACCCGATCGCGGCGATCCTCTCGGTGGCGATGCTGCTGCGGTACTCGCTCAACATGGAGAAGGACGCCGACCGGATCGAGCAGGCGGTGCTTGGGGTGCTCGAGCGGGGCCATCGCACGGCCGATATCGTCGGGCCGGGCGCCAAGGCGACCGGGACCCGGGAGATGGGAGATCTGATCGTGCGCGAGCTGGAGAGGCAGTACTGATGGCTTCCGGACTCTCGATCGCCGTGGTGGGCGCCACGGGCGCCGCCGGGCAGACCACGCTCCGGATCCTCGAGGAGCGAAAGTTCCCGGTGTGCGAGCTGCGCGCGTTCGCCTCGGAGCGGTCGGTGGGCAAGACGGTCACGTTCCGCGGCGAGCCCGTCACCATTCGGGCGATCGAGCCGGCGGCGTTCAGGGGCGTGGACATCGCCTTCTGCTCGGCCGGCTCGGCGCAGTCGAAGGAATACGAGCCGATGATCGTCAAGGCCGGCGCGACGGTGATCGACAAGTCGAACGCCTTCCGGATGGACCCGGACGTGCCGCTCCTCGTGCCCGAGATCAACGCTCACGCGGCGCGCCGGCACCACGGGATCCTCGCGTGCCCCAACTGCACGACGATCGTCACCGTCATGCCGCTCAAGCCGCTGCACGACGCCGGACGGCTCACCCGCGTGATCGCGACCAGCTTCCAGGCGGTCTCCGGGGCCGGCGTCCACGGCATCGCCGAGCTCCGCGAGCAGACCCTCGCATGGGCCCGCGGCGAAGCGATGGTGGCGCGGCACTTCCCCCACCAGATCGCCTTCAACCTGGTCCCGGCCATCGACCGCTTCGGCCCCGACGGCTACACCGCCGAGGAGATGAAGCTGGTGAACGAGACGCGCAAGATCCTCGAGGCGCCGGGGCTGCCGGTGGCGCCGACCACCGTGCGAGTGCCGGTCTTCACGTCCCACTCCATCTCGGTTACCGCCGAGACCGAGGTGAAGATCACGGCCGGCCGCGCGCGCGATCTCTTCGCCCGATTCCCCGGGCTCAAGCTCTGGGACGATCCCGCGCAGCACCGCTATCCGATGCCGATCGCGGTCGAGGGGCAGGATGACTGTTTCGTCGGCCGGATCCGCGAAGACCTCTCGAGCCCGAACGGGCTGAGCTTCTGGGTGGTCGGCGATCAGCTGCGCAAGGGCGCGGCGACGAATGCGGTCCAGATCGCCGAGTTGCTGCTCAAGTCCTAGGGGTTCGGCGGGCAGGCGCGCCTCGGGCAGCCCGCGCTAGTGTCCCTCCGACGCTACCTTCGCCGGCGCTTGCATCGTTACGATCGGTTCCACCTGGTGATGGTCTTCACCATCGTCGTGGCGGCTTACGTCGCGGTGCCGCAGGTCGTGCGGTTCGTCGACGCCGTCCGCGGATACGATCCGGCCTTCTACGAGCCCAAGGACTTCGAGCGTCAGGCCTGGCTCAAGCGTCAGGTCGCGTCGACGGTGATCCCGGGACTCTCGTGGGAGATCATGATCGACATCATCCTGTTTCTTCTCGTGGCGGTCGTCTGGCTCACCTTCGTCCCGGCGCGCAGTCCGGGACGGCACCCGCCGCCGCGATAGCCTCGGCCCGTTCGACCTTCCGTCTGGTGCTGTCCTACGACGGCACGGACTATCACGGCTGGCAGGTCCAGGCCGGCGCCCGCACGGTGCAGGGGACCCTGGTCCAGGCGGCGCGCCGACGCTTCGGCGCCGACACGCGCGTGACCGGCGCGAGCCGGACCGACGCGGGCGTGCACGCGCTCCGGCAGGCCGCCTCCCTGACCACCGCGGCGCGCATCACCGCGGCGGGTCTTCGGGGCGCGCTCAACGCCGATCTGCCGCGCGACATCCGCGTGCTCGACGCGCGCGAGGCGCCCGCCGGCTTCGACGCGCGGCGCGCCGCGCTCGGCAAGCGCTACGTCTACCTGATCGATGGCGGCCTGATCGCGAGCCCGCTCCTGTCCCGCTACGCGTGGCACATTCCTCAGCCGCTCGACGTCGCCGCGATGCGGCAGGCACTCGCGGCCCTTCGCGGCCGCCATGACTTCGGCGCGTTCTGCGCGGCGCCCGGCCGCGAGAAGGATCCGGTCTGCGTCGTGCGCGCGCTCCACGTGATCCGCCGCAAGGAGCGGCTCGCGGTGTGGCTGTCGGCCGATCGTTATCTGCATCACATGGCGCGGAACATCGTCGGCAGCGCGGTCGCGGTCGGCCGCGGAGCGAGGGACGCCGGGTGGCTCGGCGCGGTCCGCGAGTCGCGCGACCGCAGGCAGGCCGGCCCGACCGCCCCTGCGCTGGGTCTTACCCTGGTCCGAGTGATGTACCCGCGCTAGCCGGTTGCCCTTCGCCGTGGCCTCGAAGCCGACCGAGCCCGCGGCACCTGAATCACTGTCGTATCGGATCCCTGACAAATGACCGAATTCCCGTAGTGTTTTATTGAACGCTTCTGCCGCGGTTTCGTGACGACTTCGCGCTCGGTGACTGGTAGGTCAATTCACGTCGGGAATATGGTAAACTCTCGCAGCACTTGACCTTTTGGAGCCTATGCACCAGACCCTGCTGACGGTCGCGATCATAGGGTACGTCGTCGCGACGGGTCTCGCCCTGGCTTACCTGGTCCAGCGGGAAGAGCTGCTGCACCGGTTGGCTTCCCTGGCGACCCTGACCGCCTGGGTGCTGCACACTGTCGCCTTGCTCACCCTGGCGTTCAATCTGGGACGCCCGCCGCTGGCCAGCATGCCGGAAGCCGTCTCGGTGGCCGTGTGGGTCGTCGTGGTGCTGGAGATGTGGATCGAGCGACGCTCCGGTCTCTCGGTTCTGGGCGCGTTCGTCCTGCCCGTGGCCGTCGTGTTCAGCATGCAGTCGACGCCGACGCGCTCGCTGATCGGACCAACCCTGAGCGGCGCGTGGCTCTGGGTGCACATCGGGCTCGCGCTCGTGGGCATCGCGGCGCTCGTGCTCAACTTCGCCGGCGCCGTGATGTATCTGCTGCAGGAGCACCAGCTCAGGACGAAGCGGCCGGGGACCTTCTACTACAGTCTTCCGGCGCTCGCCACGCTCGATCGGCTCACGTATCGGACCCTCGCACTCGGATTTCCGTTCCTGACGACCGGCCTGATCCTGGGCGTTCTCTGGGCGGGAACGGCGTGGGGCAGCGTCTTCACGTTCGACCCTCTGGCCCTCTCGTCCTATGTGGCGTGGGCGGTGTACGCCGCGACCCTGGCCGGACGCGCGACGGGCGGCTGGCACGGTCGCCGCGCCGCGTATTTCGCGATCGTCGGCTTCGCCGTCCTCATGCTGACCCTCGGCGCAGGCCTGTTCCTGCCCGGAAAGCACGGCGGCTAGATGGCGCTGTTCGTCTCGGGGCTCTCGCACCGGAACGCGCCGGTCGAGCTGCGCGAGCAGCTGGCCGTCGACGAGGACAAGCTGCGCGAGCTCCTCCGCGACATCGCCGCCGCCGGCGTCGTCCGCGAGGTGATCATCCTCTCGACGTGCAATCGGGTCGAAGTGTACGCCGTCGCCGACGTGCCCGGCGAGGCACGCGCCACGACGTTCCGCCGGCTCTGCCGGCATCGCGGCGTGGAGCCCTCCTCGGTGGAGGCGGCCCTCTACACCTACACCGAGGGCGACGCGGTTCGCCACGCCTTCCGCGTGGCGTCGAGCCTCGATTCCATGGTGATCGGCGAGCCGCAGATCCTGGGCCAGGTGAAGGACGCCTTCGCGCTCGCGCAGTCGTGCGAGGCGGTCGGCCCCGCGCTCCACTCGCTGTTCACGCAGGCGTTCGCCGTCGCCAAGAAGGTCCGCACCGAAACGGAGATCGCGCGGCACGCCGTGTCGGTCTCGTTCGCGGCGGTCGAGCTGGCCAAGAAGATCTTCGCGGGGCTCGAGGGCAAGGCGGTCCTGCTGGTCGGCGCGGGCAAGATGAGCGAGCTCGCCGCGCGCCATCTCGTCGAGCAGGGCGCGTTCCCGGTCTACGTCACCAACCGGACCTGGGCGCGGGCCCAGGAAATGGCCCGCACGCTCTCGGGCACCGCGGTACCGTTCGACGAGCTCTCGACCGCGCTCGCCGCGGTGGAGATCGTCATCACGTCCACGGGCGCACCGGAGCCCTTGATCGGCCGCGACATGGTCCAGCGCGTCATGCACGGCCGGCGCGGTCGGCCGCTGTTCTTCATCGACATCGCCGTCCCGCGCGACGTGGACGGCGCCGTCGGCTCGCTCGACGACGTGTACTGCTACGACATCGACGACCTGAAGCAGGTCGTCGACGCGAACCTCCGTGAGCGGGTCCGCGAGGCCCACCGGGCCGAGGCGCTGATCGACCGGGAGGTCGGGAAGTTCCTCGCCAGGCAAGGCGACGTCGAGGTGATCCCCACCATCGTGTCCCTCCGGGAGCGGCTCGAGGCGATCCGGGCCGGCGAGGTCAAGCGCACGCTCGCGCGGCTGCCCGGCGCGCCCCCCGAGACCCGCGAGGCGATCGAGGCCTTGTCGACGGCGATCGTGAACAAGATCCTGCACGCGCCGATCACGAAGCTCCGCGAGTCGTCCCGCGCCGGCTCGCCCCGCTCGTGGCTCGACCTCGTCCACGAACTCTTCGGTTTGACACGACGATGAAACCCGCCTGCGCTTTACCGGCGAGGGTTGATCGGGCGTGTCGGAGCCGGCTCGCGTCTATCTCAGGCTACCCTCGGTCCAAGGCGTGCTCATGGCCCCCGCTACAATAACCATCAAGATCGGGACGCGCGGAAGCCCGCTCGCGCTGGTGCAGGCCGAGTGCGTCGCTGCGCCGCTGCGGGCGCTGGGCAGCGACGTCCAGATCGTGCCGGTGCGGACCGAGGGCGACCGGCGGCTCGGGGTCCCGCTGGCGGCGATCGGCGGCAAGGGGCTCTTCGTCCGCGAGATCGAAGAGATGCTCCTCGCCGGCGCGATCGACTGCGCCGTGCACAGCCTCAAGGACCTCCCGGCCCAGATGCCCGTGGGCCTGGCCCTCGCGGCGTTCCCCGAGCGCGAAGATCCGCGCGACGTCCTCGTGACGCGCGAACCCCGCCGCTTCGAGGATCTGCGTCCGGGGGCGCGCCTGGGCACCGGAAGCCCGCGCCGGCGCGCGCTCGCGCTGGCGCTGCGCGCGGACCTGGTCGTCGAGCCGCTCCGCGGCAACGTCGGCACGCGGCTCGGCAAGCTCGAGAGCGAGGCTCTCGACGGCGTCCTCCTCGCGGCGGCCGGGCTCAAGCGCCTCGGCGTGACGCCGCGGCACGTCCAGGCGCTCGATCCGGACGCGTTCGTGCCCGCGGTGGGCCAGGGCGTGCTGGCGGTCGAGACTCGAGCCGACGACCGGCGCGTGCGGGCCGTTCTGAGCCGGCTCGATCACGCAGCGACACGGGCGTGCGCCCTGGCCGAGCGCGCGTGCCTGGCTCGTCTGGGCGCGTCGTGCAACTCGCCGGTCGCCGCTCACGCGGTCCTCGAGGGCACGACCATGCGAATCACGGCCCTCGTGGCGAGCGACGACGGGCGCAAGGTCCTTCGCGCCACCGGCTCCGGCGCCGCCGACGACGCCGAGCGCCTCGGGCGGCAGGCCGCCGATTCACTGCTCGAGCAAGGCGCCGCCACGGTGGCCCCGCTCCGGCCGGTGATGTGATGGGGCGAGTCGGGCGCGCGACCGTGGAGCGACCCCTCGAAGGGCGAACTATCGTCGTCACCCGCGCGCGGGCCCAGGCGCAGCGGTTCGTCGAGCTCCTGGAAGCCGCGGGCGCGCGCGTGCTCCAGGCGCCGACGATCGTGATCGAGCCGCCGGCGTCGTGGGAGCCCCTCGACACGGCCCTCGCCGCGCTGGACTCGTTCGCGTGGGTGATCTTCACGAGCGTGAACGGCGTGGCCATGGTCGACCGGCGTCTGGCGGCGCGCTCCACCGCGTGGGCGGCCATCGCACGCAAGCGGGTGGCGGCGATCGGCCCGGCGACGGCGGACGCGCTCGCCGAGCACGGGGTCCGGCCCGAGATCGTCCCGTCCGAGTACCGCGCCGAGGCGCTGGTCGATCGGCTTCGCGCCGTCATCGGGCCCGGCGATCGGGTGCTCTTGCCGCGGGCGAAGGAGACGCGCGACGTGCTGGTCGTCGAGCTCCGCCGCCTCGGCGCGGCGGTGGCCGAGGTGCCGGCGTACCAGACCCGGCGGATCGAGGACGGGGTCGTCCGTCTCCGCGAGGCGCTCGCGTCGGGCGCCGTCGACGCCCTGACGTTCACCAGCTCGTCCACCGCCCGGAATTTCGCCGAGCAGTTCAGCGACGAGGAGCGGAGCGCCTGGCGCGGGCGCATCACCGTCGCCTCCATCGGCCCGATCACGGCGGCGACGGCCGCCGAATACGGCCTGTCGACCGATGTCATGCCGAGCGAGTACACGATCCCCGCGCTGGCGCGGGCGCTCGCCGACTACTTCGCCCGTGCCGCGTGGAATGCCGGCCGCCGGCCCAGAAGGAGCGTGTGATGGCGCATGCAATGTTCCGTCCTCGACGTCTGCGCGAGAAGCCGCTGCTGCGCAAGCTGGTCCGCGAGACCGCGCTGGCGGTCGACGACTTCATCTATCCGCTCTTCATCGTCCACGGCCGCGGCGTGCGCGAGCCCATCGGCTCGATGCCCGGCCAGTTCCGGCTCTCGATCGACGAGATGGTGAAGGACATGAAGGACATCGCGAGCATGGGGATCCCCGGCGTCCTCCTGTTCGGCCTGCCGGCCGAGAAGGATCCGCGCGGCTCGGAGGCGTACGCCGAGGACGGCATCGTGCAGCAGGCGGTGCGGGCGGTGAAGGACGTCGTGCCCGACCTGCTGGTCGCCACCGACGTGTGCCTCTGCCAGTACACGAGCCACGGGCACTGCGGTGTCGTCGAGGGCGGCACGGTCCGCAACGACCCGACGCTCGAGCTGCTGGCGCGCGTCGCGGTCTCGCACGCCGAGGCCGGCGCGGACATGATCGCGCCCTCCGACATGATGGACGGCCGGGTCGGCGCGATCCGCGAAGCCCTCGACGAGGCGAGCTTCACCGACACGCCGATCATGGCCTACTCGGCGAAGTACGCGTCGAGCTTCTACGGCCCCTTCCGGGACGCCGCGGACTCGGCGCCCCAATTCGGCGACCGGCGGTCGTACCAGATGGATCCGGCGAACTCCGCCGAGGCCATGCGCGAGATCGCCCTCGACCTCGACGAGGGGGCCGACATCGTCATGGTCAAGCCGGCCCTGCCGTACCTGGACATCATCTCGCGGGCGAAGGCTGAGTTCGGCGTGCCGCTGGCCGCCTACTCGGTCTCGGGCGAGTACGCGATGATCCGCGCGGCGGGTCGCCTCGGCTGGCTCGACGAGGAGCGCGCGATGATGGAGGCGCTCACGGCCATCCGGCGCGCGGGCGCCGATGTCGTGATCACCTACTTCGCCCGCGACGCCGCGCGCGTCCTGGAACGTGGCGGCGTGAGCTGAGCCATGGCCCTGCCGTGCGAAGCGAAACCTTCCAATCCTGATCGAGTGAGCTGAGGGCGTGCGTATCTCGGCGAAGGGCGAGTACGCGATCCAGGCCGTGCTGGATCTGTCGCTCCACCGCGAGCGCGGCCTCACGGCCATCCAGGAGATCGCGCGGCGCCAGGCGATCCCGCAGCGCTACCTCGAGCAAGTGTTGCTCGCGCTCAAGCGCGCCGGTCTCTCGACCTCCAAGCGAGGATCAGCGGGCGGCTACCAGCTCACCCGGGCGCCGGAGGACATCACGGTGGGAGACGTCCTGAGAGCGGTGGAGGGGACCGGCGCGCCCTTCGAGGCGCAGCGCCGCGGCGGCCGCGGCACGGGCGAGCGCCACGATCTGGCCGAGCTCTGGGACGAGATCTCGAACGCGGTCTCGAAGGTAGTGGATCAGCTCACCTTCGGCGATCTCGCCGCACGGGCCGTCGCGCGCCGGAGCGCGGCGCGGCCGATGTACCACATATGAGCGCACCGAAGATCGCGCAGTCGGTTCTCGAGCTGGTCGGCCGGACGCCGATGGTCCGGTTGAACCGGCTGCCCAAGCCGGGCGGCGCCGTGGTCGCGGCCAAAGTCGAATCGCTCAATCCCGGAGGCAGCGTCAAGGACCGGATCGCCGTCGCGATGCTCGAGGACGCCGAGCGGCGCGGCGTGCTCAAGCCGGGCGCGACGATCGTCGAGCCGACCAGCGGCAACACCGGCATCGGTCTGGCGATGGCAGCCGCGGTGCGGGGCTACCGGCTGATCCTGACGATGCCCGACGACATGAGCGTCGAGCGCCAGCGCCTGCTGGCGCGGTTCGGTGCCGAGCTTCACCTCACACCGGCCATCGAAGGCATGACGGGCGCGGTCCACGCCGCGCGCGAGCTGCTCCGCGAGCACCCGGACTACTTCATGCCGCAGCAGTTCGAGAACCCGGCGAATCCCGAGGCGCACCGGCGCACGACTGCGCTCGAGGTCCTCGACGCCGTCGGCGGCCGGCTCGATGCCTTCGTGGTCGGCGTCGGGACCGGCGGGACCCTGACGGGAGTCGGCGAGGTTCTCAAGGAAAAGATCCCGGCGGTCCGCATCGTCGCGGTCGAGCCCGCGGCGTCGCCCGTGCTCGCGGGTGGCAAGGCGCGGCCCCACGCGATCCAGGGCATCGGCGCCTCGTTCGTGCCCGGCGTCCTCAATCGCGCGATCATCGACCGGATCATCCAGGTGCGTGACGAGGACGCGCTCGCGTGGTCGCGACGGCTCGCGCGCGAGGAGGGCCTCCTCGTCGGGGTCTCGGCCGGCGCCGCCGCCTTCGCCGCGTGCATGGTCGCCGCGGAGATGTCGCCGAGCCAGCTGGTCGTCACGGTCCTCCCGGACACCGGCGAGCGGTACCTGAGTCCCGGAGGCTAGCCATGTCCGTGACGGTCTACATCCCGACGTCGTTCCGTCGGGCGACCAACAACCGCGATCGAATCGAGCTGGCCGCGAACGACGTAAGCCGGCTGCTCGATCAGCTCGAGGCGTCGTACGGGGGCCTGAAGGGCCTGGTGCGCGACGAGGGCGGCGAGGTGCACCACCACGTGAGCATCTACGTGAACAACGAGGCGATCGAGTCCCTCCAGGGGCTCTCCACGCAGCTCAAGGACGGCGACGAGGTCGCGATCATCCCCGCGCTGGCGGGCGGGGCGAGCACGATCGTGACCGCGGAAGAGCTTGAGGCGATCCGCCGGCAGGCGGTCGAGGAGTACCCGCGCGAGTCGTGCGGGGTCATCCTCGAGCAGGGCCAGCTGCGCCGGCTCGTCCGCTGTCGGAACATCCAGGACGAGCTCCACGCCAAGGATCCGCAGCGCTATCCGCGCGACACGCGGACGGCCTACTTCATCGACCCCAAGGATCTCCTGCGCATCGGGCGCCTCGAAGGCGAGGGATACGAGATCGCCGTGATCTATCATTCCCACGTCGACGCCGGCGCCTACTTCTCGCCGACCGATCGTCAGCAGGCGCAGATCGGCGGCGAGCCGACGTACCCGACGGCGACCTATCTGGTGACGTCCGTGATGGCCGGACGCGCCGAGGCGGTCGCGGCGTTTCGCTGGAGCGCATCCGAGCGTGACTTCGTGCCGGTCGCGCTCGACTCGGATCGCTGGCGCTGGCACGAGCGGCTCTCGTTCACCGCCGGCCGGGTCTGGGAGCGGCTCGGAATCGGCGCGCGGCTCGGCCGGAGCTCTTGATGCGCGACTCGAAGAGCCTCTTCGAAGCCGCCTCTCGCCTGATCCCCGGCGGCGTCAACAGCCCCGTCCGCGCCTTCCGCGGCGTCGGCGGCGAGCCGTTCTTCGTCGCGCGCGCCGAGGGCGCGCGCCTCTGGGACGTCGACGGCCGCTCGTATCTCGACTTCCTCGGCTCGTGGGGACCGCTCATCCTCGGCCACGCCGCGCCGCCGGTGGTCGCGGCCGTCACCGAGGCGGCCGCGCGCGGCACGAGCTACGGCGCGCCGACCGGGCTCGAGGTCGAGATGGCCGAGGCGATCACCGCGGCCTTTCCGTCGATCGAGCTCGTGCGGCTGGTCAGCTCGGGGACCGAGGCCGCGATGAGCGCGATCCGCCTCGCGCGCGGCGCGACAGGCCGGTTGCTCCTGTTGAAGTTCGACGGCTGCTACCACGGCCACGCCGACAGCCTGCTCGTGAAGGCCGGCTCCGGAGGCGCGACGTTCTCGATTCCCGACAGCGCCGGCGTGCCCGGCCCGCTCGCGCAGCTCACCGTGACCGCACCGTTCAACGACCTGGACGCCGTGAAGTCGATCTTCAGCGAGCGCGGCCGCGAGATCGCGGCGGTCATCGTCGAGCCGGTGGCGGGGAACATGGGGGTCGTGGCGCCGCGTCCGGGATTTCTCGAAGGCTTGCGCGAGATCACGCGGGCTCATGACGCCGTGCTGATCTTCGACGAGGTCATCACCGGATTCCGCGTCGCGTACGGCGGCGCCCAGGAGCTCTACGGGGTGCGTCCGGACCTCACGTGCCTCGGCAAGGTCATCGGCGGCGGGCTGCCCGTCGGGGCGTACGGCGGATCGCGGCGGCTGATGAGCCACGTGGCGCCGCTCGGCGCCGTCTATCAGGCCGGCACGCTGTCGGGCAACCCGCTCGCGGTCGCCGCGGGGCTGGCGACCCTGGCGCGTCTGCGCGACCGCGAAGTCTATCGGCGTCTCGAGACGCTCGGCGCCGAGCTCGAGCGGGGACTGCGCGCCGGCGCCGAGCGCGCGCGTGTGCCGCTGACCGTCAATCGCGTCGGCTCGATGCTGACCGGCTTCTTCTGTGACACGCCCGTGACCGACTACGCCTCGGCGAAGCGCTCGGACACCAAACGTTACGCGCGCTACTTCCACGGCATGCTCGAGCGCGGCGTGTTTCTGGCGCCGTCGCAGTTCGAAGCCGCCTTCGTCTCGCTCGCGCACACCGATGCGGACATCGCGTTCGCAGCGCGCGCCGCGGCCGACGCGCTGGCCGCCGGCTGAGCCGAGCTCCGCGACCGCCCGCAACGCGCGCCGCACACGCTCGAAAACCACGTGAATAGATTGACGGCCGGCGGGACTACGTGATAGCGTTCACGAGCAAACTAGAAACCGCCGGAGGGCGATCGACTGTCGATGATGGCGAAGGCGGGAGTAGGCGCACTCGGCGCGGCACTCCTAGCCGTTCTGGTCTTCCTGGCGATCTCGTCGTGGAGCCGTCAGCCGGCCGCCGCCGCGAAGCCCTCGGCGCAGCCCATCAACTTCCCGCACAACGTCCACGTCGGCACCTACAAGATCGATTGCCAGTACTGTCACAGCGACGCGCGCCGCTCGGAATACGCGGGACTTCCGTCGGTCGAGCGGTGCATGGGGTGTCACAAGATCGTCGCCGCCGACAAACCGGAGGTCAAGAAGCTCGCCGACTACCACGCGAAGAAAGAGCCGATCCCCTGGGTGCGCGTGAACAAGCTGCCGGAGTTCACGTACTTCCCGCACAAGGCCCACATCCGCGCGGGCCTCAAGTGCCAGGGCTGTCATGGGCCGGTCGAGACGATGACGACCTTCGCGGCCCGGACCGGCACGTCGCTGCGGGTCGACCTTTTGAACCTCGTGGGCTTCAGTCCCGCGCCGCCGCCGTTGACGATGGGCTGGTGCATCGAATGCCATCGCGAGCAGAACGCGACGGCCGGCCGGCGCGCCCCGCTCGACTGCGTGACCTGTCACCATTGAAAGCAACGGAGCCACGTGTGCCCGTCACTCGCATCTTTGGTCGAACCCGGCTGGAATCCGGCGGACGGAGCCACCCGTGTCAATCACTCGCTACCCTCGGCTGACCCGGGCTGGAGTACTCGATAGAACGGAGCCACATGCGTCTTTCACTCGCCACTCGCGGTTGGAACCCGGCTGGAGCAATCGGTAAATGAACCGACGCGACTTCTTCAAGATCGTCACGGTATCCGGCGCCGCGGCCGCGACCGGAGGCTGTCAGCAGGCGAGCGAGACGATCCTGCCGCTGGTGGTGCCGAACGAGCAGCTCATCCCGGGTGTCGCGTCGTGGTTCGCCACGGTGTGCCGTGAGTGTCCGGCCGGGTGCGGCGTCATCGCCCGCAATCGCGAAGGGCGCGTCGTCAAGCTCGAGGGCAATCCCGACCATCCCGTCAACGCCGGCGCGCTGTGCCTGCGCGGCCACGCCGCGCTCCAGGGCCTCTATCATCCCGACCGGATCGCGGGCCCGCTCGTCCGCGATGGCGGCCCCGGCTTCAAGAGCGCCACGTGGGACGCCGCCGCGAAAATCGTCGCCGACAAGATCGGTGCGCTCCGCGCCGGCGGCAAGGGCCGGGCGATCGCCGTCGTCACGCAGCTCGAGAACGGGAGCTTGGGCGGCCTGCTCGACCGCTGGGTGCAGGCGCTCGGCGCGCGCCCGCGGGTAACCCTGGAGCCGTTCGCCTACGAGTCGATCCGCGCCGCGAACCGCCTCACGTTCAACCGCGACGCGATCCCGTACTACGCGTTCGAGGACGCCGAGGTCGTGCTCTCGTTCGGGGCCGACTTCATCGAGACCTGGCTGTCGAACGTGAGCTACGCGCGGACGTTCGCGCGCATGCACTCGTTCCGGGACGGGCGCGCGGGCACGTTCATCCACGTCGAGCCGCGCCAGTCCCTGACGGCGTCGAACGCGGACGAGTGGGTCCGGAACGCCCCAGGCACGGAGGGACTGCTCGCGCTCGCGATCCTCCGCGTGATGGTCGACGAGGGCGCGGCCGATCGGCGCTTTGGCGACGCGGTCGCGTCGGTCGACGTCAAGCGCGCCGCGGACGAGAGCGGCGTCGGCGTCGAGACGATCAAGCACCTCGCGAAGGTGTTCGCCCACGCCAAGCCCGGCCTCGCCGTCGGCGGCGGCGTCTCGGTCAGCGGCACCAACGCCACCCAGACCCAGGTCGCGATCAATCTCCTGAACGCGGCGGCGGGCAACGTCGGCAAGACCGTGCGCTTCGGCGCCGACTCGGCGTACGGCAAGGTCACTCCGTACGCCGAGGTCGCGAGCCTGGCGGGCGCGATGGCGAACGGCGAGGTCGAGGTCCTCATCCTGGGTCCCGGCGTGAACCCGGCCTTCACCTTGCCCTCCGGGCTCAAGCTCGCCGACGCGGTCCGCAAGGTGGCGCTGGTCGTCAGCTTCGCGAACGTGCCCGACCAGACGAGCGCGCTCGCGCACGTCGTCCTGCCCGACACCCATTGGCTCGAGTCGTGGGGAGACTACTCGCCGCGCGAGGGCGTGGTGGGCTTCCTGCAGCCCACGATGTCTCCGGTCCGGGATTCGCGACCCATGGGCGACACGCTCCTTCGCATCGGACGGGCCGCGCTCGGTGTCGAGGAAGGGAAGGGGCCAATTCCGTGGCCGACATTCGAGCAATACGTGAAAGGCACTTGGGCTCCACTGGTTAAGGGAGACCTTGAAGGCGCCCTGCGGCGCGGCGGCGTGTTCGCCGACGTCGCCCCGGCGGCGGTCACCCTGAAGGTCGTCGGCGGGAATGCGGAGCCCGCAAAGCTCGACGGCGACCCGAGCGGCCTGACGCTCCTGGCCTATCCGTCGCTCAGGTTCTACGACGGGCGCAGCGCCGTCAGCTCCTGGCTCCACGAAGCGCCCGACACGATGACGCAGGCGGTGTGGGACGCGTGGGTCGAGATCTCGACCGAGACCGCGCGCAAGCTCGGCGTCGTCCAGGGCGACATGGTCGCGGTGAAGTCGTCGCAGGGAACGCTCGAGCTCCCGGCGTACGTCTCGCCGTCGCTCCATCCCTCGGCGGCCGCGATTCCGATGGGCCACCGCTACACGCCCTATCAGCGCACGCGATACGTCGCCGCCGACGCGCGCTCCCTGAACCCGATGGACATCCTGCCGGCGGTGACCGATCCCGCGTCCGGCGGCCTCGCCTTCATGAGCGCGAAGGTGACCCTGACCAGGCTCGGCACGCGGCGTCCGCTGGCCGTGCTCCAGGCGACGCACGACCAGGACGACCGCGAGCTGGCGCAGCACGTGGCCCTCGGCGCCGCACGCGAGCAGGCGCTGCGCGGCCGCGCCCCCGAGCCGCCGCCGCCGACCCTGTACGAGGAGCAAAAATATCCCGGACCGCGCTGGGGTATGACGATCGACGTCGACGCGTGCGTCGGCTGTCAGGCGTGCGTGGTCTCCTGCCAGGCCGAGAACAACGTCCCGGTCGTCGGGAAGGCCTCGGCGGCATACGGCCGCCAGCTCCACTGGATGCGGCTCGAGCGCTGGGCGGAAGGCAAGCCCGAGCATCCGACGAACCTGTTCCTGCCGATGCTCTGTCAGCACTGCGAGGTCGCCCCGTGCGAGCCGGTGTGTCCGGTCTACGCGGCGTACCGTACCGAGGAAGGACTCAACGGGCAGGTCTACAATCGCTGCGTCGGCACCCGCTACTGCGGCAACAATTGCCCCTACCACGTGCGCCGGTTCAACTGGTTCCAGTACGAGTTCCCGGCGCCCCTCGACGTGCAGCTGAACCCGGACGTGACCGTCCGCCAGCTCGGCGTCATGGAGAAGTGCACGATGTGTCTGCAGCGGATCATCGCCGGCAAGGATCGGGCGCGCGACGAGAAGCGCGCGGTCCGCGACGGCGACATCCAGACCGCGTGCCAGCAGACGTGTCCGACACAAGCGATCACCTTCGGCAACCTCAAGGACGAGGGCAGCGCCGTGACGAAGCTGACCCATTCGCCGCGCGCCTATCACGTCCTGGAGGAGGTCGGCACGCGGCCCTCGATCACCTACCTCCGCAAGGTCGTTCGCGGACCACACGCGTGAGCCGATGAGCGACGGCCGCACCACCACATCTCCCACGTTCGCCGACGTCAACCGCGACGTCCTCCGCACGCTGGATCCGCCGGGCAACCTCTACTTCGCCTGGATGTGCTTCGTGGCGCTCCTGCTGGCCGGATTCTTCGCCGCGTGGACCGGGCAGGTCTGGTGGGGGATGGGCATGGCCGGCAAGCGCGTGCCCCAGATGTGGGCGATGTACATCACCACGTTCGTGTTCTGGATCGGTATCGGCCACGCCGGCACCTTGATCTCGGCCATCCTCTATCTGTTCCGCGCGCGCTGGCGGACTTCGATCTATCGCGGCGCCGAGGCGATGACGATCTTCGCGGTCATGACCGCGGGGCTGTTCCCGCTGATCCACGCCGGCCGCATGTGGTTCGCGTACTTCCTGCTCCCGTACCCGAACCAGCGTTTCCTCTGGCCGAACTTCCGGTCGCCGCTCGTCTGGGACGTCTTCGCGATCTCGACCTATCTCTCGATCAGCACCGTCTTCTTCATCGTCGGGCTCGTGCCGGACATCGCCGCGCTACGGGATGCCTCCACCGGCTGGCGGCGCCGGATCTTCGCGATGCTCTCGCTCGGCTGGGAGGGATCCGACACGCAGTGGCGCCACTACCGGCGCGCGTACGGGCTCCTGGCGGCCCTGGCCACGCCGCTCGTCCTCTCCGTGCACAGCGTCGTGTCCTGGGACTTCGCGATGGCCCTGGTTCCCGGCTGGCACTCGACGCTCTTCGCGCCGTTCTTCGTCGACGGCGCGATCTTCTCCGGGTTCGCGATGGTGCTGATCCTCATCCTGCCCATGCGCCACTTCTTCCACCTGCACGCGTACATCCAGGAAAAGCACCTGGACGCGATGGGCAAGCTGATCCTCGTCACGGGGCTCGTTCTGACCTACTTCTACATCTGCGAGATCTTCACCTCGCTCTACAGCGGCGAGCACATCGAGAAGGCCTCGCTCTTCTGGAAGGTGACCGCCACCTACGCCTGGGCGCTGTGGACCATGTACTTCTGTAACTGCATCGCCCCGCTGGTGCTCTTCTGGAAGCGAGCCCGTACGAGCCCGGTCGTGCTCTACGTCGTCTCCATCCTGGTGCTGATCGGCATGTGGTTCGAGCGGTTCAACATCATCGTCCCGTCGCTCGGCCACGACTTCTACCCGTACACGTGGGGCATCTACTATCCGAGCCCGACGGACACCATGATCGTGATCGGCAGCTTCTCGTTCTTCTTCCTCCTGTTCCTCGGCTTCATCAAGCTGATGCCGTCGCTGTCGATCGTGGAGGTCAAGGAGACGATCCCGCCGCCGGTCCGGGACAGAGCCCATGGCCACTGAGACGGTCCTCGGCGTCTTCGCCCACGTGGACACGACGGTGCGCGCCCTCGAGGCGCTGCGCGCGCGCGGCTACCACGACCTCACGGTCTACACGCCCTTGCCGGTGCACGAGATCGAGGAAGTGCTCGACCGCGACCGGCCGGTGAGCCGGGTGCGGCTCTTCACCCTGATCGGCGGGCTCACGGGCATCGCATCGGCCTTCCTGCTGACGATCTGGAGCTCGATGGTATGGGGACTGGTCACCGGCGGCAAGTACATGCAGCCGGCGGGCAGCCGGATCAGCGGCTCGTCGCTGCCGCCCTTCTTCATCATCGCGTTCGAGCTGATGGTGCTCTTCGCCGGGTTCGCGACCGTCATCGGCATGGTCGTCCTCGGGCGCCTGCCGCGACTCCGGCCGAGCGCGAGCTACGATGCGCGCTTCACCAACGACCGCTTCGGCGTCGCTGTCCACTGCGCCCCCGAGCGCGCCGCCTCGGTCCACGAGCTCTTGCGCACCTCCGGCGCCGAAGAAGTGAAGTCGAGATGAAATATGTGTTCATCCTGATGCTGCTCGTGGTCGGCGCCGCGGCCGGGGCGTGGGGCTCGGCCATCGTCGTGCGCTGGAACGACAACATGACGCAGACGGCGCGGATCGTCCCCGGCGAGCGCGTCTTCTCGATGCCGCCGGGCGTGGTCCCGCGCGGCGGCGCGCTGATCGTTCCCAAGGAGCAGCGCGACGTCGCGGCCAAGCAGCCGAACCCGATCAAGGCGTCCGAGACCTCGGTGGCGATCGGCAAGGAGCGGTACGCGACCTTCTGCGCGCCGTGCCACGGCCCGGAGGGCAAGGGAGGCACCTCCGGGCTGGTCGCGACGAAGTTCCTTCCGACCCCCGATCTGACGAACGCCGAGCTGCAGAAGCAGCGGACGGATGGCTACTGGCACAGCTACATCGTCGTCGGGGGCGCGGTGATGCCCGCGTACGGCGAGGCGCTGTCGACGCAAGAGGCGTGGCACATCGTGAACTTCCTGCGGTCCATCGCCCAGAAATGACGGTTTTCTGGAGTCTCGTGGCCGCACTCGGCGCGGTCGTGTTCCTCGTCGGCGCGAACTCGTCCGACGCGCCGCAGGTGTGGTCGATCTACCTGGTGAACCTCGTCTTCTGGTCCGGGCTCGCCGTGACCGGCCCGGCGATCGCCGGGATGATGCAGGTCACCGAGGCGCGCTGGTCGCCGAGCGTCCGCCGCATCGCGCTGACGACCGCCGGATTCCTGCCGATCTCGTTCGTGCTGCTGCTCGTGCTCTACACCGGGCAGACGGTTCTCTATCCGTGGGTCGCCAAGCCCATCCCCGCGAAGGCCGGCTGGCTCAACGTGCCGTTCTTCTGGCTCAGGACGTACGCGTGCGCGGCGGCGCTCTTCGCCGTGTGCTTCGTCTTCGTGCGGGCGCTCCTGCGCGACGCGATCCCGCCCGACGACGAGCGCGAGCGCACGCATCGCAATCGCGTGGCTGTCATCCTCCTGATGCTGTGGGTCGTCACGGTCTCGCTGTGGGGCTTCGATCTCCTGATGTCGCTGGACCCCAAGTGGTACAGCGGCCTCTTCGGCGGCTACGTCGCCGTGAGCACGCTCTACACCGCGTTCTGCCTGCTCGCGATCCTCACGGTCCGCACGAACGCCCGCGGGCGCGCCTCGATCCCGCCGGCCGCTGTCCAGGACGTCGCGAAGCTGCAGTTCACGCTGTCGATCGTCTGGATGTACTTCTTCTGGTCGCAGTACCTCGTGATCTGGTACGGCAACGTGCCGGTCGAGACTCGCTTCTTCATCCAGCGAGTCTTCGTGCAGCCGTGGACGACCCTGGCGTGGGTGGTCCTGATCGTGGGCTGGCTGATCCCGTTCGCGTATCTGCTCAAGCGTCTCACCGGCCGGCCGCCGCAGCGGCACGCGCCGCTCGTCGTCGTCGCGGTGTTCGGTCTTGTCGCGATCTTCCTCGAGCGGGTCTTCCTCGTGTTCCCGTCGGTCTCGTCGACCGCGCGCCTTCCGCTCACCCTCCGCGACCTCGCGATCACGGCCGGCTTCCTGGCACTCTTCGTCCTGAGCCGCCGCTGGTTCTTCGCCCAGTTCAAGCCCGTCCTCAATCTTCCTCACACCAGCCCCGCCCGCGACGCCCTGCGCGGTGTAGTACAGTAGCCAATGTGCTGAGCGTCGAGGACGCGCGCGAGCGGATTCTTTCACGCGTAGCGCCACTGGGCAGCGAGCGAGTCGACGTCATGGGGGCGCTCGGGCGCGTGCTCGCCGAGCCCATCGTCTCGCGGGCGACGATTCCGCCGTGGCCGAACTCGTCGATGGACGGCTACGCCCTCCGGGCACAGGACACGAATGGAGAGCCCGTCGAGCTCGCCGTCGTCGGCCGGATCGCCGCCGGCACGATGCCGTCCCGACCGCTCGGAGCCGGAGAGTCGATGCGCATCTTCACCGGCGCGCCGTTGCCCCAAGGCGCGGATGCCGTCGTGCCCCAGGAGGATGTCGCCGCCAGCGGCGACCGGGTGACGATCCGCGGGCGTATCGCGCCGGGCGCCTACGTCCGGCCGGCCGGCGAAGACGTCCGCGCGGGCGACGTCGTCGTCAAGCCCGGCGGGGTGCTCGGCGCCGCTGAGGTCGGGCTCCTGGCGACCCTCGGCTACGCGCAGGTGCGCGTCTATCGCCGCCCGCGCGTCGCGATCCTCTCAACCGGCAACGAGCTCGCGGACCTCGGGACCCAGCCGGGACCGGCCCAGATCCCGAACACGAACACGTACTCGCTGATGGCGCAGGTGATCGAGGCCGGCGGCGAGCCCGTCAACCTGGGTGTCGCGCCCGACCAGCTCGACGCCATCACGGAACGGGTGTACTGGGGGCTGGCGTCCGCGGACGCGCTCGTGACGTCCGCGGGCGTATCGGTCGGAGAGCTCGATCTCGTCCGCGAAGCGCTCGAGCAAAGCGGTGCCGAGCTCCATCTGTGGCAGGTGTCGATGCGTCCGGGCAAGCCGATCACGTTCGGCACCCGCGGCGATCGTCCGGTCTTCGGGCTGCCGGGCAATCCCGTGTCCGCGATGGTCACCTTCGAGCTCTTCGTGCGCCCGGCCCTGCGACGACTGGGGGGCGCGGACGTGATCGATCGCCCGCGGCTGCGGGCGCTGGCACTCGAGCCGATCGCGAATCCCGGCTCGCGGCGCGGTTACCTTCGCGTCACCTTGACGGCCGGCGCGCACGGCTACGGTGCGCGCCTGACCGGTGATCAAGGCTCGGCGATCCTGCGCTCGATGGTGCTCGCCGACGGGCTCGCGGTCGTCGCTCCTGACACGACGATCGGCGCCGGCGAGTCGGTCGACGTCATCGTGCTCCGCTCGCTCGAGCCGAGATCGCGCTGAGCTGTTTGACATCGTTTTCGGCCGCGTGCTACGGTCGAAATGGATGAGTCGAGGCCTCTGCGTGGTGGCTGCGATGGCGGTTCTCGCGAGCGGCTGCGCAAGCCGGCGCGCGGTGGACCGACTCGAATCCGACGTCGGGCGGGTCCGCTCGGAGCTGGCCGAGCTTCGGGTCGCTCAAGAAGCCACCAGCCGCAATCTCGCCAACGCCACCTCGCAGCTCCAGGCTCTCGACGTGAAAGCGCTCGGAGACGAGATCGCGCGGCTCAACCGCCGGGCCGATGCGGTCGACGCGACGCTCGCCGAGACCCGAACGAAGGTCGACACGCTGGCGCCGCCGCCGGCCGTGTCGAGCGTGCCGGCGCCGGCGACATCGCCGGTTCCCGCGCCGCTGCCGCCGCCTTCCGAATCGGCCTCACCGGTCCCGGCCCCGCTGCCGCCGGCGCCCGCGGTGATGTCACCCGTCCCGGCGCCGCTGCCGCCGCCCGAGCCAGCCGTCACGACCCCCGTCCCGGCGCCGGCGCCGCCCCCCGCGGGCGTCGTCGAGAAGCCGCAGGTGCCTTCGCCGCCGTCGCCGACCATGCCGGCGAAACCGGCTCCGAAGGCCGCGGGCAATCCCGAGCAAGAGTACGCTGCGGCGCTCGCGACCTATCGCGCCCGCGAGCACGGCCAGGCGGTGATCGATTTCATGGACTTCATCGCGAAATATCCCAAGCACCCGCTGGCCGGAAACGCCCAGTACTGGATCGGCGAAGCGTACTGGGCCCAGCGCGACTATCGGCAGGCTCTCGTCGAGTTCGACAAGGTGTTCGAGCACGGTCCGGCCAAGGCGCCCGACGCGCTCCTGAAGATCGGCCTCTGCCATCTCCGCCTGAACGACGTGTCGCGGGCGCAGCAGGCGTGGCAGCGCGTCGTCAACGAGTATCCGAAGTCCGAATCGGCGGCGATGGCACGCTCTCTGATCGCCACGCACGCCGCCGCCCGGCGGTAGCGTTCGCACCGTATCCGTTCGGGCTCTCTGGCGAGCGGCGCCGCTTCGCTATACTGACAATCCGCGATCGATGATTGAGGTCCGCCCCGGCGATCCCTGCTATCCCGCGCTGCTCGGCGCGATACCGTCGGCGCCCGCGCTCTTCGTGCGCGGCGAGCTTCGCGACGACGACGCGCTGGCCATCGCGATCGTCGGTTCGCGGCGCGCCACGCCGTACGGGGTCGCAGCGACCGAGCGACTCGCGTCCGACCTGGCCGCGCGCGGTGTCACGATCGTGAGCGGCCTGGCGCGCGGGATCGACACCGCCGCGCACACGGGCGCGCTGGCAGCGGGCGGGCGCACGCTCGCGGTCCTCGGCTGCGGCGTCGACGTCGTCTACCCGCCCGAGAACGCGCCGCTCGCGCGCACGATCGAGTCGCACGGCGCGATCCTGTCGCAGTTTCCGCCGGGCATGCCGGCGCTGCCCGGCCACTTTCCCGCGCGCAACCGCACGCTGGCGGGGCTGGCGCTCGGCGTCGTCGTGGTCGAGGCCGCCGAGCGGAGCGGGGCTCTCATCACGGCGGGATTTGCCGGCGATCTCGGCCGCGAAACCTTCGCCGTTCCTGGCCGAATCACGTCGCCGACGAGCGCCGGCACCAATCGACTCATACAGGACGGTGCTAAACTCGTTACATGCTGGCAGGACATCGTGTCAGAATTGCCAGAGCAATGGCGCCGCGCCGTACGCGGGTTGTCGGCGCCGCCGGGCGCGCCGCACGCGCCCGAACCGGGGAGTGACGAGGGTCGAATGCTGCACGAACTGGCTCCCGATGAGCCGCGGCACATCGAGCAGTTGATCGCGCGCGCCGGATTGCCTCCCGCGCGGGCGGCGGCGGTGCTCGTGACCCTCGAGCTGGGCGGTTGGGCCCGGCAGCTTGCGGGACAGCGGTGGGTCTCGCTCGACGCGCGCGCGAGGAGAGTCTAGGTGGCGGCGAAACGGTCACTAGTGGTCGTGGAATCACCCACGAAGGTCAAGACGATCCAGAAGTATCTGGACTCGAAGTACATCGTCAAGGCCTCGATGGGCCACGTCCGGGACTTGCCGAAGTCGCAGCTCGGCGTCGATCCCAAGAAGAACTTCAAGCCGAAGTACGTCGTCTCGCCGGCCAAGAAGAAGATCCTCGACGATCTCAAGAAGGCCGCCGAGAAGGTCGAAGCGCTCTACGTCGCCACCGACCCCGACCGCGAAGGCGAGGCGATCGGCTGGCACCTCGCCGAAGAGCTCGACATCGCCAAGAAGAACGTCTACCGCATCACGTTCAACGAGATCACCGAGCGGGCGGTGAAGGCGGCCTTCACCCAGCCGGGCAAGATCGACCTCAAGAAGGTCGACGCCCAGCAGGCGCGCCGCGTGCTCGATCGCCTGGTCGGCTACAGCCTCTCGCCGCTGCTCTGGGAAAAGGTCCAGCGCGGCCTCTCGGCCGGACGCGTGCAGTCGGTGGCCGTGCGGCTGATCGTCGACCGCGAGCGCGAGATCAAGGCGTTCGTGCCGGTCGAGTACTGGTCGCTCCACGCCCGGCTCAGGGCGTCGCGTCCGCCCGAGTTCGTGGCCACGTTGAAGGAGGTCGCGGGCGAGAAGGCGTCGCTCGGCAACGAGGAGGCCACGCGCGCGCTCATGGCCTCGCTCGAGGGCGTGCGCTTCGTCGTCAAGTCCGTCACGCACGGCGAGCGGCGGCGCAATCCGGCGCCTCCATTCATCACCTCCACCTTGCAGCAGGAGGCGGGCAAGAAGCTCGGCTTCACCGCGCGCAAGACGATGACGATCGCGCAGCAGCTCTACGAAGGCATCGATCTCGGGTCGGAGGGCGCCGAAGGCCTCATCACGTACATGCGGACCGACTCGGTGCGGGTGGCACGCGAGGCGCAGGCGGCGGCGCGCGGCTGGGTCATCGCGCGAATCGGCGAGGAGTACGTGCCCGAGGCACCGCCGACCTACCGCTCGCGCGGGAGCGCCCAGGAGGCACACGAGGCGATCCGTCCGTCGGAGCTCAGGAACGAGCCCCGCGCCGTCACGCAGTTTCTCTCCAAGGACCAGATGGCCCTGTACCGGCTCATCTGGGAGCGCTTCCTGGCGAGCCAGATGATGCCCGCGGTCTACGACACGGTCGGCGCCGACATCGAGGCCGATCGGTGCCTGTTCCGCGCGCAGGGGGCCACGCTCAAGTTCAAGGGCTTCACGGCCGTCTACGAAGAGAGCCGTGATGACGAGGAGGCCCAGCCCGAGCAAGACCCGGAAGGCCAGGTCCCGCCGCTGGAAGAGGGCGAGGTGCTGACGCTCCTTGCGCTCGACCCGAAGCAGCACTTCACCCAGCCGCCGCCGCGCTTCACCGAGGCCTCGCTGATCAAGGCGCTCGAGGAGCTCGGCATCGGCCGGCCGTCGACCTACGCCTCGATCCTGGGGACGATCATCAACGATCGAGGCTACGTGCACCGCGAGCGGCGCACGCTCTCGCCGACCGAGCTCGGCATCGCGGTGACCGACAAGCTGATCCCGTACTTCCAGGACATCATGAACGTCGAGTTCACGGCCCAGATGGAGGACAACCTCGACAAGATCGAGGAAGGCGAGCGCAAGTGGGTCGACACGGTGCGGGAGTTCTACGAGCCGTTCAAGCGCGACCTCGCCCGGGCCAAGCGCGAGATGCAGAGTGAAAAGGTCGGCGCGCCCACCGGCGAGACCTGCCCGGAGTGCGGCAGCGAGCTTCTCGAGAAGCGCGGACGGTTCGGCAAGTTCCTGGCGTGCTCGTCCTATCCCGACTGCCGCTACACGCGCAACCTCGACGGCAGCGGCCGCGCCGAGGACGAGCCCGCCAACGAGAATTGCCCCACGTGCGGCAAGCCGATGGTTATCAAGCACGGGCGCTTCGGCAAGTTCATCGCGTG
Source organism: Candidatus Rokuibacteriota bacterium (assembly GCA_003220685.1). Lineage (GTDB taxonomy): Bacteria > Methylomirabilota > Methylomirabilia > Rokubacteriales > CSP1-6 > AR31. The sequence goes on from QHTE01000069.1 coordinate 36,292, forward strand.
CTCCGGCTATCCGGAGTGCAAGACGACCAAGCCGGTGACGCTCGGCATCGCGTGCCCCGAGACGGGCTGCGCCGGGCAGCTGGTCGAGCGCCGCTCGCGCAAGGGCCGCACCTTCTTCGGCTGCTCCGCGTACCCGAACTGCAAGTTCGTAGTCTGGCGGCGGCCGATCAACGAGCCGTGCCCGAAGTGCGGCGCCGCCTTCGTGACCGAGCGCGTGCTAAAAAGTCGCACCGTCCGCAGCTGCGCGCGCGCGGGATGCGACTTCGAGCGGGAGGTCGAGCTCCCGGTGACATGAAGGATTCGCTGGGCGCGTTTTTCCGTCACCTCTCGCTCGAGAAGGACGCCTCGCCGCACACGCTCCGAAGCTACCGGACCGATCTCCTCGAGTTCGCCCAGTACGCCGGCACGGGAGATCCCTCGACCTGGCTGGGTGACGTCGACACCCGCACGATCCGCGGCTGGCTGGCCCACCTGCACGCGCGCTCACTCGACGCCGCGACGATCGCGCGGAAGCTCGCCGCCGTGCGCAGCTGGTTCCGGTTCCTGGTGCGGCGCGGCGCGCTCGAACGGAACGTCGCGCGCGAGGTCCGGGGCCCGCGGCCGCCGAGGAAGCTCGTCTCGTTTCTGCCGATCGACGAGGCGACGGCCTTGATGGAGGCCAAGGCGCGCGACGGCGCGGTCCGCGCACGCGACACCGCCGTGCTCGAGCTCCTCTACGCGACCGGCCTGCGGGTCTCCGAGCTCGCCGGCCTCGACCTCGACGACGTCGACCGCGCGATCCGGACGGTGCGCGTGCTCGGCAAGGGCCGGAAGGAGCGGATCGTGCCGTACGGGAGCCGGGCCGCGGGCGCGCTCGCCGCCTACCTCGAGGGCCGCGGCGGCGGGGCGGGACCGCTGTTCGCCAACCCGCGCGGCGGGCGCCTCACCGTCCGCTCGCTGTACACGATCGTCCGGCGGAGCGCAGTGTCGACCGGGATCACCCGGCGCGTGAGCCCGCACACCTTGCGCCACACCTTTGCGACCCATCTGCTCAACGCCGGCGCCGATCTCAGGGTGATCCAGGAGCTCCTCGGCCACAGCCGTCTCTCGACGACGCAGCGCTACACGCACGTGGGCGCCGATCAGCTCATGCGGGTCTACGACGCCGCCCACCCCCGCGCGCGGGCAAAATGACTCGAAGCGGCAGAGCGGGCGTGCGGAGCCACGCCGCGCCTGTATCAGGCCACCCTCGGTCCAAGGCGGGCTCACGGTCCCCGCTACAATGGTCCCCGCTACAATCACCCCCGCTACATCAAATCCGGTCGACGACGGTGATCGCCGTCCGTCACCGCGATCAGGTGGCGGTCGCCGGCGACGGGCAGGTCTCGATCGGCAACACCATCGTCAAGGCCGGGGCCCGGAAGGTGCGCAAGCTCTACGGCGATCGGGTCGTGGCGGGATTCGCGGGAGCGGCCGCCGACGCGTTCACGCTCTTCGCCCGCTTCGAGGCCAAGCTGGAGGAGCACCGCGGAAACCTCCCGCGCGCCGCGGTCGAGCTGGCTAAGGACTGGCGCTCCGACCGCGTGCTGCGCCGGCTCGAGGCGCTCCTGGCGGTGGCCGATCGCGAGCACTCGTTCATCGTCTCCGGGACCGGCGACGTCATCGAGCCCGACGACGGCCTGATCGGCATCGGCTCGGGCGGCCCCTACGCGCTCGCCGCCGCGCGGGCGCTGATCGCGCACTCCGATCTCGACGCCAAGGCGATCGCGACCGAGGCGATGCGCGTCGCCGCCACGATCTGCGTCTTCACCAACGATCACCTCACTGTCGAAGTCCTGTGAAGCCGGGCCATTTACAATAATCCCGCTACAATAATCCCCGCGACAATGACCAAATTGACCCTCACACCCGCGCAGATCGTCGCTGAGCTCGATCGCTACATCGTCGGCCAGCAGAAGGCCAAGCGCGCGGTGGCGATCGCGCTCCGCAATCGGTGGCGGCGTCAAAATCTTCCCCCCGAGCTGCGCGACGAGGTCGCGCCGAAGAACATCATCATGATCGGCCCGACCGGCGTCGGGAAGACCGAGGTCGCGCGGCGACTGGCCAAGCTCTCACAGGCGCCGTTCTTGAAGGTCGAAGCCTCCAAGTACACGGAGGTCGGCTACGTCGGCCGCGACGTCGAATCGATGATCCGCGACCTGACCGAGCTCTCCGTGAACATGGTCAAGGCCGAGATGACGGCCGGCGTGCGGGAACGGGCGGAGCAGCTCGCGGAGGAGCGGCTGCTCGACGTCTTGCTGCCCCGGCGGGCCCAGGAGCCCTTCTCGTCGAGCTCGCTCGAGGAGATCACGCCGGACGCGTCGCGGGAGACGACCAAGGACAAGCTCCGCGCGCAGCTCAGGGCCGGGCGGCTCGACGACCGGCTCGTCGAGCTCGAGATGCAGCAGCAGTCCCTGCCGATGATCGAGGTCCTCTCCGGCCAGGGCATGGAAGAGATGGGCATCCATCTCAAGGACATGCTCTCGAACATCATGCCGAGCCGGACGAAGCGGCGGAAGGTGCGCGTTGCCGAGGCGCGGCGGCTGCTGGCGCAGGAGGAAGCCCAGAAGCTCGTGGACATGGACGAGGCGGTGACCCAGGCCATCCGGCGCGCGGAGAACTCGGGCATCGTCTTCCTCGACGAGCTCGACAAGGTCGCCGGACGGGAAGGGGGCCACGGCCCCGACGTCAGCCGCGAGGGCGTGCAGCGCGACCTGCTCCCGATCGTCGAGGGCTCGTCGGTCACGACCAAGTACGGCGTCGTCCGCACGGACCACATCCTGTTCATCGCCGCTGGGGCGTTCCACATCGCCAAACCGTCGGATTTGATCCCGGAGCTCCAGGGGCGCTTCCCGATCCGCGTCGAGCTGGACCCCTTGACGCGGGACGATTTCGTCCGCATTCTTACCGAGCCTCGGAACGCGCTGATCACGCAGTACGTGGAGCTCCTGAAGACGGAACAGGTGACCCTCCGGTTCGCCCCGGAGGCGGTGGAGGCGATCGCAGAGATCGCGATGCAGGTGAACGCGAGCACGGAGAACATCGGCGCCCGGCGCCTGTACACGGTGATGGAGAAGCTTCTCGAGCAGATCTCGTTCGACGCGCCGGATCTGCCCGGCAAGGAGCTGACCGTCGACGCCGCCTACGTGGGCCAGCGCCTCGGCGACATCACCCGCGATCAGGACCTTTCGCGGTACATCCTCTGATGACCGACCCGCGCCGGGCCGAGATCCTGCTCGAGGCGCTCCCGTATATCCGGGAGTTCCGCGGAAAAACCATCGTGATCAAGTACGGCGGCGCGGCGATGGAGCGGGCCGACCTCAAGGACCCGTTCGCCCTGGACGTGATCCTCCTGCGCCTGGTCGGCATCAACCCGGTGATCGTCCACGGCGGCGGCCCGCAGATCGGGGCCCTGATGAAGCGGCTCGGCAAGGAGCCGCGCTTCGTGGGCGGCATGCGGGTGACCGACGAGGAGACGGTCGAGATCGTCGAGATGGTGCTGGTCGGCAAGATCAACAAGGAGATCGTCAACCGGATCAATCAGCACGGCGGCCGGGCCATCGGCCTCTCGGGCAAGGATGCCGGCCTCCTGCGGGCGCGCCGGCGGCCCCATCGGCTGCCGACCGGCGAAGAGGTCGATATCGGGCTCGTCGGCGAGGTCGAGGCGGTCGGCACCGAGGCCATCCGGCTCCTCACCGACAACGACGTCATCCCGGTCATCGCGCCGGTCGGGGTCGGGAGCGGCGGGGAGACCTACAACATCAACGCGGATCTCGTCGCCGGCGACATCGCCGCGGCGCTTCGCGCCGAGAAGCTGATCCACCTGACCGACGTCCAGGGGATCCTCGACGTCGACCGTCGGCTGGTGAGCACCCTGACCCGGAAGGACGCCGAGCGCCTTATAAAGGAAGGCGTGATCGACGGCGGAATGCTGCCGAAGGTCGAGTCGGCGCTCCGCGCCCTGGAGGGCGGCACCGGCAAGGCCCACATCATCGACGGCAGCCAGCTCCACGCAATCTTGCTGGAGCTCTTCACCCGCGAAGGTATCGGAACCGAAATCGTTCTGTGAGGTCGACGCCGATGGACACCAAGACGCTCCTGGAATGGTCGGCGAAGTACCACACCCCGAACTACGGTGCGCGGGCCCCCATCGTCCTCGTGCGCGGCGAAGGCGTCCGCGTGTGGGACTCGGACGGGCGCGAGTACCTCGACTTCGGGGCGGGCATCGCCGTGACTTCGCTGGGCCACTGCCATCCGCGCGTGACCGGCGCCATCCAGGAGGCCGCCGCCACGCTCCTGCACGTCTCCAACCTCTACCACTCGGCGCCGCAGATCCACCTGGCCAAGCTCCTCACCGAGCACTCGTTCGCCGACCGCGTGTTCTTCTCGAACTCCGGCGCCGAGGCCAACGAGGCGGCGCTCAAGCTGGCCCGCAAGTACGCGCGCGAGCGGATCTCGTCGGACCGCTTCGAGTTCGTCGCCACGCGCAATTCCTTCCACGGCCGCACGTTCGCGACGGTCGCGGCCACCGGTCAGGAGAAGTACCACCACGGCTTCGAGCCGCTGGTGCCGGGCTTCAAGCACGTCGCCTACAACGATCTGCGCGCGATGGAGCGCGCGATCGACAACCGCACCGCCGCCGTGATCATCGAGTGCGTCCAGGGCGAGGGCGGGGTCAACGTCGGCGACGAAGACTACCTGCGTGGGCTCCGGAAGCTCTGCGATCAGTCCGGTGCGCTGCTGATCGTCGACGAGATCCAGACGGGCGTGGCGCGAACGGGCCGCCTATGGTCGTACGAGCACTACGGGATCGAGCCGGACATCATGACGCTCGCCAAGGCGCTCGCCAACGGCGTGCCGATCGGCGCGATGCTGACCCGCGAGGAGATCGCGAGCGTCCTGGTGGCGGGCACGCACGGATCGACCTTCGGCGGCACCCCGTTCATCACCTCGGTGGCGCTGGCGACCCTCACCACGATCCTGGACGGCAAGCTCTGGGAGCGCGCCGCCCGGATGGGGCGCTATCTGATGGACGGGCTCCGGACGATCCAGGCGTCGAACACGGCGATCCGCGCCGTGCGCGGCAAGGGGCTCCTCATCGGGGCCGAGCTCGGGGCGCCGGTCGGGCCGGTCGTCGACGCCTGTCGCGAGGCGGGGCTGCTCGTGCTGTCGGCCGGCGAGCGCGTGCTGCGCCTGACGCCGCCGCTCATCGTCGAGGAGCGGGACTGCGATCGGGCGCTCGCGATCATCGGGACCGCCCTCGGACGCGCCTGACGATGCGGCATTTCCTGTCGGCCGCCGATCTGACGCGCGACGCCGCGCTCGGGCTCTTCGCCCTCGCCGCCGACGTCAAGCAGCGGCGCAAGGCGGGGCGGCTCACCGCGCCGCTGGCCGGGAAAACGTGCGCGCTGATCTTCGAGAAGCCCTCGCTCCGCACTCGCGTCACCTTCGAGGTCGGCCTCATCCAGCTGGGCGGACGCGCCGTGCATCTCGACGGCCGCGAGATCGGCCTGGGCACGCGTGAATCGGTGCCCGACGTCGCCCGCAACCTGTCCCTGTGGGTCGACGGCATCATGGCGCGCGTCTACTCCCACTCGACGATCACCGCGCTCGCCCGGCACGCGACGATCCCGGTGATCAACGGGCTGTCGGATCGCGAGCACCCCTGCCAGGCGCTGGCCGATTTCTTCACGCTGTGGGAGCGCGGCGTCGACTTCGGCAGGCTGCGGTTCGCGTGGATCGGCGACGGCAACAATGTCTGCCACTCCGTGATGCTCCTCGGTACGCTGCTCGGCGCCTCGATCGTCGTCGCGTGCCCACCGGGGTACGAGCCCGACGCGGGCGTGGTCGCCACGGCGCGCCGGCTCGGCGGCCGGATCGACGTCACCGAGGACGCGCGCGCCGCGGCGACCGGCGCCGACGTGATCTACACCGACGTGTGGACCAGCATGGGGCAGGAGACCGAGCACGAGCGGCGGGCGGAGGCGTTCAGCCGCTACCAGGTCAACGACACCCTGGTCGGCTTCGCCAAGCCCTCGGCGCTCGTGATGCACTGCCTGCCGGCGCACCGGGGCGAGGAGATCACGGACAGCGTGCTCGACGGCAAGCGGTCCGTCGTCCTGGAGCAGGCCGAGAACCGGCTCCACGCGCAGAAGGCCGTGATGCTCCATCTCCTGGGGAGCTCGCTCGATGACGCCTGATCCCAAGCGGGTGGTCCTGGCCTACTCGGGCGGGCTCGACACGTCGGTGATCCTCCGGTGGCTGATCGAACGCTACCGCTGCGACGTCGTCGCGTTCTGCGCCGACCTCGGTCAGGGCGAAGAGCTGATCCCGATCCGCGACAAGGCGACGCGGACCGGCGCCGTCGGCGTCCACATCGTCGACCTGCGCGAGGAGTTCGTCTGCGACTTCATCTTCCCGATGCTGCGCGCCAACGCCGTGTACGAGGGCGCGTACCTCCTGGGCACGTCGATCGCGCGGCCGCTCATCGCGCGCGCGCAGGTGGAGGTCGCCGCGAAGGAGGGCGCCGATGCCGTTGCGCACGGCGCCACCGGCAAGGGCAACGACCAGGTCCGCTTCGAGCTGACCTACGCCGCGCTCGCGCCGCATCTGCGGGTGATCGCGCCGTGGCGCGAGTGGGACCTCAACTCACGCACGTCGCTGATCGAGTTCGCAAAGCGTCACGACATCCCGGTGCCGGTCACCGTCGAGCGGCCCTACAGCACCGATCGCAACCTCTTCCACATCTCGTACGAGGGCGGGGTGCTCGAGGACCCCTGGGCCGAGCCGCCGGCCAAGATGTTCCAGCTCACCAACGATCCCGAGGCGGCGCCCGACGTCCCGCAGGCGCTCGAGATCGGCTTCGAGCGCGGCGATCCGGTGACGGTGGACGGCGAGTGCCTGAGGCCGGTGGCGCTGCTGACGCGCCTCAATCGGCTGGGCGGCGAGCACGGCATCGGGCGCGTCGACCTGGTCGAGAACCGGTTCGTCGGCATGAAGTCCCGCGGCGTCTACGAGACGCCCGGCGGCACGATCCTGCACGTGGCGCGGCGGGCGCTCGAGTCGATCACGCTCGACCGCGAGGTGCTCCACCTGCGCGACTCGCTCGTGCCTCGGTACGCCGAGATGATCTATTACGGCTTCTGGTTCGCGCCCGAGCGCCAGCTGCTGCAGTCGCTGGTGGACGAGTGCGCCCGCGACGTCACCGGCACCGTGCGGCTGCGGCTCTACAAGGGCAACGTCACGGTCACCGGCCGGCGGTCCCCGCGGTCGCTCTACCGCACGGACTTCGCGACGTTCGAGGCCGATTCGGTCTACCGCCCGCGCGACGCCGAGGGGTTCATCAATCTGAACGCGCTCCGCCTCAAGATCCGCGCGCTCCGGGACCGTCACGCCTGACCCGTGCGGATCGACGTCGCACCGACCGCCGATGCGGTTGTCCCGGCCGAGCTCGCGGGCGTCACCGCGCTGGTGATCGACGTCCTGCGCGCCTCCACGACGATCATCACGGCGCTCGCGAACGGGTGCGACGCGATCGTCCCGGTCGCCGAGCCCGCGGAGGCCCGGCGACGGGCGCTGGCGATGCAGAACGGCGGCGCGCTGGTCGCCGGCGAGCGACAGGGCGAGCCGATTCCCGGGTTCGACCTGAGCAACTCGCCCGTGGAATTCCAGAGCCCGCGCGTCCGGGGCAAGACGGTGTACTTCACGACGAGCAACGGGACCCGCGCGCTGCTGGCCGCCCGGGCCGCCCACGCGATAGGCGTCGCGGCGCTCGTCAACGTCACCGCCGCGGCCGCGTGGGCCGCGGACGCCGGGCGCGACGTGGCCATCCTCTGCGCGGGCTCGCACGGCCGGTACTCGCTCGAGGACTGGACATGCGGCGGGCTCGTGGTCGATCGCATCCTGGCGGCGGTGCCGACGGCCGTGCTCACCCCCGCCGCCCGCGACGCCCTGGAGACGGGCCGCCGCTACGCCACGGACGTCGGCCGGCTCAAGGACGACGCACCGTGGGCCCGCCGGCTGATCGCGGCGGGGCGCGCGGCCGACGTCGACGCGTGCCTGCGTCTGGACACGACGAGCCTCGTGCCGCGCTACGTACCGCACGTTGACAAGGTCGTGGGCGACCGCCAATAATTACCGGTGCTCATTCGTTCCGGCGACGGAGCTCGAGCGTGAACTTGCCGATCGGCCTCACCCTGACCCGCATCGTCGCAGTGCCGCTGCTCATCGTGTTCCTCATCTCGTCGTCGCGGGTGCACGCGCTGATCGCCGCGGCCATCTTCATCCTCGCCGCCATCACCGACTGGGCGGACGGGATGCTCGCGCGGCGCCGTAACCAGGTCACGACCCTCGGGACTTTGCTCGATCCGATCGCCGACAAGCTGCTGGTCGCCGCCGCGCTGGTCTCCCTGCTCGCGATCGACAAGATCGACGCGTGGATCGTCGTGGTGATCGTCGGACGCGAGCTGGCGGTGACCGGCTTGCGCGCGGTGGCCGCGTCCGTCGGCGTCATCGTGCCGGCCTCGCGCCTGGCCAAATGGAAGACGGTGAGCCAGTACGTCGCGATCACGATGCTGATCGTGGAGAAGGGGTTCGACCCGCCGGGATTCCGCGTCGCGGCGACGGTCACCCTGTGGGCGGCGCTCGGGCTCACGATCGTCTCGGCGGTCGACTACTTCTATCGGTTCTTCCGGAAGGCCGACTACCGCGCGATCGTACCGGGCGAAGAACGCTGGTCGTGAGCGCCATCCTCGCGATCGGCGCCGCGTACCTGATCGGTGCGGTGCCCGTCGGTTATCTCGTGGGGCGCGCCTTCGGCGTCGCGGACATCCGACGGCACGGCAGCGGGACCATTGGCGCCACGAACGTGCTGCGGACCGCGGGCCGCCTCCCGGCCCTCCTCACGCTCGGCGGCGACATCGCGAAGGGCTACCTCGCGGTGGTGACCGGCGCGGCGCTCGGCGCGAGCCCGCCCGGATCGGACACGGGCATTATGGCGGCGTCGGCCGTCGCGGCGGTCGTCGGCAACTGCTGGTCGGTCTTTCTCGGCTTCCGCGGCGGCAAGGGCGTGGCAACCGGCCTGGGCGCCCTGCTGAAGATCGTGCCGCTGGCCCTGCTCCCGGCCGCGCTAGTGTGGCTGGCCGTCACGATCAGCTTCCGGTACGTGTCGCTCGGGTCCATCCTTGCCGCGGCGTGCGTCCCGCTCGGCGCCTTGCTCCTGGGCACGCCCACGCCCTTCGTGATCGCCGCGTTCGCCGTCGGCGCGATCGTCGTCGCACGGCACCACGCGAACATCACCCGGCTCCTCGCCGGCCACGAGCCGAAGCTCGGCCACCGGCACTCCGCGTGAGCGTCGCGGTCATCGGCGGGGGCAGCTGGGGCACGGCGCTGGCGATCCACGTCGCGCGGACCAGCGCGGCGGTGCGACTCTGGGCGCGCGAGCGCGAGGTCGTCGACGGAATCCGCACGCGGCGCCGGAGCCCGTGGTATCTGGCCGACATCGACGTGCCGCCGGCGGTGGAGCCGACGAACGACATCGACGAGGCGCTCCGCGGCGCCACGCTCGCGATCATCGTCGTGCCGTCCGAGTTCGTGGCGGCCACGCTGAAGACGCTGCCGGCCATCCCGGCCGACGTGCCGATCCTGTCGGCGACGAAGGGACTCGATCCCGAGCGCCACCTGCGCATGAGCGAGGTGATCGCCGAGCGATTCCCCGACGCGCGCGTGGCCGTGCTCTCGGGGCCGACGTTCGCGCGCGAGGTGGCGCTCGCGCGTCCGACCGCGGCCGTGATCGCCACCCGGGACGACACCCTGGCCGCCGCGCTCCAGCGGAGGCTCGGCACGCGGGAATTCCGGCTCTACGCGAACCACGACGTCATCGGCGTCGAGGTGGGCGGGGCCCTGAAGAACGTCATGGCCATCGCCACCGGCATCGCCGACGGCCTCGGGCTCGGCGAGAACGCGCGCGCCGCGCTCGTCACGCGGGGGCTGGCCGAGATGACGCGCCTGGCGGTCGCGCTGGGCGCCCTCTCCGGCACCATGGCCGGGCTCGCCGGGCTCGGCGACCTCGTGCTGACGTGCACCGGGAGCCTGTCGCGCAACCGGCAGCTCGGCATGGCGCTCGCGAAGGGCGAGACCGCGGCGGCGGTCGAGCGCGAGACGCGCATGATCGCCGAGGGCGCACGCACGGTCGTCTCAGCGCTGGCGCTGGCCCGCCGCTACTCCGTCACCTTGCCGATCTGCCACGAGGTCGGCGCCGTGCTCTTCGAGGGCAAGCCGCCGGCCGACGCGCTCGCGTCGCTCCTCGAGCGGCCCGTGAAGCGGGAGGACCGCTAGCGCGATGCCCGAGCTGCGCAAGGATCCGGTCGTCGGACGCTGGGTCATCATCGCGACGGAGCGCGCGCGCCGGCCGTCGGACTTCGTCGCCGAGCCGGTGCGTCCGCGCGCGAGCGCCTGCGCGTTCTGCGAGGGCCACGAGTCCCAGACGCCGCCGGAGATTCTCGCCGGCCGGCCGTCCGACGGCCGGCCCAACGGCCCGGGCTGGACCTATCGGGTCGTGCCCAACAAGTTTCCGGCGCTCCGGATCGAGGGCGAGCTCGAGCCATCGGGCGAGGGCCTCTTCGACCGGATGAACGGGGTCGGCGCCCACGAGGTCGTCATCGAGACGCCCCAGCACGGCGCGTGGCTCGCCGGCCTCTCGGTCGACGCCGTGGCCGACGTGCTGTTCGCGTTCCGCGAGCGCATGCTCGATCTGAAGAAGGATCCGCGATTCGCCTACGTCCTCGTGTTCAAGAACCACGGCGAGGCCGCCGGCGCCTCGCTGGAGCATCCGCACTCGCAGCTCATCGCGACGCCCATCATCCCGATCATGGTGTCCGAGGAGCTGGCCGGCTCGGCCCAGTATTACGACATGAAGGAGCGCTGCGTCTGGTGCGACATGGTCCGTCAGGAGCGGCGGGGCAGGGCCCGGCTGGTGATCGAGTCGCGCGACTTCGTCGCGCTGGAGCCGTTCGCGCCGCGCTTTCCGTTCGAGACGTGGATCCTCCCCGTACGGCACCGGGCCGCGTTCGAGGAGTCGACGGAGGAGGAGCTGCGCGGCGCGGCCGCCATCCTCGGCGAGATCCTGCGCCGCGTGAACCAGGCGCTCGGCGAGCCGCCGTTCAACTTCATGCTGCACACGGCGCCGTTCCGCGAGGCCCAGCTGGAGTCGTTTCACTGGCATCTGGAGGTGATCCCGAAGCTCACGGCGGTCGCCGGCTTCGAGTGGGGCAGTGGCTTCTTCATCAACCCGGTGCCGCCCGAGGACGCCGCCGAGGCTCTGCGGGCAGGCACGATCCGATCGTGATAACATCCCCGGCTGTGGCGCGGGAATAGCTCAGTGGTAGAGCACGACCTTGCCAAGGTCGGGGTCGCGGGTTCGAATCCCGTTTCCCGCTCCAGTATTTTTTCGATCGGCGGCTCCCTCCATCGGGGCGGCGTAGCCAAGTGGCTAAGGCGGAGGTCTGCAAAACCTCTACTCAGCGGTTCGAATCCGCTCGCCGCCTCCATGTCCCCGACACCGCCGCCAACATCTCGAGGGTTCGCGGAGAATATTCATGGCCGAATTGATCAAGCGGGTGGGTCCGCCCAAGGCGACCGACCTCAAGGGTGACGAGTTCACCTGGACGATTCAGCTCAGCGTCGCGCCGTCGCGCGAATGGTCGCGGCTGTTCTCCGAGCCCGCCGAGTCGACGGTGCTCTGCCATCCCCGCCGGCTGGGCATGATGCACCAGGCGCTGGTCTTCAAATCCGACGAGGGCCACCTGGCGACCTGGGTGCAGTACATCGACAAGTGGATCGTCGGGGCGAACAAGGGCATGGAGGAGCAGGAGGCGGCGGAGCGTCAACGCAAGATGAAGGCGCTCGTCGAGGAGGAAGAGCGGCAGAAGCGCATCCGCGAGGTCAACGAGAAGTTCAAGAATCTCTGACGTGTATTGCCCATTGCACATTACATTCGCGGAAGCCTGATGTTAGCGTTGCGTCATTGTGCGACCGTTACAGGAGCGCTACGAGATCATCAGGCTATGGCGCGCCGGGAATAGCGCCAAGAGCCTTGCCCGACGGAGTGGGATCCCGCGCGCGACTATTCAATACTGGATCCGGCACTTTGCTGGTGTAGCCCAAACGGCAGAGGCAACCGACTTAAAATCGGTACAGTGGGGGTTCGAGTCCCTCCACCAGCACCAGCACGCCGCTTACGTCTATCTCCTGGGGCTGTACCTCGGCGACGGCTACATCAATCGACCGCCAAAGACATACCTTCTCCGGATCTTTCTCAACGACGGCCCGCCTCGCGTCGTCGCCGAAGCGTCTCGAGCGATCGCGCTGCTCATGCCCAGACGTGTCGGGCTTGGCCGACAGGGCCGATGCCGGTTCGTCAGAGCGTACTGGGGCGGGTGGCCGGCAATGCTCCCACAGCACGGGGCCGGCAAGAAGCATTCTCGAAAGATCGCGCTCGAGCCGTGGCAAGAGAAGCTCGTCGCAGCGCACCCGGATCAGTTCGTACGCGGCTGCATCCATTCTGACGGCTGTCGGCATCGGCGCATCGTCAGAGGCAAAAACTATCCGGCTTACGCATTCTCCCAATCGGTCGTCGGATATTCTCGAGCTCTTCGCGTGGACGTGTCGGCTCCTCGGTCTGCGGGCCATCCGCTCGAGCCAGATCGCGATCTCCATCGCTCGTCGGCCTGACGTCGCCAGGCTCGACGAGATCATGGTCCGCTCGTGGAGCGACCAGCCGCAGGCGGGGACACTGTCCGGCTGATCGTCATACCAGCCCGCTCCGAACCCCGTGATATCCTGCGTTCGTCATCCGCTGGTACGGCATCCTCATGGCCACGGCGATCGTCGTCGGACTCTGGCTCGGCTATCGCGAGGCTAAGCGCGAAGGCCTGCCGGCCGACGACATCATCAGCGCCGGACAGTGGGCGATTCTGGCGGGGCTCGCCGGCGCGCGGCTCTACGAGGTCGTCTTCAACTGGGATTACTACGGCCGCTATCCGTCGAAGATCGTCGCGGTGTGGGAAGGCGGCCTCGCCATGCACGGCGGTCTCATCGTCGGGCCGCTGGTCGGCGCGTGGCTCGCGTATCGGTGGGGGCTGCCGATTCTCCGCGGGCTCGACGTGGCCGCCCCGTCGATGGTGCTCGGACAGGCCATCGGCCGCTGGGGCAATTTCTTCAACGAAGAGGCCTTCGGGCGGCCGACCGATCTGCCGTGGAAGCTCTACATCTCGCCCGAGCACCGCCCGCTCGGCTACGCCCAGTTCGAGTACTTCCATCCGACCTTCCTCTACGAGTCGCTGTGGGATCTCGTCGTCTTCCTGCTGCTCGTCGGTCTGCTGCGCTCGCGCCTGCGGCCGCGCCCCGGCGCCCTCTTCTTCGCGTACGTCGGCCTTTACTCGATCGGCCGCTTCGCCATCGAGGCGCTCCGGCTGGACAGCTTCTGGCTCGGCCCGGTCCGCGTGCCGCAGCTCGCGAGCGTGATCGGCGTCCTCATCGCGGTGGCGGGAATGGCCTGGACGAGCCGCCGCGCCACCGAATCGCCGGCCACCAGCTGAGCGCCTCGGGCGCGCTGCTCGGCGGTCGCGGGGCTGGCGCCCGGCGTGCCGAAGCGAGACTATCGATGATATGCGCCTCGAGCGAGTCGACTCGTATCTCTGGCGGATTGCCCAGGACGAGAGCCGTGGCATGCGCGTCCCGGCCCTCGTCGTCGCCGACGACCGCCTGATCGAGTCGATTCGCTCCGACGCGTCGCTCGACCAGATCGCTAACGGCGCGACCTTGCCCGGGATCGTGCGGGCCGCGATGGCGATGCCCGACATCCATCAGGGCTACGGGCTCCCGGTGGGGGGCGTCGTCGCGACCGACGCCCGCCACGGCGTCGTGAGCCCGGGCGCCATCGGGTTCGACATCAACTGCGGCGTGCGCCTGCTCGGAACGGCCCTCCGGGCCGACGCGATCGCCGACCGCATGGAGGCGCTCGTCGACGCGCTGTACGCCGCGATCCCGACCGGCGTGGGCGCCCGCGGCGAGCTGACGCTCGACGCGTCCGCGCTCGATCGGGTCCTCGCGCGCGGCGCCGCCTGGGCGGTGAAGGCCGGATACGGCGACGCCGAGGACCTCACGCGGATCGAGTCCGGCGGGAGCCTCGAGGGCGCCGCGCCCGACAGCGTCTCGGCCCACGCCCGCGAGCGCGGCCGCCGCCAGCTCGGGACGCTCGGCTCGGGCAATCACTTCCTCGAGGTGCAAACGGTGGAGGTGGTTTACGACGCGCGCGCGGCGAGCGCCCTGGGCGTGAGCGAGGGGCAGGTGACGGTCATGATCCACACCGGCTCGCGCGGGCTCGGCCACCAGGTGTGCACGGACTATCTCGACGTGACCGGCAAGGCGCTCCGGCGCTACGGCATCACCGTGCCCGATCGCCAGCTCGCGTGCGCGCCGGTGGATTCCGACGAGGCGCGCGCCTATCTCGGCGCGATGCGCGCCGCCGCCAACTTCGCCTTCGCGAACCGTCAGGTCCTCGCGCACTGGACGCGCCGGGTCTTCGAGCAGAGCCTCCGGATCGGCCCGCGCGAGCTCGGCATGCGCGTCGTGTACGACGTCGCCCACAACATCGCCAAGGAGGAGGAGCACGACATCGACGGTGGACGCCGGCGGCTCATCGTGCATCGCAAGGGCGCGACGCGGGCGTTTCCCGGACAGCCCGTGCTCGTCCCCGGCGACATGGGCCGCTACTCCTATCTGCTGGTCGGGACCGAGCACGCGATGCGGGAGACGTTCGGGAGCACCTGCCACGGCGCGGGACGGCGACTCAGCCGAACGGCCGCCGTGAAGGCCGCGCGGGGCCGGCGGATCGGCGACGAGCTCCGCGGGCGCGGCGTCCTGGCGCGCGCCACCGGCCGGGACGCGCTCGCCGAGGAGATGCCCGAGGCGTACAAGGACGTCCAGGACGTCGTCGACGTGGTGCATCGCTTCGGCATCTCGACGCGCGTCGCGCGGCTCAGGCCGCTGGCCGTCATCAAGGGATGACCGCGCGCCGCGTGGTACACTAACGCGATGTCCTGGTCGCTGAAGAAGAAATCACAGGCGCTGCTCGCCGACGAGCAGGGGACCGTGATCAAGGACTGGGGCGGCAAGATCTCCGTCGCCCTCGTCTATCCCAACACCTACGCCGTCGGCATGTCGAACCTCGGTTTCCAGACGATCTATCGGCATCTGAACGCGATACCCGACGTCGTCTGCGAACGCGTGTTCATGCCCGAGCCGGCCGACCTGGACGAGATGCGCCGCGCGTCGATGGCGCCGTTCTCGCTGGAGTCGCTCCGGCCGCTCACCGACTTCCACCTCGTCGGCTTCTCAGTGACCTACGAGGGCGACTACGTCAACGTCCTGCGGCTGCTCGCGATGGCGGGCATCCCGCCGCGAGCGAGCGCGCGACGGCCGCACGATCCGCTGGTGCTGATGGGCGGCGTGTGCGCCTTCTCGAATCCGGAACCGATGGCCCCCTTCATGGACTTCGTCGTTGTCGGCGAGGGCGAGGAGCTGGTCGTCGAGCTGATCGCCGCCTATCGCGCGGGATATCGCGACCGCGCCGGCCTTCTCGCCGCGCTCGCGGGGCTCGACGGCGTCTACGTGCCCGAGCGGTACGCGATCGGTTACGGAGAGGACGGAACGATCGCGGAGGTCGCCCCGCGCGACGGCGCGCCCGCGGTCGTCGCCAAGCGACGTCTCCGCAACGTGAACGCCTTCGAGACCGTCGCGGCGGTGAAGACGCCGCATGCCGAGTACGGCCACATGGCGCTCCTCGAGGTCGGCAAGGGCTGCGGGCGCGGCTGCCGCTTCTGTCTGGAGGGCCAGGTGTACCGTCCGGTCCGGCATCGCACCGTCGACGCCCTGCGCGAGACCGTGGAGCGCATGGCGGCCTCGGGCGAGCGCCGCATCGGTCTCGTGGGCGCGTGCGTGTCGGACTACCCGTGGCTCGCCGACCTGCTCCGAGTCGTCGAGGACAACGGGATGGAGCTCTCGATCTCGTCGCTGCGCGCCGACAGCCTCAGCGAGGGGCTGGTGGCCGCGCTGGCGCGGGGCGGCCACCGGACCTTGACCATGGCGCCCGAGGCGGGCACCGAGCGGCTGCGCCGCGTCATCCGGAAATCGATCAGCGACGAACAGCTGATGACCGCGTGCGACCTCGTCCGCGCTCACGGCATCCCAAATCTGAAGACCTATTTCATGATCGGCCAGCCGACCGAGACCATCGAGGACGTCGCGGCGATTCCCGATCTGGCCGGGCGGATGCTCGAGCGTCTACGCGTGCTCGACCCGGCCGGCCGGCCGTTCGGGCGGCTCACCCTCTCGGTGTCGTCGTTCGTGCCCAAGCCCTGGACGCCGTTCCAGTGGGCGCCCTTCGACGGCGCCGACTCGCTCCAGGTCAAGCTCGAGATCATCAAGCGCGGCGTGCGCCGCTTCTCCAACGTGCGCGTGCTCCACGAGAATCCGCGCGAGGCGGCGCTGCAGGCGCTCCTCGCCCGCGGTGACCGGCGGGTCGGCGACTTCCTCGAGCTCGCGGCCGTCCACGAGGGCGACTGGCGCCGCGCCCTGCGCGAGTGGGACGGCGACGCCGCCTTCTACACGACGCGCCGCCGCGCCCTCGACGAGCGGCTGCCGTGGGATCACTTCGACGTGGGCGTCAAGAAGGCCGGGCTGCTCCGCGAGTGGGAGCGGGCCGGCGCCGAAGACGCCGTCCCCGCCGGGGTGCGCTGATGGCCGTCCGGGACGTCTATCAGCGGCCCCTGCGAAACCTCAGAATCTCGGTCACCGACCGCTGCAACCTGCGCTGCAGCTACTGCATGCCGGAAGAGGACTACGTGTGGCTTCCGCGCGAGCAGATCCTCGACTTCGAGGAGATCAGCTCGCTCGCGGACGTCTTCATGGAGCTCGGCGTCGACAAGATCAGGCTCACCGGCGGCGAGCCGCTCCTGCGGCGCGATCTGCCGGCGCTGATCCGCCTCCTGGCGGCCAAGCCGAAGCTCAACGATCTGGCGCTCACGACCAACGGCGTCCTGCTCGGCGAGCAGGCGCGCCCGATGGGGGCGGCCGGGCTCCATCGCGTCACCGTGAGCCTCGATACGCTTCGGCCCGAGCGCTTCACCGCGCTCACGCGCCGCGCGAATCACGCGCAGGTGCTGGCGGGCATCGCGGCACTGGCGCCGGCAGGCTTCACCGGGACGAAGCTCGACACGGTGGTCATGCGGAACGTCAACGACGACGAGCTGCCGGAGCTGATCGAGTACGGCCGGACCGTGCCGGCCGAGGTGCGCTTCATCGAGTACATGGACGTGGGCGGCGCGACCCGCTGGTCGACGGACAAGGTCGTGAGCCGCGCGGCGATGCTGGAGACCCTCGAGCGGCGATACGGGCGGATCGAGCCGGTGGTCGAGGAGAGCACGGCGCCGGCCGATCGCTATCGGCTCGCCGACGGCACGATCTTCGGGATCATCTCGTCCACGACCGAGCCGTTCTGCGGGAGCTGCGACCGCAGCCGGCTCACGGCCGACGGCGTCTTCTATCTGTGCCTCTACGCCCAGCAGGGCGTCGACCTCCGGGGGCCGCTCCGCCGCGGGGCCTCGCGTGACGAGCTCGCCGCGGTGATCACCGGCGCGTGGAGCCGGCGCGCCGACCGCGGCGCCGAGGAGCGGCTGAGGCTGCGGGACCGCGCGCCGCTCGTGCAGATCGGTCGCCTGCGCGAGGATCCGCATCTGGAGATGCACACGCGGGGCGGGTAGCGCCGCTGAAGTCGTGCGCGCTGCAGTGTCGCGGGGCGAGGAGCCGCCGGCCGCGGCGCGTCCATGAATCGGGAGGGCAAACGCGTGAGCGCCTCTGAGACCACCAAGATCGACGTGCAGGAGCACGGCGCCGACCGGCAGACTTCCGACCGGCGGCTGTTCATGCAGCTTTCTGCATTCGGCGGCTGTCTCGACGCCAAGCCGCTGCAGCGCGCGCTCGAGTCGAGCCGGCTCGAGGCCGCCCTGTACCAGGACGTCAACGATCCGCGCGGCGTCGCCCTGGTCTCGATGAGCGAGGATCCGACCTTCTTCGTGGCGGGGCTCCGCGACCTGCTCAACGCCGAGCCGTTCGCCGGACTCTCGCACAAGCCCGAGCTCACGATGTTCGGACGGACGTACGCCTCGGGCTTCGAGACGGATCTGGAGGACTGGCTGCTGCGCCGCCCGCGCCGCGCCGCGCTCAACCCGGCGTGGCCCTGGGGAATCTGGTACCCGCTGCGCCGCACCGGATCGTTCAGCAAGTTGACGGCCCAGGAGCAGGGCGCGATCATCCGCGAGCACAGCGTGCTGGGCCGCGCCTACGGCGACGCCGACCTGGCGCACGACGTCCGGCTGGCCTGCCACGGCCTCGACGTCAACGACAACGACTTCGTCATCGGCCTGGTGGGCCGCCAGCTCCACCCGCTCTCCCATCTCGTGCAGGCCATGCGAAAGACCACGCAGACGTCGCAGTATCTGCAGACGCTCGGCCCCTTCTTCGTGGGCAGGGCACTCTGGCAGAGCCCGTACGCGGGCTAAACGAGGAGGACTCGATGGCTCAGGCGACCCTGCCGCCGTGGATCCAGGCGCTGCAACAGCGCGACCCCGAATTCGTCAGCTCGTACATGGCGCAGCGCGAGCGCATCCTGCGCGACGGCGCCATTCCGGCGAAGTACAAGATCCTCATGACGATGATCGTCGACGCGCTGCTCTCGCATCCGGACGGCGTGGCGAACATCGCCGGGCGCGCCCGCGCCGCGGGCGCCTCGGACGCGGAGATCCAGGAAGCGGTCGAGGTGGCCTATCTGTTCGGCGGCACGCCGGCGCTGGTGACCGCGATGAACGCGTTCCGCGCCTGAGCCGGCCGGGCCGATCAGCGGGCCGGCGTCGTGACGAAGATGCGATGCGACGCGCGGAGCTCCGTCTGGGCGAGGACCTCGAAGCCGGCCTCGCCGAGCAGCCATCGCCAGTCCTCGACCGTGTACTTGTTGTGCGCGGGGAAGAGACGAAACGCCCGCTTGAGCGCCTCGGGCCCGCTCTCGTTCAGGACGTCCCGCCGATAGTCCAGGTAGGTGGAGAGCGGCTGGCGAACCCAGTCGTTCAGCAGGAAGATCCCGCCGGGAGCGAGCACCCGCCGGATCTCGGCCAGGGTCGGCAATGGCTCGTCGAAGACGTGGAGCACGGACGACATGCTCGTGAGATTCGCGGTAGCCGAGGCGAGCGGCAGCGGCTGGGTCACCACGTCGTGGAGCGTCAGGGTCACTCTCGCCGGCTTGAAGGTCAGCTGCCGGGCGTGGGCGATCATCGCCTGTGTGACGTCGTAGCCGTGGAGGACCGCGTCCGGGTAGCGCTCGCCCAGATCGCGCAGCAGGAGCCCGGGTCCGCAGCCCAGGTCGACCATGACCGCGCGCGGCGGGAGCCGCCGTCCCGCGTGCGCGTCGAAGAACGTCCAGAACGCCGCGTCGAAGCGCTCGGCGTGCGTCGCGACCATCCGCTGCAGCAGCTCCTCGTCCGATGCGCCGCCGAGCGATTGATGAGTGGGCACGCGGACCTCCCGCCAAGAGTCTAACGCAGCCGGCGCGTTCCGTGGGAGGATGGCGCCGCGTGATGAGCCGGCCCGAGACGGCGGCGGCGGGGGCGACGCGACGCAAGACGACGGCGCTCCTGATCCCGCTCGCCGGCCTCGCCGCGGCACTGTTCCTGCCTCCGCTGCTCGCCGGTCTCCCGCTGGCCGGCCAGCGGGCGCTGATCGTCACCTTGATCACCATTCTGCTGTGGACTGGCGAGATCCTGGCACCGGGCGTCGCCGCGCTCTTGAGCGTGACCCTGCTCGCGCTCAGCGGAGCCACCGCGAGCCTCCGCGAGGCCCTGCAGGGCTTCGCCTATCCCGTGCCCTTCTTCCTGATCGGCGTGCTGACGATGGGCGTCGCCGTCGTGCGCAGCGGGCTCGCCGAGCGGCTGGCGCGCACGATTCTGGAGAAGGCGAGGGGACGGAGCCTGACGGTGTACCTCCAGCTCGTCATGTCGTTTCCCGTCCTGACCTTCCTGCTGCCGTCGGCGACGACGCGCTCCGGGATCTTGATCCACATCTACGACGAGGTCTTCGCGCTCGGGCGGGTGGAGCGGGGCGCGGACGTGGCCAAGGCGGTGATGCTGGCGCTCTCGTCCATCAACCGTCTGGCCTCGACCTCGCTCTTGACCGGCGGGATCACCCCCGTGATGAGCGCCGCCCTCATCGGCGGCATGTCGTGGACCGGCTGGTTCGCGCTGATGGCGGTGCCCTACTACGCGATCCTTCTCCTCGGCGGCGTGCTCACCTACACGCTGTATCGACGCGGCTTCGCCCACGGCCTGCCGACCCCCGAGCCCACGCGCCGGCGCCCGATCTCGGGAACGGAGTGGCGGACGATCGGGATCATTCTGAGTGCCTCGGCCCTCTGGCTCACCGACGGCGTGCATCATCTGGATCCGGCGCTCCCGGCACTGCTCGCGTTCGCCGCCCTCCTCACGCCGGGATTGGGTCCGCTCGTCTGGGGAGACCTCGAGCGCGGCGTGGGGTGGGCGAACTTCTTCGTCATCGCCGCGTCGATCTCGCTGGCCCACGCGCTGGGCACGAGCGGCGCGGCGCCTTGGCTCGGCCGGCTCCTGGTCGGTGGGCTGCCGGCGTTCGGCGACAGCGCGCTGGCCGTGGTCGTGCTGCTGATGCTCGGCGCGACTCTGCTGCGCGTGGTCGTGCCCAACATCTCCGGCTTTCTCGCGCTGGCCCTGCCGATCGCGATGTCGGTCGGGCGCGAGGCTGGCGTCAGCCCCGTGGTGTGCGCGCTGGTCGTGATGATGACGGGCGACGCGGTCATCTACTACCCGGCGCAGAGCTCGTCCGCGCTCGTCATCTACGAGCGCGGCCACGTGTCAGCGGCCGAGATGCTCAGGTTCGGTCTCTGGATGACCCTGGTCGGCTGGCTCGCGATCCTCGTCGTCGCCCTCCCCTGGTGGTCCCTCGTCGGCCAACCCCTCCGCGCGCGTTGAGCCGCCGTTCGAGCGCGGTCCCAACACCAGCGAGCGCTGAAGGAACCGCGGTTCGAGCGCGGGCTTTGCCCGCGCAATCCTTTCCTGGGGGAGGCTCGGATGGGCCTCGACGGCCCCCTCCGAGTTAAAAAAGCGGTGCGGGGAGCTCCGACTTGCCCATCAGGTAGAGATCGACGCCCCGCGCGGCGGAGCGGCCCTCGGCGATCGCCCACACGATCAGCGACTGGCCGCGCTGCATGTCACCGCAGGCGAACACGCTGGGCACGCTGGTCATCCAGCTCGCGTCGCGCCAGACGTTGCCGCGCTCGGTGAGCCTGACCCCGAGATCGGTCAGCATCCCCGGGCGCTCGGGACCGAGGAAGCCCATCGCGAGCAGCACGAGCTCGACCTCGAGCGTGAACTCGCTGCCGGCGATCGGCTTGAACTCGAGCTGGCCTCCCTCGCGGACCATGTCGACCTTGACGGCCTCGAGCGCCTTCACCCGGCCGCGGTCGTCACCCACGAAACGCTGCGTGGACACCGCGTAGACGCGCTCGCCGCCCTCCTCGTGGGCGCCCGACACCCGAAAAATGTTCGGCCACTGGGGCCACGGATTGTCGGGCGCGCGCTGGTCGGGCGGTCGCGGCAAGAGCTCGAACTGGTGGACGGAGGCGGCGCCTTGTCGGTGCACCGTGCCCAGACAGTCGGCGCCGGTATCGCCGCCGCCGATGATGACGACCCGCTTGCCTCGAGCGCTGATGAACCGCTCGTCGGGAATGTGATCGCCCTCGCAGCGGCGGTTCTGGAGAGTCAGGTACTCCATCGCGAATTGGACTCCGTCGAGCTCGCGCCCGGGAATCGCGAGATCTCGCGGCCAGCAGGCGCCGCCGGCCAGAACCACCGCGTCGAAGTCGCGGCGCAGGGTCCCGGTCGGCACGTTGACACCGACGTGGGCGCCCGTACGAAATCGCACGCCGCTCTTCTCCATCAGCGACAGCCGGCGATCGACGAAGCGCTTCTCCATCTTGAACTCGGGGATCCCGTAGCGCAGCAGCCCGCCGATCCGATCGTCGCGCTCGAAGACGGTCACCAGATGGCCGGCACGGTTGAGCTGATCGGCGGCGGCGAGGCCGGCCGGGCCCGAGCCGACGACCGCGACGCTCTTCCCGGTGCGGGCGGGCGGCGGCTCGACACCGACCCATCCCTCGTCGAATGCGCGCTCGATGATGGCGACCTCGACGCCCTTGATCGTCACCGGGTCGTCGTTGATCCCCAGGACGCAGGCGCCCTCGCAGGGCGCCGGGCAGAGACGGCCCGTCCACTCCGGGAAGTTGTTCGTCGCGTGCAGACGATCGATCGCCTCGCGCCACTGATTGCGGTAGACGAGGTCGTTCCAGTCCGGGATGATGTTCCCGAGCGGGCAGCCCTGGTGACAGAACGGAATGCCGCAGTCCATGCACCGCGCGGCCTGCTTCGTCAGCTCGTCGACCGGATAGGGGAGGTAGTACTCCTTCCAGTCGCGGACGCGCTCGGCGACGGGACGCGCGGGCGGCTTCTTGCGCTTGATCTCGAGAAAGCCGGTGACCTTACCCACCGCTGGTCCCGACGAGCTCCGCGAAGGTCGGCTGGCGCCCTTCCGCCTGCGCGCGGGCCTCGGCAAGCAGCACGCGCCTGTAGTCCCGCGGCATGATCTTGACGACGCGCGGCTGCATGTCGATCCAGTCGCGCAAAATGCCCGCCGCGTAGGTCGATCCGGTGGCCTCGACGTGGCGCTGGATCAGGTCGTGAACCAGCGCGATCTCCGCGGGCTGGTCGAGACGCTCGATGTCCACCATGCCGAGATTGCACCGGCGCTTGAAGTCGCCGTCCACGTCGAGGACGTAGGCGGTGCCGCCCGACATGCCGGCGGCGAAGTTCCGGCCGGTCCGTCCGAGCACGACGACCCGGCCGCCCGTCATGTACTCGCAGCCGTGATCGCCGACGCCCTCGACGACCGCGTGGACGCCGCTATTACGCACGCAGAAGCGCTCGCCGGCCACGCCGCGGACGTAGGCCTCGCCGCTCGTCGCGCCGTACAGCGCGACGTTGCCGATGATGATGTTGTCCTCCGGGACGAATGTGCTCGCGCGGGGCGGGTAGACCGTCAGCTTGCCTCCCGAGAGCCCCTTGCCCCAGTAGTCGTTGGCGTCGCCCTCGAGGGTGAAGCTGACGCCGCGCGGCACGAACGCGCCGAAGCTTTGCCCGGCCGACCCGGTGAAGTGGACGCGGATCGTGTCGTCTGGCAGCCCCTCGCCACCCCAGCGCTTGGTGATGTGGTAGCCGAGCGTCGTCCCCACCGTGCGGTTGACGTTGCGAATCGGCAGCCGGAGCTCCACGGACTTGCGATGCTCGATCGCGTCCCGGCACGCGGGCACGATCGTCGTGTTGTCGAGCGAGCTCGCGAGCGCGTGATCCTGGGGCCGCACGCGCCGCCGCGCCACGTCCGCGGGCATGTCCGGCTGATAGAGCATCGAGGACAGGTCGAGGCCGCGCGCCTTCCAGTGGTCGAGCGCCGGCTTGAAGTCGAGCCGGTCGACGCGCCCGATCATCTCGTCCATCGTTCGGAATCCGAGGCCGGCCATGTGCTCCCGGACTTCCTGGGCGAGGAGCCGGAAGAAGTTCACGACGTAATCCGCCCGGCCTGCGAAGCGCTTGCGGAGCTCCGGGTCCTGCGTCGCGATGCCGACCGGGCAGGTGTTGAGATGACAGACCCGCATCATGATGCAGCCGAGCACGACCAGCGGCGCGGTCGAGAAGCCGTACTCCTCGCCGCCCAGCAGGGCGGCGATGACGACGTCGCGCCCGGTCTTCATCTGACCGTCGACCTGGACGACGATGCGGTCGCGGAGCTTGTTCAGCACGAGGACCTGCTGCGTCTCGGCGAGCCCGAGCTCCCAGGGAACGCCGCCATGCTTGATCGACGTGAGCGGCGAGGCCCCTGTCCCGCCGTCGTGGCCGGAGATCAGCACGACGTCGGAGAACGCCTTCGCGACGCCGGCCGCGACGGTGCCCACCCCGATCTCGGCGACCAGCTTCACGTGCACGCGCGCCTCGGGATTGGCGTTCTTGAGATCGTGGATGAGCTGCTTGATGTCCTCGATCGAGTAGATGTCGTGGTGCGGGGGCGGCGAGATGAGCTGCACGCCCGGCATCGCGAAGCGCACCTTCGCGATCCACGGATAGACCTTGCCCCCGGGCAGCTGGCCGCCCTCGCCGGGCTTGGCGCCCTGGGCCATCTTGATCTGCAGATCGGTGGCGTTGACCAGGTACTCGCTGGTGACGCCGAACCGCCCGGACGCCACCTGCTTGACCGCGCTCCGACGCCAGTCGCCGTTGGGATCGCGGCGGTACCGCGCGGCGTCCTCGCCGCCTTCGCCCGTGTTCGAGCGCCCGCCGATGCGGTTCATCGCAATGGCGAGGGTCTCGTGAGCCTCCTGGCTGATCGAGCCGTAGGACATGGCGCCGGTGGCGAAGCGCTTCAGGATCGACTCGACCGGCTCGACCTCGTCGATCGGCACGGGGGTGGCGCCGGACCGGAACTCGATGAGCCCGCGCAGGGTGGCCAGCTGCTTGCTCTGGTCGTCACAGAGGCGAGTGAAGTCCTTGAACTGCGCGTAGCTCCCGCTGCGCGTCGCGTGCTGGAGCTTGGCGATCATGTCCGGGTTGACCATGTGGTGCTCGCCGTCGCGCCGCCACTGGTACTCGCCGCCCCAATCGAGCTCCGCGCCGAGCGGACGCTCCGGGAAGGCGCGCTCGTGCCGCCGCCGCACCTCGTCGGCGATCACGTCGAGCCCGATGCCGGACACGCGCGAGACGGTCCCGGTGAAGTAGCGATACACCAGGTCGCCGTCGAGCCCGATCGCCTCGAAGATCTGGGCACCGGTGTAGCTCTGCAAGGTCGAGATGCCCATCTTGGCCATGACCTTGAGGATTCCCTTGTTCAGGGCCTTGATGTAGTTCTTGATCGCCTTCGCGCGATCGACCCCGGGCAGCAGCCCCTCGCTGATCATGTCGTCGATGGTCTCGAACGCGACCCACGGATTGACCGCGCCCGCGCCGTAGCCGATCAGGAGGCAGAGGTGGTGGACCTCGCGCGCGTCGCCGGTCTCGATCACGAGCCCGCAGCGCGTGCGCTCGCCGCGCCGGACCAGGTGGTGGTGCAGCGACGCCGTGGCCAGAAGGCTCGGGATGGCCGCGGTCTTGCGGCTGATGCCGCGGTCCGACAGGATGATGACGTTGTAGCCTTCGGCGATCGCCTCGCTGGCGCGGCGCTGGAGCAGCTCGAGGGTCCGCTCGAGCCCCGCCGCGCCCTCGGCGACCGGATAAAGCATCGGCAGGGTGAGCGCCTTGAAGCCGCGCTCGCTGACGTGGGCGAGCGTCGCCAGCTCCTCGTTCGTGATCACCGGATCCTTCAAGACGATCTGGCGGCAGGACTCCGGCTCCGGCACGAGGAGGTTCCGCTCGGGTCCGACCGTCGACTCCATCGACGTCACCAGCTCCTCGCGGATCTGGTCGAGCGGAGGATTGGTCACCTGCGCGAAGAGCTGCTTGAAGTAGTCGTAGAGCGGACGGGGCCGATTCGAGAGCACCGCCAGCGACGTATCCGTGCCCATCGAGCCCACCGGCTCCTCGCCGTTCTTGGCCATCGGCCCGAGCAGGATCCGGAGATCCTCGTGCGTGTAGCCGAACGCGATCTGTCGGGTCAACACGGTGGCATGATCCGGCGCCGGGACGTCGTGCGCTCGGAGCTCCTCGAGGTGGACGAGGTTGTCTCGGAGCCAGTCCGCGTACGGGTGCTCGGCGGCCAGCTGGGCCTTGATCTCCTCGTCGTCGACGATGCGCCCCTTGGCGGTGTCCACCAGGAAGATCCGCCCGGGGTGCAGCCGCTCCTTCATGAGGATCTTCTCCGGTGGAATATCGAGCACCCCGACCTCGGAGGCCATGACGACCATGCCGTCGGTGGTGACGTAGTAGCGCGAGGGACGCAGCCCGTTCCGGTCGAGCACGGCGCCGATGACGGTGCCGTCGGTGAACGCGATCGACGCCGGCCCGTCCCACGGCTCCATCAGCGAGGCGTGGTACTCGTAGAAGGCGCGCCGCTCCGGGCTCATCGACTCGTGGTTCTGCCATGGTTCGGGGATCATCATGAGGATGGCGTGCGGCAGGGACCGCCCGTTCATCACCAGGAACTCGAGCACGTTGTCGAACGTGGCCGAGTCCGACAGGCCGTCGCGCGTGACCGGCAGGACTTTCTTCAGGTCGTCGCCCAGCGCCTCCGACCGGCACAGCGCCTCGCGCGCCTTCATCCAGTTGATGTTGCCGCGCAGGGTGTTGATCTCGCCGTTGTGGGCGATGTAGCGATACGGGTGCGCGAGCGGCCAGGACGGGAAGGTGTTGGTGCTGAATCGCTGGTGGACGAGCGCCAACGCCGACTCGAAATCGGGATCGGTCAGATCGGGGAACATCGTCTCGATCTGGTCCGCGCTGAGCATGCCCTTGTAGATGAGCGTGTTCGAGCTGAGGCTCGGGATGTAGGCGTACTTGTTTTCCGGAATATCGAGCGCGGCCACCGCCTTCTCGAAGAGCTTGCGGATCACGTAGAGCTTGCGCTCGAAGTGTCGGTGGTCCCGCACGGCGGGCCCGTGGCCGACGAACACCTGCATGATGTGCGGCTCGACGGAGAGCGCGCTGGCGCCGATCAGGCGGTCGTCGGTGGGCACCTCGCGCCAGCCCAGCAGACGCTGGCCCTCCTCCTCGACGATCGAGTGCAGGAGCGCGCGCACGACGTCGCGCTGCTCCGGGTCCCGCGGCAGGAACACGAACCCGCAGCCGTACTCCGGGGCCGGCGGTAGGGGAATGCCCAGGCGGCCGCACTCGCGCCGGAGAAACCTATCCGGAATCTGGACCAGGATGCCGGCGCCGTCGCCGGTGTTCGCCTCGCAGCCGCAGGCACCGCGGTGGAGCAGGTTGATCAGGACCGAGAGTGCCCGCTGCACGATCGTGTGCGAGCGTCGCCCCTTGATGTCCACGACGAACCCGACACCGCAGGCGTCGTGCTCGTGGCCGGGGTCGTAGAGTCCCTGCGCGG
Source organism: Candidatus Rokuibacteriota bacterium (assembly GCA_003220685.1). Classification (GTDB taxonomy): domain Bacteria; phylum Methylomirabilota; class Methylomirabilia; order Rokubacteriales; family CSP1-6; genus AR31. Next base: position 63,520 of record QHTE01000069.1, read on the forward strand.
GCGGCGGTCCGGGCACGGCTGCAGGACGTGGCGCTTCAGCCATCAGGATCCCCTTTGTGAAAACAGTTGCACGATATTACCGACAAACTCACTATTAGTCATCCCCAAAAAGTTGGATGATAAGCATCAGAAAATCTTATAATCGCGGCGGTGCACCTCGAGACCCTCAGGCTCTACTGTGATGTCGTGCGACTGCGCTCCTTCTCGCGAGGCGCGACGCAGAACTACGTCTCGCAGTCGGCCGCCAGCCAGGCCATGCAGCAGCTCGAGGCGGAGCTCGGCGTCGCGCTCCTCGACCGGACCAAACGCCCGTTCGTCGTGACGCCAGAAGGCCAGGCCTTCTACGAGGCGTGCCGCGGGCTCCTGGTGTCGTGGGACAAGGCCAAGGCCGGCATCGCCGCCGTGAAGGCGCGCGTGGACGGTACCGTGAGGGTCGCGGCGATCTACTCGGTGGGCCTCCACGACGTGAGCCGCCACATGCAGCGCTTCATGTCGCTCTACCCGGAGGCGCGCGTCCAGCTCGAGTGCCTGCACCCGCACAAGGTCGTGGAGGCGGTCATCCAGGGCGAGGCCGATGTGGGGATCATGTCGTATCCGCCGGCCGACCGCGCGCTGTCGATCGTGCCGCTCCGCTCCGAGCCAATGGCGTTCGTGTGCCATCCCAACCACCGCCTGGCGCGGCGGCGGCTCGTCACGCCCGCCGACCTCAACGGCGAGACGTTCATCGCCTTCGACGCCGGCCTGACGATTCGCAAGGCGATCGACCGGGCGCTCCGCCAGCACAACGTGCGGGTGAACACGGTGATGGAGTTCGACAACATCGAGACGATCAAGCAGGCGATCATCATCGCGGCGGGCGTCTCGATCCTCCCGCGCCACACCGTGCAGAACGAGGCCTCGATCCGCACGCTCGCCGTCGTGCCGATCGGCATCGCCCACCTCGTGCGGCCGGTCGGCCTCATCCATCGGCGCCAGAAGCCGCTCACGCCGACGGTCAACCGGTTCATCCAGCTGCTGAAGGACGCCAACGAAGAGCCGGCCCGGGCATCGGCGCACTCGTGATTGCCGGGCCCGTAGCGAGGAGTTAGGATCGAATCGGGGAGGGGGAAGTCATGAGTGGCGAGTTCGAGGACGAGTACTCCGCAACGATCGACGACGACCTCCGCAAGACCGACGACGACCTGCGCGAGAGCAGCGGCGCGCTGCTGAACGATACCATCGCCGTCCTGTCCCCCGCCGAGCCGATCTGCCTCTCCGAGGCCGCCACCGTCCACGACGCCGTTCGGACGATGCTGGCTCGCCGGCAAGCCGGCGTCCTCGTCACCGACGGTGAAGGCCGGCTCGCCGGGATCTTCACCGAGCGCGACGTGCTCACACGCGTCGTCGGCTGGGATCTCGACGCCCGCAAGACGCCCCTCGGCGAGGTGATGACGCGCAACCCGGAGGCGCTCACGGCTAGCGACCGGGTGGCCTATGCCATCAACTGTATGAGCGTGGCGGGCTACCGAACGATCCCCCTGGTCGACGCAGAGGGCCGGCCGATCGGCGTCGTGACGGTGAGCGACGTCGTCCGCTGGCTCGCGAGCCTGTTTCCGGAAACGGTCCTGAACCTGAGGCCGGGCGACGCCCTCAAGCGCCCGCACGAGGTCGACGCCGGCTGATGGGGACTTTCGCCGATTCCGCGCAATATGACCCGGCGGGCGGACACGGAATCTTGCCCGTGCCGTTCTGGTCCGATAGAATGACCGTTGATCTGCCGGTGCCAGACCTGACAACGCCGGCGGGCAGCCTCTGTAGCGAATTTCCCGTGCCAGGCTCGCGGGATATGACTGCGCAAGGCGAGCGAGGAGACACAACGAGATGGGCCAGATAGCGACTCCCGCCACCGGCGTCGAGAAGTCGCGCAAGGCGCTGGATCGGGCAGTGATCCGCTTCGCCGGCGACTCCGGCGACGGCATGCAGCTCACCGGCGAGCAGTTCACGACCGAATCCGCGTGGGCGGGCAACGACCTCGCCACGCTGCCGAATTTTCCGGCCGAGATCCGGGCGCCGGCCGGAACGCTCTTCGGCGTGTCGAGCTTCCAGCTGCAGTTCGGCAGCCAGCGCGTCTACACGCCGGGCGACCGCCTCGATTGCCTGGTCGCGATGAATCCCGCCGCACTGAAAGTCCACCTGCGCGACCTCAAGACCGGCGGGCTCTTGATCGTCAACACGCAGGCGTTCGACAAGCGGAACCTCGACAAGGCCGGTTACGCCGCCAACCCGCTCGACGAGCCGGCGCTGGCCGAGCGCTACCGTCTGCACAAGGTCGACATGACGGGCCTCACGCACGAGGCCATCAAGGACCTTCCGCTCAACACGAAAGAGAAGGACCGGACCAAGAACTTCTTCGCGCTCGGCCTGGTCTCGTGGATCTACACGCGGCCGCTCGAGCCGACCCTGACCTGGATCGAGAAGCGGTTCGCGAAGAACATGGGCATCGCCGAGGCCAACACGCGGGTCCTGAAGGCCGGTCACGCCTTCGGCGAGACCGCGGAGATCTTCGCCGAGCATTACGCGGTCGAGCCCGCGGAGATGGCGCCCGGGCTCTACCGGGCGATGACGGGCAACCGCGCCCTCGCGTGGGGCATCCTCGCCGCCGCCCAGCGCTCGAAGCTTCCGGTCGTCTACGGCGCGTACCCGATCACACCCGCCAGCGACATCCTGCACGAGCTGGCGATGCACAAGCGGTTCCGCGTGCGGACGATCCAGGCCGAGGACGAGATCGCCGCCGTCACCGCGGCGATCGGCGCCTCGTTCGGGGGAGCGATCGGCGTCACGGCGTCGAGCGGCCCGGGCGTGGCGCTGAAGGGGGAGGGCATCGGGCTCGCGGTCACCGCCGAGCTTCCGCTCGTCGTGCTGAACATCCAGCGGGCCGGCCCGTCGACGGGCATGCCCACCAAGACCGAGCAGGCCGACCTGATGCAGGCGCTCTACGGCCGCAACAGCGAGGCGCCGGTGGTGGTGCTGGCGCCGGCCACGCCGGGCGACTGCTTCTACATCGCGTACGAGGCGGTGCGGCTGGCCGCGCGGTACATGCTGCCGGTCATCGTGTTGAGCGACGGCTTCCTGGCCAACGGCTCGGAGCCCTGGCTCATCCCGAATCCGGACACCTTGCCGCCGATCGAGATCGCGTTCAGGACCGAGCGGGAGGGGTTCTTCCCCTATCTGCGCGACCCGGCCACGCTGGCGCGGCCGTGGGTGCGGCCAGGCACGCCGGGCCTCGAGCACCGCATCGGCGGAATCGAGAAGCAGGACGTCACGGGCAACATCTCCTACGACCCGGAGAACCACGACCACATGGTGCGTACGCGCGCCGAGAAGGTTCGGCGCGTGGCCCAGGAGATTTCGCCGACGTCGATCAACGGTCCCGCCACCGGCGACCTCCTGGTCGTCGGGTGGGGCGGCACCTACGGCGCGATCACGGCGGCGGTCGAGCGCGCCCAGGCCGACGGCAAGTCGGTCGCGTCTATCCACCTGCGGTACCTGAATCCTCTGCCGCCGGACCTCGGCCACATCTTGCGCGAGTACCGCAAGGTCCTGGTGCCGGAGATCAACAGCGGGCAGCTCGTGCGCGTGCTGCGCGCCGAGTACCTGGTCGACGCGGTCGGCTTCAACCGGGTGCGCGGCCTTCCGCTCGCGTCCGAAGAAATTTTCGCAGCCATCATCCAACTTCTCGGGGGCCAAGGATGAGCCCGAGCGAAGCCGGAGCCAAGGAAGCGCCGCGGTACACCAAGAAGGATTTCGAGTCCGACCAGGATGTTCGCTGGTGCCCGGGTTGCGGGGACTACGCGATTCTGTCGGCCGTCCAGAAGACGATGCCCGACCTCGGCATCCCGAAGGAGGACATCGTCTTCATCTCAGGAATCGGCTGCTCGAGCCGGTTTCCGTACTACATGAACACCTACGGCTTCCACACGATCCACGGCCGCGCCCCGGCGATCGCGACGGGGCTCCGGGTGGCGCGGCCCGATCTGAAGATCTTCGTGGTGACGGGCGACGGGGACGGGCTCTCGATCGGCGGCAATCACATGCTGCACGTCCTGCGCCGCAACGTGAACCTCGTCATCCTCCTCTTCAACAACCGCATCTACGGGCTCACGAAGGGCCAGTACTCGCCGACCAGCGAGCTCGGCAAGGTCACGAAGTCGACACCGGTCGGCTCCGCCGATCGTCCGGTGAACCCGCTGGCGTTCGCTCTGGGCTGCGGCGCGACGTTTGTGGCCCGCACGGTCGACCGCAACATCCCGCACATGGACGAGATGCTGAAGCGGGCGGTCGCCCACAAGGGCACCGCGTTCCTCGAGATCCTCCAGAACTGCAACGTCTACAACGATCTCGCCTGGAACGTCATCTACGACCGCGAGTCGAAGGTGCAGCACGAGCTCAGGCTGGAGCACGCCAAGCCCCTCGTGTTCGGCCCGCCCGACGATCGGCGCGCGGTGATCATGCAGGGCGTCACGCCCAAAGTGGTCCGCGCCAAGGACGTTCCGGAGTCGAGCCTCTGGGTCCACGACGAGAAGAACGTCAACGCGGCGAAGCTGATCGCCGACCTCTTCGCGCCGGACTTCCCGATCCCGGTCGGCGTGCTCACCGCCGTCGACGCGCCGGTGTACGAAGACCTCATGCTCGAGCAGGAGCAAAAGGCGATCTCGGAGCGCGGACCCGGCGACATCCGCAAGCTCCTGACCTCGGGAGACACCTGGAAGATCTCGTAGTCCGCCGCGCGGGGCGGCCCGCATGCCCCTGAGTGGCGCGTTCCTCCAGGAGCTCGAGGGCATCGTGGGCGCGGGTGGCCTCGTGCGCACCTTCGAAGGCCGCCTCGTCTACGAGTGCGACATGCACACCTTCTACAAGGGCGCCCCCGACGCGGTCGCCCTGCCCCGGCGCACCGAGGAAGTCGTCGAGATCGTGAGCCTCTGCCGGCGCGAGCGGATCCCCATCGTGCCCCGGGGCTCGGGCACGGGGCTCATCGGGGGCGCGATGGCGCCGGTCGGCGGCGTCATGATCGGCACGAACCGGATGGACGCGGTCCTCGAGATCGATCTCCCGAATCGGTGCGCCACCGTACAGCCTGGCCTGATCAACCTCTCTCTGACCCGAGCAGTCGCAAGCCGCGGATATTTCTTCGCGCCCGACCCATCGAGCCAGATGGTGTCGTCGATCGGCGGCAACGTCGCGACCAACGCGGGCGGGCCCCACTGCCTCAAGTACGGGATCACCACCAACCACGTGCTCGGCCTCGAGCTGGTCACCGGCGCGGGCGAGGTGGTACGGCTCGGGGGCAAGGCCGCGGATCGGCCGGGCTACGACCTCCTGGGCGCCGCCGTAGGCTCGGAGGGCACGTTCGGCATCGTGACCGCGGTGACCGTGCGCCTGCTCCACGCCGCCGAGGCGGTGAAGACGATCCTCGCCTCGTTCACGGCGATCGAGGACGCCTCCGAGGCGGTCTCTGCGATCATCGCGGCCGGCATCGTACCCGCGGCGCTCGAGATGCTCGACAAGCTGATGATCCGCGCGATCAACGAGGGCACCGGCGCTGGCTACCCGAAGGACGCCGCCGCCGTCCTCCTGATCGAGCTGGACGGCCCGGCCGCCGAGGTCGAGGCGCAAGGCGAGCGCGCGGCGCGGATCTGCTGGGAGCGCGGCGCCCTCGAGGTGCGCGTGGCGGCGGACGCCACCGAGCGCGCGCTGCTCTGGAAGGGGCGGAAGGAAGCGGCGGGAGCGGTGGGGCGCCTGGCGCCGACTTATCTCCTGCAGGATGCGGTCGTCCCGCGCTCGAAGCTGCCGGCGATCATGCGCGAGCTGATCGCGATCGGCACGCGGCACCGGGTCCAGATCGCCAACGTGTTCCACGCCGGTGACGGTAACCTCCATCCGCTCATCCTCTACGACGACCGCTCACCGGACCAGCTCGAGCGCGCCAAGGCCGCCAACGAAGAGCTCCTGCGGGCCTGCATCGAGATGGGCGGCACCGTGACGGGGGAGCACGGCGTCGGACTGGACAAGGCGAAGAATCTGCCACTCCAGTACGGCGAAGCGGATCTGAACTTCATGTACAGGTTGAGGCGCGCGTTCGACCCCGATTCGATCATGAACCCCGGCAAGCTCTTGCCCTCGCACCCCGCCTGCGGCGAGGGATTCCGCCCCGCGCGACCCCGCGTGCCCGACGGCGCCTGGATCTGAGAGGCGATGGCCGTCTCGGCGCGCTCGATCGGCGAAGCCTTCGTCTCGATCGCCGGGCGCGATCGAGTCCGTGACGACACGGCGGCCCTCGCGGCCGCGACCGTCGACGGCGTCCAGCCCCGCTGGGCCGTGCGACCGGCCTCGCTCGAGCAGCTGAGCCGGATCCTGGCGCTGGCCTGCGACGGCCGACTGGCCGTCGTGCCGCGGGGCGCGGGGAGCTCGCAGGAGCTCGGCCACCCGCTGTCAAGAGTCGACGTCGTGCTCGATCTCACCGGGCTCGATCAGGTGATCGAGTACAACCCGGACGACCTCACCGTCACGGTGCAGGCGGGGATCTCATCCGGCGCGCTCGCCGCTCGGCTGTCACCGCGCCGGCAGTGGCTGGCGCTCGATCCGCCCGGCGGCGCGGCGCGAACCCTTGGCGGCATCGTCGCGACCAATGCGAGTGGGCCGCGGCGTGTGCGGTACGGTACCGCGCGCGATCTGCTGCTCGGGGTTCGCTTCGTCCAGGCCGACGGCGTCGTGACCTGGGGCGGCTCGAAAGTCGTGAAATCGGTCAGCGGATACGACGTGCCGAAGCTGATGGTCGGTGCGCTCGGCACGCTCGGGATCCTCGCCGAGGTCACGCTCCGACTCCATCCTCTACCCGAAGTCGAGCGCTCCTGGCTCGCGCTCTTCGAGAACCCGCGCGCCGCGCAGGCGCTGGTCGAGCGCGTCGTCGATTCGGCGCTCCAGCCGAGCCGGCTCGAGCTGTTCAACGCACGCGCGCTCGCGCAGGCGTCCGCCGAGTCCGCCGGTGCCGGCGTCGCGGTCTCGATCGGGAGTGTCGACGAGGCGGTGCGCGAGCAGGGAGAACGCCTGAAGGCGATCGCGGAATCGAGCGCCGGGCGGCTGGTCCCGCTGCCGGAGGGATTCTGGGGCGAGGTCGAGTCTGCGATGGCGCCGCTCGAGAGCTCCACGGTGCTCCACGTCGCCTCGCTCGCCGACCGGCTGGCGGGGACCATCGGCGCGATCGAGGACGCGTTCCGGATCGTGGCGCCTCGAGCCGAGGTTCGGCTGAGCGGGTGCGCGGCGCTGGGGACGCTTCGCGTCGTCGTCAGCGGCGCGACGGCCGCCGAGACCGCCGCGGTGACGACGCGGGTGCGGGCGTTGGTGGCCGAGGTCGGCGGCAGCGTCGTCATCGCTCGGGGCTCGATCGAGCTCCGGCGGTCCGTCGACCCGTGGGGGCCCGTCGAGCCACACGCCCTCGCGCTGATGCACGCGCTTCGAGACGAGTTCGATCCCGGACGGGTGCTCAACCCCGGTCGCTACGTCGGAGGTCTCTGATGGCCATCGGACCCGATGTCGGTGGGCCGGATCTCGACGAGATCAGGAAGTGCGTCCACTGCGGAATCTGTCTTCCGCAGTGCCCGACCTATCGGGTGCTCGGCGAGGAGATGGACTCGCCGCGCGGCCGCATCTATCTGATGCGGGCGGCCGCCGAGGGCCGGGTGGGTCTGACGGAGACGTTTCGGCGCCACATCGATCTCTGCCTCGGCTGCCGGGCGTGCGAGACCGCGTGCCCGTCGGGTGTCCGGTTCGGGACGCTCCTGGAGGCGACGCGCGCTCAGCTCAGGCGTGGCGGACCGCCGGCGAGGCGGCGGCTCCTCGAGGCCTTCGTATTCTCGGTCTTCCCGAAGCCCGCCCGGCTCGGCGCCGCTCTCGCGGCGTTCAAGCTCTACAACCGCTCCGGGCTTCGAGCGGTCGTGCGCGCGAGCGGCGTGCTGCGCAGGTTCCCAGGCCTCGCCGCAATGGAGGCCCTCCTCGACGACGTTCCCGCGGCGGTGCCGCTGCCCGAGGTCGTGCCCGCGCGCGGCCGCGTCGCGGGGCACGTGGGGCTCCTCACCGGCTGCGTCCAGCGTCATCTCTATCCGCACGTGAACCGGCAGACCGCGCATCTCCTCTCGCTGGCCGGCTTCGAGGTCGTGATCCCGCGCGGGCAGGGGTGCTGCGGCGCTCTCGAGCTTCACGCCGGACGGCCCGAGGCCCATGCCGCTCGCGCCCGGACGCTCGCCGCCGCCTTCCCTGCGGATCTGGACTTCATCGTCACCAACGCGGCCGGCTGCGGCGCGGCGATGAAGGAATACGGCCATCGTATCCCGGAGCTGACGGCCTTCGCGACGCGGGTGCGTGACGTCACGGAGGTCCTGGCCGGAGCCGACCTTCGGCTGGGCCCGCTCGATCTCGCGGTGACCTACCACGACGCCTGCCACCTGGTACACGGCCAGCGCGTCCGCCTCGAGCCTCGCCAGCTGCTCGGCCGGATCCCCGGGCTTCGCCTCGTCGAGCTCGGCGACAGCGAGCTCTGCTGCGGCAGCGCCGGCGTCTACAACCTCCTCGAGCCAGACATGGCGCGCGAGCTGCTCGACGCCAAGCTCGCCCGGATCGCCGAGTCCGGCGCGCGGGTGGTGGCGGCGGCGAACCCGGGCTGTCTTCTCCAGATCGCCTGGGGGTGCCGCGAGCGCGGTCTGGACGTGGCGATCGTTCATCCCGTAGAGTTGCTGGCAAGAGCCGCTGATGCGTATCAGGATTAAGGACCTCGCGAAGCTCCAGCCCGACAAGATGGCGAAGATCGCCCTGGCCGCCACGCCGCGAGCGCTGCTCGACCTCTATTGCGTGGCGCCCGGCCAGGAGCAGAAGCCCCACACCCACGGGGACCAGGACAAGTTCTACGTGGTCCTCGAGGGCCGCGGACGCTTCCGGCTCGGCGGCGCAGAGCACGCCCTCGAGGCCGGGGACGCGCTCGTCGCGCCCGCCGGGGTCGAGCACGGGCTCGTCAACGATGGCGACGCGCGCCTGCTCGTCGTCGTCCTGGTGACGCCACCGCCGCCTCACGCATGACCGCTCGGCGCGCGTCGCTGATGGTGACTTGCCTCGGCGACCTGTTCTTCCCCGAGGTCGGAGTCTCCATCGTGCGGCTACTCCGCAAGCTCGGCGTCGCCGTCGACGTGCCGGCCGACCAGACCTGCTGTGGGCTGCCGCTGTTCAACTCGGGCTATCGCGGCGACGCCGCGGCGGTGGCCCGTCGAACGGTCGCGCTCTTCAAGGAGTCGGAGTACGTCGTCGTCCCCTCGGGCTCCTGCGCCTGGATGGTCAAGCACGAGTACCCGGGCCTCATGGCCGACACGGCGGTGGGGCCCGAGGCGCGCGAGCTGGCGGCGCGTACCCACGAGCTCTCGCAGTTCCTTGTCCGGGTGCTCGGCGCGACGGAGTTCACAGCGGCCGTGCCCGGACGGGTGACCTACCACGACTCGTGTCATCTCCTGCGCGGGCTCCACGAGTCCGAGAGCCCGCGGATGCTCCTCGGCAAGCTCAGGGGCGCGGAGCTCGTCCCGCTGCCGGGCGCCGACGAGTGCTGCGGCTTCGGCGGCTCCTTCGCGGTGCGGCTGCCGGAGGTCTCTTCCCAGATCCTCGCCAAGAAGCTCGCGAACGTCGAGTCGACCGGCGCGGGCTGCCTCGTCGCGTGCGACGCCGGCTGCCTCATGCAGATGAACGGCGGGCTCAAGCGCGCGAAGTCCCGGGTGAGGGCGCTCCATCTCGCCGAGCTGCTGGACGGTGGGCGGTGAGCGACGCCGAGCTGACGACCCCGTTCCGGCAGCGCGCGGGCAGCGCGATGAAGGACGAGTTTCTCCAGGAAGCCCTCACGATCGCCACGACCAAGTTCATCGGCCTGCGCCGCGAGGCGTTCGCTGGCTTCCCGGAGGGCGAGGCCCTCCGCGATCGGGCCCGCGCGATCAAGGAGGCCACTCTCCAGCATCTCGACCGCCACCTCGAGACCTTGATCGCCAACGTCGAGCGGCTCGGCGGCCACGTCCACTTCGCCACGACACCCGCGGAGGCGCGCTCGATCGTCGTCGACATCGCGCGGCGGACGGGCGCGCGGATGGCGGTGAAGGCGAAGTCGATGGCGACCGAGGAGATTCACCTCAACGAGGCGCTCGAGGCGGCCGGGGTCACGCCGGTCGAGACCGACCTCGGAGAGTACATCATCCAGCTGGCGCACGAGCGGCCCTCGCACATCATCGCGCCGGCGATCCACAAGACGAAGGGGCAGGTGGCCGAGCTCTTCACCCGGGAGCTCAAGCGCCCGGCCGAGCCCGACCCCGAGGCGCTGACACGGATCGCCAGGGCCGAGCTGCGCGAGAAGTTCCTGCAGGCCGACCTCGGGATCACCGGCGCCAACTTCGCCGTGGCCGACACGGGCACGGTCGTCCTGGTCACCAACGAGGGCAACGGACGGATGGTCACCTCGCTGCCGCGCGTGCACGTGGCGGTGATGGGCGTCGAGAAGGTCGTGCCCTCGTTCACCGACCTCATGGTGTTCCTGGCGATCCTGGCGAAGAGCGCCACGGGGCAGAAGCTCTCCGTGTACACCTCGCTGGTCCAGGGACCGCGCCGCGCGGGCGAGCTCGAGGGCCCCGAGGAGTTCCACCTCGTACTGCTCGACGGCGGTCGGATCGCTCAGATCGGCGGGCCGCTGCGCGAGGCGCTGTCCTGCCTGCGCTGCGGCGCCTGCCTGAACGTGTGTCCCGTCTATCGCCAGATCGGCGGCCACGCCTACGGCTACACCTATCCCGGGCCCATCGGCATCCTCCTCACAGCCATGCTCGAGGGCGCGCCGGCCGTGCGAGACCTCGCCCACGCCTCGTCGCTCTGCGGCGCGTGCGTCGACGCGTGCCCCGTGCGCATCGACATTCCCCGGATGCTGATCGAGCTCCGGCGCGAGGTGGACGACGAGAAGCTCGCGCCGTGGACCGAGCGCGTCGCCTTCGCGCTCCTGACAAAGCTCCTCCAGAACCCTCGACTCTACCGGTTCGCGGCGAAGGCCGGCCGCGTCCTGCAGCGCCCCTTCGCACGCGACGGACGGATCAGTCGACTTCCGCTCCCGTTCGGCGAGTGGACGCGCACGCGCGACCTGCCGCCGGTGGCGTCGCGCACGTTCCAGGAGCGCTGGGCCTCGGACAAGGACCTTCGGGCGTGACGACCAGGGCCGAGTTCCTCGAGCGGATCCGCGAGCAGGTGAGGATGAGCCCCGGTCGGTCCCCGGCCTCTTCGGCCAGGCGCCCGCAGCATCCGGCGGCCGAGGCCGAGACCATCCGGAGAGAGCTCGTCGAGCGCTGGCCGGAAACACTCGAGGCGTTCCGCCGCGAGTTCGAGGGCGTGGCCGGCGTGTTCCACCGGACCGCGTCCATCGACGTGGTTCCCGCGATCGTTGCCCGCATCGCGCACGAGCGGCAGGCGCGCGAGGTGGTGACCTGGCACTCCGCCGCGCTCGGCGCCGACCTGGCGCCGGCACTCGGCGCGTGCGGACTCGATGTCCACCCGATGCCCGCTGCGGAGCCGAGCGGTGGCGCCGAGCGCGAGCGACTCCGGACGCTCGCCGCGCGCGCCGACCTCGGGCTGACCGGCGTCGATCTCGCCATCGCGGAGACCGGCACCCTGGTCCTGGTGTCGGGCGCCGGGCGGCCGCGGTCGACGTCGCTGCTGCCGCCGTGCCACATCGCGGTCTTCGACCGGACGGCCCTCGTCGAATCGCTGCGTCAGGCGGGTGTCTTTCTCGAGGCGTGGCACCGTGACGGCCGGCCGCCGGCGGGCGGCTCCGCGATCAACTTCATCACGGGTCCGAGCCGGACGGCCGACATCGAGCTCACCCTCACGCGCGGCGTTCACGGACCCAAGGAAGTGCACGCGATCTTCGTGGAGCAGCCCATCCGTGGCTGAGCGCTACTTCTCCATCGCCGACGTGGAGGCGCTGATCCCGACGCTGACCCGACTCATGAAGCACACGATGGCGGCGAACACCCAGGCGAGCGAGGCGCGGCAGCGGCTGCAGGCCGAGCAGCAGCGGATCGCCCTGGCGGGCGGCGGGGTCCTCGACCGGAGAGCCTGGCGCGCGGAGCAGGACCGCATCGAGCGCCTGACCGCGGAGATGCAGCAGGCGCTCGGGGAGATCGTCGAGCTCGGGGGGGTGCCCAAGGACCTCGGCCTGGGGCTGGTGGACTTCCTCCACCTCCGCGATGGCCGCGAGGTCAACCTCTGCTGGAAATACGGCGAGCGCGAGATCCGTCACTGGCACGGCCTCGACGAAGGCTATGCCGGGAGAAAGCCACTGTGAATGGATTAGCCACCCGAGACCAAAGTCGGTGTTTCCCTGTGCATGCCGTTGCACATACCCCAGATACCGCGGTAGGATCAGGTGTTGAGTCCCCAGGTTGCGGGGGACGCAGGGTCGGCTTGATGACCCAGGAGCCGAGGGTTCGTGGCCCAAGGCTCCAGGGCGGTCACCACCCGAAGCGGGGCAGCACCGTTCGAACGGAAGTGGTTATAAGACAGCCAGGCTCAGATAG
>QHTE01000078.1 GCA_003220685.1 Candidatus Rokuibacteriota bacterium
TTCCAGGGCTACGCGAAGAACCCGGAGGCGACGCGGCAGACCCTCGACGCTGGCTGGATCCACTCGGGCGACGCCGGATTCCTCGACCGCGACGGCCACCTGGTGATCATCGATCGGGCTAAGGACGTGAGCCGCCTGGCGGACGGCACGATGTTCGCGCCCAAGTTCATCGAGAACAAGCTCAAGTTCTCGCCGTACATTCGCGAGGCGGTCTGCATCGGACAGGCCCGGCCGTGCGTGACGGCGTTCGTCAACATCGACCTGGCGGCTGTCGGCAACTGGGCCGAGCGCCGCAACATCGCCTACACGAGCTACGGCGATCTCGCGCAGAAGCCCGAGGTCTACGAGCTGATCCGTGGCGAGGTCGAGCGCGTGAACGCCAGCCTCGCCGAGGACGAGCACCTGCGCGGCGCGCAGGTCAAGCGGTTCCTGATCCTGCACAAGGAGCTGGACCCGGACGACGAGGAGATCACGCGCACGCGGAAGGTGCGCCGCGGCTACATCGCGCAGAAGTACGCGGCGCTCATCGACGCGCTCTACTCGGGACAGGACCGCGTCCAGGTCGAGGCGAAGATAACCTACGAGGACGGCCGTACCGGCATCATGCGCGCGGACGTGGCGATCCGCGACGTCGGCGCGCCCGTGCAGGCGGCCCGATGACGGCGCCGGCCGGGCCGCTGCTCGAGGTCGACGGCGTGAGCGTGCGGTTCGGCGCGCTCGTCGCGGTCAACCGGGTCAGCCTGCGCGTCGGGCGCCGCGAGATCGTGGCGATCATCGGCCCCAACGGCGCCGGCAAGACGACCCTGCTCAACGCCGTCAGCGGCTTCTATCACCCGTACGAGGGCACGATCGCGTTCGAGGGCCGCGATCGCACGCACCTGGCGCCGCCCGACGTGGCCGCCCTCGGCATCGCGCGCACGTTCCAGAACGTCGCCCTGTTCAAGGGCATGAGCGTGCTCGACAACATCATGACGGGCCGGCTCCTGAAGATGAGCGGCAGCTTCCTGCTCGAGGCGCTCTACTGGGGGCCGGCCCGGCGCCAGGAGCTCGAGCATCGGGCCTTCGTCGAGCGGATCATCGACTTCCTCGAGATCCAGGCGATCCGCAAGACGCCGGCCGGCCGCCTGCCGTACGGCCTGCAGAAGCGCGTCGAGCTCGCCCGCGCGCTGGCCGCCGAGCCCAAGCTCCTCCTCCTCGACGAGCCGATGGCCGGGATGAACGTCGAGGAGAAGGAAGACATGTGCCGCTTCATCCTCGACGTGAACCAGGAGTTCGGCACCACGATCGCGCTCATCGAGCACGACATGGGCGTGGTCATGGACATCTCCGATCGGGTGGTGGTGCTCGACTACGGCCGCAAGATCGGCGACGGCCCGCCGGCCGAAGTCCGCCGCGACCAGGCCGTCCTCGACGCCTACCTGGGTGTGGCGCATGCATAGCGCGAGCGCGCCTGATGCTTGACTTGCTGTACGCGGTCGCGGTGGCGCCGTTCAGGGACATGGCGGGGGCGCCGGCGTTCCTGATCGAGGTGCTGATCGGCGGCGTCTTCGCGGGCCTCATGTACTCGCTGGTGGCGCTCGGGTTCGTGCTCATCTTCAAGGCCTCGGGCGTGTTCAACTTCGCCCAGGGCGTGATGGTGCTGTTCGCCGCGCTCACCCTGGTGGGGCTGCTCGAGCGCGGCGTCCCGGTCCTCGTGGCGCTCGCGCTGACGACCGTCGTCATGGTGGCGCTGGCCTTCGCGATCGAGCGGCTGGTGCTGCGGCCGCTCGTGAACCAGGCGCACATCATCCTGTTCATGGCGACCATCGGCCTGAACTTCTTCCTCGAGGGCTTCGGCGAGATGCTGTGGGGCGCCAACGTCAAGAAGCTCGACATCGGGATCCCGGACCGCTCGTTCATCGTCCGCGGCGTGCAGATCAACCAGCTCGAGCTGACGGCGGCGGCGACGGCCGCGGTCCTCGTCACCGTGCTGGCGGTGTTCTTCCAGCGGACGCGCATCGGCCGTGCGCTGCGCGCGGTCGCCGACGACCACGAGGCGGCGCTCTCAATCGGCGTGCCGCTCAGGACCATCTGGGTCGTCGTCTGGTCGGTGGCCGGGGTCGTGGCGATCGTCGCCGGGCTGATGTGGGGCGCCAAGAGCGGTGTCCAGTTCAGCCTCTCGCTCATCGCGCTCAAGGCGCTGCCGGTGCTCATCCTGGGCGGCTTCGAGTCCGTCCCGGGCGCCATCGTCGGCGGGCTCATCATCGGCGTCGGCGAGAAGCTGGGCGAGGTCTACTGGGGCCCGCTCGTCGGCGGCGCGATCGAGAACTGGTTCGCCTACGTCCTCGCCCTGGCCTTCCTGCTCGCCCGGCCGCAGGGATTGTTCGGCGAGAAGATCATCGAGCGCGTATGACCGCCCTCCATCGACGCAACCATCGCGATTCGCCCCACGGGGCCGGCCGGGTGGGGGCGCCCCCGGCGACCACGCTAGCCGAAACCTGCGGCGCCGATGTTCGATGCTCGGCGATGCACGCAACCCTGAAAACACGGGTTGCCGCCCCCACCCGGCCGACCCCGTGGGGCGGGTTGGCGGTGGTGGGGCCAGAGGGGTGCCCGTCCGGCCCGGGCCCGGGGGCGCGTCGATGGTGATTCGGACGTGATTTATCGCGAGGCCGGCCAATTCAAGACGACGTACGCGGCCGATCAGGCGGTGTTTTCGATCGTCCAGGATCGCGTCGCCGTCGCCGCGGCGGTGGTCGGGGCGTTCGTCGTGCCGCCGCTGGTGGCGAGCGAGTACTGGCTGCAGGCAGTGCTGATCCCGTTCCTCGTCTACGCGCTCGCCGCGATCGGGCTCAATCTCCTGACGGGCTACGCCGGGCAGCTCTCGCTCGGCACCGGCGGCTTCATGGCCGTCGGCGCGTACTCGGCGTTCAAGCTCGCGACGGCGTTCCCGCACCTCAACGTCCTCGTCGTCTTCGTGCTCTCGGGGCTCGTGGCGGCCGGTGTCGGGCTCGTCTTCGGGATCCCGAGCCTCAGGATCAAGGGGTTCTACCTCGCCGTCGCCACCCTGGCCTCGCAGTTCTTCCTGGTCTGGCTCTTCAACAAGGTCGCGTGGTTCACCAACTACGCGTCGTCGGGCACCATCACCGCCCCGGACCGGACCCTCTTCGGCGTCGTCATCACCGGCCCGAACTCGGCGCCGTCGGCGCGCTACCTGGTCGCGCTGGGGCTGGTGGCCGTGTTCGCGGTGATCGCCAAGAACCTGGTGCGCGGCCGGATCGGCCGCTCGTGGATGGCGATCCGCGACCGCGACATCGCCGCCGAGATCATCGGCGTGCGGCCGCTGCGCACCAAGCTGCTCGCGTTCGGGATCAGCTCGTTCTACTGCGGCGTGGCCGGGGCCGGGCTGGTGTTCCTGTATCTCGGCAGCGCCGAGACGCTGGCGTTCGACATCAGCATCTCGTTCCTCGTCCTGTTCATGGTGATCATCGGCGGCCTCGGCAGTATCCTGGGCTCGTTCCTGGGCGCCGCCTTCATCGTGCTGATGCCGATCGTCCTCGCGAACGCGCCGCACGCGCTCGGGCTCAGGCTGCCCGTCGCCCTGCAGAAGCAGATCGAGCTGATGGTCTTCGGCGGACTGATCATCTTTTTCCTGATCGTCGAGCCGCGCGGGCTGGCGCGGCTCTGGCAGATCACGAAGGAGAAGCTGCGGCTGTGGCCGTTTCCCCATTGAACGAAAGGAGACTGTCATGAGGAGACGTCGGATCCTGATCGCGGTCCTGGCGGCGCTGGCGCTCGCGGCGCCGGTGACGGCGGCCGCGCAATCCAGGGAAGTGTTCGTCCCGCTGCTCGTCTATCGGACCGGCCCCTACGCGCCGAGCGGCATCCCGATCGCCGACGGCTTCGTGGACTACTTCACGCTGCTCAACGAGCGCGATGGCGGCATCAACGGCGTCAAGCTCGCGTGGGAGGAATGCGAGACGCAGTACGACAACAAGCAAGGCATCGAGTGCTACGAGCGGCTGAAGGGCAAGAGCCCCGTGGTCGTGAATCCCTACTCGACCGCGATCACCTACTCGCTGATCCCGAAGGCGCCCGTCGACAAGATCGTCGTGTTCTCGATGGGCTACGGCATGAGCGCGGCGTCCGACGGCCGGTGGTTTCCGTGGGTGTTCAACTTCCCGACGAACTACTGGAGCCAGGCGTCGGCGGTGATCCGCTACATCGGCGCGCAGGAGGGCGGTCTCGAGAAGCTCAAGGGCAAGAAGGTCGCGCACATCTTCCACAACAGCGCCTACGGCAAGGAAGCCCACCCGACGCTCGAGGAGCTCGCGAAGAAATACCAGTTCGAGCTCTCGCTGCTCGCGGTGGACCATCCGGGCCAGGAGCAGAAGGCGACGTGGCTCCAGGTGCGCCGGCTGAATCCGGACTGGATCTTCATGTCGGGCTGGGGCGTCATGAACCAGGTCGCCATCAAGGAAGCGGTGTCGATCGGCTTCAAGATGGACCATCTCATCGGCAACTGGTGGTCGGCGAACGACTCGGACGTCGTGCCGGCCGGCGAGGGTGCCAAGGGGTACAAGGGCGCCACCTTCCACGCTCCGGGCACCAACTTCAAGGTTCATGCGGACCTTCTCAAGCTCGTCTACGAAAAGGGCAAGGGCTCCGCCAAAAAGGAAGACCTGGGCGCGCCGCTCTACAACCGCGGCATCGTCAACGCGATGCTCACGGCCGAGGCGATCCGCACCGCGATGACGAAGTTCGGCAACAAGCCGCTCACCGGCGAGCAGGTGCGCTGGGGCTTCGAGAACCTCAACCTGACCGAGCAGCGGCTCGAGCAGCTCGGCATGAAGAGCTTCACGCATCCGGTCAAGGTCACCTGCGAGGACCACGAGGGCAGCGGGCCCGTGCTGATCCAGCAATGGGACGGCAAGAAGTGGAACGTCGTCTCCGACTGGATCGCTCCGATGCGCGACGTCGTCCGGCCGAAGATCGAGGGGGCCGCCGTCGAGGAGTCGAAGAAGCTCGGCTACACGATGCGCGACTGCGCGAAGGAAAAGTAGGGGCGTGCCGGGCGATACGCCGCGGCCGCTCCTGGCGGTGAGCAACATCGAGGTCATCTACGACCACGTGATCCTCGTGTTGCGCGGCGTGTCGCTCGCGGTCGCCGAGGGCGGTATCGTCGCCCTCCTCGGCGCCAACGGCGCCGGCAAGTCGACGACGCTCAATGCGATCTCCGGCCTCCTGCGCACCGAGCGCGGCGAGGTGACGAAGGGCTCGATCGAGCTGCACGGCCAGGCGATCCACCGGCACGATCCCTCGGCGGTGGTCAAGCACGGCGTCGTGCAGGTCATGGAGGGCCGGCACGTGTTCGAGCACCTGACGGTCGAGGAAAATCTCCTGGCCGGCGCCTACACGCGGCGCAACGGCCAGGCGACGCGACGAGACCTCGACCTCGTCTATCACTATTTTCCGCGGCTCACCGAACGGCGCGGCTTCAAGGCCGGCTACGTCTCGGGCGGCGAGCAGCAGATGGTGGCCATCGGCCGCGCGCTCATGGCGCAGCCGACCCTGATGCTCCTGGACGAGCCGTCGATGGGCCTGGCGCCGAAGCTCGTCGCGGAGATCTACGAGATCGTCGCGCGGCTCAACCGGGAGGAGCAGGTGGCGGTGCTCCTGGCGGAGCAGAACGCGACGATGGCTTTACAAGTTGCTCAACATGGCTATGTTATGGAGAATGGCCGGATCGTGCTGGACGGGGACGCGAAGACGATCAGTCAAAACGAGGACATCAAGGAGTTCTACCTGGGCCTGACGGGCGTGGGCCAGCGGAAGAGCTATCGAGACGTGAAGCACTACCGACGACGAAAGCGGTGGCTCTCATGAGCGCGCTTCTGGAGATCCGTGAGGCGTCCAAGGCCTTCGGCGGCGTCCAGGCCGTGACGCGCGTCTCCCTCGAGGCTCAGAAGGGCGAGATCCTCTCGGTGATCGGGCCCAACGGCGCCGGCAAGACGACGGTCCTCAACATGATCAGCGGCTTCTACCATCCCGACAGCGGCCGGATCGTCCTCGAGGGCCGCGACGTCACCGACCTCGCCCCGAGCCGGATCGCCGAGCTCGGCATCGCGCGCACGTTCCAGAACATCGCCCTCTTCCGGGGCATGACAGTCCTCGACAACCTCCTGCTCGGCCGCCACGTGCACATGAAGACCGGGGTGCTGAGCGCGTTCGCCTACTGGGGGCTCGCGCAGAAGGAAGAGGTCGCGCACCGAAAGCGCGTCGAGGACATCATCGACTTCCTGAGAATCCAGGACCTGCGCCGCCGGCCGACCGGCTCGCTCGCCTACGGCCTGCAGAAGCGCGTCGAGCTCGGCCGCGCGCTCGCCCTCGATCCGAAGATCCTGCTCCTCGACGAGCCGATGGGCGGATGCAACCACGAGGAGAAGGAGGACATGGCGCGCTTTATCCTCGACGTCAACCAGGAGTGGGGCGTCACCGTGATCCTGATCGAGCACGACATGGGCGTGGTCATGGACATCTCCGACCGCGTGACGGTGCTGGACATGGGTCAGAAGATCGCCGAGGGCACGCCCGACGAGGTACGGGCCAATCCGCGCGTGATCAAGGCGTACCTCGGAGAGACGAAGACCGACTTGCCGGGAGGGTCCCGTGGTTGAGACCACGCTTGTACGACTGCTGCAGCGAAACGCGCGCGACCTCCACGACCGGCCGGCGATCCGGGAGAAGGACCGCGGCATCTGGCAGACCTGGACGTGGCGCCAGTATCACGACGAGGTGCGAGACTTCGCGCTCGGCCTGGCCGCCCTCGGCTTCAAGCGCGGCGAGCGGCTGTCGGTCATCGGCGACAACCGGCCGCGGCTCTACTGGGCCCAGGTCGCTGCCCAGTGCCTGGGCGGGGTGCCGGTGCCCGTCTATCAGGACTCGATCGCCAAGGAGCTCGCGTTCGTCTGGAACCACGCCGAGTGCGCGGTGATCGTGGCCGAGGACCAGGAGCAGGTCGACAAGGTGATGGCGCTTCGCGCCGAGCTGCCGGCGCTCCGCCTCGTCGTGTACGACGACCCTCGCGGGATGCTCCACTACAAGCACGACTGGCTCCGCTCGTATCAATCCGTGCAGGGGCTGGGGCGGGAGTTCGGGGCCAAGCATCCCGGTTTCTTCGAAGCCGAAGTCGACAAGAGCAAGCCCGAGGACGTCGCGATCATCTGCTACACCTCCGGCACCACCGGCAATCCCAAGGGCGTCATGCTGACGCATGCGAACGCGATCGCCATCGCCGACGCCTTCCGGCAGGCCGAGGACGTGCGGCCGAACGATGACGCGCTCGCCTATTTGCCGATGGCGTGGGCGGGCGACGCAGTCTACACGCTGTTCCTCGGCCTCGTGGTGGGTTTCTGCGCGAACTGTCCCGAGAGCCCCGAGACGGTCCAGCGCGACCTGCGCGAGCTCGGCCCGACCACGGTGCTGGCGCCCCCGCGCATCTGGGAGAACATGCTGACGTCGGTTCAGGTGAAGGCCGCCGACGCGCCCGCGGTCAAGCGGTGGATCTTCGAGCGCTTCCGCGGTGCCGCCGAGCGCGCCGAGATCCTCCGCGCCGACGGCAAGCCCATCCCGCTGTCCTTGCGGCTGGCGTGCCTGATCGGGAACGTGCTCGTCTACACGCCGATCCGCGATCAGCTCGGCCTGCGCCGCGCGAAGTGGGCGCTGACGGGCGGCGCGCCGCTGGGCCCCGACACGTTCCGGTTCTTCCGCTCGATCGGCGTCAACCTGAAGCAGGTCTACGGCTCCACGGAAACCACCGGCCTGGTGTCGCTGCAGCCGAGCGCCGAGGCGAATCCGACGACCGCCGGCCGGCCGTGCCCGGGCATCGAGGTCAAGATCGCCGACCGCGGCGAGGTGCTCGTCCGCGGCCCCATCATCTTCAAGGGCTACTTGAAGAACGAGGAGGCCACGCGCGAGGTCATCGATCCCGACGGCTGGTTCCGGACGGGCGACGCGGGGTTCGTGGATCCGCGAGGACACCTGGTCATCATCGATCGGGCCAAGGATGTCGGCGCGCTGCGCGACGGCACGCCCTTCGCGCCGCAGTTCATCGAGAACAAGCTGAAGTTCAGCCCCTTCATCCGCGAGGCGGTGGCCTTCGGCAGCGACCGCGCCTTCGTCAGCGCGATGATCGCCATCGATCTGAACACGGTCGGGAACTGGGCCGAGCGGCGCGGGATTCCCTACACGAGCTACGCCGATCTGAGCCTGAAGCCCGAGGTGAGCGACCTGATCCGCGAGGAGATCCGCAAGGGCAACGAGACCCTGCCGGAGTCGACACGGATCCGGCGCTTCCTCCTGCTCACCAAGGACCTCGAGGCCGACGACGCCGAGATGACGCGGACGCGAAAAGTCCGGCGGCGCTTCGTGGCCGAGAAGTACGCGCCGGTCGTCGACGCGTTCTACTCGGGCGGCCGCTCGGTCGAGCTGGAGACCACCATCACCTACGAGGACGGCCGTCAGGCCGTCATGAAGTCGCGTGTGAGCGTCGAGGACGTCGACGCCCCGGCGGTGGCCCGTGTCTGACGACCTCGGCTTCTTCTGCCTCTTGATGTCGAACGGGCTCCTGATCGGCCTGATGTACTCGCTGATCGCGCTCGGCTTCGTGCTCGTCTACAAGGCGACCGACGCCATCAACTTCGCCCAGGGTGAGTTCGTGATGATCGCCGGCTTCGTGGCGGCCGGCGGCCTCATGGTCTGGGGCGTGAACCTGTGGCTGTCCATCGCGCTCGCCATCGCGAGCCTCGTCGTGTTCGGCTTCGTCCTCGAGCGCGTCATGCTGCGCAAGCTCATCGGCCGGCCCGTGATCGCCGTGGTCATGGCCACGATCGGGCTGGCATCGATCCTGCGCGGCGTCGGGCCCTTCACGATCTTCTCCGGGAGCAAGCCGCTGCCGCTGCCGATCCGCGACGAGCCGTTCGTGCTGGGGCCGCTCTTCATCCCGCCCATCCAGGTGCTCGGCGCCGTGGTGAGCCTGGCGTTCCTGGCCGGGTTCGGCTGGTTCTTCTTGAAGTCGCGCAAGGGCATCGCGATGCGGGCGGTCGCCGACAACCAGCAGGTCGCCATGGCCATGGGCATCGACGTCGAGCGCTACTTCGGCGTGGCCTGGGCCATGACCGGCATCGTCTCGGCCCTGGGCGGGATCCTCTGGGGCAACCTCCTGGGCGTCGACGTGAATCTCGCGCTCGTCGGCTTCAAGGTCTTTCCGGTGGTGATCCTCGGCGGCCTCGACTCCATTCCCGGGGCGATCCTCGGCGGCTTGATCGTCGGCGTCGTCGAGAACATCGCCGCCGGCTACATCGATCCCTACGTCGGCGGCGGCACGAAGGACTTCGCGCCGTACGTCCTCATGATCCTGGCGCTAATGGTTCGTCCATACGGCATGTTCGGCAAACGCATCATTGAACGGGTCTGACGCGTGAAGATCTGGCTTGGGGCGGCGGGGCGGGGTGGGGGGAGGGGTGCTGGGACCACGCGGCGCGCGCTCGCGCGGCGCGGGGCGGCTGGGCTCCATCCGGGCGCGCCTCGTCCGCCGCACGCTTGGAGGGAACGGGTCCCAGCACCCCTCCCCCCACCCTCACTTCCGTTCTGTGAGCCCAGCTCCCGATATCCGCGCATAAACCCGCCCTCAGCATCCGTCTCACGTTGGACGCCCGCGTGTCATGAGTGGAGCCCGCAGGGGCGGGGCGGGGTGGGGGGTAGCGGGACCCGTTCCCTCCGTGCGAGCGACGGGTCGAGTGCGCCGGGATGGAGCCCAGCCGATATGGGGAATGCGAACGCGTGCCGCGTGGTCCCGATGCCCCCCGCCCCGCCCCGCCCCTGCGGGCTCGACGCGTGGAGTCGACGATGATTCAACGCGAGTGCGGAGTCCTGAAGACGACGTACGAAGCGGATATGGGCCTCTATCCGCTGCCGATCGCAAAGTGGACCGTGAGCGTGCTGGCGGTGGTCTTCTTCCTCGTCATCCCGCTCACGCTGCACGAGTACTACCTGTCGGTCGCCAGCCTCGTGTGGATCGCCGTCATCGGCGCGCTCGGTCTCAACATCCTGGTCGGCTACACCGGGCAGGTGTCGATCGGCCACGGGGCGTTCATGTCAGTGGGCGCCTACACGGCGGCGAACCTCGCCAACCGCCTGGGCTCGCCGTGGCCGGTGAATCTGATCGCGGGCGGCCTCATGGCGGCGCTGATCGGTGCCATCGTCGGCATTCCGTCCTTGCGCATCAAGGGGCTTTATCTGGCCATCGCGACCCTGGCCGGCCAGCTCATCATCGAGTGGACGATCAACCACGTGACCTTCATCAGCGGCGGCGTCCAGGCGTCGATCGAGGTCGCGCGCCCGCGGCTGGGCCCGATCGTACTGAGCAGCCAGCGGCAGATGTACTACTTCCTCCTGGTCTTCGTCGTCCTGGCGATCGTCGGCACGCTGAACCTCATGCGCACGCGGGTCGGGCGCGCCTTCATCGCCATCCGCGACCAGGACATCGCCGCCGAGATCATCGGCATCAACATCTTCCGCTACAAGCTTCTGGCCTTCGCCATCTCGTCCTTCTACGCCGGGGTGACCGGGGTGCTCTACACGTACTTCCTGGGCATCGCCAACTATGAGCAGTTCCAGATCGGCGTCTCGATCGACTATCTGGCGATGATCATCATCGGCGGGCTCGGCTCGGTGCTGGGCTCGATCTTCGGCGCGATCTTCGTGACCCTGCTGCCGATCGTCATCCGGTACGTCATGGAGGCCTTCGGCGGGGTCTTCTTCAGCCAGCAAACCGTGCTCAACCTCATTCCCAACCTCCGCCTGATGATGTTCGGTGCCCTCATCATCTTCTTCCTGATCGTGGAGCCCGAGGGGCTGAACCGTCTATGGCGGAACATCCGGAGCTACTTTAGAGTCTGGCCGTTCGCGTACTGAGTACGCGAGCAAGGAGAGTCCACATGAGACAGTTCCTGGCTATTGCGACGACGCTGGTGGTCGCGGCGGGCAGCCTGCTGACGGCCAGCCCGTCTCACGCCCAGTCGAAGAGCGAGATCGTCATCGGTCTGCAGTGTGACCGCACCGGCCCGACCCAGATCGTCGGCACGGTCCTGTGTCCGGGCTTTCACGACTACATCGCCCTGGTGAATTCCAAGGGCGGCGTCGAGGGCCACAAGATCAAGGCTCTCGAGATCGACCACGAGTACAAGGTCCCGCCGGCGGTCGAGTCCTACGAGCGCCACAAGAAGGAAGGCGCGGTGACCATGGCCGTGTACGGCACGCCGCACATCTACGCGCTCGCGGCGAAACTCACCGAAGACCGGATCCCCGGCACCTCGCCGGGCTTCGGCAGCGCCGCGGCCGCCGACGGCATCCGCTATCCCTACATCTTCCCGATCGCTGCTACGTACTGGTCGCAGGGGGCCGCGGCGGTCGATTTCGTCAAGAAGCAGCTCGGCGGCAACCTCAAGGGCAAGAAGATCGCGTTCATCTTCTACGACAACCCGGCCGGCCGGGAGCCGATCGAGGTGCTCGAGGATCTGGCGGCGAAGGAAGGGTTCCAGCTCAAGACCTTCGCGGTCCCGCCCCCCGGCGTCGAGATGGGCGCGCAGGTCCTCGACATCGCGCAGCGCTTCCGCGCCGACTTCGTGATCGGCCATCTGTTCGGCGGCGCGCCCCAGGTGTCGATCAAGGAGTTCAAGCGCGTGGGCTACCCGCTGAAGAAGTTCGTCTCGTTCGTGTGGGGCGCCGGTGAGGCCAATATCGAAGGTGCCGGCGGCTTCCAGGTCGCCGAAGGCTACTACGTCATGCAGTTCGCCGGTGTGGGCAGCGACTATCCGGTGCTCAACGAGATCCGCGAGATGTACAAGAAGCAGGGCAAGGAGCCGCCCAAGGAGATGGCGTCGACCGTGTTCTACAACCGGGGCGTGCTCATCGCGGCGCTGCACGTCGAGGCCATCCGCAACGCGCTCAAGGCCAAACCCGATGGCAAGATCACCGGTGAGGACGCGAAGAAGGGCTTCGAGAAGATCTCGGGCTTCACCCTGGGCGGGCTGGTGCCGCCGCTCAAGGTCACCCCGACCGACCACGAAGGCGGCGGGCTCGTGCAGATCTGGCAGGTGCACGACGGCAAGTTCGTGAAGGTCACCGACTGGTTCGCCGCCTATCAGGACGTGGTGGCCAAGCACATCAAAGAGAGCGGGACGAAGAAGTAGGCGACCGACATGCTCAGCCTCAACAACATCGAGGTCATCTACGACGGCGTGATCCTCGTCCTCAAGGGCGTGTCGCTCAACGTCCGCGAGGGCGGGATCACGACGTTGCTCGGCGCCAACGGCGCCGGCAAGACGACGACCCTGAAGGCGATCTCGGGCCTGCTGCGGTCCGAGCGCGGCGAGGTCACGAAGGGCTCCATCGAGTTCAACGGCCGGCGGATCGACCGCCTGGCCCCGCACGCGGTGGTCCGCGAGGGCATCGTGCAGGTGTTCGAAGGCCGGCGGGTCTTCGAGCACCTGACCACCGAGGAAAACCTGATCGCCGGCGCGCACATCCAGCCGGATCGGCAGAAGGTCGCCGCCGGGATCGAGCGCGTCTACGGCTATTTCCCGCGCCTCAAGGAACGGCGCGGGGTCCAGGCGGGCTACCTGTCCGGGGGCGAGCAGCAGATGCTGGTCATCGGCCGGGCGCTGATGGCGGACCCGCACGTGATGCTGCTCGATGAGCCCTCGCTCGGGCTGGCGCCGATGCTGGTGGAAGAGATCTTCGGGATCGTGCAGCAGCTGAATCGGCAGGAGAAGCTCACCGTGCTGCTGGTCGAGCAGAACGCCACCCTGGCGCTGACCATCGCCGAGCACGGCTACGTGATGGAGAACGGACGGATCGTCCTCGACGGCACCGCGGCGACGCTCACGCAGAACGCGGACATCAAGGAGTTCTACCTCGGCCTCACCGAGGTCGGCAGCCGCAGGTCGTACCGCGACGTCAAGCACTACAAGCGCCGCAAACGCTGGCTCTCCTGAGAGGAGCGGCCTGGATGGGTCTGCGACGTGGGATTGGACTGCTGGTCGTGCTGTCCGTCGCTGCGCTGAATCTGGTGGCCTGCGCGACGACGACGGGCGATCCGCCGCCGACGCTCTACAAGCGCCTGGGCGGACGCGAAGGGATCGCGCTCGTCGTCGGCGATTTCGTCACGAGCATGGCCGGCGACAGCCGCGTCAACGCGCGGTTCAAGGACATGAAGGGGCCGGAGATCGAGAAGCTGAAATCGCATCTGACGGACCAGATCTGCGACGCTACCGGCGGGCCGTGCTCGTACCTCGGCCGCGACATGAAGACCGCGCACAAGGGGATGAAGATCACCGACGCCGAGTGGAACGCGACCGTCGAGAATCTGACCAAGGCGCTCGACAAGCACAAGGTCGATCCGAAGGACAGGAGCGAGCTGCTCGGCCTGCTCGGCCCGATGAAGGCAGACATCGTCGGCCAGTAGACGGATGGACGCCCGGGACTTCACGGTCTACGACCTGCTCCTCCGCGGCGCATCGCTCCACCGCGACGCGCCTGCGCTGATCCAGGGGGCGCAGCAGTGGTCCTTCCGCCAGCTCCTGGAGCGCGCCGACCGGCTCGCCGCCGGGCTGGCGGGGCTCGGACTCGCCAAGGGCGATCGCGTCTGCATCCTCGCCCAGAACGACGTCGGCTACGTCGATCTGTACGGGGCGTGCGCCCGTCAGGGCCTCATCGCGTATCCGATCAACTGGCGGCTCACCGCGCAAGAAGTCGAGCGCGTGCTCGAGCGCGCCGCGCCCGTCATGATGGTGGCGGACGCGTCGACCCTGCCCGTGGTGGGGGAGTGGCCGCGCACGAAGCGTGCGATCGCGCACTGGTACCAGCTCGGTCAGGCGCCGCCGGCGCCGGGCTTCACAGCGCTGTCGAGCCTCTATCGCGACAGCGCGCCGCCGCCGGCGGCCGACGTCGCCGGCGACGATCCGTTCGCGGTGATCTCCACCGCGGCGGTGGACGTGATCCCGCGTGGCGCCGTGCTCACGCACGCCAACGTCGTCACCGCCTCGCTCGTCCTCATCCAGAGCCTCGGGTTCACGGCCGTCGACCGCTACTTGCTGGCGCTGCCGCTGTTCCACATCACCGCGCTCGGCAACCTGGTGGCGCACTTGCACGCGGGCGGGGCCAGCGTGCTGGTCGCCCGTTACGACGCCGAGGAAGCCGTGCGCCTGATCGACGCGCACCGCATCACGCACGTGTCCGACTTCCCGCCCGTGCTGGTCAACCTGCTGGACGCCGCGCAGAAGCTCGCGAGCAAGCTGCCGAGCCTGAAGCACGTCTCCGGCCTGGACGCGCCGCCGACGATCCAGCGCCTGCACGACGAGACGCAGGCGCAGTTCTGGACGGGGTTCGGCCAGTCCGAGACCACCGGCTTCGTCAGCATCCAGCGCGTGCGCGACAGGCCGGGCGCCGCCGGCCGGCCGCTCCCCGTCTGCCGCGTGCGGCTCGTCGACGAGTACGACCGCGACGTGCCGACCGGCACCCCGGGCGAGATCGTGGTGCGCGGGCCGGTCGTGTTCCAGGGCTACTTCGGCCAGCCGGACGTGACCGGCTACACCCTGCGCAACGGCTGGCACCACACCGGCGACGTCGGACGCTTCGACGACGAGGGCTGGCTCTACTACGTCCGGCGTAAGCCGGAGAAAGAGCTGATCAAGCCCGGCGGCGAGAACGTGTACCCGGCCGAGGTCGAGTCGGTGATCGTGCAGATGGACGGCGTCGCGGCCGCGTGCGTCTACGGGATCCCCGACGTCAAGTGGGGCGAGGCGATCAAAGCGGTCGTCGAGGTGCGGCCGGCCGATCGGTACACGGCCCAACAGGTCATCGACTTCGTGGGCTCGAAGATCGCGCGCTTCAAGCGCCCGCACGCCGTCGCGTTCACCGACGCGCTGCCGCGCACCGCCGACGGCGCCGTGGATCGTGAAGCCGTGAAGACCCGGTGGGGCGCCGGCGTGTGATCCTCGCCGAGGAGCGCGAGCTCCGGCCCTGGCGTGAGTGCGCCTGACTTCGTCGCCATCGGGCACGTCACCCTCGACCGCTTCGGCGACGTCACGCGCCCAGGCGGCTCCGCGCTCTACGCGGCCGTCACCGCCCACCGGCTCGGCCTCTCGGTCGGGCTCCTCACGAGCCACGGCGACGATTTTCCCCTCGAGGCGATTCCGCCGAAGATCGAGGTCGTCGGCATTCCGGCCGCGGACACGACCCGGTTCGAGCATCGGCAGGAGCCCTCCGGGCGCGTGTCCCACGTCCGGTCCGTCGCGGGCCCCTTGACGGCCGCCGACGTGCCCGACGACTGGCGCGACGCCTCGCTGAGTCTGCTGGCGCCGGTGGTCGACGAGGTCGACCCGATGATCGCGACGCTCTTCACCGACGGCGCCGTGGGGGCGGCCGCGCAGGGCTGGGTGCGAGAAGTGAAGCCCGACGGGCTCGTGATCCCGCGCGCCTGGCGGCTGCCCGAGCGCCTGTTGCAATCGGTCCAGGCCTTGTTCCTGAGCCGCGAGGACATCCGGGGCCAGGAAGCGGCGGTGGTCGAGTGGTTCCAGCGCATGCCCGTCGGCGTCCTGACCGCCGACCGGGCCGGCGCCCTGCTGTTCGTCAACGGCGAGCGATACGAGGTGCGCCCGCGGCGGGCGCACGAGGTCGACCCCACCGGCGCTGGCGACGTCTTCGCCGCAACCTTCATGATCCAGTACCAGCGCGACGGCGACCCGTGGCTGGCGGCGGCGGCGGCCGCCTGCGCCGGCTCGCTCGCGGTCGAGGGCGAGGGGTGGTCGACCGTCGCCGATCGGGCTGCGCTCGACGCGGCGCTCGCGGAGTATCAGCGCGATCAGTCGCGTTGAGGCCTTGACACCCGTCCGAGCCGGAGCCTAGGCTGACGACGATGGCTCGCGCGATCCGGATCACGGCGGGCTCGGTGTCGGCCGAGGCGCGGCTCAACGAGTCGCGGACGGCGGGCGCGATCTGGGACGCGCTACCCATCGAGGCGAAGGGCCAGACGTGGGGCGACGAGATCTACTTCGACATCGGCCTGACGGCCGGCCCCGAGGCGCCCCGCGAGGTGGTCGATCTGGGCGATCTCGCCTACTGGCCTCCCGGCCACGCGTTCTGCATCTTCTTCGGTCCGACACCCGCGAGCCGCGGCGACGAGTGCCGCGCCGCGAGCGCCGTCAACGTCGTGGGCAAGCTCCAGGGCGACCCCACCGTCTTCAAGCATGTGCGCTCGGGAACGCGCGTGACGATCGAACGGCACTAGTGGCAGCGCTGCAGGCCGTCGCGGGGCTGGGGCCCCGCCGGCCGAGGCGCGCCTATTAACTTGGGGGAGGGCGATATTATGAAGATCTTTCTCGACACGGCGAACCTCGGTGAGATCAAGGAAGGCGTCGCGCTCGGCGTGGTCGACGGCGTGACCACCAACCCGTCGCTGATCGCCAAGGAGAAGCGCCCCTTCCGGCCGCTCGTCGAAGAGATCTGCTCGGTGGTCCCCGGCGACGTGAGCCTCGAGGTGGTCGCCACCGATTTCGAGGGCATGGTGAAAGAGGGCGAGGAGCTGGCGCAGGTCGCGCCCAACGCCGTCGTGAAATGCCCGCTCACCAAGGACGGGCTCAAGGCCGTGAAGTACCTCTCCGGCAAGGGCATCCGCGTCAACCAGACGCTCTGCTTCTCCGCGACCCAGGCACTGCTCTCGGCGAAGGCGGGCGCGGTCTACATCAGCCCCTTCCTCGGCCGTCTCGACGACATCGCCCACGTCGGCATGGACCTCGTCCGCGACATCTGCGAGATCTACCGCGTCCAGGGCTTCAAGACCCAGGTGCTCGCCGCGTCGATCCGCAACCCGATCCACGTCATCGACGCCGCGAAGGCCGGCGCCCACGTCGTGACGATCCCGTTCGCGGTGCTCGAGCAGCTCATGAAGCATCCGCTGACCGACATCGGCCTCAAGAAGTTCCTCGAGGACTGGGCGAAGCTCGGCGAGAAGATCTGAGCCGGGCTTCGATCCGCGCGTCGCGGCCGGCCCGTCTCGGCCGATCAGGCGCCGGGCCGGTCGCTCAGACGCGTCTCGCCGAGGCCGATTCGCATCGCTTCGACGTCGAGCTCCTGCTCGAGCCGGTGCAGCACCTCGTCGCTGATGGCGCCCTGGTCTCGCAGCGCGATCAACGCCCGGCGCTCGGTGGACAGGGTCTCGTGGCGGAGCCGACGAAAGGCCGCCTGCGCCCGCGCGGCGCCGGCGTCGGCGCCGATCTCGATCGGCGACGCCCGCCGGACGCGCTGCGTGTAGACCGCCCGCAGGCGGTCCACGTCCTCGCGCCTCGCCCAGTGCCCGCCCGCCAGCTCGTCGAGCCGCGCGAGCGCGGACTGCGCCGCTTCCTCGCGGGCGCGCTCCTCCTCCAGCTCGAGCGTGCGGTCTTCGCCCAGCTCGAGGAAACGGATCAGTGGGGTCAGCGTGAGCCCCTGCAGGACGAGCGTCGCCAGGATCACCGCGAAGGTGACCAGGATGATCTCGTCGCGATAGGGAAACGGCGCGCCCGTCGCCGTCGTGACGGGCAGGGCCAGGGCCGCGGCGAGCGAAACGATGCCGCGCATCCCGATCCACGAGAGCAGCATCACCCACGACCAGGGCGGAATCGGATCGCGCGCGCGCAGCGCGCGGCTGACGTAGCGGGGGATCACCACCGCCAGCGGTACCCAGATCAGACGGATCACGATCGCGGCGAGACTGATGAGGGCGCCCAGCCGCACCAGGGTCCTGAGATCGGCGGACAGACCTGCCTCGCGGATCGCCCCGAGCTGGAGCCCGATCAGCGCGAAGATGACGCCGTTCAGCACGAAGATGAGCAGGCGCCAGACGGCGTTGGCCTGGATGCGCGTGGCGGGGGCGACCGCGGCGCTGAAGAACTGGCGGATGTAGAGGCCGCCCGCGACGCACGCGAGCACGCCCGACGTGTGCGTGCGCTCGGCGAGGATCCACGCGGCGTAGGGGGCCAGCAAGGTGATCGCGGTCTCGGTGAGGCTGTCCTCGGTGAGCCGCAGGGCCCAGCAGACGAGGCCGCCGACGATCAGCCCGATCAGCACGCCACCCGCCGAGGTCAGGACGAACTGCCAGAGCGCGTCCGTGAGCGAGAAGGCGCCGGTCACGACCGCCGCGACCGC
Source organism: Candidatus Rokuibacteriota bacterium (assembly GCA_003220685.1). Classification (GTDB taxonomy): domain Bacteria; phylum Methylomirabilota; class Methylomirabilia; order Rokubacteriales; family CSP1-6; genus AR31. The sequence continues at coordinate 18,223 of QHTE01000078.1, forward strand.
CGAGCGATAGAGCACGAGGGCCGCGGCGTCGTTGATAAGGCTCTCGCCCTCGAGCACGGTAACGATCCGGAACGGGATGCCGAGGCGGCGCGCGATGGCGCTGGCCGCGACGGCGTCGGGCGGCGAGACGATCGCCCCGAGCGCGATCGCCGCCGGCCAGCTCAGGCCGGGGATGACGAAGCGCGCCACCGCGGCCACGACGGCCGTCGTGGCCAGCACCAGCCCCACCGCGAGCAAGGTGATCGGGCGAAGATTGGCCCGGAAGTCGCGCAGCGAGGTGAAGTACGCCGCCGACCAGAGGACCGGCGGCAGGAAGATCAGGAAGACGAGATCGGGATCGAGCCGGACGATCGGCACGCGCGGTACGAGGCCGATGACGAGCCCGCCGAGCACGAGGAAGATCGGATACGGGATCAGGACCCGGCGCGCCGCGGTGGCGAGCGCCAGCACCGCGGCGAGGAGCGCGATGACAGTCTCGAGCTGGTGCAGCTCTTCCATCGCTTCTCCATATCATCCTCCGGCCGCCGCGAGGGAATCTTCCTGCGCCGCCGTTCGCGGCCTGCCGTAAAATGCCAGGCGATCGCGGCACGCACGACATCAGCCCCGGAGGAACCGCCATCGACACGCTGCCAGCCGCACTGACGCGCCGGGAATTCACCGGCGGGCTCGTCGCGACCCTCGCCGTCCTCGCGAGCGGGTGCGCGACGATCTCGCCCAGCGAGGAGCGCAAGCTCGGGGCGGAGGCGGCCGAGGAGGTCGAGCGGACGGTCGGCCTCATCGAGGATCCCAAGGTCGTCGGCTACGTTCGGCAGGTCGCCGGCCGGCTGGCGCAGGTCGCCAAGCGCACCGACGTGGCGTGGCGGTTCAACGTGACCGACGACGTCGAGGCAAACGCCTTCGCGCTGCCCGGCGGCTACGTCTACGTCACGCGGGGGCTGCTCGCACTCTGCAACAGCGAGGACGAGCTGGCCGGAGTCATCGGTCACGAGATGGCTCACGTGCTGGAGCGGCACGCGGCGCGCCGCGCCGGCGCCGCCACGCCGTTCGCGCTGCTCTTCGGGATCCCGGCGGGGATTCTCGGCGCGGTCAGCCCCGCGCTCGGCGGGATCGTCGGCGGGACGGGCGAGCTGGCGTCAGGGATGGTCCTGGCGTCCTACAGCCGTGACCAGGAGCGCGACGCCGATCAGCGCGGCATCGCCCTCGCGGCCGGCGCGGGCTGGGACCCCGCGGCCCTGGCGTCCTTCCTTCACACCCTCGAGCGTGAGGAGGCGCTGGCCGGGCACGACCCGAACCGTCCCGGGTTCTTCGCGACTCACCCCGCCACGCCCGAGCGTGTGGGGAACGTTCGCAAGACCGCGCGCTCGCAGACGCGCGTGACTGCCACGCCGATCGCCGGAACCCGCGGCACGTTTCTCCAGAAGCTCGAGGGCCTCGTGGTGGGTGACAATCCGGCGTCCGGCGTGTTCCTCGGGCCGCTGTTCGTGCACCCCGTGTTCGACGTCGCGCTCGAGATGCCGGCGAAGTGGAAGACGATCAACACCGCGGAGGCGGCCGGCGCGGTCGCGCCCGACGGCGACGCCGCCGTCGTCCTGAGCCTGTCCGACGAGGGCGACGACCCGGTGGCCGCCGCTCGATCCGACGGGCTCTCCGAGGCTCAGCTGAAGCAGCTCCAGCGCGTGCGCGTCGCGTCGCTTCCGGCCGCCCGGCTGGTGGCCGACACGCGCTCCGGACAGCGGGCAGTGCTCACGTGGATCGCCCATCGCCAGCGCGTCTTCCGCGTGACGGCCGTCGCGCGCGTCCGCGACTGGGGACGCTACGGCGCGACCCTCGAGCAGGCGGGAGGCACCTTCCGGCCGCTGCGTCCGGCGGACCGCGAGCGGCTCGCCGAGAGCCGGCTGCGTATTCGTCCGGCCGGCGCCGGAGAAACAGTCGCCGAGGTGCTGGCGCGCGGCGGCGGCACGTGGAACGCGGCCCAGATGGCGGTGGCGAACGGCACCACGGTCGACGCGAAGCTCCACGCAGGCTGGCCCGTGAAGGTGCCGGTCTCCCAGCGCTACGACGGAAGTCGGGGGTGAGACGTGAGCCTCATGAGGGCCACCCCTGGGCGCACCGTGTTCGGACCCGGCCGCTTCCGCCTGCTCCTGCTGGCGCTGCTCGTGTTGATCGTCGGAACGGCGGTTTCGCCGCGAGGCGGCGCAGGGCGGCTGATCGAATTCTTCCTCCTCGCGCTGACCCTCGGCATCGCGGTCATCGAGCTGCGGGCGCCCGGACAGCGCCGGCTCGTCCCCATCGCCCTGGCCGCATCCGTGATCGTCGTGAGCGCCGCGGACTACATCGTATGGTTCAGGCACCTGCCCTTGATCGCCAGCGCGGTCGTCGCCGTCTTCGCCGGCACCGTCGTCTGGCTCGTGTACCGCTCGGTGATGCGTCCGCAACGGCCGGTCGGTGACCGTATCGCCGGCGCGATCTGCGTGTACGTCCTGATCGGGCTCGGGTGCGCGAGCGTGTACGAGACGCTCGACGGCGTGATCCCCGGCTCGTTCCGCTTTCCCGCGGACTCTGCCTGGATGACCTTGGACCCGATCCGCTACCGGTATTTCTCGTTCGTCACCCTCGCGACGCTCGGCTACGGTGACGTGACGCCCGTGACGGCGCTCGCCGGAACGCTCGCGTCGATGGAGGCCATCGGCGGTCAGCTCTACATTGCGATCACGGTCGCGCGCCTCGTGGCGCTGTCCCTGGAAGATCGCGACGGCCCGGGCCGGAGCTCGAAATCCGATGCTGAGATATAAGATCTTGGTCGAGTGGCGAGCGGGCTCGGCCTGGTGTAGCGTCCGACTGCGATCGCGCTGACGGAGCATCAACCCGGAAGGAGAGCGATGGTGAACGAGAACCAGAGCGACGACGAACCCCGGCCGCGGGGCGCGCTCCTCCTCATCATGATCTACCTCGTCGTCCTGGCGGCGTTCTGGCTCAACACCTATCTGCGCATCTGGCGGAGCTGATCCGTGGCGACGGACCGCCCTTCGACCGTCTACCTCTGGGAGCTCGCCTGGATCCTGCCGAGCATCGCCCTGCCGGTCGGCATGCTCGCCGCGCTCGCGGTGACCGCGTTCGGCGCCGGCATCAACGTCGCCGGCGATCGAGGCCGGATCGACCCGACGAAGGTCGCCGAGCACGCGCTCTTCAAGGAGCCCGGCGTCGCCGAGATCGCGCCGGGGCAATACGAGGTTCGGATGACGGGCCAGATCTGGGCGTTCGTGCCGAACGAGGTTCGCGTGCCGGCCGGCTCCACGGTCCACTTCTGGGCGACCAGCAAGGACCTGGTCCACGGTCTGTTCGTTCCGCGCCACAACGTCAACGTGATGCTGCTGCCGGGGCAGATCTCTCACGCCCAGGCGCGCTTCGACACGCCGGGCGAGTACCCGATCATCTGCCACGAGTACTGCGGCATCGCGCACCACACGATGGCCGGCAAGATCATCGTCGAGGCGCGGCGATGACGCGCGTCGAGCAGCGGCTCGCCGCCGCGAACGTCGCCGTCGCGCTCGTCGCGCTGTTCGGCGGGGTGGTCACCGGCCTCTTCCAGGCCCTGGAGTACGCCGGCGTCGAGATCTATCCCTCGCTGGCGCCTGCGATCCGCTCGCACTACCACAGCGTGTCGATCCACGGCGTGCTGAATGCGCTCGTGTTCACCACGTTCTTCATCTGCGGCTTCGTGCCCTTCATCCTGAGCCGGTCGCTCCAGGCGCCGCTGGCGAGCGCGCGCCTGGGCTGGGTGACCTTCTGGGTGATGGTGGCCGGGCTCGTGCTGGCGGGGATTCCGCTGGTCGGCAACGCCGCGACGGTCATGTTCACGTTCTATCCCCCGCTCAAGGCGCACTGGGCCTTCTACATCGGCCTCACCCTGGTCGTCGTCGGCACGTGGCTGGTCACCCTGAATCTCGTCCTCACCTGGCGCGCGTGGCGCGCGCGGAATCCGGACCGGCGGACGCCGCTCGCGGCCTTCATGTCGCTCGTCACGTTCGCGATGTGGACGATCGCCTCGCTCGGTCTCGCGGCCGAGATGCTCGTGCTTCTCATCCCGTGGTCGCTCGGGCTCGTCGGCGGAACCGACGCGCTGCTTGCGCGGACGCTCTTCTGGTTCACCGGCCACCCGATCGTCTACTTCTGGCTCCTGCCCGCGTACATCTCGTGGTACACGCTCGTGCCGCGCCAGGCCGGCGGCAAGCTCTTCAGCGATCCGATGGCGCGCACCTCGTTCATACTGTTCCTGATCCTCTCCACGCCGATCGGCATCCATCACCAGTACACGGATCCAGGCATCCACCAGGGCTGGAAGCTCCTGCACGCGCTCCTGACCTTCGCCGTCTTCTTTCCGAGCCTGCTCACGTTCTTCAACGTCACCGCCTCGCTCGAGACCGCGGGCCGGGCGCGCGGCGCCCGGGGATGGATCAGCTGGTTCGGGAAGCTTCCGTGGACCGATCCATCCGTGGCCGCGCAGGTGCTCGCCATGGTGCTCTTCGCCTTCGGCGGGGTCGGCGGCCTGATCAACGCGTCCTTCAACGTGAACATGGTCGTGCACAACACGGCGTACATCGTGGGCCACCTGCACCTCACGGTCGGCACGGCCGTCGCGCTGACGTTCATGGGGATCACCTACTGGCTGGTGCCGCACCTCGCCGGACGCGCGCTCTGGAGCCGCGGGGTCGCGCTCGTCCAGGTGTGGCTCTGGTTCGGCGGCATGCTGCTCTTCTCGCCGACGCTCCACGAGCTCGGGCTGCGCGGCATGCCGCGCCGGACCGACATCGGCCACGTCTCGTACATGCAGCCGCAGTGGAAGAGCCTGCTGCCGCTGGTCGGCATCGGCGGCGCGATTCTCTTCGCCAGCGCCGTGCTCTACTTCCTCAACATGGCGCTCACGGCGACCGTCTCGCGGCGGGCGCCGCAGCCGGCGCTCGAATTCGCGGAGGCGGTCTCCGGGCCCGACCACGCGCCCGCGTTCGTGGACCGCTGGCGGCCGTGGCTCGCGCTGGCGTTCATCCTGGTCGCGATCGCGTACGGACCGACCCTGATCCGGCTCGCCACCACAACGCCGCTGACGTCGCCTGGGCTTCGCGTCTGGTAGCGCGCTGCGACCAAGGTCGCATAGCCAGAACTGCACGCTCGGCGGTATCGTTCGCCCGCCATGACCATTTTGCGGATCGGATTGGCTGCCCTATTGCTCCTGGCGGCGGCCGCCGCCGTCGCCGGCGCGGCGCCACCGTACGATGGCTCGAAGCCGATGCAGTGCTCGATCGAGACCACGATGATCTGTAGTGACCCGAACGTCTGCGTTCGCGGGACTTCTCAAACCGTCAACCTGCCTCCAGTTCTCAACGTCGACGTCGAGAAACGTCTCATCAGCGGCGCCGCGACCGGGCGGACGATCAAGATCGCCTGGGTCAATAGAGACGGCGGGCGACTCCTGATCGGCGGAACCGAGCTGGGCGGCGGCTGGACGATGGCCGTGGCCCAGGAGTCGGGCGCCATGTCGAGCGCCGTCATCGTGCGCAGCGGCGGCTTCCTCGTGTTCGGCAGCTGCACGGCGAACTGATCGCGAAGATCATGCAGCCAGTCGAGGTGGGACCATGAGCGCACTCCGGGGCGTGGCGGTGGCGATCGTGCTGGCGTGGCTCGTCCCGGCTCCGGCCGTGGCCCAGGATCTTCAGGGCACGCTCAAGAAAATCAGGGACAGCGGGACCATCACGATCGGCTACCGGGAGCAGTCTCTCCCGTTCTCCTTCCGCAGCGACGACGGCAAGCCCACCGGCTATTCGATCGACCTCTCCAGCGGATCGTCACCGGCATTCAGCAGCAGCTCAAGCTGCCGAAGCTCGACGTCAAGTGGGTGGCCGTGACGGTCGACACCCGGATTCCCGCCGTCGTGAACGGGACGGTCGACCTCGAGTGCGGCTCGACGACGAGCTCGCTCAGCCGCCAGGAGCAGGTCGACTTCAGCCACATGATCTTCGTCGACGGGGGCAGCCTGCTCGTGAAGCTGAGCAGCAACTTCGTGAACCTCCAGGATCTCGGGGGCAAGAAGATCGGTGTCATTCCCGGCACGACCACCGAAGGCGCCCTGAAGTCTGTGCTCCAGAAGACGTCCGTCACGGCGCAGATCGTGACGATCGCGGACCATCGCGGGGGCCTGGCCGCGCTCGAGAGCGGAAGCATCGATGCCTACGCCTCCGACCGCGTGATCCTGATCGGCCTCGCGGCGACCGCCACCGATCCCGGGCAGTTCGCGATCGCCGAGCAGTATCTGTCCTATGAGCCCTACGGCTTCATGCTGCGGCGCGGCGACGCGCCGTTCAGGCTCGCCGTCAACCGCGTCCTGTCGAGCCTCTACCGCTCGGGTGAGATCGTCCAGATTTACAGCCGTTGGTTCGGCAAGCTCGGTCCCCCCGCAAAGATCCTGATCGCAATGTACGCGCTGTACGCGCTGCCCGAGTAGCCGCGCGCGACCGCGCCGGCGCCCGGAGGAACGGGCTATCGAGGCGGCGGCGTCCTCGCCGGGTGCGCGCGTATCGGCAGCACGATCTCGACCGGCTCGTCCGGCCCGGCCGTCGGCAGGGCGCCAGCGCGGCGACGCCTGAAGATCGACCCATCGCAGGCGCCCGTGCACGCCCCATAGGAGCATCCTGACGCGCCCGGCCGACGGCTCCACGCGCACCTCGACGAAGCTCTGGAAGAACGGCGCCACGTTGTAGTCGAAGGCCGCCGAGAGCCACTCGACAGAGAATGGCCACGCGCTGAAGCGCTTCGTCCACACCCAGAAGGCCACTTCCAGCGCGGGGTGTTTAGGTCGATCTTCGCGATGAGGGCCGCCGTGCTGGGATGGAAAGCCCATTGCGGCACGGCGGGTGAGGCCGGCCACGCCAGGGCGGTCCCGGAAGAGTGGTACGCGCCACACCCGCCGTTGACCACGTGGTGCATCACGTGCTCGGCGCCGTCGGCCTGGTAGCGCTCGACGTAGAGCTCGAGGTCGTGCGTGTCCCCGGCCATGATGATCTCGACCCGGTGCTCGCGCATGAGCTCGTGCAGGGCAGTGAAGTCGGCATCGGCGGCGGCCTGGTTGTGTCCGCCCGCATGCGTCGCCACAGCACGAGGAGGAGGAGCGCCATCGCGACGTTGCCGGCGACGGCCAGCGAGATTGTCAGCGCCGTTCGGCGGTCCTGGCTCCGTCGGAGCTCGACGGCCCGCTGGAGGGTGTCGATGACGAACGCCGCGCCGAGCAGCAACGTCAACGCAGTCTCGGCCAACGCGGGAGCGCTGAGAACCAGCAGGCCCATCAGAAAGGTCAAGCCAGCGCTCGCATAGGCCGACCGCAGGACGTCTTGCCGAGCGCGCCGGAAACACTGCAGAACCTCGAGCAGGCCCGCGACCATCAGCAGCGTGCCGACGAGTCGCAGCGCCCCCGGGCCTAATAAGGTTGGCGCCGCGGCGGCGAGCCCGGCCAGCACGAGCGCGAAGGTGCCGAGCCCGAACCGTTCGCGCTTGACGTCTGGCGGGGAGAGGGTCGCGGTCAATTCCGTTCGTGCCGGGCGAAACGAAGGTACGCCGCGACGCTCAGAACGTTGAGCACGACCACGATCATATTCTAGTTTTACCCGACGCCTTGAAGTCGAACGCGGCCCTTAGTGCCCGCGTCCACGAGACGATGGTCTCAATCACTCGCGTCGAGCGGCAGCCAGTACGGGTCAACACTTTCTACCGACCGGGGTGAGCTACAATTCGTGATCAGAGATCGGTTGACTCAATTGAACTGAAGGTCTCCACAGTTGTTCACTCGAACAAGAGGAGAGGGGCGATGACACCCAGTGACGCTCGATCGCTGTGGACCGTTCTCACCGCCGCCGTCGTCGTCGCATTCGCGGCCTCGCTGATCGGTTGCGCCAGCGCCGGCCCGATCACCCCTGTCGAGGTGTCCGACGTCAAGTCCGTTGCTGGCACGTGGAAAGGCACGGTGTACCAGTCCGGCTTTGCGCCGGACTACGTCACGCTGACGATCCGGGAGGACGGCTCGTATGACATCGTGTCCACCCAAACGATCGGCGCGTCTCGCGGAAAGGGCAAGATCGTGATCAACGCGGGACGCCTCCTCATAGAGGGCGAGAAGGGGCGCGGTGTAGGAACGCTGTTGCGCAGCCCCGGCGGCGACCTCGTCATGAACATCGAGGCGACACTATCCGACAGCAGCATCGTGACGGCAAAGCTCTGGCCCAGCCGTTAGCGAACGATCACGCCGCCCACCGCTGGCCCCACCCCGTTGGGGCTGACTCCATCTTGAGCCCTCCATTGGGGATCGTTGGGGGATGTCGCGGCACGCACTGGCCTCATAATCCTAAGGTCATCGGAAGCGGGTCTCAGGTCGTCTCCTCCGAATCGGTCTTTGGCGCAGCCGCATTCGAATCTGGATTGGTTGCGACCCAGCTCATGAAAATCTGATAGCCGAGCGCCAAGAGCGTGGCGCCCACGAACATTCCCAGGATTCCGCCGGTCGCCATGCCGCCCAAAGCCCCGAGCAGGACAACCGGCATCGGTGCATCGACTCCGCGACCCAACATCAGTGGCTTCAAGACATTGTCGGCCATCCCCGATAGCAACAAAAGGATC
>QHTE01000079.1 GCA_003220685.1 Candidatus Rokuibacteriota bacterium
GCACCGTCACCAGCGCACCCGCGGGTATCTCCTGCGGCACGACCTGCTCCGCCACGTTCGCCAGCGGCGCCGCCGTCACGCTCACCGCGACACCCGCCGCCGGCTCTACCTTCACCGGCTGGAGTGGCGGCGGTTGCACGGGCACCGGCACCTGCTCGGTCACGCTCGGCGCCGCGACAACGGTCACCGCCAACTTCGCGCTGCAGACTTTCACGTTGACAGTGAGCCCCAGCGGCGCCGGTACCGGCACCGTCACCAGCGCGCCCGCGGGTATCTCTTGCGGCGCGACGTGCTCCGCCACGTTCGCCAGCGGTACCGCCGTCACGCTCACGGCCACGCCGGCGGCCGGCTCTACCTTCACCGGCTGGAGCGGCGGCGGTTGCACCGGCACCGGCACGTGCTCTGTCACGATGAGCGCGGCTCAGACCGTGACCGCCACCTTCGCGCTGCAGAGCTTCTCGCTCACTGTCAGCAAGACAGGCGCCGGCACCGGCACCGTGACCAGCGCGCCGGCCGGTATCGCGTGCGGCACGACCTGCTCGGCCACGTTCGCCAGCGGTACCGCCGTCACGCTGACGGCCACGCCGGCGGCCGGCTCTACCTTCACCGGCTGGAGTGGCAGTTGCGCGGGGACCGGAACCTGCAGTGTCACCATGAGCGCAGCGCAAGCTGTCACGGCAAGCTTCACCAGCGTCACCGGCGTGAGTGGCATCACGCCGAGCACGATCGACCTCGCGAGTCCGCCGGCCACGTTCACGATCACGGGCAGCGGCTTCGCGAACCTCGGGTTCGGCCTGCCGGTCGTGAACTTCATGAGCGGCACCACGCTGGTCGCGCAGGCGCGGGCGACCGCGCTCGCCGGGAACACCACGCTGACGGTGCCGTTCCCGACGCCGGCCACATCACTCACACCGAATCTGCCGGGGCTGTCGCGGGGCACGGTCCAGGCGCAGGTCTGGCAGCAGACGAGCGCGACGCCGGCCTTCAGTCTGCTCGGGAGCGCCACGCTCACGGTGGCCGACAGCCGGGGCGTGACGGGCATCAGTCCGAGCACGATCGACCTCGCGAGTCCGCCGCCTACCTTCACGATCACGGGCAACGGCTTCGCGAACCTCGGGTTCGGCCTGCCGGTCGTGAACTTCATGAGCGGCACCACGCTGGTCGCGCAGGCGCGGGCGACCGCGCTCGCCGGGAGCACGACGCTGACGGTGCCGTTCCCGACGCAGGCGACGTCGCTCACACCGAATTTGCCGGGGCTGTCGGCCGGCACGGTCCAAGCTCAGGTCTGGCAGCAGACGAGCGCGACGCCGACCTTCAGTCTGCTCGGGAGCGCCACGCTCACGGTCACCGGCTCCGGCGGCTTCACGGACAACCCACTCGTCGCCGGAAGCACCGTCGAGAAGGCCGTGCACATCAGTGAGGTGCGGACGGCCGTAAACGCTGCCAGGACGCGAAACGGGCTCGCCGCGTCCGCATGGACGGACCCCACGATCACCGCGGGCTCGACGACGATCAGGGCGGTGTACATCGTCGAGTTGCGGACCGCGTTGAACCAGGTCTACACGAAGCTGGGAAGAACGCTGCCGACGTACACGGACCCGACACTCACGGCTGGCATGATGTGCAAAGCCGCGCATATCCAGGAGTTGCGTAACGCCGTCAGTTCCCTCCCTTAGACCGCCTCCCGGTTCACGGTCAGTTCCCCCGTAAGAACGAAGCCGGTCGTTGGGTTTTCTTGACTCGCGGGGCTCGGGGGCGCTAGCGTGAAACTCCGGCGATGCGCAGCTTCCTCTACTACCTCTACGGACGGCGTCTCCTGCAGCAGGTTCGCGGCCGGGATGTTCCCCGGCATCTCGGCATCATCCTGGACGGAAACCGCCGCTACGCGCTCGAGCGCGGCGTGCCGGACCTTCGGGAGGCCTACGCGCTGGGGGCCGAGAAGCTCGACGAGGTGCTGGAGTGGTGCGCCGAGATCGGGATCAGGGCGGTCAGCCTCTGGGTCTTCTCGACCGATAATTTTCACCGGCCGCCGATAGAAGTCTCGGGGATTCTCTCGGCGATCGAATCGAAGCTGACTCGACTCGCACGGCATCCGAGGTCTCACCGCCTCGGCATCCGAGTCCGGGCTGTCGGAAAGCTCGATCTGCTGCCGGACTCGACTCTCGCGGCGATCCGAGCGGCCGAAGAGGCAACGGCGGGCAACCGAGCGATGGTGCTCACGTTCGCGGTGGCCTACGGCGGACGCCAGGAGATCATCGACGCGGTGCAGGCCATGCTCCGCGAGAAGAGCAAGCAGGGCGAGGATCTCCAGACGATCATCGACGGGGTCAGCGAGGAGACAATCGGCCAGTACCTCTACGCCCCCGACCTGCCCGACCCCGATCTCATCATCCGCACCAGCGGCGAGATCCGCTTGTCCGGCTTCCTGTTGTGGCAGAGCGCGTACAGCGAGTTCTACTTCTGTGACGCGCACTGGCCGGCCTTCCGCAAGGTCGACTTCCTCCGCGCCGTGCGGGCCTACCAGCAGCGCGAGCGGCGTTTCGGCAGCTGACCGCTCGGTCCTCCACGGTTCGCCGGCGCGCCGCTCCGTACTGAGCTAAGCTCTAGCCCTCATGAGACTGGCCGGCAAGGTCGCGTTGATCAGCGGCGGCGCGCGCGGCATGGGCGCCGCCGAGGCTCGGCTGTTCGCGCGCGAGGGCGCCCAGGTCGTCATCGGCGACCTGCTCGAAGCCGAGGGCCGCGGCGTCGAAGCGGAGATCACGGCGAAGGGCGGCGAGGCCGTCTTCGCACGGCTCGACGTCACGAGCGAGTCGGACTGGCAGCGGGCGGTCGGGGTCGCCCAGAGCCGCTTCGGCCGACTGAACGTCCTCGTGAACAACGCCGGCATCGGCGGCGGAGCCCGGATCGAGGACACGACCCTCGAGGACTGGGACCGCATGATGGCGGTCAACGCCACGGGGGTGTTCCTCGGAACCAAGAGCGTCATCGCGGCCATGCGCCGCGCCGGCGGCGGGTCGATCATCAACATCTCGTCGCAGCTCGGGCTCGTCGGGACGGACAACAGCAGCCCCCAGTACCAGGCCTCGAAGGGAGCCGTGCGGCTCTTGACCAAGGCCACCGCCATCCAGTACGCGCGCGAAGGCATCCGCGCGAACTCCGTCCATCCCGGGCCCATCGTCACCCCGATGACCGAGCGCCGCCGCGCCGATCCCGCCCAGCGCCAGCTGATGATTTCACGCATCCCGCTCGGCCGGTACGGCGAGCCGGACGAAGTCGCCTACGGCGTCCTCTATCTGGCCTCCGACGAGTCTGCGTACGTGACCGGGAGCGAGCTCGTCATCGATGGAGGCTGGACCGCTCAGTAGCGCCGCCCGGCAGACAGTAGCGCCGCCGGCGGACAGCCGGCGTTCAGTTTCTTTCTGGCCGGGAATCCGCGTAGCTTAGGGGTAGTGATGAGCCCCGGCGGCGCGACCATCCTCGTGGTGGATGACGAGCCCGTCGTGCTGGAGACGGTCCGCGACTGCCTGACCGCCCACGGCTATCAGGTGCTGACGGCGGCGGGTGGCGAGGAAGCGGTGCAAGTCGCCCAGGCGCATCAAGGCGCCATCGCGCTGGCGCTGGTCGACGTGGTCATGCCCGGCATGAGCGGCCCCGAGGTCGCTCAGCGGCTGCACGGGTCGCGTCCGGATCTCAAGATTCTCTTCATGTCCGGCTTCTCGACCGAGGTGGTGGTCGTTCACGGGCTGCACACCGGAGATCCCTTACTCGTCAAGCCTTTCAGCCTCGACACCCTGGGCCGGAAGGTTCACGAAATCCTCGACTACCGCTCGCCGTTCGCGCGTCCGCCCCAGCCGCCGCGCTGACCCGACGACAAGGAGCGCGCCGCGATCACTTGACAATATTGCCTTGCCGCCGCACAGTGCTAGATCCAGGGAGGACGGCGTGTCCGTGCAAGGCGAGCGTTTACTGGCGGCGATCGAAGCTGAGATCAAGAATATATCGAAGCTCGAGCATTCGCTGGCGCGTACGAAGAACGTGCTGCAGGAGCAGGCGAGCCGGCTGAGGCTGGGCTCCAACCCGGAGCTCGTGATGACGTCGCTGCGGCTGACCGTCCCTCACGAGACGACGCTCGCTCTGATCGAGCGCGTCGACCCGGTCCTCTCGACCCCCGCAGAGCACCTTCCCCCAAGAGCTGAGAAGTAGCCGCGCGGCTGCTCGACGAGCAGTTGCTCGCGAAGCGTCTTCGGTAGACTTTCCTGCGGCTACTGGCCGCGTGCCTTGAGGAGCCAGTCGATCGCGGCCGTCGAATCCTCCCGATCGCTCGACGGAGCCGGCTTCGGCGCGGACGCCGGCGGTGTCTGCGGCGGCTCTCGACGCTCGGCTCTCGGCGTAACGGGCACGGTCGGCCGAGCCGCCTCCGGAGGAGCCGGCCGAGCGGGCGACGTGGCCACCGCCGACGGTGACTTCGCGGCCGGGGCGGGCGGCACGGGAGTCGGCGCGGGCGGCGCCACAGCGGCGGCCGGCGCAGGTGGAACCGGAGTGGGCGCGGGCGGCGTCACGGCCGGCGTACGCGTGGGCGGTGCCACCGCGGCGGTCGGGGCCGCCGACGGTGCGCGCGTGACGGGCGCGCTCGGCTTCGGCGTCGGGGCGACGCTCACCTCGGGGACGCGCGCGCCCAACGGCGGTGGCGCGAGCGTCGCCGGCGTCGCCGGAACAGCCTCGATCGTCGGGCGCGCAGTCGGTTGCGCCGGCGCCGAGCCCGCCGGTGGCCGCAGCGCCAGCACGCCCCACACCACGGCCACGATGGCCGCTGCCGCGAGGGCGGCGGCGCCCCCCGCGACGATGGCCGCGCGCCTGCGCCGGGGCGCGGGCCCGTGCGCGCCGGTCCACAGCAGATTGAGGACGTCTCCCATCAACGGCCGCGCCTCGGGCTGCTTGTAGAGCGCGAGCGTGACGGCGCGCGACACCGAAGCGGGCACGCCGTCTCTCCGGCGGTGAATCGGGACCGGCGCGTCCCTCAGGTGCTTGGCGAAGATCGCGTCGCGCGTCGGTCCCTGGAACGGGGGAGCCCCGCTCAGCACCTCGTGCAGGATTAGGCCGAAGGCATAGATATCGGTCTTCTCGGTGATGAGGGCCTTCTGGATCTGCTCCGGCGCAAGATACTCGGCCGGTGGTTCGGAGCTCACGAGCCCGTCGAGCTCGCGCAGGTCGCGCAGTCCGGCCAGCTCGCCGTCGAGGAGCTTGACGCGGCCGTCCTCGAGCACCACGACGTTGCGCGGGCTGATGGCGCCGTGGATGAACCCCATATTGTGCAGGGTCTCCACGGCTCCGCCGAGCTCGAGCGCGATCTGCAGCGCCGCGGGGATCTCGAGCGGCGCTCGGCTCGACATCACCTCGCTGAGCCGATGCCCTTCGACGAACTCCGTGACGGTGAACGGCCGGCCCGCGTCGAGCTCACCGAACTCCAGTACGCGAGCGATCGCCGGATGCGACGACGACGCCGCAATGATCGAGCGGCCCATTCGAAGGACCGTCTGCGAGGCCTGGGGCGTCGCGGCGAAATTGCGCGGGAGGAAGCGGATGGCGACACGATGGCCGGTCGATTCGTCTTCGCCCAGGCACACGGTGCCGAACGCTCCGGTGCCGATCTCGCTGATGACGCGATAGCGACCGCGCACGCGCAGCCCGCTCGCGAATCGCTCACCGAGCTGGTCGCGCGCACTCGACGTCGGGCCCGCTTGAGCTTCACGACTGCTCACACCGAGAACCTCCCGGTCAGGCTAAAAGCTATCCATAACCATAGCCGGAGCCAGGCGTCAAGAGGCCCCCGAGTCCCTGGGAGGCCGGCCGAACGAGTGGGATAATCGGCCCTGCATGAGCCTCCGCGGCACCTTTGTTGTTCTCGCGTGCGTTTTCTTGATCTTGGGCGGCGCCGCGGCGTCCTCCGAGACTCCTCGAGTGCGCGTCGAGCTCCTGAGCGAGGTCGCGGCCTTCACGCCGGGCCAGACCTTCTGGGTCGCCCTGCGCCAGCAGATCGCGCCGGGCTGGCACACCTACTGGATGAACCCGGGAGACTCCGGTGAGCCTCCGCGGATCGAGTGGGCGTTGCCGTCGGGATTCACGGCGGGCGAGATCGCGTGGCCGTACCCGGATCGAATCCCACAGGGGCCGGCGATGACCTACGGGTACTCGCGCGAGGTCGTGCTCCCGCTTCCGGTGACGCCGCCGTCCGCGCTCGATCCGGGCGCCCGCGTCACGCTCCGCGGCCGGGCCAGCTGGCTCGTCTGCGAAAAGACGTGCATCCCCGAGGAAGCCCCGATCGCGCTGACTCTCTCGGTCGCAGCGCGCGCGCCGGCACCCGATCCGCGCGGTGCACCGTTGATCGCGGCCGCGCGACGGAACGTTCCGACGCCGAGCCCCTGGCCCTCGTCGTTCGTCGCCACGTCCGAGGACATCACCCTCACGGTCGAGGCCCCGCACTTGACGGCCGATCGCCTCACCGACGTCTGGTTCTATCCCGCGCGATGGGGCGCGATCGACCTGATTGCTCCACAGCGGGTCCGCGTCGACCCCGCCGGAATACGACTCGACGTGGCACGCGGACCGTTGCGCGACGCCGTGGGCGCTCCTATCGAGGGTGTGCTGGTCGTGGCCGAGCGTCTGGACGGCGACGTCGCGCGCCACGCGTTCTCGTTGACGGCGCCGCCCAGGCCGGCCGGCGCGCATGGCGATCCCACCGTGGCGTCGCTGCTCCGGGCGGTTGCGCTGGCGCTCGCCGGCGGGCTCGTGCTGAACCTGATGCCCTGCGTGCTGCCCGTGCTCTCGGTCAAGGCGCTCGGCCTCGTCCAGCACTCGAGTAGGCCCGCGCGGCTCCGCGCCCACGGCCTCGCCTACGCCGCGGGTGTCCTGGCGTCGTTCGCGATCGTGGCGGGCGCGCTCATCGCGCTGCGCGGGGCCGGCGCGCAGGTCGGGTGGGGCTTTCAGCTCCAGTCGCCGGCCTTCGTCACCCTCCTCGCCTGGCTCTTCTTCGCCGTGGCGCTCGGCTTCTCCGGAGTCATCGTGGTGGGCGGGCGGTTCGCGGGAACCGGTCAGACGCTCGCGACGCGCTCGGGCTACGGCGGATCGTTCGCGGCCGGCGCTCTCGCGACCGTGGCCGCCACACCGTGCACGGCGCCGTTCATGGGCGCGGCCGTCGGATTTGCCGTCATCCAGCCGTGGCCGATCGCGCTGGTCGTCTTCGAAGCGCTCGGGCTCGGGCTCGCTCTGCCTTATCTCGTGCTGACCTTCGTGCCAGCGTGGAGCCGCTTGCTGCCGAAGCCCGGCCCCTGGATGACGCGGCTGCAGCAGCTCCTGGCGTTCCCGCTCTATGCCTCGACGGCGTGGCTCGTCTGGGTCATGAGCCAGCAGGCGGGACCGCCTGGGGTCGGAGCGGCCCTCGCGGGGCTCGTGCTCATCGCCTGCGCGTCGTGGGTCCATCGAGCGCTGGGCGGCGTGCGCGCCCTGTGGCGGCATGCCGCGACCTGGACCGTGGCGGCGCTGCTGCCTCTGTCGATCGTGGGAATCGTCGCGCTTGGCCCGCTCGCCGCCGGCCCGGGATCGCCCGCGCCCGAGGTCGCCGCCGATGGCCGGCTCGGCTGGGAGCCGTTCAATCTCGAGCGCCTAGCCGCGCTCCGCGCATCGGGTAAGCCCGTCTTCGTGAACTTCACCGCCGCGTGGTGCGTGACCTGTCTGGTCAATGAGCGTGTCGCGTTGAGATCGCCGGCGGTCGCCGACGTGTTCGCGCGGAAGGGCGTCGTGGCGCTGAAAGCCGATTGGACCAACCGCGATCCGGTAATCAGCCGGGTGCTCGGCTCGCTCGGGCGGAGCGGCGTGCCCCTCTACGTTCTGTACCCGCCGGGCGCCGGGATCGGCTCGGCGCCGACCGTGCTCCCGCAGATCCTGACTGAAGGTGCGGTCATCGACGCGCTCGACAAGATATGATCGCTGGGTGGGAGGAGAGGTCATGTCAACGCTCAGCTTGACCCGTCGCACGTTTCTCGCCGGGAGCACGCTCACCGGACTCGCGGCTGTCACCGGACGCGGCCTCCTCGTGCCGCCCGCGTGGGGGGCCGCCGTTGCGAAAGTCGGTGAGGCCGCGCCGGCCTTCAGCGCGAACACGACGACCGGCAAGGGCGTGAGCCTAGCGGATCAGCGCGGCACGATCGTCGTGCTCGAGTGGACGAACCACGACTGTCCGTACGTGCGCAAGCACTACGAGAGCGGCAACATGCAAGCCCTCCAGAAGGAGATCACGGCCCAGGGCGTCGTCTGGCTGACGCTCATCTCGTCGTCACCGGGGACGCAGGGCTACGTGACGCCGAAGCAGGCCGACGAGCTCACGTCGACCCGGAAGGCGAATCCCACCGCGGTGTTGCTCGATCCGACCGGCGCGGTCGGGCGGGCGTACGGCGCGACCAACACGCCCCACATGTATGTCATCGACAAGGCGGGGCTGCTCGTCTACGCGGGCGCCATCGACGATCGGCCGACGACTCGCCGCAGCGACGTCCAGGGAGCGCACAACTACGTGCGCGCTGCGCTCGATGACATTTCGGCCGGGCGTCCCGTGCAGACGCCGGTCACGCGCGCGTACGGCTGCACGGTCAAGTACGCGTAGCGCCCGCCCCCGCGTGACGCGCTCGCGCCGGCCGCTGGTCGTGCACCTGATCGGGCTCGCCGCGCTCGCGCTCTGCGTCGCGAGCGGCTCGGCGCTGCGGCTCGTCCCGGGCGCGTCGGCGGCCGACAAGCCCAGGGCCGAGCGCCCGGTCTACAAGGTCGGCGACAAGTGGATTCGCACGGACGGCATCTACGTCCTCGTGCGGATCGACAAGGACACCTACGTCTTCTCGGCCGGCGGCGGCAAAGAGTTCCACCTCAGCCGGAATCTCGGCATCGCGAAGATCGTCGTCGAGGGGCGCACCGAGCTTGATCTCGACCCTCCGCCGCACCTCACCTGGCCGCTCGAGGTCGGCAAGTGGGGCGTGACCCGCGGGCTCTGGCGCTCGGTGCCGCCGCGGCCCCTGATCAACTTCACGGGCAACATCACCGTGACCTGGCAGGTGGACGCGCACGAAGACGCCGTCACCGCGGCGGGCACCTTCCCGGCGTTCCGGATCACGCAGAAGATCGAGACGATCCAGGGCTCGTCGAGCGGCAGCGGCCAGCAGTTCGGTCAGGTGCTGCTGTGGTACGCGCCCGACGTCCAGCGGTTCGTGAAGGCGCAGGGCAATCTCAACGGGCTCAATTGGGAACTCAATCGCGCCACGACGGCGCCGCCTCCCGTCGTCGCCGCGCCGGCACCCCAGCCGGCCGAGCCGCCCCGGCGAGAACCCACGCCGCCGGCGCCCGCGCCACGCGCGGAGCCGTCGAAAGGCGACACCGGTGCGCCGAAGATCACGATCAATCAGCCGCCGCCGGACGCCAGGGTCACGGACGAGAAGATCCTGGTCACGGGTCTTGTCAGCGACAACGTCGAGGTCGTCCGCGTCCAGGTGCTCGTCAACGGCGTCGAGGCGCCCTCGCTGCTCGACGCCGGCACCGTCGGTCGCGGGGTGCCGGTGGGCGTGCTGGCCGAGCTCAAGCCGGGGCCGAACGTCATCGAGGTCGTCGCCACGGACAAAGCCGGGAACATCGCGCAGGTCACTCGCAACGTGACGCGCGTCACCGGTCCCAGCGCGGCGATCCCGGCCCCGGTCGCCGGCGCCGGTCCCAGGATCGCGACCCGCTGGGCGGTCGTCATCGGCGTGGGGGACTACGAGAGTAAGAGCGTGCGGAAACTTCGCTTCGCCGAGTCCGACGCGGACGCGATGTATCGGCTGCTCACCACGCGCGGCGGCTACGAGCGAGAGAACGTGCTGCTGCTGACCGACAAGGCGCCCGAGAAGCCGACCCTGGAGAACATCCGCCTGGCGCTCGGCGACTTCCTGCCCCGCAAGACCTCGCGCGACGACATGGTGCTCATCTACTACGCGGGATACGGCGCGGCGGACGTCGACGCCACGCACAAGGACGCCGACGGGCTGGCGATGTATCTGATCCCGCGCAACGTCCAGCCCGACTCGCTCCGCACGACCGCGCTCGCGATGGACGAGATCCCCGGCATGCTCGCCCGCGTCCCGGCCGAGCGCGTCGTCCTCCTGCTCGACACCTCCTACAGCGGCGCACCGGGCGGGAGAACCCTCGCGCCCTCGAAGGCGCCATCGCGCAGCCTGGGCGATCAGTTCCTCGAGCGCATCGCGATCGGCCGCGGACGCCTGGTCATCACGGCCAGCGGTCCCAACGAGGTCGCGCTGGAGCCGGCCGATCTCGGCCACGGCCTCTTCACCTACTACCTGCTCGAGGGGCTCTCGGGCAAGGCGGACCGCAACGGCGACGGCGTCGTGACGGTGTCGGAGCTCTATCCGTACGTCGAGGACCAGGTCGAACGTCGAGCCCGCGCCGCCGGCGGCCGGCAGCGGCCGCTCATGAAGGGCGACATCGAAGGAAATCTCCCCCTGTCTCGTCTTGGTCGCTAGTTGACCCGGCTGCTTTCGGTGGACGTGCTGCGTGGTCTCACCGTCGCGGCGATGGTGCTCGTCAACAATCCGGGCACCTGGGGGGCCGTCTACCCGCCGCTGCGCCACGCGAGGTGGCACGGATGGACCCCGACCGACGTCATCTTTCCCTTCTTCGTCTTCATCGTGGGCGTCGCGATCCCACTGGCGCTCGGGCCGCGACTCGAGCGCGACGGCCGCGCGGCGGTCACGCTCAAGGTCGTTCGGCGATCGATCGTGATCTTCGCGCTCGGGATCGTGCTCAACGGGTTCCCGTGGTTCGTCTGGTCGACCCTGCGCATCCCGGGCGTGCTCCAGCGGATCGCGGTGTGCTACTTAGTCGCCGCGATCGTCTATGTCCTGACCGGCACGCGGGCTCAGGCGATCATCGCCTCGGGGCTTCTGCTGGGGTACTGGGTCGCGATGACCGCGGTGCCCGTCCCCGGCTACGGCGCCGGCAATCTCAGCCCCGAGGGCAACCTGGCGGCGTACATCGATCGCGCGGTTCTCGGGCCCCACATCTGGCAGTTCGCGAAGGTGTACGACCCCGAGGGAATCTTGAGCTCCGTTCCGGCCGTGGCCACGGCACTCCTCGGTGTCCTCACCGGGACCTGGCTGCGTAGCGGGCGCAGGTCCGACGTGATCGCCGCGCGTCTGGCCGTGGCCGGGATCGCCGGCATCGCGGTCGGCGAGCTCTGGGGCCTGTCGTTTCCGATCAACAAGTCCTTGTGGACGAGCTCATACGTGCTGCTCACGGCCGGGCTCGCGCTGGTTGCCCTGGCGGCGTGCTACTGGCTCATCGAGGTCCGCGAGCGGCGGCGCTGGGCGATTCCGTTCGCGGTCCTCGGCGTGAACGCCCTGGTCCTGTTCTTCTTCTCGACCCTGGTCGCCCGCCTCCTGTCTATCGTCGAGGTCGGCGCCCAGGGGCACAGCCTCCAGGCGGTACTGTTCGAGCGCCTCTTCGCTCCTCTCGCGTCGCCCGTCAACGCCTCGCTCGCCTACGCGCTGGTCTACGTCGTCATCTGGTGGGCGATCATGTGGATGTTTGACCGCTGGAACATCCGGCTGCGAGTCTGAGTCGAGCGAACCGCGTCAGGGTTCGCCGATCTGTCGCGGTGCGGCAAAATCGGGAAGTGTACCGGGGTTGCGGGAAGATTGCCCGAGGTGATCACCGCCTTGCGCAGTTTTTGATGCCCGAATGGGATACTTGCCCGGCAGACTATGCCATGACCTCTGTATTTTCATACAGATGGCCGCTTGGCATCAGTGTTGCCAACCACGAGGAGACCGGGATAGACTCCGGCCCAAGCCGCCGGAAAATCTTGGGTTGGCGGGCGTGTGCACCTGAAGTAGCGAAGTGACGCCGTGAGGCTGAGGGCTTCCGGAACCGGAGGGTGGAGAAGGGCCGATGAGCATGTCCGTAGCGCGTAGAACGGCTCTCGTGTTGGCGATCGTGCTCGCCGGCGCGGGGTGCGCTACCACCCGCCAGGCGCAGGCCCCGCGACCCGCCGAGCCGTCGCCGCCCCCCGCAGCCCAGGGCCCGCCCCGGCCGGGCGTCAGGGACGGCGACGTGTTCGAGTCGCCCGAGTTCGTCGTGACCATCGCGAAAGCGGGCGATACGCCCGATAGCCTCGCGGCCCGCCACCTCGGGGATCCCAAGAAGCGATGGATGATCGAAGACTACATGGGAGTTCGCACGTTCTCCGCGGGCCAGGAGGTCGTGATCCCGAAGCACGAGTGGAATCCGGTCGGCGTGTATCCCTGGGGCTACCAGCTCGTGCCGATCCTCGTCTACCACAACATCAGCTCGCAGGAGAAGGGCAAGCTCTCGATCGCCTCGAAAATGTTCGACGCGCAGATCAAGGAGCTGCACGCCGAGGGATTCCACGCGCTGAGCCTGGCGGAGTTCATGGCGTTCACGGCGGGCCGGCGGCAACTGCCGCGCAAGTCGGTCCTGCTCACCTTCGACGACGGCTACAAGTCGTTCGTCCACTACGCCCGCCCGATCCTGAAGGATTACGGCTTCGGCGCCACCCTCTTCGTGTACTCGGACTTCATCGGGGGCGGCGTCAACGCGCTCTCCTGGCAGGATCTGCGCACCTTGACCGAACAGGGCTTCGACGTGCAGCCCCACTCGAAGACCCACGCCAATCTGCGGCGCAAGGAAGGCGAGTCCGAAGCCGCGTACGCCAAGCGGATCGAGGCGGAGCTGGCCTTCCCGCTCACCCTGTTCAAGAAAAATCTCGGGCGCTCGACGGAGGCCCTCGCCTACCCCTTCGGCGAGACGGACGACGAGCTGTTTCCGTACGTCAGGAAGTACGGCTACACCGTCGCCTTCACCGTGCGTCGGCAGTCCAACGCCGCGTTCGTATCCCCGCTCAAGATCAGCCGCAGCCAGATCTACGCGGACATGACGATGAAGGACTTCACGAAGAACCTGATCGTGTTCCAGGACGAAGAGGTCCGAGCCGCCCGGGCGGCCGACGGACGGCTCGCGAGCGCGCCGGGCGGCGCTCAGGCGCTCCCGGCGCCCACCGCCGCCGGACCGTGGTCGCGCGACCGGCTCGCCGCCTCGCACAACGAGCGGTCCGAGCAGCTGGAACAGCGCGGCCTCCTGCGACAGGCCCTGGAGGAGCGCGCGATCGCCCTCACGATCGCTCCGGGCGACCGGAAGGCGCAGGACGCCCTCAAGCGGCTGCAGGGCCGCATCGCCCAGGAAGTGGCCGGCTTGCTCCGGGAGGGACGAGCCCTCCTCGAGCGCGGCGTGCTCGGCGAGGCGCAGCAGCGGTATCTCACCGCGCTCAGCCTCGAGCCGACGAACCGGACCGCGTTCGACACGCTCCAGAGCGAAATCCGCGAGGTCATGTTCATCACCCACACCGTGCGGGCGGGCGACACGTGCGTGTCGGTGGCCGAGCTGTACTACGGCGATCGGCTTCGCTGTGAGGTCATCGCCGAAACGAATCGGTTTGCACTGAATGCGCCGCTCCGGGCTGGGCAGAAGATCCGGGTACCGGAAATTCCGGGCGTCCCGTTCAGTCTGCCCTGAGCCCAAGGAGAGCCTTCCGCGATGATCCAGTACTGTGGCCGTACCGACGTGGGCCGGCGGCGCGCGAGGAACGAGGACACCATTCTCGTCGGCGACGGGATCCTCGTGGTGTGTGACGGGATGGGCGGCCACCAGGCGGGCGACGTCGCGTCACGGATCGCGGTCGATACGATCGGGGCCTTCATCAGCCGGTCGGAGGCCGATCCCGAGCTCACCTGGCCCTACGGGTTCGACCCGAGCGCGTCCGTCGACGCCAACCGCGTCCGCACCGCCATCAAGCTGGCGAACCGCGACATTTACTCGCGCTCTGCGGCCGAGGACGAGTACGCCGGGATGGGCACCACCGTCGCGGCGACGCTGGTCGGCCGAGCCGCCGAGACGCGCTTCACCTATGGCCACGTCGGCGACAGCCGCATCTACCTGATCCGCGGCGGGCGCATCCTGCAGCTCACCCGCGACGATTCGCTCGCCAACAGCGCCTGGGCCGATGCCGACGCCGGCGTCGGGACCGTGATGAAGAACGTCCTCACCAAGGCCCTCGGGGTGCGGCCCGAGGTCGAGTTCGACGTGGCGGCGCACGACCTGCTGGCCGGCGACATCGTGCTGCTGTGCTCCGACGGGCTCACGAACATGCTCGACGACCAGGCCATCCTCGAGATCGTGACGCGCGACGACGAGCACCTCGAGAAGACCTGCGACGAGCTCGTGGCGAGCGCCAACGCGCAGGGCGGCCGCGACAACATCAGCGTGCTCTTGCTGCGGTACCGTCCATGATCCAGAAAATCGGGAAATACCGGATCCTCGAGCGCATCGGCCGCGGCGGCATGGGCAGCGTCTACAAGGCGCACGACCCGATCCTCGACCGCCTGGTGGCGCTGAAGGTCGTCACGGCCGACACCGAGCACACCGAGGAGCTCCGGGCCCGGTTCTTCCGCGAGGCCCAGGCCTGCGCCAAGCTCAGCCATCCGAACGTCGTGACCATTCACGACCTCGGCGAGGCGGAGGGCCACCTCTTCATCGTGATGGAGCTTCTCGAGGGCGACGAGCTCCGGCAGCTCATCGCGCGACGCACGATCACCCATCTCGAGGACAAGCTCCCCCTCATGATCCAGATCTGCGAGGGGCTCGAGTACGCGCACGAGAAGGGCATCGTCCACCGCGACGTCAAGCCCGCGAACATCTTCGTGCTCCGCAACGGCCAGGTGAAGATCCTCGATTTCGGGATCGCCCAGATCGCCGCGGCCGAGACCGGGCTGACGCGCGCCGGGCTCATCGTGGGCACGCTCCAGTACATGGCACCTGAGCGGGCGCGCGGCCAGGGCGGCCACGCCTCGGACATCTTCTCGGTCGGCGCCGTCCTCTACGAGTTCCTCACGAACCGGGCGCCGTTCGCCGGCGACGACCCGCTGATGATCCTCGAGAAGCTCCGGACCGAGAACCCGCCGCGGCTCAGCTCGATCGAGCCGAACCTGCCGCCCGAGCTCGAGGCGATCATCGAGCGCGCGCTCGAGAAGGACCCGGCGCGCCGCTTCGCCAACCTGGGACAGATGCGCGCGGAGCTCCAGACCCTGCGACGCAAGCGCGCCGAGGACACCGAGCGGCTGCGCCAGGAGGTGCAGGGCCGCCTGCGCCAGCTCCACGAGCTGAGGGCGGCGCTCGAGGGGCGGCTGGGCGGTCCCTGGGCCGACGAGACCGTGTTCGTCGTGGACGAGCACGCCCCGCTGACGACGCTCGAGAGCGTCGGCCGGGACACGGCGACGCGGATCGCGCGCCTCACCGAGCTCCTCTCGCGCGCGGACGCGCTCAAGCCGGCGCTGGACAGCGGGCTCGAGGCCCTCGAGGCGGGCGACTTCGACCGAGCCGTCCAGGAGCTCGATCGCGTCGTCGGCGAGATGCCCGAGCACGCGCGCGCGGCCGAGAGTCTGCGGCAGGCCCAGCACCGGGTCGCCGAGCTTCGGCAGAGCCGGGAGCAGTTCGAAGCGTTCGTGCGCGATGCGAGCGCGGCCTACGACGCCGGAGAGTACGCGCGGTGCCTCGAGATGCTCGCGTGGGTCGCCGAGCACTCGACGCCGGACACCGAGCCGGCCGAAGCCGCCCGGCTGCGGAGCGCGGCGCGGGCCGCGCTGGCGCGCGAGCGGGAAGAAGAGGCGTCGCGCCGCGAAGCGCGCCGCCGCGCGAGCGAAGCGGCCGGGCGGGCGCGCGAGCGCGCCGAGCGGGCCCGGCAGGCGGCCGAATCGGTGGAGGCCCGCCTGGAACAGGCGCACCTGTGGGCTCAGGCGGAGACGAAGCTCGCCGAGGGGCGCGCGGCGCTCGCCGAAGAAGCGTACGCCCCGGCCGAGACGCGTCTGAACGAGGCCCGGCAGCTCTACGAGCGCGCCGAGGCCGCCGCCCGCGAGGCGCGCGCCATCGCTCGTGAAGCCCAGGCCGCGGCGGCGCGCCGGGCCGAACCGCCGGTGGAAGCCGCGAGACCGGCGCGGCCTGTCGACGAGACGGTGTTCAACACGATGTTCGACGACGAGCCCACCGTCATGGTGGAGACCCCGCCGGTCGCGTTCCCGCCGCCGGTCAAGAAGCCGGTTCCCACGAGCCCCGTTCCGGTCGAAGCGAAGGCGCCGCCGGTCGTGCCGTTGCCGCCGGTCGTGCCGGCGCCGCCGGTCGCCGGGCGTACCTGGCCCGAGCCGGCGATCGGCACACCTGTCGCTCCGCGCCCGACCGGTCGTCCGCGATCGATGTGGCAATCGCCGCGCTATCTCGTGCCGGCGCTCGCGGTGCTCGGGCTCGCCGTGTTCGGCATCTATTACGCCGCCTCGACCGGCGGCTCTGCCAGGCGGGAGGCCGAGGACCGCGCCCGGCGCGAGGCCGTGGCGCAGCAGCAGCGCGCGTCGCTGGACCAGCTACGGTCCACGGTGGTGGCCGCGCGCGATCGCGCGAGTAAAGCGGACGCGCCGGCGCTCGCGGTGGACGTCATGTCGCGGGCGCAGGCCGCGCAAGCCGAGGGCGAGCGTCTGTCAGCGGGCGGCGATCTGCCCGCGGCCACCAAGGCGTACCAGGAAGCCGCCGACCGCTACGGTGAAGCCGAGCGACAGGCTCAAGTCAAAGGCGAGCAGCGGACCTCGGCCGACGCGGCGCGCGCGCAGATGGTCGTGGCCAAGCAGCGCGCCTCGGCGAACGCTCCGGACTATCCCCGAGCGCTCGAGGCCGAGCGACAGGCCAATGCGCTGTACGCCCAGGGGTCCTTCCCGGAGGCGACGTCGAGCTTCCGCGCGTCCGGCGAGCTGTTCGCCAAGGCGGTTCCGGCTCCCGAGCCTCCGAAGGCGGTGACTCCGCCGGCGCCGAGCGCGCCGGCCGCGCCGCCCGCACCGAGCGCTGCGAACCCGCGCGGGGAGATCCGGGCGCTCCTGGATACGTACGTCCGCGCCATCGAGACGAAGAACCTCGCCCTGCTGCAGCAAGTGCGGCCCGGCTTGTCGGCCGACGAGATCAATCGCGCGCGAGCCCAATGGCGATGAGGGTAAGGCCGCGGGCCGGCGCGAAGACGACATCACCTTGAAGGAAGGCCAGCGCGTCCGGCTAGAATCGAAGTTCGTCTACACGGTCAAGCGCGGGCCGCGCGGGTGGGTGATACAGGAAGTCCGAGAAGACGCGGTCACGGCGCCGCACGGGACGCCGGCGACTGACCCCGCGCTCCGCGGCGGCAGGAGGCCCTAGTGAGGCGGTGGGCTGCTCGGCCACTGCTCGTGTGCGGCGTGGTGCTGGCCGCAGCGTGCGGCAGCAGCCCGCCCCTGCTGCGCGGCGCGATCAACGTCGCGCCGAACGTCAATCCCGACCGCGCGGGACGGCCGTCGCCCATCGTGGTGCGAATCTACGAGCTCAAATCGGTGGCGGCGTTCAACGGCGCCGACTTCTTCTCGCTCTTCGACAGGGAGCAGGAAACGCTCAGCGGCGAGCTGCTCGGGCGCGAAGAGTTCCAGCTGCAACCCTCCGAGAGCCGCGAGTACCGCCGCCAGCTCCAGCCGGAGACCAAGTTCATCGGGGTCGTCGGCGCGTTTCGGGACCTCGAGCAGGCGCGCTGGCGCCAGACAGTGCCCGTGCCGCCCAAGCGCAGCCCCACGATCACCGTCGCCCTCCAGGCCCGGGCCGTCAGCCTGGAGCTGAAGTGAGACGGGCGTGACCTGGGACAATCGGATCATCTGGTCCGAGGGGACATTCCTCCAGCCCCAGCACTTGCAGCAGCACGATCGTCATCTGGAGGCGCAGCTGGACCAGCGCGCCCGAGCTCTGCGCCCGCACGGATACGGCTTTCTAGAATTGGCCATCGACGAGTCGCTGCTGGAGCTAGGCAAGGTGGCGCTCCGCACCGCACGCGGCGTCCTCCCGGACGGCACGCCGTTCGACTGCCCGGCCCGTGACCCGCTACCGCCGCCCCTGGACGTTCCGGCCACGCTGCGCGACTCGCTCGTCACCCTCGCGCTGCCGGTGCGCCGGCCGGGCGTGGACGAGGCCGACCTCGGGAGCGCCGGCGCCGACAGCCTGGCGCGCTACGTCGCCGGCGAGCTCGAGGTCAAGGACAGCAACGCGGCGTTCGATCGCACCGCGCTGATCCAGATCGGGCGCCTGCGCCTTCAGCTGTTGAAGCCGGTCGACGTCACCGCGGCCTACTCGGGCCTGGGCGTCGCCCGCGTCATCGAGCGCCGCGCGGACAACCGCGTCCTGCTCGACCAGGGCTACATTCCCTCGATGCTCGACTCCGCCGCCTCGCCGGCGCTGGCGAGCCTCCTGCGCGACGTTCACGGGCTTCTGCACCAGCGCGGGGACGCTCTGGCGACACGCATGGCACAGCCGGGGCCGGGCGGCGTCGCCGAGATCGCCGAATTCCTGTGGCTGGAGACGATCAATCGCTTCGAGCCGCTCTTCGCGCACCTGGCCGCGACGACCCCGCTCCATCCGGAGTACCTCTATGCGACCTGTCTGTCGCTCGCCGGTGAGCTCTCCACGTTCACGCGCGACAGTCGCCGGCCGATCGGGTATCCCGTCTACCGCCACGACGACCTCGCCAACTCGTTCGGTCCGGTGATCGCGGATATTCGACGCTCGCTCTCGATGGTGCTCGAGCGCAACGCCATCCCGATCGAGCTGCAGGAGCGCGCGTACGGGCTGCGCGTCGCCGCGATCCCCGATAGCGACCTCGTGAAGACCGCACGATTCGTGCTGGCCGCCAAGGCGCAGCTGCAGCCGGAGAGGCTGCAGGCCAGCTTGCCGACCCTGGTCAAGATCGGGCCCGTCGAGCGCATCCGGGACCTCGTGAACCTGAACCTCCCGGGAATCGTGCTGCGCAGCCTGCCCGTGGCGCCGCGGCAGATTCCCTATCACGCGGGGTTCCTCTACTTCGAGCTCGAGCGCAGCGGCGATCTGTGGAAGATGACCGAGCAATCGAGGGCGCTGGCGATGCACATCGCGGGCGAGTTCCCCGGCCTCGAGCTCGAGTTCTGGGCGGTGCGCGGTGCCTGACGATCCGTTCGCGGACCTCGGCATCGACCGGACGGTCATCATGCCGATGCCGGGCGGGCGTCCGACGCCCGGACGCCCGGCACCCGTGGAGCAGCGCGCGAGCGTCGCCGAGCAGGCGGAGACAGCCGAGGCGGTCGCGGTCGCCAGTGGCCTCAATCCCCTGCTGGTCGCGGCCAATCGCCTGCTCAACGTCCTGCCGCAGCTGCGCTCGTCGGTCCAGCACCCGAATCCGATCGCGCTCCGGGACAGCCTCGCCCAGGGGATCCGACAGTTCGAGTCGCAAGCGAGAGCTGCCGGCGTACCGACCGAGAAGGTCGTGGCGGCGCGCTACGCGCTGTGCACGTTGATCGACGAGACGGCGACGAGCACCCCGCTCGGCGCCTCGGGCGCCTGGGCCCAGCAGGGGCTCCTGGCGTTGTTCCACGGCGAGGTCGGCGGCGGCGAGAAGTTCTTCCAGCTCATGGCTCGGCTGGCCGAGAACCCGCAGGCGAACCAGGACCTGATCGAGCTCATGTACGTCTGCCTCGAATTCGGCTTCGAGGGGCGGTATCGGGTCACCGAAGGCGGCCAGCGGCAGCTCGAGGCGATTCGCCAGCGGCTCCTCATGATCGTTCGAAAGCAGCGAGGCGACTACGAGCGCGACCTGTCCCCGAACTGGCGCGGTGTCTCGGCGGCGAATCAACGGCGCCTCGGCTCGGTGCCGCTCTGGGTGGTCGGGGCGGTGGCCGGCCTGCTCCTGGTCGCGATCTATGTCGGATTCGAGTGGCCCCTGAGCCGCACGTCGGACAAGCTCGCCGCCGACATCGCCGCGCTGCGGGTCGCCGCCCCGGTGCCGCCCAGACCGGCGGCCGCGCCACGACTGGCCGCCTTCCTGGCCGAGGAGATCAAGCGAGGGCTCGTCAAGGTCGACGACAACGCCGATCGAAGCGTCGTCACGATCCTCGGGGACGGCTTGTTCAAGCCCGGTGAGGCGACGATCGGCGCCGATGACCAGTGGCTGCTCGGCCGGATCGCCGACGCCCTCAAGCGGCTGCCGGGGCAGGTCGACGTGATCGGTCACACCGACAACGTCCCGATTCGCACGTTCCGATTCCCGTCGAACTGGGAGCTGTCCCGGTCGCGCGCGGAGTCCGTGGCGCGGCTCCTGGCGGCCAGCATCGGGCCCGCGCGTATCCGCGCCGACGGCCGAGGAGATTCCGAGCCCGTCGCGCCGAACGACACGCCCCAAGGTCGCGCGAAGAACCGTCGCGTGGAAATCACGCTGTACGTTCCCGCCGGCGAGGCGGCGGCCGCGCCGCCGACGCCCCGCAGGCCGTGAAGATCATCGGCTCGATCCTCAAGCTGATCTTCAATCGCTGGGTGCTGCTCGGCGTCGGGATCCTGGCGCTGGCGCTCCTCGTGTGGTGGATCGGCCCGACGATCTCGATCAGCAACTTCCATCCGTACGAGCAGGAGTCGGTTCGCTGGATCCAGATCGCGTTCATCGTGCTGACGCCGGTTGCGCGGTGGGGCTGGCAGCGCATCAAGGCCAAGCGCGCCAACGCCGCGTTGACCACCGGGCTCCTTCAGCCGCCTGCCGGGGAGGCTCGCCCCTCCGCGTCGGCGGAGGAGGCCAAGCAGCTCCGCCAGCGCTTCGAGGAGGCGCTGGATCTGCTGAAAAAGCTCCGGTTCGGCGTCGACCGCCCGTCGCTCTGGACGCGGATCCGCTCGCTCGGCTCGCAGCAATTTCTCTACAACCTGCCCTGGTACGTCTTCATCGGAGCCCCGGGCGCCGGCAAGACGACGGCGCTGGTCAACTCGGGCCTGCGCTTCCCGCTCGCGGATCGTCTCGGCCGCGAGGCGGTCCGGGGTGTCGGCGGCACGCGAAACTGCGACTGGTGGTTCACCGACGAGGCGGTGTTCCTCGATACGGCGGGCCGCTACACCACGCAGCAGAGCGACCGCGACGTCGACGCCGCCGCCTGGAAAAGCTTTCTGGAGCTCCTCAAGAAATCGCGCCCCCGGCGGCCCATCAACGGCGTGCTGGTGACCGCCAGCGTCAGCGACCTGCTCCAGCAGTCGGCGGCGGAGCGGGACCTCCACGCCCAGGCTCTGCGGACCCGGGTGCAGGAGCTCTACCAGGCTCTGGGCCTGCGCATTCCCGTCTACGTCCTGGTCACGAAGAGCGACCTGCTCGCCGGGTTCAGCGAGTTCTTCTCGGCGCTCGGCAAGGAGGAGCGGGCGCAGGCGTGGGGATTCGCGCTCCCGTACGGCAACGAAGGGCTCGACCCCGCTTCCATGACGGCCGAGCTCCAGCGGCTCGAGCGCCGCCTCTACGATCGGCTGCCCGAGCGGCTCGAGGAGGAGCGCGACGCGCCGCGCCGCGCCCTGCTCTACGGCTTTCCTCAGCAGTTCGCGCTCCTGCGCGACCGCCTCGTGCAGTTCGTCGAGGCCGCGTTCGCCCCGACGAAGCTCGAGGCCAAGCTGATCATCCGCGGCATCTACTTCACGAGCGGCACGCAAGAAGGGAGCCCCATCGACCGCGTGATGGGCGCGCTCGCGCGCGGGTTCGGCCTCGAGCGCAAGCTCATGCCCGCTCAACACGCGACCGGCAAGAGCTACTTCCTCACGCGCTTCCTGCGCGAGGTCGTGTTCCAGGAAGCCGGGCTGGCCGGATTCGACCTCCGCTGGGAACGCCGCCGTCAGTGGCTCCAGACTGCTGCGGTCGCGGCGTGTGGCGTCGTGCTGATCCTCGCCGCCCTGGCCTGGTGGGCCAGCTCGGCGCAGAACACGCGCTACCTCGCCGAGGTCGGCGGGAAGTTCGGTGAGGTGCAGCAGCAGGTGACGCTGGTGCGCGCGGGCGCGCGGAGCGATCTCGCCGCGCTCCTGCCGACCTTGAGCGGCGTCCGGAGCCTCGCCGAGACTTCGGCGACCGCCGGAGGCTCCGTGCCGTGGTCGATGCGCTTCGGTCTCTATCAGGGCGGCCGACTGGAGGCGGCAAGCGGGGCCGCCTACCGGCGGATGCTGCAGGACACCTTCCTGCCGTCGCTGGCGAGCTATCTCGAGCAATACCTGCGGCAGGACGTCGCCGCCAGCCAGGACGAGCTGTACGAGGCTCTCAAGACCTACTTGATGCTCTATGACCCCAAGCATCTCGACCACGAGGCTGTCTGGCGCTGGTACCAGACGCGCGGCGAGCAGCTTCTCGGCTCCGACGCCGGACCCAAGGCCCTGAAGGCCCACTTCGACGCGCTCTACGATCGCGGCTGGATCGACCCGACCGTTCCGCGAAACGACGCCCTGATCGCGCGGGTGCGAACCGTCATCGGCAGCGAATCCCTGCCCAACCGCGTCTACGGTCGACTGAAGCGGGAGCCGAACCCGGACCTGCGAGATTTCACGATCACCGAAAAGGCCGGGCCCAAGGCGCTGCTCGTCTTCGACCGACTGAGCCGGCAGCCGCTCACCAAGGGAGTACCGGGCTTCTACACCAAGGACGCCTACTACAAGAGCTTCATCGTGCGCGTCGACGCCAGCACGGTGCAGCTCGCCGAGGAAGAGGCGTGGGTGCTGGGATCGTCCCGCGGCGCCGGGATGTCGACCCCGAGCTTCGCCGAGGCGGTCAAGCGGCTCTATCTCGAGGACTACCGACGCATCTGGCGCCAGTTCATCGGCGACATCACGATCATCCAGGACAGAGATTTCACGCGGCTGGTCGAGATCACACGCGTCCTGTCGTCGCCGGACACGCCGCTCAAGCCCTTGATGAAAGCGATCGAGCGCGAGACCACGCTCTCGGTCCCGCCTGAGATCGGCAGCGGCCTGACCGGCAGCCTGGCCGGCAAGGCTCAGGAATATGCGAGCAAGGCCCGGCAGACCGTCACGGGCGTTCCCACGGGAATGCTCGAGAAGTCGCTGGTCGACGATCAGTTCGACGACATCCGCCGGTTCGTCAGCGGTCCTCCCGGGTCGACCGCACCGCCTCCGATCGACGGTCTCGTCCAGCTCATGGGTGAGGTCTACCAGTGGCTCGCCGCCGTCAAGGAGGCGCAACGGACCGGGCAGCCGCCGCCGCCGAGCAACACCAACAGTAAGCTGCGGGCAGAAGCGACCGGCCAACCAGAGCCGCTCCGCTCGATGCTCCAGTCCGTGGCGGCGGGCGCGACGCAGGGCACCGCTGGAAAAGAACGGGAGCGCATCGACGCCGAGCTGCGCACCCAGGTCGCCGGTTTCTGCACCCAGGCGGCCGCCGGACGCTATCCCTTCGTTCGCAGCAGCAACCAGGACATCACACCCGAGGACTTCGCCCGCCTGTTCGGCGCCGGCGGCGTCCTCGACAGCTTCTTTCAGAAGTATCTGCTGCAGCACGTCGATACCGGTCAGAAGCCGTGGCGCTTCAAGGATCCGGCCATGGGGCAGTCGGCCGCGCTGGCGGAGTTCCAGCGGGCGCAAGTCATCCGCGATGTCTACTTCCGCGGCGGCAGCAGCAACCCGAGCATCCAGCTCGAGTTCAAGCCGATCGAGATGGACGCCAAGATCCAGCAGTTCACGCTGGACGTGGACGGAAAGCTCGTGAAGTATACCCACGGTCCTGAAAAGCCGGCGACCGTGCAGTTCCCCGGACCGGGTGGCCAGAGCATGGTTCGCGCGATGATCTTGCCCCCGCCGGCGGCGGGCTCGAACGGTATCACGTTCTCGGGGCCCTGGGCGCTTTTCAAGATGTTCGACGGCGTCCAGATCGTCGAGACCAAGCAGTCGGAGCGATTCGTCGTGACGTTCAATATCGACGGTCGGCGCACCGTCTTCGAGGTCTTCGCCTCGAGCGTACGCAATCCGTTCCGCCTGCCCGAGCTCGCCCAGTTCCGCTGCCCGACGGCTCTGTGACCGAGGAGCCGCACGGGTCGATTCCCGGGTGGTTTGGGAAACTGCCGAGCCTGGGCGACTTCGCGACGCGCCGGCTGCCCGTCGAGTTCGTCAAGGCCTGGGACGCGTGTCTGCAGGAAGTCATCGCAGCGACGCGCGACACCTTCGGCGAGCGCTGGTTCGACGCGTACCTCACGATGCCGATCTGGCGATTCGTCTTCCTTCCGGGGCTGGTGACCCAGAGCGGCTGGGCGGGGGTGCTGATGCCGAGCGTCGATCGCGTCGGCCGGCATTTCCCTCTGACCGTCGCGGTGGAGCTGGCCTCGCACGCCGCGGCGGCACACGCCGTGTTCGAGGGCACGGAATGGTTCGCGGGGCTGGAAGACGCCGCGCTGGCGGTGCTCGATCCCACGCGTGGCGCCGACGATCTCGACGACGCGCTCGCGCAGAGCGTGCTCGCGGTGCCTGCGAGCGCCGACAGCGACGCGTCGATCCGGCCGCTCCGGGCGCTGCCATCCGTGGAAGCCTTCGGACCGCTCGCCGAGGGGGAAGCGCTCCGCGCCTGGAGCGAGAGCACCGGGTGGCGGGCGCTCTGGTGGACGCGCGGCCGCGTCGACGGTGATTCGCTCATGCTGGGATGCGCGGGGCTTCCGACAGCCGAGGAGTTCGGCTGGCTCCTCGAAAGCCGCTCGACGGGCTCTACTTAGCCTTCGGGTGGTAGGGCCAGATCGTACCGGTGACCGTGACGGTCACCGTCTTCGTGATGTTGGCTCGCTCGAGCTGCCTCGTTCGCGGGTTCTTGTACTGCCCGGTACTCTTGCTCACGACCGCGGGGACGTCGCGCGTGTAGAGGACCATGTTCTGAACGATGTCACCCCGGGGCTTCACGTGCTGCTCCAGGGTCTTGACCCGGCCGTCGGCGTCGACCTTCCCGTTCACGATCGCGGTGTGGTGACCGCGCTTCGCGTAGTGCTCGTTCTTCGTCACGACGGTCGAGCCGTCTTTGAAGAGGTATTCCGTCTCGGTTTTTGTCGTGACGACGTGGTCGCGGATCTGGAGAATGTCGCCGGGCTCGACCTTGCTGATGTCGCTGATGGGATCGCCCCACACGTAGTCCGTGTCGGATCCGACCGGGCCGAGGTCGTTCGACGTCTGGGCACCGTTCTGGTTCAGCGCTTCCTCGCCAAGGTCCCAGCACTCGCCCCGGCCGATCCTTTTGCCGAGCTTGCCGTGTGCCCAGATTACAATTTTCTGGTTGGTCGTGAGAGACGCGCCCTTGCTCACTGAGGGCGCCTAGCCCCGATCGCCGCGCAGCTGCTTCACCTGCGCCTCGTAGGCGCGGCGGAACGCCTTGCCGAAGGCGGCGTTGAAGTCTTCGCGCGCCTCGCCGGAGATCGTCGCGTGGCGCTCGAGGAAGAGGTCCCAGAGCTTCGCCTTGCGGTTCATCGGCAACAGGTCGTCGAGCATCGATTGCTCGGTGAGGCGTTTGGCCAGCTCTCGCGGGGCGAAGCGCGCCAGCACCTCGTCGAGCGCCGCGCGCATGCCCGCGAGGAAGCCGATCTGGTGGGCGCGCAGATCATCGTAGGCGTCCTTCATCGCGCGAAGCGGCGGCATGAAGCCGTGCACCTGCTGCGACGACAGTAAATGCGTGAGCGCCGCCTCGACCGTCGGCGAGAACTTCAGCGGGTTGTTGTCCTGCGGCATGATCATGGTGACGTCGGCCCGCATTTCGCTCTTCATAAGCCCGCGGGCGCGCAGGAGATCGAGCGTGCCCTGCACGGCTTCGCGCAGGAGCTTGCCGATCGCCTCCATGGTCTCAGGCGTGAGGCTCTTGGACTGGATGGCCGAGATGCCCGCGCCCTGAAGGAACGCGCGAAGCATCGCGTCGTCCTGTCGTCCCAGAGGCGCGACGCCTGCCGGGGGAGTCTGAGGCCCGGCTGGGGCCGGGCGTACCTCGGCTCTCGGCTTCATCGCCGGCTCCGGCCTCACGGGCTCTGGCCTCATCGCGGGCTCCGGCCTCACCACGGGCTCCGGCTTCGCCGCGGCGTCTGGCCGCACTGCCGCTTCTGGCTTCGCTGCGGCTTCCGGCTTGGCTACGGGCGGAGTGAACGGCGTGAAGATCTCCGAGCCGTGATCGGGAACGGTGGGCCCCGGACTCGGCTTGCTGGAAGGGAACAACCCAAACAGCTCGTCGAGGCTGCCGGAAGGAAGCTGAGACGGCGATGCCGGCTTCTCGGAAAGGAAATCTGGTGGCAGAAAATCGGGCGCGCGCGAACCTTTGGGCCCGAGCAGGTCGTCGATGCTCGGCTCGGGCGCGCGAATGCCGGCGAGCGGATCGTTGGAATCCGGAATACGCGGCGTCTCTCCCGGCGGTCTCGCTGGCTGAACGGGTGGCTGCGCCGGAGCCCCGCGCGGCGTCGACGGTGCGGCGGGAGACAGGAGATCAGCGAATGGGTCGAACGGGCTGGGCGCAGCCGGCGCCGCGCTCGACGGCGTCGGCAATGGCCCGCCGCCCGCGCTCACGGCCACCTGGAGGATGTAGTCGCCAACCTTGATTTGATCCCCATCCCCGAGCCGCGTCTGGCTGCCCGAGCCCAGCGGCCGCCCGTTGACGACGACCGGATTCTTCGTGCCGGTGTCGGTGATGAGGTAGCCGCCGGCCTGGAAGGAGATCGTGGCGTGCGTGCGCGAGATGAACCGCTCGGGATCGGAGAGGACCAGCGTGTTGATCTCCCCTCGCCCGATGGTCCCCCCGGCTTCCTCGAAGCGGGCCGACAACTCCCGGTCGAGTGGCCGCCCCTTGAAGGAGACCGCGCGAATCGTCAGCATAGCGCCTACCTTTCCTACCTTTCCGGAACAAATCCGAGAGCGGCGTAGAGCGATTTTACTCCCGTTGGGTCGGCGGCGTCCCCCCTCAATCTGCTGTACTTCGGCGACTTCGGAAGGCTAGACTACCGACGCGTCCAGGAGGCGCGGATGGCGGGACCAGACAAGCGAGCCAAACCGCTGACGTTTCAGGAGCTCACGGAGCTTCGCCGCAAGACCGAAGTCGTCTCCAAGTTCTTGCAGGAGCAGCTCGCGGCACACCTCGAGACCCTGCGACCCGTCCTTTCTCCCGAGCGGGTGTTCAGCAAGTTCCTCGGCACGAAAGGTGATCATTCGCTGGCCGACCGCGCCTTCGCCCAGCTCCAGCAGAACTACCGGCCGTTCTCCGGTCGCCCGTTCGAGGTGCCGACAGAGTTCGACCAGCAATGGCTGACCCTGGTCGGCAACCGCCTCGCGCTCTATCCGTGGGAATACGCGCATGAGGCCAGGACGGACCGCGAGACCAAGACGATTACGATGGCTTCACCGGTGCGCTGGGTGGTGAGCTTCACGTCAACCTATGGGTTGTCGCAGATGCGGCAGGGGCTCGCCGGCAAGGGCGAGCGTCGCGTCGAGCACGTACGCCAGTTCGTGGTGAACGCGCTGGTCACTCAGCTGGCGATCAGTCACGCGGCCGGTCTCGGCGCGCTCCTCAGCGATTTGCGGTATCAGTTGCAGACCGAATTCGCGGCCGATTTGCCCAAGCTGCCGCTCACCACGATCACGTTCGGCCTGCCGTCGTTCCGACCGGCGGACGATCTGATCTTGGCCGCGACGAGCTTCTCGGGGATTCCGGCGTTCATCGAGCTGATCGATACGGAGGCCGCGGCGCGGTTGCAGGATCCGCTGAAGACGCGGCTGCAGGAGCTGGTGCGGTAGAGGTACTGCTTTCTTCACGCGGAAGTGTCGTGGATAGTCGACGCGCCGCGACACATTGGAGGACACTATGTAAGACTCCACTCAGATCGAGCCAATCAGACTGACGCGACGTTTCGAGGGCGTCGTCATTGGCGCGCTCGTTGGCTTCCTCGAAGACGGTGCGCCGCTTGTAGACTTCCCCGGAAACGCTCAGGACGATCCGGTAATTGCTCGTACTACTGCTGCTCTCACTGACGACGATATTGGCCGAGAAGTCGCTCTGCTCTTCGAAGAAACGGACCCTGGTAAACCGATTCTGATCGGGCCGATCGTCCAACCTCAGCCTCGGCAGTCAAAAAGGTTGTTGGTGAATCGCGAGGGCGAGTGTCTCGAGCTCACCGCGGATAAAGAGATCGTCCTGCGGTGTGGTAACGCCTCGATCACTCTCACACGTGCTGGCAAAGTTCTCATCCGCGGCGCGTATGTCTCAAGCCAGTCAAGCGGCATCAACAAGATCCAGGGCGGGGCGGTCCACATCAACTAGCTATGGCTCCCGGTGGCGACTCCCGCAAGTTCACCACCCCCGGCATCGTCAAAGACGTTATCGAGCAGCACGCAGACGATGCGGCGTTCCTCTGGCGTCTGCGCGACGCGGCGACCGATCAACCCCACTACGCTCTGAGCCATCTGGCCGACCTCGAAGAGCGTGTCGACGCGAACATCGACGGCCTACGTGTAGCCCAAGAGGCCGGCCTCGGGATCGCCTGGGCGCAACTCGAACAGTCCGGAGGGCCGGGCGAGCTTTTCGTCGTCGCGATGCTCTCGCTGGGGAGCCGTGACCCTTCGAAGATCGAGCGGGTTCTTCAGTTTGCGGAAACGGTTCCGCAGTCGCGCCGAGGCCTCTTCGGTGCCGTCGGCTGGGTCGCGCGCGACGTTCTACGTGGCCAGGTCATGGCCTGGCTTGATGCCGCGTCCTCATTTCGGCGTCTCGTGGGCACAATCGCTTGTTCGCTCCATCGTGCCGATGTCGGCACGAGAATGGAGCGGCTGCTCGCTGACGAACCTCCGGTTCGTGCGCGAACCCTTCGCCTCGTCGGAGAGCTCGGCAGGCTCGACCTTCGTGAGCATCTGGGGCGCTCGCGTGACGACGCGGACGAGGCCTGCCGCGCGTGGGCCACATGGTCCGCGGGGCTTCTTGGCGATCGGGCGAACACGATTCCGGTCCTGCAGGAATATGCCGTCGCTGGCAAGGGTGTATTCAAGTGGCAAGCCCTTGACCTCGCCGTCAGACTCATGGATCGAGAGAACGCGATCAGCTGGCTTAAGACGCTTGGCCGCGATCCCCGTCACGCGCGTCTGCTCGTCGTCGCAGTCGGCAGTCTCGGCGATGCGGCGGCGGTTCCGTGGCTCATCCAAAAGATGAGCGTTCCCGCGCTGGCGCGCGTCGCTGGCGAGAGCTTCTCGATGATCACCGGAGTCGACTTCTCCAAGAGTGATCTCGACGGCAAAGTGCCGGAGGGATTCGCCGCCGGCCCCAATGACGATCCGGGTGACGAGAATGTCGAGATGGACGAAGACGAAAACCTGTCCTGGCCTCACCAGGCCAAGGTGCAGGCTTGGTGGCAGAAGGAGCAGGCTCGGTTCACTCAGAGCGTACGATACGTGAGAGGGCTCCCT
>QHTE01000103.1 GCA_003220685.1 Candidatus Rokuibacteriota bacterium
AGACGGTCGAGCTCTACGAGCTCATCGCGCGGCAGACGCCGCGCGTGACCGTCGAGTTCTACGATCCCATGATCAATCCCGCCCAGGCTCGGATGCTCGGGGTGAACTTCGCGGGGACGGCCGTGCTGGAGTCGGAGGGGCGGCGGCTTCAGGTCAACGGCGGCAGCGAGACCGACATCGCCAACGGCATCCTGCGGGTGTCGCAGGCCGCCACCCAGCTGGTCTGCTTCCTCGACGGCCATGGCGAGCCCGACCCGTTCAGCCTTGAGTCCCACGATCACCTCGAGGGAGCGCCTGAGCACACGCACGGTCTCGGCGCCAAGTACGTGCTCCACGAGCGGCACGGCATGGCCAAGGCCCGGCACGCCCTGGAGACCGTGAACTACCGCGTGGAGAAGATGCTGCTCCTGCAACGGTCCACCGGCCTGACCGGCTGCGCCGTGCTGGTGGTAGCGGGACCGAAGCTGGCCCTGCTGCCGATGGAGGTCGAGGCGGTGCGCGCCTATCTCGCCGGGGGCGGCAACGCGCTCTTCATGCTAGACCCGTTCGTGCGCACCGGCCTGGAGCCGGTCGTCCGCGAGTACGGCGTGATCGTGGACGACGACATCGTCATCGACGAGGCGAGCCATTTCTGGGCGGACGTCTCGTCCCCCGCGGTCAGCGACTACAATCGTCACCAGATCACGCGCGACCTGCCGCTGACGTTCTTCCCGGGGGTCCGCTCCCTGTCGCCCACACCCCAGCGGGTCCCCGGAACCTCGGTGGTGCCGCTCGTCAACTCGTCCAAGAACAGCTGGGGGCAGAGCAACCCGGACCACGTCGCTTTCGTCCGGGGGCGCGACGTGGCGGGCCCAAACACCTTGATGGTGGTCGCCCTGCGCCGCCCGAGCGGCGAGGACGGGGAATCGGCCGCGCCGCGATCTCGGATCGCGGTGGTCGGCGACTCGGACTTCGCGACCAACTCGTTCTTCCACATCATGGGCAACGGCACGCTCTTCCTCAACACGGTGAACTACCTGGCCGCCCAGGAGAACCTGATCGGTATCCAGCCGCGCACGGCCGACCTGCCGCGGGTGAACCTCACCAACCGCCAGATGAAGGCCACCTTCTTTCTTTGCGTGCTGTTCGTGCCGGCGGTGCTAGCGGTGGTGGGCTCGGCGGTGTGGTGGAAGCAGCATTGAGCCGCGCCCGCGTCCGTCCCGCGGTCGTCGCCGTGTGGGCGGTGTTGGCTGGGCTGGTGGTGGTGATCGTCGCGCTAGAGCTTCGGGACGCCGGCCGCGCGCAGTCGGGGGCCGCCGCCGACTTGCGCTTGCTGGTGCCCGTGCCGGTGGACGAGTTGGGCGCCATCGAGATCGCCGAGGCCGAGCGACTGCATCGGTTCGAGCGTGACGCGGCCGGCGCCTGGTTCTATCACGGCGTGCACGCGGGCGGAGAGGCCACCCACGCTCACACGCCGGACCCCGCGCTGGCCCAGCACATCGGGCGCGCGGTCGCCGCCTTCGCGCGCACACGCACCGAGCGGGAGTTCGCGCTGGAGCGCGACGCAGCTGCCTATGGGGTGGCGACGCCGGAGATCGTCGTCCTCCTCTATCGCCCGCGGCAGGCGCAGCCGCTGGCGCAGTTCGCAGTCGGCAGTGTCGCGCCTGACACGGTCAGCCGGTACGTGATGGTCGTCGGCCGTCCGATCGTGTTCACCATCCCGGGCTACCAGATCGACAACCTGCTGGCGCTGGTGCAGGCGGCGGGAGCCGCCTCCGCTTCGACGGCGCCGCCGGGTGGTTCTCGATGACGGGCGGGCGGATCCCGGTACAGCTCTTACTCCAGGACTGAAAATCCGGTGCTTCTTCTCGGTTTTCAACCGAACGGTCGGTATGCTCGATTCTGGATTATGTGACCGCTGGGCGCTGCAGGAAGCAATCAATTGTCGCTCCAGCGGTAAGCGCGTGGCGGGCTGAAAACACGGGCTTCGGTCGCGAACGCCTCGTCGCGGCCAGGCGCGGTAAACTTGCCCCGGGCAGCCTGCTGCTCGCGTTCAGAAATCCCAGCCCGCAGCGCACTCGACAAAGTCGCGAAAACATACTCAGTCGCGAAGCGATTTCGCACCTCCGAAAATTCTCGGAAACTCCCGACGTGATCGTGCATCTCGTCCTCGAAAACCCTTGACCGCGCGACGCGCCCTGGGATAGCGTTCCGCCGCGCACCCCGTACATCTGCGCTGGGAGGGCTATATGCGGAGCTGGGTCCAACACAGTATCGCCGTAGCAGCCGTAGCGTTGTTGGTATCCGCGGGCGATCCAGCCGTCGTAGCGGCGGCATCCAAGTCGCCGGTCGTGGCTACGGACACGGGCCCGGTGAGGGGTGTCGCCACTGGCACGATGCAGGAGTTCCGCGGAATCCCGTACGCCGCGGCACCCGTCGGCGACCTTCGGTGGCGCCCGCCGCAGGAGCCCGAGCGCTGGCACGGCGTTCGCGACGCCACGAGCTTCGGCGCCCACTGCCCGCAGGTCGCTACGCCCTACGGAACGCCGAGCACGGCCGAGGATTGCCTGTTCCTGAACGTTTTTACCCCCGCCAAGACCAACGAGGGGCGCGCGCACCTCCTTCCCGTGATGGTCTGGATCCACGGCGGCGGACTCGTCGTCGGCGAAAGCGATGGCTACGATCCAAGCAATCTGGTGGCGGAAGATGTCATCGTCGTCACGATCAACTACCGGCTTGGCGAGCTTGGCTTTCTCGCCCATTCCGCGCTCGCGGCCGAGTCGTCGAACGGTGCGTCGGGCAACTACGGCCTCCTGGACCAGCAGGCGGCGCTCCGCTGGGTGCAACGCAACATCCGGGCTTTCGGCGGGGACCCTGACAACGTGACGATATTCGGTGAGTCGGCCGGCGGCCTCAGCGTGCATTCGCAGTTGGCGTCTCCGCTGGCGGCCGGCCTCTTCCACAAAGCGATCGTCGAGAGCGGCGCCTACTCGCTCGTGCAACCCTCGCTCTCGGCGGCCGAGGCAGTCGGTGCCGCGTTCGCGACGAGCGCAGGCTGCGTCGATCCATCCACCGCCGCCGTGTGCCTGCGGAGCCTGCCCGTCGCGGCTATCCTCGCTCACCAGCCCGCGGGCACGATGGTGCCCAACCTCGATGGCTTCGTGCTTCCTCTGACGGTCCGGTCCTCGTTCACCACCGGACAGTTCAACCGCGTGCCGGTGATCGAGGGCTCGAACCACGACGAGTGGCGATTGTTCGTCGCGCAGACCGAAGCCACGACGGGGACGCCGCTGACGCCCGCTGGCTACATTCCGGCGATCGCCGCGACGCTCGGCGTGCCGGCATCCACCGCGAACTTCATCGGGACCGTAGTGTATCCGCTCGCTGCTTATCCGAGCCCGAGCGTCGCGCTCGGCGCCATCGGGACGGACGTGGTGTTCGCGTGCAACGCCCGACTGTCGTCCCGACTGCTGTCACAATACGTACCGACGTATCAGTACGAGTTCAATGATCCGAACGCGCCGATGCTGTTTTTCCTGCCGAGCAGTTTCCCGACGGGTGCCTATCACGCCTCCGAGCTCCAGTACATCTTCACCATCAGCGAGACCCCGGTGCCGAGCCCCGGGCTCACTCCCGCGCAGGAACAGTTGTCCGGGACGATGGTCGAGTACTGGACGCAGTTCGCGCGTAGCGGTGATCCCAACTCGCTCGGGGCGCCGGCATGGCCGCTGTACGGGAGCAGCGATGAGTTCCTATCGCTGCATCCGCCGACGCCGG
Organism: Candidatus Rokuibacteriota bacterium; assembly: GCA_003220685.1. Taxonomy (GTDB): domain Bacteria; phylum Methylomirabilota; class Methylomirabilia; order Rokubacteriales; family CSP1-6; genus AR31. Next base: position 3,757 of record QHTE01000103.1, read on the forward strand.
CGACGAGCACCGGCTTGGCGGCCGATCACAAATGCGCCTTCTGGGGTTTGAATTGAGCCCGAACCACGCACCCGGCGAGCCTCGACAGGGTTGCCCGAGAAGGGCCGGCCCTACTCGGTCTCGCCGTGCTCCTGGTGATCAACAACCGATGAGGCCGTCGTCCTGTCGAACCTTGGCTGCAGCGGACCGAGGCGCGCGATGCGCGCCGCATGGCCGCTGAGCATGTTCGTTTAGACCGCAGGCGAGGGCCGCAGCGATGATCAACCGCGGTGTCGTGATCGTGCGACCAAAGCAACCCTTCCTTGATTGGGCAGCCGGGCTGGACGACTCGGGGCTCGTGCCCGATCCGAACGGGGAGCAGACTGTATATCTGATTCCAAGCTATGAGGACGATGAAGGGGCGCGGGAGATTCTCGCGACGCTGCATCCCGCGATCTTCGAGAACGAACTGTATGGGTGGCATACCGACGAGGGGGCATGGCCAAAAGGGCGAGACTTCGCAATGTTCAAGGAATGGTTCGCGATCGAGCTGCACTCAGTTGTCGAGGATCTCTGTGACTTTGAGATCGAGGATGAAGATGATGAGGCTGAATAATCCGCTGAATAGAGCCGACCGTCCAAGCGGGGCCAGCCACAAAGGCCACTTATAAGGAGCCCCAGGCGCCTGCAGGGGCTTGCTTTCCCCGTTGACCGCGAAGCCGTCTTCTCGCTCGCCGTGGAATATCTTGGACGCGAGGTGCGCCCCTAGCGTCTGACGCCGGCCGCTAAACCCTTTGACCCTGGACCGGAACGATCACCTGCGTGCGTGACCGGACGTACGGCGCGAACTGGTACCAGCCGCGCATGGCGCGGAACTCCGTAGTGGTGATCGCGTCTGGACTGTCCAGCTCGTAGATCGTCGTGTAGATCCGTCTTGCCATCCGTTCCGTCTTGCCGGCCGCACTCTCCG
>QHTE01000104.1 GCA_003220685.1 Candidatus Rokuibacteriota bacterium
ACGAAGAGCGGCGAGCCGATGCTCACGGAACTCGAAGTACTGCAACTGCTGCCGCGTCCGTTATACCTCCAGTATCAGTAAGCACCGGTCCCTGCGGGTAATAGCTGCTTAGTACATGCAGCGGAGCCACCCTGCCCGGGGCGCCCTCTCCGCTAACGTTCGGACGGATTTCGGACGGTTTTGACCCGATGGCGGCTCAGGAAAACGAAAACACCCGGCCGGCAACTAGCAGCGCCTACGCTCGCGCCGAGTTCACTGGTCGACTGCCAAAACCTGAATCTGGCCGTCGAAGCCTTTCATCGAGTGGGCACCCCGGTCCCGGAAGGTCACACCCGATCCATTGACCAGATCCCTAACGGTGCTTGTCGTCAAGATCTCCCCGGCGCCGGCAAGTGTCACGACGCGGGCGGCAAGATGCAGGGTGATCCCCGCGAGGCGGTCACCCCGCACCTCGCATTCGCCGGTATGAATGCCAGCGCGAATCGGGAGGCCCAGCGCGCGGGCGCGTACGATGAGCTGCTTTTTGAGCATTGCACCGCACGGGCTGGCCGTCGAACGACGTCAGAACACCGTCGCCGGTCCGACGTACCGCGGGCCGTGGCGATGAAGCTGACCGGCCATGAAACCGACGCGGTCTACTCGCGGTATCACATTGCCCGAGGAAAGGACCTACGCGCAGGCGTTGCGCGTGTCGCCGACTACATCGAGGCCCTACACGACTCAGTACAAGAGTCAGGCAGAGAGACCGCGACGGCGATCAGGGTTCCGAAAGTGAGTTCGCGCAAGTGATTGAAAAGTGGCGGAGGGCCGGGGATTCGAACCCCGATACCGGATACCCGGTGGTGGATTTCAAGACGACTCAGCGGTGATCCCCAACCCTCCGTCATTCCTGTCTTCACGCCGACTTAGATCGCTACCCACCTCGGCTGAGGTTAGGTCACGTGAGGTTCCCCTGGAGGCTCGCGGGCACAGAATGGGCACACCCGAGAAAATGGGGTCCGGCCGCTTTCCCGAACCCCGGCTTGTTCAAACGAGCGTGTACCGCGAGCTTCGGAAGCGCCCAGAGTGACGCAGGAGGCCGCCTGGACCAAGGAGATACTGATCACAAATTCCAGCCTCACGCTGCAATCGAGCGCCTCCGGCCATCGGACGGCGAGGCACCACCGGCGGCCTCAACGCCGGAAGTGAGCGGCCGCGCCGAGCGAATGCGAGGCAGCCGTCCACGCTACTTCTGAGTTGGGCGGCACGGGAAATTCACGCACGATCGACCAGCACGAAAACACACCCTGTTTCTCAATGCACATCTTCGTCGACGCTTCCTGCGCTGGCGACACTCGCCCATCCGGGTCCCAATCGTCGCCCCGCCTGGACGAGTTCACCTTCGAGGATGAACACAAACTCTGGAAGCTCATGGGTGTGAATCGGAAACCTCGCTCCTGGCTCGAAGCGAACGATCTGCATCTCCCAGCCATCTGTCGTGGCGATGTCCTTCACGAACACACCCGCTGCAAACGTCGACGGCTTCCACGGGAGATTATGCGTGTTCACGCACCTCAAGGCGCCGCGTTCAAGCATACTCATCGCCTTCGCCTCGCCTCCCAACGCGCACGTTGACCGGCTGCGGCGAGCGAATGCGAGCCACCGAGTCCGGTCCAACGTGAAGTTAGCCGGTTGATCGCCGTATGCTAGTCCAACCAGCGGTACATGAAGACGGTCGCGTCCAGCTCACCCGTCGACCTTCGTGCGTACCGTGGGATGATCCCGGCCTTCGAATACCCGAGTTTCGTGTACAGCTGCTCTGCTGCGTCGCCTACGCGGGTGTCCAGTACCAGCAGCTGACGGCCACTCCCTCGGGCAGATTCCTCGATTGCGCCCATGAGCGCTCGGGCGATTCCCCTGCGCCGCGCGCGTCGGTGCACGAGCAGTTTCATCACCTCAGCGCGGTGCGAGCCGTTCGGCATCCCCGCGAGATCCAGTTGTACCGATCCAACGAGTGCATCACCTTCGAACGCCGCGAGTAGAATACGATGGTCGGCCCCGACGGCCCGTTGTACGGTTTGCCAGTAGGCGCGGGCAGTCGGTTTCGTGAGCGGACGCAGGAAGCCGACGGACGCACCGCTATCGACCGCGTCCTGAAGAAGCTCTGTGAGGGACTGAAGGTGCTGACCTACCCCGTGTTCGTCGATTCGACGAATGATCGGCGTCATCTCCCTGGCATCACTCTCGCCACTCGCGGTCCCACGTCATGGCTTCCGATCGTCGGATCACGGAGGATGCGTGCTGTCCGCATTTCGCTGCCGGTGAGCGGCCGGCGCAGCGGGTCCGCTGGCGCGCGTGGTTCGCCAGCGCGTTGTGGGTGGACGTTTACAGGCGATCATCCAGCTTCAGCGCAATCTCCTCGCCGTTGCCGATTGGAACCGTCACGGCGAAGAGCTGAGGGTGGGACTTCACACGGTGGAGGTAGTCTTGCAATTCGTGCGCGTGCGAGGTGACGTTGTCCGCAATGAGCATCCCGCCGGGGCGTAGTTTCGGCACCACAAGCTCCAAGTAGGTCGGATAGCTCGGCCGGTCCGCGTCGAGAAACACGAGATCGAACGGACCCGGCAGTTCGGCGAGCGTTTCACCGGCACGGCCCTCGATGATCTCGACCACGACGTCGAGTCCGGCGGCCGCTAGATTGGCCCGCGCCAAGGCGATCTTCTCGGGGTTGAGTTCAAGCGTGGTGACGCGGCCGCCTGTCGAGCGTGCGGCGTCGGCCAGCCAGATGGTAGAGAAGGCGTTGGAGGTACCGACCTCCAGGATCCGCGTGGCGCCAGTGGCGCGGACGATGATCCAGAGCAGGCGCCCCGTATCGCGCGTGATGTTGAGCATGCGCTTGGGGCGTTCGGTCTCCCGAGTATCGTTATCTTCTCCAAACTTGGCCAGCTTCTCCAGCAATTCCAGCAGGGCGTCGTCCACGCAGCCTCCTCGCGGTCCACAGGGGCGGACAACAGATGGAAAGAACCCTTCAGCACCTCCGGCGCAGCATCTACCCTTGTCGCAGTGAGACTCTCTCAGCTGGCGAACGCGCACGCTCAGCGGTCGGCGCCATCATCGCGAGCCCCGGTCCGTTGGAGCGTGTGGTTCGGCGATCTATGCCTCACCAGGCTCTTGCCCTCTGCCTTCTCGCCATAGCACATTTGCAGCTCACGGAGTAGGGCTCGTCGCCTCGTGGCAGTGACCGGCCGCGGAATGTCAAGGTGCACCCACTTCGTGTGTCCCTTGATGTCTGCTCGGCGCCGACGCCCTGCGAGCAGGTGGAAATGGAGGAACGGTTGTTTGCGCGCATAGAAGACGCCCGGCCTCTTATCGATGACGCCGGGCCAGGTCCGCACGTTAGCGAACACGTCGGCGAGGTCGTCGAGCAGCTCCGGCGGACAGTACGCCACGGGTGCGTTTTACCCCCTCAGCGAGACCAGCTCTGCGCAGCCGGACCTGCCGGTGCGCGCCACTTCCTGTGCTCTGAACGCATCTGCGGGGTCAGCACGTGCTCCCATCTCGTGTGCATGACGCGATCGATCCAGAGCTCGAATGCGGTTTCCGAGGCGTCAGCCATGTGCTTGGCGTCCCGAAGGATGTCGGCACGTGCTGAAGAATCGTCAACCAGCACGGCTTTGCCCGTGATATAAAATTCGTCGCTTCCGGGCTTCGGCTGGGGAAAGGTCTGAAGAGCGTACCTACCGTCCCGCAGCAGATCGTGACGCTTCGGGGAGGTTGGGGTGATGAGCACAAAGAGACGATCGTTGGACAGGACAGGGCACACCGGATGGAGGCGCGGGGCGCCGTCCTTCCGCGCGGTCGCGAGAAAAGCCAGCCCAACTTTGAACTGAAAGAGCAACGATCGACCGACGTCGGCCAGATCACGCTCAGCCGCGGCGAACTCCTTCCACGTCACCATCGGATCACACTCTCGCTGAACGCTGTGTTAAGCGGCGGGCTCCGCCCGTCCGCTTCAACACGCCGTTATGTTGCCCGCTTTCTGTGATCCCATCCTCCCAGCCATTACATCACCAGTGAATCGACGACCTCGTATCGATCCGTCGTAACCTTCGCGCCGGTGGCGGCTGCAGTTGCTCCCTGTCGCTTCAGACGGGATTGTTCGCTTGCCCGCGTCGCATCCTCGTTCTCCCAAAGCGTGACGATCATTCCCTTCCCCGCCTTGCGGTCAACAAGCCAATACCGGATGCCAAGGGGCTTGTCCGAGGCCCCGAAGCCCGGAAGATCCAGGGCGACGATGCGATTGGCGCGCGCGATCGGCACCATGACCGCGCGCCAGAGGAATGACGACGTCGGCCTGCGCTGTCTTTATGGCTATCGCACTCATTGAGTAGCTACTCGGAAAGTCGACGGCCCGCGACGACTATACCCTTTAGGCCGAGGCCGGCGCAGCTGACGAACGCCGACTCGCCCTCAACGCACGGTACCGCGCAGGAGTCAGTCCGAACGCCGATCTGAAGGCTCGCGTGAAGTGCGCCTGATCGGCGAATCCCGCGTCGAACGCGACCTCGACCAGCGGGCGCTCCCGGTGAATTCGCTCCCGGGCGAATTCGAGACGGCGCATGAGCAGATAGCGGTAGGGACTGGTCCCGACCATGATCCTGAACTGCCGCGCCAGGTCGTAGCGTGTCAATCCCGTGACCGTCTCCAGCTCTCGCGAATGCACGACCCGGGTCTTCTCGGCGTCAAGGAACTGCCGAGCCCGTTCAACGGCCCGGACGTCGACGCGTCGGGAGATCACGGATCTGGCACCACCCCGCTCTCCGGCGATCAACCCTTGCGCCAGGTCCACGATGAGGCTGTCCACGGCCAGCGGTTCCAGCGGAGCCAGAAACGCCGCGTCGATGGCTCGCGAAAGCATCGCGTTCGTCGACACGGGCTCGCTCACGAACGGCAGCGGATAGGGCCTTCCGCGGAGGCTCCGTAGCGCGTCCGTGAGAAGAAACGGTTCCACGTAGACGCTCCGATACCCGAAGCCCTCGTCAGAGCCCGCGCGGCCGTCGTGGATCTCGTCCGGATACAGCACGACCACCTGCCCTGGAGTACTCGCATGGACGGAGCCCCGGTAGTCGAAGACCTGGACGCCG
>QHTE01000105.1 GCA_003220685.1 Candidatus Rokuibacteriota bacterium
AACGAGCCAAAGCAATACTTGTATCTCAAGCATGTATATGCCGATGAGAGCCGGGACGTAGTCCTCGATCGACGCGGAGGCGAACGACGCCAGGGCCAGCGGCCGTGGCCGCTGGCCGAGCGACGCTATGGTGTTGAGCGGCGCCGCCGCGACATAACGCGAGAACTCCAGTCATCGGGCTGGGCCTTGGTGCGGCGCCCGGTGAAGTAACGCGATCCGCTCGTGAGCACCTCCGCCGGCTTCGCTTCCGGGCCCGGCGCTTCCCCAGCCGATATTAGCGGGGCGCCTCGATTATTAGCGGGGCGCCTCGATGAGTCTCGGGAACCCCCAAGGGCACGACGACCCAGCCAACCGCGCTCAGTAGCCCGTCGATCTTACGGGGCGAACGTCGATCGCCGTGGCGCCGTTCGACGTCAGAGGGACCGGAATGCCCTCGCCGCTCCCCGACACGCCGATCCAGGACAACTCTAATGGTTTCGTTCCCGACAAACGCTCGCTCCAGATACTCGAAGAGATGCCTGCGATTGCGGGCCACGATGACGAGCTGCCGGACCCTCTCGGGTTGTTCGGCGTTGCCGTTGGCCGCCGACGGGCTGCCGTCAAGACGCCGCCGGGGCCGCGACGAGGAGGCCTGCCCCAAGAACCGCGCGGGCGATGTCCATGTCGCGCTCCCGCAGCTCGGGCACGTCTCCGCACCAATTCCGAAGCATTCGTCGCAATCCAGACACAAGGCGAGCTGTCGCAGCGGAAGATGCATACGTGGTGCAAGCTGTCGGACCTGACTAATCATCGACGTGTGACCCCCAGAACTGGTCCAGGGCCGAGGGAACTCTCGGCACCTACTGTCCCTTCTGCAAGGAGCGTCTGGACTGGTTGACCGGACGCCCACCTCTCAGCCGTTTCACGAGTTCGTAGAGCGCGCTTTTGCGCCGCGATAGCCGCCGAGCCGGACGCGCCGCAGGATTTTCGACCCCCGAGAGGTCGGGATCCTCGCGCAGCCACTGCGTGACGTCAGGCGCGTACTGCGCCACCATGGACGGCCGGCCACGAGGTTACGGAGGCTATCTTCTGTCGGACTCCCGATCAGGTCGCGACGCCGCACGAGGCTCGGCTTGCACTCTCAGCAGGGTGACGGGTCGTCGGACCTCGTCAAAGGAGTCGGTGGCACCGTCACGACGACCGCCACAGGTGACGCCACCAAGGTCGGGGGGGGCGATGCCACGTATCCGCCGTAGTAGCTCGAGCTGGTGGGCGAGTCGTCGCCGTTGAACACCAAGCCCACGATCTTCGCCGGGTCGATGAGACTCAGCGCCTCCGCCAGCGCGCCTCGGGGGGTCCGATTCGCCGCGAGTACGACAAGAACTCCGTCGGCACACTTCGTGATGAGCCGGCCGTCCGGGACGGGAACAAACGGTGGCGTGTCGAGCACGATGTAGTCGTAGCGTCGGCGCGCCTCGTCCACCAGCTCCTTGAGTCGCGACGACTTGAGAAGCTCGTACGTCGTGTCGGCCGCCTCGCCTGCCTGTAGCACCGAGAGGTTGAATTGGGGGAGCTGCTCCACCATGTCCTCGAGCGTGAGCCCCGGACCCACGAGGGCGTCGACGAGCGAGTGCCTGGAGCCGTCAAGCCCGACCTGACGCGCCACCGAAGGCCGTCGCAGATCCACGTCCGCCAGCAGCACGCGCGCGGCCGTCGACTGCGCGAGCGAGGCCGCGAGGTTGATGGCCGTCGTGGTCTTGCCGTCTCCCGCCAACGCGCTCGTGACGGCCAGAACCTGAAGGTTGTCGTTCTTCCGAAAGGTCTCTACGTCGTTGCGGAGCATGCGGTACCGCTCTGCATCGGCCGAGTGCGGCGCGAGCAGGCTCACCAGATGCTCCTCGAGCCGGTTGGCGGCTCTGCGTCGAGGCTCGAGGCTCACGAGACGCCCGCGACCTCGAGGAGTTTCGTTGTGCTGTTCGGTACTCATGGGCACCTCCCCAGTGGCACTCCAGCCGCAAATCTCGAGCCAAACAATTGGGGAAATCCCTCAGTCGCATGTCGGTAAATCCCTGGGAGAAGATTGCAAGTATCCGGTTGCCCGTCGTCGGTCCCGCGCCGACGAACCAATCTGGCGTAAATCACCTGCCCGACGCTCATAGTTTGGGGGCGCGAGGATCGGTTGGCAGTGTGGGGCACGGCACTGAAAAGGCCGCCACGATCCCCGGAGGCCAACTGATCGTGCTTGACGACTGTGGTCATCTCCCAACATTGGGGCAACCGGACGCGACCGTCGCAGTCGCAGTGATTCGGTCAGCCTCCTCGGGATCACGGTCGACGAGCAGCTCCATGGAGCCCTTAAGGTCGGCAAAGAGGACGGAGACCTGCTTGCGCTCGGCCTCGAGGGCGGCCTTCGAGGTGAGGATCTTCTCGGCTAGGTGTTTGGGGGTGTAAGAGTCGGGCGAGGCGAAGCGCGTTTCGGCTGGCTTGCCGAACGGGGTCGCGCACTGCCCACAGAACTTGTTTTCAGGCGGGTTGGTCGCGCCACACGATGAGCAGACAAGGGCAAGCGGCGCGGCACACTGACCGCAGAACTTCATGCCGGCAGGATTCTCGGCTTGGCACCGAGGACACTTCATGCCGGAGCCTCCAGGTATCTGGGCCAGTGACGGTCGGAACAGTGGGCTGAGGGTAACTGCTCGGGTCTCGCGTGGTCAAGGACACTGCCGCGAGTTGCGGTAAGTCGGCGAATCTCCTCCATCGTTCGGGTCTTGCGTGAGTCATGGCCATGTTCCTCATCACACGAGAATGGCGCACGGTCCCGGCACAAATCCTGTTCGGCGACACCCATGGAAACCGCGCCAGTCGCGGGTCCGGCGCAAAGGTTTTCAGTGGCACAAAGGAGTTCTTTTCTGCCGCCGAAGACGGGGTAGCGTTTAACCGCTTGTAACTGGCCCAAACGGAGCCGCTCAGCGCGGTCTCAGCGCGGAGCGCTGAGCTCGAGCTGGATGTTGTCGGGATCGCGGAAGATCAGGATCGCTATGCCGAACGCTTCGCCGAGGTCGCGCACCTCGCTGTGCGGCACGCCGCGCGCGTCCAGCAGGCGGACGGCGTCCTCGAGCACCTTACGCGACGGTACCGCGAAGCTCATATGGTCGAGCCCCACGCGGTTCTCGCTGAAACGGTCGCCCTCGATGGCACGCGCGGGATCCGGGAAGGGGCCGATGCCCAAGCCCACGGAGCCATTGCTGAGGAAGGCGCCAGGATCGAGTTCCATCAACTTCTTGAACCCGAGCAAGCCCGTGTAGAACTCCGCCGTCCGGTCGACGTCACTGACAGTGAGCCGGAAGTGGTGAACGCCACCGGTCGGGATGGAATCCGCCATTGGAATCACCTCCTGTCGCACGGACTCTCGGGCCGCCCGCCGGCCTTGTCAAGCACGTTGCGGTCGGCGCTTGTGCTATCTCTAAGGGCCATGCAGTGCCCCCGCTGCCAGCACGAGGCGCCGCCGCGGGCGAAGTTCTGCCCCGAGTGCGCCGCCCCGCTGCCTGCGCGTTGCGCCAAGTGCGAGAGCGAGCTGCCGGCCTCCGCCAAGTTCTGCTCGCAGTGCGCTGCGCCCGTGGGCGCTGCATCCGACGCCACGCCACGCTTCTCATCCGAACTGATTGGTTCAAGTATTACCGTGACGAGAAGCTGAAGTAGAATCCCGCCAGCCATCCTCCACTGAGATGCCCATGCGGCTGATCGGGTTCGCGGTCATTCTCAGCCTCACTCTCATACCGCTTGCCGCAGTGGAGGCGCAGCAGGCAGGGAGGGTGTACACGATCGGCATCCTCTCGACTGGCTCTGCCGCAGAAAGCGACGATGTCGAAAAAGCAATGCGGGACGCATTGGCCCAACTCGGCTACGTGGAGAAGCGAAACATCGTCATCGAGTCCAGGTTTAACGAGGGCGTCCCAGGGAGACTCGAGAGGTTCGCCGCCGAGTTGGTAAACATGCAGGTCGACGTGCTTGTCACCTACGGCACGCCGGCGAGTCTCGTCGCCAAGCAAGCGACCTCGTCAATTCCGATCGTCGTAGTGTCCACGGCCGATCCAGTCGGCTCGGGGTTGGTTCAAAGTCTTGGCAGACCAGGCGGCAACGTGACGGGCGTATCTGCGGCCTTCGGCGAACTCGCGGGCAAGTGGGTCGAGCTACTCTGGGAACTCGTACCGAGGCTGTCCCGTATCGCGTTTCTCGGCAACGCGGACAATGCCGCCAATAAGGTCGTGTTCAGGCGCGTCCAGGCCGTAGCCCGCGACCTGGGCGTGACGACTGAATACTTTTCGGCCACGAGGCCAGATGAGGTCGGCGCGGCCCTCGCGAGGATACATCAGGCGCGCGTTCAGGGTCTCATCGTTCCCGGCGACCCGGTCATCCGTAGCCGACGCAGGGAGATCACAGAGTTCGCCGCGAAGGTTCGGTTGCCAGCCGTGTATTTCGGTAAAGACTACATGGTCGCCGGCGGCCTGATTTCCTACGGACCGGGCGCCCCGAGATCGGCCGTCGCACTGCCGTATATGTCGACAAGATCCTCAAGGGCGCCAAACCGGCCGACCTCCCAGTGGAGCAACCAACGAAGTTCGAACTCGTGATCAACATGAAGATCGCCAAGCCCCTCGGGCTGACCGGTCAAGTCCCAGCGACGCTGGATAATCGAGGCGCCGATGCCATCGCTGCACCGCTAGTCGCCGAGGCACAGCCAGCGAAGCGAGTTGCCACAGTCGTCTTTGTCGGAGACGACTTTGCAATGGGGCCGCTCGCTCCGAACTTCCGAGACGCGTTCCTGCAAGGTCTGCGGGATCTAGGATGGGTTGAGGGGACTAATTTTCGACTGGAGCAGCGCTCGGCGAAAACACGAGAGTTGCGGCCGGCGACGGCCGCCGAAATCGTGAAGCTCAATCCTGACGTCATCGTCGCCGCTGGACCCGCAGCCTTCGCGTATGGGCCGGTTGCGCCAGAAGCCGCTCTCCGCACGCAATTCTGGTCGCCGATTCGCGGCATACCAATCGTGTTCGCCGGGGTGTCGGACCCGGTCGCTGCCGGCATGGTCCAGAGCCTGGCACGCCCGGGCGGCACCATGACCGGGATTTCATATCTCGGTGTCGAGCTCAACCCCAAGCGGCTCCAACTCTTGAAGGAGGCGCTGCCAGAACTCACTCGTGTCGGGTCCTGGTGCCGTCCAACCATCAACTGCGTGAGCGCATGGTCCGCGAGGTCGAAGGGGCTGCCGTTTCGCTCGGTGTGAAACTGCAGCTTCTCGAAGTCGCATCAATTGATCCTCCCGAGAAGATCGACCAAGCGTTCGCCGCAATGGTTCGAGAGCGGGCGCAGGCTGTCCTCGGGCTCCAGGGGGCACACTTCTTCAAGGAGCGGAGGCGCATAGCCGAACTCTCGCTAGCGCATCGACTCCCCGGCGTCTTCGAACTAGCCGACTACGTCGAGGCGGGCTGCCTGATTGCGTATGCGCCTAACCTCCACGATATCTATAAGCATGCCGCACGGTATGCCGACCAGATCCTCAAAGGTGCGACGCCAGCCGATTTACCGGTAGAGCAACCGCGCCGATTCGAGCTTGTCATGAACCAGAGAACGTCCAAGACGCTGCGCCTCACAGTTCCACCGGAGCTGCTGGCCCGAGCCGATCGGGTGATCGACTAGGGCGTGCTCGACCAACGCGGTCAGCTCCTGCGTGCTGCTGTCGGATTCGCCGGGTGCCCCCTGCCCTCGTACGACCGAGCCCTCTGTTAGATTCCCGCCGGGACGAGGAAGGCCTGCGACGAGACCGTGCTCAACTGCTGCACCCCCAGCCAGGAAAACTATAGGAATGACGCTCGTCGCATTCTTGGCGGCGACGGTCCCGGCCGGGCTCCAGGCGACGATCAAATCAATGTTGAGTTCAACCAATTCGCGAGCAGCCGACGCGAATTGATCGATGCGGCCACCAACAAACCGACGTTCAAGTATTAGGTTGTGCCCTTTGATCCAGCCCAGTCTTCGAAGTGCATCCTGAAAAACACCCTCGATAGCGTTCGCTGCCGGGTCCCCTGCTGTAGCTGGGGACAGGACGCCAATCTTCGCGATCTTCGCGTTTTGAGGCGACTGTCCCTCCGCAGCAATCAGCGCAAGCGTGAAGCCAAGTGTGAGAACGAGCCCGATCAGCCGCATGGGCACCTTCGGTGGAGATTGGCTGGCGGGAGTCTAGCCGAACGCCGCGACGCGCACCAGCACCGACGACGGTTCGCGACTGCCTTGACAACCCCTCGGCGAGCGCAAGATGATCCCCCTCGCCGTCTCATACACACTGTCATCGCCTTAAGAGGGAGGACCTCAGATGCTGAAGACACTACTCGCTGTCGCCCTAAGCGCACTCTTGGCTTCTTCTTACTTGGCGTTCGCCGGCGAGGGTGATGGAAATCCGGGATGCAGCCTCTCGTCCAAGGTTGTAGGCAGCGTGCAAAGTCAACTCGCTGTCGTTGTCCAATTGAACAACGGCGGTATTTTCCATCCGAATCGGATGTGGTCCGCTGTCGTGGACCGACAAGGGCGGCTCTGCTCGGTGATCGTGATTGGTGATGCCTGGCCAGGGAGTCGGGCCATCGCGATCGCGAAAGCCAGTACGGCCAATGACTTTAGTAACAACGCCTTGGCGCTTTCCACGGCCAACCTGTATTCCGCGACGCAGCCGGGAGGCTCCCTCTACGGCCTGAACAACTCCAATCCGTTCAATCCCAATTTTCTACCGCAAGGGACGGGCGTTGGCAGCGTGCCCGGCGGCATCATCACATTCGGAGGCGGTGTGGCTCTTTACTCGGGGGGTGAAGTCATTGGTGGTTTGGGCCTCAGCGGCGACAGCGCCTGCGCAGATCACGTCATCGCATACCGTATGCGCAGGAACGCGGGGTTGGACGGTATTCCCGCGGGAGTCGGCTTCAATGGGACGGACAACATCGATTACTTGGCGCCTAACCAGCCACCGACGGGCTTTAAGCACCCGCACTGCCTCCCGTCAGATATTGCTCCAGGCAGTATCTGAGGCGAGCGCCCGCCAAGCCGAAATAAGTAGTGGCCGCTCTGTGGCGCATTTCACGGGCGTCGAGTCCCTCTCGGCGCTCGTGGGGTGTTGCTGGGAAGTCAGTTCAGCGACGCCGCCCGGAGCAGCCAGGCCACAACCCCCATACCGGCCTGCCGCAGGGCGAGCTCGTCCGCTACCCTCGAGGCTCTAACGGTGGCGTCCACCGTGGGCCCGACCTCGGCATCCGCAGGAACGTCATGGAGGGCCTGCTGATGCGGGCCAGTGAAATGGCCGTGCCCGGGGGCGACTGAGTGTGAACTGAGTGGACAGCAAGCCGGGCCCATCTGTCGCTCAACCTTCAAGGTTACGACCAGAACCCTGTCGCGTTGATACGGAACGCAATGGCTGCGTGTGTAGATGACGCCGCCACAGTGGCGACTACTCCATTGTCTTTCATCGCTGATGCCGCTCTACGCGAGAGCATCCGGCTCGACATGAGCGGAGCGCACCGGGATCTCGGCCAGGGTGAGTGGAAAGGGGCCACGGTGCTGGCTGGTTCAGCTATCGAGGCCCTTCTTCTGTGGGCGCTGCAGGAGCGTGAGAGGAATAAGCCAGGCGACGTTCCTGCTGCCGTCGCTGCGCTAATCGGGTCCAAGACGTTGAAAGGGAATCCGGGGGCCGAGTGCCTGAACGAAGTGAACAGTACCTACGTTCCGAATCTCTTTGGCGGCGGCAAGGCGATCAAGCAGACACAATCGACAAATATCAGCTCCGTCGGCGCAATCTCGGTCGCTACAGCAACGTCAGTCCCAGATTTGCCGCTGAGCGAGATGGAGAGAAAAAGCCGATTGAGGCGGAGCTGCGCGCGGTCCTTCGGGAGATGACGACAGAGCAACCTCGGAAAGAGCGTCGGACTGGCGAGGCTAGCTCGCACGAGTACGAGTTCGATGCGAATCACTGGGCGCATCGTCTCGTCGAGAGAGTGCGTCGCCGAGTGAGCCCACCACCGCGGCCGCTCGCCTATATGGAGCTCGTCGAATCGGGTGGGAGGTCTCGGGGAATCGGTGGCGACGAGTGGTGGAATGTCGCCGTGGCGCGAAAGATGCTGTTCGGCGACAACCTCAACCCGCGAGGGCCAATGGACGCGCTCCCCGTTGCCACCGCCATGCGCTGGCTTTTAACGCAGCTCTATGGCCACGGAAACGCCCTCGCCCCAGGGAGCTGGACGACTTACGTCAAGGCCAGTCAGAGAGATATCGCAAGGGATCTCGCCACGATTCGTCGGCTTCGTCGACGAAAGCAGCAGAGGTAGGCCAGGGGGCTTCATCCCCTAATCATCGCCGTATCGGCTCTCGGGCCGGGCCGTAGTGTGTGGTCTGTGAGTTCCGTACAGCACGCAGAGCACGCACTAGCGCGGCCAGCAACGACCGATCACCTACTCACCGTGGAATCAGCGGCGGAAGCTCTCGCGGTTTCCGCTGCACATGTCCGACGTCTCGCCAGGCGCGGGCTGCTCCCGAGTGTCCGCATCGGTAAATGCTGCCGTATCCCCGCCGCGGCGCTGGCGAGAGTGCTGCGCGAAGGGATCCCCGTCCGGAGGGCTGGTTGAGCCTCACGCGCGACTCGGAACTAACGTTGCGCGACCGGCAGGCACTCGGCAATGTCGTGAGGGGTCCCCAGCAAGTCATTGACTCGCCCACTGCAACTCGCGTAAGCGAGCGGGTAACAACTGGTCCGGGGGCGACTGAGTGTGAAATGAGTGTGAAGGACGGGTCTCGCCCGGGACGCAACGGCGGCACTCCGCGGTCGCGTTGCCGAGCACGCCACCGGGGTGCGTACGGTCCCCAGGGACCGACGTGTCCCCAAGCAATCGGGGGGGGCGTGCGTGTCAGCGCCTCGCTCGCCTCCGGCCATTTGACGGCCAGTTGCCCCGGTGCGAGCCCCTTGGCCATTTGCTGGGCGTTGAAGGGGCTGGCGCGCTTTCCGCTGGGGAAAGTTTAGTCAAGATCTTGTCGCCATTTTCCTCCCGGTACATCGCGATTACCATCGTGCCCTCTTCGAACACTCCGGGCCGGAGCACCGATCCTGGTGGTGTCCGTAGCTTGGTGCCGTCTGTCAGGGTAATCTCGGTTCCAGTTTCGTTAACGCTCTGCACCTGAGCAACCAGCATCGTCTCTTCCCGTTGCGCCTCGGCCAGCGCGAACGCCGGGGCGAAGCCAAGCACTGCGACCGCATTGTGGATCGCACGGACGATAAATCCTGCCGAGAGCAGAAGCATTGACCCTAAGAACACAGCCAAACCCTCAAGGTGGTCCCCTCTTTTGATAAGGCCGGCAGCACCCAAGAAGAGAATGGCACTGAGAATGAAAAGAACAAGGGCGCTCATGGAAACCCTCCTCGCCCGCGATGGCCGAGACCCGGACGTGGACCGCCCACGAGCGGATCGCGTTACTTCACCGGGCGCCGCACCAAGGCCCAGCCCGATGACTGGAGATCTCGCGTTATGTCGCGGCGGCGCCGCTCAACACCATAGCGTCGCTCGGCCAGCGGCCACGGCCGCTGGCCCTGGCGTCGTTCGCCTCCGCGTCGATCGAGGACTACGTCCCGGCTCTCATCGGCATATACATGCTTGAGATACAAGTATTGCTTTGGCTC
>QHTE01000106.1 GCA_003220685.1 Candidatus Rokuibacteriota bacterium
AAATCCGTCCGAACGTTAGCGGAGAGGGCGCCCCGGGCAGGGTGGCTCCGCTGCATGTACTAAGCAGCTATTACCCGCAGGGACCGGTGCTTACTGATACTGGAGGTATAACGGACGCGGCAGCAGTTGCAGTACTTCGAGTTCCGTGAGCATCGGCTCGCCGCTCTTCGTATCGTTGTGATAGAAGAACTTAAAGCCAGTGAACGCGACCGGGTGCTGCACGATGTAGTCCTTGTATGAGTCGAACTTGAGCCAGGGCGGACCCCAGCCGTCCATGTGCATCACCACCTGGACCCGTGGCGTCGGCCTGATGTTCTCCGCGTCCGGCACCATATCGGCGCGGAAGCGGTGCACGACCAGAATCTTGGGCGGCAGATTCTTCTCGCGTGCCAGCTGATCGAGCACTTGGATGACGTAGTTCACGTCGGTCGACATCATCTGGCCAACTTTCACGCTCGGACGGATCCCCTCGCGCTTGTAGTGCATGTAGAACTCGGGGTCGATCCCGAGATGCACGTCCGGGCGCTCGAGATACCTCAGCAGCAGCGGCAACTCCTGCTGCAGCGTGCTGTGGCCCGCCTGGACGTCGAGGAAGAGCAGGCCCTGGCGACTCTGCGCCCACCTGTACGCCTGCTCGATCGTGTCCGGACCCTCGCGTAAGCGCCATTGGCCGTCCGGGCCTGCGTATCCCTGCGCCACCACCGCGACGAGGTGAATCGCCGGAATCACCGGCGTCGACGGATCCGCCTTACGCCACAGCGCGGCGGTGTTATCGAGCATCGAAAGCATCTCCTGCTCAGGATATTCGCCCAGCACCCCCATCTTTTTCGAGTGTGGGTTGCCGTAGTAGGCGACGATCCGATACTGCGGAAGAATCGCACCAGACAGTACGGCGGGTGCCGCCGGCCAGTTCGCTACCGCCTTGCGTCCGGCACGGATTGCCGCGGAGTACGAGATCTCATCGTGGCGACTGCGCCCTGGATTGAGCCGAACGGTGGCGGTGTCGTCCGCGCTCCTGAACATTCGAGAGTGCGCGACCGAATCGTACGCGCCAGCGCCCTGTGCGCCGTCGGGATCCGTGCCCCGTGCGACTTCGCCGGTGGCGTTCTTCGTCGAATCTGCCGTCGCCACAGTCGCGGCGGGCCTGCCGTCGCAGCCCGCCAGGGCGATCATGTTGGCCGCCAAGAGCAACAGAAGCCATCTCGATATCACGCAGTGCGTGCAAAGATGCGCGGTGCGGCGAATGTTATCCGACACGGATCTCCGGGACGTTACAAAGGCGACCGGCGGGGGCGCCGAGTACTCGCTGGAAAGCGTCGTCAGCTGGTCAAGGCGCTGGGAGCCCGTCTTTGCTAACGGATCTTCGTGGACTCGCCCTTCGACTCGCGCCGGATTTCATCATGGCAGGGGAGGCGGGCATTTCTGACATGAAAAGTCATGCCGACGAAAAAGCGCGAGCGAGCGGATGATCAGCGTGCAAAGAAATCACGTACTTGAAGCGCTGCTGCTCATCCTGATGGCGGCCAGCGCTGCTCACGCGCAGGCTCCAGGGATTGATCAAGCGACGCTCGAGGAGCCGAACCAAAGGACGAGGGAGGTGAGCACCGCCGAGCTCAAGCGTACCCTCGCGAACAAAGACCGCCGTCGTGCTCGATGCCCGGCCGTACCGGGAGTTTGCGATGAGTCATGTTCCCGGCGCACAGAACGTCGCCCCCAAGCCCGGTATCGCGATCTCGATGTATGTCTCCGATGTGAAGGAGGTCGAACGGCTCGTCTCGGAGCCAGGGAGTTCGCGGAGGCTGGCGGCCTCATGTCGTACGCGCCGGGCATCGCCGAGGGCTTCCATCGCGGCGCGACCTGTGGACCGAATCCTCAAGGGCGCGAAGCCCGGCGACCCCCCGGTGGAACAGCCCGCCAAGTTCGAGCTGGTCATCAATCTGAAGACGGCGAAGGCGTTGGGGCTGACGATTCCCCAATCGCTCCTGCTGCGGGCCGACGAAATCATTCAATGATGAGCCGGCGCACGTTCCTCTGCATGCTGGCGCTTGGAATACTCAGCGTGCCGCACGCGGGCCAGGGGGAGCAAATTGGGTTCGGTGAAGCAAAGAGCTAGTTAGTGTGATCCTCGGCCCGGTCAAGAGCCCTCTCTCGTCCGGCTGACGCTATCGGATTAGTGCCACCTTAGAAAGCTTGCGCCAGCCCTAGCAGGCTGCGGAAAAAACGTGTGAGAGGAAGAGTCTCATCCGCGTCGACGCCTTTCGAAAACTGTCCGGTCCGGGGCGGTACCGCTCGCCGTGCGCCGCGGGGCGTTGAGAGCACGCGGCCGTCGCCCCCGGAGGGGTCATGTCGGCTGGGCTGGCCGACGAGCTGGCCGTTGGGGAGCCGCAGGATGGCTAGGCTGCTGGGGAGCGTCGCGTTTCGCCTGGCGCTCGGATATGGTGTGCTGGTCGTCGGAATACGCATTTGAGTACTCACGCGGTGCTCGGCGGCCTCTCGTTCCGCTATTGAGCAGGCGTCGCCGTCCCCGTGTCGCGTGGCTCTTGCGCAACGAATCACGCTAGAGGACGCCGAGCTGGACCTCCTCAGGACGGCGGGGCGGAACTGAGGCACGTTAGTCGCTCACCACCATCATCTCGGAAGATGATTGCGTCACCCGACAGCATGCAGGCGATTGCGAAGCGTCTCCAGGGTTCGGCGACCGGGACGCAACGGCGGCACTCCGCGGTCGCGTTGCCGAGCACGCCACCGGGGTGCGGACGGTCCCCAGGGACCGACGTGTTCCCAAGCAATCGGGGGGGCGTGCGTGTCAGCGCCTCGCTCGCCTCCGGCCATTTGACGGCCAGTTGCCCCCGCGGGGGTATGTGCGGCGGCTACATGCGCGGAGCGGCTTCGAGTACCCTTAGCCGGTGGACTTCTTGGGCGAGGCACTCGCGTCGACTAAAGACAATTCCTTCAGCTGACCTCCCATGAGCCTGTGGGCGATCACCGCAGCGTTCGTTACCCTCGCGAGTGGCGCGATGGTCCTCGAACACCGTTGCGGCGCTCCCCCGGTCATGATTGTGCTTGGCGCACTCTCCGGCGTTTTTGTCTCGGCTTCTCTCTTCGTTGGCAACATGCGAACCGTGGGTAAGCTGGCCACCTTTGCGGCGCTCGGGGTGAGCTTCATTCTCCTCCAGACATCGTTGGCGACACTGGCGTGCGTACCGTCTGAAGTTCCGTGGTTGAGCCTTGCCGGTCTCTCCGCGGTACTCGCAATGCTCCCCACAGTCGCCCTTCGCAATTGGTGCATTGGCACTGCGAGTCCCAATCCTGGCGACACCCCGCGGAAGATCTTGTCCCTGCTGATGTTTGGTGCCGCTTTCGCCGTAGCAACCTTATTGGCAGGTTCACACAAGCTTTCCCGCGCCGCCGTTGAAGTCGCATTCGGAATTCTCTTCACCGCCGTGTTCGACTACGTAATCAAGGGATACAGTGCGGAACTAATCGCCGCAGAGCGCCCTTCGGACCGCGCGAACAGCACCGACCGCCCAACATTGGACGCGTTAAGATTCGACATCGGCCTCGAGATACTAGGCGTGATGTTGGCTGCGATTACGGCTCTGGCGGCCATCGTAGTGTCTGGACATCCCATAGACGAAGGCTTGGCAAGAAGCGACTGGACAACACCTCTCACGAGCTTCATCGTCGCCGCAGTCCTGGGTACTGTGGGGATTCGGTTACGCTCGAACATTAGTGGCGATACGCGGCTGCGTCCGGTGCGGGCGGTTGGAAAACTTCTGTGCGTGGCTGCGTGTCTCGTCTGGGGAGGTACCAGCATTTCTGTCGCTGTCTATTCCGCCAGGGAAATGCCGCTACTTGCAGTTCTAGTAGCTGCGGCGAGCGCGGTCCTCTTTGGAATCCTAACCGCGGAAAGCCTATTCCGAAATGTGTGGGCGATACAACGCTTATCAGCGCCGGCCATTGATCTTGTCGTTGCTACTGCAGCCGCGCTCGCGTGTACCGCCACCGGTTTCTGGGTTCTCACTGCCGGTGTATGGGGAGTGTTCTCGGCAGTCTCTTCGCTCACTCTTGTCGCTGCTGGCGTAACCGCAGCGCTAATTCTTACGAGTGTCTGCGGATTCTGCGTTACGCGAGCTCCGAGGGAAGTTCACCTCACTAACAACCGGCCCATCGACGGCGTTCTTCAGGACGCTTTCCTATATAGCTTTCTGTTTTTCTTCGCAGCGTGGATGCCACTGGCCTTGTATCGGTACGATCGCCCTACGGGCTGGGAGTGGTTTGGCTGGGCCGCCTTTCTCTCTCCAGCTGCCGTCGCTTTCTTGTGGTTCGTTGAGATGGATTTTCAACATCTTGAGTATGAGCGCGCTTTGCCACTTGCTGACGTTCAGCGAAGATGTTTTCCGAGGATGATCGACGCCTCGATCAACAACCGAAGGATTCATTCTCTGCAGAGTCACATCCGCTGCCAAGTCCTTCTCGCCTTCGGGCTGAGTATTATCATGACGATCGGAGGATTGCTCGCGGACGTACTGAAGGGAACGTCCGTACAGAGAGATCTGCGGCTCCTTCGGGAGCTGACGACCAGTCACTTTATCCCTGTTGTGAGAGCAGTGCTTGGACGTGAGAAGCCCAGTTAGCGACAAAGCACTGACTCGCGGCCGTCGCCGCGAGGTTGGTGGCGCGGGCTCGATGCCCCGCGCGCTCGTGACGGCTGATCCGGGACTCTACATCAAGTGGAGCCGTTCGTTCACTTCCCTTTCGGTCTGGGCGAGTGGGTGAGGATGACGCGCACGTGCGGGGCGAGGATCGAGCGCAGTGGTGCCGCGTCCCAACTGATCGTGAGCCCCCCGGGGTGCGTACGGTCCCCAGGGATCGACGTGTCCCTCAAGCAATCGGGGGCGTGCTGCCCGACGCGCCACCGCCTCGCTCGCCTCTCCGGCTATTTGACGGCCAGTCGCCTCCAGCTCGCGGCCGGAGACGTCGAGCAAGTTCACTGCTTCGAGTCCTCCTGCCCGATAACTGAGAGTCGATAATCTCCTCGAGTGCCCGCGACTTAAACTCGGTGCCGTGATCGAGCGCGGGCGCGGCCTGCCTTCGAGGACGCTCCAACTACCGGACTCCCACGGGCGTCGAGTTACCCTCGGCGCGCGTAGTGCGTTTAAGCCAAGGAGGCTCAGGTCGCCGTAGCCCACCCGGGAGTTTTCGGTGCCACCCTCTCTGCCATCTATGAGAACAGACCTCCTGTCAAGGCACGTTTGTGCTCGGCTCTTTCTCCTCCCGTCGTCGACGATGACTGCCGGCTCGGCAGGTGCCGCTTGGGTGCCGTCGCAAGATTCCACTATCCATCTATTCGCGCACGCAGGCGCATGATGTCCAGTGCAGTCGTCGACGCATGGGGCGTCGAGGGTGCGGCGTCCCAATCAATATGCGGTCGTCAAGACCATGGCAGAGGTCGGGAACGCCGCCCACTGGATCTCTTGCATCGGTACCTCGCCAGCCGAACATTAGGAGGTCGGCGTCATCTCTTTTCGCCGGAGCATCACGTAGAGGCGGACCAAGAGCTTGCGCGCGACGGCAATCTTCGCACGGGAACGGCCACGTCGATGGAGCACGGCGTAGTAGAGCCGCTTCAGATCCGGGTCGCGCTTGATCGCCGCTTGGCCCGCCTGGCCGAGCACGTACCGGAGGAGGGCGTTGCCTTGTTTGGTAATCCGGCCGAGTCGGTGTTTTCCTGCGGAGGACTCGATCGCCGGGGCCAGCCCGACGTAGCTCACCACGTGCTTGCTCGTGGGGAAGCGGGTCACGGCCCCAAGCACGAGCACGGTCGCGAGGGCTGACAACGGCCCTACGCCCGGATGGGTCATCAGACGCTGCGCCTCGGGGTGGGCGTGCGCGGCCTCCTCGATCTGATCGTCCAGCCCCTTGATATGAGTATTGAGCCAGCTCAGGAGCTCGAGACTCTCGCTCCGCCGGCACGCCGTGTGGGCCGGCAGCGAGAGCGCCTGGAGTTGTGCGACGCCCGCGCGAGTGAAGAGCGATGGACCCAGGGCGAGCCGATAGTTGAGGGCAATGGCGTGCACCCCGTTCTTGACCATCGTCCGCATGCGCACGAGCCGCATGCGATGGGCGAGGAGCGTGCGCTGGTCGCGCACGGCGGGATCCGGCAGCCACACGGTGGGGAATCGGTCGTGCCGGAGGAGGTCCAGCAGATGAGCGGCGTCACGCCGATCGGTCTTCGTCTTGCGGACCACCATCGCCCGAATCTTCGCGGCATCGCCGACGATGACCTCGTGGCCCAGCCGGTGCAGCAACGCATGAAACCAGAGGGCGTATCCCGTGCTCTCGATACCGACCGTGACGGGTCCCGGGAGCGCCGCGTAGAACTGCTCGACGCTGCAGCCATCGTGTGTCAGACGTCGCTCCTGGATCTCGCCAGTGGCGGTGTCGAGAACAGCCACCTGTTGATCCCTCGCGTGGAGATCACAGCCGACCAGTGTCATGGCGTCGCCCTCCATTCGTGGGTGGTCGCCGCCTGATACGCGCGTTCAGCGCAGCGGCGTGGCGCTCGTTCTCATGACATCAATATGAGTGAGACAGCGACCCCCTGGGAGTTTAGTGTCGAGGGCGAGTCAGGATCGGAGAGCGATGAGCGCATTGGAGCAGGCCCTCGGGCCAGCGATCGAGGTGGTGGCAAAGGCGACGCGGCGGCAGTTCACGGTGGAGTACAAACGGAAGATCGTCCGGGAGGCCGACGGCTGCAAGACGCCGGGCGCGATCGGGGCGTTGCTGCGGCGTGAGGGGTTGTACTCCTCGCACCTGACGACGTGGCGCGCGGCGCGGGAGCGGGGGGAACTGGCCGGGGTCCCGCCGAAGCGCGGGCCCGCTCGGCGAGTCTCCGATCCGCGCGACAAGCGGATCGCCGACCTGGAGCGCGAGAGCACGCGCTGGCGGAAGCGCGCCGAGCGCGCTGAGGCCCTGGTCGAACTGCAAAAACAAGTGGCGGCGTTGCTGGGAACGCCGCTGGCCACCGAGACCTCGTGATGGCGACGGTCACCCAGATCGGACCGCGGCTGGGCATCGCCCCCACGTGCGCGGCGCTCGGCCTGCCGCGCGCCACGTACTACCGCCGGCGCCGGCCCGCCCGGGCCGCGCCGCCGCGGCGGCCGTCGCCGCGGGCGCTCGGGGGAGCGGAGCGCTTGGCGGTCCTCGCGCAGTTGCACACGCCGCGCTTCGTGGATCTCGCACCGGGGGAGGTCTACGCCACCCTGCTCGACGAGGGCACGTATCTCTGTTCCGAGCGCACGATGTATCGCCTCCTGGACGAGCACGCCGAGGTGCGGGAGCGGCGCGATCAGCTGCG
>QHTE01000107.1 GCA_003220685.1 Candidatus Rokuibacteriota bacterium
AGACGCGGTTCTGCGTGAGCACGTTGGCGGTGTCCTGGTCGACGCCGACCTCGAAGTTCACGTCGAGCAGCATCCGGCCGTCGCTCGTGTTCGAGGACTTCATATAGATCATCCGGTCGACGCCGTTGACTTCCTGCTCGACGGGCGTGGCAACCGACTGCTCCACGGCGACCGCGGAGGCGCCGGGATAGGTGGCGGTGACCCGGATGGTCGGCGGCGCCAGGAACGGGTACTGCTCGAAGCTGAGCTTGAGGAGCGAGTACGTGCCGAGCAGCACGGTGAGGATGGCGATGACGATCGCGACGATCGGGCGGCGGATGAAAAAATCAGCCATGGTCCCCTAGCTTCCGCTCTTGGGCTTCGACGCGGGCGGCGCTGACGGGGCCGCCGCCGGCGGCGGCGGGGCCGGCTGAGCCGGCTTGAGCTCGGCCTTCACCACGACGCCGGGCCGCACCTTCTGAATACCCTCGACGATCACGCGCTCGCCGGGATTGATCCCGGCCGCGACGATGTAGAAGTCCTGGTACGGCTGGCGCAACGTCAAGGTGCGCATCGCGACCTTGCCGTCCTCGCCCACGACCATCACGGTCTTGGCGCCCTGCAGGTCTTGCACGGCCACCTGCGGCACCAGAATCGCGTTGGGCACTTCTTCGGTCACGGCGCGCACGCGCCCGAATTGCCCGGCCCGCAGCACGCGCTGGGGATTCGGGAACTCGGCCCGGACCTGGATGGTCCCGGTCTTCTGATCGATCGCGCGATCGACGAAAATCGGCCGGCCCTTCTGCGGAAACACGGTCCCGTCCGACAGGATCAGCTCGAGCGCCGGCGCCCGGTCGCGCGGCACCTCGCCGCGCCCGAGCCCCGGGATCCGCTTGACCAGCCGCAGATAGTCCGCCTCGGTGATCGCGAAGTCCGCGAAGATCGGGTCGATGGCCGAGACCGTGGCCAGCAAGGTGGGCTCGCCCTTGCCGACGAGGTTGCCCGTATCGACGGCCAGCTTGCTGATGATGCCGCTGATGGGCGATTCGATGGTGGTGTACTTGACGTTGAGATCGGCCTGGGTCACGGCGGCCTTGCCGGACTCGACGGCGGCCTCGGCGAGCTGGATCGCCGTGCGCTGAGCGAGGATCGAGTCCTTGAGGGCGGCTTCCGCCGCCGCGACGCCCGCGGCCGACGCCTGCTCGCGCGAGAGGGCGGTGTCCAGGTCTTGCTTGGGAATCGCCTGCTGCTCGACGAGCGGACGGTAGCGCGCCACGTCGGCGCGGTCCTTGCCGAGATCGGCCTTGGCCTGATCGAGGCCCGCGCGAGCCCGATCGACGACCGACGCGTCCTTCGCGCGAAGGAGATCGGCCTCGGCCTTGGCCAGCTGGGCGCGCGCCGTCTGGAGCGACGCCTTGTACTCCTCCTGCTGGATCACGAACAGGGTCTGGCCCTGCTTGACCTCGGACCCTTCTCGGAACCGCACTTGCTCCAGCACTCCCGAGACCCGCGCTCGAATCTCCACGGTGGGCACCGCTTCCGTCCGCGCCACGAAATCGGCGCCGACGCTCACGGTTCGCTGCGGGACCTCGACGACGATGACGGTTTGCGTGGGCGCGGCCGGCGCCTGCTTGGACGATTTCGCGTCGCCACGCTCGCATCCGACGACGAGTGCCAGCAACGCGATGCTCGCCAGACCGGTCCCGAGTGCTCTCGCGAGCCGACGAGTCTGTCGCGAAAAAATCATGTGTCTTCCCCTATCTCTCTCATATCGATTCCAGTTCGACACCAGGACGATACAGGACCTTCATCCACGCGGGGGCCACGAAGGTCGTGATCATGACCATGACCACCAGCGCCGAATAGAGGTCCGGCGAGACGACGGCCGCGGCCAGCCCTGTTCCGGCAAAGATCAGGCCCACTTCTCCGCGCGGCACCATCCCGACACCCACCGGCCATCGGCGCGTGCCGGGATGATACACCGCCAGACCCGCGACGAGCTTCGATACGACCGCGACGACGGTCAGCGCCAGCGCGACCCAGAGCTGGGCGCCGTCGGCGAATGGATTGAGCTGGGCCGGCTCGACCTTCATGCCCACCAGGACGAAGAAGATGGGGACGAGGATGTCGGCGACCGGCTTGATGCGCTCCTCGATCTGGGCTTGCGGCTCGGTCCTCGACAGGATCATGCCCCCCGCAAAGGCTCCGATGATCGCGGCGAGGCCGATCCACTCCGCGGCGAGGGCCAGCGCCAGCGCGAAGACGAGCGCGGACACGACCAGCGCGCCCCTTGCTTGAAGTCGCCCGATCAAGCCGACGAGCCCGGGTGCCCGCCGCAAGGCGATCAGCACGGCCACCGCCAGAAAGATCGCGCTCTTCGCCGCGAGGAGCACGATGGCGCCGGGCGACACCGCACCGGTCGTCGCAATGCCGGTGACGATCGCGAGCGTGATCAGCCCCAGGATGTCGTCGATGACCGCGGCGCCCAGCACCACGCTGGCGGCGGCATCTTGAAGCCGGCCAAGGTCCGCGAGCACACGCGCGGTGACGCCGACACTGGTGGCGGTCAGCGTGGCGCCGACGAACACGGCCACGAGACCCGAATATCCGAGCGCGTGCATGAGACCGAAACCCGTCGCGAAAGGCACCACGACGCCGACCATCGCGACCAGTAGAGCCTGCGGCCCCGCCTTCAAGAGCTTGGCCAGATCCGACTCGAGCCCCACCTCGAACAGGAGGATGATCAGACCGAGCTCCGCGAATGCGTGGAGGACCTTGGTCTCGCGCACGAGCCCGAGAACCCCGGGGCCGATCACGACGCCGGCCAGCAGCTCGCCGAGGACCGCGGTCTGGCCGAGCCGCTCCATCAGCTCGCCGCCGATCTTCGCGGCCAGCAGGATGACGATCAGCCCAATCAGCAGCTCCCGAAATTCCATCAGCGCATCAGCGCCACGATCACCGGCCCCCAGGCGGTCAGCAAGATGTTGCCGAGCGCGTACGGGACGGTGTAGCCGAGCGCGGGAAGCGTGCTCTCCGCTTTCTCCTGGACCGCGCGCAGACCCGCGGTGATGGTCCCCGCGCCGGCGCACGCCCCGAGGAGGATGACGGGGTTCATTTTCAGAACGTACCGGCCGACGAGAATCGCGGCGGTGTGGGGCAGCACGGCCACGATCAGGCCCACGAGGATCAAGCTCACGCCCGACTTCTGCAGCCCGGTGACGAAGCTCGGGCCCGCGCTGAGACCGACCACGCCGATGAAGACGGTGAGGCCGACCGTCTCGAACACCCACATGGCGGCCTCGGGAATGCGCCCGAACGTCGGCCGCACGGCGCGGAGCCAGCCGAACACCAGGCCCATGATCAGCGCCCCGCCGCTGGCGGTCAGCGTGAGGGGGAGCCCGCCGACGGTGACGGTGAGCAGCCCGACCAGTCCGCCGATGAAGATCCCGAGGCCGACGAAGATCATGTCGGTCGTGACCGTCGGCCGATCCGGGTACCCCAGATCCTTTGCCGCGCGCTCCACGTCGGGCTTGGCGCCGATGAGGCTCAGCACGTCGCCCCGATCGATGCGCGTCTCGAGAGTGAACGGCATTTCCTGGTCGATCCGCACGAGCTTTCGAAGAAAAACTCCACGCGACGACTCGAGCGCGGCGAGCTCCTTCAGCGTCTTGCCGGCCATCGTCCGGTCGGTGACGACCACGTCGAGCACTTCGACCGGAAAGTCGAGGAGCTCGGTGTCGTTCACCTCGAGACCGATCTCGGTACCCTGCGCCATCAGGAGCTCGGTGCGAGTCATCACCGCCACGACGTCGCCCGGACGGATGATCGTGTCCGGCCGCGCCTCGACGACGACGTCGTTGCGACGGATCCTCGAGATGAAGACACGCTGGCCGACCGGCAGCGCCTCGATCGCGGCGACCGTCCGGTTCAGCAGACGCTCGTTGGTCACGCGATACGCGCGGACCGCGAATCGCTGGAGCGCCGAGATCACGCCCGGCTCCGAGTCCGTGCCGCCGACCACCTGAGCCTGCAGCTTCCGGCTCTCCTCTTTCAGGTCGATGCGCATCAGCCAGGGGCCGACGTTCGGCAGGAACCACACGATGAACGCGGTTCCGATCAGGTAGGTCACCGCGTACGCGACCGGGATGTTGTTCACCAGCGCGGTCTTGTCCGCCGTCGGAAGGTCGAGCCGGTTGATCGCGTCACCGGCGGTCCCGATGACCGTGGACTCGGTGAATGCCCCGGCCAGGAGCCCGGCCGTCGTTCCCATGTCGTACCCGAGGAGCTTCGCAGCCGTGAAGGCGCTGACCAGGCACGTGACGCACAGGACCACCGTGACCGCCAGCTGCGGCAGCGCGTCTTTCTTGAGGCCGCGGAAGAACTGGGGCCCGACCTTGTACCCGATCGTGAACAGAAACAGGTCGAAGAAGACGTTTTTCACGGTCGCGGGCACCTTGATGTCGAGCTGCCCGATGAGCACGCCGGCCAGCAAGGTGCCCACGACGGTGCCGAGACTGAACGTCCCGAACCGGAGCCGGCCGATGAAGAAGCCGACCGCCAGGGTCAGGAAGATCGTGAGCTCCTGGTGCTCTCGCAAGGCGGTGACGAGGTATTCCATGGTCGGCTCCTCAGCGGACAACAAGGAAAAGCCACGGGGTGCCCAGCAGCAAGAAGACGAGGAGACAGAAGCTCGTGGTCAGCGCCCCCAGCTTGTACAGCTCGCCCTGCGTCAGGTAGCCGCTGCCCACGAAGATGACGTTCTGGCTGCCCCCTTGCGGAGTGATCGTCGAGAAGTAGCTGCTCGCGAACAGCAGCGCGAACGCCATCAGCGGCGTCGGCACTCCCGCCCGCAGCCCCACGTCGACGAACACCCCGAGGAGCGCCAGCGCCTGCGACGACTGGCTGACGAACAGGTAGTGCATCAGCACGTACAGCACGAGGAGCGCGACGTAGACGGCCGGCCACGCGACACCTTCGAGCGCGGAGGACAGCCGCCCGCCG
>QHTE01000086.1 GCA_003220685.1 Candidatus Rokuibacteriota bacterium
ACCGCCGAGATCCATCCCGAGACGGCCGCGGGATACGGAATCAGGGGAGGCCAGTGGATCGTCGTGGAGACGCCGAGCGGTCGCGTTCGCGCTCAAGCGCAGATCAGCGACGCCATTCTGCCTGGCGTGGTCTGCTGCTCGCACGGCTGGTGGGAGGCGTGCTACGAGCTGGGCCTGCCCGGCTTCGATCCTTTCAGCGACGCGGGCGCCAACCAGAACCTGCTCGTGCTGAACGACGTGCACGATCCGGTCAGCGGCGGCACGCCGCACCGATCGACGCTCTGCCGCGTTCAGCCCCTCTGAGCCGAATCAGCTGAGGTGAGGACGGGATGGGTCGTCGCGTCGTCTCCGCCCGTGTAGCTCACGGACGCCAGCCGTCCTCTTTCGATCGCCACGGGGGAAGAGTACACTGCCGGCAACCCATGGAGGTAGCGGCCATGATCGACATGCATGCTCACTGGAGACCCGCCGAGCTCGCCGACGCTCTGCGCGCCCGCACCAGGGAACCGCGCATCCTACGCAACCAGGACGGAGTCGAGGTGCTGAAGTCGCCGCGGATGAACGAAGAGCCGCTCGCCGGGGCCTTCGATCGCGTCGATTTCCATCTCGATCGGATGGACCGCCAGGCGGTCCGGATGAGCGTGCTGTCACTCCTCGGTTCGTTCTGCTGGATCGAATCCCAGCCCCTGGAAGTCTCCGCGCCGCTGTGCCGGGTCGTGAACGACCGGCTTTCCGCTATTTGCCAGGAGCATCCCGGCCGCTTCGCCGCCTACGCCGCGCTGCCCCTGACGGACATTTCCGCCGCGGCCGCCGAGCTCGAACGAACGCTCGAGCTGCCGGGCATGATCGGCGCGCAGCTTCCGGGCAACGCCTTCCTCACGCGCAGCGATGCCGAAGCGATGCGTCCACTGCTGGAAGTCGGGAACCACCACCGCGCGGTACTCTTCGTCCACCACGGCCCTCGGCCGGGCGATGCGTTCCCCAAGGTCGCGGGCGACACGGACAACGCGCGCCGCCGCAACGGCACGCTCGACATGCAGGCGAGCCTGTCTTCGGTGATGGTGACGCTGTCTCTCACCGACTACCTCGCGTCCTACCCCGACGTAATGATTCACGTCCACAATCTGGGCGGCAACATTCCCTACGAGGTCGAGCGCATGGACCATCGCTGTCTGCTCGACACGCCGAATGAGGAGTTGCCGTCATCGCGGTTTCGGAAGGCGACGGTGTACGTGGACTGCAACTCGTTCGGTCCGCGCGCGATCGAAGCGGCCGTGAGGCTGTACGGCGCCGATCGCATCGTCTGCGGCACCGACGGCACCGAGTTCGGCTGCGACTGGACCCGGGAGGCGCTCGCCGAAGCTCAGATCGGCGAGGAGGCGCGCGAGCAGATCCTGAACGGCAACGCCGCCGCGATCCTCGCTCGCGTCGCGAGGAACGCGCAGCGCGAAAGCGCCGCCGTCTAGTCCTCGGGCGTCCCGGCGCAGCCCACGCGTCAGGCTTGGGGGCGGACGAGACGGAGTCCACGCCCGAGATCCCCGGCCGGCTCCAGTTTCTGCATCTAACGGGAGCCACTGCCGCGCCATTCGGTCATGGCGCCAGACCAACCCGGCGTGGGCGTCTCATCCGCCCCTATCACCAGTCTATCCCTCGCGTCACCACCCCGGTCAGGATCCCGACAAGACGGCCGCGCCGACCATAGGTCCCTCCCACCGCGGGTGGCAAAGGAGAACAGAACGCGGGGAACGGCGATCAGCGCACGGCGGTGCGCGGGCCAACGTCGCCACAGATCGCCTGCTGGCGGAGCACGGTGGGACGGGCGACGATAGGACGCGGGATCGGCAGGGTCAAGCCTGTCGATATCGCGCCCGGGGGCCCGCCGGGGTCGGAGGCTGTGGTACCGTGGGCGAGCCCAGGAGGGCAGCGTGCAGATCGGCCTCGACATCGGCGGCACGTTCACCGACATCGTGGCGCTCGACCGCGATGGGCGACTCGCGCTCACGAAGGTGCCGAGCACGCCGAAGGACCTGCTCGAGGGCATCGGTGCCGCCACGCGCCGCATCCTCGGCATCGCCGGCGCTAAGCCTGGCGACGTCGAACGCTTCATCCACGGCACCACCGTGGCCACCAACGCGATCCTCGAGCAGAAAGGCGCGGTCACGGCCGTCCTCACCACCGCGGGCTTCGAGGATGTGCTCGAGCTCGGGCGGATGAAGCGCTCGCGCATGTACGACCTCGCGATGGATCCTGAGACCCCGACGTTCCTGGCGCCGCGGCGGCGGCGCGTCGGCGTGCGCGAGCGGCGGGACGCGAAGGGCCGCGTGCTCGTCCCGCTCCACGAGGACGACGTGCGCGAGTCGGTGCTGGCGCTCCGCGCACAAGGGGTCTCGGCCATCGCGGTGTGCTATCTGTTCTCGTTCGTCAATCCCGTCCACGAGCAGCGCACGCGGGAGATCGTCGCGGCGCTGGCGCCGGAGATCAGCGTGTCGCTCTCGTCGGAGGTGGATCCGACCTTCCGCGAATACGAGCGTCTCTGCGTGACGGCCTTCGACGCCTATCTCGGCCCCGTGGTGAAGCGCTATCTGGCCGGGCTCGCCGACACGTTGCGCGTCCTCGGCGTGGGCGCGCCGCCGCTCATCATGCGGTCGCGCGGCGGCATCGTGTCCGCGGCGCTGGCGGCGCGGCAGCCGGTGACGCTGTTCCTCTCCGGTCCTGCGGGCGGCGTGATCGGCGCCCGCTTCGCCGCCGAGTGCTCAGGCGTCCGCGACTTCGTCTCCCTCGACATGGGCGGTACCAGCAACGACGTGGGAGTGGTACGCGACGGGGCACCGCTGCTCGTCGGTGAGGGATCGATCGGTCCGTATCCCGTGCGCACGCCGATGGTCGACGTGAACACCATCGGCGCCGGCGGCGGCAGCATCGCATGGATCGACGCCGCCGGCGGGCTGCGCGTGGGTCCGCGCAGCGCCGGCGCCGAGCCCGGCCCAGCCTGCTACGGCCGCGGCGGCGACGAGGCGACCGTGACGGATGCCAGCGTGGTCCTCGGCTACCTGAACCCGGCTCGCTTCGCGGGCGGCGTGATGGCGCTCGACGTGGCGGCGGCCGAGCGCGCCGTCGCCGCGATCGGCCAGCGGCTCGGCGTGGATCGGGTCGCGGCCGCCGCCGGGATCCACCGCGTGGT
This sequence comes from Candidatus Rokuibacteriota bacterium, assembly GCA_003220685.1. Classification (GTDB taxonomy): domain Bacteria; phylum Methylomirabilota; class Methylomirabilia; order Rokubacteriales; family CSP1-6; genus AR31. Next base: position 3,182 of record QHTE01000086.1, read on the forward strand.
GAACGCCCGCATCGCCGATCAGATCCGTCTCGTCACCATCAAGCGCGGCTACGACCCGCGCCAGTTCTCGCTGGTGGTGCTGGGTGGCGCGGGGCCGGTGCACGGCGCCGCGCTCGCCGCCGAGATGGGGATGGCCGAGGTGCTCGTGCCCGAGGCGCCGGGCGTGCTCGCGGCGTTCGGTCTTCTCGCGGCGGCGATCGAGCACCACCACGCGCGGACCCTGCAGACCCGCACCGACGTCGCCGATCTGGGCGACGTCAACGCCTGCCTGGCGGACCTCGACGGCGCCGGCCGCGCGCGCATGCGCGAGGAAGGCGCGCCAGCGCGCGAGGTGCGCGTCGCCTACGCGGCCGACATGCGCTACGTCGGGCAGGCGTACGAGCTGGAGGTGCCGATCGCCGCGCCGCTCACGCGCGAGCGCGTGGCCGAGATCGTCGCCGCGTTCCACGCCACGCACGAGCGGATCTACGGCTACGCTCGACCGCAGCAGCTCGTGGAGTTCGTGAACTTCCGGGCGGTGCACACGTATCCACTGCCGCGGCCCGTGGTGAGGCCAGCGGCGCGGGCGAGCGGGACGCTGGGCGACGCCCGCATCGGCGAGCGCCGCGCGTACTTCGGCGGCTACGTGCCGACCATGCTTTACGAGCGGGCGCGGCTGCCACTCGGCGCGCGCCTGGCCGGACCGGCCGTCGTCGAGCAGGACGACACGACCACCGTGATCCCGCCCGGCATGACCGCCCTGGTCGACGACGCGGGCAACCTGCGCCTGCGGAGAGACGGATGACGATCGACCCCATCCTCCTCGAGGTGCTGCGCAACCGTCTCGACGCCATCGCCGACGAGATGGAGCTCACGCTCCTCAAGAGCGCGGCCTCGCCCATCGTGAAGGAGGGCCTCGACGCGTCCGCCGCGCTCTTCAACACCAGGGGCGAGACGATCGCCCAGGCCGCGGCGATCCCCATCCACCTCGGCGCGTTGCAGTTCGCGGCGCAGCGCATCGTGCGCGCGTTTCCGCCGGAGCGCATGCGGGAGGGCGACGCGTTCCTGCTGAACGACCCCTACGACGGCGGCACGCACCTGCCGGACATCACGCTCGCGATGCCGGTCTTCGCCGACGGCCGCGCAGTGGCCATGGCGTGCACGATGTGTCACCACCAGGACGTCGGCGGCCGCACCCCGGGCAGCGTGCCGACGGATGCCACCGAGCTCTACCAGGAGGGCGTCATCATCCCGCCCACCCATCTCTTCCGCGCCGGCGAGCTGGACGAGAACGTCTTCCGCCTCCTCACGCGTAACGTGCGCTTGCCGGACGTGTTCACCGGGGACCTCATGGCGCAGATGGCGGCCGGGCGGCTCGGCGGGCTGCGGCTGCGCGAGCTGGTCGCCGCCCACGGTACCTCGACCGTGGCCGCGTACATCGAGGAGCTGCTCGACCGGGCCGAGCGACTCACGCGCCGCCAGATCGAGGCCATCCCCGACGGCGACTACGGGTTCGAGGACTGGCTGGACGACGACGGCGTGAGCATCGGCCAGCCCGTGAAGATCGCGGTGACGCTGCGGGTGCGCGGCTCGTCGATGACGTTCGACTTCACGGGCAGCGACCCGCAGGTGCGAGGTCCCTTCAACTCGGTGCCTGCCTCGACGATGTCGGCCGTGTACTACGCGGTGCGCGCGATCTCCGACGCCTCCATTCCGAACAACGGCGGCTGCTTCCGCGCGGTGGACGCCGTGCTGCCGGAGGGGACGATCGTGAACCCGCGACCGCCGGCGCCGGTGAGCTGCCGGACGGCCACCATCAAGCGCATCGCCGACACGATCCTCGGCGCGCTGGTGGGCGCGCTCCCCGGCAAGATGCCGGCGGCGAGCTCCGGCACGCTGCTGGTGATGGCGTTCGGCGGCCACGACCCGGAGTCCGGCCGCCCGTTCGTGGCCAGTGAGCTGGCCGCGGGTGGCATGGGAGCGCGTCCCGACAAGGATGGAATCGACGTCATCGAGACCGACGTCTCGAACTGTATGAACATCCCCGTCGAGTCGGTCGAGATGAACTTCCCGCTCCGCATCCCACGTGCGCGGCTGTGGCGCGACTCGGGCGGGGCCGGGCGCTTCCGCGGCGGCCTGGGCCTGGAGAAGGTGTTCGAGGCGACGACGACCGATGTGATGGTCTCCCACCGCGGCGAGCGCTTCGGCTCGTCGCCCTGGGGCCTCGAGGGCGGTGCGCCGGCCGCCCGCGCGCACGCGTACATCCTGAGGGCGGACGGCACACGCGAGACGCTGCCCTCCAAGAAGATGATCGTTCTCCATCCGGGCGACCAGCTGTGGGAGTACATCGCGGGCGGCGCCGGCTACGGCGACCCACTGGAGCGCGACCCCGCGGCCGTGTGCGCCGACGTGCTGGACGGCAAGGTCTCGCCGGCGCTGGCGCTCGAGGCGTTCGGCGTCGTGCTGACGCCGGACGGCGTCGCCGTGGACGACGTGAAGACGAAGGAGGCGCGCGAGCGGCGACGCGGAGCCGTCTAGCTGTGTGCTACTTCTTCGCCGCCAGCACGTCGCGAATCCCCCGCAAGGCCAGCGCATAGCCGGCGATTCCGAAGCCGGCTACGACGCTCTGGCTGACCGCGGCGGTCTGGGAGGCGGGACCGCGCCGGATCGGGTTGGAGATGTGCACCTCCGTCGTCGGGAACTTGACCTGCGAGATGGCCGCAACGAGGGCCGGGTAGCCGGTGCCGAACGCTGCGGGATTGAAGATCGCGGCATCGAAGCCCTGATCGTTGGCGGCATAGAGCCTGTTGACGATCTCGCCCTCGACGTTCGAGTGGAAGATCTCGACCTCCACGCCGAGCTCCTTAGCATAGCCGCGGATACGCTCGTCGTATTCGGGCAGCGTCATGGGCCCGAAGATGTCGAGCTGGACCTTGCCGCGCATATTCATGCCTGCACCGTGGACCACCAGGATCTTGGGCATGTGTTCCTCCGTAGTGGGAATGGTGCGTCAGCCCAGAAGCGTCCCCCGCGTCTTCGTCGGCATCCGGTAGACGCTGGTGCGGGCCGTGAAGAAGAGCACGGTCCCGTCCTCGCCCCAGGCCAGGTTCGCCGGCAGCTCCGGCAGCACGATCCGCCCGAGCAGCGTGCCGTCGGCCCGGCACACCCAGACGCCGCCCGGCCCGGTGCAGAACACGTTGCCGTGCACGTCCACCTTGAGCCCGTCGGGCACCCCGGGGTCCGGCGAGGCCATGTCCAGCAGAATGCGGCTGCCGGTCAGCGTGCCGTCCGACCGCACGTCGAACGCCCGGATGTGCTTGTGGGCTGAGTCGTCGATGTAGAGCACCGACTCGTCGGGCGAGAAGGCCAGGCCGTTCGGCAGCGCGAAGTCGTCGACGAGCAGGTGGAGAGTCCCGTCGGGAGTGATCCGGTAGACGCCCTGACACGGTTGCTCCTTGCCCTCGATCGGTTGGGTCCACCACCCCGCCGGTCGCACCGTTCCCGGCGGGACGGGCCGGACCGCGTAGGGCGGGTCCGTGAAGTAGATGGAGCCGTCGGACTTCACGACGATGTCGTTGGGGCTGTTGAGCCGCTTACCCTCAAAGCGCTCGGCCAGCATCGAGCGCGCGCCGTCGTCGCTGACCCGCGTCACGCGGCGGCCGTCGTGCTCCGCCGCCAGAACGCGCCTCTGGCGGTCCAGCGTGAGGCCGTTGGACATGCCCGTGGCGTACGTCGTCAGCTCGGGCCCCTCGGGCAACCGCCGCCAGCGCACGATGCGCTTGTTGGGAATGTCGCTGAACAGCAGCGCTCCGCCGCGCCAGACCGGGCCTTCGGTGAACGTGAGTCCGCCGGCAATGCGATCGATCGGTGCGTCGGGAGCGACGAGATCGTGGAGACGAGGATCGCGGGTTTCGAGTGGTGCCATGGGTCACTCCGCCGCCACGTGCTCGACCGGACCGAGCGCCTTGTCGATCCTCGGCTTGACCTCACCGATCATCAGCTCCATCGAGCGCATCGCCGCCGCGTGCGGCGTGTCGCCGACCTTGAACGAGAAGCACACGTGCGCGGGCTTGGTTGCGTGGATCTCGGCGACGAGCTTCTCGGCCACGGTCTCGACGTCGCCGATCAACAGGTTGCCGTAGATGGTCTCGAGCGGCGGCTCGTCGGGGAACGGCACATCGACCAGGACGGTCCCCTGCATGACCTCCTGCCGGCGCCGGAGGCTCGACGCGAGCCGCGACTGATAACGCGCGTTCTCAGCGAAGCGCATCCCTTCCTCACGGCTGTCGGTGATGTGCGCGAAGCGGTTCAGCGTGACATGTGCCCGTGACAGCGGCACCCTCTCGGCGGCGAAGGCGGCGACGATGTCGGCATACTGCTCGGCCAGCAGCTGGGTGCCGCCCACCCGGCCCGACGTCAGCACCCGATAGCCGTGCCGCGCGGCCGCGCGGAACATCGCCTGCGTGTGGCCGGCGACGTAGATCGGCAGCGGGTTCTGCAGCGGGCGGGCCGGGATGTGAGTTTCCGGCATCTGGTAGTGCTTACCGTGATAGCTGAAGAAGTCCCGACTGAAGGCCAGGTCGAGGATGTCGCAGAACTCGTCGGTCATCTCGAGGTTCCGGGCGATGTCGACGCCGAACCGCTCGAATTCGTAGGGCTGATACCCGGCGCCGATGCCGAGCATCAGCCGGCCGTTCGACAGCGCGTCGGCGGTGGCGATCTCGGCGGCCAGCCGAGCCGGGTTGTACAACGGTAAGACCACGACGGCCGTGCCGAGCCGGATCCGCTTCGTGATCGAGGCGCAATGCGCCACCATCATCAAGGGCGACGCGCACAGGCAATAGTTCGAGAAATGGTGCTCGGCGAACCAGGCGATCGTGTAGCCGAGCGCGTCGGCCAGCCTCGTCTGCTCGGCGACTTCGCCAAATACGCGCGCGGTGGGCTTGTCTGGCTGGCGCGCCCCCATCAGATTGAAGATCCCGAAATCCATCGCCTCATCCTCCGCGTGAGCTCACGCCATCGAGTTCTGGTCACCGCATCGAGCGGAGGCAACTTTAGCACTCTCCAGGCATCGTCGCCGGCCTGCTCGCCCGACGGCGGGTGGCATATACTCCCGGGAGACGGCGATGGCCGACGCGCTTCTCACGGACCGGATGTTCCAGCGCATCATGCGCGAGCTCATCGACACCGGGCGCGCACCGCACTACGCGGAGCGCGCTCGGGCGCTGGGCCTCGGGGTCGAGGAAGGCCGCTTGCCCACGTGCCTCGACTGCGGCGATCCGGTGAGCGTCGAGATGCGCGACGGCCGGATCGTCTGGGTCGATCCCCCCGGAGTGGTGGGACACCTGAACTACGGCTTCGGTCCCTCCCGGGGCCGACCGCCGTTCCTGTGAACGGGCATGAATCTCTTCCAGTCGGAAGAGCACGCGCGTCGCTGGCCCGCCTTCCAGGCGCGCTCGGAAGAGGGCTTCATCGGCCTCGCGGAATCGCGCCACCACATGCTCGACGGCGACTACCTGTCGACGTGGTATCCCCGTCGCGCCGCAGAGCGTCGCACCTATCTCGAGCTGAGCGGTAAGGTCAGTCCGTTCTGGCTCGGGACGCCGGACCCCGGCACCGCATGATCGCGCTGTTATCGCTCGGTCTCGGACCCACACCCGGATAGGGGAGGTGAGCCATGCTCGACATGCTCATTCAAGGCGGTCGCGTCGTCACTCCGGCTGGGGCCGGCGATTGGGACGTGGGAATCGTGGGCGAGAAAATCGTGTCCGTATCTTTTCCCGGCGTGCTCCCCGCCGAGGCCACCCAGGTCATCGACGCCCGCGGGAAGATCGTGGTGCCCGGCGGCATCGAGACTCATGCCCACGCCGTCGCCAACGTTCAGCCCGGCGCCCGTACGCTGGTGGCCGGGGTGCCCAACGCCGGGCCGCTGGAACACTCCCTCGGCGCTATCTGGGGCGGGACGACGACGGTGATCGATTTTGCCCCCGTGCCGCACGAGGGGGACCTGGCCCAGGGAATCCACGACTACCTGGCGCCCTGGCGCGGTCAGGCGTACACGGACTATTCGACGCACTGTATCTACTCGAACCGCACTCCTCCTGACGCGATCGCCCGGTACCACGAGCTCCCTGAGGCGGGCTTTCCCAGCGTCAAGATCTTCACGACCGACATCCGACCTCCCGAAGGGCCACAAACGAGCCTGACCCCGATCGCCAAGATCGACACCGGGCGTCTGGAAGACCTCATGCAGCAGGTCGCCCGGCACGGAGGGGTGTTGGCGGTCCACGGCGAGGACGATGAGCTGGTCATGTACAACTACCTCCTGGCCCAGCAGCGGGGCCAGTGGGATTGGTACAACGTGCATCTGATCCACTCCAAGCTGGTGGAAGAGCTGGCCTTCCAGCAGGTGGTGCGACTGGCGGCGCGGACGGGAGCCGGCACCTACTTCGTTCACGTCACGGCCAGCGAAGGACTGGACGCCATCGCGGAGGCGCGCAGCAAGGGATTGCCGGTGTACGGCGAGGTGCTGACCTTGGCGCTGTCCTTCACCTGTGACCGCTACAAAGAGGCTGACGGGATGAAATACCACACGTACCCGTCCTTGAAGTTCCCGGAGGACCAGCGGTTCCTGTGGGATGGCCTGTTGCGGGGCGATCTCTCGTTCACGGCCACCGACAGTAGCTTCACGACCTATCTCGACAAGATCGCGGGCCGGAACGTCGTGGACGTCCGGGGTGGGAACATCGGCATCGAGATCCGCATGGGCGTCAACTACACGGAAGCCGTGGTCCGCCGGCGGATGTCCCTCGAGGATTACGCGTCCGTCACCTCAACCAACGCCGCCAAGCTGCTGGGCCTCTATCCCAAGAAGGGCGCCATCGCGGTGGGCAGCGACGCCGACATCACCATCATCGATCCGGCGATCAAGAAGACGCTGCGCATGGCCGACCTGCACGTGCGGGACTATAGCCCCTGGGAGGGCTGGCAGATCGAGGGCTGGCCGTCGACGGTGATTCTAAGAGGGAAAGTCATGGTGGCGAATGGCCAGCTGCTGGGCTCGCCCAGCGATGGGCAGCTCGTTGCCCGCAAGATCGATCCCCGGGTGTTGCGGCGCCCGGCGTTCTGAATAAAGGAGAGCAACCAATGTACGCAGTCCCTGACGTCGATGAGGTCGTGGCGGTGGCCAAGGAACTGGGCATCCACTTGAGTCCGGAGGAGGCCGTCCTCTACCGAAAGTTCCTCATGGAGCAGCTGAGCCAGTTCGATGCCTTCGTGCAAGCGCGGCTGGAGGAGCCCAGGCCGCCGATGGTCTCGGCCGGCCGGCAGCCTGGTTGGCGGCCGAGTCCAGAAGAAGACCCCCTCAATGCCTGGATGTGGAAGTGCCGGATCGAGGGAGCGGCCGAAGGCCTACTGAAGGGCAAGACGGTCAGCTTCAAGGACCACATCGCGATCGCCGGAATGCCGATGAGCTTCGGCTCCTTCGCCCTCGACGGCTTCATCCCGGACTTCGACGCCACCGTGGTCACCCGTGTCTTGCAGGCGGGCGGCACCATCATCGGCAAGAACGTGATGAATGGGCTGAGTGGCGGCTTCGGCACCGGCGGCGCCATCGGCGATTACGGCCGTCCCCTGAATCCCCACAACCACGAGCACGTCACCGGCGGATCGTCTTCGGGCTCTGGCGCGGCCGTGGCCGCCGGTCAGGTGGACATCTCCTTCGGCGGCGATCAGGGCGGCTCCATCCGCATCCCCGCGGCGTTCTGCGGGATCATCGGCCACAAGCCCACGTTCGGGCTCGTGTCGCACTTCGGAATCGGGTTCGGCTCGGACCAGTCCATCGACTACACCGGTCCGATGGCCCGCACCGTGGAGGACGCGGCGGCGGCGCTCCAGGCCACTGCTGGGTACGACCCTTACGATCCCCGCTCGACGCGCGATGTTCCTACTCGAGTCGATGTGATGGGCCGGCTGGCCGACGGAGTCGGCGGGCTGCGCATCGGTGTGCTCCAGGAGGGCTTCGACGAGGCGCAGGACGACGTACGCGACCTGGTCCTGGCCGCGGTCGACGTTCTCGCCAAGGCAGGCGCCGGCGTGGCCAAGGTCTCCATCCCAGCGCACCATGCCATCCGAACCGCGCAGGCCGCGCTCACGGGCGAGGGGGCGCTGGCGCTGTTCAAGACTGGCTTCTTCGGCGCCTTCACCAGGACCTACTACCCCGCGCCCGTCATCGCGGCCATCAACAAGCTGTGGGCCTCCCAGGCGGACGTGCTCGCACCACGCACCAAGCTGTCGCTCATCGCCGCCGAATTGAGCCGCCGCAACTATCACGGCAGCGTGTACGCCAAGGCCCAGAACGTGCGGCCGACTTACATCAAGGCCTACGACGCCGCCCTGGCGGACGTCGACGTGCTCGTGATGCCCACCTGCATCATGACCGCACCCAAGAACCAAAGGCCGGGCAGCTACCTCGAGGCGGTCGAGGACAACCTCATGTCGGCGAGTCGGGGCGGCAACCGCAATACGCTGCCCTTCAACTACACCGGCCACCCGGCGCTCGCGCTACCCGTGGGCAAGTCGTCGGCGGGTCTGCCGGTCAGCATGCAGCTCGTCGGGCGCTTCTTCGACGATCCGCTCCTCATGCGGGTCGCACACGCCTACCAGCACGCGACCGACTGGGACAAGATCATCGGCGTCCACGCCTGAAGGCCACCACGTTGATTTCGTTCGTGTTTGATGATCTCCGAAAAGCTTCCGGAACTTGCCGTGTGAAGTATCCAATGGTGTAGTCGACATCCGTGCTTGACGTCGAGGGAGGTGCACAGTGGCCACGATTTCGAAGAGGACCAGAGGGCTCGCAGCCATCACCGCGACCTGCGCGGTCTTCGCGCTTTGGGCTCCTACCGCCGACGCTCAGGTCGGTGCGCCTTCAGGCGTCTACAATTGGTCCGGGTTTTACGTCGGCGCGAACGTCGGCGGGGCTGGGAAACACCAGAGCACTTCTCTCTCCGTCGAGAACAACAATCCCAACAACTACTTCAACCCAGATGCCATTCCCGGTGTCGAGAAAACTGGATCGTTCAACCTGGATGATCTCGGCGTCACGGGCGGGGTGCAGGCCGGGTACAACCGTCAATCCGGACGCCTTGTGTGGGGTGTCGAGCTCGACTTCAATTGGCTCGACCTGAGCTCCAAGCATGGCGGCACGTTCCGCTACACGACGGACAATTCGCCGTACAACTTGACGGTCTCGGAGTCCACGGACTGGTTGTTGACGGCCCGTCCACGAGTCGGCTGGGCCATCGATCGCTGGCTTCCCTATCTGACCACCGGGATCGCGGTGAGCCACTCGCACTTCAAACAGACCTTTTCCGAGCCCCCCTTCACCCCCAACCCAGAGAGTGTTTCAGTCTCCAGGACAACAGTTGGGTGGGCAATCGGGACCGGTGTCGAATATGCGCTGGGACGCAACTGGAGCGCCAAAGCCGAGTACCTATACGCCCGGTTCGGCGGGACCGACGTGATCGGACGGCTCAGTGGAGCCGATGGCCAAAGCCCAGCCCTCGGCTTCGTCGACGGCGCCAAGTTTACCAATGCCTTGAGTCCTCTCGAGCTTCACCTCTTCCGCGTCGGGGTGAACTACCGCTTCTACTAGGTCCTCTTCCACTCGGCTCGGTTTTCGAGGCGTAGTCGGTCGCAAGCCCTCGGGGTGTTTCTCCCCCTGACTTTGAGGATTCTCCCGATTGTCGCCTCTCCGGGCCCCTGCCAGAGTCAGTGACCAGACGGGCTCCGCGCGGACGGCAAATGGGAGAAACGACCCTGCCTTGGTATCGTCGGGCTTTCCGCTCCCGTGCCCTGGCTCTTACGCATGTGCTGGTCTTCTTGCCGATCTTGGTTTCCATGGACTTCTCGTCCGGATCCATCGACTTCTCGTCCGGAGCCCCTGCCGTGCTCGCGCAGGGCGGGGGCGGGGGAACGAGCGGTGGCGGGGGTACTGGCGGCGGGAGCGGCGGCGGTAGCAGCAGTGGCGGAAGCGGCGGCAGTGGCGGGAGCAGCGCCACCGCAAATAGCGCCAACAACGGCGGGAGCGGGGTCAGCGGGGCTAGCGGTGCTGGCGTTGGCTCGCCCGGGCCGAGCGGAATCGCGGCTGCCGACGGACTCAGCCCCGACATCTCGGTCGCCGGTGAGACCGGCGGTATCGCGGACTTCTGGGCGCCTCGGCGACTGCTCCAGACCGCGGAGACGGCGGCCGCCGACGCAGCTCATTATGCTGCGCGCGCGGCGCAAGTTGCCGAGCAGACTGAGGCAGGACAGGCGGGCCGAGGTCAGCCCGGTTCGCAGCGCGGGCTCGCCGATGACATGGCCGACGCCGCGAGGGATGCCGCGCGAGCTGCGGAGGATGCGGCTCTCGAGGCAGCACGGGCTGCGACGGAAGTGGCCCGCGCGCCAATCGCATCGGGCGCTGCCGCCGACCCCGCGGTTCGGCGCCTGACCATTCGCGCCGGCGACGCCTCGGAAAAAGCCCGGGAGGCGTTCGAGGAGGCGAGCGATCGTCCCGAGCATTGGGCCGCGGTAGCGACGCCGGCCGCGCTCGCGACCACATCAGGGAACCCGTTGCAGCGCTTCCGCCGTGCCATGCAAGCGCAGGCGAGCTTTGTCCGCGGGCGCGCTCTCCTGGAGGCGCGCAAGTATCATGAGGCGCGCGAGCAGTTCGCCGAGGCGGTCGCCTTGGCGTCTGATTTCGACGAGGCCCGGGCGCTCCTCGGCTGGTCACAGTATTTCGTCGGCGAATCCCGGGCGGCAACCATCACGTTCAAGGGTGCGTTGAGCCGCCAGCCGACGTGGGAGGGCCTGTACAACGGGCTCGGGTGGAGCCGACTCCGACTCGCGCGTTTCCACCTGGCCATCGTCGCGTTCCGCCAAGCGATCGAGCGCAATCCGGACTATGTCGATGCCATCAATGGCCTTGGGTCGGCGCTCTTCGCGTTGGGGCAATACGATGCCGCTCTCCCGCTGCTCGAGAAGGCGCTTCGTGGGACCCGGTCTCTGGTTGGAACCGATCCCCCCGAAACGACCTCCCTCCAACACAAGGTCGCCTGGAGCCTGTACTACGTGGGGCGTTACCGGGAGGCGCTCGCGATCTTCATCCGGGCCAACCTGGCCGCCCCCAACTCGCACCGGTCCCTCGTGGGCATGGGGTGGTGCTACATGCAGCTAGGCCAAAAAGCGGATGCGCGCGCCGCCTTCCAACGGGCCCTTCAGCTCGGGCCCACAGACGAGGCCGCCCGCGAAGGATTTCGGCGCGCCGGCAGCTGATCGCACGGACGAGGCAACCCTGCACGCCGGACACGGCCGCGTCGCCGTGAACGTCAGGGGCTTTTAGTCGCATGGCCGATAGTTCGTCACCGAGACTCTCGCAGCGGCGACGAAGGAGGGCGATCACCGTCGTAGTGTACGTCGACCCGATCTAGGTGTTAGATAGCGGAAATGATTACAGGCCCTATCATCGCCGAGATCGCGGCGCTCGTCGGAGACCCTGCGAGAGCTACGATGGTGACGGCGCTTCTCGATGGCCGTGCCCTGACCGCGAGCGAGCTTGCCGTTGCGGCGCGAATCACGCCGCAAACCGCCAGCACCCACCTCGCGAAGCTGACAGAGGCGGGCTTGCTCTCGATGGCCCGTAATGGGCAGCATCGCTATTTCCGGCTTGCCTCGCCGACCGTGGTAGACATGATCGACGGGATCGTCGCCGTCGCGCTCGAGAAGAGACCGCGATACCGCCCGCTATCCCGTGAAGCACGCGCGCTGAGTGCGGCCCGAATTTGCTACGACCACCTTGCGGGCCGTCTCAGCGTTGATCTCACCGACTCTTTCGTCGCCCGCGAATACATCGTGCTCGATGACGGAGCCGCTGAAATCACGACAGCCGGCACGCGCTTCCTGACAGAGTTCGGAATCGAGCTTCCCACACTGCGTTCGACCCGCCGCCACTTTTGCCGACTCTGCCTCGATTGGACCGAGCGACGCCCACACATCGCGGGTGTGGTAGGGGCCGCGATCACCAGGCGCTGCTTCGATCTCGGCTGGATGGAAAGGATGAAGCGCAGCCACGCCGTGATCGTCACCCCGTCGGGCCGGCGTGGCTTCCAAAAGACCTTCGGGATCGACGCGTCCGAACCAGGCGATCGCAGGAAACGCTAGTCGCGCCGCCGAGGAACTCGCCGCCGCGTCCACAGCGACCTGCCGAACGCTTTGCCGTCGATCAAGGAACCCCGGTAGACGTTTCGATCGCCATCGAAGTATGCATCGGCGCGTACGACCGTTTCGGATGTAGGATCGCGGCCATCAGAACGCGGAGGAGGGAGCCATGCTGGAGGGGAAAACGCGCATCCCGCCGGTCGACGTCGAGACGCTCCCGGACGACCTGCGCGAAACGCTCGCGGAACAGGAGAAGCTCCGGGGCGCGCCGCTCTATCCCTATCTCTTCTACGCGCGCAACCCGGCGTACTTCCGCGCCGCGCAGGCGATGTGGGCCGCGCTCCAACAAGAGACGAAGCGCGTGCCCGTTACTCTCCGCGCGCTGCTCAATCGGCGCGTGGCCTCTTGGAACGGCTGCGAGTTCTGACAGGACGTCAATGCTGCCGTCGGCAGCAGGAACGGTATCTCGACGGAGAAGCTCGAGGCGCTCCTCGGCGACTATGCGAAGAGTCCGCTCTTCACCGACGCGGAGAAGGTGGCGCTCGAATATGCCGATGCGATCACGGACACGCGGCGCGACGTCGATGACGAGCTGTTCGCGCGCATACAACGGCACTACGACGACGACGCCCTCGCGGAGCTGACGATGATCATCGCGTGGGAGAACTCATCCTCGCGCTTCAACCGGGCGTTCCGCATCCCATCGCAGGGGTTCTGGAAGCGCTGACCGATCAGCCGCATGGCCGGCTTCGGAGGGTTTCGCCCCGCGGCGTTCCAGTTCCTGCGAGATCTGGCGCGGAACAACGAGAAGACCTGGTTCGAGGCCAACCGTGACGTCTATGAGCGGGAGGTGCGGGATCCGATGCGGCAGCTCGTCTACCAGCCGGCGAAGGCGCGGCGGTGAGGCCTCGTCGGTACTCAAGCCATCGTGAGGTACGCCACGCCGAGAGCCACCAGGACGGCCGAAAGGATCAGCTCATATCGCATTCGCAGGGGAGGCGCGAACTTGTAGATGAGGACGACGATGCCGAGGATCACCGCCCACCAGAGATTGGACATTCCGAGAAGGACCATGGCCACCATGAGCGCGGCGCTGCATCCAAGGCAGCTGAGGCCGTAGCGCGCGCCTGCGACAGCGGCGCTCCGCATCAGGTTGAAGGGAAGCGGCCCATGCAGCGCGCACAGCTCGCGGCAGCGAGCCTGGCTCGCCCGTTTGATCGGGCTGACGGAGTAGACGCCGGCCAGCGCCAGAGCCACTCCAACCACAGAAGCCTGGTTGGGCCAGGGCATGCTCGCGGCGGTGTAGATCGCGTAGCACACCACGCCGAACATCAGCCACACGCCGAGGTACGTGACGGCAAGCACTCCAGTGGCAACCTGCCATCCCCTTCGTCGTTCGGCCGTTCGGGCGAACTCGAGGACCACCGGGATCGCAGAGGGCAACATCATCGCCGCCATCATCACGACCCAGGTCGCCGCGAAGGACTCGATCGGGCCGAGGCCCATGTCCATTCCGGCCATTCCGGCCATGGAGCGCGATTGCTGGACCATGGCCGCCCAGGCAACGGCGGCGACAGCGAGGACGATCAATGCGGCCACCATGGGCTTCGCCAGCTCATGTCTGGCGTCGCGGGCTTTCATCAGCACTCGGCACGCGGGACAGAATCCACCCGGCCTCGCTTGCCTAACCAGCCCGATCGCCGCAAAAAGCCGGGGGCCGTGCATCAGTCCTGATACTCGTCGCGACGGCGAACCCAAGCGCCCGCGCCTGAGTCGCCCTCATCGCGGCCCTTCGGTACGAGATCCATGTAGTGGTAGGCGACGTTCAACATGTCGAGCCCGCGCTCATAGGTGGAGTACGAGTGGTAGATCTGACCGCCGTCCTTAAGGAACACGCTGATGCCGGGTGCCTCAGTCAACCCCCAGGGGCGGAGCCGGTAGTTGTAGTCGAGCTTCTCGGCCTTCAGTTCCTCATCGGCGAAAGAGACGCGATAGTCGAAGTTGAAGTCGTTGCCGAGGGATGACAGCCACGGAAAGCCCCAACCCATCCGTTTCTTGTAAGCGGCAAGCTTGGGGTAGGGAGCCCGTGAGACCGCGGCCATTGCGATGTCGCGGTGCTTGAGGTGAACGGTGATGCCGTTGAAGTTGTCCATCCAGAAGGAGCAGACGAAGCAGGGCGCGTCCCCCGTCCAGGGCGTATGGGGCCCCGCGGTGTCGGGGTTGAACATCGCGTGGTAGATGACCAGCTGACCGCGTCCCTCGAAGAGGTCGCCGAGTGTCCGCGTCCCGTGCTCGCCCTGGAAGGTATATTGCTTTTCGACGAGCTCCCAGGGCAGCTCGCGCCGCTCCCGGCTCAGCTGATCGCGCATCCGGGTGAACTCCTTCTCCTTCGCCAGGTGCTTCTTCCGTGCCGCGAGCCACTCGTCGTGCTTCACCACCTTGTGGGTTGCCATGTGACCCCTCCTTCTCAAGCTCTCTTTGCGGAGCCCCGTTTGGGCCGCCGGACCGTCCTGACCTTCCCGCTCGGTCCTCCTCCGCAGAAGAACTGATCGCCGCCATCGGACTCGAGCCCCGAAACTTTCACATCGGGCGGCATCTCGAGCCTCTCGAGAACTTCTCCCGTTCGAGGATCGACCCGCCTCAACTCGCTCTCGTCACCTTCCCAGGTGGCGTGCCAGAGCTCTCCGTCGATCCAGGTGACCCCGGTGACGAAGCGGTTGGACTCTATCGTGCGAAGAATCGCGCCTGTTTGGGGATCGATTTGATAGATCTTCCGGTTCCGATACTGCCCCACCCAGAGCGTCCCTTCGGCCCACGCGAGCCCCGAGTCACCGCCGCCGCCGGGCGCCGGGATCGTGGCGAGCACCCGGCCGGTCTGCGGATCGATCTTCTGGATGCGATCCTCGGCGAGCTGCCACAGGTGTTGGCCGTCGAAGGCCGTTCCTGCATGCGCGGCGACATCGATCGAGCGCAGCGTTTTCCCGCTCGAAGGATCGAAGGCGTTCAGCTTGTCTCCGGAGGCAAACCAGACCTGCTGACCGTCAAACGTGACCCCATGCACCTGGTCGACACCCGGGAAGGGGCCATACTCACGGACGAGCTCGGCCGCTGATCGATTCATGGCTTCCATCCTAGTCACTCGGTAGTGGAGCAGGGAGTAACAAGGTCGTCGTGAATCCCGGCAGGGGCGGGGTCAGCCAACGACGAACTCGCCCGCGACCAAACGACTGTACCTTGCCGGCTGCCGCAAGCGAGTCGAGCGCCCGCTGCACGGTGCGTTGGCTGGCTCCAAGTGCCTGCGCCAGGGCCGAGCTCGACCACGACTCACCGTCGGCGAGGAAGGCCAGCACCGCCGCATGCTCCCCGTCGACGGGCGGTGCCAGCACGACGACCTCGCGGGCGCGGCGCGGCGCCAGCGCAAATCCTCGCTTCGTCGCGGTCACGCCGGCCAGCGTCCGAAGCGCCGTGCGAAGCCGGCCGATCTCGACTCGCAATCGCGCGCGATACGATTCATCGGCGAGCTTCGCTCCGAATGCCCGCGCGACGAGCATGTCCCTCGGCACGTCTCCGGGCCACGCTTCGCCCAGCGCGCGTGCGAGCGCGAACAACACCGGGCGCCTCCCGAGCGAGACCACCGTGCGTGCGTCACGCACGACATGACGGCACGCGTCCACGACGAGCGATTTCGACGCCAGCAACGCGTCCACCTCCTCGAGCAGGAGGAGTCGCTCCTCGCCACTCGCAATCAGGCGCGCCGCGGGCGTGTCCAGGACGACGGATGCGCTCTCGACCTCTGCCGTCAGCGCAGGGATGCGTGCGTGGCCCGCGGCCAGCTCGGCCCGGGCGAGCGCAGCGCGCGCCGCCTTCGTCCGGAGGCGTCGGATCGCGATGCCCGCCACCACCAGCTCGTGGGCGGTCCTCGACGCGGGCGGGAAGGGCGTGGGATCGAGCTCGGCGAGCGTACGCTCGGCCTCGTCGAGGCGCCCGATCAGGAGGAGGCGCCGGACCTCGAGATACCGCGCAAACGCCGCGTTGGCGCGATCGCCGTGCTCTTCGAGCGTCGCCCGAGCCGCGTCGAGCGCCTTCGCCGGCCAGCCGAGGTCGCGCGAGACGAGCGCGATCTCGGCCTCGGCGACGACGCACCTCGCGCGGGCCACGGCCTCCTTCGGACCGAAGGCGCGCGCCGCACGTCGCAGGAGAGTCTTCGCTCGAACGAGATCGCCGAGCTGCGCCATCGCGATGCCGCGAAGCGCGAGCGCAGGCGCGTCGTCGCGCAGGGCGACCCGGTTCAGTGCGCCGAGCGGATCACCCGCCGCGAGTGCACGCGCCGCGGCCGTGATCAGCGAGTCCATCGGAATCCCGTCACACTTGTCACTCCCACTGTTCGATACCCGGCGCTAGATTTATCTCACGAGCAGCAACCATCACGTCGGATCGAGAACGGAACGAACGACGACGGACACCCGACGAAGGGAGAGAAGGGCGATGACGACACACAACTCACGCGCCGCAGCGACATCGTGATGATGGCGGCAATGATGCTGCCGTCCCTCGTCCTTGTGCTGTGGCGCTACCGCCAGGCCGTCGCCAGGACAGGCGAGACGCGCCTGGGTATCCCGCGTCCACGCTCGTCGAACATCTCCATCACGACGCTGTGAAGGCTTCGACGTTCGAAGCGACGGCGGCCGGCGAAGGATGTCGCTTTTCGTCAGGCAGCGGGCAAAACTCCGAGCTGTCGAAGCAGATGCCCCGTGTCCCAATAGATCCAGTCGTGCACGAGCTTGCCGCTCTTGATTTGAACGACTGTGCAGCCATGAGTGATGGTGCGCCGATTGGTCGGCTTGATGCCCATTAGCTCACCGCGGTGCGTGCCCTTCGCCGTCCAGCGTGTGACGACGAAGTCGCCCTCACCGAGCATCTGATCAATGTCGAAGTGCAAATCGGGGAACGCGCTCACGTAGATTTGCATGAACTGTCGGCCTGCTTCACGGCCGGGCATCGGTGCGGGAATCGTGTCGCTTTCAAAGACATGTTTCTCGTCGAGCAGCCTCACGTACCGTTCGACATCGTGCTTATTCCATGCCTCGAACGCCTGACGAGCGAGCTGTAGGTTATCGTGTTGTGCCATTGTTCCGTCTCCGCTTCCCCCGTAGCTCAGAGCGCGTTGAGCACAGCAAGGCGAGGGTCGATTGGAGCAGCCTTAGCCTCCCTTCGTCCCAAAGCGGGAATCACGGTCGCGGCGGTAGGGGCATCGTCGAGCAGCACCTAAGGATTGTCAATGCTCCCGTGTCACGGGAATCTTATACAGGTTGACAGCGTTTTCGAAGACGAGCTGATTGAGGGCCTCCTTCCCCAGGGCCGCCTCCACCGGCGTATGGCCCATCTCCCTGGAGCGCGGCCAGGGGCTGTCGAGCCCGGGGAAGTCACTCGCCCAGAGAAAGTTTCTCAAGCCGACCTCAGGTACGCGACGAAACCCGCCCTCCTCCTCCACCTCGAATGTGAAGAAGACCTGACGCTTCACGAACTCGGTCGGCTTGGCAGAAAGCAGAATGTCGGGTCGAAAGACACGGGATGTCGGACCGCCCCAGTCGTACTCACGATCGAAGCGCCAGAAGATGAATGGCACCCAACCAACGCCAGCCTCTTCGAGGACAAAGCGCACGCGGGGATGGCGATCGCAGATGCCCGAGAGAACGACTGCGCTCATGAGCTCGGCCATGAGCCCCATGGGGAAGTTCATCACCGTCATCAGCGACTGATTCCGCGGTTCCAGGCCTGAGACGCCCACTCCTATCTGGCGCGACCCACCGCGCGGGTTCGCGTGCAAGTTGATCGGCAGGCTCGTCTCCGCAGCCGCAGCCCAGACCGGCTCCCACATCTGGTGCAGCACGGGTTCAGGGGCGTTCACCCAGTCGAAGATGATTCCGGTGGGCAGGCCAAACTTTGCCACCCGCATCAGCTCCCCGACAGCCTCGTCAGGGGTCTGGCAGGGCAAGGGAAGCAGCATGATGAACCTGCCGTTCGACTCCTCATACAGCTCCCTCGCCCAGTCGTTGACGACCCGAACGCACGCGACACGGAGCTCCGGATCCTTGATGGCCGATATTTGCTCGTAGGGACCATTCACGAGCTCAGCATCCACCCTGTCACGGTCCATATCTTCACAGCGATACCTGGCGTGTGCGGCACGGAAGATACCGGGTTCGGGCTCTTCCGGCACGCCTGCCCGCGCATAGCAGGAGACGGAGCCTCGGCCAACGCCACTCCAGCCCACTCCACTCCAGGGGCGCCCCTCGACGACCCACTGTCGGGTGCCGTCAGGGCTCTGCACAACTCTCGGCGCATTTTCCTGGAGCCTCCTCGGGAGACGCTTCGTCCACAAGTCGAAGGGAAGATGCATGAGCCGGCAATGTCCATCCGCGGATATCACGCCAAACCTCTTTTCCATTGCGGCTTCCCCTTTCAGCGGGTTGAAGGATCGGCCCGAACATAGCCCCCGGTGTTCGCCCAGCGCAAGCGGACCTTCGTATTCGGCGCCTTGACTTCCTCCGGCGGGACGCCCACTGTCGTCTCCGCGTGAGCCGGCGCCGCGACGGAGAGCGGGCGAGCATGCGCGGTGACGTGCAGCGCCTGAGAGCATGCGGCGGAGCGTCCCGGAGGAGGAGCGACATGTTCAAGATGAAGGCGATGGACCACATCGTGCTCAACGTGCCGGACATCGCCCGCTCGCTCGCCCTTTACACGGACGTCCTGCGTCTCGAGCCGGAACGCCTCGACGAATTCCGTCGGGGAGAGGTGCGATTTCCATCCGTGCGGATCAGCGCGGACACTGTGATCGACCTTTTCCCCATGAAGCCTGGGGAAGCGCTGGGAAATGATTCAGGCCTCCAGAACTTGAACCATTTCACGATGGTGGTGGAGGCTGCCGACTTCGAGGGGTTTCAAAAGCATCTCGCCGCGCACGGCGTGAAGATCGAGGAAGGGCCGGGTCGCCGATGGGGAGCTCGAGGGTACGGACAGTCAGTCTACTTCAGGGATCCCGACGGCAATCGCATCGAGGTCAGGTGCTACCCAGCGGACGCGTGATGAAAGGAGCGACACCATGGCCGTAGCAACGGACCGAAGGCTGTACGTCAGCACGGACAAGGGGCTGTTTCAGGCCCGTTCGAGCGGCCGAGGCTACGAAGCGCAGTCGCTCGCCTTCGACCGCTACGCACCCATGCGCTGGCCGGTGGTCGTGGACTGTGACAACCCACACCGCCTGTACGCCGGCACGAGCAAAGGCGGAATGTTCCGCAGCGATGACGCCGGACAGGTCTGGCGGGAGATCAACCAGGGCATCATCTATAAGGAGATCTGGTCCCTTGCCCAGCATCCCCATACAGGCGAGCTGTACGTTGGCACTGGCCCGGCCTCGGTGTTCAAAAGCCTGGACCGCGGGGAGAGCTGGATCGACTCCGAGCAGTTCCGGACGATGCCTGAGTCGATCGACTGGACATTCCCGCCGGCTCCGCACATCGCGCATGTGAAGGGCCTGGCGCTCTGCGCCAGTGATCCTCGTGTCGTCCTCGGCGCGGTGGAGGAAGGGTGGCTGGTGCGCAGCCGCGACAGTGGGGCGACCTGGGAGACGCTCAAGAATGGCACCGAGTTCGACTCCCACTACGTCGCCATCATGCCGGACAACCCGGCGGTCATCCTGGCGACATCCGGCAACGGCTTTTATCGCAGCGTGGACGGCGGCGACTCATTCGTGCGTTGCACCGAGGGGCTGGACCGGAGCTACTTTGCCCAGCCCGTCGTTCACCCCGCTCGCCCCCGCGTAGTATTCACCGCGGCCTCGGCGGTACCGCCGCCTGGCTGGCGGAGACCCGAGGGAGCCGACGCGGGCTTCTTCCGTTCGGAGGATCAGGGACTGACCTGGCGGCGGCTGACAGGCGGGTTGCCGGCCCATATCACGGCCGCGCCGCGATCTACCGCCGGCGACCCTGAGAGTCCGGACGTGTTCATCGTGGGCATGAACGATGGCACCGTCTGGATCACTGAAGACGGCGGAGAGTCGTTCCGCCGGGCGCTCTCGGGGTTGCCGCCCGTGACGGCGGTCAGCGTCGCCTACGCGTAGCGTTCGCCGAGAGCGGGAGTCCTTCGCTCACAAACTCCGCAGGAAATTCAACAGATCCTGCTTCGGGGCTTGCCCGAGCGCGCGGAATTGCTTGATCACGGCGTTGGCTTCCGACGGCGGGAACTTAAAGGTCCTCGAGCTGGCGTGTGCCTCAATCGCCTCGACGAGGTCCGTCGTGCGTCCATCATGCAGCAAGAAGATCCTTTGTCCGAGCCCCCACAAGGGCGCCGTCCGGAACTCATCTGCCCCGGCAACGCCCTGGACAATATCGTCGGCCAGCCCGGAACCCATTCGGTGCAGCAGCAGATCGGAGAAGAGTTTGACCGGTTTCTCCGAGAGTGCTGCGGTCGAGGATCGTCCCGTGATCAGGGCGGACGTGTGACACAGGGCGCAGCCGATGTCGGTGAACACGGCGCGGCCGCGAGCGGTGGATGGCGTCTCGGGCGCCGGCTCCGGCGGCGCCAGAAACCTCATGAAGATGGCGAACTTCACCGCGTCGCTGATAGTCTCAGTTGGTTTCGATACATCGAACTTTGTGTGATCTTCGGGAGACGCCGTGAACAGGCAAGTCGGCGTCTCGTCGCGTTCCGTCGGGAAGAGCTCGTTTGTCACGCCCTGCTCCACGTTGTATGCCTCGCCCGCGAAGATCACGAGCGACTTGTTCTGCGCCTTCCAGCCAAAGCGGGTGATGCTGCCGTCGTTGCTGCTCGTGTTGGCTCGGCCCGGCCCCTGTCGATTTGGCTTCCCTGCGATTCCCATCGCCGCCCGACGCGGATGCTGCGTCTGCAAGTTCGCCACAATCGCCGCGTCCGGGATTGCCTCGATCAGGCCGGCGCCGAAGACCGGAGTGGGGATGCGAAAGATGACATTCTTGCGGGCCTCTTCCCCTCTGAAGTCCGGCTGGGCCAGGACGCATCCGGGGGCATCACTGCGACCGGCGATGGTGAACAGATTGTGGACCCCTCCATCACGAGTGCCGTCAGCCTTGAACTTGAACCGGGCCTCGCGAACAGGACCGTTGGTGGTGATGAAGGCAGGCACGATATTCGTCGCACCCGCTTTCGTCGCAACGGTTACTTGAGGATTCACTGACGGACTAGAACCGCCAATTGCCGGCTGGGCGTGACATCCGCTGCAGCTATCGAGGTTGAAGCGCGGCCCCAGGCCATCCTTCACCCCTTCAACCTCAAGGAAAGCCGTGCGCCCAGCCTGGAAGAACGCCACTTCAGCCCTCGTCAGTCCCGGCAAGAAGCCGCCGGCCCCGGCAGGGCCGCTGCGGACGCCCGGATCTCGCACCGTCGGCGCTGTGGGGGGAGGCGTCGGAGCGGCGCAACCGAGCACGAGCAGCGTCCCCATGAGGATCAGCCGGACTGCTTTTCTCATCAGTGCCTCCTGGCTCGTTCACCGTGCGCCTCGCATTGGAACACCTCAGTCGTGGACCTCACGGAGCAGAACCAGCTCGTCGAAGCTCTGGCCTCTTGCGATTCTATCGTGATGACCGCCACATCTCCGCCGAGCCATGCGGCCTTCCTTTGCAGATCCTTCTCATTGTTGGCGCTCGCCATCCCGACGAACGTGCAGTCGCGAGCGACTTCTCGGTCATTGGTGATCCGCACGCGGGCCGCGTTGGCTTCATCCTCGGCGGACATCGTGGTAGCGCAGCCCGCGAACGCCAGACCAATCAAAACCTGGCGTGCCTTCCCGACGAGCATTCGATTGCCCTGAGCCGTCAATGGAAGGTTGGCGAAAAGCTTCTGCGGACTTCCCGGTCCTGAATATCCCGTGATGGCCTCGCCAGCTGGAAGCTCCAGAACCCACACCGTTTCGATTCTAACGAATGGAATCGGGATATGCTGCGGGAATTGCTCGCGATATCTAGCTTCCGGCGACGTGCGCTTTCTCTCGAGTTCAATCCGGTTATGAGGAAGGCGGTAGAGTCCAACCAACGTCCGCTCGATCTCGCTCCAGATCGATTCCATATGATCACGCCCCCAATTGTTCTGGCGCGGGTCCGCGTTCGGGGAAGTGTGCCTGCGTCGCAGTCATCGGTCGATTGTGGCGCGAATGTAGGCCCAGATTGCCTCGATCTGCTCCAGCTTGAGCGCGCCGCGCCAGGGCGGCATCTGGGTCTTTCCGTTGAGCACGACGTTCAGGAAACGGTCATGATCCTCGGGCCGCAAGCGCCGAAGGTCGAACGTGGCGCCGCCACTGGTGTTCCGTAACCCATCGCCATGGCACGAGGCGCAATAGTCACCGTAGATCGCCGCCCCCCTCTCGATCTTGGCGCCATCGGGGTCGGCATAGACCACCGACGCACTCGCGGCGAGCGCGAGTGCCACTCGTGCGGCCAGCGGCACGTACGCCCTTCTCAACGGGGGCGCCCGCCGCATGATCATCCGCACGGGCCTCAGTTACCCGACGTCGCGCGCTGCGGCCCGGAATATTCCTCGAACAGCTTGAACGTCCACACGCTGCCGCCGGCAGGAACGTTGGCAAGATTGGGATCGCCCGAGCGCATGACGTACGGGCCGGTTGCCCCGTTGGTGATCGTGACGTATTGCTTGCCGTCGCGCTCCCAAGTGATCGGCTGGCCGACGATGCCGGCCGACGTCTGGAACTCCCATAGAGTCTTCCCGGTGTCGGCATCGACCGCCATGAATTCGCCGGTGAGCCGGCCGGTGAAGACGAGGCCGCCCGCGGTCACCAGCGTGCCGGAGAAGTTCGGGCTCTTGAAGGGTACCGCCCATTTCGACCGGCCGGTGACGGGATCGAGGGCTCGGAGATGGCCGCGGCCATCGGGGTCGTCGAAGATATAGACAAAGGGCCGCTTGATGCCGTAGTGCGGCTGGCCGGGCTTGAGATTGGCGACCTCCTCAGACGGCAGTGGTTGGTAGTCCCACCCGAACGAGGTCGTGTTCAGGTAGATCAGTTTGCTGATCGGACTGTACGACATCGGGTGCCAGTTCTTCCCCCCTGTGAGATGCGGCCAGACCTGCACACTCTTGCCCTCCAGGGCGGCCTTCGTCACCTCGGTCCACACTGGACGGCCAGTCGCTAGATCGATGCGCTCGGCCCAGTTGACCTTGACGAACTTGTTCGCGGCCAGCAGCTTGCCGGTGGCGCGCTCGAGCACGTACAGGAATCCGTTACGGTTCGCCTGCATGACAACCTTGCGCAGTGTGCCGTCGATGGTGAGTTCGGCCTGGACCAACTCGTTGACCCCGTCGTAATCGAACGGGTCGTTCGGCGTCATCTGATAGTGCCAGACCACCTTCCCCGTCTTCGGCTGAAAGGCCAGGATCGAGTTGGTGTAGAGGTTATCGCCCTTGCGGTTGACGGGATTCCACGGAGCGGGATTGCCAGTTCCCCAGAAGACGAGATCGAGATCCGGGTCATAGGAGCCCGTGATCCAGGTGCTGCCACCGCCGTGCGAACCAGCGTCCCCCGGCCATGTCTCGGCGCCGGGCTCGCCCGGCGCGGGAATCGTGTAGGTCCGCCATAATTGTTTGCCGGTCTGGGGGTCCAGCCCTTCGAGGTAGCCGCGATGCCCGAACTCCGCGCCGGCGACCCCGGCAATCACCACCCCGCTGGCCACGAGCGGAGCGACGGTCATCGAGTAGCCGTCCTTGGGGTCGGCCGACTTCGTGCGCCACACCTCCTTGCCGGTCTTGATGTCGAGCGCGATCACGTGTGCGTCGAGGATGGTGCGGTAGAGCTTGCCGTCGAACAGCGCACCGCCGCGGTTGACGATGCCGCAGCAGACGACCCGGGTGGTGTCCGGCGGATACTCGATCATCGATTTCCAGATCGCTTTGCCGCTGAGCGCATCGAGGGCGACGGTCTTTTCGTGATCGGTGAGATAGAGGATGCCGTCCTTGAGCAGAGGCTGGGCCTCCTGGCCGCGGTTGTCCGACATGCTATAGGACCAGGCCGGGACCAAGCGCTTGACGTTGTTGCGGTTGATGCGCGTCAGCGGGCTGAAGCGCTGCTGGCCGTAGCCCATGCCGTAGGTCAGGACATCGTCCGGCGTCCTTTCGTCGTTCTTGAGCTCGTCGGTCGTCTGCGCGAGAGCAAGCATCGGGAAGATCACGCTCATCAGGATGGCAACAACGGTTGGTCGCATCATGAGGGTCCCTCCCCTGGCTGGCGATCGAAAAGTCGGGGAAGCAGCTCGTTGACCAAGCGCTCGAACTGCTCTGTCTGACGCCATGACGTGATGCGCAGCGTGATGGACTTGGGTCCCTCCGCGAGCAGCCCGTCCAGGTGACTGACACACTGCTCTGGCGTGCCCGCCGCCGTCCATGCTTCGACCATCTGCGGTGAGAACACAGGCCCGTAGTATGCGTCGAGGAAGCGCTTGGTTTCCTCGAGAGCGGCCTGTCGATCCCCATTCATGTTGACATTGTGATAGGCCATCGTTGGAAAGCCGTTGGGGTCACGCCCTTGTTGCGCGAGAGCGGTGGCGATGCCGGACCAGTTGCTCCTTGCCAGACCGACCGAGAGCCGCGTCGTCATCCAGCCGTCGGCGAGCTGCGCCACTCGGCGAAGCGCCCGATCGAGTGCCGGGCCGGCGAGGGGCGGCCGCGGGTTTGACGCGATCCAGATCGGGCACGGCTGCTGCACGGGACGGGGCTGGATCGTCACGTCCTCGAACGAGCGGAAGCGGCCCTTGTAGGAGACGTGCTCCTCGGACCACAGTCGCCGACAGATGTCGATGTTTTCGGTGAGACGATCCGCGCGCTCGCGGTCGGTGACCTGGAACGCGGCGCCCTCCCGCGCGCTGGCTCCGCCCGCGACGAGCCCCGTACACGCGGCGAGCAGCATGCGTCCGTTGGAGAGGAGATCGAGCGTCGCCCACTGATAGGCGAAGACGAGAGGGTCGCGCACGGGGAATGACGCCATGCAGCCCACGCCGAGCCGGACACGCTGGGTGGCTGAGGCGAGTGCGCCAAGCAACGCGAGGGAATCCGGCCGCGGCTTGGCCCCAAGGCTGTCGCCGACCCAGATGGACCCGAAGAGGGGGTTCGCATCGACCTTCGCGGCCAGCGCGAGCATCTCGGTCACGCTGGTGACGCCGAAGAAGACGCCCCTCTGGGGCAGCGTGAAGCCAATGGTCGAGCTCATCGACCTCCCTCCGCCGTTCAGGCGAGGCCGTAGTACCGTGCGCAGTTGTCCCAGAGGATCGCGCGCTTCGCGGCCTCGGGCAGCGGGAGCTCGAGGAACCGCGCGACCGCGTGTGGGTACTTGCAGTCCGGGTGGGGGAAGTCCGTCGAGAACACGATGTTTGCGACACCCATCTGGTCGAACACTCCCTTGATGGGTTCCTCGTCGCACTCGACGGAGACGAAGCATTGCTGTTTGAAGTACTCGCTCGGCGCCTTCGACAAGTCGCGCGCGAAGACGTCCCCGAGCCACTCGTAGTGCTCGTCCATCCTCCAGAGGAGGAAGGGCACCCAGCTCGCGTTGCCCTCGAGGAACGCGACGCGCAGCCGCGGATGGCGCTCGAGGATCCCGCCACCGCAGAAGCTCACGGCCGCGAGCATTTGCTCACCCGGGTGGCAGACGGTGTGGCGGAGCATCACGTTGCGCGCGAAGCGGTCCCCGACTTGCGGGAGGTACGCCCCCAAGCCTTCGTGGAAACCGAGCGGCACATCGAGCGCTTCGAGCTGGCTCCAGAGCGGCTCGTAGTACGGATCGTGCCAGTTGCGGCCGTTGACCGGATTGGGACGGAGGAAGATGCCTTTGAAGCCCAGCTCCTTCACTGCCCGCTGTGCCTCGGCGACCGCGTCGTCGATCTCGAACGGCGAGATCATGCCGGCACCGATCAAGCGCTGCGGGTTCGCGGCGCAGAAGTCATAGAGCCAATTGTTGTAGGCGCGGGCGATGGCGGCCGCCAGCTTCGGCTCCATCCCATCGATTCCCTGAGCGTAGAGCCCGCGCGTTGGGTAGACGACCCCGACGTCGATGCCTTCCTGGTCCATGGCCTCGAGCTGCGCCTCGGCGCTCCAGCCACGCTCGTGGAAGGAGCGGAACTGCTCCCGGTTGTGTTGCGCCGATCGGCCGCGCGCCTCCGCTGAGTAAGTGACATTGGCCGGCATGAGCTTGCCGTCGATCTCGATACGGAGATCGAGTACCCAGTCGTCGAAGCCGCGCGGGGCTTGGTGCTTGAACGGGGCGTCGATGTAGCGCGCCCAGAGATCGGGCGGCTCGATGATATGGATGTCGCTGTCGAGCACGCGGAAGCCGTCCTTTGCCATTTGCCGCACCTCCCTCGTCAGCCTCGGAGTCTACTACTTCATGAGCGGTCGCAGCGTCCGGCGGCAGTGCGTCCCATTCGACCCTCGGGGCTTTGAAAACCAAAAGGGTTGACATCAGCTCGCGCTGTTCCTTATTGTCACCGGACCATATTCCAAACCGTCCCGGCGGTCGCCCAGGACGCCGGGCTGGAGCAGGCGATCTGCATTGATCACGGCCCAGTACTCGGATGATGCTCCTCGGTCTGAGCTCTTGAAGCTTGCGTGGTCGCACGCATGAAGAGGCACGTGCTGGCCGGCCTCGTGATGCTCCTGCTGGCGTCACCAGTCTGGGCGCAGTCGTCGACCACCCCAGGGGAACTCGAAGCGATCAAATCGGATCTCGGTCGCGTCAAGGCCGACATTGAGGAAATCAAGCGTCAACTCGGCCAAATCTTGCGCCTCATGCAGCAGCGCTCGGCCCCGAGCGGTGCTGCGCCGCTAGGCGGAGCCGCCCGCGCACGGGTGGCAGATGCACCAACGCTCGGGCTGACAGACGCGCCGGTGACGGTCGTGGAGTTTTCCGACTACCAGTGCCCTTTCTGCGGGAGGTTCTATTCGACGACATTGCCAGCGCTCAAACGGGACTACATTGACACGGGCAAGGTGCGCTACGTGTTTCGCGACTACCCGCTGGATCAGATCCATCCTCAAGCCCGCAAGGCCGCGGAGGCCGCCCACTGCGCTGGCGATCAGGGCAAATATTGGGAGATGCACGACCGGCTCTTCCAAAATCAGCAGGCGCTTACGCCTGCGCAACTCAGTCAGCACGCGCGCGCGCTCGGTCTCGATGGCGCCCTCTTCGACGCTTGCTTGAACACAGGCGCTCATTCGCAACGCGTCGAGCAGGGCTTGGGCGACGGTCTGGCTGCTGGTGTGCAGGGTACTCCTGGGTTCATCGTAGCGAGGACAAAATCTGGTGATGCCGTTGAGGGCACGCTCATCAGAGGCGCCCAGCCGTTGGAAGTCTTCCGCCGTCTCATCGACCATCTCCTAGCCGAAAAGTAGGAGACGGGCGCGGCCCCGCCTGGAGCCGCGCCCGTAGCTGCCCGATCGCTTTTCGCTAGACCAGCGTTCGGATCCAGCCGTAGCGCCGGTGATCGGGAGCTGCGCCCTCGGCGAGATAGCGTTTGCGCATCTTCGAGATGTTGTCCGAGGCATGGGGGAATTCGAGCAGTGTCTTGAGGCCTCCGAGGTCCACGGGAAGCTTACTCTCCCAGTCGTCGTTGATTGCCCCGAACTTCTTCGGTTTCGTCGAGGAGACGTGGTACAGGCGTGCGGAGTTGAGGCCGATGATGTTCCGCTTGTCGGATTCCTTGATCTCCGGGTAGTCCCACTTCTCTTGCAGCCGCTCGGGAATCTGGAATCGCCAGAACGCCTCGTACTGCCACTGCGGCGAGCCATACCACAGCGAATCCGAGCCGAACACGATCCGCTGCGAGCCCATGTTCTGGAGGAGCTGACCGATGATGTGGGCCCACACCGTGGGGAAGGTGATGATCGTCGACGCGAAGGTCGAGCCGACCTCGGCATAGACGTTGTGGAGGTGCCGAGAGACTTGAGCGAAGCGCGTGGTCCACTCGATGTCGGGCACACCCTCGCGGAGAACTGGGCGCCTGCTGAGCAGGTTGGCGAGCGGTTTGGGGTTGTAGAACAGGACTGGCCTGATGCACGAGTGGTAGATGATGAAGTTGAAGGTCGGCCAGTCGCGTGCCACCTTCGGCAGGTCCTCCGGGTTGCCGTTCTCCGGGTTGTCGTGTGCCATGTCGTGTGGAGGCGGGGCGAATCCCTTGTGGACGCAGATGTTGCCGAACGCGGGGCGCTCGTGCCGCAGGATGACCTGATACTTCCTGATCAGCTCGAACGTCGGATACATGACAGCCTCGTCGTCGAGCCTCCACTGCTTCATCGAGGCGCCGGCCGGGTCCGTGACCTGTTTGGCGGCCAGGGACACGCAGTAGCCTTTCCACGCGTCCGGCTTGTTGTGATCGATCTGCCGCTGGATCTCGAACAGATTGGCGGTGCCGGGATAGAGGAGCCCGTGGGCGTAGAGACGCTGTGAGCCGGCGAGCTTGTTGACGAAATTTCTCACGCCGACGGTCTGGTCCGCCGTGAGCACTTCGATGCTACGGGCATCGAACACGTTCTTCGGTTCTGCGCCGGCAACGAACACGGGGAGAAATCCCGTGATGTTGCTGAGCAGGCCGACCGTCATCTGGCTGTCGAGGAACAGCGACTTGATGAACGCCTGGAGGTGGAAGATCTCGTGGTCCATCGGGTCGCCGATGAGGGCCCGGTTCCAGTTTCTCCACAGACCGTGCGAGGCGTCCAGATGGCCGCGCAACGCGAGCTCGTCGGGCAGCTGGGCGGTGCCGGCGGGACTCCCGAGCGGTGGGTTGAATGGATTCGTGTGGAACTCCGCCGCCCCGGGATATCCCCGCGCGAGAGCTCGCAGCGCCCGGTTCTCCTCGGTCTTGCTCTGGCGAATCATGTGGAGCTGGTCGTCGAAGATGAACAGGTCCTCCGGAGGACCGTCGTCGGCGAACGCCTCGCCCTCGTACAATGCGTCGCGGCTCACGTTGAAGTAGCGCCCGAAGATCTCGTTCATC
>QHTE01000087.1 GCA_003220685.1 Candidatus Rokuibacteriota bacterium
AGCACCGGCGCGCGGCCGCGCAGTACGCGAAGGCGCTCTGTGAGCTCGCGAAGGAGCGCGCCGAGGCCGCGATGAGGTCCTATCCTGCCGCCGTCGCCCTTGTTGGCCGACGCTTGCGGTCCGCATGCTCGCGCCGAGCCGTGTTTCTCGCCGTCCCCTTCGTGATGCTGCTACTGCTCGTGATCGCGACGTGGGGACTTGCCCATCATATTTACTTCGACCGGAGTGGTGTTCCGGACCTCGAGGCCTTTATTCGCTTCGAGCTCGCGACGACGGGCAAAGTCTACGACGCACGGGGCACGGTACTGGTCGAGCTGGCACGGGAGTACCGTCGGGTCATTTCCTATGAGGAGATACCGCCTGTCCTCCGCCAGGCGATCCTGGCGGCCGAGGACAAGAACTTCTTCACCCACTCCGGGGTGGACTATCGAGCGCTGCCCCGCGTGCTCTACAAGACGGCGATGAGCTCCGTCGGTGCGTGGTGGGACGGCAAGGGATTCCGGCTGCGTCTCCCCCAGGGTGGCTCGACGCTCACCCAGCAGCTCGTCCGCGGTTACTTCCTGCGGGACCGGTGGAGCCGCGAGAACGACGTGACGCTCTTCCGCGACAACCTGACCTGGCGGCTCTTTTCCGTGGTCGTGGGGACCCCGACCACGAACAAGCTCTTCCGGAAGCTGGAGGAGGTGCGGCTGGCGCTCTGGCTCGAGGAGGCGATGACCCGGCGGTTCGGATCGCGAGAGCAGGCGAAACGCGAGATCTTCGCGCGCTCCGCCAGCTTCAACTATCTGGGCAACGGCCGGTACGGTTTCGCCGCCGGCTCCGAGTACTACTTCGGTAAGCCGTTGTCGAGCTACACGGTGGAGGACGCCGCGAAGGCGGCATCGCTGGCGGGGATCACCAAGGCGCCGCGGGACTATCTTCCGGTGCCCGGAGACCCGCGGCCCCTGCGCCGCCGCAACGAGATCCTGGCCCTGATGGCGCGCAACGGTTACATCCCCGAGAACCTCGCGAAGCGCTTGCAGACCGAGCCGGTGCTCGTCGCGAAGGTGGCGGCGAACAGCTCGGTCAAAACGCAGGCGCCTGCCGCGATCGACACGGTCTTCGACGAGCTCAGGCTGCACGGTGCGGGCCGCTTCGGAGTCGAGGATCTCTTCCAGGGGCGGATCTTGGTCCACGCCACCGTAGACCCGCGGGTACAGACCATCGTGAACGAGGCGCTCGAGACCGGCCTCGCGCAATACGAACGGCGGCACCCTCAGGCGAGGGGACTGATCCAGGGCTCGGTTGTCGTGCTACGTAACGCGGACGCGGCGATCCTGGCCGAGGCCGGGGGGCGGCACTTCTACGAGAATCGCTATGCGCGCTACTCCGACTTCAACCGCGCGACAGGCTCGCTGCGGCAGGCGGGCTCGGCCTGGAAGCCGATGGTGTACCTCGCTGCGTTCCGCCGCGGGCTCAAGCTCGACACCACGGTGCCGGACGAACCCATCGCGGTACCCATGGGGGCCGACCGTCCGGTCAAGTGGATCGCCAACTACGACCACGAGTTCAAGGGGCCGATCCCGATGCGCCAGGCGCTGGCCGAGTCCCGCAACGCCGTGGCCGTGTGGATCACCCGTGAGATCGGCCTGGACAGAGTGATCGGGACTTCCCTGGAGCTGGGGATCCGCACCCCGCTGCAGCCCTACATCACGACGGCCCTCGGCGCTTCAGAAGTGCGACTGCTCGAGCTGGCGGGCGCCTATCGCGCGATGGCCTCGGGGCTCCTGGCTGAGCCGTACGTCATCGATCGCGTGACCGGCGCTTCCGGCGAGGTGCTCTACGAGGCGGCCCGCACCGCGCTCGAGTTCGACTCCAGCCATCTGACCCTGATCCAGGAGGGATTGCGGGGGGTGATCCGCATTCCGGGAGGCACCGCCCATTCCCTCTATGGCCGCGACTTCCCGATCCCGGTGATGGGGAAGACCGGAACGACGAGCGACTTTCGTGATGCGCTCTTCGTGGGGTCCACCTACGGACCGCAGGGGGTCACGGTAGCGGTCCGGATCGGCTTCGACGACAACCGGACCCTGGGCGACAAGGAGACCGGGGGCCGCGCCGCGTTGCCGATTTTTCGCGAGATCATGCTCCTGACCTACCAGCAGGAGCTCGTCGGGTCCGCGCCGTCGTTCCCTCGCGCGATCGAGAATGGGATCGATCAGTATCTGCAGGGGGAGCAGTCTCGATGACACCTTCCGGGCGAAGCCACGGCGTGGCTGTGCCGGGAGGAGCTCTCAAGTTCGGAGCGAATAACGCCTTCCAGCTCGAGCTTCGGCGGCGAGTCGACGAGTTCTTCCGGGCCACCGGCCGGCGGCGACGCGACTGCTGGCAGATGTACCTGAAGACGGCGATCCTCATCGCCTGTCTGGCTGTTTCGTACCTGCTGCTCGTGCTCGCGGCCCACGCTTGGTGGCAGAGCGTGCCGCTGGCCGTCCTGCTCGGGTTCGCCGCGGCCGGTATCGGATTCAACGTTCAACACGACGGTGGACACCACGCGTATTCCGACCATCGCCTGATCAACAAGCTCATGGCGATGACGCTCGATATGATCGGGGGCAGTTCGTATCTATGGCACTGGAAGCACGTCGTCATCCATCACACGTATGTCAACGTCACGGGCCACGACAGCGACCTCAACTTGGGCATCTTCGGCCGGCTCACGCCCCATCAGCCCCGGCTCGCTTTTCACCGATGGCAACACCTCTACCTCTGGCCGCTCTACGGCTTACTGGCGATCAGGTGGCAGCTCGTCGACGATTTTCGAAGGCTGATTGCCGGCCGAATCGGCAGCCACCGAATCCGCCGCCCCACAGGGGCGGATCTGGTTCTCTTGGTAGCCGGCAAAGCGATCTTTTTCGCGTGGGCATTCGGGATCCCGTTGCTGTTCCACCCCGCGAGTGCCGTCCTCGTCCATTACGGAGTCGCCGCGCTGGTGCTCGGGAGCACGCTGAGCGTGGTGTTCCAGGTGGCCCACAGCGTAGGAGAGGCGGTGTTCCCGCTGCCGTCCGCGGGCACGCGGTGTATCGAGCGGGCCTGGGCCATCCATCAGGCGGAGACGACTGTAGACTTCGCCCGGCCTAGCCGGGTCGTGGCGTGGCTCCTCGGCGGTTTGAACTTCCAGATCGAGCACCACCTGTTCCCGAGGATCAGCCACGTCAACTACCCGGCGATCGCGAAGCTGGTGGAACAGACGTGTCGAGACTTTGGCGTCACCTACACGGAGCACCGGTCGTTCCGGCAAGGCGTGACCTCCCATTTTCGTTGGTTGCGCCGCATGGGGATGCCGAACACGACGCGCGAAGATGAACGATTCGCGTCGCCGCGCCAGCCGGGATTCACACCCTCCGTCTAACTAACTTATGTGGAAAGGACGTACGCGCATAACCCGGCAGTCTGCCGAAGACCCGATCCGTGCCGACCTCTTCGGCATCGAGCGTCTCGAGCAGCACGCCGAGAGCCTTGCGGCCGCCCAGGTCGTCATGAGGCAGTCGCCGCGGGGGCGGCGTTTGCTGCAGCACGTCGAGCACAACGGTCGTGTGCTTCGCGAGTCGTATCGTGTGATCGCCAACGCCATCCGTGAGGAGCGCGCAATCACGCCCGCGGCGGAATGGCTCGTCGACAACTTCCACGTCGTGGACGAGCAGTTGCGCGAGATCCGCGACGACCTGCCGCCCGGGTTCTATCGAAAGCTGCCCAAGCTGCTCGAGGGGCCGCTCGCCGGCTATCCGCGCGTCTACGGCATCGCCTGGGCGTTCGTGGCGCATACCGATAGCCGACTCGATCCCGAATCACTCCGCCGCTTCGTACGTGCCTATCAACGTGTGCAGCCGCTGACGATCGGCGAGCTGTGGGCGGTGGCGATCACGCTGCGCGTCGTGCTCGTCGAGAACCTCCGGCGCCTGGCGGAGAGCATCGTTCGCGGCCGCGCGGCGCGCCAGGAGGCCGACCTCCTGGCCGACGAACTGCTCGGCGTCGGCGCCGACGGTGCCGTCGCGCCGACAGCGAGGGGCCTCGCGCGATTCGAGAGTGGTCCGCTCGTCACCGCCTTCGCAGTACAGCTCGTCCAGCGGCTACGGGAGCAGGATCGCGCAGTCACTCCGGCCCTGCGCTGGCTCGATCAACGGCTGGAGGCGCAGGGGACGACCTCCGACGACATCGTTCGCCTCGAGCATCAGCGGCAAGCCGCGATGAACGTGACCGTCCGTAACGTGATCATGAGCATGAGCTTGATGTCCGCGCTCGACTGGACGGAGTTCTTCGAGAGCGTCAGCCTCGTCGACCAGGTGCTGCACGTGGGCCCGAACTACGCCGCGATGGACTTCGCGACCCGCGATGCCTACCGACACGCCGTGGAGGAGATCGGCCGGGGCTCGGGCCAGCCCGAGCTGGACGTCGCGCGCCTGGCCGTGGCTCGCGCGCAGGCTGGGGCCGGGGCCCACGACGATCGGCAGACCGATCCCGGCTTTTATCTCATCGGCAATGGGCGCCCGGCCTTCGAACAGATGGTTGGCTACCGAGCGCCGCCCTTGCGCCGGCTGCTTCGGCTCTATGTCGAGGCGGCGACGCCCGGATATCTTGGAACGATCGCCGTCCTCAGTGGGTTCATGCTGGCCCTGCCCCTCCTCACGGCATGGGTATCCGGCGTCGGACCTGCGGGCCTGCTCGTTCTCGCACTTCTGGCCATCGTCCCGGCCTCGGATCTGGCGATCGCTTTGCTGAACCGAAGCGTCACCGCGCTGGTCACGCCGGCAGTACTGCCTCGCCTCGAGCTGCGCGACGGGGTGCCGCCGCATTTGCGAACCATGGTCGTCGTGCCGATGCTCTTGACGGACGGCGCAGAAGTCACTGAGCAAATCGATCGGCTCGAAGTGCATTACCTGGCGAATCCGAGCGGCGATCTTCGCTTTGCGATCCTCTCCGACTGGTTGGACGCGCCCGCGGAGAGCATGCCGGGAGATGACGGAACTCTAGGGGCCGCGCGCGAGGGGATCGCCCGCCTGAACCGGCGTCACGGTGTCGCACCGGATGGCGGCGAGCGATTCCTTCTCTTCCACCGCCGACGGCTCTGGAACGAGAGCGAGCGGGCGTGGATGGGGTGGGAGCGCAAGCGGGGCAAGCTCCGCGAGCTGAATCGCCTCCTGCGCGGGGCGACGGACACGAGCTTCGTGGCTACGGGCGCCGTCACGCCTTCCGGCATCCGCTACGTCATCACTCTCGACGCCGACACGCGACTACCCAGAGGG
Source organism: Candidatus Rokuibacteriota bacterium (assembly GCA_003220685.1). Taxonomy (GTDB): domain Bacteria; phylum Methylomirabilota; class Methylomirabilia; order Rokubacteriales; family CSP1-6; genus AR31. The sequence goes on from QHTE01000087.1 coordinate 5,283, forward strand.
GCGGTCGATCGGCTGGTCGGTACGATGGCGCATCCGCTCAATCGACCGCGGTTCGATATCGGAAGGCAGCGCGTCGTTGAAGGATACGCCGTGCTTCAACCCAGAGTGACACCGCCGCTACCCGGACGCGAGGGCTCGTTGTTCCAGCGCCTCTCGTCCGGCCCGGCCGGCATCGACCCGTATGCGGCGGCGGTGTCCGACGTCTACCAGGACCTTTGGGGAGAAGGGTCGTATACCGGCAAAGGCATCTACGACGTGGACGCGTTCGAGGCGGCGCTGGCCGAACGGGTGCCGGACAACGCGCTGCTGAGCCACGATCTCTTCGAGGGAGTGTTCGCGCGCGCCGGCCTCGTCACCGACGTCGAGCTGTTCGAGAGCGCCCCGTCCCACTACGCGGTCGCGGCCGCCCGCCAGCATCGATGGGTGCGGGGCGATTGGCAACTGCTTCCGTGGATTCTCGGGAGCCGGATCCCCCTGGTCGGACGCTGGAAGATGCTGGACAACCTCCGTCGCACGGTGTCGGCGCCGGCCACCTATCTGACACTTGTGGTCGCGTGGCTGATGCCGGGCACCTCGCCCATGGTATGGAGCGCCTTCATCCTGGCGACTGTCGCCGTGCCCACGCTCTTGCCGGTGCTGGGCGGCTTGCTCCCCCGTGGGCGCGGCATCTCGAAGCGCAGCTACATTCGCGCGGTAGGCCGGGACCTCTTGCTGGCCGGCTCACAGTTCGGGCTCACGATCACGATGCTGACGCATCAGACCTGGCTGATGAGTGATGCGATCGCGCGGACGCTCGTCCGCGTGTACGTCACGCATCGCAGGCTGCTGGAATGGGTGACCGCGGCGCAGGCGAAAGCCGGCCTCCGTCTGGATCTCCGTGGCTTCTGCCGTCGAATGGGCGGTGGGGTTGCGCTCGCCGCCGTCGCGGCGGTTGCCGTCGCGTGGGGGCGACCAGAGGCTTGGCCCGCCGCGCTGCTCTTTCTGCCGCTGTGGGCCGTGTCGCCGGCGGTGGCGCGGTGGATCAGCATGCCGCGGAGCACCGAGGCCGCTCGGCCGCTCTCGGCGGCGGATGCGCGAGCCCTCCGCCTGATCGCGCGGCGGACGTGGCGCTTCTTCACGACGTTCGTCGGTCCGGAAGATCACGCGTTGCCGCCCGACAACTTCCAGGAAACGCCGGGCCCGGTGGTTGCGCATCGCACGTCGCCGACGAACATCGGGCTGTATCTGCTGTCAACGGTGGCGGCGCGCGATTTCGGCTGGGTCGGAACGGTCGACGCGGTCGAGCGTCTCGAGGCCACGCTCGAGACGCTGAACGGCCTCGAGCGCTTCCGGGGCCACTTCTACAACTGGTACGACACGAAGCACTGCTACGCGCTCGAGCCGAAGTACGTCTCGTCGGTCGACAGCGGCAATCTCGCTGGCCATCTCATTGCGCTCGTGCACGCCTGCGAGGAGATGCTCGAGCGCCCGCTCCTCGATCGGTCGGCCCTCGTCGGCATCGAGGACACCGTGCTGCTCGTCCACCTGTCGGTCGCCCGGGCGGCCGGCGACGCGCGCCTCGGCCCAGCCAGCCACGGGCACTTGGCGGACGTTCTCGACGCCGTCACGGCCGCGGTCCGGGAACCCCCGCGCGATTCGGCCGAGTGGGGCTCACGGCTCGCGACGTTGATGGTCCGCGCTCAGGCGGTGCTGGCCACCGCGCGAACGCTGGTCGACGAGGATCCCGGGCACGCGCCCACGGACGTCGTCGTCTGGGCGGAGGCGCTTTGCGCCACGGTTGAAAGCCACATTCGCGACCTCGACATGCCCGAGACGCTCGTTCGTCGGCTGACGATCCTCGCTCGAAACGCTCGAGCGATGGTCGCCGCCATGGATTTCGACTTTCTCTTCGATCCGATGCGGAAGCTGTTCGCGATCGGGTACCGCGTCACCGACGGAAGCCTCGACCCGGGTCGGTACGACCTCCTCGCGTCCGAAGCTCGGCTCGCGAGCTTCGTCGCGATCGCCAAGGGCGACGTTCCCGTCTCACACTGGTTCCGGCTCGGCCGGTCCCTGACACCGGTAGAGCTGGATTCGGTGCTCGTATCCTGGTCGGGATCGATGTTCGAATACCTGATGCCGGCGCTCGTCATGCCCGCGCCCGCGGGGAGCCTGCTCGAGCAGACATCCCGGCTCGTGGTGGGGCGGCAGATCAGGTATGGCGCCGAGCGCGGCGTGCCGTGGGGTGTGTCGGAGTCGGGCTACAACGCGCGCGATCTGGAGATGACCTACCAGTACTCGAGCTTCGGTGTCCCGGGAATAGGCCTGCGACGCGGACTCAGCGAGGACGTCGTCATCGCGCCCTATGCGACGGGTCTGGCCGCGATGATCGATCCGACCGCGGCGGTACAGAATTTCCGGCGCCTGGCGGCGGCCGGGGCCAGCGGCGCCTACGGCTTCTACGAGGCGCTCGACTACACCGCGCCCAGGCTTCCGGATGGCGCCACGGTCGCGGTGGTTCGCGCGTATATGGCCCACCACCAGGGTATGGTGGTCGTCGCGATCGCGAACGTCGTCCACGACGGCGCCATGCGCGCGCGCTTCCGTGCCGAGCCCATGGTCCTGGCCACCGAGCTCTTGCTTCAAGAACGGACGCCACGGGACGTGGCGGTCGCGCGGCCCCGCGCGGACGAGGTGCAGGCCGTCGGCGACGTGCGCGAGTTCGTTCCGCCGGTCGTGAGGCACTTCGACTCGCCGCACGGCTCGCTGCCGCGCACCCAGCTGCTCTCCAATGGACGGTATGCGGTGATGCTGACGACGGCGGGCTCCGGATACAGCTGCTGGCGTGATCTCGCCGTCACGCGGTGGCGGGAAGACGTCACGCGCGACGCATGCGGTACCTATGTATTCCTTCGCGATGTCGACAGCGGGGAGAGCTGGTCGGCCGGCTACCAGCCGCGCGGCGGCGCGCCGGACAGCTACCGGGTCACGTTCTCCGAGGATCGAGCGGAGATCGTCCGGCGCGACGGCGCTATCGTGACCACGCTCCGAGTGATCGTGTCACCGGAGGACGACGCCGAAGTGCGTCGCGTCTCGCTCACGAACCTCGGGACGAAAAGCCGGGAGATCGAGCTGACGTCGTACGCCGAGGTCGTCCTGACGCCGCCGGCGGTCGACGCGGCCCACCCGGCGTTTTCCAACCTGAGCGTGGAGACCGAATGCGTACCCGACCTCGACACTCTGCTGGCCAGACGCCGGCCGCGAGCACGCGGCGAGACCTCGGTCTGGCTGGCCCATGTCGCCGTCGTGGAAGGCGATCCGGTCGGCGAGCTGCAATGGGAGACCGACCGTGCGCGGTTTCTCGGCCGCGGGCGCGGGATCCGGACGCCCGCGGCAGTGATCGACGGCCGGCCACTCTCCAACACGACCGGCGCAGTGCTCGATCCGATCGTGAGCCTGCGCCGCCGCGTGCGACTGCGGCCGGGCGATACCGTCCGCGCCACCTTCTCGACGCTCGTCGCGCCGTCGCGCGCGGAAGCCCTCGGCCTCGCCGAGAAATATCGCGATCCGGCGACGTTCGACCGCGCCGCGACCTTGGCCTGGACGCAGGCGCAGGTTCAGCAGCACCACCTCGGCATGGGGCCCGACGAGGCACATCTCTTCCAAAGCCTCGCCAGTCGCGTTCTCTACTCGGATCGTAGCTTGAGATCTCCCGCGGAGATCCTTGCACGTCAGACGGAGGGCCCCGCCGCGTTGTGGGCGCACCGGATATCAGGAGACCTCCCGATCGTGCTCGTTCGGATCGACGATTCCGAGGACGTGGGTATCGTTCGGCAGCTGCTCCGCGCGCACGAGTACTGGCGGATGAAGCGGCTCGCGGTCGATCTCGTCATTTTGAACGAGCATCCGCCGTCCTATGCTCAGGATCTGCAGGCGCTGTTGGAAGCACTTGTCCGCACGAGCCAGTCGGCCGGGCCCCACGATGGCCATGAGCCGCACGGGAACGTATATATCGTGCAGGCCGACCGCCTCACGGCGACCCAGCGTGACGTGCTCCGGTCGGTCGCGCGCGCGGTGCTGTCGAGCCGGCACGGGACACTGGCCGAGCAAGTGGCGCGAGCACAGCGATCCGACGATGCGGCTCCGCTTGCTCTGTCTCGACGGGCGGCGGCGCGGCCGCCGGCGCCTGCGGCGCCTCCGCGCCCGAGTCTCGAGCTCTACAACGGACTGGGCGGCTTCGAGAAGGATGGACGCGAGTACGTGATAGTGCTCGACGAGGGACGGTGGACGCCGTCGCCGTGGATCAACGTGATCGCGAATCCGGGCTTCGGCTTCCAGGTCTCCGAGTCGGGTTCGGGGTACACGTGGTCGGTCAATAGCCGCGAGAACCAGCTCACGGCCTGGTCGAACGATCCGGTCAGCGATCCGCCGGGTGAGACCATCTACGTCCGGGATGAGGAGACCGGGGATCTGTGGGGGCCGACGGCGCTCCCGATCCGCGAGGAGATCTCGCCCTACGTCATCGGGCATGGACAAGGCTACACGCGGTTCGAGCACGTCGCGCACGGCATCTCGCTCGAGCTGCTACAGCTGGTGCCGCTCGACGACCCCATCAAGATCTCGCGGCTCACGCTGACAAACGAGTCTGGGCGACCACGGCGATTGTCCGTGACCGCCTACGTCGAGTGGGTCCTTGGCGTGTCGCGGCCCGCCGCGGCGCCGTTCGTGGTCACCGAGATCGACGGGCAGACCGGCGCGATGCTCGCGCGCAACGCGTGGAGGCGCGAGTTCGGCGCTCGTGTTGCTTTTGCCGACCTCGGCGGGACCCAAACGGCATGGACCGGCGACCGTACGGAATTTCTCGGACGTAACGGCTCGCCGGATCATCCGGCGGCGCTCGCAGCAGGACACCGGCTCTCGGGACGGGTCGGTGCTGGCCTCGATCCGTGCAGCGCGCTTCAGGCGATGATCGCTCTGCCCGCTCGCGGCCAAGCCGAGGTCGTGTTCTTGCTCGGCGAGGCGGAGAGTCTGGAGCAGGCGCGGGAGCTGATCGTTCGCTACCGGACTCACGACGTGGCGGCAGTCCTGCGGGCGGTCGGCGAGCGCTGGGGCGCACTGCTCGGCACGGTGCAGGTCAGAACGCCCGATCGCTCGATGGATATACTGCTCAATGGCTGGCTGCTGTACCAGACGCTGTCTTGTCGCGTGTGGGCGAGATCGGCGTTCTACCAGGCCGGTGGCGCGTACGGGTTTCGCGACCAGCTTCAAGACGTGATGGCGCTCGCGGTGGCCGAGCCCGCGCTGGCCCGGCAGCATGTGTTGCGCGCCGCGGCTCGGCAATTCGAAGATGGTGACGTCCAGCACTGGTGGCATCCGCCCAGCGGCCGCGGCGTTCGAACTCGTATCTCCGATGACCTGCTCTGGCTGCCGTACGCCGTAGCCCGTTATGTCGAGATCGTCGGCGACGGCGCCGTCCTCGACGAAGTCGTCTCCTTCCTCGAAGGACCCAAGCTCGAGGTCGGCCAGCGCGAGTCGTACTTCGAGCCTCGCGCTTCCGACGAGCGAAGCACGCTCTTCGAGCACTGCGCGCGCGCGCTCGATCGCAGCTTGGCGGTCGGAACTCACGGGTTGCCGCTGATCGGTACGGGGGATTGGAACGACGGGATGAACGAGGTGGGCGCTGGCGGGAAAGGGGAGAGCGTCTGGCTCGGGTGGTTCCTTCATGCCGTTCTCTCCGAATGGGCTGGCCTGGCTGACGCTCGTGGGGAGGACAAGCGCGCCGAGCAGTGGCGTAGGCATGCGAGCGCCCTCAAGGAGTCGCTCGAACGCGAGGCCTGGGACGGCGGCTGGTATCGCCGCGCGTACTTCGACGATGGGACGCCGCTCGGCGCCGCCGTCAACGACGCATGCCGCATCGATTCGATCGCGCAGTCCTGGAGCGTCATCTCGGCGGCCGGCGCCCCGGCACGCCAGGCGCGCGCCATGGCGGCCGTCGACGCGCATCTCGTACGCCGTGCCGACGGCGTCGTCCTGCTCCTGACACCGCCGTTCGACGGCACCTCGCTGGAGCCCGGCTACATCAAGGGATATGTGCCTGGCGTCCGAGAGAATGGCGGGCAGTACACGCATGCGGCCATCTGGTCTGCGATCGCCTATGCGGCGCTCGGCGACGGAGACAAGGCCGCCGAGCTCTTCGCGATGTTGAATCCAATCAATCGTGCCAGCACCGCCGCGGGTGTCCACCGCTACAAGGTCGAGCCGTACGTCATCGCGGCAGACGTCTACACCGAGGCGCCGCATGTAGGCCGAGGGGGCTGGACGTGGTACACGGGATCGGCGGGGTGGATGTATCGGGCGGGGCTAGAGTCGATCCTCGGGTTTCGACTCCGGGGCGCGAGGCTCGTGATCGAGCCATGTATTCCCCACGCGTGGCGCGGCTTCGAGCTGGTGTTCCGCTATCGCTCCACGCGCTACGATCTCGTCGTCGAGAACCCGCGGGGGATGTCGCGGGGGGTGTCGTCAGTAGAGGTGGAAGGCGTCCCTCTGGCTGGCGATCTCAGCATCAGGCTCGTCGATGATGGGAAGGCACATCGCGTTCGTATCGTCCTCGGCTGAGCCGCAGCCGGTGGTCACAGGGCGCATATCGCCTTCTCGCGCCACCAGCGGGCATCATCGACGCGCTCGTTCTTGGCGGCGTCCTTGGCCTGATCGACCATCCACAGCATTTGCGATCGCGCCTTGTGTCGCTGCGCCGCCATTTCCAGGGTCAACTCGCCGGTCGCCACGGCGGCGACGCTCGCCGCTTCACCGGTGTCTTCGATATTCGCGGTCCCGCGCGCTACGGACCCGACGATGGCCTTGCAGTCTTCAGCCATAGAAAATCCCCCCCATCGGCCGCAGCCCAGCGGTCGCTATGCGCGGCCGAGGGTGTCGCTCAAGTCCCCAGGCGTGTCCTCCGGATTGTGCGTTGGCGAGTATCTCCTGCGAAGAGACCGCCAGGGCCCCAAAGATTGGAGGAACATCATGATCCGGTGCTTGATGTGCAAGAGAGAGCTCAAGGATGAAGCGCAGAAGTTCTGCAACGAGTGCAGTCGTGGCGTCGGCACGAAGCCCGGGAAGGGCACCGCGCCGTCACCGGGCAGAACGGCCGCCCGCAGGCGGCGCCGACGAGGGCGTTAGCCGCCTACTCTCAGGCCATCAGCGCGAGCTGGTGGCCGAAGATGTAGAGCGTCGGGTGCACCTTGAAACCCTGCACGCGCTTGTCGTGGAACGTGAAGATCGCGCGCCACACCGGCTGCACGATCGGCCCGTCGTCTTGTAATATTTTCTCGAGCTGCACCATCAGCTCGCGCCGCGCCGTCACGTCGAGCGTGCCCTCGGCCATCGTGAGGATGCGGTCGAATTCCGCGTTCGAGTACTTCGACTCGTTCCACGGCACGCCAGTGCGGTAGGCGAGGGCCAGGCTCATGACGCCGAGCGGGCGGTGGGCCCACGTCGTGAAGCCGAACGGCACCTTGGTCCATACTTCCCAGTACTGCGTCGACGGCATCACATTGATCTTCACGCGGATGCCGGCTTCCTTCCATTGCTCGACCATCGCCTGTACGGCCAGGAGCTCCCAGGCGGGCTGAGGCCGCGCGATGATCTCCGTGTCGATCCCGTTCGGATAGCCCGCATCAGCCAGGAGCTTCTTGGCCTTGGCCACGTCGCGCTGGAACGCCGGCAGCTTCGCGTACTCGGGATGCACCGGGCTCACGTGATGGTGCTCGCCGGCCTGGCCGAGGCCCTTGTGAGCGAGCCGGAGGATCGCGTTGGAGTCGATTGCGTAGCGCAGCGCCTGGCGCACGCGCTTGTCGTCGAAGGGCTTGACCGGCTGCACGCGGGCGGTCGCCGTGTACGCGGTGGTCACCTGGTATATCTGCACGTGCGTGAGCTTCTGCAGTGCGTCGAGCTGCGTGATGTCAGCCGCGTAGAGGCCGTCCACCTGCTTCGAGGCGAGCGCGGCGACCGCCGCGGCCTGGTCGTCGCCGAGATCGATGAACTGGATCTCGTCGAGATAGCGCCCGCCGCCCCAGTACGGCTCCGTGCGTGCCTTGAGGACCTGACGGCGGCCGACCTCGGCCTCGACCAGGGTGAAGGCGCCGGTGCCGTTGGAGCCCACCTTGAACTCGCCGTTCTCGGCCGGGTCGAGGATCAGCAGCGGATAGTGGAAGAGCTGCTCCGGCACGGCGAGCTGCGCCGTCTTGCCGTTGAGCTTCACCGTGAACGGGTCGACCTTCTGGATGGCGTCGGCGTCCCAGAGCCGCGTCGACTTCTTCGCGTTGCCCTTGTCGTCCTTCTCGCCGGTCTCGAACTCCTCGAGCAAAAAGCCCTTCATGAGACCGAGCACCGAGGAGCCCGTCTTCGGATCGAGGACACGCTTGAGGTTCCACACGACGTCGTCGGCCGTGAACTGCCGGCCGTTGTGCCACTTGACGTTGCGGCGCAGGCGCAGGGTCCACGTCTTCAGATCCGGGCTCGCTTCCCATTTCTCGACGAGCGAGGGCCGGGTGACGTTGTCGACCCCGGTCGTGGTCAGGTAGTCGAGGACCTGGCGCGCGGAGTTCGAGGATTCGACCCAGCTGTAGGTGTGCGGGCTCTTGAGGTCCTGGCACCGCATGCCGATGCGCAGCACGCCGCCCTTCGGCAAGGTCTGCGCGGCCGCCGGCGCGACGAGCGACTCGCCGGTCACCTTGCCCGCGAACGCGTAGGCGGCCGTCGCCGACATGCCGAGCAGCGCGGCGTAGCGTACGAACTCGCGCCGGTCGATCAGGCGCTCGGCGAGCTGGCGCTTCAGGGTGGGGATCAGGACGTGCTCGTCAGCGTGGCGCATGGTCGGTTCCTCCGTTGAGATCTACGCGAGCCGGGTGTAGCCGGCCGCTTCGGCTTGCCGCTGGCGCTCGAGCATCACGTCGAACGCCGCGCCATCGGCGGGGACGAACCGCGCGATGAGCAGCTCCTCGAGCGTCGGCTTGAGCTCCGGCGCCGCGTGGGCCGCGAGCAGCGCCTCGGTCAGGCGCTTGCGGGTCGCCGCATCGACACCCGGCGAGGCCACCAGCGGCGCGCTCGGCGCCTCGACGGTCGTCGCGACGACCCGGACGCGCTTGGCCCGCTCGGCGCCGTGATGACGGAGCAGGTCGAGGCCGTAGGCGTCGACGGGCCCGACGTCGGCCCGGCCGTCGAGCACGGCGTCGATCACGGGAAGCTGCCGGTGCAAGGGGCCGATCACGTCCGAGTAGAACGTGGCGCGGTCGGGGCGCCGGTAGCCGAGCAGATGGAAGCGCGCGGCGTTGTATCCCGAGTGCGAGTGCTCGATCGAGTACGCGATGCGGCCGCCGAAGGTGTCCTCGAGCATGCGGTAGGCGCTGTCCGCGCGCACGACGAAATCGGTGAAATAGATCGGCCGGCCCTGATAGCGGGGTGGCGACGGAACGGGCGCCGCCAGCAGGTGGGGCCGCTCGGCGCGCATCGCCCACGGATAGCCGCACATGAACACACAGCCCAGATCCTCACGGGCCCACAGCTTCTCGAGCGGATAGGGATCGGCGAGCTCGAGCACCTGCAGCCCGCCGCCCGAGCGCGCGGCCACCCACTCGAGCAGCCGACGCCAGGCCGCGGTGAGCGTGGGAGACCACGAATACATGCGGGCGGAGGCCACGGGAACCATGCGATCTGGGACCCTAGCCCTCGGAGCCGCGCAAGTCAACACGGTCCGGCGTTAATCCTGCGAACGGAAGGGCCGCGGCGACTCCGGCAGTCAGAGCCGCGCGGCTCGGCGTCTGCCGGACCAGAGCGGCCGGCGCGACCGGCTTTGCGGCGCTTCGCGAAGGGCGAGCGGAACGTCCTCGCCCGTCTGCGCTTGGTCCGCCTGGCGAGCCGCTGACTCCAGCACCGGGTCCGGCGTGCGGAAGAGCGCGCCGACGCAGAAGACGACGAGCGCGCCGATCATAGCCCACCACGTGAACGAGACCTCGGGGATGACCGCGGGATGCTGGAACGTCCCGTCGAAGCCGAACAGGGGCGCCACGCCGTTCACGATCATGACGTCGAGCTTGCCGACGATGACGGTCGCCAGCAGTCCGGCCGAGATCGCGATCAGGTTGCCGGCGTCGGAGCCGCGCCGCTCGGTGAACATCCCGATGAGGAAGACGCCGAGCATGGGGCCCAGGATGAAGCCGGCGATGCCCAGCACGACCGGAATGATCCTGAGATCCGGGTGCGTCACCTTGGCGTAGGCGAAGGCGCCGGCGATGACGATCATCAGCGCGGCGAAGAGCACCGTGAACCAGCGCGCCGCCTGCACGTAGTGCGCCTCGGACCGGCCGCGGACCCAGCGCAGATACCAGTCGTTGGTGGCGCCGGTCGCCAGCGCGTTGAGCGCCGCCGAGAACGAGCCCATCGCGGTCGCGAAGATGCCCGCCAGCACGAGGCCGCGGATGCCCACCGGCATCACGTTCAGGATGTACGAGCCGAACACGTCGGCCGTCGCGGCCGGCCGGTAGGTGGGATCTTGTTGATAGTAGACGACCAGCAGGATGCCGATGAAGACGAAGGCCGAGGCGATCGGCAGGTCCATGAACGCGGCGGTGATCAGGCTGCGGCGCGCCTTCTTGTGGGTCTCGGCGGTCAGCATCCGCTGCACCATGTCCTGATCGGTGCCGAACGCGGCCATGTTGCCGAGCGTCGCCCCGATCAGCGCGGAGAAGAGCGTGTAGTCGCTCGCCAGGATCAGCTTGACGTAGTCCCACACGCCCATCGCCGAGAGATGATGGCGCGCCTGCCACTGGGCGACCACGCTCGCCTCGAAGCCGTGCAGGAAGTAGCCCTCGTGCGTCGTCAGCTGCGGGACGGCGCGGACCACCTCGCTCAGTCCCCCGACGTGATAGAGCAGGGTGCCGATCGCGATCAGCGCGCCGCCGAACATCAGGCAGGCCTGGATCACGTCCGTCCAGATGACGGCCTTGATGCCGCCGACCGCGGTGTAGAGGCACGTGACGATCGTGAGCAGGACGATCGCGACGAGGTAGGGCCCGACCGTGGTGACCGCCTGCTGGCTGAACTGCACCTGGCCGCCCGCGACGAACATGCGGTAGGCCAGCACCATCACGAGCGAGGGGATGAACAGCCGCGTCCCCGACGCCAGGGTGCGCATGAACAGGAACAGCGCCGAGACGTAGCCCTTGGTCCACGGACCGAAGCGGATGCCGA
>QHTE01000109.1 GCA_003220685.1 Candidatus Rokuibacteriota bacterium
GAACGCGACCAGGATGTTCTCCGAAGGGATGTCCGTGGTCATGTGGATCGGCCGAGTGGGCAGCCGGATCGCCTCACCGTGCTTGGTGAGCGCGCCGCTGGCGGGGTCGATGCGAAACGCGGTGACGTGATGCTCGGTCCCCGCCGGTCCGTATCCGGATGCGCTGCTGCTGGTCGCGACGTACAGATACCGCCGCGAGACGTGCGGCCAGGCGTACTGCACGCCCGCGGGCAGGGTGACGGTGGCGCGCTTGGTCAGCGCGGCGCCCGCGACGTCGACGTCGTACTGCGTGAGATCGGCCCCCACGTTGGCGTAGAGCGCGACCTTGCGCGTCTCCAGCTGGGCGAACGCGACTCGCGGTGCGCTCATGCTACCCGCGACCAGTGACAGGAACGTTCTGCGGCTGACCATGGGCTCTCCTTGTCTGGCGGATCACGGTGCATTCTCCTGAGTCATGCGTCCGTATGTCCTCGCGGGTCAGGCTCGCCTGTGTGGGGTGCGGCACAGGCCCAGACAGGATACTCTCGATGCCGATCGAGAGGAGGGGGAAGCCTGATGCGCATCGTGGATGCTCAGATCCATCTCTGGGGCAGCGGTTTGCCCAGCAACATGGCCCATCGCCAGCTCACCTCGTTCACCACCGAGGAGGCCGTGGGCCTCATGGACAAGGCCGGTGTCGATGCCGCCGTGATCCACCCGCCGGGCTGGGATCCCAACTCGACCGAGATGGCCTTCAAGGCCCTGCGAGACTTTCCCGGCCGCTTCGCCATCCTCGGCGCCTTCCCGCTGAGCTCTCCGGACAAGCACGCCCTCGTCGAGAAGTGGCGGAGCCAGCCGGGCATGCTGGGCCTGCGCTACGGATTTCTTCAGGAGCCGATGCGGGGCTGGCTGGCCGATGGGACGCTCGATTGGTTGTGGGCCGCCGCCGAGCGGGTCGGCGTGCCGATCGCGATGCTGGCGACGGACTCGCTGCCGCACATCGGCCGGATCGCCGAGCGTCATCCGGGTCTGCGGCTGACCCTCGACCACCTGGGCGGTCGAGGGGGCACCACCACCCTGAAGGACGACGCGGCGATGGAGCACATGCCGGCGCTCATCAAGCTGGCGCAGCATCCCAACGTCGCCGTCAAGGCGACCGGCGCACCAGGCTATTGCAGTGGACCGTATCCGTTCACCACCATGCACACGTACTTGCGCCAGATCTACGACGCCTTCGGGCCGGCTCGCATGTTCTGGGGAACCGACATCACGAAGATGCCGTGCTCCTGGCGGCAGTGCGTGACGATGTTCACCGAGGAGCTACCCTGGTTGCCAGAGCGTGATAAGCACCTCGTCATGGGCCAGGCCGTGTGCGCCTGGTGGGGCTGGAACCAAATGGAGGATCGGGCATGACACAGGCACCGCAACTTCGTCCCCTCGGCGCAGCGCTGGGAACCGAGGTCCTCGGGATCGATCTATCGAAGCCACTCGAGGCAGGCACCTTCGCCGGGATCCAGGCGGCCTTTGCCGAGCATCCGGTGCTGGTCTTTAGGGATCAGAACCTGGGTGCGCCTGAGCTCGCCGCCTTCGGCCGCCGCTTCGGCGCGCCCCGCCCCCACGCGCTGACCAAGTATCGCCACGTCGATTGTCCGGAAGTCTCCTGGCTGACCAACGTGGAGGAAACGGGCGAGATCGACTGGTACGGCGTCAAGCGCGCCACCGCGTGGCACACCGATTCGACGTTCGAGGACGCTCTGCCGCTGCTGGCCATGTTGCACGCGAAGGAGGTGCCCTCGGAGAAAGGCGGCACTGTGTTTGCCGACATGCGCGCTGCCTGGGACGCCTTGCCCGAGGCACGAAAACAGCTGCTGTCCGGCCTCACCGGCCTGCACGGCCGCACCTCTGGGCCTGCCGGCGAGCGGCTCTATGGGGACGACAAAGGCGCGACCGACAAGAAGTATCAGGAAGTGCAGTGGCCCGCGGTCACACGGCATCCGGTGACCGGACGGTCGATCCTGTTCGTGAATCCCATGCACACGCATGGCTTCGTCGGCATGAAGCGGGAGGAGGCGTGGCCGCTGATCGATGAGCTCGCCGCTCACGCGACCCAGGAGCGCTTCGTCTACTACCACCGCTGGCGCGTCGGCGATGTCCTGATCTGGGACGAGCGCGCGACGATGCACCGGGGCGCCGGCGACTACAGGCCGGACGAGCGCCGAATCATGTTGCGCACGATCGTGTACCCGAGCTGAGGGCTTGCGCCAAGGAGCTCGCGAATGACGAATGGATCCGTTCTGTACGGCCGGCACGACGGCATCGCGACACTCACCCTCAACCGGCCCGAGACCCTCAACGCCATGAACGAGGCGATGATGGGCGAGATCGAGCGCATCCTCATCGAGCTAGAGGCCGACGCCGCGGTGAGGGTGGTGGTCCTCACCGGCGCCGGACGGGCGTTCTCGTCCGGTGGCGATCAGAAGCGCAGTGGCGAGAGCCCGCCCTCGTTCTTCGAGGGCGATCCTGGCGGAGCGCTCATCGAGCGCCTGAACCGCTGTGTCCTTCGCATGCAGCGGCTCCAGAAACCCATCGTCGGCAGCATCAACGGCGTGGCCGCGGGCGCCGGCATGAACATCGCGCTGGCCACCGATCTGCGCATCGCGGCCGACACGGCGCGTTTCGGTGAGGTTTTTGCGCGCGTGGGTCTCGTGCCGGACGGCGGAGGCACGTACTTCCTCCCGCGCCTCGTCGGTACCGCCAAGGCCATGGAGTTGATCCTGCTCGCCGACATCATCGACGCGCAGGAGGCGTTGCGAATCGGCCTCCTAAACCTCGTGGTCCCCGCCGAGCAACTCGAGCAGGAGACGCTGAAGCTCGCCGAGCGGCTGGCCCAGGGGCCGACCGTGGCGTACGGGCTGGCCAAGACGGGACTCTACCAGGGGCTTGGCATGTCGCTCGAGGACGTCCTGAACATGGAGGCGCGCAACCAGGCGATCGCCGCTCGCACGCCGGACCGCGCGGAAGGCGTGGCCGCCTTCCGCGAGAAGCGGCCGCCACGCTTCACGGGGCGTACAGGGTCCAGTCCTGCCCGATGAGAGTGCTCGTGCCGCGGACGCTCACATACTGCGCCGTTGGCAGGAATCCGATCAAGCGACGGATCCAGCAACGAGGGCGGGCGCCGGTATACTCACGTCACGGTCGATGGGAACGATGAGGGGGGACGCGAGCCGGGCGGTCAAGGGATACTGCGGGTTCTGCGCCGTGCACTGTCCGGTGGTGACGACCGTGGACGCCGGCGCGCGCCTGCTGAGCGTCGAGCCGGACCGATCACATCCTCACGGCGGAGCCATCTGCGCGAAGGGCCGGGCCGCGCCCGAGTTTCACGATCATCGCGATCGGGTGAACTTCCCGATGCGTCGCACGCGGCCCAAGACAAGCCCCGACCCGGGCTGGGAGCGATGCAGCTGGGATGAGGCGCTCGACCTGATCGCCGGGAAGCTGCTCGAGGTGCGCGCCTCCTCCGGGGCCCACGCCGTCGCGTTCAACAAGGGGACGACTGGGGGCACGGCGCTCACCGACACCGAGCGCTGGCTACAGAGACTCATCAATCACTTCGGCACCCCGAACATCGGCGGCACGACCCATCTCTGCCAGTGGCCGCGTGACACAGCCGGCGCGCACTACACCTTCGGGACGCCTGCGCTGCCGATGCCTGACGTGGCGCGGAGCTCTTGCATCGTCGTGTGGGGCTCGAACCCCAACGGCAACTTCCTGAGCCTGGCCACCGACATCGCGGCGGCCAAGGCGCGGGGCGCCAGGCTGCTGGTGGTTGATCCGCGCCGGGTGGGTCTGGCGAACAAGGCGGACGTGTGGCTGCAGGTCCGGCCGGGCACCGACGGCGCGCTGGCGCTCGGACTCATCCACCTGCTGATTCGCGCCGGCGGCTACGACAGCGAGTTCGTGCGCGAGTGGACCAACGCGCCGTTCCTCGTGCGGGACGACACTGGCATGCTCCTCACGGGCGCCGACCTGGACGGAGCGCCCGGCGTCGGTCGACGCCACGTCGCGGCCGTCGAGGGCAGCTCCGAGCTCGTTGTCTACGACGCCGAGCGGGGTGTCTATGCGATGGACGCGCGGCTGGCCCTCAGCGGCGCGCGGACGGTGCGACTGGCTGAAGGTTTCGAGGTGACGTGCCGACCCGTCTTCCAGCGTCTGGCCGCGGTCGCCGCCGACTACGAGCCCGCGACGGTCGCGCGCATCACGGGCGCGGCCGCGGACAGGATCGTCGCCGCCACGCGGCTGCTCGCCGAGCATCGGCCCGTCTCGCACTACTTCCACAACGGGCTCGTGCAGCACACGAACGCCACCCAGGCGTCGCGGGCGATCGAGATCCTCTACGCTCTGCTCGGCGACTTCGATCGCCCGGGCGGCAACGTGCCGGGCCCGGCACCGAAGGTCGAGGATGTGAGCGCGCGCTCGGCGCTGGGCCAGGCCATGGAGCTGCGCCGGCTCGGGCGCGCCGAGCGACCCATCGGACCGCCGGCCACACCGGGCACTGTTACCGCCTACGACCTGTATCGGGCGATCCTCGACGGCGAGCCCTATCCTGTGCGCGCGCTGGTCTCGTTCGGGGCCAACGCGCTGCTCGCCAACGGTGACACCCTGCAGGGCCGACGAGCGCTCGAGCGGCTCGAGTTCTTCGCCCAGATCGAGCTGGTCGAGACGCCGACGAGCCGCTTCGCGGACGTCCTGCTGCCCGCGGCGAGCTGGATGGAGTGCTCGGCGCTCAAGGTGGGCAACCGCTATCCGATCGAGGCCATGGCCCACATCCAGCTCCGCGAGGCCGTGGTGCCCCCGCTCTACGAGCGCCGGTCCGATGTCGCCATCATCTTCGAC
>QHTE01000114.1 GCA_003220685.1 Candidatus Rokuibacteriota bacterium
GGGCCCTGGGGCTCACCCAGCAGCTGCCGCTCGACGACAAGTACAACTACTCGAGGGAATACCTCATCAACCGGATCACGATCCTGTTGGGCGGCCGGGCCGCGGAGGAGATCGTGCTGAACCAGCTCACGACCGGGGCCGGCGATGATCTCGAGAAGGCCTCGGAGATGGCGCGCAAGATGGTCTGCGAGTGGGGCATGTCGGAGAAACTCGGACCCGTCACGTTCGGCAAGAACGAGGAGTACATTTTTCTCGGGCGGGAAGTCGCGCGGCATAAGGACTACAGCGAGAAGACCGCGCTCCAGATCGACGTGGAGATCAAGCGCATCATCGGCGAATGCGCGCATCGCGCGCGGGTGATCCTCGAAGAGAACCTCGAAAAGCTCCATGCGCTGGTGCGCGCGCTGCTCGAGCGCGAATCGCTCGACGGCCAAGAGGTCGCCCTGATCCTCCGAAGCGGCACGCCCTTCGGCGCAGCTACAGCGTAACGGCGTCGATCGGGGCGGTCTCGAGTGTCCCCTGCGCCAGCACGAAGCCCCGTTCGACGCTGAGTTCTGTCCTGAGTGCGGGGCGAAGCTCGCGCTCGTCTGCCCCAGTGTGGCGATGGGTTGCGGCATCCTCCAGGAGAAGCGTGCGCTCGATTTCCTGATCCACACGCAGCTATAACGGCGGAAGGTAGACGCATGGCAAGGGGACGCTCGCTGGCATTGGTTCCGATGGTCGTGGAGCAAACGCCCCGCGGTGAGCGCGCGTTCGACATCTTCTCGCGACTGTTGAGGGAGCGGATCATCTTTCTGCCGACGTTCATCGAGGACGACCTCGCGAACCTGGTGATCGCGCAGATGCTGTTCCTCGAGGCCGAGGACCCCGACAAGGACATCCACCTCTACATCAACTCGCCGGGGGGCTCGGTGACGGCCGGCATGGCCATCTACGACACGATGCAGTACGTAAAGCCCGCGATCTCGACCATTTGCATGGGGCAGGCGGCGTCGATGGGCGCGCTGCTGCTGGCCGCAGGCGCCAGGGGCAAGCGCTTCGCGCTCCCCCACGCGCGGATCATGATCCACCAGCCGTTGGGGGGCGTCCAGGGACAGGCCACCGATATCGACATCCAGGCGAAGGAAATTCTCAGGATGCGGGCGGAGCTGAACGGCATTCTCGTCCACCGTACCGGCCAGCGCATCGAGAAGATCGAGAAGGACACCGACCGAGACTTCTTCATGACCGCCGAGCAGGCGAAAGACTATCGAATCGTCGACTCGGTGATCGCAACGAAGCCGACGACGCGGCCCGTAACGGAAGAAGCGGCGCTCACGGCGGTCGTCACCTCGAAGGGGAGCGGCCGTCTCACTCTTGAACGTTGATCCGCCGCCATCGCTCTTCATCTGCCATGCCGGTCTATTCACACCTGAGGTCGAGCCAGTACGTTTCTGAGACCGTGTAGCATTCTGCATGGCGGGCCCGGGCAACGCGTCTAGAGCAAATCGATCTCGACCTGAGCATGTTTGATATCGGTGGTTGCATGCCCCCGCAACCCTATCACCGCCACGTAGGCCGCCCGCCCTCGGCGGCGCTACCGCGCTCGGGCCCGGGGCCCCTGGGCTTTCTCGGCTGGCCCGCGGGAATGCGCGGACCGCGGGGTTCGCCGGTGGCTCCGCCGGACTGGAGCCTCCACGGGGAACGTGGTAGATCTGGAAGCGATCGGGGTGATGTGATGTTGTTCAAGCGCTGGGCCGAGAACTTCTCGGATGACCTCGCGATCGACCTGGGCACGGCGAATACGCTGGTGTTCGTGCCGGCGAGGGGATTGTCCTCAATCAACCCTCCGTCGTGGCGATTCATGAGGCTGAATCACTCCATCCTCATCTACTGCAAGTCGGTGCGGATCGCAGGCGACCAGCTGGACGAGGCGATCCTGCAACACATTCGGAAGCACTACAACCTTCTGATTGGCGAGCGTCGGGCCGAGGAGATCAAGATCCACCTCGGGTCGGCCTACCCTGGGGAGGGTGAGCGCGCCATGGACGTGAAGGGCCGAGATCTCGTCGACGGCTTCCCGAAGAGCGTCGTCCTCACTGAGGACGAAATTCGGGAGGCGCTGCGCGACTCGGTGATGACCATTGTCGAGACGGTGCGCACCTGTCTCGAGCAGACCCCCCCAGAACTAGCCGCGATATCGTCGATACGGGCATCGTCATCACCGGCGGTGGTGATCTCCTACGCGGGCTGGACCGGCTGCTCGGGACGGAAATCCACCTTCCCGTGACGGTCGCCCAGGACCCGATGTCCTGCGTGGCCCTGGGGGTCGGGAGGGTTCTCGATGAACTTGAACTCCTGAAGAAGGTTGCCATGCCCGCCTGACGAAGGTGGAGGTGGTCGGATTGGCGGCAGCGTCGCAACCCAGACCACCCCGTGATCGGGAACAGAAATCCCGTCGCCGCGCAGTGGAGTGCTGGACCAGGTTGACCGCCGGGGCGGGGAGAGTAGTCTAGAGTCAGCTCAACGCTCCTGTGCCGGTTCTTGTGACGGTCGCGTTCAATCCTCTTACGTGTTGAAGGGGATCTGTTTGCTGGATCTTCGGCTTCCCGCGCGGCACGACTGGGCTGTCCAGGAAAAGCACTACGGCAAGCTGGTCATGGAGCCCTTCGAGCCGGGGTTCGCCCTCACGGTGGGCATCGCCTACCGCCGGGTCCTCCTGTCGGCCATCCCCGGGGCCGCGCCGACGTGGGTGAAGATCGAGCATGTGCTCCACGAGTTCTCGCACCTGCCCGGGGTCACGGAGGACACTCTCGACATCATAATGACCCTCCGGAAGGTGGCCTTCGTGCTGCACGTCAACCGCCCGAAGATCCTCCGGCTGAAGGCGCAGGGCCCGGGCACGGTCACGGCGAGCGACTTTGAGAAGGACGCCGACATCGACATCCTCACCCCCGAGGTGCCGCTCGCCACGCTCGACAAGGACGGCATGCTCGAGATGGAAGTGTGCGTCGAGCGCGGCCGCGGCTACGTGCCCGCCGAGAAGCGCGAGCCCGAGGCGCTGCCCATCCACGCGATCCTGCTCGACGCCGACTTCTCGCCGGTCGAGCGCGTGAACTTCCACGTCGAGCCGGCCGTCGACGGCCGGCAGCGGCTCGTCCTCGAGGTGTGGACCGATGGCAGCGTCGCGCCGGGCACGGCGGTCGCCGAGGCGTCGCGGATCCTTGAGGACCACTTCGAACTGCTCACGAACTTCCCCCAAGCGACACCGGAGGGGGCGGCGGCCAAGCGCGACGAGACGCAGCCGCGGACCGAGCGGAACGCGAACCTCTTCCGCAGCGTCGACGAGCTCGAGCTCTCCGTCCGCGCATCGAATTGCCTCAAGAGCGCGAACATCCGGACCATCGCCGACCTCGTGCCCAGGACCGAGGCCGAGCTGCTCAAGACGAAGAACTTCGGCAAGAAATCGCTCAACGAGATCACGACGATCCTCGGAGCGATGGGCCTCTCGCTCGGCATGCGCCTAGATCCCGAGGAGCTCGAGCGGATGCGCGCTCAATACGAACGCGGGGGTGAGGCGTAGCGCCTCCCCCGGAAGATGCCCCGAATGTCTGCAGGGCGCGGACGGTTGTCTGCGCGCTTTCAGCCTGACCTGATGACCTGATTCGTCGCTGACGATCCGGTAGCGGCTCGACGAGGAGACTAGAAATGGACAGAGGGACGGCGATGCTGGCGGTGGTTCTGGATGTCTACGAAGGTGGTAAGGACTTGATCCCGGGTTGGAAGCTGAAGGAGCACGCGGAGCGCGCGCTCGCAGCTGGTGGCGTCGAAGGGCTCAGGTGGTACTACGAGGCATGCCTGTCGGGTTCAGACCCCCGCTTGAAGACAACTCTCCGAAGGTGACAGACGAAAGACTTTGGAATCGGAGCGCGCGCGCTTCATGGCGATGTACCTGGGTCCTGCCCGGCGGTGAGTAGGAATGACGACCCTGCCATCGCTGCTGCTGCGGGTGGTCTGGTCAATTGAGCGATGGATCGGGGAGCTCCGTGCCCCGGATGAGTTCGAGAAAACCAGAGAATGCTCACTCGCGTTGCGACCAAGGGCGGTGGGCGCCAAAGAGAACGTCGTCCCGGATCCGCGAGACTCCACTTTCAGTGTCCGAGCATCCACTTCCTGACCGTTGAACCTCTTGACTGCCGCCTCGGCAGATTGAGAGCGATCTCAATGTGGGACGGCGGCTTTCCTCTGACTCCTTCGGCCTTAGTCACGAACGTTGCGGCAAAGACGACCCAGCCGAGAAAGCTCGAACTGATCGAGACGAACACCTCGGGTCACTATGACTTGGTGGTGCCGGCCTGGCTGCCACAGAGGACGAGATCCCCCACGAGAAAGACCCCGAGCACAGCCGCCGTGAGAACGATCCACTCCAGCACATTCAGCACAAAATACTCCCTGCGATCAGATTTGTTCACTTTTTAGACGTCGCTGATGCTCAGTGAGATTCGGGCGTCCGACTTGATCGAGCGGATAGCCCACGGAGGGAGTGAGACGAGGAGCGGGGCAATCCCGGCGGGAGTGTCTCTGAGGGCGGTCCTCAGGGGTAGGATTCTCGGGGGAGGACTGGGCACCACTCGCGAAAAGGACCCTCTCATCGATTCCGCGTGGGCGGCGCGGCATGTTGAAGAGCGTGCGGATGAGGGCCGCAAGCGCGGGGCAGGCACCGTGCCCTGGCGTCAGGTCCGGTTGCCGGGAGCGCGTCTTACACGCTCCGCTCTGGATGCGACGTCCCTGGAGACTACTGCGGCATCCGATGAAGCTCGCGATTGACTAAATTCGTTCGGGCGACGCTCTCATCGGCCGGCAATAGGCCTTCCACAGGAGTTCGACCGCGCCAAGGATTGTGGCGGTCACCACGACCACCGCGCCGACGATGCACACCGCCAGAACGTCATTTAGCATCGCGTTTCCGAACTAGCTTTCACCGCCATCCTCCCTGTAGAGCGCTCGCTGCAGCGCTCTCCCGAGGGCGACGGGCTCCCGAACGACGCCCCGTCGCTGTCCATGAACGCGATGGCTTGCGGCCAACCCGGGCATTCACCAAGATCACCGACGCCACGGTCCGCGTGTGCGCATTGACGCCCTGCCACACGCCGCCGGCTGGAGACAGGCCCCAGTCGGGACTAACCGACCGAGGCCCGCCTTTCCGTCAGTGCTAGGCGCCGACTGAACTCGCCGAGTTAATACATGTCGCCGTGCGGCATCGCCGGTGCGGCCGCCGACTTCTCCTGCGGGATATCCGTGATGAGCGCCTCGGTCGTGAGCAGCAGCGACGCGATCGACGCCGCGTTCTGCAGCGCCACCCGCTCGACCTTGGTCGGGTCGATAATG
>QHTE01000088.1 GCA_003220685.1 Candidatus Rokuibacteriota bacterium
GACCTTCACCGCTCTCTTGCTTCCCGCCACCGTGTTCGCGCCATAGCTATTGAAGTCGTAGAGGCTCTTGCCGGTCGTGTTGTCAAAGGGGTAGTCGTTGTACGCCTGATAGGTCGTCACGGGCTGCTGGTAGAGCAGCGCGGCGACCCGGCTGTCGTCGCGGACGACAAACACGATGTAGTTCTGGTAGTTCTGCGCGTTCGTCAGCAGTGCGAGATAGACGCCGCTGGCCCACGAGGTCTGTGTGGCCAACGTGTAGGACGCCGTCCAGTTGCATTCCATCATTCCCGTCGTCGCGTTCGTCGGGCAGGTGGGTTGCCGGACCCCGTTGAGCGGGCCTACGTGCTGCATGAGGCGCCCCCCCAGCCCCTGATACCAACCGATCCGATACACGTCGATGGTGTAGCTCTGCGCGGGGTTGACGCTCACGTAGAAGGTGATGTTCTCGCCCTTGTTGACGCTGGTGGCGGACGCATAACCCTTGATCTGGCCGACGCCGTCTGTCCCAATGAGGCCGATCTGCCACTGGCTCGTCCCGGCCTGCTGGTTCTCGATCACGATCGGGTTCGATTGAGCCGACGCGAGGGGAGGCAGCCCGACTACCACGGTCGCAAACAGGCTGGCCGCCATCAGGGCCCACCTGACAACACCAGCGTGCTTAGCCCGCCCCATCGCGTTCTCCGTCTTCAAGATATGAGCCGCCCCATCTCGCGCACGACCCACTCGATGTCCGACTCGGTGGTCCGGAAACTTGTGATACAGGCCCGCACGACCGGGGCATCATCACCGAGCCGGACTTCTGACATCCAGGCGATCTGGCTCTGATAGAGCGACGACAAAAACTTGGCCGTAACGAGGCCGTCCCGCGTGAAGCACACCAGCGGCAGGGGCGTTGTGTTGACGACACGCCATCCCGCACGTTTGAGCGCATCGCGGAGCACGTCGCCCATACGAGCTTGGTGCTCGATCATCTCGATGTACCCCGACTCACCGCGCTGGGCGAGCGCAAGGAAGAGCTTCAACCCGATGAACCGCCGGGACCACTGTGCTGAGGTCGTATACGGATCAAAAACCGGTCCGGCCGTTCTTGTCGGCATGTAGGAGGTTTCCACGCAGAAGGCCTCGCGGACGATGTCAGGATGACGGCAGAAGAACATCCCCGCTGCCATCGGCACCGAGAACCATTTGTGAGCGTCGCACGTGATCGAATCCGCGGCGTCGATATCGGCGAGATGACCCCGGAGGCGCGGCGAGATGATGGCGGCACCACCCCACGCCGCGTCGACGTGCAGCCACAGCTCCTCCGACCGGCAGAACCGCACGAGATCCGGGAGCGGATCGATCACGCCGGCTGCCGTTGTCCCGACCGTGCCGACCACCATGAAAGGCGCGAACCCGCCCTTACGATCCTCGGCGACCCGCCTTGCGAGATCAGCGACATCCATCTTCAGGTGACGGTCCGTCGCGACCGTGCGGATCGCCCGGCGGCCGAGTCCAGTCATGTGCGCAATCTTGTTGAACGAGTGGTGGGCTTCACGCGTCAGGTAGATCGTCGGCGAAGCGGAGAGGGCTCTGAGCCCGCGTTCGCCATAGTCCGGAAATGACCGGGTCAACGCGACAATGACAGCCGAGAGATTCGCCTCCGCTCCGCCGTTCGTGAAGCTCGCGATGGCATTCGGGGGGAAGCCGAGTCTCCCCGCCAGCCAAGCGAGCGTATGCCGTTCGATCTCGTTGGCCGCTGGCGAGGTGCGCCAGGTCGCCAGCTGTGGGTTGTACATCGCGACAAGCGTGTCCCCGATGATTGACGCAAGCGTGACGCTGGGATTGAAAAGGCCGAAATAGCGCGGATGGGTGACCTGCACCTGCCACATTCGCAGCATTCGTTCGACATCTGCGACGGCATCGTCCAGGGCCAATGGCTTTGTGAAGTCATAGTGCGAGGCGAGATGGTCACGAATCTCTTGCGCCGCGACCATCGGGACAATGGGGCCGCACGCGATGTCGGATTCGAGTTTGGCCACGGCTCGTCGAATATCATCGAAAACCATGTATGACTAAGGTTCCACCGCCACCCAGACGTCGCCCCGGTATCGTCGATGCGAACGGCCCGAGGACATAGTCCTAACGGATCTCTAGACCCAACGGATAAATATCCGCGGTTCGCTAATGCGAGATTGGTTACTCGGCGGAATGAACAATGCTTTGGATCAGCGTCCGAAGGATGTCAACCCCCTCAAGGAGCTGCGTCGCGGGTGGATGGGGGGCGGGCAGAAGCGTCAATTCCGCGTCGAGCGCGCGGAAGAGTTCTTGGGTATGGACAACGTCGACGACGCCATGCACATCCGTATACTCGCGCTCCAAAGAGCCTTGCCGTTGGGCGAGCGAGGCTAAGTAGGGCATGAACCGGGTAATCCAGCCTTCGAAGAAGGCCATCATGAGCACGATCTTCACACTCGAGAGGCGCCCCACGAACAGGCGGACGTTATGCAAAGGCCGATGGACCGCGAGCACATCGGAGTCCTTCGGAACAGCGTGGGCCGTGATGGCGAACTTGCGCAGCATTCCCGGGTGATTGTCGCGGACTTCTTCGAGGAGGTTGTCGCGGATGATCGAGCGGGCTTCGTGTGACGCGACGGCGAGGTAGGCGGCGGTCATCCAGTAGATAAAGTTCCCTTCGAGCACCGCGGTGTAGCGCGCAATCATCCCGCGCCGGGCGTCCGGGGACAATTGGTCAGGGTTGGGCAACGACGCGAGGAGGTCTTGAATCGCGCGACCGATGTATTCTTGGAGCCCTCCGGTGTGCGTTGGGTTGGCCGTCATAAGACCGGAGGCTTGCGAACCTTCTGGGGTCATGGCCGCTCCTTGGGAGGCGAAGCCTCCCGTTTGACTGTACAAACAACCAAACTCGGGCACATCTCGTGCCACTTGCGAA
Source organism: Candidatus Rokuibacteriota bacterium (assembly GCA_003220685.1). Taxonomy (GTDB): domain Bacteria; phylum Methylomirabilota; class Methylomirabilia; order Rokubacteriales; family CSP1-6; genus AR31. The sequence continues at coordinate 2,933 of QHTE01000088.1, forward strand.
ATCAAGGGAAGTTCGCGGCTTTCAGCTCCCGGGGACGCTCAGAACTGGAGGAGGTGTGAAAAGTCCTTCAGGACGGTGTGTACTGCGATTCCTACACTGTGTACCAAGCTTCCCCGAATGGCTGGCATAGCACGATACGAATCAACAACGGATCAACCCGCCCTGGATGCGCTGGTAGAGCTCCTCGTCGAGCCGCACGAACGCCTGACGTTCCGCATCGTCGAAGTAGATGACATCGGCGGTCGCCGTCGGATCGTAGCCCTCGCGCGCCAGCTTGGCCTTTGTGTGCTTGAAGGTGGCGGTGACTTCCATCTCGCTCCGGATACGCAGGAACAACGGGCGGGCGTAATCGGGCAGACGCTTGACGAGGTGGGCCCGGAATGCCGCGAGATCCAGCTCAGGGTCGACGACGAGCGCGGCCATGCCGGCCCGGCCCTCCGTGCCGGGAATGGCGACGCCGTAGACGTTGGCTTCCTTGATACCGGGAAACGCGCTGATCGCGTCGGACACCTCGGAGGTCGCGACATTCTCACCCTTCCAGCGGAAGGTGTCGCCGACTCGGTCGACGAAATAGAAGTAGCCCCTTTCGTCCCTTCTCATGAGGTCGCCGGTACGAAACCAGGCGTCTCCCGGCTCGAATACGTTGCGGAGGATCTTTTTATCGGAAGCCTCTCGGTCGCTGTAGCCCTCGAACCAACTGCCGACGTTCGCCCGCTCCTCGAAAATCTTGCCGATCGCTTCCCCGACTTCGTTGGCAGCACACGGAATGCAGAATCCCCGCTCACTCCTGACGGGCTCGCCCCTGTCGACATCGAATTTCACCAGCGCCGTCGGGGATCGATGCCCGAGAAACGAAGGGATACGCCCGATGGCGCCCGGCTCGCCTTCGATGTTGAACATCGAGACGTTGCCTTCGGTCGCAGCGTAAAACTCCAGAATCTCCGGAATGTGGAACCGATTCTTGAAATCGAGCCACACATCCGGTCTGAGCCCATTGCCGCAGCACATCCTGATCCGATGCCTCTCGACTGGACCGAGCTCGGTGTGCAACAGATACCGGCACAACTCGCCGATGTATTGGAACAGCGTACAGTCCCATCGGATGACATCCGTCCAGAATCGGCGTGCCGAAAAGCCTTCGCTGATCACCACTGACCCGCCCGCGACCAGAACCGCACCGGTCGCCACGACTCCGCCGACGCTGTGGTACATGGGCAAGCAGTTGTACATCCGATCGCTCGATCGCGTGTCCATCATGCCGGCAAACCAGTGGCTCCACTGCATCAGCCGAGCATGGCCGACGATGGCGGCCTTCGGCAATCCGGTTGTGCCGGAGGTGTAGATATAGAGCGCGCGATCCTCGATCGTCGTCGCGCGGCTCTCACCATCGCGCAGCGTTTCGCCCGTGTGTCGCTCGATCTCGCGATCGATTCGCGGGAACTCGTGGGGGCCCGAGCCGTGGGCCCAGATTCTTGTCGCGCTCGTGAGGTCGGGCAACGCCGAAGTCAACCGATCGATGAGCTCTCCGGCCACGATGATGTGCTTCGGCGCGACGATATCGATGCCATGCGCGAGTGACGCGCCGCCCAGATTGGTATTGAGCAGGGAAACGACACCACCGACGCGGGTGATGCCCAGCCAGATGGCCATGTATTCGGGCCGGTTCGGCATGAACAGGCAGACGGCATCGCCCTTGTCGAGCCCCTGGTCCAGCGCCCAGCGGGCATAGCGGTTGGATCGCTCCGCGAGCCCACGATATGTCAGGAACTCACGGTCGGAGAGAAGGGCCGGCGAGTCGCCGAACCTCCGGACGAGCTCGTCGATCACCGTGGGAAAGGTACGACGAGGATTCTCGGCGATCGCTGCCGTCAGCTCGAGCGCGCGCAACCACGCCTTGGCGGCAGAACGCCGGCCCCCCGCGGGTCCCGCGGCGGCTTCACCCTCGTTCAAACCCGGCGCTGGTGGCTTTGCCAAACCGGCCTCTCTCGCGAATGCCTACAACGCGGGCCGCCTCCGTGCGTCGCGCACATGGCGCCCGATGTGCTTCAGGCGGTGTTACCGGCGTCGACCGTGAGCACCGTCCCGGTGATGCTCTTGGATTGTTCTCCGAGAAGAAACTCGACGGCATGTGCCACGTCGTCGATGTCGGGCAGGCGGCGCAGCGCGCTGCGCCGGGCGATCTGTTGTCGTTGCTCGTCCTCGAGCTTCTGGGTCATCTCGGTGTCCACGAAGCCCGGCGCGACCGAGTTCACGTTCACGCCCATGCGTCCGACCTCGCGCGCCAGCGATCGTGTGAAGCCGATCATCGACGCCTTGGTCGCGCCGTACACCGAAAGACCACTATATCCGGTGAAGCCGATGATCGACGCGACGTTCACGATGCGCCCGCCGCCGTCGGCCATCATGGAGCGCACCACATATTTGGTGAGGACGATGGGCGACAGCGTATTCACGCGAACCAGCTCCTCGATCTGCGAATTGTGCATGATCGCGAGAACGCCGTCGAACCCTACCGCCGCATTGTTGACGAGCCCGTAGATCGGGCCGAAGTCCTTCCGCAACGTCTTGACCAGCCGTGGAATCTCGTCGATCCGGGACAGATCAAACGGGACGAAGCGGAGCGATCCGTGATGGTCGCGTTCACCGTCCTCCATCGCCGACTGGAGTTGGGCCGTCTCTTTCCGCGCAATGGCGATCGTCCGGTATCCAGCTTCGGTGAGCCTGCGCACGATGCCCAGGCCTAGCCCTCGGCTTCCGCCCGTCACTATGACGTTACGCACGGTGACGCACCACTTTGCCTGAGGCGGCGACGGTCAGATCGGGAACGAAGGTGATCGCGGCCGGAACCTTATGCCGGGGAAGCGCCTGGTGGCAGAGCTGCAGGATCTCGCGCTCGAGTGCGGCAGGCGGTCCGGCCCCGGAATCCGGCTCTGCTTTAAGAACCACGTCGGCGACGACGAGCGCACCCGTGATGGGGTTCTTCCGGGTCCGCACGAGCGACATCCGCACCTTCGGGTGGCCATTGATCACGGCTTCGACTTCCTCTGGATGAACCTTCAGTCCGCCAACGTTGATGATCCCGCCTCGCCGGCCAACGAAATAGTAGCGGTCGGCGCGCAGCTCCACCATATCGCCGGTGTCGACGAAGCCGTCGCGGTCCGCGAGGGTCTCGCCGTGGCTGCCCAAATAGCGCTCCGCGGTACGCGCCGAGCGGATCCGAAGCGAGCCATCTTCGACCTTCATCTCGATGCCCACACTCTTTTCTCCGATGAGACTCGCCGGAAAGCCAGCGAGACCGTCGCCGACGTCGAACGCCACGCCGGCCTCGGTCGAGGCGAACGCATGGACGATCCTCGCCTGTGGGTAGAACCCCCTGAGATGATTGAGGATCGCCTGGTCGGCGATCTCTCCCGACAGGCGGACGTATTGGGGCGAAATCCTGTGCGCGGACGGGCTCATGAGGGCACGACGCCAATGCGACGGGGTCCCCGAGATATGGGTCACTCCGTGCGCGCCGGCCCGGATCAGGAAGTCGCCCATCGACTCCTGGAGGCTCGACAATACCAGCGATCCCCCGCCGAGCAGGGCGCGCAGGAAAATCTGCAGACCGCCGTAACGGCGAATATCGTAGAACGTGCTCCAGACGGTTGGTGTTGCCGATGTCCTCCCGCCGCGGATCGCTGCCGTCAGGCTCAACAACGTGTGCACGACGAGCTTCGGCTGACCGGTCGTCCCGGAAGTGAGGAGGATCCATTCCGTTTCGTGTTGTTCGTCCCGCTTCGACGTGGCCGGCGTAAGTCTCGGGCTGCACCTGACGAACGATCCGATCCCTTCACTCCCGGATTCGGGCGCATCCCAATCGGACACGAGCGCATCGACCGCTGCGGCCGTTTTGACGAATGGAACGTGCTCGGACGGCAGGTCGGGCGGACAGAGAACGAGTCGTCGCGCGATGCCATCAAGTTCGATGAGCGCCAGGGCGGCCGTGAGCTGGTCACTGGTCGCGACGAGTACGGAGCGCCCGCGAAGCTCGCCGAGGCGTCCACCGAGGCTCGATCCGTGGACCAGATCGCCCAGAGTGACGCTCGCAGCGGCTCCCCAGAGTACGCGTTCGGGTAGCCGGCCCGCGTCGCCGACCGAATCCCAGAGCGAGCTCAAGCTACTTTCCCGCTTCTTCGTAGAACCGGATAAGGTCGCCCAGGGTCACCGGAAAGCCGGCATCTTCAGCAGTGCTGAACGGATCGATCCCCAGAGCGTCCTCGAGGCGAGCGACAATAATCGCAAAGCACAGCGAGTCGAGACCCGAGTCTAAGAGCACGAGATCATCCGAGAGCGGCGCTAATTTCTTCTTTTGCTCTTTGGCGACTTGCTCGACTTGTGATATCACGCTCAGCCTTACCGACATAACGTGAGCCCTCCAACGCTGCTAATGATGGGTCTTGAGGCTCCCTGGGAGGTCGAGCCTTCCATTGACTGTGTGAGGAGAACAGGCACATCCCGTGCCATTCATCGAAATCAGGGGCCGTTTGGCTTTCCGGTCCTCAATGCCTCGCATCAGCGGTATCGGCTGCTCTTGCTGAGAGCGTCGTGTCCCCATCGTACGGGCTGGCGTACCAAGCATTTTCGTTCGCGAGTTCTGCTTGTAAGGCCTGGTCAGATGCCTTGTACAGAAACGGGCAGGCTGGATACTCCCTCGAATAAGGCTTCCATTCGAGACAAGTATTTCTGATGAATTGCGGAAAGCCGAGAACTTCCAGGACATGACTTCCGATGCCTTCGGCATATTCGTAGGCCTCGGCGAACAAGCGTGTCGCAAGGTGCGGAGCGTCGTTTTCCAACAGCATGTCCGCCAAGCTTGAGCGCTGGAGACCTGTGTCACGGTCGATTTCAGTCTGAATGATTGCGTAACCGCGTAGCCGTCCTCCTGAGTAGCAACAAAGCACGCGAGTCGTTCGACGGTCCCCCGGCATATCAAAATGCCAGCGTAATATGTCCGGGGTTCTGAAGGCCAGCAAGCGCTTGCGCTCGGCCAATTTGTGGATCCAGAGGCTTTCGAATTCCGGCCCGATGTCGCGGACGTGCATATCGGCAACCTGCAGCCCGTTAGTGGTACAGCGCGGCCATCTTCGACGAAGGCCGGTGTCACCACGGAGGGCTATCGAAATAACCTTCTCCGCGATGTCGCCAAACACGCCCTGAGCCCCTATCTTCTTTCGGACGGCAGAGGCGAAGCGAACAGGGTCCAGGACCCAGAACAAGACGGTGCCATACTCTCGCTGGGGCACAAACTCGCCCTTGAAGGCCTTTGTGATCTTGCCGGTGATCTCGGTTGCTGATGTAGCTAGATAGAGGTCGACACCCTTCTGATGAAAGAAGGGTGAGACCAAACTAGGAGTCAAGGCCCGGTATGCTGGATCGACGGCCAAGCCCGTTGTCGCCGCCGCGGATAGGATACGGTCGCCAAATTGATACAGGAGAGGGATACTCCCCAAATAACCGACAATGCCGTCTTCAGATTCCAGGACCCAGCCCAGGCAAGGGGCCTTGGAGCCCCCGGACAGCGCTGGATTCTTCTGCCACAAGCGATGCCAGTTCGCGAGAGAATCCAAACTCAGGCCTTGTCGCCGTTTCAGAGTCGCGACGGCTTCGAAATCTGTGAACAGGACCGCCCGTCGCTTGGCCTTGCGCGGACGGTCCGACCGCGCATCCAAATCGAACCTACGGGTGGCTGGAGTTGTCTTGTGCGTCCTAATTCGCGCTAGCGCAGCGCTAACAATTCGAATTTCGATGGGTCGCATGCGAGAGGTCCCAGTTAGATCGCAGAGCGACGCCCCGCGGGCCGCCGTATACCCTCGAGGAGTACGTTTCCGAAGACATTGAACGTGAGGTTCTCCTCCATGCTGGCTCGCTCAAGTCGATAGGCCGGCGTCCCTTGAGGAACGAGGCCGTTGATGCCGAAGGCGCAGTCGAAAACCCCGTCCTCGTAGAGTTGTCGTTCGGCGGCCGCGCCGAGTCGGACACCGAAAGGATAGGAGAACGGGAGGAAACGCAGGCCAAGCGTCGCCTTCAACAGGGCTGCGGGCTCCTCGATTTCTGCGCGTATCCCTTCGGTGCCGAGACGCGAGCAGAACGGGTGGGTAGCCGTATGCAGCCCCACACCGTGGCCGGCGGCCAGCCACCGTTCAAGCCCCTCCCACGTAAAGTACGGCCGGTGCTCATCGAGGAATTCCTCGAGCGCCGGCATATCGCAGGCTCTCCAGAGGAGGTCGACCAGCTCTTCCTTGAGCGCCATGGGCCAGTCCCGGCTCGCGGGTAGGAGCTCGTCACCGCGGGAGATGCCCGGCAAGCCGACCTTGGGCATCAGGCTATTATATTGTCCAATGTAGAGGCTCTCCTCCCGGAGTGCGCGGATCGCCGACAGCTTGTTCCGCCACATGAGGTTGACGTTTCCTATAGTGCTAGTAGCGACGAAGCTCGTTGCCCGGATGGCGTAGTGGTCGAGCACTTCCATCACGCCGTTCCGCAACGTGTCGAACCCATCGTCGAAAGTCAGCGCCAAAAGCGGCCGCGACGGCTTGCCTCGCGATGGGTCCTGGCGGACCACTTCAGCAAGCGAGGCGAACTCGAAGTGCTTCTTCAGTGCGGCGAGGTCGCGGGCGAAACGCTCGATCGTCGATCCGACGTAGAAGTCGGCAAAGTAGGGTACCGACTTGCCCACGTAGTGGGCATAGACGACGTTGACGCGTGTCCACAGTTGGCAGCGAACCCAAGAATCGAAGGGCGGAGACAGGGCGAGCCAGCCGATGCCCTTCTTGACCGCGATCTCCGCTTTCTCGCGAGATCTCAGTATTTCTCCGCGAACCGTCTTCAGGAGCACGATGGGACGGAACACGCCAAATGCTCTGGGAAGTGAGGGGCGCTGAGAGTGACAAGAGGTCCGTGTCTTTTGGACAAGTGACACTGAATTGACACTGGCGCTGTCATACGGGCGTGCGCCATGAGTACGCACCCCAACCCGTCGACCCCGCGCAACACTGCGACGTCACAGCAAAACAATGCACGCTCTTCGGGTAGCCCCAGATTCCCGAGACCAATGGCACGATAGTTGCCGCCGTCAACATCGATGATTTCCGACAACGTACAAATCAACTTTTACAAATGAAAACAATGATACGTCATACGAGACGGGGAATTCAAATGGACGGCTCTGGTGCGAATTTTCGCGAGCCTCCAGACCGAGGCGCAGGCCAGCATCTAATGGCCGACGACATCAGCGACCAAACCCGAGTCGGTCGACCAGCTCGCGAATTACTACGCCGAGGCTGGGAGCTATACCGCCGTGTCCGTCGCGGTTTACAAGCGGATCAACGGCAACTGGATGCTGATCCAACGGCCGGATGGGACAGTCCCCGAGAGGGTGCCAAGAATGAAGGACCTGGAGGCGCAATAATGCCGAGACTTCTTTTCGCTTTGGCACTGCTACTTCTCCCAGATGTTGCCTCAGCGCAGTTATGGTCAGGCGTCCTCGATCCTGCTCGCGCAATCCGGTGGCAAGACAACGCTGGGGTACCTGGCGGCATCCCCAGCGCATCGTGGACTCAGTGCGGCGCAACTCTAAATCCTGGCGTTACGATGGCGCAAATCACCAGCGCCATCGCGGCGTGCGGTAGCAATCAATATGTACAGCTCGCGGCGGGCACGTTTACGCTGACGAGCGGAACGATCAATTTCGCGGCAAAAAGCAACGTCGCCCTTCGGGGGATGGGTCCGTTGTCAACCATCCTCAAAATTAGTGGCAGCGGGGGGTGCTTCATTACGGCATTTATCTGTGTTGCGGGCAGCGGTAACTACACACCCTCGCCTCAGCGCTCGACGACGTGGACGGCTGGCTACGCCAAAGGCACAACAACGATCACGCTGGGCAACGCTGCTGGCATCGTCGCTGGCCAAGTGCTCTATCTCGATCAGGACAATGATCTGCTCGATACTGGCCAAGTTCTTGTTTGCGACAGCACGGTGAACGACGCCAGCCATGTTGGCTGCATCTCAGCGGGCAACAGTGTCCCCGATAGTCGCAACTGCAACGGCGCGACGACCAGCGTGACGGGCTTGCCGGTCTCCGGCTGCACCGGCCAGACCAAGGGGCGCACGTCGTTACAAATTGTCAGCGTCGTCTCGGTGAACGGTAACAATGTGACGATTAGCCCGGGTCTCTACTTGCCGAACTGGCGATCGAGTCAGAACCCGGGAGCATGGTGGCCGACGACGGTCATTAAGAACGTTGGTATCGAGAACATGACCCTTGACTTCCTCGCTGCCTCGGGCGGCCAGCACGGCATCTTCGCGTTCAACGCCTACGGGTGCTGGGTGAAGAACGTCCGCATTCTCAAGGGCGATGGGATGCGCAGCGGGATGCAAGCGTATCTGACCGGCCGGTGTACCGTCCGAGATAGTTACTTCTATGGCGAGCACAATGGCGGCGGTGCCCAGGATTACGGTCTGGAGACGTTCTTGACGAGCGATCTCCTCGCCGAAAACAACATCTTCGAGAAGTTCACGTCGCACATGCTGATCGGGACGGGGACGGGCGTCGTCCTTGGCTACAACTTTGGGATCAACGACACCAGCACGAGCAACTTCCTCTGGTCGAGTATCACTGTCCACGATGTCACCGCCTATGGGCTCATCGAGGGGAATGATACGTATACTCTCGTCTACGACGATGTGCACGGCCCGCATAACTTCGAGACAACTTTTCGGAACCGACTCGGACGTCAAGTATCGGGAAAAACCGCCGAGACCAGCGCGGGGCTGCTTTTTTCCCACTCGCGCTATTTTCATTATGTCGGAAACGTGCTCGGCACTGGCGGATACCATACCAATTACCAATCGGCGGTGCCGACCAACGCGAGTTGCGATAGGTCCATCTACAACCTTGGCTGGGCGAATACGTCCTGTGCGAACGATTCGGTCTTGCCACAAGACGCGCTAGTCCAAAGCACCCTCATGCGATGGGGCAATTACGACACCGTGAACAATGCGGTGCGATTCCAGGCGAGTGAGAGCGGAGTAGACGCTCTTGTCTTCCCGGGGCTCTTGAATCCAAGTCAAACCCTGCCCGCATCGTTCTATTTGACCAGCCGACCGAGTGCTTGGTGGGGTACGCCACAAGGTACCCCCCCCTGGCCACCCTTGGGTCCCGATGTGACCGCAGGCAATCTGTCGGAAGGAACGGGAGCCGCGGCGAACCTGGGCGGACACGCAAATAAAATCCCATCGCGCCTCTGTTATGAAAATACGGCCAAGGATACGGCCAACTACGGTTCCTTGTCACCAGTGCCGTTGGCCTTTAACGCGAGTACGTGCTATCTGCCGGCCGGTGGTGACACGACACCATCTGTGCCAACGAGCGTCACACTCCAGTAGGACTTCGAGGGCCAATCTCGCGAGCCAGGCCCCCATTCAAACCGCGCAGGAGATTACCGGCGGGTCCTTCGCGATTGGGCCCTGCTCTGGTGCCTGACGACGCTACGCGTTTCTCGTTGCGACTTCCCGTGACCGACGCGCTCTCTTGATTCGTGGAGCCCGTCCGATCACAATCTCACCGCACGCCGCACCACCCCAAGGGGCCCTTGTGATGTATAGGGAGGCGGTAATGCCACGCATTTCTTGGCTGGTCGCGCTCCTGTTCATCGTCACTCCCATGACTGCACACGCGCAGCTGTGGTCCGGAATCATCGACCGCTCTCGAGCCATCGACTGGACCAATGCGGGCCTTCCCGGCGGTATTCCGAATCGGACCGTCACATGTGCCACGCTCAACCCTGGCGCGACCGCGGAGCAGATCAGCGGGGCCATCGCCTCGTGTCCCGCAGGTCAGGTCGTGTTCCTCAGCGCGGGTACTTACAGCCTCTCGGCCGGGATCGACTTCGCTGGTAAGAGCAACGTCACTCTCCGCGGCGCCGGCCCCGACCGGACGTTTCTGGTGTTTACCGGGTCTACTGGTTGCGCGGGCCTCCAGGCTGACGTGTGCCTACAAGGCAGTTTCAGCTGGAGCGGGGGACCCGCACACCTCACCACGTGGACGGCCGGGTATGCCGTGGGCACGACCCAGATCACGCTCGGCAGCGTCGCGGGGTTATCCGTGGGCCAGATTCTTATTCTGGATCAAGCCAATGACGTCGCCGACACGGGACAGGTCTTCGTCTGCGACCAAAAGGCCGCGAAACCGACCAGCTGCGTCAATAGTGGCGGCACCGGCGGGACAGGGGGCCGGATCGTGGGCGGCGTCGCTTACAACCAACAGCAATATGTCAAGGTCACCGCAATCAACGGGAATCGAGTGACGGTTTCTCCCGGTCTCTATATGCCCAACTGGCGGGCCTCGCAGACACCTGGCGCCTGGTGGACTGCTTCGGTCATCACCTCGTCAGGTGTGGAAGATATGACGGTCGATCACACGAACAGCACCGGCGCCAACGGGATCGGCTTCGCCAACGCGTATCAAAGCTGGGTTAAGAATGTCAAATCCCTCAACTCAAACCGAAGCCACGTGCAGATCCAATACTCAGCCAAGTGCGTCGTACGCGACAGTTATTTCTACGGCACCAAGAACGCCGCCACGGTGAGCTACGGGATCGAGGTCTACCAGGCCGGCGATCTTCTCATCGAGAACAATATCCTTCAGCACATCAGCGCGCCCATTCTCGTGCAGCCTGCGTCCGGGACGGTCTTCGCGTACAACTTCGACATTGACAATTACTTCAGCCCCAACCGCGCGTGGCAGACGCTCGGACCCGTCTGGAGTCACGGGGCCGGCACCTCTATGAATCTGACGGAAGGTAACGATGGTGTGGGCTTTATCGAAGACGTCATCCATGGCACGCACAACTTCGCCACTGTGTTTCGTAACCGATTCAGCGGGCTGGAAGCAGGCAGGACAACACAGACGATCCCGATCGTCCTGCAAGCCTATGCGCGCTACAACAATTTCATCGGGAACGTTCTCGGCACGCCGGGCTATCACATCAACTACCAGAAAAATGCGCCTTCCGGCACCGGCTTGTGTGATAAATCCATTTACACGCTCGGATGGTCTAATGCCAGCTGCACCACCGACCCTGTCGTATTGAACGACCCTCTCACAATCTCCACGCTGATGCGCTGGGGCAACTATGACACGGTAACGGGCGCGCCGCGCTGGAATGCTTCCGAAGTCCCGTCGGGGCTGAGCCAATTCGCCAACCCTGTGCCAGCCACCAAAAATCTCCCGGCCTCGTTCTACCTCTCGGCGAAACCGACGTGGTGGGGAACGCCGTGGGGAAATCCGCCGTGGCCCGCCATCGGCCCCGACGTGACGGGTGGCCAAGATCCAACCGGGCACGCTTATAAGATTCCAGCTCGGTTGTGTTACGAGAACAGCGCGCGGAATCCTGATGGAACGTTAGTCTTCAACGCGAAGAAGTGCTACACAAGCACTTCGCCGAGCACCGCCGCTGCCCAGACGAACACCACGGCCTGACGATCTTCGACTGTGCTGGACACATGCGCTTTCGCACCGGCGTGGGTTCCACCCCCCAAGCTAGCGTTGGGGTGCCGCGGCTCCAATGAATTGTCGATGCCACAACTCGAACATCAACAGGCTGAAGAGTTGCCTCCGGTGATCCTGCCGCCCGCTGATGTGCTCGCCGATCAGGGCCTCGATCGCCGCGGGCCGGAAGTAGATCGGGCAAGCAGCGTCCGGTGCCAGGAGGGTTTGCTGAACGTAGCCGGAGAGCTCTGAACGGAACCAACGATCGACGGGCGTTTCGAATCCGCGCTTGCGACGGCCGATGATCTCCCGCGGCAGCCACTTCGCGATCACTCTCTTGTGGATGTACTTCTGTGTCGTGCGACGTATTCGGAGAGACGCCGGTAGCGCTTCGGCGGCCCGCATGAACTCGACGTCGAGGAAGGGGACGCGGGCCTCGATCGAGGTTGCCATCGACATCTTGTCGCCGTACGTCAAGAGGTCGTCACTCAATGATAGGCGGGCGTCGACATAGGTCATCTGAACAAGCGGGTCGCGGTTCTCGACACCCCGTCGCCAGTAGTCGATCACCTTTCGCATGCGAAGCGCGCCGTGGCGCGGCGCCATGCCGGGCCGCCAGAGCGCTGCCTTCATCGGCTCGGAGAAGACGGCGTAGACCTGGGCGAAGCGCTCTGTAACGTCCTCGGTCCCCAGGCTGCGGACAGCACGCTTCACGCGCTCGCAACGAGGGAGTGCCTCGACGAGGGGGCGTAACACGTTCTCGCGGGCGCCAGTCGGCAGACCGCGATAGCGTGCGCCGTACCGTTCTCCCAAGTATCGCGGATAGCCCGCGAACGGCTCGTCGGCGCCCTGCCCGGTCAAGACCACAGTAACGTGCTGACGCGCGAGCTGGCACACGGAGTACATGGCCAACGCCGAGGTGGTGGCGATGGGCTCGTCGAGATGCCAGGCGATTTTCTCTAGCAACCGCTGGTAATCGAGGCTGCCAAGAAGGACCTCCTCGTGCGCGGTGCCGAGCAGGGCGGCGGTCCGGCGCGCCTCCTCTAGCTCGTTGACGTCGTCACCATCCTGGAAGCCCACCGTGAAAGTCCGCACTTGGCGATCGGTGTACCGGCTCATGATCGCGACCACCGCGGCCGAGTCGATGCCGCCGCTTCACCGCCGCCGCCAAGCGCTCCTGAAGCAGAGCGACCCATTCTCGCTCGGTCTGGTGGTCGTCGCCCGCCGTACCGTCGTGGGCGTAACGCTCTACCCGACACCCTCCCTCGTCCTTGATCAGGCGATGTCCGGGTGGCAGTTTGCAGATGTGCGCGAACATCGTGTGCGGCGATGGCACGAAGCGGAAGGTTAAGTAGAGGTCGAGCGCGTCGAGGTCCACTCGGCGGGGGATGGCCGGGTCGGCGAGGAGAGCCTTGATCTCGGAAGCCCACGTCAAGCGCCGGCCGTCGTCGTAGTAGTAAAGCGGTTTGACGCCAAAATGGTCACGTGCAAGGAGCAGCCGCCGGCGCCGAGAGTCCCAGACGGCGAGGCCGAAGATACCGTTCAGGCGCGCTACACACTCGTCGCCCCACTCCTCGTACCCGTGAACGATGACCTCGGTGTCGCTTCGCGTGGCGAAGACGTGCCCCTTCGCTTCGAGCTCGGCGCGCAGCTCCTGGAAGTTGTAGATTTCGCCGTTTAGGGTCGCCCAAACCGTGCGGTCCTCGCTGGGGATCGGCTGATGGCCGCCTTGCACGTCGATGATGCTGAGGCGCCGCACGCCCAAGGCAACGCATCCGGCGAGGTACTGCCCCTCGTCGTCGGGGCCTCGGTGGACGAGGGCCGAGAGCATGCTTTTCAGCAACACAGAATCCTGCTCCGCATCTTGGCCGCCATGCCAACCCACGATTCCGCACATGACTTATCTTGGTCCTCCTGTATGACTCACGACGCTAATTGGTTCGCCTGCCGGAGGTGAGGTGAGCGCCGCGTTCCTGCTGGTGCCACGCGTCGTAGCGACGCCCGGCGACGACCGTGAGACTCGGTCCCATGGGAGCATTTCGCGTACAAGCCCCAGGGTGTGATAGAGGGGTGCGCACCCTCGGTGCAACAGGATGACCGCACCGAGATACAAAGCTCCGAACAACACGGAGGTCATCACGATTCGAGCTGCGGCCCCCAACGGACCCGACGCCACGACGAAGGGTGAGATTTCTCGGATGATCGCGGCGGATGCGCAGCCAGCCAGCGCGGAGGCAAGAACGTACTTCCATACAGCACCGATAATCGGAGCGACGCCAAGTTGTACGGGCCTGCCGGCGTACCAGAGCGCGGGGATTGTGAGAACCCAGAAGGACATAACCCAGGCCACGGCGATTCCGACGGGACCCATCGGTAGCCCCAGAACAAAAAGCACGCCGGTCACGGCGAATTCGACGACGCCCCAGCGGAACCAGCAGTCTGCCCTCCCGAGGGAAACGTGGATCCAACTGTGGGTGTGGTAGAGGAGCATCATCCCGATGCCAGGCCCGAAGAACGTGAAGATCCGACCCGACTCCTCCCACCCGGGCCCCAGCAGTAGACGAATCAGGTCCGTGCCCATGAGGGTCAGGACCGCTCCCAACGCCATCCCGACAAAGGCGAGCGTCGACAGCGCGCTCAGCACATAGCGTCGATGCTGCGCGGGGTCATGGCTCAGCCGGCTCAGAGTGGACATGGCAATGGCGGTTAGGGGGTCCGAGATCTGGGTCGCCGGCAGGACGAACAGATCATACGCCTTCTTGTAGAGTCCGAGCGGCTGAGCGCCGAAGCGCCAGCCCAGCAGGAGGTTGCCCAGGTTTCGGGCGAAGTAGCTCGCGGTGAAGCGCCCGTAGGTGTTGATCGCGAACGTGACCATCGGGCCAGTGCCGACTCCGCGCCGGGGCAGACCCGGGACCCATAGACACAGAGCCCAGGCCCCGATACATGTGGCGAGCGGCAGCGCGATGGCTCCCGCGACCAGCGCCCAATATCCCCAGCCCAGCCAGGCGAGGAGGATCGACACAATCGTGGAGACGGCACGGGCGACGATGTTATTGACGGAGAGGTCAGAGAACCGCAGAGCCCGTGTGAGGAGGGCCAGATGCTGGACCGAAAGACTGGTGAAGAAAATAGTCACGGCAATGCCGATGGCGACCGCGGCCACGCGCGGCTCCCCGTAGAACCTCGCGAGAAGACGCCCGAGGGCCGCGAACCCGATCGTTAAAACAAGGCCCTGGCCGGCGTTCATCCAGAATAGGTTGCTGGCCAAAGCATGATCCATCTCTTCACGCTGAAGGGTGGCCTCCGTGAATCCGTTCAGCCCGAAGCTCGCAAAGAACAGGCTGAAGGTCGTCACCATGGTCAGAAGCCCGAAATCTGCCGGAGTGAGCAGTCTGGCCAGGACGACCGTGGCAATCATTTGGACGGCGAATCCCAGGCCCTGCGAGATCACCGAGACCCCAGCTCCGCGGACGGCAAGGCGCCGGAGCCCGTCGCCGTCCGCCCGGTGCCGAAATCTGCCGCTCGCGTCGAAGGGTCTCACCTGTCCGTCCGATGCGGGGCTTCCGGAACCGCGGTCACGGCCAGCAGGAAAGCGATCCACACAGGGTGGAGTTCCCTGAACGCATGCTCCGTCAGGTTGTATATCGCCGCGACGACGAAATACGCGAGTCTGAGCCCGTTTGTTTGAGGATCCCGGCGGAGGCCCCCGACGATGTCCCGGTAGCCCCAGACCATGACGAGACCTAGCAGGAACAGTCCCGTCCACCCCAGGTTCAAGAAGACCTCGAAATAGCCATTGTGCGACTGGGTCGGGTGAAACCAGTAAAGGCGATAGAGCTTCTCGAGACGCTCGCCGAGCCAGAAACTCTCGAAGCCGGTTCCGAACAACGGGTTGACGATCATGGGAACGAGGTAAGACCAAAGTTCAGTTCTACCGGTGAGCGTCGCGTCCCTTCCAATTGCCTCGACGAGACCTCCCCCCGGATTGAGGAACAAGCCATACACCGCGACGAACAGCAACGCCCCGACGAGGAGGTTCACGGCGGCTGGCTTTCGAACGAGCCCGGAAGATGTCGTGACCGCGATCAGGCCGCCCCCGACGAGAAAACAGGCCAGCGAAGTGGCGGAATCGGCCATCCAGAAGAGCCACAGCGCCATCAATAGAACGACGCCGTGAGCGATCAGCGTTCCGGACTTGCGCGGAGACTGTGCGCCGCGGAACAGCAGGAGAATACGCCACAGGGATCCGAGGCCGAAGAGCAAGCACACGTAGCCGAGACCGTTCTTTCCAGTCGCGACGCCGATGTTATACGGCGTTCCATCCCACGGGTTGTAGGCCCGCCCCAACTCTGGGTAGTACCTGATGAGCAGGAGGGAGAGAGGGATCAACACAAAACCGCAGCGCGCAAGGAGTCGCTTTAACGCGGCAATGGGATCGGGATCCGTGAGGACCACCAGAATCATTATCAAATCCCCGACGGCCTTCGTCCATCGTTTGAAGGCCACGAAGGGAAAGTCGGACCAAAGAATACTTGCGGCGCAATACAGAAGAAAGACGAGGACTGGTTTGTTCTTGCTCAGGAATGTCCTGGCACGCGCTCCTCTCGCGAAGAGCACCACCAAACCGGCCACCAGGAGCCCGGCGAAGATTTGCGCATCGAGAGGGCTCCCTTCGAGATACTGTTCCGGAGAGTCTGCGGGCGCCACTCCGAGCCATTGCGAGACCATCCGAGATGCACTGATCGATAGCCAAGCGACCGGGATCCAAAGAGCCAAAGACACCCGCGACTTGCGGTCGCGGTCGAACAGGAAGAGCGCCAGGATGATAGAACCAAAGACGGCGGTCGCGGTGCTTGGAGACATTCACCACCTTCTCGAGCACGCCACGGACGGGAAGGGCGAGGTCATTGGGGATCTGGAGCGATGCAGGAAAAGGCCCCTGCGGCCCTGACCGTCTGCTATTCGTGCTACCGCTGGCCTTGTACGACGACAGGTTCCGATCGCGGGGACCCCGTCCGGCCATTTTCCAAGATAAACGAGGACAAGTGTTGCGCCACCAGGGCGTGCCCATCCCGGTCGAAATGCCCATCCACCGGAATGAATAATTCTTTGTCGTCGTGTCGACGCAGAATTGGATACAGATCCAAGAACGGAATCTTCAACTCCTCACACATCGCGGCAATCATCCTCTGGGGCCTTGTCGGATCGTTGAAGTAGGAATCGATCGACTTATTGTCTCCAAATGTACGCTTCAATATTGGATCATACACACGCGGATAGACCTGTATTGGTGAGGGAATCAAGCTCGCCAGCAGCACGGCATGATTTCTCTCAGCTTCCTTTTTGATTGCTTCAATCAATGCCTTCGTCAGCGGGATGCCTTGTACGAGCACCTCGTCTTCATACCAGCCATTGATGAGACTTGGCATTCTCGAAATTTCCGGCCGAAAGCCCACACGGTTCAAAAGATTGACCAAATTGGGCCGCGTCTGAAGGAAGATGCTGATCCGGTTGCGTACAACTTCTGCGGTCAAAAGCCCTGGCCTGGCCCTCTGGGGAGCGATGAAGTGGGTTGAATATTCCTTCCTTGGGGAGTGCGTCAGCGCGAGTCTGCCGTCCTGCCCGAGGCTAAATCCGGGCTGAGCCGGCGTTCCTAGACCGGTCCCATAGTCGAGCCGGAGATTGTCCATGATATCGTTGATAAAAATCATCAATAAGTACACGTCGCCCACGACGTTCTTTCGGGCCAACTCCTTCATGAACAGCAGTTCCTGCGCGGTCCCATAGCCGGGAACCCCGGCGTTGACGATTTCGAAGGGCCGGCTCTGATTCAGAAGATTCTCTATGAGGACGGGGAACGTACTTTCAGTCGGTATCTGCGTGGCAAAGGTGAACGAGTCACCGAGAATCACGATGCGTTTCACGTCGTTCGTCGCCGCGCGGACGATATGGTCGGCGCGAAGACCGTATTCATTGATATAGACTTCGTGCTCGCGAAACGCATTGAGCGGCTTAATCCAGTAGACACCTGGCCTCAATCGCCATCCGAGGACGGGATCGAAGACGACGCTTGCAACGTGAGTTTCAGTCGACTGGTAGTATGTCGCGAGCCCATACTCGAGGAGTGTGAAGGAAAGCGCAAACGTCAATCCGATCATTATCGTATAAAAGAGAACTTTTCTTCTTGGGGACAGGCGGTCGCTCATCGTACTGACTCGGCGGTAGCGAGCGTCGCGACGGGAGCGCGCCCCGTCTCGTGCGGCCCATACTCGCCGCGGCTCTTCACGTGTAAGTCGTCGAACCGCTTCCGCGTCAGGGCCTCCGCGAGGCGCTGCGCCAACTGGATGTTGGTGATCAGCGGGATTCCGAGGTCGACAGTTCGACGGCGGATGATGTAGTCGTTCGTCAGCTCCTCCTCCTGCGAGTTCTTCGGTATGTTGATCACAAGGTCGACGCGTTTCGCGGCGAGATAGTCGAGGATGTTGGGGTCGCGCTTCTCCAGGGGCCAGTGGAGCACGGTTGCCTCTACCCCATGGGTTTGCAGGAACTCCGCCGTCCCCTTCGTCGCGTAGAGCTTCACGCCCAACGCCTGCAACTGTCGGCTTCCCTCCAGAAACGCCGCCTTCGCCGCCACGGGCCCGGTCGATAGCAGGACGGTCCGGATCGGGAGACGATACCCGACCGACAGGAGAGCCTTCAAGAACGCCTCCTCGAAGTCATCGCCGAGGCACGCCACTTCACCCGTCGAGGCCATTTCCACCCCGAGGGTCGGGTCGGCGCCGTCCAGCCGCGTGAACGAGAATTGTGGTGCCTTCACGCCGACGTAGTCGAGGTCGAACATGGAGCCGTTCATGAGCGCCCGGGTCGCCTGGCGACCCATCATCACCTCTGTCGCGAGCTCCACAAGGTTGGTGCGGAGGATCTTCGACACGAAGGGGAAGCTCCGCGACGCGCGCACATTACACTCGATCACCTTCACTTCGTTTCCTTTGGCGATGAACTGGATATTGAAGGGCCCGTGTAGTTCCAAGGCGCACGCGATCTTCTCGGTGATCTTCTTGATTCGGCGGATAGTCTCCAGATACGTTCGCTGCGGGGGCAGCACCAGCGTCGCGTCGCCCGAGTGCACACCGGCGTTCTCGACGTGCTCCGAGATCGCCGACGCGCGCAGCTCACCCCGACACGCCACCGCGTCAACCTCCAGCTCCTTGGCGTTCTCGATGAACTTGCTCATGACGATCGGATGGTCGGGCGAAACCTGGGCCGCCTTGCGTAGGAAGGCTAAAAGTTCCCGCTCGTCCGAGGCGACCCCCATGGCCGCGCCGCTGAGAACGTAGGACGGGCGCACGAGGACCGGGTAGGCGACCCGCTTGGCGAATGCCTTGGCTTCCTCGATCGTCACCAGCTCCTTCCACTCCGGCTGCTCGATCCCAAGCGTGTCCAGGAGGCGCGAGAACTTGTGCCGGTTCTCGGCGGTGTCGATGCTGGACGCCGACGTACCCAGAATTGTCACCCCCGCCTCGTGGAGCGGGAGCGCCAGGCGGTTGGGGATCTGCCCCCCCATGGACACCACCACACCCAGCGGACACTCGCGTTCGTAGATCGCCAGCACGGACTCGAGGCTCAACTCTTCGAAGTACAGCCGATCGCACTCGTTGTAATCCGTGCTGACTGTCTCTGGGTTATAGTTGATCGTGACAGTCCGATACCCCAGGCGCCGCAGTGTCAACACCGTATTGACGCTGCACCAGTCGAACTCGACCGAGCTCCCGATGCAATACGCGCCCGATCCGAGCACGAGAACCGACTCGCCTTCGGCGCGCTCGACGTCGTCCTCGCACGCGTGGTAGGTGAGGTAGAGGTAGTTCGTCCGCGCAGGATACTCCGCCGCCAGCGTGTCGATCTGCTTGACATACGGCCGGATCCCGTAATCCTCGCGCTGTGTCCGTACGTCCTTCTCGCCCTGGCGCGTGAGCTCCGCGATCTGGCGATCGGCGAACCCCGTCCGTTTCGCCTCTCGCATCAGTCCTCGCGAGATGACTCCGCCGTCGCAGCACGCGCGGAGACTCTCTCCGACCTCCACGATATGCCGCACCCCGTGAAGGAACCAGCGGTCGATGCCGGACAGCTCGTGGATTCGATCAAGCGACATCCCGCGCCGAATCGCCTCGGCCACCGCGAAGATCCGCTCTGGTGTAGGCTCGGCCAACTCCGCCTCCGGATCCGCGGCCCGTGGCACGCTCTTCCCAACAAGCCCGGCTGCCCCGATGTCCAGCATTCGGAGCGCCTTCTGCAGGGCTTCCTCGAACGTCCGCCCGATGGCCATCACTTCGCCCACAGACTTCATAGCGGAGCCGATGCGGCGTGACACGCGCTGAAACTTCTGCAGGTCCCAGCGCGGAATCTTGACGACGACGTAGTCCAGCGCGGGCTCGAAGCACGCGGTGGTTGCCCCGGTAATTGAGTTCCGTAATTCCGGCAGACCACAGCCGAGCCCGAGCTTGGCCGCGATGAGCGCCAGGGGATATCCCGTCGCCTTCGAGGCCAGCGCCGAGCTACGGGACAAGCGTGCGTTCACCTCA
>QHTE01000070.1 GCA_003220685.1 Candidatus Rokuibacteriota bacterium
GGGACGATGACGCGGGTCGCAGGTAGCCAAGCGGGCGCCCCTCAGGTGTTCCAGCTCAATCTGGCGCTGACCGATTTGAAGGACGGACTGGTCCTGGCCCAGGCGTCGTCGCGGGCGCGCGATGAGGGGCTGGACACGACCCCAACACCGTACTATCGCGACAGCCCCATCGTGGTGAAGGACAAGGTGGTCGATGGGTACATCGCGACCTCCCAAACGCCACCCGGTCGTCCAGCGGAGTCGATCTACTTCGAGCGCGTGGCCACGGCGACCACGGTCAGCGAGGCGACTGCTGCCTACAACAGCGACAGCTATCAGGATGCCCTCGCGCTCTATCAGACCGCGGCGGCCAAGCCCGGAGGCGAGCAGCTGCGGGTGCTCAACGGGATTTACCTTGCCTCGTGGAAGCTCGGCCGCGCGACTGAGGCAGAGGACGCCTTCGGCAAGGTTGTCGCGTTCGGATTGAGCAACAACAACCTGGGCGTGAAGTTCTTGTTCAATCCCGGGACGACCAACTTCTGGTTCGATCCTCAAGTGAGCGGGCCGTACGGCTTCTGGCTGCGGCAGATCGCGCGGCAGGCGGCGGTGGCCAAGGTGTGCATGAACGTGGTGGGCCACACGAGCCGGACCGGATCGCAGGCCTACAACGACCGTCTCTCCTTGCAGCGCGCCGCGTACATCAAGAAGCGCCTCGACACGGAGGCGCCGGAGCTCGCCTCGCGCACGAAGGCGTCGGGGATGGGCTTCCGCGAGAACCTCGTGGGCACCGGAACCGACGATGCGCGCGATGCGCTCGATCGGCGGGTCGAGTTCAAGATCACCGAGTGCGGATAGCGATGCCGCGGCGGCTGCTCTGCGCAAGCGGCTGCACTTCGCGCGCGTCGGCTCGTTCAGCTTCACCATTCCCGCCGAGGTCCCGCGCCACGAGATCGAGTCCTCCCTGTTCGTGCACCGGCCGATGAGGCTCATCGCCATCCATCCCCACATGCACCTGCTGGGGCGCGAGATGAAGGTGTGGGCGAAGCTGCCCGACGAGTCGACGCGACCGCTCGTGCACATCGACGACTGGGATTTCAACTGGCAAGGGTTTTACTTCTACCGATCGCCCGTGCCGCTACCCCAGGGCGCGTGGATCGAGCTCCTGGCGGCGTGGGACAACTCCGCGGGCAATGCGCGGAACCCCAATCGGCCGCCCCAGCCCGTGCGCTGGGGCGAGCGGACGGTGGACGAGATGGGCCACGCCGCCATCCTGTACACCCTCGATGACGAGACGCTCGACCACCGCCCGCGCTGACGCGGTCAGGCCTTCCACACGATCATCTCGCTGCCGCGGATCGCGAGCGCGGTGCCGAGCTTGTCGCACCGTCGCGTGACTTGCTCGACCGCCTCCTTGTCCTGTCCGAGCTCGCAGACGTAGGTCTCGTTGCTCTCGTGGTGGCGCACCAGCGAGAACGCCACCTCGAGGAGCTCGGAGTCGTCGAAGGTGAGGCGGGCCAGCATGCCAACCCAGTCCCCATGAGCCCGGCCGCCGTGCCCGGTGTGGAACGAGAAGCTGCCGAGCCCATAGAAGACCGGCTTGCCCCGGTACATCTCGACCGCGCACGCGTAGTGCGGTCCGTGGCCCATGACCACGTCGGCGCCGGCGTCGATCGCGGCGTGGGCGATCTCGGCCTGATAGTCGAGGACGTCCTCGAACAGTCCCCAGTGATGGGAGGCGACCACGATGTCGGCCTGGGCCCGCAGCGCGCGAAGGTCGGCCGTGAACTCGGCGAGCGACCTGGCGTCCGTCCAGGTGATGATCGCGGGGGGCAGCCCGGGACGGTTCGCGGGCGGCAGGCCGGCGCGCCGCGTCTGGAGCATCGGCTCGTACGCGGTGCGTCCCGTGAGCACGGCGACGCCGGGCGAATCGTCGGTGGCCTCGTGGCCGGTGGCCCAGTAGACCGACGTCCGCTGCAGGAATCCGAAACGCAGGCCCTCGTGCGTGACGATCGCCGGTGCGCGCGCGGCCCGGCGATCCAGGCCCGCGCCCGTGCTCCGAATGCCGACGCTCGCGAGCTGACGGAGCGACGAACGGATCGCCTCCTCGCCGTAGTTCACGTTGTTGGCCGTGCCGACCGCGCGATAGCCGCCGATGACGAGCGCCCGGGCCGAGGCCAGCGGCGCGTGAAAGCCCTCGTGCTCCAGCGAATGGCCGTCGACGGGCTCGTAGAAGCAGCACTCCAGATTACCGAACAGCACGTCGGCCCGGTGGAGCGTGTCCTCGATGCGCGCGAACGGCACCTGCGCGTCGGTGACGTTCATGAGGTTCACGTCGCCGGTCAGCATCAACACTCGTTTCATGGCTCACCTCGCCCCGAGGACAATCGGGCGTGCCGAACGCCGCTGTGCTGGCTAGAATACTCTGGTTGGCGCGCCCGGCCCGGCGCCTCGTGGCCGGACCCGTCGGGAGCGCCGACGCCAAGGAGGGTGCGATGAGCACAGTGACTACCGAGTCCCGGGTTCTCCCGGCGTCCTCGCAGCGGATCTCCCCGCAGAAGTTCGCCCACGTCGTTCTCAAGACTGCCAACTTCGACGCGGTGATCGACTGGTACGCCACCCTGCTCCAGGCGCGCGTGGCCTTCCGCAACGACTTCATCGCATTCCTGACCTACGACGACGAGCACCATCGCGTCGCCGTCATCAACAACCCCGGTAGTCCGGAGCCGGATCCGGCGGCCGCGGGTGTGCACCACATCGCCTACACGTACGGCGGTCTGGGCGAGCTCCTGTCGACCTACCGGCGGCTCAAGGCCAGCGGGATCGAGCCCGCGCGCTGCATCAACCACGGGCCGACGATCTCCATGTACTATCGCGACCCCGACGGCCTGCGCGTCGAGCTGCAGATCGACGTCTTCGCCACGATGGACGAGGCCAACGCCTACCTGACGGGCCCGGAGTTCGCCGACAACCCGATCGGCGTCATCTTCGACCCGGAAGAGCTGATTCGCGACTACGAGGCCGGCCGCGCGTTCGAAGACTTGGTGCGGCGCCCGCCGCTGCCGCCCGGCAAGACCCCGATGGATATGCGCGCCGAGATTCCGCGCGAGGCGCGCTAGGCTTCCACGGGCTCCCTCGGTCACCAGTGAGACTGGGTGTCGACCGCGGCGACCACTTCTAGACCGGGAGGAGCGGCTCGGTCCGATCCGGCGGCAAGTCGGTGTCGAAGGAGTTGATGAGCAGCGCCAGGAGGCTGTAGTTCCCCATGACCAGGCCCAGCTCGACCACGCCCTGGCGGCCGAACTGCTCGAGCGCCGCCTGGAACGCGCCCCGACTGACCCGGTGGGTCCGGAAGAATTCGCGGCCGTAGTGCACGACTGCCGCCTCGTCCGCCGCCAGAGCCGGTAGCTCCTTGCGGTCGCGCAGGGCATCCACGAGATTGCTCGGCACGCCCGCCTTGCGCGCCGACCCTGCGTGCGCGTTCCAGATGTGATGGCAATCCAGCTCTCGCGCGGTGACGAGCATGGCGAGCTCCTGGATCTTCTTCGGCAGCGAGGATTCCTCGCGCAGGTAGTGGTTCAGCAGGGTGGCCCACTGATGCGCCTTCGGTACGTGGATCATCACGGAACCCGGGCCATAGCGGGGGACGGCCCCCAGGCCTCTCACCATCTCGTCGAAGGCGACTCTCTGCCCTTCGGGAACACTCTCTCTGGTCGCTAACGGTAGTCTCGCCACAGTAATCTCCCAGTTCGCCGGATTGAGCCGCGCGCTCTAGCCGGACAGCGTGTCGTAGTGGTGCGAGTTCGAGATCACGCCGTTCGCGTACAGCTTGGCGATCTCGTCCTGGGAATAGCCCAGGAGGCCGCCCAGAATCTCTTCGTTGTGCTCGCCCACTTTCGGGGTGGATCCGACCACGGCCGGCGTGCGGCTGAAGTGCCAGAAGTCGCCGGACACGGCGATCGTGCCGGCCAGGAAGTCGGGCACCTCGACCAGCGCCCGGCGCTCCCACGGGTGGGGATCCTGGGCCGCTTGCGGGATGGTATTCACCGGTGCGGCCACCACGTCGTGGCGCGTGAAGTGGGCGATGGCGTCCTTCATCGTCATCGTGGCCATCAGCTCGCGCATCGCTTCGTTCACGGCCTCCGCGTGCTTGCTGCGCTCGCGGCGGGTCGTGAAGCGCGGGTCGCTCTGCCACTCGGGTTTGCCCAGCGCCGCGCACACGCGATGCCAGTGGTGCTGATCTCCGGCGGCGATCAACACCCAGCCGTCCTTGCAGGGGTACATGCCGCTCGGAGCCGAGTCGGAGATGCCCCGCTGGGGCGAGGTGCCCGCCCCGTGGTACGCGGTGATGGGGATCTCGGTCAGGCTGTAGCCCGAGTCCGCCAGGCAGACGTCGATGCTCTGCCCGTGTCCGGAGATGTTGCGCTCGTGGAGCGCGGCCAGGGTGCCGATCGCCGAGTGCAGCGCGGTGGTGCGATCGATGATGGGGACCCCGGCGCGAATCGGCGGCATGCCCTCTTCGCCGGTGACCATGGCGATGCCGGACATGGTCTGCCCGATCGGGTCGTAGCCGATCTGATCGCGGTACGGACCGAATTGCCCGTACGCGGAGACGTTGACCATGATGATGCGCGGGTTCAGCGTCTTCAGCACGTCGTAGCCGAAGCCCATCTCCTCGATGGTCCCGGGCCGGAAGTTCTGCACGAGGACGTCGGACACCTTGATCAGGCGGCGCAGGGCGGTCTTCGCTTCCTCCTTGCGCAAGTCCATGCTCACGCTCTTCTTGCCGCTGTTGTACTGGACCCAGTAGGCGCTCTGCTTGCGCACCCACGGCGCGTGATAGCGCGTCTCCTCGCCGCCGATCCGCTCGATCTTGATCACCTCGGCCCCCAGGCGGGCGAGCACCTGGGCGGAGCGGGGTCCCGCCTGATGGCGACCCAGGTCGATCACGCGAGTGCCGTGCAGTGGTCCTTTGCTGTCTGTCATCGCATCGCTCCTTGCCTGTGCCCGTCCGATCAGAAGACGATCACGAGCCGTCCGCGAGTGCCGCCGGCGGCCATCTTGCGCTGAGCTTCAGCCGCCCGCTCGGGCGGAAACGTCTCCGCCACGCGCAGGGTGAGGCGCCCTTCGGCGACGAGGCGCCCCAGCCGATCGAGCGCCTCGTGATTGTGCACGTACGAGGCGACCCGCACGGGCTCGATCGTGATGCCGCGCTCGGACGGGCCGGCGAAGCCGCGCACGGTGGCCAGCTTGCCGCCGTCGCGGATGGCGGGTAGAACGGCGGCGTCGAGCACCGCCGCGTCGATCAGCCCATCGACACCGCCGAGCGCCGCGTCGTAGACGCCGCGGATGGCCGCGTCGCCGCTCGGCACGAACGTCTTCGCGCCGAAGCGCTTCACTAGGGCTTCGTCCTGCGGCCGCGCTACTGCGATGACGCGCAGCCCGTCGCTGACGCCGAGCTCGACCGCGTAGCCACCGACTGCGCCAGCCGCCCCGGTGACCCCCAGAGTCTGTCCTGGCTTGAGCGCGAGCCGGTCCAGCGCGAGGCGCACCGTCAGCCCGTTCATCGGCAGGGTGGCGGCGGTCTCCAGGCTGGCGCCCTCGGGCACGCGCGCGACCGACGCGGTAGGAACGACCACCAGCTCAGCCTGCGCGCCCCCGCCCGGACGGCGCGGGTTGACGATCGCCATCACGCGGTCGCCAGCGCGCCAGCTCGTACCCTCGCCGACGGCGTCCACCACTCCGGCGAGCTCCATGCCGGGGATGAAGGGGGGCCGCACGCCAATTTCGGCCAGCTGGGCGACAGAGAACTGCCGCCCGGAGCGAAAGCTGATGTCGGTCGGATTGACCGTCGCCGCCTTGACGCGAATCCGCACCTCGCCGGGCCCCGGCTGCGGCGCGGGAAGCTCCGATACCTCCAGCACCTCGGGACCACCCAGTCGGGAAAAGGTCACCGCGCGCATGGTCTTCCTCCCCATCATTCCATCGTGCGAACGTTCGGCGCGACCGCGACCTCCATCTCGGTCAGCGCGATCACTTCCTTGGGCGTGAACCCGGGCGCCACCGCGTCGATGACGAACCGGTCCTTGTCCCAGCGCAAGAGCGCCAGGTCGGTCACGACGTAGCTCGCGCACCCCTTGCCAGTCAGAGGATACGTGCATTTGCGGCGCAGCTTCGGTCGGCCCTTGCTGTCCACGTGCTCCATCACGATGATCAGGTCGCCCCTGCCGGACAAGAGGTCCATCGCGCCGCCGATGCCGCCGCGCTTGGCGTCGGCCGTGCTCCAGTTGGCGACGCTGCCCTGCTGGTCGACCTCGTACGCGCCGAGGATCACCGTGTCGATGCGGCCGCCGCGCGCCATCTCGAAGGACGCGACGCTGTCGAAGAACGACGCGCCGCGGTTCAGCGCCACGAACTGGCCGGCGGCGTTGTAGATGTCCGGATCGATCTCGTGCTCTTCCGACACCATGCGGCCGTAGCCGAGGACGCCGTTCTCGGCGTGCAAGATGACGTCGCGGCCCTCGAGATAGTTCGACACCATCGTGGGGATGCCGACGCCGAGGTTCACGTAGGTGCCCTCCTTGACGAGCCGGGCGGCGTTGCGCGCGATGCCCTCGCGTGTCAGCGCCGGCTTGCCGTCGTAGAGGCGCGGCTGGTCCGCCGGCCGCCGCGCGGGCCGGCGCCAGGCCTTGCCGTCGAGGACGTGCGTGGTCTTGACGACGCGCGACACGAAGATGCCGGGCAGATCGATCAGCTCGGGAGGGATCTCGCCCGGCTCCACGATCTCGTCCACCTCGACGATGGCGATCCGCGCGGCCTTGGCGAAGCTCGGGTTGAAATTCTGGCTGCCGCCACGGAACTGGACGTTGCCCAGACGGTCCGCCCGATAGCCTCTGAGCAGGGCGTAGTCCACGTGGATCGCGTACTCGAGAACGTGGCGCTTGCCGTCGAACTCGCGGATCTCGCGCCCCGTCGCCAGGTCGGTGTCGACGCCGGTCGGCGAGTAGAACGCCGGAATCCCGGCGCCGCCGGCGCGGCAGCGCTCGACGAGGATGCCCTGGGGCACCAGCTCGACCTCCATCTTGCCGGCGGCGATCTGCTCCTCGCTGGCGGTCGGCGTCCCGGGTCGCACGGAGAACGCCGCGATCAATTTCTTCACCTGATTGTTCTCGGCGAGGATCTGGCCGCGGGTCGCACCGGCGTCGCCGAGCGAGTTGCAGACGAGCGTGAGCTCTTTCGTGTTCTGATCGCGCAGGGCGCAGATCAGGGCCGTCGCGAACCGATGGGCAACGCCGAAACCGGCGATGGCCACCGTCGCGCCATTCGGGATGTCGGCGACGGCCTGCTCGGGCGAGGCAACGATCTTGTTCATGACGGCCCTCAGCTCTCGAGAATGGTTGCGGATCGTTTCGCGCGAGCATACCAGGACCGGGGCGGTTGCGTCATGGCAGCCCGAACGCGACGATGTGGTCGCCCGTCTTGGTTCTGAGCGCGGTGTGCCCGCCGGCGGCGATCACCACGAGCTGCCGGCCGCTCGGGGCGCGGTAGGTCATGGGCGTCGCCTGCGCGCTCGCGGGCAGCTCGCCGCTCCAGAGCACGCTCCCGGTCTCGACGTCGAAGGCGCGCAATCTGGCGTCGCGTGCCGCGCCGATGAAGATCAGCCCGCTCGCGGTGGTGAGAGCCCCGCCGAGGTTCACCGAGCCGGGAATCGTCGGCAGCTCCGGAGACACGCCGAGTGGTACCTCCCAGCGGACATCGCCGGTCGCGAGCTCGACGGCCGTCAGCGCGCCCCACGGCGGCGCGTTGCAGGGCAGACCGCCTGGCGACATCAGCGCCTCGCGATACATCCCGTAGGGCGTGCCGCGCTGCGCGGCGAACTCGCGGCCCGGGCGCGCGGAGGTCGTGCGCTCCTGCTGGTACCGGTCGCGCGGAACCAGGGTGACCACGAACGGGAGGCGATTGGTGGCCGTGATCAAGAGCCCGCGAGCCGGATCGTGCGACACGCCGCCCCAGTTCGTCCCGCCGGAGTAGCCCGGAAAGATGACCGTGCCCTCCAGGCTCGGTGGGGTGAAGATTCCTTCGGACCGGAGCCGCGAGATGCGCGCGCGGCACGCGTCGCGCTCGACGGGCGTCAGTCCCCAGGCGTCGTCCGGGGTGAGGCGCGCCGGAACCAGCGGGCGGGGCCGGATCGGAAACGGCTGCGTCGGAGACGCTTCCTCACCGGGCACGGTGCTCTTCGGCACCGCCCGCTCCTCGACGGGAAGGAGCGGCGCGCCGGTCTCGCGGTGCAGGACGAAGACGTGACCCATCTTGGTCGCGACCACGACGGCGGGAACGGGCTTGCCCTCCACGGGCATCGTCACGAGGACGGGCTGAGCGGGGACGTCATAGTCCCACAGATCGTGATGCACGACCTGGAAGTGCCAGACGACCTCGCCCGTGGCTGCGCGCAGCGCCACCACCGAGTTCGCATACACGTTGGCGCCGCGTCGCTGGCCGCCGTAGAAATCGGGGCTCGGGCTGCTGGTGGGAAGGAGGACGAGCCCGCGCTCCGCGTCGACCGACATCACGGACCAGACGTTCGCCGCGCCCGTGCGACGCCAGCTGTCGCCGGCCCACGTCGCGCGCGCCGGGTCCGACTCGCGCGTCGGGATCGGATCCCAGCTCCAGCGGAGCGTGCCGGTGCGCGCGTCGTAGGCGCGCACGACGCCGCGCTCGAGGTCGGCGCCGCGGTTGTCGCCGATCGCCGAGCCGACGACCACGAGCCCGTTGACGACCGCCGGCGGCGACGTCACCTGATAGCAGCAGCGAGCGTCGCTGACGTTGATCCCTTCGGTCAGATCGATCTGGCCCGAGCGTCCGAAGTCCGCGCACGGCGCCCCGGTCGCCGCGTCGAGCGCGACGAGGCGCGCGTCGACGGTGCCGACGAAGATGCGACGGCGGCACTCGCGGTCGGGGCGGGCGGCGGCGTCGAGCCACGCCGACACGCCCCGCGAGGTGGCGAGGGCGAGGCGGCGCGTGCGGTCGACCTTTGCGTCCCAGGCCCAGCGCTTTTGCCCGGTCTCGGCGTCGAGGGCGATCACGCGGTTGTACGGCGTGCTGAAGAAGAGCGTGCCCTCCACCATGAGCGGCGTGGCCTCGAAGGCGTAGTGGGCGTACGACCCCGGCTCGCCGACGGTCTCGCCCGTCCGGTAAGTCCACGCGACGCGCAGGTGCCCCACGTTCTCGCGGTCGATCTCGGTCAGCGGCGAGTACCGGGAGCCGCCGGCGTCGTTGCCGTAGTTGGGCCATTCGCCGCGCGAGCCGTCGTCGCCGGGCGCGAGAAGATCGCGCGGCGGCTCGGGCAGGCAGCCGGCGAGCAGCAGCGCGAGGAGCGCGAGCGCGGCGATTTGCGTGGTCACGCGAACGCGAAGGCTACGCGCCGCGAGCCGGCCACACCGGCTCGTTGTAGCCGAGCGGCACCGAGGGGCGCGCCCACCGCGGCGGCGTCTCGGACAGGCGCAGCACCGGCCCGAGATGACGCAGCCGACCGACCGGCGTGTCGCTCGTCGTCGACCAGCGCTCGAGCTCGGGGGCCGTGAACTCCTTCGGCACGTCCTTGAGTTGGGCCTCCGGGACCTGGCCGCGCCCGACGAGCCAGCGCCCGGTCTGCGCCAGCGAGATCCGCACGAGCCAGCTGCCGCCTTCTCGCGCGCGGCGCGCGAGCGCGACCATCGCGCCGAGCGCCATCAGGTAGCCGGTCAGATAGTCGATCGCCGACACCGGATAGAACTGCGGGCCGGGCGAGGTGCCGGGGAACAGCTCGCCCTGCCGGCTCGTGATGCCGCTGACCGTCTGCACCACCGTATCGAAGCCGCGGCGCGAGGCCCACGGCCCGACGTGGCCGAACGCGCACAGCGAGACGAAGACGATGCCGGGGCGCAATTTCGCGAGCGCCTCGGGCGAGAATCCACGGCCGCCGAGCGTTCCGGGGCGATAGCCCTGGGAAAAGACGTCGGTCTCGCGCACCAGCCCGCGCAGGGTCTCGACATCCTTCGACTCGCGTAAATCCAGATGGGCTGAGAGCTTGCCGTGGCCGGTGTCGTACTCCTGGTAGCCGATGTTCGGCAGGTGCGCCCCGGTGATCTTCAGGACGTCGGCGCCGTGCTCGGCGAGCGTGCGCGCGCAGGTCGGCCCCGCGAGGACGCGCGTCAGGTCCAGGACGCGGGTCCCCGACAGCGGCCGACTGCCGTCCGGCAGCTTCTCCGGCGCGCTCTCACCGATCTTGACGATCTCCATCAGCGGCAGCGAAGCGATCGCGGCGGCCTGCGGATGCTTGGCCCATTCGTCCATCGTGCGCACCATGCCGCCGGCGCCCTTCGCCGCGATGATCGCTTCCTCGAGCTCGAGCGCGTCCCACTGCGCGACCGCCTTGCGGACCGCCTCGCGATCTTCCGGCACGCCGAGCACGCTGAGCGCGGCGCCGCGATGGTTCGGAAAGTTGCAGTGCAGATAGCTCCAGCGACCATTCCGGGCGGGATAGACGCCCATGATCGTGTTGCGCTCGGTCGAGACGTCGGCCCCGTCCATCTTCAAGTAGTGTCCGCTGCGGAGCGACGCCGTCGCCTGGCGGGTATCCAGCTCGATCTCCTGGCGCCGCCCTGTGCGCAGCGCCCACAGATCGGAGACGGCGAGGCCGACCGCCGCGAGCGCGGCGGCGCTGGTCTCGCCAATGCGGAACGGCGTCGGCAGTATCGGGTCGGCTCCGCCGGTGATCTTCACTTCACGGATTCGTTCTTCGCCCCACCCGGCGACCGGCAAGATCGTTCGCAGAGCCTCGTTGGTCATGGTCGAGACCTCTATGGCGTCAGGGGCTTTTCCGTCGCATGCGCCGGCGCTTGCAGCTCGTACGCGTTCATGTTGTACGCCAGCACCGCATAGCAGCCGATCAGATTGGTCAAGGTCATGGTGCCCCGCTGGCCGAAGCGCGCGGTGGCCGCGTCGAACGTGGGCCGACTCACTGTGCGATTCTGGAGCAGCTCGCGCGTGAAATCGACCACGGTTTGCTCGTCGGGATCGAGGTTGACGAGCGTGCGCTTCTCGCGAATGCTGTCCACGATGTCGTCGCGCACTCCGGCCTGTCGCGCCGCGGCGGCGTGCGCGTACCAGATGAAGGCACAGCCCATCTCTCGCGCCACGGAGATCATGACGAGCTCCTGCAGCTTCGGGGACAGGCTGCTCTCGTCCCGGAGATAGAGCCGCAGGGCTTCGAGCCGCCTCGCCATCTCGGGCATGTGCAGGAGAAGCGAGTAGGGGCCGATGTTGGGCCGGCCCGCCCGGCTCGCCATGAAGGCGTCGTACGCCCCCTTTTCCTTCTCGGCGATCTGTTCTCTCGTGACGAGCGGTATGCGGGCCATGGAGCCTCCTTGGCTACCTCCTGGCGTCCGCCGCGGCCTGGCGCACCTTCTGGAGGTACGCCTCGCTGCTCTGCTGGAGCAGCCGGCCCACGGTGCTGTGAAAGTACTGCACGCCGAGCCCCAGGAACTTGGGGATCAGGTTGTCGGGACAGCTGCATCCGGCGATGCGCCCAGCGCCGGTGATCGTCTTGACGCCGCGCTCCATCATGTTCTGCACGTCCGGGTGGGTCGGCTGGCCGGTGTAGCCCATCGATTGCGACAGGTCGCCGGAGCCGATGAAGTAGACGTCGACGCCGGGTACCGTCACCAGCTCGGGCAGGTTCTCGATGGCCTCGACCTCTTCGAGCATGAGGCACACCAGGGTCTGGCGGTTGGCTTCCCGCGCGTAGTCCGCGGTGGCGCCCTTGAAGCCGTAGCCGGCCGGCCGCCCGCCGCTGAAGATGCCGCGGTGGCCCTCGGGCCCGTACTTCACCGCGTCGACGGCGGCCCGCGCTTCGGCCGCGGTGTTGACGTGCGGAACCTGCACGCCCCAGGCGCCGCGATCCAGGAACGGCGCGATGATCTCGGGCTTGTTGCCGACCGGGCGAACGATCGGCGCCATGCCGGTCAGCTCAGCGGCGGCGATGCACGCCTCGGCGGTGTCGACCGTGATCGAGCCGTGCTCGTTGTCGAGCAGGATCCAGTCGAAGCCGAGGTGCCCCAGCATCTCCACCACGGCAGGCGAGGGGAAGGTGCACATGACCCCGAACGCGGCCTTGCCGGCGTAGAGCCGCTGCTTGAGCGTGTTCTCTCGCATGGCGGGAGTATACGATGGACTCGGCGGCCGACTGGACGTTCGTCCCATGTCTCGACGGGCGCGTATCGATTACTCTTGCGAGCCGAGGGTCTCGAGCATGCACCCTGACGGTGCACGAAGGAGGATCAAGCGATGCGAAGCGCAACAGCGATCTTAGCGGTGGTCGGCCTCTGCCTGGTGTCCCTCGTGGTCGGGATGTCCACGACATCGGCGCAACCGGCTACGACGGGAAAGGTCACCCTCGAAAGCAAGTCCGTCGCGGTTGGTGTCGGCGTGAGCTGGGGAGACGGGGTTCTCGAGTACAAAGGCAAAAAGTATCCATTCACGGTCGAGGGCCTGAGCGTCGTCGACCTCGGAGTCTCGAAGATCAGTGCGCGGGGCGACGTGAAGAACCTCAAGAAGCTCGAGGATTTCCCCGGCACGTACACCGCGGCCGCTGCCGGCGGGGCCGTGGGGGGCGGCGCTGGGGTGGCGGCTCTCAAGAACCAGCAGGGTGTCGAGATGGCCCTGATCGCGACAACGCAGGGCGTGAAGTTTGCGCTGGCGGGTGCCGGCGTCACCGTAAAGCTGAAGAAATAGTCTGCCCGCCCGTCCTTCTACAGAGGGGTTGACCTCGCGAGCGCACGTCTGGCGTGTGCTCGCGACTCGGGAGTCGGCCTCGGAGCGCTTCACGCCGTATCGTCGCCCCACGCCGCCAATCGACCGCCGTGCCTGCGAACGGGTATATTCACCGGCGCGAGCCGTTGACACGCCCGGTCGGGACGCGCGACGGCAGATGGGAGAACGTCATCATGGAAGCCCAGCGCCAGGGTTCCCGGGGTCCTCTGACCGGCATCCGCGTCATCGAGCTGGCCGACGAGCAGGCGGAGTACTGCGGACTGACCCTGGCGGGCCTCGGCGCCGACGTGATCAAGATCGAGCCGCCCGGCGGCAACCCCACGCGCCGCATCGGCCCCTTCTACGAGGATCGCGAGGATCCCGAGCGCTCGTTCTTCTTCTGGCAGTACAACCGCGGAAAGCGCTCGATCGTGCTCGACCTGCACCGGCCGGACGACCGCGATCGGATCCGCTCGCTGATCGCCACCGCCGACATCCTGCTGGAGTCGACTCCCCGAGGTGAGCTCGACGCGTGCGGTCTCGGCGTGCGCGCCCTGATGCGAGGGTCTCCCACGTTGATCGTCGCGCGGATGTCACCGTTCGGCGACGAGGGCCCGTGGGCAAACTTCAAGGGCTCCGACCTGATCCACCTGGCGCTCGGCGGCGTGATGATGAACTGCGGGTACGATCCGGCGCCGGGCGGCCGGTACGATCTGCCGCCGATCGCGCCACAGATGTGGCACGCCTTCCACATCGCCGGCGAGCAGCTCGCGCTCTCGATCGTCGCCGCGCTGCTGTTCCGCTGGCGCACCGGGAAGGGGCAGCAGGTATCGTGCGCGATCCACGAGGCGGTCGCGAAATCCACCGAAGTCGACCTGATGACCTGGGTGATGCGGCGTGCGCTCGTGCTGCGGCAGACCTGTCGTCACGCGCGCGAGAGCGTCACGCCGCATCCGTCCATCGCGCACACGAAGGACGGGCGCTGGGTGATGGCGAACCTTGGCACCCGGCCGGGCGATACCGCGCAGCTCGTCGGCTTGATGGAGAAGTACGGTATGGACGCCGGTCTCGACCCCGATAAGGCCACCGTGCCGACGAGCGGCCGGTTCGTGCCGGGCACGGGCCCGAGCACCGAGAAGCGCGATTACGCCATGGAGGCTGTCCAGCGCTTCGTGCGGGCCTTCACCTACGACAACGTGCCGTGGCGCGAAGCGCAGGAGGCCGGGATGCTCTGGGCGCCCCTGCGCAAGCCGCACGAGAACGCGATGGACCCGCACTGGCTCGCGCGCCGGAGCTGCACGGACGTCGAGCATCCCGAGCTCGGCCGCTCGTTCCGCTACGCCACGAGCAAATGGCTCGCGACGGGCACGGCCTGGGCGGTGGGGCGGCGCGCGCCGCTCCTGAACGAGGACGCCAAGACCGTGATGCTCCCGCGCGAGCGTGATCTGCCGGTGATCGACGCGGCGGCGCGCGCGCCGGAGGGCGAAGGGCTCTCGCCGCGCGGCAAGCCATTCCCGCTGCACCGAATCCGCATTCTCGATTTCACGTGGTTCCTGGCCTCCGCGGGCGGCACGCGATTCCTCGCCGCGTTCGGCGCCGAGAGCATCAAGGTAGAGCTGAAGAGCCATCCGGACACGCGCATGGCCGCGATGGCGCCGGTCGGCGGACGCGCCGCGCGCGATCGCGCCACCGCGCCGCTCAGGGGCGTGACCGATCCCGACATGGGCGGACAGTTCAACAACAAGAACCCGGGCAAGCGCGGGATCTCGCTGAACGTCCGGCATCCGAAGGGCCTGGCGATCGCGCGCCGTCTAGTGGCGATGTCGGACGTCGTCGCGGAGGGATTCTCGCCGGGCGTCCTCGACAGCTGGGGGCTGGGCTGGGACGCGCTGCGCGCGATCAAGCCCGACATCATCTACGTCCAGCAGTCCGGCATGGGCGCGAAGGGCACGTACGGGCGCTTTCGAACCGTGGGGCCGATCGCGAACTCGTTCTCCGGCTTGTCGGAGATGTCGGGGCTCCCGGAGCCGGCGATGCCGGCGGGGTGGGGCTATTCGTATCTGGACTGGATGGGAGCCTACAGCTTCGCGCTCGCCATCCTCACCGCGCTCTTCCATCGCGCGCGCACGGGCGAAGGCCAATGGGTCGACGCCTCGCAGTCCGAGGTGGGCCTCTTCATCAGCGGCACCACGATCCTGGAATGGTCGGCGAACGGGCACGTCTGGTCGCGCTACGGCAACCGTTCCCCGTACAAGCCGGCGGCGCCTCACAACGTCTACCCCTGCGCCGGCGACGATCGATGGCTGACTATCGCCTGCTTCACGGACGCCGAATGGCGTGCGCTCACCCGGATCGCGGGACATCCGGAGTGGGCGAGCGACCGTCGCTTCACGGACCTCGTTGCGCGGATGGCGCACCAAGAGGCCCTCGACGCGCTGGTGGGCGGCTGGACCAAGGATCGCGACGCGTACGAGACGATGCTCGCCCTGCAGCGTGCCGGCGTGCCGGCGGGCGTGTGTCAGACGGCGGCGGACCGGTGCGACAACGACCCGCAGCTGGCGGCGCTCGCGTGGCTGACCGAGGTGACGGGCACGAAGATCGGCCGCTGGCCGATCGCCGAGGTGCCCGTCAAGCTGAGCGAGAGCCCGGCCTACATCGGCGGACGCATCGACCGCGGCGCCCCGTGCTACGGCGAGGACAACAACTACGTGTACGGCGAGCTGCTCGGGATGTCGGCGGAGGAGATCAAGGCGCTGGCCGAGGAGGGCGTGATATGAGAGGTCGACGCTCGACGTTGATGGCTCTGCTCGCTGCGCTCCTGCTCGCCGGCTCGCTCGAGGCCCGCGCCTTCGATCTCGTGCGGTCCGACGAGGCGACGATCGCGGACATCCACGCCGCGCTCAAGGCGAAGACCCTGACGTGCCGCGCGCTGGTCCAGATGTACCTCGACCGCATCGACGCGTACGACAAGAAGGGCCCGGCCCTGAACGCGATCGTGGTCACGAACCCCGACGCGCTGAAGGTCGCCGACGCGCTCGACGCGAAGTTCGCGCAATCGGGGCCGGTCGGCCCGTTGCACTGCGTGCCGCTGATCGTGAAAGACAACTACGAGACGACGGACATGCCGACCTCGGCCGGGTCGCTCTCGCTGAAGGGCGTCATGTCGAAGACGGACGCGTTCCAGATCAAGAAGCTTCGGGCGGCAGGGGCCGTCATGCTCGCCAAGAGCAACATGGCCGAGTTCGCCTTCGATCCGATGGAGACGGTGAACTCGCTGCTGCCCGGCTACACGCGCAACCCGTACGCGCTCGATCGGGTGACGGCGGGCTCGAGCGGGGGTACCGCCGCGGCGGTCGCCGCCAGCCTCGGCGCGGTCGGCCTCGGAACCGACACGGGCAACTCCATCCGGGGACCGTCGTCGCATACGAGCCTGGTCGGCATCCGCTCGACGATGGGGCTCACCAGCCGCGACGGGATCGTGCCGCTGTTCCTCGACAAGGACATCGGCGGCCCCATGGCGCGCACGGTGGCGGACGCCGTGGCGGTCTTCGACGTGATCGCCGGCTACGATCCGGCCGATCCGGTGACCGCGGCCAGTCAGGGCAAGCGGGCCGATAGCTATCTGAGATTCCTGGACAGGGACGGTGTCCGCGGGACGCGTATCGGCGTCGTGCGCCAGCTGTTCACCCCGCAGAACACCGACCCGGACGTGATGAAGCGCATGGAGCAGACGCTCGCCGATCTGCGGCGTCTGGGCGCGGCGATCGTCGACCCCGTCACCATCGCCGAGATCGACAGCATTCCGCCGCCGATGCTCTTCTGCTTCCGGTTCAAGTTCGACATCAACGAGTACCTGCCACGCCTGGCGCCCGACGCGCAGGTGAAGACCCTCGAGGACATCATCAAGTCGGGCAAGTTCCATCCGTCGATCGAGAAGCGGCTGATCGACCGTCAGGCGGAGCCGCCGCTGTCGGCAAATCCGCGCTGCGACCAGGTGGCTCAGAACACACGCCAGTTGCGCGACGCCGTGCAGAAGGTGATAGAGGACAACACGCTCGACGCGCTCGTCTATCCGACGTGGGCGTTTCCGCCGCGCATGATCGGCGACCTCAACACGCCGCACGGCAACAACAGCCCGCGCCTGTCGCCGCCGACCGGCTTCCCCGCCATCACCGTGCCGATGGGATTCGTACGCGACACCCTGCCGGTCGGGCTCCAGGTGCTCGGCCGTGCGTGGAGCGAGCCGACGCTGATCAAGATCGTCTACGGATACGAACAGGCGACCCACCACCGCCGTCCGCCCGCGAGCACCCCGCCGCTGCCGCTGCGGCCGTGAGGGGCCGTCCTACCCATTCCGGTCAGCGGCCGGCGAACTCCGCGCGCGGTCCGAGCCGCGCCGCGACGCTTCTCGGCAACAGCACTGTCATCCGGCCCTCGCCGCGCATCCGGCCTGCGATCGCGCCGGCATCCGGGCTGTAGCCCCAATACACATCGCCGCGAACGGGACCGCGAATGGCCCCGCCGGTGTCCTGCATCACGAGCAGCCGGTGGAAGGTATGGTCCGGCTTCGTCGGGTCCGGATCGGGCGTCGTCGTCTCGACCCACACCGGGACGCCGAGCGCGTGCACGGTGAGATCGACGGCGAGGCTGGCTTCGGGTATCAACGGCACCCCCTGGGCTCCTGCCGCCCCCAGTGAAGGGTCGCCGATCGGCTGTTCCGTGAAGAAGACGTAGGACGGGTTCTCGTTCATCAGTCGCGTGGCTTCGGCCGGATGCGCGAGGAGCCAGGCGCGGATCGACTGCATGGAAGCCGTCTCGAGAGTGAGCTCGCCGCGCTGGATCAGGATCCTGCCGATGGAACTGTAGGGCCGCCCGTTCTGTCCAGCATACGCGGCGCGCACGACGGTTCCGTCGTCCAACAGGACTCGTCCCGACCCCTGAACCTGAAGAAAGTACGCGTCGATCGGGTCGTCGACGAAGAGGATCGGCGCGGCCGCGCCCAGCGCGCCGCCTTCGATGTCCGCTCGGGCGGGATACGGAATCAAGCGCCCGTCCGTCACCTTTCCGACGATCCTCTGCCCCTTGAGGTTTTCGCGGAACAGTCCCAGGTCGACGTTCACGAGATCGACGGGAACACCATATAGCGGCGTCTGATATGAGTCGTGGCGCGTGCGGCTGCCCCTGAGCAGCGGCTCGTAGTAGCCCGTGAAGAAACCCGCGCCCACGCCAGGGGTGACGCGGTACGGCACGAATTCGGACTCGAAAAATCGGCGCGCCGTCTTCGGGTCATCGGTCAAGGCCAGCGCCGCCGCGCCGCAGGCCTGGCGCCACTCGCCCGCGGTGCCGGCGTAGTTCACGCCTCCGAGCGGGACCTCGCCGGGTCTGGCCGCGAGCACGGCGCAGGAGCGCCGGAATGCCTGCAAGGCGCTTCGGAGATCGCTCTGCCCCCAGTCTTCGAGCGCGTCGAATTGCACCGCGTCGAGTCGAAGCAACGGTGGCGCGGGAGCGGGAACGACGGGCGTCGCCGGCTGGATCGCTGCGCACCCGGCAATAAACGCGGTCGCGAGTGCGACGACGACGGCGGCCGAAGCGCCACCGCTCGAGCTCAATAGGGCTCGTCGACGAAGATGAACGTGGTGCCCTGCACGATCGGCGCGCTCGCCCCCACGAACGAGACGTGGACGTCCTTCACCTGGCGCTCCCCGGCGCGCCCCGACGCTTGCAGCGCGCCCTCGATGATGTGCCAGAGCCCGTGGATGCGCCCGGTGCTCAGACTCCCGCCGAACGTGTTCAGCGGGAGCTCGCCGTCGAGCTCGATGCGCCCGTCCTGGATGAAGTCGAGCGCCTCCCCCTCCTTGCAGAACCCGTAGGACTCGAGACCGTAGATCACCGAGGCGGAGAAGCCGTCATAGATCTGCGCGACGTCGACGTCCTTCGGCGCGAAGCCCGAGCGCTCCCAGGTGAGGCGCGAGGAGCTCTTGCCGCCCTCCATGTAGCTCGACAGGCTGCCGATGCGTCCGGCCACCTCGAATGCGAGCCGTTGCCCGTAACCCGCGATGTAGGCGGGGCGCGGCCGCAGATCGCGCCCGCGGTCGGCGGCGGTCAGGACGATCGCGACCGCACCTTGCACGGGGATGTCGCAGTCGTACAGACAGAACGGGTACGCGACCATCCGCGAATTCAGATAGTCCTCTCGCGTGAGCGGCTGCCCGCAGAAATACGCGTGGGGGTTCTTGTGCGAGTGGCGGCGCTGGGTCACCGCCAGCGTCGCCATCTTCTCTCGGCGCTGTCCGTGCCGCTCGAGCCAGCGCGTGTACGCGACGGCCATGCCCTGGCCCGGGCCGCCGAAGCCGTACGGAGCCGTGAACTGCGACGCGCCGTGAGCGTACGTGCCCGGCAAGTTCTGATAGGTGCCCTTGGGATTGTGCATCGCCCGCCAGACCACCGCGTAGCGACAGACGCCGGCGAGCAGCGCGTTGACGGCCTGCTGGACCGCGCCGCCGATGTTCACGGTCTCCACCTGGACGTGCCAGGAGAGATTCGGGAGCTTCAGCATCGCCATCATGCAATTCACCGACACGATGGTGACGCCGTCCACGACCGCGTGGCCCGTCGCCGGCAGCTCCGGATACGTCGCCAGGCCGTCGATGTCCGACATGGCGAGCCCCGAGTCGGCCACCGCGCCCTTCACCGCCTCGAGCGCGTGCGCGGCCAGGGGCACCTCGGCCGAGCGCGTCACGCGCGAGAACCCGACGCCGCTCACCGCCACCTTGCACCGGTGCTCCCACATGCGTCGGATCTCCTCGGGATTACCGCCCGTCGCGCGCGAGCCTGAACTGCGGCAGGGTGAATTCGTCGTTCAGCGGCTGGAAGACCACCTCCACGCGGCGCCCGACTTTCGCTTCCGTATACGGAGCCTCCAGCAGGTTGGCGGCCAGCAAGGCGCCCGGCGCGTCGTCGAGCTCCACGATGATGCTCGCGTAGGGTATGGCCGCGGCGAATCGCTTGTCGCCGGAGTGGTACATGATCGTGTACGCGTAGATGGCACCCTTGCCGCTGACGGGCTCGAACGCGAGATCGGTCGCCATGCAGCGCACGCAGGTGGCGTAGGGCGGGTGCTGGAAGTGCTTGCACGCCTGACAGCGCTGCAGCTGCAGGACGCCGCGCCTGGCCGCGTCCCAGAATGGCCTCGTCCACTCGTTCGGGACGGGGATCGGCCTGGTCACGCGGCTCCAGTCGCTCAGTGGGACGCCTTGCGAGCCGGCCCGCGGTTCTGACACGCGAGCCAGGATGTTGGCCCAAGCCAGTTATGTCAAGGGGCTCACCCCGTCTCAGGGCTCGCCGGGGCGTGTGACGGCTCGCTCGAGCTCGATCCGAACGGCGTGCCATTCACGTACCGCCTCGTCGTAGCGGGCGAGGGCATCGGCAGATCGATCCCCATGCCGACCAGGGCCCTTCTGCGGGTCGTCTCCATCTGCTCTCCCTTTTCGTCGCCGACGAGCGCTGCGTCGCCTCCACAGCACGGCAATGGTCGTCTCGGACCGCGAAGCCCGATACCGGATAGCAGGTCGCGTGCCACGCGCGAACGCGCGTGATTTCGCCAAGTTCACTCGATCGAGCCGGTGGTCAAACGGGTGATCAATGTGGTCAAGGGGTCGCGGTTAGCCCGGCAGCGCGGGATTCTCGAGGGTCGTCGCGCCTTCTTCGGCTACAGTGGTTGGAACGATAGTCTGTCTATCGGCATGCCTCCGGGAGTCCCGCCATGAGAGGTCTCGTCGTCGTTCTCGCCCTCGTCGTCGCGCCGATCGGTGTCGGTGAAGCGCTCGGAGCCGGCGCGTCTCAGACTTCTGGTCCGCGCTTCGTCCTGGGTGTCGATGCGAAGAGCGGCCAGCGCTACGTCCAGCTGACCGATCGCGGCGGGCCGGTCTATCCGACCGCGGACGTCAATTGCGACGGCCACCGCCGCACGATCACGTTGACCCGCTCGAGCAACCTCGGCGACCGAATCGTCGCGACGTACGCGGTGCCGCCGAAAGTCTCCGAGGGAATGCTCAGGTCCGCCGAGTGCCGGCTGATGGTTCCGGGACGCGAGATCGCGCTCCCGCGGCAGCAGATCCGCGCGGCGTGGTCGGGACAGCCCCAGGCCCAGAAACACTGATCCGCGGCGCTTGCCGTCGCCGTTGACCGGCTCCCCGGCGAGGCGCTAAAGTTGGCGCTGCTCTTCGGTCGGGGGACCTGTCGACGCGGGGGGAGGCGCTGTATGGCTGGTGCTCGACGCAAACATCCACCCGCGAAGCTCGGCCAGATCGCCGCCGCAGTGGGCGTGGTGCTCGCCGGAGCTGCCCTGATCGCCGCTATCGTTCTGATCGATCCCCGCTGGCAGCGCCTCCTCGCCTCGCGGCGAGACGGCTTCGCGGGCGTCCCGAGCATAGCGGGTCCCCAGCCTCCCGAGGCGAGCTCATGGGCAGCGCCCGAGCCCGCGCCGCCCCAGCCTGCCCCGGTGAGCCCGGCGCGAGCGGAATCGACGACACAAGTGACCCGCCCGCCGAGCGGGGGGCAATCGGACGCGATGCACGTCATGGCCACCCTGCTCGTGTCGCAGCTCGGCCGGGATCCAGCATGGCGGACGGCGATGGCCAATGCCGAGGCGCAGTCCGCCGACAGTTCCGAGCACGCCTACTGGAGCGGGGTGGCGGCCGCGATCCGCGACGGTCTTCGCCCCCGGCAGTGACCGGCGCGTGATCCTCAGCGGGTGGCGAACCCGTTGCCGTTGTCGGGGCCGATCCACTTGTCGTGGTTCAGATCGTAGCGGAAGCCGACGGACGTGTACGGGAATCGAAAGTTGTCGAAGACGATGTGCAGGGTGTAGCCCCACCAGGTGTTCCGCCGCGCGCCGAGGTCGTTCAGGATGGCCTTGAAGTTCAGACCGATCTCGAGCCCGATCTGGCGCTCGCGCGCGTCCGGCGCGGCCCCCGGGTAGCCCTTGGTCCCGTAGGTGGCCGAGACCAGCAGATAGCGGAGCGGGCCGATGTTCAGATCGAGCCGACGCCCGACGCCCTCGAGCTGCAGGTCGGCTGTGTAGATCTCGTTCGAGTAGTCGCGACCTCGCCTCGGCTCGGCGCAGCAATACCTGGTACCGGCCGGGGGGACCAGAACGCCGTGACGAAATCCGATGAGATCCTCGAGCCCGGCCGCCGCGATCACCGCGGAGGTCCCCGCGCCGAGCACGTCCATCATGAGGTCTTCCCAGGAGAATCCGTACGGGTTGGTGCCGTCGCCCAACTCGTTCATGAGGCCGGTGGTCACCGAGACGCCGAACCCGAGCACGATGGAATCGCCCTGCGAGAACCCCATCTTGTCGTAGAGGCAGGCGAGCTCCTTGGAGAGGATCGTGTAGTCGACGAAGTGGGAGGCCTTGTCCGCGCCGCCGGCATAGGTGCCTCGACCGAAGAACCCTTCGTTCGTGAAGTGGAAGCTCTGGTGAGGCGTCTCGGTGAACGCGTTGATCGCGCCCCCCGCCATCGCGCCAGCCGAGACCAACGAGGCCAGCAGGAGCTGGAGCTTCTTGGCCTCGATCGCCGCCGCGTAGCCGCTCGCCTCAACGGGCTCGGACTGAGCGGCAGCGTCGCCGCCCTCGCCGTCGAGATGGAACGGGGAGCAGGCGTCCGGCTCGTCCCGATCCAGGAGGGAAAACGGCCGGCACGCCGGGCTCTCCCGCCTCGGCGCATCGGACGCGGCCGCCGCTCCAGAGAGCGACGGGAGTGCGGAAGAGTCCTGCGCGGCGAGCGGGTTCGGCAGGGCCAGAACGGCGAGGCCGAGGACGAGGGGCCGGATCAAGAGCACGCCGGGACGGATCAGTCGAGGAGCTTGACGTCGTAGGGATACGTGCAGATGAGCCTCGCTCCGTCGGCGGTGACCAGTACCTGGTCCTCGAGCTTCACGCCGAACGGCGCGTCCGGCTTGCCGGCATAGCACTCGAGGCACAGCACCATGTTCTCCTTGAGCTCTCGCTCGGGCATGATCCGGCGCGGACCGCGATCGTCATCGGGGTAGGGGATGCCCGGGCCTTCGTCCTCGAGTCCCGCCTGGTGGACCATCGTCGGATAGCGCTGGGCTGCGTACGCCGCGGGCAGGCGCGGCGCCTTCGCCGCGAACTCCTCGAACGTCATGCCGGGCCGCACGAGGTCGAGCATCCCGTTGACGCAGTCGTACGCGACGCGGTACGCCTCTTTCTGGCCGGCTGAGGGCGTGTCGCCGCACAGGAACGTGCGCGACACGTCGATCACGTACCCCTCGTAGCCGTTGGCGTCCGTGTCGACGCCCACCAGGTCGCCCGGCATGACGACCTTGTCGTGGGCCTCGGTCAGCCACGGATTGGTGTTCGTGCCCGACGCCACCAGCCGCGTGAACAGGCCCTCGCCGTGACGCCGCAGCAGCGCGTCGCTCAGCACCGCCCACAGCTCGTACTCGCGGATCCCCGGGCGAATGGCCGCCTCGAACTCAGCGAGCATCGCATCGCCGATCCCGCCGTTGATCGCGAAGAGCGCGACCTCTTCCGGCGTCTTCACCTCGCGCGCGTCGACCGTCGCGGGCCCGACGTCGGCGATCGCGATCCCTTCGTCCTGCAGCGCCAGGAATCCGGCGGCGTCGAGCTTGTCGACGGCCAGGCGCTCGCGCTCGAGCCCCAGCTCGTGCAGGGCCGATCCGATCGAGCGCGCCCATTCGCGCGCCTTGTCGCGGGCCGCGGCGCCGCCGTATTGCCAGGTGTAGGCCGGGCGCACGTCGCGGACGACCTTCTGCGACACGTGGATCGAGCCCTTGTACTCGAACAGGATCGGCGCGCCCTCGGCCGGGACGAGACAGTAGCGCGCGAACGTGCCCGCCGTCCACACGGCCATCACGTCCGCGCCGGTCGCATACCGAATGTTGGCCGTACTATAGAGGAGCACGGCGGGAAAATCGTGGCGCTTCAGCATTGCTTGTAGCCGGGCCAGCCGGCCGGCGCGGAGCTTGCCGAAATCGATCTCGCTCATGTTGGGCACGGAGAGCTGATGGACGCGGGGCCGAGGCGGCATGAGCGGCAGCATATCGCATCCTGATCCCGGCACGCGACGCACAGCGGTCGGCCCATTCACGCGGCTCCTCGGCGCGACCTGGCGACCCACGCCGAGCTCACGCCGATCGCCCCGGGCCGAACCAGTCGTGTATAGTCCCGGTCATGCCGCCCAGGAGAGCGCCCGGAACCACCGTGCGGGAATCCCCGGGACTGCTCGAACGGCTCGCCGCCGGCCCGGTCATCTGCGCCGAGGGTTACTTGTTCGAGTTCGAGCGCCGCGGCTACCTGCAGGCCGGCGCGTACGTGCCGGAGGTCGTCCTCGAGCACCCTGACCTGGTCGAGGGCCTCCACCGCGATTTCGTGCGTGCGGGCTCCGACGTCGTCGAAGCCTTCACCTACTACGCTCACCGAGCCAAGCTCAAGATCGTCGGACGCGAGAAGGACCTGGCGCGGATCAACCGAGCCGCGCTCGCGATCGCGAAGAAGGTCGCGC
This sequence comes from Candidatus Rokuibacteriota bacterium, assembly GCA_003220685.1. Taxonomy (GTDB): domain Bacteria; phylum Methylomirabilota; class Methylomirabilia; order Rokubacteriales; family CSP1-6; genus AR31. The sequence continues at coordinate 24,315 of QHTE01000070.1, forward strand.
GCGGCACCGGCACCCTCCTGGCCGGCGACATCTGTAACACCAGCATTTACGCCGTGGACGACGCGCCGTCGCACACGCAGGCCCGGCGGATCTTCGACGAGCAGATCGGCTGGGCGGTCGACGCGGGTGTCGACTTCATCGTCGGCGAGACGTACTCGTTCGGCGGCGAAGCGCTGCTGGCGCTGGAGGCGATCAAGCGCGCCGGCAAGCCCGCGGTGATCACCTTGTCGGTCCCGCGCGAAGGCCTCATGCGCGAGGGCTGGACGGCGGCCGAGACGTGCCGGCGGCTCCAGGACGCGGGCGCCGACGTCGTCGGGATGAACTGCGCGCGCGGCCCGGCCACGACCCTGCCTCTGCTGCGCGAGATCCGCAAAGCGGTCACCTGCCACGTCGCGGCCTTGCCGGTGCCGTACCGGACGACGCAGGCGGAGCCGACGTTCCAGAGCCTGACCGATTCGCGCGATGTGTCCGGCCCCGACGGCCGGCCGTTTCCGACCGCGCTCGACCCGTTCCTCTGCAGTCGCTACGAGATCGGCAAGTTCGGCAAGGAGGCGCTCGCGATCGGCGTCCGCTACCTCGGTGTCTGCTGCGGGGCCGGGCCGCATCACATCCGCAGTCTGGCCGAGGCGCTCGGCCGGCGGCCGGAGGCCAGCCGCTACTCGCCGGACATGTCCAAGCACATCCTCTTCGGGTCCGACAAGCGCCTGCGTCAGGACTACCTGGAGTACGCTCGCCGCAACTATCGCGCGCCCGCCGCGTCCGGCTAACGCGCCGGCGGCGCGATGAAGCGCTTCGTCGTCAAGCACCTGCTCTTCCTGCTGCTGACCTTGTTCGCCGTTTCGTTCCTCGTCTTCACCCTGAACGAGTTCTCCCCCGGGGCGGTGGCACGCAAGATCCTCGGCGCCTACGCGACCCAGGAGCAGGTGGATCTGCTGACCAGGCAGATGGGGCTCGACCGGCCGGTGCTCGTGCGCTACGTCGACTATCTCGGTGCACTCGCCTCCGGCGACCTCGGCTACTCCACGCGCTTCAAGCTGCCGGTGCGGGAGGTGATCTTCAAGCACCTCGCGAACACCGCGCTCCTGGCCGCCGTCGCGTTCGCGTGCATCGTGCCGCTGTCGACCGTGCTCGGCGCGGTCGCCGGCATGCGCGAGGCCTCGCGCCTGGACCGCGTCATCCTGATGTTCAGCACGGTCATCGCGTCGATCCCCGAGTTCGCGCTCGGCGTCTTCCTGGCGAGCGTCTTCGTGGTCTGGCTGGGCTGGCTGCCCGGCACGGCCACGCTGGTCGCCGGAGGCGGCTGGTCGGTCGCCGCGCAGCTCGTGCTGCCGGTCGCCGTGATCGTCCTGTTCGACTCGGGCTATGTCGTCAGCATGGTCCGCGCGTCGATGGTGGAGGTGATGCAGCGGCCCTACATCCGCACCGCCGTCCTCAAGGGGCTGCCGTTCCGGGCGGTGATCCTGCGCCACGCGCTGCGCAACGCCATGCTCACGCCGGTGACGGTCATCATGCTGCAGATCAACTACCTCGTCGCCGGGGTGGTGGTCGTCGAGACGGTGTTCGCCTACCCGGGCTTCGGCCGGATGATCCTCGAGGCGGCGCTGTTCAAGGACATCGCGCTGATCGAGGCGGGAGCGCTGGTTGCGGTCTTCCTGGCCGTCGTCACCAACATCCTCGGCGACGTGGCCTACATGCTGCTCGACCCGCGCATCCGGGCGTGAGCATGAGCACGCCGGTCGCCGCCGGAACGCTCTCCGCGTCGTCGCCGGCGGCCTCGCGCGCGTGGGCGCGGTGGCGGCGGCGGCGGGTCGCCGCGCTGGCCGAGTCGACACCCGCCACCATCGGTATCGCCATCGTGCTGGCCTGGGCCGTCCTGGCGCTGGTCGCCCCGCTGATCGCGCCGTACCCGCCCAACGCCAACGACATGGCAGCGCTCGCCCACCCGACCCCCTCGAAGGCGCACTGGCTCGGGACCGATCACCTCGGGCGCGATCTGCTGTCGCGCATCCTGTGGGGCGCGCGGCCGGTACTCGTCATCGCCCCGCTGGCCGTGCTGGGCGCGGCGGCGCTCGGCTCGCTGCTCGGTCTGGCCGCCGGCTACTACGGTCGGTGGATCGACCTGGTGATCACGCGCGCGTGCGACATCGTGCTGTCTTTCCCGGTGATCATCCTCTACATGATCATCCTGGCCCACTTCGGCTCGTCGGCGTGGAACATCGTCGGCGTGCTCACCCTGACGAAGGCGCCGATCATCGCCCGCATCGTGCGCGGGATGACCCTCGATCTGCGCGAGCGCGAGTACGTCGCGGCCGCGAAGATGCGCGGCGAGTCGGCGCTCTACATCATGCTGGTCGAGATCCTGCCGAACGCGCGCGGCCCGCTCGTGGTCGACATGTGCCTGCGCACCGGCTACAACGTCATCATCATCGGCGCGCTCGGCTTCCTCGGCATCGGCCTGCCCCCGCCCGATCCCGACTGGGGCGGGATGGTCAAGGACACGTACGGGATGATGATGGTCTGGCCGCACATGGCGCTGTTCCCGTGCGCGGCGATCTCATCGCTCGTCGTCGGCTTCAACCTGCTGGCGGTCGGGCTGCGAGAGCTGGGCCTCCGTGACTGACGGTCCGCTGCTCGATGTCCGCGACCTCCGCATCGCGTACACCACGCGCGCCGGCGAGGCGCTCGTCGTCCCCGGCGTCAGCTTCGGGCTGAACGCCGGCGAAGCGCTCGGGCTCGTCGGCGAATCCGGCTGCGGCAAGTCGACGGTCGCGCTCTCGATCGTGCGCTATCTCGGGCGCGCCGGCCGGATCGCCGGCGGCAGCATTCGCTTCGAGGGGCGCGAGCTGACGACGCTGGACGAAGCCGGGCTGCGCGCGATCCGCGGGCGGCGCATCGCCATGGTCTACCAGGACCCGATGGCGAGCCTGAACCCGGTCATGACGGTCGGCCGCCAGCTCGTGGAAGCGCCGATGACGCACGAGGGCGTCTCGGCATCCGCGGCGCGCGCCCGGGCTCTGGCGATGCTCGCCGAGGTGAAGCTGGCCGACCCGGAAGCGGTGATGGATCGCTATCCGCACCAGCTCTCCGGCGGTCAGCAGCAGCGGATCGTCATCGCGATGGCGCTGATCACGGGCCCGGCGCTGCTCATCATGGACGAGCCGACGACGGGACTGGACGTCACGGTGGAGGCCGCGGTGCTCGATCTGGTCCGCGAGCTTCGAAGCCGGCACCGGTCCGCGATCCTGTTCATCAGCCACAACCTCGGCAGCGTCGTGCGCGTCTGCGACCGCGTCGCCGTCATGTACCGGGGCGAGCTCGTCGAGGAGGGCCCGGTACGCCGGATCTTCACCAGTCCGCGTCACCCCTACACACGCGGGCTGCTCGACTGTCTGCCGACCCTCGGTAGCGACAAGCGGCAGGCGCCGCTCGTCCCGATCGCGGGACAGGTCGAATCGTCGCTGGCCCGCCCGCAGGGCTGCGGCTTCGCCGGGCGCTGCGCGCACGTCGAGGTCGGCCGCTGCACAGCGCGCCCGATCCCGTCCGCGGTCGTCGTCGGCGAGCCCGACCATCGCGTGGCCTGTGTGCGCGCCGACGAGCTCCCGCGCTGGAGCCGGCGGAGCGGCGCCGACGCCGCGCACGAAGCCGGCGGGCCCGGCGAGCCCATGGTGGCGGTCCAGCACCTGACCAAGATCTACGAGCCCCGGCGGCGCTGGCTTCGCGGACCGCGAAGCCCCGTGCGCGCGGTCCGGGACGTCGAGCTCGCGGCCGCGCGCGGGCGGACGCTCGCGATCGTGGGCGAATCGGGCTGCGGCAAGTCGACGGTCGCGAAAGTGCTGAGCGGCCTCGAGGTCGCCACCGCCGGCACGGTCGTGCTCGACGGCGTCGAGGTCGGCGCGCTGGCGGTCGACGCGCGCGCCGCCGCGCTGAAGCGGAAGCTCCAGATGGTGTTCCAGAACCCCGATAGCACCCTGAACCCGAGCCACACCGTGGGCTACGCGATCGGGCGCGCGCTGCGGCGTCTGCAGGGCCGCGCCCCGGCCGATCCGGCCGCCGGCGTCGCCCGCCTGCTGGAGGTGGTGAAGCTCTCGCCGGCGCTGGCGGCGCGCAAGCCGCGCCATCTGTCCGGCGGCGAGAAGCAGCGCGCCGCCATCGCGCGGGCACTGGCGGGCGACCCCGACGTGATCGTGGCCGACGAGCCGGTCTCCGCGCTCGACGTCTCGGTGCAGGCGGCAATCGTAAATCTCCTGACCGAGATCCAGGCCGCGCGCGGCGCCACGCTCGTCTTCATCTCGCACGATCTCGCGATCGTGCGCTATCTGGCGGACACCGTCGCGGTGATGTACCTCGGGACCGTCGCCGAGCTCGGCCCGGTCGAGCGCGTGTTCGCGCCGCCCTACCATCCCTACACCGAGGCGCTGCTCTCCGCGGTGCCGGTTCCCGATCCGGACCACGCCGGGGCGCGCATCCTGCTCGAGGGACGGGTGCCGCGCGCCGACGAGATTCCACGGGGCTGTCCGTTCGCGACGCGCTGTCCCCGGCGCGTGGGCCCGGTCTGCGACGAGACGCCGCCGCCGGTGCAGCAGTTCGGGGACCACCGCATCGCCTGTCACATCCCCGGCGACGAGCTCTCGCGGCTGCAAACGCCGCTTGTCCAGCCGCGCGCGGTTGGACGATGATGGCGGACATGGCCAGAGCGAGCGGCGCGTCGGTCGTGATCGTGGGCGGGGGCGTGACCGGGCTCAGCACCGGCTGGTGGCTCGCGCGTGCCGGTGTCGACGTGCTCGTGCTCGAGAAGGGGATCGTCGGCTGGGAGGCCTCGGGCCGCAACGGCGGCGGCGCCACCCACGTCTACAGCCCCTTCGGCCTCGAGGAGCAGCGCCTCTGGCCGCAGATGGACGAGCTGCTCGGCTATCCGACCGAGTATCAGCCCCACCGCATCGGCATCGCGCTCAGCGAGACGCAGCTGGCGCTCGCGCGGCGGTGGGCCGAGATCGGCGGGACGCGCGGGTTCCGTTGGGAGCTGCTGGATCGCCGCCAGCTCAAGGAGCTCGTGCCGATCGTGGGCGACAACGCGATCGGCGGCACGTACCTGCACTTCGGCGGCCACGCGAACCCCCAGCGCACGGTGCAGGCCTACGCGTGGGGACTACAAGATAACGGCGGCCGCATCCAGCAGCACGCGACCGTGACCGGGCTCACCCAGCGCGGCGGGCGGGTCACCGCCGTGCAGACCACGCGCGGCACGTTCGGCGCCGACACCGTCGTCATCGCCGCCGGCCCGCAGACCGGCGCGTTCGCCGACATGCTCGGGATCTGTCTGCCGCTCGCGCCGGCGCGCGTGGAGATGATCGCCACCGAGCCGATCCCGCTGATGCGGGTGGGCGGTGTCGCGGGCAACGGGCTCTACGGCCGGCAGACGCTTCGCGGCAACCTGGTGTACGGCGGCGGCCCGCACGAGTGGATCAACGTGCCGGACATGGCGACGCCAGAGCACGCGAACACGCCGCTCGTGCGCAACCTGGCGCGGCGCCTCGCCGAGCTCTTGCCCGGCGCCGCGCACGTGCGCCTGATCCGCGCGTGGAGCGGGCTGGTCGAGAACACCCCCGACGGGCTCCCCGTCGTCGAGCGGCTGGCCCGCCCGGACAACGTCGTGATCGCCACGATGTCGAGTGTCGGCTTCGGGCTCTCGCCCGCCGTGGGCCGCGCGGTCAGCGAGCTCGTCCGCTTCGGCCGCTGTCAGTTCGCCGACCTCGGCGCCCTGGCGCTCGGCCGCTTCGCCGACACGCCGCGAGACTGGCGCGAGCACGCCGGGTGGGCGGCGGCGCCGTCGGCCGTCGAGGCCGCGGCCGGCGGCGACGACTGATGCGCGAGACGGATCCGCGCTCGATCGCCGGCAAGCTCACCCCGCCCGATCGCCGGGTACCGCTCGTCGTCGTCGGCGCCGGCGCGGCGGGTGTCGCGGCGGCCATCGAGGCCGCGCGCGCCGGTGTCGAGGTGGTGCTGATCGACGAGCATCCCGTCGACAACGACATGATGGCGATGGACGTCCCGCTCTGCTTCGGCCAGCGGATGGACGGCTCGGTTCGCAACCGCGCGCTGATGCTCGAGCGCGTGGTCGAGACGAACCCCGATCTGGCGGCCGCGCACGAGGCGGGCGTGGACGTGCAGCTTGGCACCTACGTCTGGGGCGCGTTCGTCAACGGGCCGACGGTGCAGGAGCTGCCGTGCTCGATGCTCGGGCTCGCGGACGACCGCCGCTCGTGGCTGCTCGGCTACGACCGCCTGATCGTCGCGGCCGGCGCGCGGGACGTCCTGCTCGGCTTTCCGGGCTGGGAGCGCGCGGGCACGCTCGGCGCCGGCGGCGCCGCCGCGCTGCTCGCGCGGTATCGAGCCCTCGCCGCGCGGCGCGTCGTCGTGCTCGGCTCGGGCGCGCTCGGTCTGCACACCGCGAGCCTCGCGCTCGAGCGAGGCATCGAGGTCGCCGGCATCGTGGAAGTCGACGCGCGCGTTCGCGGTGACGCGGCGCGGGCGAAGACGCTGACCGACCGCGGCGTGCCGGTCTTCCTGTCGCACACCCTCCAGTCGGCACGGGGCCGCACGGGTGAGATCGAGTCCGTGGTGCTCGTCGCCGTGAATCGCGACGGCACCCCGATCGCGGGGAGCGAGCGCGAGATCGCGTGCGACGCGGTGTGCTGGGCGATCGGCCTGGTGCCGAACGTGGAGCTCCTGCACCTGGTCGGCGCTCGGCTGCGATTCGTCTCCCAGCTCGGCGGCTGGGTGCCCGAGGTCACTGCGAGGATGCGCACGAGTGTTCCGACGGTCTTCGCGGCCGGCGACTGCACGGGATTCCACGAGGGCATGCTGGCCGCGCCGGACGTCGCGCGCGCCGAGGGGCGATCGGCCGGTCGCGCCGCCGCCGAATCGCTCGGCGCCGCGCGCGGCCGCGAGGACGAGACTCGGCGACGGGTGAGCGCGCCACCCACGGCGGACGAGACCCACCGGTACTGGCGCGCCTGGCTGGACTCGCTGATCGCGGCGGGCGGCTGGGAGGTGAACGTCTGCCAGTGCGAGGAGGTCACGCGGCGCGAGCTGGTCGAGACGAAGCCGCCGCGCTATCTCGGGTGGCAATCGCCGCAGATGAGCGCGCGCAGCGTCACGACGCTCCTGCGCGACGGGCCGCTGAACCAGGATCAGATCAAGCGGCTCACGCGCGCGGGGATGGGGCCGTGCCAGAGCCGGCGTTGCCGCGAGCAGGTCGGGCTCCTGCTCGCGCGCGCGGCGAACACCACGCTCGATCGCATCCCGCTGCCGACGTTCCGGCCGCCGATCCGGCCGCTGCCGCTCAATGTCTTGTGGCCCGCCGACGAGCCGGCGGCGATGCGCGAGGAGTGGGTGAGCTGGTTCGGCATTCCCACGCAGTTCAGCCCGCACTGGACCGCCGGCATGGCGATCGACGAGCCCACGGCGCACGCGCGACTGATTGTGAGCGAGTGAGGCCCCGATGACGACCGACGTGCCCCGGACGGCGGACTTTGTGATCATCGGCGGGGGCGTCCACGGCGCGAGCCTCGCCTTTCACCTGGCGCGCAAGAAGGCCGGCCGCGTGCTGCTGATCGAGAAGAAGTTCATCGCATCCGGGCCCACCGGCCGCTCGACGGCGCTGGTACGCCGCTTCTACGCGATGGACTTCTTCACGCGTACCGCCAGCGCGGCCGCCGAGATGTTTCGCCACTGGAAGGACGTCGTCGGCGGCGACGGCGATCCCGGCTTCCAGCAGGTCGGCATGCTGGCGCTCGCCGGCCCCGACAACGCGCCGAACCTGCGCCACAACGCGATGCAGGCCCAGAAGGTGGGCGCCCGCGTGCAGCTCATCTCGCCGGCGGAGGTGAAGGCGCTGGTGCCCGCCGCGAACGTCGACGACGTCGCGCTGGCCTCGTACGAGGCGGAATCCGGCTACGCCGACCCTTCCTCGACCGCGAACGCGCTCGCCAATCGCGCGCGCGACCTCGGCGCGACGCTCGTCCAGTACCGGCACGTCGACGCGATCCGCACCGCGGGCCAGAAGGTCGTCGGCGTCCGGTCGGAAGGCATCGACATCGACGCCCCCGTCGTCGTCAACTGCGCCGGCCTCTGGGCTGACCGGCTGCTGCGCCCGCTGGGCGTCGAGGTGTCGATCAAGCCCGAGCGGCACCAGATGTGCTTCTTCCGGCGGCCGTCAGGCTTCGGCGTGCACCCGGCGGTCGCTGACAGCGTGCAGATGACCTACATGCGGCCCGAGCACGGCGATCTCACCATTCACGGCAAGCTCGTCTACGACGAGATCGTCGACCCGGACTCGTACAACGAGGGCGCCGACCCGGACCAGATCGTGAAGAACGCCGAGCTGATCGCCCACCGCTTCCCGGTGATGGAGCACGGCCTGGCGATGGGCGGCTACTCGGGGCTGTACGACGCCACGCCGGACCATCACCCGGTCCTGGGCGCGATCGCGCCGTACGAGGGCCTGTTCGCCGACTTCGGCTGGAGCGGCCACGGCTTCAAGCACTCGCCCTTGATGGGGGACATCATCTCGGACGTGATCCTGCACGGCCGAGCGAAGGACTACGACATCACGCCGTTCCGGTGGACACGCTTCAGAGAGAACGACTTGGTGCCGAGTGCCAGGTGGGCCGCGGACCCGCACCCGAAGCACCGCGTCTGACCGGCCTTCTCATGAGTCGGGCCAGCTGTGCAGGAGGTAGAGCGCCCTGACCAGCGGGGAGACCTCGTTGAAGGACCCGAACCATCGCTCGTAGATCTCCACGATCGTGCCCGAGCGGTACAGCGCAGACAGCGTCCGGTCTACCTGGATCAGGAAGTCATTGTCTCCGCGCCGCATCATGAGCGCGTACGGCTCGTACGAGAAGTAGTCTTCGCTCAGCTTGAGCATCGCGGGATCCTTGACGGTCGAGAGCAGCCCCGCGAGCACGAGATGGTCCGACGCGTAGGCATCGAGCCGACCTGCTTCGAGGCCCTGCAAGCCCTCGCGGTGCTCGGACACGTTGACGATCTGGGCCTTGATCGACAGAGCCGCGAGCGCGGTCGCCAGAGCCTTGTCGGTGGTGGTGTTGGCAATCAGCCCGACGCGCTTGCCGTTCAGATCTTTCACCCCACGAATCCCCGAGCTCGCGGTCGCGAGCACGCTGCCGCCGTCCACGAAGGTCATGTGGCTGAAGGCGACCTGCCGCATGCGCTCGAACGTGACCGTCGTCGATCCGCACTCGAGGTCGATGGTGCCCCTGAGGAGCTTGCCGACGCGATCGGCCGGCGTCACAGCGACCCAGCTCACCTTGAGGTCGGCGAGCCCCAGCGCCGACTTGAGAACGGCCGCGATCTTCCGGCACACATCGACCGAGTAACCGGCGGGCTGACCGTCGCTACCGAGGAAGGAGAAAGGACGGGACGCCTCTCGATAGCCGAGCTGGATGGCCCCCGCCTTCTTGATCTTGTCGAGCGTCGGCCGGGTCTCCTCCGCCAGCACCGGCCCGGCGAGGGCAAGCAGAAGGAGACCGGTCAACAGTGCGTAGCTCATAGCGCGCGCCGGACAGAACCCTAGCACGGTCGCGGCAGCTCGGTGGCATCGAACTCGTAGAGCCAGCGCAACGCTTCGGGCGAGCGGTCGCCGGCCCTCGCCCACTCGGCGTCGCGCGCTTCCTGCGCCGGGCCGTCGGGGAGATGGAAGCGAACTTTGTTGGCGCGCGACATCTCCTGCAGGCGCGTGACGCGCGGCCGGCGCCGCTCCTCGTAGCGCCGCAGCGCCTCAGCCGGGTCGCCGTCGCCCGCCGCGACGAGGCAGGCGGCCAGGGTCGCGCCGTCCTCCATCGCCTGGGCCGCGCCCTGTCCCATGAACGGGTACATCGGGTGGCACGCGTCGCCGAGCAGGGTGATACGGCCCACGGACCAGCGCGGCAGTGGCTCGCGATCGAACAGCGCCCAGATGAAGCACGTGTCCGCCGTGCCGATGATCCGGAGAACTTGAGGGTGCCAGCCGACGAACGCCGCGAGCGCGCGGCCAATCGTGGCGCGGTCGGTCCAGTCCTCTCGGTTCCAGGTGTCGTGCTCGGTCCAGCCGACGAAGTTCAGCAGGCGCCCGCGCGAGACGAAGTAGTGCACTAAGTGGCCGCCGGGGCCCACCCACGACTGCGAGCCGAGCTCCAGCCGGAGATCGGCGATGCGGTCCGTCGGCACCAGGCCGCGGTAGGCGACGCACCCCGCGAAGCGCGGCGCCTCCACGCCGAGCAGCGCGGCGCGCACGGTCGAATTGATCCCGTCGGCGCCGATCACGACGTCGGCCGTGACGCGCACGCCGTTGTCGAACCAGACCTCGACGCGGTCGCCCTTGTCGGCCAGCCCGACGAGGCGGTGACCGAGACGAACGCGCTCGGCCGCGAAGCCCGAGGCGATGACCGAGAGCAGGTCCGCGCGGTGAACGGTCAGATGGGGCGCGCCGTAGAGCTGCTCGCAGCGTGGATTGAGAGGCGCCTGCTGCAGAGTGCGGCCGTCCTGCCAGCGCCGCTGGTGCGTGCTCAGGGGCCGCACCGCCTCGCGGTCCAGCGCGGCGCCGAGGCCGAGACGGTACAGGACGCGCGCCGCGTTCGGTCCCAGATTGATGCCGCCGCCGACCTCGGTGAGCGCGGGCGCCTGCTCGTAGACGTCGACGTCGAAGCCGGCCTGGCGCAGCGCGACCGCCGCGGTGAGGCCGCCGAGGCCGGCGCCGACGACGGCGATCCTGAGCGGCGCGATGGACGGCATGACCACCGACCGTACCTCGACAGGCCTCGATGAACAAGATGGCAGGGGCGAGAGCCACCCGCCGGGTCATCCACATCTTCACCGCTGTCCACATCGTGAAAATTCGACGGGCCGGCGCGGGCTGCGGCGGATCGCGGGCGCGACCCCTCGGGTTCTCGCGGTGTCGGTGACGGTCCGTCGCGGAAGTCCAGAAGACGAGCCATCGGCGCGCGCCGCGTGTCGCAAAAGCCGCTCAGGATGCGGCCGAACGCGTTGTTGACGCCGGCGCGCCTCGCGTCCGACAGTCAGCGCGATACGAAACACTCCTGAGGGGGCGCACGATGTCGGATCAGACCACCGAGGGACAGCTACGTCACGAGCTCGATCTGATTCTCGGCCGTCTCGAGCGGCACGACCGCGCGGTCCAGACTGAGGCGCGCGCGGAGGGCGCGCGGCTGGTCGGCGACATGTTCGCGGACGCGCAGCTCGTCGCGTCGCGGAACCTCGACGCGCTGAGCTCCGAGCGCCTGTCTCGACGCGCCCGTGAGCTGGTCAACGCGCTCGAGCGGGTGCGCGACGGCAGCTACGGGACCTGCGAGGAATGCGGCGGCACGATCCCCGCGGCGAGGCGGCAGGCCTTGCCCGGCGTCACGACCTGCGTGCAATGCCAGGAGCGGGGAGAGAGTCTCCGCGCGCGGCCGGAGCCGGTCGAGTCGATCTCCCGCCGGCCCCGGTCTCGATACAAGAATCTCCGGCGCGACGAGGCGAAGACTTGATCGCCTGACGGTGGTAGCGTAGCGGCGCGATGGACGCCGAGCTGCGCGCGCTGTTCTCGCCGATCCAGGTCGGCCGGGTCACCCTCAAGAACCGCATCTACTCCTCGGGGCACGCCGAGGCGATGGCCGAGAGCGGGCGGCCGGGCGCGCGGCTCACGCGGTATCACGAGGCCAAGGCCCGCGGCGGCTGCGCGCTCACGATCTTCGGCGGCTCCTCGAGCGTCCATCCCTCGTCGCCCGCCGCCGCCTGGAAGCAGATCGCCAACCACGACGACTCGATCATCCCGGCGTACCGCGCGCTCGCCGACGCGGTGCACGCGCACGGCTGCCTGGTCTTCACGCAGCTCACCCACATGGGTCGCCGGGCTCAGGCCGACGGCGAAGAGACGAACGTCCTGCTGGCGCCGTCGCAGATCCCGGAGCGGGTGCATCGCGACGTGCCCCACGAGCTGGAAGCCGAGCAGATCGCCGAGCTCGTCCGCGCCTTCGGCGAGGCGGCGCAGCGCTGCCGCGAGGGCGGGCTCGATGGGATCGAGCTCTCGATGGCGCACAACCACCTGATCGACCAGTTCTGGTCGCCGCTCTTCAACCAGCGGCTCGACGAGTACGGCGGGAGTCTCGACAACCGCATGCGCTTCGCCCTGGAAGTGCTCCGGGAGACTCGGCGCCGCGTCGGCGGCGACTTCGTCGTCGGCGCTCGCATTTCCGGCGACGAATTCACGCGGGGCGGGCTGACGGCGGCCGACATGGCGGAGATCGCGCGCCGGCTGGCGGCGTCCGGCCTGGTCGACTTCCTGTCGACCATCGGCGGCGGCGCTCACACCTACGAGCTGCAGGCCGCGGCCGTCCCGAACATGAGCTACGCGACGGGCGTCTTCGTGCCGCTGGCCGCCGCCATCAAGCAGGCCGCGCCCGGGATGCCGATCTTTCACGCCAGCCGCATCGTCGATCCCGTCCACGCCGATCACATCGTGGCCGCCGGGCAGATCGACGTCGTCGGCATGACCCGCGCGCTGATCGCCGATCCCGAGCTTCCGCGCAAGGCGCGCGAGGGGCGGCTCGACGACATCCGCACGTGCGTGGGCGCGAACGAGGGGTGCATCGATCGGATCTACCAGGGCAAGCCGGTCAGCTGCGTCCAGAATCCCGCCACCGGCCGCGAAGCCGAGCTCGCCGAGGTGCGGGCGGCGGCGACGATCAAGAAGGTCGTGGTGATCGGCGGCGGCGTCGCGGGGCTCGAGGCGGCGCGGATGGCGGCGGTCCGCGGCCATCGCGTCGGGCTGTTCGAGAAGACGGCGCAGCTGGGCGGCCAGGTCTTGCTCGCGTCGCGCGCGCCCTCGCGCGCGGAGTACGCGGGCATCGTGCGCTTTCTCGCCGCGCAGGTCCGGAAGCTCGCGGTGGATGTCCGGCTCGCGGTCGAAGCGACGCCGTCAACGGTGCTGGCGGAGCGCCCCGATGCCGTCGTCGTCGCGACCGGGTCGCATCCGTTCGTTCCGGCGGTGCCCGGCATCGACGGCAAGCACGTCGTGACCGATCGCGACGTGCTCTCCGGCGAAGCCAAAGTGGGCGGGAGCGTCGTCGTCGTCGACGACGTGCACACCCAGCAGGCGCTCTCGACGGCCGAGCTGCTCCTCGAGCAGGGCAAGCGCGTCGAGGTGATCTCGCCGCTCTTCTACGTGGGACAGGACATCGGGGTGACCTCGATCGCGCCGCTCTACAAGCGGCTCTTCACCCGCGGCGTCGTCCTCACGCCGGGCACCGAGCTTCGCGCCGTCGAGGGCTCGGCGGTGATCGTCGCGAACGTCTACTCGGGCGCCGAGCGGCGCATCGAGGGCGTGGACACGGTCGTGCTGGCGGCCGGGAGCCGCTCGACCGACGGCCTCTATCGCGCCCTCAAGGGCCAGGTGGCGGAGCTCTACGCGGTCGGCGACTGCGTCGCGCCGCGCGGCGTCCACCAGGCGATTCTCGACGCCACGCGCGTGGCGCGCGCGATCTGACGGCGAGGCCGGACCGCCGCCGCGAAGCGCTTCGCGGCGGCGGTTGCCGGCGACGTCGAGCGGACGGGACGCTCACACGGCCAGCGCCGGAGCCTCACCGAAAAAGCCGGTAATGCGCTCCAGCCGGCCGTCGGCCGCGAGGGCGCCGACGTCGATGCCGGCCACCACCACGGCGCCGTCTGGCGCCACCAGGTCCCAGGCGAAGCGGAGCTGGTCGTGATGCGCGTCGACGCCGCTGCGCCGGCGGAAGCGGTGGCCGGGGAACTTCGCCTGGACCCCCGCCACCATCTCCCCGAGGGCGCCGTGGCCCTCGGCCTCCAGTATCGGATCGACGTAGCGGCCGTCGCCCACCCAGGCCTGCTCGATCAGCCGGGCTCGACGAGTCGGGTCGGTCTCGTTCCACATCGCGAGGTACGTGTCGACGATCGTCGTGGCGTCACCCATCTCGAACCTCCTCGGTGATCGAATGTGTGCTACCGCCTTCAGCCTCACCGAGGCATCGACCGACAGCAATTACGCGCGAGGTAATGGCCCAAGGGCCCCGGCGAGCCGGTGAGGTGCTAGCCCTTGACCGAGCCCGCCGTCAGGCCCTGGACCATGTACTTCTGGAAGGCGAGCACCAGCAGCACCGCCGGCAGCGCGGACAGGAAGCCCGAGGCGGCGATCACCGAGTAGTCGATGTTGATCTGCGCGTTCATGCCGGCGATCACGGGCGGCAAGGTCGTCGTCCCGAGCTTCGTGTTCAGCACCTGCGCCACGATGAACTCGTTCCAGCACAGCATGAACGTGAAGGCGCCGCCGGCGACCAGCCCGGGGCCGGAGACCGGGAGCACGACCCGGTAGTACGCCTGCAGACGGTTGCATCCGTCCACGAGCGCGCTCTTGTCGAGATCGGCCGGGATCGTCTCGAAGTACGCCTTCATGATCCAGATGGTGAACGGCAACGTGAACGAGCAGTACGCGAGCACGAGGCCCGTCAGCGTGTTCTGCAGCCCGAGTGCCTTGAAGAGAAGGAAGTACGCCGGGATCAGCACGATGGTCGGCAGCATCCGCGTGAACAAGAGCGCGAAGAGCGACAGCATCTTGAGCGGCACGCGGAACCGGGCGTAGGCGTACCCGGCCGTCGTGCCGACGATCAGGTTGACGATCGTGACCGCAATGGCGACGATCACGCTGTTGAGCATCGAAGGTAGGATCTTCGCGGCCTGCAGCTCGGCGTGGAAGCGGACCAGGCCGAGGATCCTACGGTAGTTGTCGAACGTGATCTCCGGTGGAATGAACGCCAGCGGGCGGGCCAGCAAGTTTCTCTGGTACGAGACGCTCGTGACGAAGAGCCAGAGGAACGGGCCGACGAGCCAGAGCGCGACCAGCGCGAGCAGCGCGTAGACCACCGTCCGGTTTGCGCGTCTCTTGAGCGCGATCGGCCTCATCAGAGCTCGGCGGCCTCGAGCCGGCGGAACACGATCTTGTGATACACGACGGTCAGGAGGAGACACAGCACCGTGAGCGTGTACAGGATCGCCGTCCCCGGCCCAAATTTGAAGAACTGGAACGCCGTCTGGAAGCCGAGCCATGAGATCGTCGTCGTCTCGTTGCCGGGGCCGCCCATCGTCAGGATGTAGATCAGGTCGAGCATCAGGAACCCGTTGACCGTGGACACCACGAGGATCAGAAAGAGGATCCCGCGCAAGGCAGGCAAGGTCACGTAACGCAGGCGCTGCCAGTAGCCGGCGCCGTCCACCTCGGCGGCCATGTAGAGCTCCATGGGGATCGATTGCATCCCGGCGAGCAGCAGCAAGGTCGCGAACGGCGCCTGGTTCCACATGTACACCGAGACGAGGACGTTGAGCGCGCTGAAGCCCGACTTCAGGAACGAGACGTAGCTCTCGATGAGCCCCGCCTTGTAGAGCAGGCCGTTCAGGGCGCCGAACTCGACGTCGAGGATGCCGATCCAGAGTAGCCCGACCACGACGCGGGAGAGCGACCAGGGGATGAGGAGCAGGCTTCTCATCAGCGGTCGGCCCAGGAAACGCTCCTGGAGCACCAGGGCCATCCCGAGCCCGACCACCGTGGTCTCGCAGACGAAGGCGCCGACGAAATAGGCCGTCCGCCAGAAGGCGTCCCAGTAGAGCGGATCCGCGAGGAGCCGCGCGTAGTTCTGCAGGCCGACATAACGGAAGAGCGGAATGCGGACACCGAACAGCTCCAGCGCGGGGCCCGTCGCGCGGAGCAGGTTCACATCGGCGAAGCTCATCCAGAGCGAGTAGGCGAGCGGGAAGACGATGACGAGACAGATCACGAGCACGGCCGGGAGAATCAGGAGCGAGGCGAACCACCGCTCGGAGAGCCGCAGCCGCCGGACCGTCGCTACACCAGCGACTTCTGGAGCTTCACCAGCTCCTTGAGCCCCTGGGGAACGCTCACTCCGCCGCGGATCATGTTGTGGACGATCGGCACGGCCTTGACGTCGTACTCGCTGTACCAGGGCTCCTTGTACGCCGCGATGACCTTGCCCTTCTCGTACTGCTTTCGAAGCAGCTTCAGATCCACCCAGCGGTCGTAGGAGGCGATGATGTCCGGGTGCTCGTACATCTCCGGGTACGGATTGTCCAGACCGGAGATCAGGCACCACTGACGCTGGACGTACCAGTCCCCCGCGAGATTGCCGCCGAGGAAGCGGGCGAGCTTCCAGGCATCGTCCAGGCTCTTCGTCTTGGCGTTGATCGCATAGGAGTCCGTCCACATGTAGGTCTGGCCGGTCCCCGGATACATCGTCATCTTGGCCTTCTTGGGCGCGAGCTTCGAATTCTCCGGCTCCCCCGCGATCGTCTTGAGGTAGTAGGAGTGGTTCGTGTGGTACGCGTAGCGGCCGGTCCAGAAAAGGCGGTGCGTGTCGGTCGAGGAGGTCTTCGTCAGCACTTCCGGATTCACCAGCTCGGCTTTCCAGACTTTCTGCCAGCGCTCCATGGCGCGGGCGACGCCGGGCTCCTGATCGACGATGACCCGGTTCTTGGCGTCGAAGACGCTCGCGCCCTCGGAAAAGGCGTCGGTCATGAACTGGGGCATGGTGCCCGAGGGACTCACGTTCCAGTTCAGCAGGAAGGGATGGTCGCTGACCTTGTCCTTCTTCAGCTTCAGGCTGTGCTCGACCAGCTCGTCCCAGCTCTTTGCCGGCGCCTTGATCCCGGCCTGCTGCAGCATCGGCTCGTTGTAGATCAGCACGAAGAGGCTCGTGAAGTAGGGCAGCGCGGCGAGCTTGCCGTCCTTCGACTTGAGGCTCTCGAGGTTCTGCGGGGTCATCTTCTTCTTCAGCTCGTCCATCCCGGGCAGGTCGTCGAGCGGTCGGATGAGGCCGTTGTCGTACCAGCGCTCGCGGAAGTTGTGGGCGCAGTACATGACGTCGAAGACCTCGCCGCCGAAGGCGCGCGTCTCCATCGTCGGGTGGTACTGGGCCCACGGGATCGCCTCGTACGTCACCTGGCCGCCGAACTTCTGGTTGTAGACGTTCACGTAGTCCTTGACGGTGTCCGGCTTGAAGACCCAGCCGGCGAAGTTGATCGGCTTGTCCGCGCGTGTCTCGTGGAAGACGCCGTCGGCCAGAACCGCCGAGGCGCCGAGGAGACCCGTGGTCTGGAGAAAGCTCCGTCGAGTGATGCGCTCCATGGACGTGTCTCCTCTCGCACCTCTCGCCGTCATGGGAAACTCCGAGCGTCACGGCTCAAGGTGGCGTGATTATTTGTGAGCCCCCTACGGCTGTCAAGAGTTGCACACGGCCTCGACTTGCCGTAAGCAGGGAACGATCGCCGATCTTGGTCGAGGAGGATAGGCGAAAGGGGGTATCCGCGATATGGCGACGATCGAATTGCTGGTTCCGGTCGCAGGGGTCGCTGAGAACGCCGTGGCGTTGGCCAAGCGCGTTCCGACGCTCGAGGGTCGCGTCGTCGGCCTGCTCGACAACTCGAAGGCGGGCACCCGGCCGTTCCTCGATCGCGTGGAGGAGCTGCTCCGGAGCGCGCACGGCGTATCCAGGATCATCCGTTACGACAAGCAGGCCGCCGCGCTCCCGGTGCCCGACGAGGTGCTCGAGGCGGCGGTGCGCGAGTGCGACGTGGTGATCAACGGGATCGCCGACTGAGGGTCCTGCACGTCGTGGAGTGTCCACGACAGCATCGAGCTCGAGAAGCGCGGCATCCCGACCGCCACGATCGTCACTGAGGAATTTCGTACGCTGTACGGGATCGTCACGACGAGTCTGGGCCAGCCGAGCCTGCCGGCCGTGTACGTGCAGCATCCGATCGTCAGCGTCCCCCACGGAGAGATGCGTAGCCGGGCCGAGCCGGCGATTACGGCCATCGTCGAGATCGCCACCGAGACGGGCGCGAACGCGGCCGCCTCACTGCGGTCCGGTGCCGGCGCCACGCGGCCGGCCGCCGCGGCTGTCTTGGCGCGCATCACCGTCGAGGACGACCCGGAGGCGATCTTCGAGCGGTTCGCCAGCGAGGGCTGGACCGACGGCCTCCCGATCGTCGCCCCCACCGAGGCGCGAGTCGCGCAGATGCTGACCTTCAGCGATCTCGACCCGTCCTCGTCGCTCGGGCCGATGCCGCCGCGCTGGGGCGAGACGACGATCGCGACGGTGGCGGTCAACGCGGTGATGGCCGGGTGCAGGCCGGAGTATTTCCCCGTCATCGTGACGGCCGTGAAGGCCATCCTCGCCAAGCCGTTCAACCTGTACGGTGTGCAGGGCACGACGAACCCGGCGAGCCCGGTCCTCATCGTCAACGGGCCGATTGCCCGCGAGCTGGGGATCAATGCCCGCGGGAACTTGTTCGGTCCCGGCTTTCGCGCCAACGCGACGATCGGCCGCGCGATTCGGCTGATCATGACGACGATCGGCGGCGGCGTCCCGCAACAAGCCGACAAGTCGACGCTCGGCAACCCGGCCAAATACACCTGCTGCTTCGCGGAGAGCGAGGCGGACAGCCCCTGGGCCCCGCTTCACGTCGAGCGGGGCTTCCAGGCGTCGACCAGCACCGTGACCGCCTTCGGCGGCGCGGCGCCCGCCAACATCATCGAGAAGAGCAAGACCGTCGACGAGATGCTCGAGACGATCGCGCGAGCCGTGGCCGTCTCCGGCTCCAACAACATGTTCATGAGTCAGGAAGCGCTCGTCGTCCTCGGCCCCGAGCACGCGGCGATCGCGGCGCGGCAGGGCTTCGACAAGAAGCGGGTGCGTCAGGCCCTCTTCGAGCGCGCCCGCATCTCGTTCGAGCAGATCGGCCAGAGCAATGCGGACGTCCTGGCCGTATGGCGTGGCAACTGCATCGACACCGTGGACGGACGGCGGGCGTTGCGAGTCGTCGAGAAGCCGGACGACATCGTCATCGTCGTGGCCGGGGGCGCCGGGAATCACTCGGCCTCGATCCCGGGCTGGTACTCGCGATCGGTCACCCTGCCGATCACCCGCGCCGACGGCGCGCCGATCCGCGCGGTCGGGGAGCTGCAGGCTACGGAAGCGGTCTAGGCCATCGCGAGCTGGTGGCCGAAGATGTAGAGCGTCGGGTGCACCTTGAAGCCCTGCACCGCGGCGTGCTGTCACGTCGAGCGTGCCTTCGGCCATCGTGAGGATCTGGTCGAACTCCGGGTTCGAGTACTTCGACTCGTTCCACGGCACGCCCGTGCGGTAGGCGAGGGTCAGGCTCATGACGCCGAGCGATCGGTGGGCCCACGTCGTGGTCGTCGTCGACGACGTGCACACCCAGCAGGCGCTCTCGACCACCGAGCTACTTCTCGAGCAGGGCAAGCGCGTCGAGGTGCTCTATGCCGTGGGCGATTGCGTTGCTCCGCGCGGCGTCCACCAGGCGATCCTCGACGCCACGCGAGTGGCGCGCGCGATCTGAGGGCGATTCGACTTCCGGGCACTACCTGAAGATCCCTTTCGCCGCCGTAGCCTCGTAGAGACGCTCCTGCGAACGGAGCCGAGACTCCGAGTGCCCACGAATACGCACGGAGCTGCCGTCCGGGAGGATACGCCGAGCTTTCACGGTATCGGCGAGCTGGATCTCGAGGATCTCGCGGACCTGCCTCTGGAGGTGTGGATCGAGCACCGGGAATGCGATCTCGACGCGACGGTCGAGATTACGAGGCATCCAGTCCGCGGAGGCGAGCAGATATTCCGCGTTCTCACCGTTCTCGAAGTACGAAATCCGTGCGTGCTCGAGGTAGCGGTCGACGATGGAGATGACGCGGATCCTCGACGAGAGCCCGGGCACTCCGGGGCGCAGGCAACACATGCCGCGCACGATCAGGTCGATCCGCACGCCCGCCTCGCTGGCGCGGTATAGCTCCTCGATCAGGCGGCGGTCGACGAGGCCGTTCATCTTCGCGATGATCCGCGCGGGTCGCCCGGCCCGGGCGTGGGCCGCCTCGCGGCGGATGCGCTGGACGAGCCCGTCGCGCAAGTCCGTGGGCGCGAGCAGAAGGTGGTGGAATCCACGTGGGCGCGTATAACCGGTGAGGAGATTGAACAGGGCGGTGAGGTCCTCGCCGAACGAGTCGCGGCAAGTGAAGATCCCCAGATCGCCGTAGACGCCACCCGTCCGCACGTTGTAGTTCCCGGTGGCGAGATGACAGTAGCGCCGCAGGCCGTCGGTCTCTTGCCGGGCGACGAGGCACGCTTTGCAGTGGATCTTGAGACCGGCGCGGCCGTAGACGACGTGGGCGCCCACCTCCTCGAGCGTCCGGGCCCAGCGGATATTCGCCTCCTCATCGAAGCGCGCCTGCAGCTCGACGAGGACCGTGACCTCCTTGCCGTTCTCGACAGCCGTGCGCAACGCGTGCGCGATCGGCGAGGCCGGGCTCACGCGGTAGAGCGTCATCTTGATCGCGAGGACCTTGGGATCGACGGCGGCCTCGCGCACGAAGCGAGTAACCGCGTCGAAGGCGTGGTAGGGATGATGCACGAGGACGTCCCCAGCGCGGATCGCGGTCCAGATGTCGAACGCGCCCTCGAACGCCGGAACCGGCTGGGGTGGCAGCGGGCGATCCTTGAGC
>QHTE01000110.1 GCA_003220685.1 Candidatus Rokuibacteriota bacterium
AAGAGCAGTGCCTTCGGAGTCATTGAAGTGAAGAGAAGCAACTACAGGCGAGTCGTTGAAGAACTAGAGACCTTCTTAGCGGATGCACAAGCGAGGAAGATCGTATCTGAACCAGTAGGGCCCGACGCTGTTAGTCATTGGTGAGCGGATGATGTGGCTGGTACCGTCTGCCAAGCCAACGGCGAGCGCGACACCGTCCCGTAGGGGCAGGTTGTCGTGGAAATGGGGGATCGAGACCGGAAGCCCACCGTACTGCGTGATGCCAGGAGCGTTCAGGAGCGGCGGCACCCGCGCCGCAAGCCGGGCGCCCACGGTCGGCCGGCGGCTCGCCGAAAGCCGATCATTATCGATTAATGGGCTTCCTGGGACGTTGGGCACGCCCACACGAATCCCAGGTTCGACCGCCAGCAACAACGTCCCGTAGTTTCCCCCTTGCGACTGGCCGAAGTAGTAGATACGGGAAGGATCGAGGTCGGGGATGGAGTCGCCGTCCACGTCCATGCCCACCTCGATCACTCGGACAAGCTGCATGAGGTCCACCGCCGTTTGCCGGAAGCCGTCGCGATTGCCAATGATGCCCCTCGGCGGCGCGGCGGCGATTCCCTCTGGGTTACCGATGACGCCATTACCGTCTTGGTCGATGCCGCGCCCGCCGGCGAGGAAGGTCATCGAGACACCCTCCTTCGAGGTGACGGTTAGCGTGCTGAGCGGCCCGAAGCCATGGCCGACCGAGTTAATCATGATCGTCGCGATTCCGTGCTGGGCCATGACAGCGGCGACGTTGGTCATCGCGGAGTTCTTGCTTCCCCCGCCACCGTGACCGAAGATCGCCACCGGCCAGCCGCCACTAGGCTTGGGACCAGACGGTACGACGAGGTTGAAGAAGATCTCGTTGCTACCTTGAACCACGGGCGCGCCGGTGCGAGTCCCGACTTGCGGGATGTACTCACCCGGATGCGCCGTGTAATCCGGTGAGGTATACCTCCCGAACGCGACCTGGCCGACCGCCCCGGGGATGATTCTTAGCAGCGCGAGGTTGACATTAACCGGCAGCGGATTGAATGCGGGCGGGTCGACCCGGACTTGCTGCCGCCAGGCAATCTGAGTAATGTCGTCCAGCCGGAAGAGCGTCCTGGTACTAGTCGGTCCCAAAAGGAAGTCTGCGGGTTCAGGTGTATCCGCCTTTATCTGATCGCGGATCTTCTCGAGTACCGCCGTGGCGCTCTGCGTGGTGAAGACGCTCGCCACGACGATGTCGGCCTCGTCGATGCCGGCCTCGACCGCCTGCTCGAGTCCGAGCAGTAGCTCATTCCGGTACGCCTTCAGACGCTCTCGAAGATCCGGCGCATTATCCCTCGTCTGCCCGAAGTTGAGATCATGTCTGAACCGCCTGAACGCCTCGCTGGACTCCACGGGATCGCCGGCCGCGTCTCGGACCCCGCGGGTCACGATGAGGACGTAGCGGGTGTGCTGGTCGAGCAGTTCGTCCGACTCGACGTGCAGCGTGCTGCTCTCAATGTCCCAGACGACCTGATTGATGCCGACCTTCTGTCCGGCAGACGCCCCGCCGGGAAGGGCGCTGCCTAGGCTGACCAGGAACACGGTGTCGCTCCTCACCGTTTCGACGTCGATCGGGCCGCTGAATGGGATGGAGAGGCGCGGCTGGAGGTTGAAACCGTCGAGCGTATCGATGACGTCGAGGTCCTGGCAGTCCGACACCTGGACGGCGCAGTCGGGCTTCGGGAGGTTCACCCGGAGCCAGGTGTTCTGGCTGTCGTCTGGGATCGTGAAGCGGTCCGAGGGGAACGGGCCATCCGAGGGCACGTTCAGATTGAAGAGCGCCTGGATGCCTGCCGCCTCAGCAGACGAGGGCGGCAGGAATGCCACTGTCACGAGCAGGAAAACGGCACACGGCAGCGCTCTACCAATTGCGCACCTCGTGCGCGGCGCTACTTCGGCCTTGCACTGCCCGTCGCCGCGCCTGTATCGAGAATCGGTCGCGTCCGTGTGTGGCCCAGGGCAGGTCGCGGCCGTGCGTGCCGGGTCTGATTTCAGGGCGACAGCTGTCTTCATAAGAAGCCTCCCTACGATTGGTTTCTCATTGGGGAGCGGTCGAGACTTCGCCAGGACGACGCTACTTTGACGTCACTGCCTTCGTCGCCGACCCGCACAGACTGCTCCGGACCGTGATGTTCTGCGGGTTCACCGGCCATGTGAACTGCCCGCTGTATCTGTTTCCGTCGTAGTGCTTCAATCTACCGATCAGCTCTCCAGTCGACGTCACGAAGACTTGAAGCGCCGCGGTGGAACCGGTGCTCGTCGCCGCGACCCGGAGCGCATGCTGGTTGGTGACATAGTCGGCCTGCTGAATAGCGACAGTGTCCATCGCCGGGGTCACGGTGAGCCCGGCGGACCTGGTCACGCCACCGTAGGTCGCTGAGATCGTTGCCACCGACGAGGCGCAGGCAGTCAGCGAGTTGGTCGATACCGTGACATTCGCGCTCGTGGCCCCTGCTGCCACCGTCACGCTGGTCGGGACAGTGGCCACTGCCGACAAAGCGATCCATTTCCTCGATCGCTGCCGCGAACTCTCTCAGGCATGGAACATCGGAGCCTTTGCCCCCGGAATCCTTTCGTACCTGGGCTATGCGTGTGTCCTCTCCGGACGACTGACCGACGGGCTGTTGCTTCTCGAGCAAGGGATCGAGCGGAGCGAGTCTCTCGGAGCGTTTAGAGAGTATGTCGGGAACCTCGCCCACTTGAGCGAGGCGTATGGACTGGCCAACCGAGGAGCGGATGCGATCCGGCTCGCCAGTCAAGCCCTCGATTTCTCCCGTGACCATAAGCGAGAACCGTACCGAGCATGGGCTCTCCGGGCTCTGGGCGAGATCGCTTCGCATCGCGATCCTCCGGATACCGAAAAGGCTGAAGCCTCCTACCGGCAGGCCATGGTCCTTGCCGACGAACTGGGCATGCGCCCGATCGTCGCCCACTGCCACCTTGGCCTCGGCAAGCTCTACGCGCGCACTGGCAAGCCCGAGCAGGCCCGCGAGCACCTCACCACGGCGACGACGATGTACCGCGAGATGGACATGCGGTTCTGGCTGGATCAGACCGAGGCAGAGGTGAGCCGCCTCTGAAAGTCGAGGCGCGACCGCTTTCCGTCGCCCGCAGAGTTCTATCGTTGCTCGTCAACGCACTGGAAGTTACTGATTCCGCGGCAGAGCGTGAGGCGGTCTGGGGAAACGGGTTTCGAATCTCTTTGGACGACCAGTCTTCGAGTCGCCTGACAACTGGCTTGGGCGGCACGGGCCAGACCCTCGAAGGTGACCTCGAACAGACTAGCCTGGCTACCAAATCCCGTTGGGGCCAGGGTGACGAGATCTGGCTGCATCGCCTGCTGAATTGCCAGGGCTGGTACTACATCGAGCTCTGGGACCTCGAACGTGCTACTCAATTCAATCGTGACGGCGCAGCAGGAGCACGGAAGCGCGCAGATCCGGAAACGGCCACGAACGCCGAAGCGAACCTGGGCGATATCTTCACCCTTCCCGCCAGGGTCGAGCGGCAACCCCCACCGCGGCCCTGACCGAACCCTTCGGATCAACGCCGTGCGCGGCCTGATCCTCCAGGCCCTCGCGGCCCCACAGGCCCGGCTGGTGAAGGTCGAGGGCAAGAAGCGCCGCGTCACGGTCGAGGTGCCGATGGCGATGTGCGACGACATCGTCGCCGGGCTGCAGCTGGTCGCGCGCCTGGGGGCCCAGGGCCACTGCCTCCCGGTTTTCCTGCGCATGACGTTCGGTCTGCACCAAGCGATGCAGGCCGCACGAGAAGAGCGGCAACGGCCACGGCGGGCCCAAGGTGGCGACCTTCGTCATGGCGCAGCCTGAGCCCTCGGCCGAGGCGCCGGGCCAGGCGCCCGCGAAGCCGACCGAGCCGGGAGTCGAAAGGTGATTCTGAGGGACGACGTAGCACGGTACCCGATGAAGCGCTGGAGGCGATGGCGAAACAGCACAACATGATCGCCACTCACCCGATCTGTCTCCCCGACACCGTGGACCCGCGCGGGGCGAAGACGAAATGAACGACACCGAGGTTCCTCCACGACCGCGAAGTGCGCTGTTCCTCTTCGTGTTCGCCAACATCGGCTTCTTGTGTTTAGTCGCAGGCATATGGTTAGTCGGCTGGGTCTTTGTCAGTGTGCACCGTACCGATTGGAGGTGGTTTGCCCGCTCGGGTTCCGTCGAGGGCATCATCGGTGCAGTACTTGTTAGCCGCTCAATACTCCGCCTTTCTTCCGCCGAACGAGTGCGCATTCGCCGAATGAATGTCGTCGAGACCTTCACCGAAGAGGAGCGTGCGGACCAGGAGAGGGATGCGATTGCCGTACAAATCGGCGTGGTACTTCTGGTCGCGGGCACACTCATCTGGGCGTACGGAGATCTGCTCCAGCTTGTGTTCGCCTGTGCCTAACCAGCATGGACCCGCGCGGGCTGACGGGAAGTGAGTCAAGAGCGAGGAGTGGGCGTCCTCCACATCATTGTCCGTATTGTCGCTGTGCTCCGGGCGGCAGAGCGGCACTCAGAAATCTCGCCTTACCTGGTTCTCCAGAGTCTCGGAACGTCTTGAACCCGGCGCAGGAATTCGTAGCCGACGAACCCGACGGCCGGCAACCACGGCACCGCGCCGAGTACCACGAACAGGCACCAAGTTGGCAAGCGGCCTCATAGGGGCTGAGAGCCAAGAATGCAACGTCGCTGAAGTGGGTGACCACGGCGATAGGTTTTGGGGATTGCGGGGTGGTGTAGAAGGCCAAGTCGAGTGCATTGGGTGAGGTGTCGAGTTCCTCTCCGCTCCAGTCGCCGCGTCCAAGGTTGAGCTTCGCCCGCGCCGTGCGGGTCGCGCGCATGGTGCCGGTGATGGCCAACACGAAAAACGAAATGAGCGCCGGTCCGAACCCGAGCACGAAGGATCCGCTGATTTCGATATCCACAATGGGCGTCTTGAGTGGGTCCGTATCGACGGATACCCGTTCCTGCAACGCGCCGTAAAAGATCATCGTGATCAAGAGAATCCATAGGTAACGGGACTGGACCTTGCCTATGACCTGCAAGCGTTCAAGCCAATGCCGTTCGAGGTCGGTCATGTTCCGGGTATACGCCTCCACCAAACTCTCACCAAATTTCCCAAGAAAGGGAGAAGCCCGACTGGAAGACGGTGCGGACGCCGCGCTACGCGAGCAGTGCGCGCGCCTGCTCGGCACGCGCCAGCCAGTACGGCATGCCGAGCGCGCGAAATTCGGCGCTCGCGCAGTCGAGCTCGCCGCGCGCCCGGCCGCCGCCGCCAGCTCGCTGGTGCAACAGACCGAGGTCGAGCCGGCACCGCGCGGCCAGCGGGCGCAGCTCGAGGGTGTCTGCCAGGGCGAGCGCCGCATGAAGGTGGTCCTCCGCCGCCGCCACGTCGGCGTTGCCAGCGGCGACCTCGATCTCCCCGAGCAGTCGCAACGCCCAGCCTTCGTAGCATCGGTCCCCAATGTCCTGGTACACCGCGAGCGCCTGCTCGGCCCGCGCCCGTGCCTCGTCCGGCCGCCGGGCGAGCACAAGCGCCTCGCTAATCCATGCGAAGCGGGGAACCTCATTGCGTTCGAGATAGCCCTCGATGGCCCGGTCGAGCAGCGCCAACGCCTCGTCAACCCGACCGAGGAGCGCATAGGCGGTCCCGAGCACGGACGCGATCGACCGAAAGTAGTGGTCGAGCAGGTCGAATTGCCGCGAGAGCTCGAGCCCCGTTTCGAGGATGGTGACCGCTTTGTCCAACATCCCCTGGCGCGTGTAGAGCAGGCCGGTCGCCCAGTGCGCGGTCACCTTGCACGCATGGTGGTCCAGCGTCTCGGAAGCGCGCAGGGCCTCGAGCCCGAGCCGGCGGCCCTCGATGAACTCGCCGAGCTCCGCGAGGCACCAGGCGGCGTGGGCTCTCGACATGATGGCCGGCCGGCCCCCGCCGAAGCGAATCGCCAGGCGCTCATCCGTCAGCGGCTCGATGTTGCCGCGGAAGTGCCGCAGTGCTTCGCGGAACCGGCCCTGTCCCTTCAGTGCATGCCCGACGACGAGGGCCCCCGCGGCGACCAGCTCGACGTCGCCGAGCCGCTCGGCGAGCGCGAGGGCCTGCCGGCCGACGCGTTCGGCACGACCCAGCTCGCCGTGGGTCATGAGTTTGTACGACAAGAAATTCAGCACTCGCGTCTCGCGGCGCTCGTCGTGCAATCGGCGGGCGATCTCCGCCGCGATCTCGTGCGATTCGAACGATTGCCGTTCACCGATGAGTTGACGCTCCGCGCTCAGCATCAAACGCACGTCGATGGCGGTTTCGAGCATCTCGCGAGTCTCGGGAAGACGCGCGAGCACGTCGAGCGTCTGCTTGAACCAGGAAACCGCCTCGCGGTGGGCCGCGCGCTCCATCGCCTGGACACCGGCGAGACGGCAATATGTCAGCGCCTTGTCCCACACCTCGCCGGCGCTGAAATGCACGGCGAGGTCCGTGTAGTCCCTGGACAGATCGCGGCCGTAACATGCCTCGATCGCCCGGCCCACAGCCGCATGCAGGACTGCCCGCCGTGGCGGGAGCAGCTGGGCCTGAACCGCCTCGCGCAGCCGTTCGTGGGCGAACGCAAAGCGCGAGTCGACCACCTTCAGGAGACGGCGTCGCACGAGCTCCTCGAGCCCCGCGGTGGCATCGCCCGGATCGGCCGCAGCCGCCTTGAGCAGGAGGGAGAAGTCGAACTGGCGACCGATGATCGCCGCCGTGCTCAGCAGGGATCGCTCCTGCTCCTCCAGGCGCTCCAGCCGCGCGGCGAGAAGATCGTACACGCGACGCGGCAGTCGCGGCGTCGTGCCGGCCACGGGCATCTCCAGCAGCACACCAACGGATTCGAGGATCACGAAGGGGTTGCCATCGCTCACCTCCCAGATCTGGTCGATGTCCTGGCTGGTCGCCGCGCGCGTCTCGCCGAACCCCAGCTCGATCAGCGCGGCCGCGTTCTGACGGGAGAGGGGCGTGAGCCTGATCTGTTCGACGTGAGCCTCGCGATCGAGATTGGCGAGGGCGCGGCCCAGAAGCGGGCTCGTCGCCGGCTCGTCGTCCCTGAGCGTAATGACGAGCAGGACGCGGAGGCTCGCCAGTCGTCGGGCGAGCAACGGCACCAGCCGGAGCGTCGTCTCGTCCGCCCAGTGGACGTCCTCGAGCAGGACGACGAGCGGTCGGCGCGCGGCCACGTGAACGAGCAGCTCGACGACGGCGTGGAGCAGCTGAGAGGCGTCGTCCGTCGAGGTGCGGGGCTCGTGCGGCGTGTCCTCCAGCTCGGGAAACAGGCGCGCGAGCTGCCGTCGCCATCCGCCGCCCAGGCCAGCGAGAAGGTCGACGTCGCCGATCACACCGCCGGTGCGGAGCGCCTCGATCCACGGGCCGAAGGGCAGGCTCTGCGTCATGTCGTGGCAGCCGCCGAGGAGCACACGGGCGCGCCGCCGCGGCGCGTGCTGCGACAGCTCCTGGAGCAGCCGCGTCTTGCCGACGCCGGCCTCGCCCGCGACGACGACGACGCGCCCGTGCCCCTGCCGCGCCTCCCCAAAGTGCTTCAGGAGGATGTCGAGGACATCCGCGCGTCCGACGAGTGGCAGTCGTCTCGACGGCCGTGGCCAGAGCGGCGTGCGCCTGGCGGGTGCGCGCGCGGCCATCTGGCGCACCTCCGGCGGCCGCGCGGCATCGCCCGACGGCTGCTCGATCAACCGCCGGAGGAGTTGAGTCTCCGGCTGGGGCGCCACCCCGAGCTCGCGCCGCAGGGTCTCGACGCACGCCCGGTACTGCCGGAGCGCGGCGCCACGCCGGCCCTGGCCGTGGTAGAGCTCTATCAACGTGCGGTGAACGGCCTCCTGGAGAGGATCGAGCGCGAGCCGGCGCAGGGCAGTATCGATCGCGCCCGACACGTTTCCGGCCTCGACCTGGTGATCGAGGAGGCGGCCGAGAGCCGCGATCGCTCGCTCCCGCAGGCGATCGCGTTCGGTCCGGAGCCAGGCCTCGAAAGCCGGCTCGTCGAGGACGAAACCCTGCAGGAAGTCGCCCGTGTACAGGTCCGACGCCTGCCGAAGGGTTTCCGGCGTCCCGACGTCGAGCGCGCGCTCGAAGTGCTCGACGTCGAGGTCGATGCCGCCAGGGTCGAGTGCGATGGAGCGATCGTCTGCGACAATGCAGGACTCGAGCGCGTCGCCCGCGGTGCGGCGCAGGACCGCCAGCGTCTGTCGAAGACTCTGTCGCGCCTGCTCGTCTGCACGGTCGCCCCAGAGCAGCGCCGCGAGCTCGTCGCGGGAGCAGCGTCGCCTGGCGACCGCGAGGTACGCGAGGAGCGCCTGAGCCTTGCGTGCGCTGACTGTGACGCGAGTCCCTGAGGGCAACGCCAGTCGGAAGCCCCCGAAGAGCGCGAACATCGCCTTGACGCGGGCCGCCATGAGTCTCGGTACTATAGCACCTCAGTCTCCTGCGGTCCTGCGCCCCACATTTCTCACGCCGTGATCACGCTCCGTTCACGCCTCCGGCCGCACGATCTCTCTCGGTCGCGCGGCGTCCGCGACGGGAGTCATAGCCACAAGGGGGAACCAAGATGATCAGACTGGGACGTGTCGAATGGCTCGCGAGCGTGGCTGGTACTCTTGCCGTCTTCGGTGTGCTGGTGGGATCGGGACTTTCGTTCGCAACCGAGGGCGATGACGCGGTTCCGCGGCTTTCCGGCGACTACGCGTTCGTGCAGACCCGGACGTGCGCACAAGGAGCTGCAGGGCAGCCTGGAATGGGCGACAACCTCGTGCTGCTGAGTCCGGCGACGAACCGCGTCGCGGCGTCGCGCGGCGTTATGAGCTTTGACGGCCAGGGCGGAGGACGATTCGAGACTGAAGAGCTGCAGCTGAATATGAATATCGTCGCCGCTGGCGCGCAGCAGGTCGGCAACAGCTCGACGACCTGTGCCTTGAGTTATGAAGTCGATCGTAGCGGCCAGGTTCGGATCGTGCTTTCCGATTGTTTCTCCATCGGGTTGTCGGGGTCGATCACCAACCTCACCTTCACTGCGAGTGACATCCATCTCGATGGCCGACTTTCGATCGACGGCAAGACGCTGCTGCTGAGTGACCTCGACCCGTCGGTGTCGACGGGGACGGCCGTCCGCGCGCGATGAGGGCCGCCCGCTTCGCTATAAAATCTATCGCGCCTACCTCGGACCCTTCTCTTGGCGCTTCTGCCATCCCCACCGCCACTGGACCGAGGTGGGACGCGTCTTCGATCAGCAACAAAAGCGAAGGGAACAGGGTTCATAAATCCCGGCTTGATGGTGTCAGACGTGCCGGGCAACATTGCCGCAAGCATACAGTGCTGCCCAGGCGTCATCAAAACAAGAGTGAACAAATTCATGGGAGGTACTCATGCAATTGGTCGATGCCGTCCCGGAAACGCCTGTGCACACTGCCACCCGCTTCCGTCCCGCCGGCATGTTCGCGCTCGTGCTCGCCGTTGCGGCCGCCAGCATCACGTACCGCCTTGCGGGAGTGAATTGGTTCGGATCGCCGCTCAGTCTCAAGTCGCATCTCGGCTTTTCGGTAATGCTCGCATTC
>QHTE01000047.1:0-325 GCA_003220685.1 Candidatus Rokuibacteriota bacterium
AAGGCCGCGGAGGTGGGCGCCGCGGCGTGGGATCGCTACGTCGTCGAGCGGCGCCGGCGCGACCAGGTGTCGAACGCGACACTCAACCGGGCGCTCTGCTTCCTCCTCCGGGCCTTCCGCCTCGGGCTCGAGCGGCACAAGGTCGCGCACGTGCCGATCATCCATTCGCTCAAAGAGTCGGCGCCGCGTCAGGGCTTCCTCGAGCGCGCCGACTTCGAGGCGATCGTCAAGCATCTGGATCCGGTCGTGGCCCTGGGCTGCCGCATCGCCTACACGCTGGCGTGGCGGCGCGGGGAGGTCTTCACCCTCGAGCGCCGGCACGTCA
>QHTE01000047.1:408-40233 GCA_003220685.1 Candidatus Rokuibacteriota bacterium
TTCGTCTACACCGACCGGTGGGCCGGGCACCAAGTCGGCGACTTCCGCGTGGCCTGGACGGAGGCCTGCAAAGCCGCGGGGCGCCCGGGCGCGATCTTCCACGACCTGCGCCGGAGCGGCGTGCGGAACATGGTCCGCGCTGGGGTGAGCGAGACGGTCGCCATGAAGATCAGCGGGCATCGCACCAGCTCGATGTTCCGACGCTACAACATCACGTCCGACGAGGATCTGCGCGCCGTGGCCGAGCGCATGGGCATGTCTTTGGGCATAACCGAGCCCGGCCCCGCGAAAACCCGCCTCGTAACCCTGCGTTCCTCTTAGCCGTTCGCTCGTCTCCCGGCGCTGAGGGCCGGTGTATCTTAGCCGCCCGCGGTTTCGAGGCCCAAGGTTTCGCACTTGACACGGATTCGGGCGATTCAGTATTTTTAAACTGTCCTTAAGCCCTGGTAAATCAGCCGCACGCCGGTGGAGCTCCGATGAAGGTTCGCGTCGCGCTGAACGTCAACGGCGAGTCCCGCGAGGCGCTCGTGCCGGTCCACAAGACCTTGCTCGAGGTGCTCCGTGAGGATCTGGGGCTCACCGGCACCAAGCACGGGTGCGAGCTCGGCGAGTGCGGAACGTGCACCGTGCTCGTGGACGGCGAGCCCGTGCTCTCGTGCCTGGCCCTCCCGGTCGAGATCGAGGGAGCCCACATCACGACGGTGGAGGGGATGGCCGAGGGCGGACGACTGCATCCGCTCCAGCAAGCCTTCGTCGAGCTCGGCGCCGCCCAGTGCGGGTACTGCACGCCCGGAATCCTCCTCACGGCGATGGCGCTCCTCGCCGAGCGGCCGAGCCCCACCCGAGAGGAAGTCAGGGAAGCGCTCGCCGGGAACCTCTGCCGCTGCACCGGCTACACGAAGATCCTCGACGCCGTCGAGCTGGCGGCCCTGAGGATGGGTCGTCAGGAGGCCCGTACATGACCAAGAACGCGTTCGCGGTCATCGGCCGGCCGCTCCCGAAGGTCGACGCGTGGGCGAAGGTCGTCGGCGAGACCAAGTACGCGGACGATCTGTTCCTGCCGCGCATGGCGTACGCCAAGCTGCTCCGGAGCGCTCACGCCCACGCCCGCATCCGGTCGATCGACACCTCGCGCGCCCGCGCGCTCCCCGGCGTCCTCGCGGTGGTCACGGCCGCTGACTTGCCGCGGGTGAAGTTCGGCATCTTGCCCGTCTCGCAGGATGAGGAGGCCCTCTGCGCCGAGAAGGTCCGCATGGTCGGCGATCCGGTCGCCGCCGTCGCGGCCGTGGACGAGGAGACGGCCGAGCAGGCGTGCCGGCTGATCGAGGTCGACTACGAGCCGCTTGTCGCCCTCATGTCGATCTTCGACTCGCTCGCCCATCCCGAGACCCGGATCCACGAGTACGGCGACGGTCCGAACGTCCACAAGAACGTCGCGCTCCAGTTCGGCGACGTCGACGCGGCCTTCGACGCCGCCCACCTGGTCCGCGAGGACGTCTTCTTCTTCGAGGGCAGCAATCACCTGCCGATGGAGCAGCACGCCGCCGTCGCCCACTGGGCCTCCGACGGCAAGCTGACACTCTGGTCCTCGACGCAGACGCCGCACTACGTGCACCGGGTGCTCGCGAAGGTCCTCGAGACGCCGGCCGCCCACATCCGCGTGATCGCCACGCCGGTCGGCGGGGGCTTCGGCGGCAAGACCGATCCCTTCTCGCACGAGATCGTGGCCTGCCAGCTCTCGAGGCTGACGGGCCGGCCGGTGAAGATCACGCTCACCCGCGAGGAGGTGTTCTACACGCACCGCGGCCGCCATCCCGTCCTCATGTGGATCAAGACCGGCTTCACGAAGCAGGGCGACATCACCGGCTGCCACCTCCGGACCTGGCTCGACGGCGGCGCGTACGGCTCCTACGGCGTCGCGTCCACCTTCTACACGGGCGTGATCAATCCCGTCACCTACAAGATCCCGGTCTACAAGTTCGAGGGCGCGCGCATCTTCACCAACAAGCCGCCGTGCGGACCCAAGCGCGGCCACGGCACGGTCCAGCCGCGCTTCGCCCTCGAATGTCAGCTCGACAAGGCTGCCGAGCAGCTCGGCCTCGACCCGGCCGACATGCGTCGGCGGATCGTCGCCGAGCCGTTCACGAAGACGGCGAACCACCTGACCGTGACCACCATCGGGCTCGGTGAGTGCATCGACAAGGCCGTCGAAGCCTCGGGCTGGCGCGACAAGCGCGCGCGCTTGCGCGTCTCGGCCGGGCCGGCGGCGCGCCGCTCGCCGAAGAAGCGGGGCCTGGGCCTCGCCTGTTCGGCCTATCTCACCGGCGCCGGCACGGCGATCTACTGGAACGACATGCCCCACTCCGGAGTGCTCGCCCGGGCTGATCGCGGCGGCGGCGTCACCGTGCTCTGCGGCGCCACTGACATCGGTCAGGGATCCGATTCGATCCTCGCCTATCTGACCGCTGAGGTGCTCGGCATCGAGCCCAAGGACGTCCACATGCACCCAGCCGACACGAGCCTGGCGCCCGTCGATCTCGGCTCGTACTCCTCGCGCGTGACGCTCATGTGCGGGATGGCGGCGATCCAGGCGGCCGAGCGGCTCCGCGACGCTATCTTCGCGGCGGTCGCGCGGAAGCTCGAGGTGAGCCCGGCGTCGCTCGTGGCGCGCGAGCGCAAGGTCGGTGTGCCCGACGACTGGGACAAGGCGGTGTCGTTCGCGCGGGCTGTCGAGCTCGGCGAGGCGCTGCACGGCGTCCTCGCGTTTCCCGGCTCGTACGCGCCGCCCAAGCGCGCGGGCAAATACAAGGGCGGGGGCGTCGGCCCGTCGCCCTGCTACTCGTATTCGGCGTGCGTGGTCGAGCTGACCGTCGACGAGGACACCGGCGCCGTCGAGCTCGAGCACGTGTGGATCGCTCACGACATCGGACGGGCGCTGAACCCGCTGCTGGTCGAGGGCCAGGTCGAGGGCTCGGTGTACATGGGGATCGGCGAGGCCTTGATGGAGGAGCAGGTCTTCAGGAAGACTCTGCACAAGCTCCCGTCGATGCTCGACTACAAGAGCCCGACCACGCTCGAGACGCCGGACATCCACACGATCCTCGTCGAGACCGACGACCCGGAGGGGCCCTTCGGCGCCAAGGAGGCGGGGCAGGGGCCGCTCCTGCCGGTGATCCCGGCGATCGCGAACGCGATCCACCACGCGCTCGGGATCCGCATCGACGAGGTGCCGATCACGCCGGACAAAATCTTGAAAGCGCTCGACCTCAAGCGGGCGGGCAAACCGGCGCGGGTCGGGCCCGAGCGGCTGCCGCTGCTCACGTTCAAGGTTCCGCTGGTGGTCGAATCGGCCTTCGGCGAGCCGGCCGACGCCGTCGTGTCGAGGCCTTTCTCCTCGTGATCCGGCTGCCCGCGTTCACCTACCTCGCGCCGAGCACGATCGACGCCGCCGCGCGGCTCGTGGCCGAGCACGGGCGCGAGGCGATGCTGGTCGCCGGCGGGACCGACCTCTACCCGAACATGAAGCGGCGGCAGTTCGAGCCCAAGGTGCTCGTCGGGCTCCGCGGGATCCGCGAGCTGCGCGGCATCCGGGGCTCGGCGGCCGGCGGCGTCACGATCGGCGCCGCCACCACGCTCTCGGCGGTCGCCGCGCATCGCGACATCGTGCGCGATTTTCCCGCGCTCGCGACGGCCGCCGGACTGGTGTCCTCGCCTCAGCTCCGGAACATGGGTACTATCGGGGGCAACGTCTGTGTGGACACCCGATGCAACTATTACAATCAGTCCTACGAATGGCGTAAAGCGATCGGCTTCTGCATGAAGAAAGACGGCGACATCTGTCTGGTGGCGCCCGGGAGCTCCCGGTGCTGGGCCGTGTCCTCGTCGGACACCGCGCCCGTGCTCTGGGCGCTCGGCGCGAAGCTTCGTCTCGTGAGCGCGGAGGGCGAGCGCACGATCCCGATGGCCGCGCTCTACCAGGACGACGGCATCGAGTACCTCGCCAAGCGTCCCGACGAGATCGTCGCCGACGTCCAGCTCCCTGCCGCCGTCGAGGGCTGGCGCTCGGCGTACCTCAAGCTGCGGCGGCGCGGCTCGTTCGATTTCCCGGTGCTGGGGGTGGCGGTGGCGGCCAGGATGGAGGGCGACGTGGTCCGCGACGCTCGCATCGTGCTCGGCGCGGTTGCCTCGCAGCCCCGTCCGTCGGAGAAGGCAGCCGCCGCGCTGGTCGGCCAGCGCGTGACTCCCGACCTGATCGCGCACGTCGCCGACCTTGCGGCGGGCCCCGCGAAGCCACTCGACAACACCGACTTCAGCCATCCCTACCGCAAGAAGGTCACCCGGGTCTTCGTCGCGCGGGCGGTCGCCGCGGTCTGCGGGCTCGGTGACTCCGGAGCGACGTCGGAGGAGGTCGCGTGACCGCACTCGGCGAGCGCATCAAGCGCCTGCGTGGCGAGCGGGAGCTGCAGCAGCGCCAGCTCGCGGAGAAGGCGGGACTGACGCCCAGCATGGTGTCGCAGATCGAATCCGGCCGCCTCTCGCCCTCGCTCCACACGCTGGGCAAGATCGCCGCCGCCTTCGGCGTGCCGATCGCGGCGCTCTTCGACGGCAAGCCGGCGGGCAGCATCGTCATCTCGCACAAGCGCGACTACCCGGTCGTGTCGTTCGACGGCTCCTCGGAGCGATGGGCGGTCCTCGGCGCCGGCCTCTTCCAGGGCAAGATCCGCGCGGTGGTGTCGACGCTCGGCCCCAGGTCGCGCGGCTTCACGACCGAGAAAGTCATCATCAAGCCGGGCCAGCTGAAGCTCTTCTACGTGCTGGAGGGCAAGGTCGCGCTCCACTACGACGGCGATCGCCACCTGCTCGAGGCGGGCGACAGCGCGCTCCTCGACGGCGGCGTGGCCCACGGCTGGGAGAACCTCGGCGGCAAGCAGGCCCAGGCGCTCTGGGTCATTCTGGGCTAACGCCGATGGCGGACAGCGCGGATCGGATCCGAGTCGACTTCAGGACGGAGCCCTCGCAGTACCGGCACTGGAAGCTCGCGTTCGACGGCCCGGTGGCCACGCTCGCGATGGACGTCAAGGAAGACGGAGGGCTCTCGCCGGGCTACGAGCTGAAGCTCAACTCCTACGATCTCGGCGTCGACGTCGAGCTCTACGACGCGATCCAGCGCCTGCGCTTCGAGCACCCGGAAGTGGGCGCGGTCGTCCTCACGTCCGGCAAGGAGCGCGTGTTCTGCGCCGGGGCCAACATCCGCATGCTCTCGCAGTCGGCCCACGGCTGGAAGGTGAACTTCTGCAAGTTCACCAACGAGACGCGCAACGCGATCGAGGAGGCGACGGGGGAGTCGCGCCAGTTCTACCTCTGCGCCGTCAACGGCGCGTGCGCGGGCGGCGGCTACGAGCTCGCGCTGGCCACGGACTGGATCGTGATGGCCGATGACGGCAATACGGCGGTTTCGCTCCCGGAGGTTCCGCTGCTCGCGGTGCTTCCGGGCACCGGCGGGCTCACGCGCCTGGTCGACAAGCGCCGGGTCCGCCGCGATCGCGCCGACTTCTTCTGCACGGTCGAGGAGGGGATCAAGGGCGCACGCGCGGTCGAATGGGGGCTGGTCGACGAGATCGCCCCGCGCTCGAAGCTCGACGAGGTCGTGAAGCGCCGCGCCGCCGAACTGGCCGCGCGCACCGACCGACCCGCCGGGGTCCGGGGCATCGCGCTCGTTCCGCTCGAGCGCTCGGTCGACGGCGATCGGATCCGCTACTGCCACGTCGCGTGCGACATCGACCGGGCCGGGGGCCTCGCCGAGATCACCATCGCTGGGCCGAGCACGCCGCCCCCGGCGGACGCCGCGTCGATCCGCGAGGCCGGGTGCGGCTTCTGGCCGCTGGCGCTGGCCCGCGAGCTTGACGATCTCATCCTCCACCTGCGTACCAACGAGGACGAGATCGGCCTCTGGGTGTTCACGACGTCCGGCCGCGCCGATCTGGTCGAGGCGTACGACCGCCAGCTCGCGGCGCATCGCGACGACTGGCTCGTGCGCGAGATCCGGCTCTACCTCAAGCGCACGTTCAAGCGGGTCGAGGTTTCGTCGCGGTCGGTGTTCGCGCTCGTCGAGCCCGGCTCCTGCTTCGTCGGGACCCTGCTGGAGCTCGTGCTCGCCGCCGACCGGTCCTACATGCTGGACGGTACCCGGCCCGACGGCAAGGAGCCGGCGGCGACGATCAGGCTCTCCGAGATGAACTTCGGCGCCTATCCGATGGTCAACGGGCTCACACGCCTGGCAAGCCGCTTCCTCGCCGAGCCCGGGCGCACCGACAAGCTCCGCGCGCGGATCGGCGAGGACCTGGACGCCGCCGCGGCGGCGGAGACGGGGCTCGTCACCTTCACGCCCGACGACATCGACTGGGACGACGAGGTCCGCATCGCGATCGAGGAGCGCGCGGCGTTCTCGCCCGACGCGCTCACCGGCATGGAGGCCTCGCTCCGGTTCGGCGGGCCCGAGACGCTCGAGAGCAAGATCTTCGGCCGCCTCACGGCCTGGCAGAACTGGATCTTCCAGCGCGGAAACGCTGTCGGGCCCAAGGGCGCGCTCGAGGTGTACGGAACCGGTCGGCGCAGCGAGTTCGACCGCAGGAGAGTGTGATGGCCGGCATCGACTACAGCGAGCGCATCCCCAACAACGTGAGCCTCGCCGACAACCGTCGGCTCCAGCGCGCGCTCGAGGAGTGGCATCCGAAGTTCCTCGACTGGTGGATGCAGATGGGCCCGGACGGCTTCCAGGCCAGGGACGTCTACCTCCGGACCGCCGTGAGCGTCGACGCGCAGGGCTGGGCGCAGTTCGACTACGTCAAGATGCCGGAGTATCGATGGGGGTTGTTCCTCGCCGAGCCCGAGGCCGGCCGGACGATCGGCTTCGGCGACCACATGGGTGCGCCCGCCTGGCAGGACGTCCCGGGCGAGTATCGCGGCGTGCTGCGCCGGCTCATCGTCACGCAGGGGGATACCGAGCCGGCCTCGGTCGAGCAGCAGCGCCACCTCGGGCGCACCTGCCCCTCGCTCTACGACCTGCGCAATCTGTTCCAGATCAACGTCGAGGAAGGCCGCCACCTCTGGGCGATGGTCTACCTGCTCGACGCCTACTTCGGCCGCGACGGACGCGAGGAGTCCGAGGCGCTCTTGCAGCGGCGCTCGGGCGATCGGGACAAGCCGCGCATCCTCGGCGCCTTCAACGAGAGGACGCCGGACTGGCTCTCGTACCTGATGTTCACGTACTTCACCGACCGCGACGGCAAGTACCAGCTCGCGAGCCTCGCGGAGAGCGGGTTCGATCCGCTCTCGCGGACGTGCCGGTTCATGCTCACCGAGGAGGCGCATCATCTCTTCGTCGGCGAGACGGGCATCGGACGGGTCGTGCAGCGCACGTGCGAGCTGATGCGCGAGGGCAAGACCGACGAGGTCCGCCGGCTGGGCGGCATCGACCTGGCCACCCTGCAGCGCTACATCAACTTCCACTACTCGGTGTCGCTCGACCTGTTCGGGTCCGAGATCTCGACCAACGCGGCGAACTTCTACACGATGGGGCTCAAGGGGCGCTTCGAGGAAGGCAAGAAGCGCGACGACCATCGGCTCAAGGACAGCACGCACTCGGTCAACGAGCTCGACGGCGACCGGATCACGATCCGCGAGGCCCCGGCGCTGCCCTCGCTCAACGAGCGGCTGCGCGACGACTACATCGCCGACTGCCAGCGCGGGCTGGACCGCTGGAACCAGATCATCAAGAAGCACGGGATCGATGCGGAGCTGCGGCTCCCGCACCGCGGCTTCCATCGCGCGATCGGACTCTTCGCCGAGGTCAAGGTGGCGCCGGACGGCCGCGTGCTCAGCGAGGCCGAGTGGGACGCGCGCAAGCACGAGTGGCTTCCGACCGAGGCGGATCAGGCCTACCTCGAGAGCCTGATGCAGCCGGTGACCGTGATCGGCCGCTTCGCCAATTGGATCGCGCCGCCGGCCCGCGGCGTCAATGGCCGGCCCGTCGGCTTCGAGTACGTGCGCCTGGCGTAGCCATGTACGCGTCCGAGCTGCTCCCCGCGCAGTTCAACGCCGCGACGTGGTTCGTCGACCGCAACGTGGCCGAGGGGCGCGGGGCCGTGTCGGCCTTCAGCTACGAAGGCCGCACGCTCAATTACGGCGACGTCCTCGAGCTGGTCAACCGCACCGGCAACGCGCTGCTCGAGCTCGGCGTCGAGCCCGAGAACCGCGTGCTCGTGCTCTGCCTCGATACGCCCGAGTTCATCGGCACCTTCTGGGGCGCCATCAAGATCGGCGCGGTCCCGATCCCGACCAACACGCTGATGCGCACCGCCGACTATCTCTACTTCCTGAACGACAGCCGCGCCAAGGTGGCCGTCGTGTCGGCGGCGCTGCTCGCCGAGGCGGGCCCCGCGCTCGCCGAGGCCAAGTACCTGAAGCACGTGCTCGTCGCCGGCGGCGCGCCCGGACGGTACCTGGCCTATGAGGATTGGATCGCGCGGGCGTCGTCGACCTTGGCGGCGGCGGAGACCTCGCGCGACGACCCGGCGTACTGGCAATACTCGTCGGGCTCGACGGGCTTTCCCAAGGGCGCGGTGCATCTACAGCACGACATGGTGATGTGCTGCGAGACCTACGGCAAGCAGGTGCTCGGGATCCGCCCGAGCGATCGCGTCTTCTCGGCGGCGAAGCTCTTCTTCGCCTACGGGCTCGGCGCCACCGGCTTCCTGCCGATGAGCGTCGGCGCGCAGGCGATGCTCTATCCCCAGCGCCCGACGCCCGAAGGGGTGTTCGAGGCCGTCACGCGTTACCGCCCGACGCTCTTCTTCGGGATTCCGACGCTCTTCGCCTCGATGCTCGCGGTGAAGGACGCCGAGAAGCGCTTCGACGCCTCGTCCTTGCGCCTGTGCGTGTCGGCCGGCGAGGCGCTCCCGGCGGAGCTCTACAACCGCTGGCGAGATCGCTTCGGCGTCGAGATCGTCGACGGCATCGGTACCACGGAAATCGGCTACATCTTCATCTCGAACCGTCCCGGCCACACGCGCCCGGGCTCGACCGGCGTGGCGGTGCCCGGCTACGAGCTCGCCATCGTGGACGACGAGGGCCGTCCGGTCCCGCGGGGCGAGATCGGCAACATCCGCGTCAAGGGCGACTCGACGATGGCGTACTACTGGAACAAGCACGAGAAGACCAAGGAGACGCTCTTCGGTCAGTGGATCCAGACCGGCGACAAGTACTACCAGGACGAGGACGGCTACTACTGGTACTGCGGCCGCTCCGACGACATGCTGAAGGTGGGCGGCATCTGGGTCTCGCCGGTCGAGGTCGAGGGGACTCTGATCCGGCACGACGCGGTGCTCGAGGCGGCAGTGGTCGGACGCGAGGACACCGATCGGCTCGTCAAGCCGCACGCCTACGTCGTGCTGAAGGACCCGGCGGCCGCTGGCGACAAGCTCGCCGACGAGCTCAAGCTCTTCGTGAAGGACAAGATCGCCCCGTACAAGTACCCGCGCTGGATCGAGTTCGTCACCGATCTCCCGAAGACGGCCACCGGCAAGATCCAGCGATTCAAGCTGCGGGCCTGAGGCCCGGGCCTCTCCGACGGTGTTCGCTCCCAGACTCGAGACGCTCCATCCCGATCGGCTTCGCGAGCATCAGTGGCGCCGCTTTCGCGCGATGGCGCGAGAGCTCCTGGCGAGCAATCGGTTCGTCGCGAGGAAATGGCGCGGGGCCGGCATCGCGTCGGTCGACGATCTGCGCGACTGGCTCGACTTCCGCCGGCTTCCGCTCACGAACAAATCGGAGTTGGTCGCCGATCAGGCCGCGCATCCGCCGTTCGGCACCAATCTGACCTATCCCCTCGAGCGCTACGTGCGCGTGCACCAGACGTCGGGGACGAGCGGCGCGCCGCTCCGCTGGCTCGACACTCAGGAATCGTGGGACTGGTGGTCGCGCTGCTGGGGCTTCGTGCTGCGGGGGGCGGGCGTGGGCCCGACCGACCGCATCTTCTTTCCGTTCTCGTTCGGGCTGTTCATCGGATTCTGGGCGGGGTTCGAGGGGGCCCGCGCGCTCGGCGCCCTGGTGATCCCCGGGGGCGGCCAGGACTCGCCGACGCGGCTGGCGTGGATGGAGGCCCTCGGCGCGACGGTGCTCGTCTGCACGCCCTCCTATGCCCT
This sequence comes from Candidatus Rokuibacteriota bacterium, assembly GCA_003220685.1. Taxonomy (GTDB): domain Bacteria; phylum Methylomirabilota; class Methylomirabilia; order Rokubacteriales; family CSP1-6; genus AR31. Next base: position 10,611 of record QHTE01000047.1, read on the forward strand.
CCACCTCGTCGAGGTCGCCCGCGAGCGCGGCGTCGACCTGGCGAAGCTGCCCGTCCGTACGACGGTTCACGCCGGCGAGCCCGGAGCCGGAATCCCGGCGGTCCGAGCGCGTATCGAAGCCGGGTGGAACGCCCGGACGTTCGACCACGGCGGCATGACGGAGATGGGCGCGTACGGCTACGAGTGCTCCGAGCAGGCCGGTCTCCACGTGAACGAGGCCGAGTTCATCCTCGAGGTGATCGATCCGGTGACGTCCGAGCCGGCGACGGACGGCGAGCTGGTCCTGACGAACCTCGGCCGGGTTGGGTCGCCCGCGATCCGCTACCGGACCGGCGATCGCGTCCGCCTGGCCGAGGAAGCGTGCCCGTGCGGGCGCACCTTCAGGCGCCTGGAAGGCGGGATCCTCGGCCGCCTCGACGACATGCTCATCGTCCGCGGAGTCAACGTATTCCCGGCGGCGATCGAGGGCGTCGTCCGGCGTTTTGCCGCGATCGAAGAGTTCCAGATCGAGGTGTTCAAGGACGGCGAGCTCGACGAGGTCCGTGTCCTGGTCGAGCTCGACGACGTCTCCGGCGTGTCGCCGGTGCGAGAAGCCCTCCGGGCCACCCTGGGAATCCGCCTGGAAGTCGCGGCGGTGCCCGCTCGGAGCCTGCCGCGGTTCGATCTCAAGGCACGGCGCGTCGTCAGAAGATAGCGCCGCCAAAAGCCGTTTTGAAAGGCGCGTAGTTTTGCGCGCGCATCGGCTACTATTTTTAGTGCCACCTGAAGCACCGCCGGAATGAACGAGAACGCGCAGGGCGAGGAAAACGGTCCGCGGGCTACCCCCGACGTGTCGGTACCCGACACGATCACCATTTTCTTCAGCGATATCCGGGGATTCACCGACACCACCGAGGAGCTCGGCGACGAGGTCGCCAACCAGCTCGTCCGCGAGCAGGACTTCATCGTCCGCAGCCACATCGAGGCGTACGGCGGCGACGTCGTCAAGACCCAGGGCGACAGCTTCATGGTGGCCTTCAAGGCCACGCGCGGCGCCATCTTGTGCGCGATCGGCATCCAGCGGTCCGTCGCGGAAAAGAACAGCGACCGGGCCGGTCCCAGAATCGCGATCGGCATCGGCATCAACACCGGTGAGCCCATCCGTCAGAAGGACGGCGACTACATCGGCGGCACCGTCAATCTCGCCGCGCGCATCTGCGCCACGGCGGGCCCGGGCCAGATCCTCGTCGCGGAATCGACCCGCTACGTCGCCGGCCGCATCGAGCTGAGAAAGTCCGACGGCGGCGGCGTGGTGGAGTACGTCGACCGCGGGCTCCACCCCCTGAAAGGGTTCCCGGAGCCCAAGCGGCTCTTCGAGGTCGTCTGGCATCCGACGGGTCTCGGCGAGCAGCTCGGGCGCGAGGGAGCGCCGTCCGGCGGCGAGGCCGAGATCGCTGCGGTGAAGACGGCGGTGCAGCGGGCCATCAGCGCGCTGACCCGCGTGCTCGGCATCACGCACATGGACGATCCCGCGTTCCCATCGCTCCTGGAGTGCCAGGCGGAGGCCAGCAAGCTGCGCGTGGAGTTCTCCAGGGCCGGCAGCGAGGGGCGCGTCACCGCGGAAAGGGTGCTGGAGGACATCCACCCGTTCGAAAGTCTCTTGACCTTGATGCTCGAGCGCGACACCTTGACCGACGAGCGCTGGGCGCAGCTCGACGCCGCGGTCGCCCGCAAGTTTGGACGGACGCTCGTGAACGCCGCCACGCGCGGCCGCCTTTCCATCGCCATGGCCGAGAAACCCGCACCGGCGGCGGTGCGGCCGGAGCCCGTGCGCGAGCGCCCGAAAGAGCCGGAGCCCGCTCCGGCCGCACCGCCGCCGCGCAGCTCGGTGGCCGTCGCGCTCGCGCCCCCGCCGCTCGACCAGCGCGCCACTGTGGTTCGCTGGTGGGCGGCCGGATACGCGGCCTGGAGTCAGTGGAAGCCGTCGGGCCTCGCCTGGGCGCACGCGCTCCGCGCGGAGATGGGCCGGTTCCCGTATCTCCTCAGCGTCCACATCCGCACCGCCGTGGACCACGACGACGGCCAGCTGGCGGGCGGCTACTTCCTCCTCCTCGAGCACGTCGAGAACGTATCGCCCGGATTCATGCGCACGGTCTTCGGCCGCGCGGTCGCCGACGTCGGGGTCGACTCGGGCGCGCTCGACCGCCGGCTCTACGAGCTCCTGGTGGACGACGGTCGGCTGCGCGAGACCTACGCGTCGTTCGTGCGCGACGTCATCCAGGTGGCCGTGCCGACGCCCGGCATGTGGGCCGACGCGGGAATCGTCGAGCACGACGACTCCACGACCCTGGTCTCGCGGCCGACGCGGTCGATCGGCGACGGGCACGAAGAGTCGGCTCAGCTGACCGACCTCCATGAGCGCGGCGCCGAGCGGCGCTTCCGCGTCGCCCTGGAGCCCATGACCACCCGCTTCTTCTTCGTCAAGAGCGGCAAGCTGAGGACCCCGCGCGACGTCGAGCTCCGGCTGACGTCGGACGGCGCGCCCTCGGACCGCGCCTGGTATCTGAGCGTCCGCGACAGCCTCAGCGGGCGCTCGGATCCCAAGCTGCTCCCGACCGCCGGAGCGACGATCCCGCATCTCGGCCGCGACAACTTCGGCGTCTGGGTCGCGATCTTCAACCCCAATCCGGTCGAGGTCCTGAATTACGAGCTGTCGATGACGGTCAGACAGCCTCGCCAGCAGTCACCCGCTCGGTCGGTGTTCGCGCGGCCGGGCGGACCGGCGCGTTGAAGCGGCGGACCGGCGATCCCTGGAAGCCGGCGGACCGCTACGGGCGCGAGCTGCCTCCGTTCACGGTGAACCTGGTCGTCCGCGACGTGCAGCGCGCCGTCGGGTTTCTCACGCCGGTCCTCGGCGCGACGATCCACTACGCCGACCCCGACTTCGCGGCCATCACCGTGGGCGGTGTCGAGATGATGCTCCACGCCGATCACACGTACGACAAGCATCCCTGGTACGCGCCGCTCACCCGCGGCGAGCGCCGCGGTCTCGGCGCCGAGCTGCGCGTGTTCGGCATCGACCCCGACGAGGTCGAGCGACGGGCGCGCGAGCACGGCGCCACCGTGGTGCAGCCGGCCACGACCAAGGGGCATGGCTGGCGCGAAGTCATGGTGGAAGACCCCGACGGCTATCTGTGGGCCGTCGGGGTGCCCGCCCCCTCCAAGCGAGGGTCGTGAGCTACATCGACGAGACGCTGCTCCCCGACGAGCACGTCGTCTACCGGACCCGGCTGCACTGGATCATCTTCGCGCGCGCCGCGCTCGTGCTGATCGCGGGCGCGGCGGTGCTCATCGCGTTCCACACGGTGCCGCTCGCGGGCGCCGCCGTCCTGCTCGTGGGTGCCTCGATGCTGATCCCGCCGTTCATCGCTCACCAGACCACCGAGCTCGGCGTCACCAACAAGCGCATGATCGTGAAGGTCGGCTTCGTCCGACGCCGCACGCTCGAGCTGCTGCTGCGCCAGGTCGAGGCGCTGTCGGTCGACCAGACCCTGGGCGGCCGACTGCTCGGCTACGGCACGATCACGCTCAGCGGGACGGGGGGCGTGCGCGAGATCTTCCACCGGGTGCGGGCGCCCCTCGAGCTCAGGCGCCGCATTCAGGGCCAGGTCGCGTAACCGGCTGGTCGAGAGCCGGCTGCGGCGGTTGCCGGTCCTGCTATTGCTGCTGCTGTTGGGTCGTGACGTCGGCGACGTTGGTGACGAGCCGATCCGGAGGGCGCGCGGGGATCTCGCGGAACACCGGCAGATCGATGTGGGTGATCTCTTCACGGAGCGTCGAGACGACCTTGCCCGGCACGACCTCCGTCACGACCTCGGCCTTCAGCGTCTCCTGGGCGATGCCGCGGAAGATCCCCTTGTTGGGCGGCACGTCGTCGTAGTGGCGGCCGTGACCGACGACGACGTAACGCTCGTCCACCGGCCGGTTGTGAGTCGGGTCGTAGGAAACCCAGCCCGCCGCCGGTGCGTGGAACTCGACCCAGGCGTGACTCTGCGAAGGCTCGCGCTTCTTGCGCTCGACGTGCAGGTAGCCGCTCACGTAACGGCAGGGGATCTGGCGGAGCCGCAGCAGGCCGAGCATCAGGTGGGCGAAGTCCTGGCATACGCCGCCGCCGATCTTCAGGAAATCCTCGGTCGTCGAGTCGTAGGCGGTGACGTTCTTCCGGTACTCGAAGTGCTCGTGGATGTAGCTCCCGAGCGCCAGCACCTGCTCGCCGATCGCCGCGGTCGGCGCCAGGCCGATGGCCCGGTGCGCGGCGCGCAGCGCGGGCGTGAGCTCCACTGGTCCGCCGAACTCGAGAAAATCGCGCAGCACGTAGGAGGGCGCGTCGGCGGGCCGCTCGGTGAGGGAGCCGATCGCCACGCTCCACACGCGCGTCTCGACGAGCGAGCGCGCCGCCACCGCGATGCGGTCGTGGAATTTCGTGATCGTGAAGTGGTGCGTGAGGTTGTCGTTCCAGTCGCGATAGCGGTGGACGCTGGTCGGCGGGCCGACCGCCAGCTCGAACGAGGCGACCGCCTGCTGCGGCGTCGTCTTGGGCTGCACGCGGAGCTCGAGGAACGACTCGCTGATGAAGGTGTCGTACTCGAACGCGAAGCGGTGCTCTACCTGTAGGTGCATCAGGTCACGAAGTACTGCGTCGCGATCGCGTCGTGGGTCTTCGCCAGCTCGCCGACCACCCGGTCGAGGAGGCCCACGAAGTCGCCCCGGCGCATCTGCGCCTCGTCGTCGTAGCGGAGATCGGCGTGGAGCCGTCCGATGATCCGCCCCGGCGCGGTGAGCTCGCCGGGTCCCGAGATCGCCCCCAGATAGTCCCGGACGCTGGAGGCGCCGTAGCGCAGCGAGCGCGGCGAGTCCGCGTCGAAGAGCAGGAAGCCGATGACCAGGTTGGGCTCGAGGCGCGCGCCGTAGACCCGCCGGTAGTTCTCCAGCGACGACAGGCCGCGCAGCAGGGTCCGCCACTGCGTGTAGTAGAGCGGCGCGTCGCCGCGCGCCTCGGCGCCCAGCAGGGCGGGGAGCCGGGTGCGCAGCACGAGGGCCGAGCGATAGCTACGCTCGAGCGACTCGCCGAGCTTCAGGAAGCGCCAGCCCTCGTCGTGGGTCGAGGTGTGCTCGATCGCACCGACGACCGTGAAGATCCCCTTGTGGATCGCCCCGAGCGCGTCGCGGAACGCCGGGAGATCGGGCATGCCCTTGCGCTCGTACGCCTCCACCGCGCGGAACACCTCGTTCAGCGCCAGGAAGACCTCGAGGGTGAGGGCTTCGCGAACAGACCGCGCGTTCTCGCGCGCCTTCCGGATCGAAAAGTTGATCGAGTAGCCGTTGGCCTGGTCGGTGAAGAAGGCGTGCAGGTAGGGCACCGACAGCGGCGCGAACGGCGTGATCTCGCGCGTCAGCTGCGCCGAGGGAAAGATGGCGAGCATGTCCTTCCACGCGGTCTGCGCCAGATCCTCCGCCAGCCCCTGCGTCTCGGTCGAGAAATCCTCGGTGACCAGTAGGAGCCGGGTGATGTTCTCGGCGCGCTCGAGGTAGCGGCCCATCCAGTAGAGCGAGTCCGCGACGCGCGAGAGCATCAGGTGGGCTTCTCGGCCAGGACCCAGGTGTCCTTGCTGCCGCCGCCCTGCGAGGAGTTGACCACGTACGAGCCCGGCCGCAGCGCCACGCGCGTCAGGCCGCCCGGCAGCACGCGGACGGAGTCGCCGTAGAGGATGAACGGTCTGAGGTCGATGCGGCGGGCCTCGAACTTCCCGTCGACGTACGTCGGGTGCGCCGACAGCTCGACGAGCGGCTGGGCGATGTAGTTCGCGGGATTCTTCTTCACCTGCCCGAGATAGGTCTCCATCTCCTTCTTGGCCGCGAACGGGCCCATCAGCATCCCGTAGCCGCCGGAGTCGCCCGTGGTCTTGATCACGAGCTCGTGCGCGTGGTCCAGGATGTAGGCGAGGTCCGGCGCGCGCGCCCCGAGATAGGTCGGCACCTGCGCCAGGAGCGCCTCCTCACCGAGGTAGTAACGGATCAGCTCCGGCATGAACGCGTACACGGACTTGTCGTCGGCGACGCCGGCGCCGGGGGCGTTGGCGAGGCCGACGTTGCCCTCGCGATAGACATTCATGAGGCCGGGGACGCCGACGAGGCTGTCGCGCCGGAACGTCAGCGGGTCGAGGAAGTCGTCGTCGACCCGCCGGTAGATCACGTCGACCTTCTTCTTGCCCTGCGTCGTCCGCATGTAGACGTAGTTGTCCTCGACGATCAGATCGCGGCCCTCGACGAGGACCACCCCCATCTCGCGCGCCAGGAACGAGTGCTCGAAGTAGGCGGAGTTCGCCATGCCGGGCGTCAGGATGACGACGACCGGCTTCTCGCTGAACCGGGGCGCGGCGTGGAGCAGGGTGTCCAGGAGGAGGGTCGGATAGTCCTTGATGGGCCGGACCGGATAGTACTTGAAGAATTCCGGGAAGACGCGATTGAGCGTATTGCGGTTCTCGAGCACGTAGGACACGCCCGAGGGGCAGCGGCAGTTGTCCTCGAGCACCAGGTACTCGCCGGCCGCGTTCCGGATGATGTCGGTGCCGACGACGTGGGTGAAGATCCGGCGCGGGGGAATCACGTTCAGCAGCTCGCGCTTGTACTCCTTGCGCGAGAGGACGATGTCGGGGGGCATGACGCGGTCTTTGAGGCACTTCTGCCCCTGATACACGTCGAGGATGAAGAGGTTCAGCGCGGTGACCCGCTGGACGAGTCCGGCCTGCAGGCGCTCCCACTCGCGCGAGGGGATCACGCGGGGCACGAAATCGAACGGGAAGATCCGCTCGGTCCCTTCCTTCTCGCCGTACACCGCGAACGTGATGCCCTGGTCCATCAGCGAGAGCTTCTGCAGGCGCTCGCGTCGCTCGATCTCGCCCTGGGTGAAGCTCTCCAGAATCGAGACCAGGGGCCGGTAGTGCTGGCGCGCCGCTCCGTTGCGGTCGAACGCTTCGTCGAATGCCTTCGTTTCAGGCAGCCATTTCACGCCGCCAAGAATAGCATCTCGGCGCCGATGTCCGCGGGGGCGGCGATCCAGAGTTGGACCTCGACCGTAGTCATGGTAGTGAAAGGCGGGGATGGCGACGATCGGCGCGGATCTCGTCAGGCAGATGGCTGCCGGCGACCGGGAGGCCTTCGCCGTCTTCTACGATCGCTACGCGCCCGTGGTGTTTCCGCTGATACTGAGAATCGTCCGCGAGCGCGCCGATGCGAGCGACGTCCTGCAGGAGGTGTTCTGGGAAGCCTGGCGGGACGCCCCCGCCTACGACGCGGCGCGAGGGAGCCCCGAAGCCTGGATGGTCACGCGGGCGCGTACGCGCGCGCTCGATCGCATCCGGGCGACCCGCCGGCGAGGCGACACGTTCGTGGCGCCGCTGGACGAGGGCCTCGCGGCCCCCCACGAGTCGGCGCCCGACGCCGCCGAGCGCGCCGCCGATCGCGGGACGGTCATGAGTGCGCTGGACCGGCTGCCCGACGTCCAGCGGGAAGTCATCGAGCTCGCGTACTATGCGGGGCTCACCCAGACGGAGATCGCCGAGCGACTCAAGCAGCCGCTCGGCACCGTGAAGACGCGGATCCGACTCGCCCTCGAGCGTCTCCGCGCGGTGGTGAAGACGAGCGCATGACCCACGAACCGTACGACACGCTCGCGGCGACGTATGCGGTCGGCGCGCTCGACGGCCAGGAGCGCGCCGACTTCGAACGCCATCTGGCCGACGGATGCGACGTCTGCGAGGCGATCCTGCGCGAATCGGCCGAGGCGCTCGCGGCGCTGGCGCGCTCGGGGCCGCCCATGGTCCCGCCGCCGGCGGTCAAGGAAGAGCTCATGCGCCGCCTCGCGGCGACGACACCGGCGCGGCGCGGCGCGGCCCGCCCGCGGCCGCTCGTCTGGGCGGTGGGGACGGCCGCCGCCGTGATCGCGGCCGCGGCCTTCATCGGCACCTACGTCGCGGCGCGCTACGAGGCGCAGCTGGGCGTCATGGCGCGCGAGTCGGCGGCGCTGCGAGCGAAGGTGGAGCGCGAGATGGCCGTGCTGCGCGAGCAGACCGACGTGTACGCGAACGCCGCCGACCTGCTCCGCGATCCCCAGACGCAGATCGTCACCCTGCGCGGGCTCGGGCCGAGCCCCGAGGCGACCGGACGGGTCGTCTGGCATCCGGTCAAGGGAGGCTACGTCTTCGTGGCCAATCTGCCGGCGGCGCCGCCGGGAATGGCGTACGAGATATGGACGATCGGCGATGGAGCGCCCCGGCCCGCCGGACTCTTCCAGGTCGACCCGTCGAAGCGAGGCGCTCATCGCATCGATCCGGTGGAGGGCGGCAAGCCCGTGAAGGTCTTCGCCGTCACGCTCGAGACCTCGACGGGCGTGCCGACGCCGCAGGGCCCGATGGTGTTGGCCTCCGCGAAGTAGGCCGCCGGCGCGGATTGGCAGTCTGCCTGCTAGCGGCGGCGTGCCGCGTGGAGGACCGCGACGATCGTCATCGAGTCCTTGATCTCGTCGCGCTCGACCATCCGCACGACCTCCTCGAACGGGAACGCGCGCACCTCGATGAACTCCGTCGGATCGGGCGGGAGCTCGATCGCCCGCAGCCCTTCGGCGAGGTAGATGTTGGCGGTCTCGTCGACGACGCTCTTCGAGGTGTGGTACGCGCAGAGCTTCACGAGCCGGGCCGCCTCGTACCCCGCCTCCTCCGCCAGCTCGCGCTGAACCGCCGCCTCCTCGCTCTCTCCCGGCTTCATCGCTCCCGTCGGCATCTCCCAGAAGAAGCCGCCGGCGACGTAGCGGTATTGCCCGACCAGGACGACCGTGTTCGCGTCGAGGAACGGCAGCACGCCGACGCAGCCGGCGCACTCCACGACGCCGTAGATCGTCGTCCGTCCGTCGGGAAGCGCGACCTGATCCTCGCGGACGCGGATCCAGCGATTCTCGTAGACGGACCGAGTGGTGAGCCTTCGCCACGGGGTGCGCGCCAGGTGCCGGCGATCCGCCACGACGGGAGGACTGTAGCACGCGCCGTCCGCGCGAGGAACGGAGGTATACTCGTCGCCATGTCGCTTCCTCGGCCCGTCGAAGCGCTGTGGACCGAGCTCCAGTCGGTGCGCGCCGAGATCCTGGGAGAGGCCGACGGGCTCTCGCAGGGTCAGGCCGACTGGAAGCCGAGCGAGAAGGACTGGTCTGTCGGCGAGGTCGTGCATCACCTGATCCTCGCGGAGGTCGCGACGGGGAAGCTGACCACGAAGCTCACGCGCCAGGCCGAGGCCGCGGGCGCCGCCGGCGGTTTCCCGGGGGACCTCACCGCGTTCCGGCCGTTCCCGGCGCCGCCGGCCGGCGCGGCGCAGGCGCCCGAGGTCGTCTGGCCCGAGCTGGGCAAGCCGATCGCGGAGCTGCTCGCGACGATGCGGGCCACGCGCGAGCGGAGCCGTCAGTCGATCGAGAAGCTCGCGTCGCTCGATCCGCGCCCCCTGAAGTTCGAGCACTTTCGGTTCGGCGCGCTCGATCTCGCCCAGTGGTGGCAGCTGCAGGCGCATCACGACGAGATCCACCTCGTGCAGATCCGCGAGATCAAGAGCGCGCCCGGATTCCCCCGGGCGTGACACCGGGACGGGCGTGAAAGTCATCCTGCGAAATCCGCGGCGGGAGGTCGACGTCGCCGGCAACCGGCGGGTGAAGGACATCCTGCGCGAGCTCGACATCATCCCCGAGACGGTCCTAGTGATCTGCGGCGACGACCTCGTCACGGCGGACCAGGTGGTGCGCGAGGGCGACACGATCGAGCTGCGGCCGGTCATGTCGGGGGGCCGCGCGCGCTCGCGATGAAGTGCCGCAAGTGCGGCGAGCCGGCGGTCCTCGAGCTCCGGCGCCACAACGCCGCGTTCTGTGCGCCGGACTTCCTCGAGTTCTTCCGCAACCAGGTCCGCGAGGCGATCCGCAAGCACCGCATGTTCACGCGGGACGAGGCCGTGCTGGTGGCCGTCTCCGGCGGCAAGGACTCCCTCGCCCTCTGGGACGTGCTGATCGACGAGGGCTACCGCACGACCGGCCTCTACCTCGACCTCGGCATCTTCGAGTACTCGGTCGAGTCGAAGGCCAAGTGCGAGAAGTTTGCCGCGGCCCGCGGCGTCCCGCTGCTCGTCAGCGCCGTGCGCGACGAGGTCGGCGCGCCCGTCCCCGTCATCAAGGAGGTCACGCGGCGGCCGCCGTGCTCCGGCTGCGGCCTCTCGAAGCGCTACCTGATGAACCGCGAGGCGCTCGAGCACGGGATGCCGGTGGTGGCGACGGGCCACAACCTCGACGACGAGGCGGCGACGCTGTTCGGCTCAGTCATGCACTGGCAGACCGACGCGCTGCCGCGGCAGTCTCCCGCGCTGCCCTCGACGCACCCGAAGCTGGTGCGCCGGGTGAAGCCGCTCTACCGGCTCTCGGAGCGCGAGACGGCAGCCTTCGCCTTCTTGAGGAAGATCGACTACATCGTCGAGGAGTGTCCGTTCGCGAAGGGCGCCACCTCGATCACCCACAAGGAGATCCTGAGCCGCCTGGAGGACGCCTCGCCGGGGGCCAAGCACAACTTCCTCTTCGGCTTCCTCGATCGGGCGCGCCCGGCTTTCGAGCGCGCCGAGTCGGTGATACTCAACGAATGCGCGCGCTGCGGGCAGGTGACGACCGGCACGATCTGCGCGTTCTGCAAGCTGGCGGACCAGGTCAAGCGTCGGCAAGGAGAAGGGCATGCCAACCATCGAGCGTAACGGCGCGTCGATCTACTTCGAAGAGCACGGCCGCGGGTTTCCCATCCTCACGTTCGCGCCGGCGGGGCTGCAGTCGGTAATCGACGTCTGGAGCCGCCCCGCCGCGCCCATCAACCCCATCACCGAGTTCGCCGGAAGCTTCCGGGTGATCGTGATGGACCAGCGCAACGCGGGCGGCCGGTCAAGGGCGCCGATCGGCGCGCAGGACGGCTGGCACACGTACCGCGACGATCACATCGCCGTGCTCGACTCCCTCCACATCGACCGCTGTCACCTGTACGGCCAGTGTATCGGCGGCTCCTTCATCATGAGCCTGCTGAAGGCGCAGCCTCAGCGCATCGCGAGCGCGGTGCTCGCGCAACCCATCGGCCGGGTTGGGGCCATGGCGCCCGGCCGCGCCGCCCGCTTCAACGCGTGGGCCGAGACCCTCAGGGACCATCCGGAGGCGACCCAGCCGGTGCTGGACGCGTTACACCAGAACATGTACGGCCCGGGCTTCGTCTACAGCGTCGATCGCGCGTTCGTGTCGAGCTGCCAGACGCCGTGCCTGGTGCTGGCGGGCAACGACGAGGCGCATCCGCTCCCGATCTCCGAGGAGGTCGCGAAGCTCCTGCCCAAATGCGAATTCATCCGCGAGTGGAAGCAAGGCGCGGCGCTGGCGGAGGCGAAGCCGCGTATCAAGGAATTCTTGACGAAGCACACGCCGCGATGAGCGCGAAGCTCGAGACGACCTTCCGGGGCGACACCGGGCAGCTCGAGCGCCGGATCTCGATGCGCGAGAAGCTCACGGCCGCCTACTTCGAGCGGGAGCGCGAGAGGATCTTCCGCCGCGCGTGGCTGCCGATCGGCCACGCCTCGCACCTGCCCGAGCCCGGCAGCTACTTCGTCCGCGAGCTGCCCGTCCTCAAGACGTCGCTCCTGGTCGTGCGCGGCCAGGACGGCAAGGTCCGCGCGTTCCACAATGCGTGCACGCATCGCGGCAACAAGCTCGTCCGCAGCGGCGCCGGCTGCCGGAAGAGCTTCAGCTGCGGATTCCATGGCTGGACCTTCTCGTCCGAGGGCGAGCTCAAGCTGGTGACCGACGAGCACCAGTTCAGAGATCTCGACAAGGGCGCGCTCGGGCTCCGGCCGATCCACACCCAGGTGTGGGAGGACCTCGTCTTCGTCAACGGCGCCGACGCGCCGGGCGAGTCGCTGCGGGAGTGGCTCGGCGAGATGTTCGACGAGTACGGGGGCTACTTCGAGCAGCACGAGCGGGTGGCGAGCCTGCGCATCAACGTGAACAGCAACTGGAACCTCGCCGTGAACTCGTTCACCGAGGGCTACCACACGCTCTACCTGCACCGGAACTCGGTGCCCGACTATCAGGGCGGCAAGATCAACCCGGACCGCCACCGGCCGTTCATGCAGCTCTTCAAGCGGCATCATCGCTACTCGGCGCCGGCCAACCCCGACCACCGGCTCACGCCGGCGGAGGCGCTCGTCATCAAGTACGGCAAGCGGATCATCCCGGCGTTCGGGGGCGAGATGCCGGCCCTGCCGCCGGGCGTGAACCCGTCGCGCTACGAGCACTGGGCCTTCGACGTTGTGCAGCTCTATCCCAACGCGGTGTTCCTCTTCGGCAACAACTGGCACATCGAGCTCTTCTTCGGCCCGATCGACGTCGACCACACCGAGGTCGTCCAGGACCTCTACTACTACCGGCCGAAGAACGCGGGCGAGCGGCTGAGCCACCAGTTCTTCCTGAGCCGGGGCCGCCAGGTGTTCCTGGAGGACATGAACACGCTCGAAGCCCAGCACGCGGTGCTGTCCTCGGGCATCCTCAGCCACCTGCAGCTCTCGCAGCAGGAGATGAGCCTGATGCACCACTACAAGGTCTCCCGGGAAATGCTCGATGAGTGACGCGCTCCTGCCGAAAGGGTTCGCCGATCTCCGTCACCTCGGCGAGTGGATCGTGCCGACCGAGGAGGGACGTCACAAGAAGAAGATCGCGGCCGACATCGAGACGGCGCGGCGCTTCTACGCGACGGTCTTCCCGCGGATGGAAGCCATCATCCAGCACCTCAACGGGGTCGCGTGGGAGATGATGGGCCCGGCCGACCGGAACCTGTTCCTGCTCGCCAGTATGTGCATGGAGGTGAGCCACCCGGTCGAGCTCGGCTGGCAGACCACCGACATCGCCGACGCCTTCCCGACCAGCCGCGTGCAGTTTCTGTCGGAGTCCGCCGGCTACTAGCGGACACCCGCGCCGCTCAGCGCGTGGCCTGCTCCAGCCACCACGGGTCCTTCGCCTCCGGGATCGTCTGCACGAGCACGTTCTGGATCTCGCCGCCGACCTTCTCGGCCCGGGTGACGTAGATGTTGGCGAGGACGTTCTGGCTCTGCGGGTCGAACTTGAACGGGCCCAGGGTCGAGTCGAACTGCACCCGGCGGAGCGCCTGGAGGAATCCCGCGGTGTCCTCCACGCTGCCGTTGACGGCCTCGAGCGCGCGGGCGATCACGTCGCCGCCGATGTGGCCCATCTGCACCAGCGGATCCATGTAGCCGAGCTTCTGTTTCGTCGACTCCACGAACCGGCGATTGGCGGGGAAGTCGAGCGCCGGGATGTAGGTGGCGATCTGGTAGGCGCCGAGCGCGGCGTCGCCCATCGCGCCGAGCCCGCTCTTGCCGTCGAGCGTGGCCCCCCAGTTGGCCAGCGTGAGCTTGTCCTTCAATCCGTACTCGGCGTAGGTCTTGACGAAGCGGATCGCGTCGATCCCGGAGTAAACGATGTAGACCACATCGGCGTCGCTCCCGGCCCGGCCGATCTGGGTCACGTAGGTGCCGAAGTCGGCGGTCCCGAGCGGCGCGAAGACCTCCGCGACGACTTTGCCGCCGGCCGACTCGAAGCCCTTCTTGAACATCTCGGCGTGCTCTCGGCCGTACGCGTAATCGCTCCCCGAGAAGATCGCCTTGCGCTTGCCGAGCCTGTCGTAGAGCCACTTGCCCATGTAGTAGGAGCCGGTGCCGCCGGGCTGGAACGTCCGGAAGATGTACGGGCTCCGCTGGTCGCGGGTCAGCCCGCCGGAGTTCGCCATCGTGATCACGAGCGGCACCTTCGCGTCGTGGACCGCGCTCCGCAGCGCATAGGCGACGGCGCTGCTCACGATGCCCGTGAGTACCGCCACCTTCTCCTGCTCGATGAGCTTGCGGACTTTCGTCAGGCCCACGTCAGGCTTCGCCTCGTCGTCCTCCACGATCAGCTGCACCTCGCGCCCGGCGATGCGGTTGCCGCGCTGGTCGAACGCGAGCTTCATGCCGACGAGCTGCAGCTCGCCGAGTACCGCGAACGGGCCCTTGAACGGATACATCACGCCGACCTTGATCGGCGTCTTCGCAGCGGGGCTCTGCGTCCAGCCGGGAGCGATCCAGGCCGCGACCAGGCCGGTGCCGACCGCGATGGCGACGGTGAGCTTGCGCATACGTCCTCCTTGGGGCACTGCCGGGACGCGCCGATCGATCGAGCCGCGCGGGGCGAGTCAGTGCCCGCCCCGCGCGGCCCGCTGACGCCGTTACGCCGTGGTGGGATCGCGAGCCGGTACCGCGATCACGGGGCAGTCCTCCAGCACGCCACGCTGGTCGGCCTCGGCGAGCACGGCCTGGATCGTTTGCACGAGCTGGCGCGCCGCATCCACGCTGAGCTCGACCGCCACGCGGGCGCCCGGCCCCATCGCCTCGTTGACGAAGTCGATGTTGAGCGCGTGCTCGAGCGGCAGATCGTACGGATGGTCGTACGAGACGTTGGCCTCGCGGACGTCGAACCACTCCGGGCCGCTCTTGCCGCGACCCGTGATCTTCACCTGCTGCGCGATCATCGTGCACATTGTTCGGGCTCCCGACGTCCGCTCAGCGCAGGGTCCGGTCGGTGAAGGCGAAGAGCTTCTTCCAGCCGTCGACGGCCTGATCCTGCCGGTAGGCGGCGCGATCGTAGTAGAAGAAGCCGTGGCCGGCGCCGTCGTAGCGATGGAACTCGTACTGCTTGCCGTGCTTCTTCAGCTCGGCCTCGTGCTGGTTGACCTGCTCCGGCGTCGGTGACTTGTCCTCGTTGCCGAAGAGCCCGAGCATCGGAGCCGAGAGGTCCTTCGTGTACTCGATGGGCGCCACCGGCTGGTTGGGCGTGAGCTCTTCCTTGGACATCACCACGCGCCCGCCCCAGCACTCGATCACCGCGTCGAGGCCCTTCAGCCGGCAGCCCGCGAGGAACGCTTGCCGGCCTCCCGAGCACGTGCCGAAGATCCCGATCTTGCGGCTCACGTACGGCAGCGAGCGGAGCCATGCGTTCGCGCCATCCAGATCGCCGAGCACCCTCGCGTCCGGCGCGCCGCCGGCCGCGCGCACCTTGGCCCCCACATCCTCGGGGGTGCCGTGGCCGTCGCGGAAGTACAGGTTCGGCGAGATCGCCACGAAGCCGTGGTGCGCGAACTTGCGCGTGCACTCGCGGTACCACTCGTCCCAGCCTGGCGCGTGGTGGATGACGACCATGCCCGGGAACGGGCCCGAGCCCAGCGGCCGCGCCACGTACGCGTTGATGCTGTCCCCGTTGTGCCCCCGCATGGTCACCGTCTCGGCGATCATGCCTTCGTACTGATCGGTCTGGTACGCGTGAGCCATGTCAGCCTTCCCTCCGGTTGAGATGTTGGAAGAAACGCGTGTCCGCCGGCGTGTCGATGTTGTAGAGCCGCGCGCAATTGCTCCAGAGGATCTTGCGGCGTACCTCGTCGCCGAACGGCAGCCCGAAGAACTGCTCCATTGCCTCGGGGAACGCGCCGTCCGAGTGCGGGTAGTCGGTCGAGACGACGAAATAGTCGGCGCCCATCTTGTTGACGACGTCGACCGCCGGCTCCTCGTCGACGTCGAGCGCGATGTAGCACTGACGCTTGAAATACTCGCTCGGCAGCATCGAAAGCTGATGCTCGCACCCCGGCCCGAACTTCTCCCACTGGTCGTCGAGCCGCCAGAGCCACCAGTAGAGCCAGCCGGCCGTGCCCTCGAGGAACGCGCAGCGCAGCCGGGGATGGCGCTCGAGGATACCGCCCGTGGTCATGCTGGCGATCGCGCCCATCAGCTCGACCGGATTGCGGATGGCGTGGGCGATCGGGTGGAAGTTGGCGTGGCCGACGTAGCGCCGGCCGGCGTCGTCCTTGAGCGAGGTATTGCCGGTCGGATGGAATCCGATCGGGACGTCGAGCTCCTCGAGCGCGCTCCAGAGCGGCTCGCACGCTTCGTCGTGCAGGTGCTGCCCGCTGACCGGGTTCGGCGTGCCGATGATGCCGACGGCGCCGAGCTCCCGGACGCATCGCCGCGCCTCGTCGATCGCCGCCGGGATGCTGTGCATCGCGATCTGCGCGGCGAACTTCAGCCGCGCCGGCTGGTGCTGGCAGTAGTCGTACGCCCAGTTGTTGTAGGCGCGCGCGAGCGCCGCCGCGTAGTCCGCGGCCAGGTCGTCGTGCATCAGGATCTGCCGCCCGCGCGTACCGTACATGACGGCGACGTCGACCCCCTCGATGTCCATCGCGGTCAAGGTCGAACCCGGATCGAAGCCGCGGCCGCGCGCGACCTGGAAGTGCGGGTGCCGCGCACGGCTCCGGCGCCGTAGCTCGCGGCTCGACGCGGTCGCGCCGAGCGCCTTCGCGTGCGCCGGAATCGCGAGCCCGGCGACCTCCATCCCCATGATGATGTCGGCGTTGCCCTTGTCCTCGGCGCTCGCGCTGAGCGTTTGCTGCTGCCCTCCGAAGAACCGCGGCAGGTTCGCGCGATGCGGGCCCTCGAGGTAGCGCGACCACAGATCGTCGGGCTCCATCATGTGCAGGTCGCTGTCGAGGATCAGATAACCGTCGCGGGCCATGTCGCACCTCCACCGGTCTCGAGAGCCTGGGTTCGTGGCTTCCGGCGCCCGCCGATTATCTCCAGAAGCGCGGGCGAGATAAAGGCCCCCTCCGACGGGTCTCCTCTCCGATCGCTTTGGAGTGTTCACCCGATTGCTCCGGGTTCGAGCGCGGCCCCACAGTCAAATAAATCCTGGTCGGAGACTCGGCCGACCACTCGAACTGGGGGAAGTCGCAATGGCCCGCCTGACCTGCGCCTCGCGACCGTACGTCGTCGGTCTCGCGCTGCTCTTGCTCGCCGCGCCGCTCGTGGTGGCGGTGCAGCTCGTCTCGGATATCGGTATCGCTCGCGCCAAGGGGCCCGGCGGCCGAGGAGCCGCCAGCGGGGGAGGTAACCGAAACGGCGGCGGAAACGGCGCCGGCGCCTCTGCCGGCGGGGGTGCCGGTGGAGCCGGTGTTAGCGGTGCCTCCGGCGCAGGGGCTGGTAGCGGCCCCGCCGCGGCTGGCTCAGCCGGAGCGGGCGTCGGTGGCGCATCCGGACCCGGCGCTGCCGGCGGCGGCGCGGCCGGTCCGGTGGGCGTTGGCGCCGCCGCCGGCAGCACCGGCGCGGCAGGGGCTAGTGTCGGCGGCACCGCGAGCGCCGAGGCGAGCGCACCGGGGCCGAGCGGGAGTCCCAGCGCGGACGGTGTGAGCCCCGGAGGCCCGGGCGTCGGAAGCACCGGTGGAGACACTGCCACCGCGCGGCCGAACCGGATCTACGAGGCCTCTCGGGAAGCCTCTGGGGCCGCCTCGGCAGCCGCGCGTGCGGCGAAATCCGCGTCGCCTGACGCTGCCGAGGTCGTGCACCGCGAGGCCCTGGCGATGTTCATCCGGGCGAGCCTGGCGGCGCCGGACTCGCACCAGTACCAGCTGGGGATGGGCTGGTGTTACCTCGGGCTCGGCCAGCAGGACGACGCGCGGGCGGCATTTCGACGGGCCCGGCAGCTCGGGCCCACCGACGATGCCGTGCGCGAGGGTCTCCGGCGCGCGGGCCTCTGACGCGATCGTCGCGAGATGGGAGCGAGGACGAAGCTGGTGGCACCGCTCGAGGTGGAGCCGCGCGCGGAGCATCCGCATCGATGCAAGGCCGGTCATCGCTGGCAGCACGGCGGACCGGCGGCGACCACCTGCCGCATCCCGAGCTACGATCCGATCTCGGGCGATCTGCCGTTCGTAGGTCCCGAGGATTGCCCCGTGTGCTCCGGCCGGAGCGATCTGCTGATCAGAGAGCCCCATTCGCACTACTGCAACATCTGCGACGGAGACTGGAGTCACGAAGGCCACTGTCTCGACAGTCTCGCCGCGTGCTGTCCCTGGTGTTTTCCGAAGCCCGACGCCGAGCCGTTGCCGGGCGCCCGCTCAGGTCCGCATTTCCACGTCTGCGCGGAATGCGGGCAGAACTGGCGTCACGCGACCGGGTGCTCCGCGCCCCTTCGTGCGGCGCTTTCGGAGTGCCCGGGTTGCCGGAGCGCTAGCCCGCCGACCGGACGCGATGTGCAGACACGAGCGCCCTCCCCGGCGACTCCGTCAACCGGCGCACGAGCTATCGGCGCTCGCATCGGCGCTCGCGTCAGGCTACCCGCTCGTTCGATCGGAATCGCCGCGGCCGTGCTGCTGTCGATCGCGGTCGTGCTCAAGGGCTATACGATGCTCCGGAGCCCGGACGCCGACGACAGCGCGCCCGTCCGCAAACCGCGAATCGAAGCGCCGAGCCCTGCGCCAGATCTACCGCCGCCGGCGCCTGAGCCCGCGCCGCTCGCTCCCGCGTCGGACTTGCCGAAGCCGCCGGCCAAATCGAGCCCGGTGAAGCCTATCTCGTCGGCGAAACCGTTCCCGCCGGCGAAACCCATCGCGCCGGCGAAACCGATCCCGCCGAGCACTGTCGCCGATCTGCCGGCCCCCCGCGCTCCCGTCGGCGACCGTGTCATCGAGCCGCGGGCTCAGGAGTCGCGTCCCGACGAGCCTGCGAAGCCCGCGCCGTTCGTCGCGCGCCCGGCGGTTGTCGCCGAGACACCGCCGCCGGCGCCGGAGACTCCGCCGACCCCGAGCGAGAGTGGACCACCCACGCCTGTTCGGGCGGCTCTACCGTCGATCCCGGGAGCGCCTCCGTTCGCCGGGCTCAGCGGCAGCAGCGGCCTGGGCACGTCGCTGGACGGCCATCCACGACGCGCCCCTCGATAGCGCGCGGCGCGATTTGCGCCATCCCCCGTGGCCCCGGTAAGATGAATTACTGTTCAGTCCGTCGGGGAGGTTGCCATGCGGGATGCAGTCATCGTCGGGGCCGTGCGGACGGCCGTCGGACGCAAAGGTGGAAAGCTCTCGGGGATTCGCCCGGATGATCTCGCGGCGCTGGTGTTGAAAGATCTGGTCGCGCGGCTGAAGATCGATCCGGCCCAGATCGAGGACGTCATCCTCGGCTGTGTCGACCAGCTCGGGGAGCAGGGGTTCAACATCGCGCGCAACGCAGCGCTGATCGCGGGCTTGCCCGTCGAAGTGTGCGGCACGACCCTCGACCGGATGTGCGGCTCCGGCCAGCAGGCCGCCAACTTCGCCGCGATGGGCGTGATGGCCGGCCAGTACGACGTCGTCATCGCCGGCGGGATCGAGCACATGACGCGCGTGCCGATGGGCTCGAATGCCATGGGGCCGGGCGATGGGCCGCTCTCGCCGAAGCTCCAGGAGCGCTTCAACATCGTGCCGCAGGGCATCTCGGCCGAAATGATCGCCGAGAAGTGGGGGCTCAAGCGGGAGGAGCTCGACGAGTTCTCGGCGCAGAGCCACGAGAAGGCCGGCCGCGCCATCGCCGAAGGCCGCTTCAAGCGCGAGATCGTCCCGGTGACGTTGCCGGACGGCTCCGTCTTCGACACCGACGAGGGCGTCCGCGTCCCGGTGAATCGCGACAAGATGGCGACGCTCGCGCCGTCGTTCAAGCCCGACGGCGTCGTGACGGCGGCGAACTCGTCGCAGATCTCCGACGGCGCCGCGGCGTTGATGTTCATGTCCGCCGACCGGGCCAAGGTGCTCGGACTCAAGCCGCGGGCCCGCGTGGTCGCGACGGCGCTCGCGGGAGTCGATCCGACGATCATGCTCACGGGACCGATTCCGGCGACCCAGCGCGTGCTCCGCAAGGCCGGCCTGACGCTCGACCAGATCGACCTGGTCGAGATCAACGAGGCGTTCGCGTCGGTGGTCCTCGCCTGGGAGCGCGAGTATCACCCGGACATGAGCCGGGTCAACGTCAACGGCGGAGCGATCGCGCTCGGCCATCCCCTCGGCTGCTCGGGCGCCAAGCTCATGACCACCTTGCTCCACGAGCTGGAGCGGACGGGCAAGCGCTACGGCCTGCAGACGATGTGCATCGGCTTTGGCCAGGGGATCGCGACCATCATCGAGCGGCTCTAGCCGGCTCGACGCAATACAGGAGGGGATATGGCCGGGTTTCGCTGCGCGAAGTGCGGGAAAGTCGCGATAGCGCAGAAGATCTGCTGCGGCCGCCCGATGAAGCGCGCCTGACCTCAGGCGGGGACGAGGGCGTCCTGGATCGCTGAGTCGAGCTCGGCCGGCCGCACGGGCTTGAAGAGGCACTTGCGGATCTTGAGCGTCTTCAGCCGTCCGTGCTCCTCGTCACGCAGCCCCCAGCCCGTGATCAGTAGTATGGCGATGTCCGGATCGACGCGGCGGACGCGCTCGGCCAGCTCCCAGCCGTTCATTCCCGCCATCCCGAGGTTCGTCAGCACCACGTCGAAGCGCCCCGGCTCGTAGGCGGTGAGCGCGGCCCCGCCGCTCGCGGCCGCGGTGACGATGTGACCCACGCTCCGGAGAATTTCGGTCAGGGTGCCGAGCACCTTCTGGTCGTCGTCCACCAGGAGCACGCGGGCCGGTCGGCGCGCCCGCGGCAGCGCGGAGTCGGGCTCGGCGCCGACGGGCTCGCTCGCGACGGGGAAGGTGAGCGTGAAGGTGGCGCCACGTCCGGGCTCGCTCTCGACGCGGATGTCGCCGCTGTGCCGCCGGACGATCGCGTAGACCATCGACAGGCCCAGCCCCGACCCGCCCTCGCCCTTGGTCGAGAAGAACGGCTCGAAGATGCGCCGGCGGACGGCCTCGGGCATGCCGATGCCGGTGTCGGCGACCGTCAGCACCACGCTGCGGCCGGGCTCGCCGCGCGTCGACACCGTCAAGGTGCCGCCGTCGGGCATCGCGTCGAGGGCGTTGAGGAGCAGGTTCGTCATCAGCTCGGTCAGCGCCGCCGGGCGGCCGTTGATGGTCTCGATCGTCCCGAGGTCGAGCCGGAGATCGAGCGGCCGGTTGTCGCGCGCGATCTTCTCCTCGAGCCGCGGGCGGATCATCGCCACCGCGTCGTGCACGCTCTGGTTCACGTCCACGCCGACCGGCGGACCGTCCGGACGCAGCCGCGCGAACTGCTGGATCCGGCGGACCGTCTCCGCGCCGTCGACCGCCGCGGCCTCGACGACGTTGAGCGAACGGCTGACGAACTGAGGGTCGTGGAGGCTCTGCTTCATGAGCTGGGCGTAGCCGAGGATCGCCTGGAGGAGATTGTTGAAGTCGTGCGCGATGCCGCCGGCGAGCTGTCCCAGGGCCGTGAGCTTCTCGGACTGGTGCAGCTGCTTCTCGACTTCGCGCTGGGCCGTGATGTCGCGAACGATCGCGATCAGGCCCTCGAGCCGGCCGTGGCGTCCGTGCAGCGCCGAGAGGGTCACCGCCAGCTCGACCGGCCGCGGCTGGCCGGCGGTCGCGGTGGTCTGGAATTCGCTGCGCGACGGGCCCTCAGCCAGTCGCCGCCGCGCGTCGGCGTAGTCGCCGCGCGGGAGCATGTCCGTGATCGGGCGCCCGATCGCCTGTGCGGCCCCGTAGCCGAAGATGCGCTCGGCCGCCGGGTTCCACTTCTCGATGCGATCGTCGGGCGCGACCGAGATGATGGCCTCGCCGGCCGACGAGATGGTCTGCTCGAGCCGCTGCTTGGTGTCGGCGATCTCGCCGTAGAGCCGGGAATTGCGGAGGGCGATCGCCAGGTATTCCGAGAGCATCTCGAGGAGCTCGCGCTCGCGCGGGTCGATCGCGCGCTGCGAGGATCGGTTGTCGATCACCAGGTGGCCGAGCGGCCCCTGCATGTCGCGGATGACGCACGCCACGACGAACGGATCGTTCTTGTCGACGTCCACCGGAATCTCGGGGACGATCTCGACGCAGTCGTAGCCGAGCGCCGCGCGCAGCTGCTCGGTCACCGCCGCGGTCACGTTCTGCGGATCGAGGTGGCCGACGATCGTGCGGGAGATCTCGCGCAGGATCGAGAGCTGGGTGACGCGGAGCGACTGCTCGGTGGCCTCGGCCTCCTCGAGCTCACGGGTCTTGGCGGAGAGCTTGCGCATCTCCTCCACGAGCCGTGCGACCTGGCCGCGGGCGCCGAGGTCGGCCTGACGGCGCACGAGCGCACGATGGACGACGTCCTCGAGGTCCTGCCGCGAGAAGGGCTTGATGAGGTACTCGAACGCGCCGTGCGTGAGCGCGTGCCGGACCGTCTCCAGCGACGCGTAGGCCGTGATCATCACGACCTCGATCGACGGGTCGGCGCGCTTGACGTGCCGGAGCAGCTCGAGGCCGTCCATCTCGGGCATCTTGATGTCCATGATCACGACGTCCGGCTGGAACCGGCGCAGCAGGTCGAGCGCCGTGCGCCCGTTCTCGGCCGTCTGGATGGCGTAGCTCGGCTTGAGCAGCATCCGGAGCGACTCGCGGGGCCCCAGCTCGTCGTCGACGACGAGAACGCGGCCCAGCGTGGTGGCGGTCGTGCTCATAAGCTCGCGAGCGGGAGCGTGACCAGGAAGTGGAGCTCGTGGCGGCCCTGCCGCACCGCTAGCTGTCCGCCCACGGCTTCCACAAGGCGCTGGCTCACGGCCGGCCCCACGTCGATGAGGCTTTCCTGGACCATCTGCACGGGGTCGAAGACGCGATGGAGCTTCTCGGCCGGCACCACCGCTGTGCGCGAGCCGACCAGGATGCGCACGCCTTCGCCGCCCTCGCGCTCCGCGTGCCGCGCGACCGACACCGACACGCGCGCCTGATCCGGCGGCGAGTTGTGCGCCAGATACCAGATGAGATACGAGAGGGCCTTTCGAAGCTGAGCCGGATCGATCTTCACAACCTGTGGTGTCGTCTCGCGCGTCACGTCGAGCTGCAGTGGCCGGGCCGGCACCTCGTCGACGAGCTCGATGGCGGTCACCACGTCGTCGACGACCGTGTGCACATCCACGGTGGTGAAGTTTAACTCACCTTCCGTCACGAGCCCCGCAAGTTTCTCGAACACCTCGACCAGTCGGCGAACGTCGCGGCGGACGACGGACGAGAAATGCCGCCGGAAATCGGGGTCGTCGTACCGCTCACCGATGAGCTCGATGAACGTGTTGATGGAGACCAGCGGATTCTTGATCTCGTCGGCGATCCGCGCGACCACGCGCGTGAGGAGCTGGGTCTGCTCCACCTGCCGCTTCTGCGTCAGGAGCTCCTTCTGCGCGGTCAGGTCCTCGAAGACGAGCACCGCGCCGAGCGGCGCGCCGTCCTCGCCGCGCACGGGATAGGTGGAGACCTCGAGCCAGAGCCCGCGCAGCGCGAGCTGGATCTCGTGCCGGCCCGCGGCGCGCCCCGTCTTCAGCGTGTCGAAGAGCATGTCCCCCAGCGGCGACGGCAGCGCGCGCAGGTCCTGCTTGAGGACCTCACCGGACGAGAGCTGCAGGATCTCCTCGGCCCGCCGGTTGATCGTGCCGATGCGCTGGTCGCGGCCGATGGTAATGACGCCGCTCGACATGTGGGCCAGGATGCGCTCGCTGAACTGCTGCTCGCGCTCGAGCTGGTTGTGGAGCGCGATGTCGCGGATGGCCGTGGCCAGGTGCGAGGCGAGGTCGAACAGCGTCTCGGTCTCGCCGCGCCGATACATCGAGCCGACGACCGGCTGCCCGACGGTGAGGATCGCGACGAGCTCGCCGTGAGCGAGGAGGGGCACGGCCAGCACGCTCTGGAGCAGCTTGAGCTCGCGAACGATCTCCGGGTCGGTGAGGTCGTTGAGCCGGGCCGGCCGCCCCTGGGCGGCAAGCCAGCGGACCAGGCCTTGCTCGGCGTGCAGGCGCACCGACTCGACGATCGGCCGCGCCAGCCCGCGATGGGTCGCGACACGGTATTCCTGAGCGTCCGCGTCGGGCAGGAGCAGCGCCATGCGCGTGGGCCGCACGAGCTCGCCGATCGCGTCGAGGAACATCTCGAGCGCGCGCGGCAGATCGAATCCGGCGGCGAACCCGCGCGTGAACTCCTTGAGGACGCGGGCGAACGCGGCGCCCTCCCACGGCTCGTCGGGGTCGGCTGTCGTGCCCGGCGCCTCGGGCGCGAGGCTCGAGCGCAGGGCCGTGATCTCACGCGTCAGGCGGAGCTTGTCGATCACCCGCCGCAGCATGCCGTCCAGCTCGCGCTGCGTGAACGTCACCGGCAGCGTGAAGTCGGCGGCCTCGGGGTCCCCGGCCGTCACCCCGATGGCGACGGTGAGGGCCGTCGGCGCGATCGCCCGCACCCGGGCGACGAACGACTCGACGTCGCGGGGGATCCCGACGCCCCCGCGGACGACTACGTCGATCTCGATGAGCCGCAGGGTCTTCAGGGCCTCGGCGTCGTTGGGCGCGGTGAAGACGGAATGGTCGCCGAGCGCGACCATCAGGCGCGCCCGCAGCGCGTCGTCGGACGTGACGACCAGGATCGTGTTCATGCCGACACCGGAGCGGTCGCCGTGACGGCGACGGGGAAGTCGACGGTGAAGACGGCGCCGCCCGCGTCGCGATTGGTCGCTTTGATGCGGGCGCCGTGCGTCTGGGCGATGGAGGCGCAGATGGCGAGCCCGAGCCCGGAGCCGCGCTCCTTGGTGGAGAAGAACGGTTCGAAGACCCGCTCCAGGAGCGCGGGTGGGACGCCGGGGCCAGTGTCCACGACGGCGACGATAGCACGGTCCGCCGTCGTCGCGACCTCAACTCGCACCATTCCCCCGGGCGCCGTGACCTCGTGGGCATTCATCAAGAGGTTGAGGAAGAGCTGCTCGAGCTCGGAGTGGTCGCCGAGGATGGTGCAGGGCGACGGACCCATGGCCGCCGACAGGACCACGCTCTTCTCGGCGAAGACCTGACGCATCGCCTCGATCGCATCACCGATCGGCGCTCTCAGGTCGATCGGATGACGCGGCCGCTCCCCCGGCCGCGAGAGCGCCCGGAGCCGGTCGAGCAGCCGCTCCATCTTCGCGATCTCGTGACCCACGACGCGGCCGAACTCGGCCACGAAGCGGTCGTCGCCTCGCCGCCGCGGCAGGAGCTGGGCAAACGTCTTGACCGCCACCAACGGGTTCTTGATCTCGTGAGCGATCCCGGACGCCAGCATCTCGAAATAGGTAAGCCGCTCGGCGCGCTGCCGCTCCACCTCGAGCGCCTTCAGCGGCGTGAGATCGCTGAAGACGGCGACGGCTCCCAGGACGGCGCCCGTCTGATCGTGCAGCGGTGACGTGGTACAGATGATCGGCCGTGTCGTCGCGCCGTCGGATATCTGGACTTCCGGCTGCGTTCTGGCACCGCCGCCGGCGATGGTCTCGGCCAGCATCGAGCCCACGCTCGCCGGCAGCGCGCTCAGCGGCTGGAGCCGGACCTGCTCGCCCGAGAGCCCCGTGAGCTGCTCCGCGGCCCGGTTGAACAGGCTGACCTGCCCGGTCGCGTCGACGGCAACCACCCCGCTCTCGATTGTGGAGACGATGTTGTTGAGGTGCTCATTAGCCAGGAGCACCTGGGCATAGAGCTGAGCGTTCTTCACCGCGACGCCGGCCTGATTGGCGAGCGTCATCAGGAGATCGAGATCCTGGGGGTAGAACGGATCGCCGGAGAGCTTGGGTCCCACCACGATGGCGCCGATGACGGTGGCTTCGGAGACGAGGGGGAGGACGAGGGCCCAGTTCAGCTGCGTGAGCGCGTTGTGGAGTCGTTCGCGGCCCCCGCTCAACCGATCACGCCCGATTTCATCGGTGAGGAGGAGATCCCTCGTACTTGTCAGCGCGGTAACGATCTCATTGGGCGCCTCGTCAGGCGTATCGAACGAGCTCTGAGTGTCGCGCTTTTCGGTAATCGCTCTTCGGAATCCTGGGCCTGATCTGACAGTGCCTGTACAGAGGTAGACTGACGCTCCCGCTGCGTTCGTCGAGGCGCCTACAGTATGGTTGAGGATCGGCAAAAGGACTGTGAGGTCGAGAACACCGGTGAGCGTCTCACTTGTCGTTCGGAGAGTCCGTTGGTAATTCACGTGCGTGCGGTATACGTAACGATCGAGCAGTCGCCCTGTGACATCGCGGGTCAGCGGGATCAGCACGCCAACAGCGACGACCGCCAATATGAGAGCAACAAGCTCGTCGGGGGCGAGGTGATCCGAAAGTCTCGGCAAGACGGCCACGGGGATCAGGGAGAGCAGGAGTGCCAGGGTGAATGTTAGGCTACGGTGGATCACGAGACGGACGTCCATGAGGCGATGGCGAATAATGGCATGCGCCACCATGGCGACCAGAACGAGGGCAAAATGCGGTCCGATCGAGGCGTAAATCGATCTTCCCGTCAGCAGCGGGAGGATGAGGTTCGTCGTGATGGCGCCTGCACTCGAAATCATCGCTCCTAGTGCGAGGTAGTGAAGCTGCACCCGCGCTCGTCCACGTGCTCGTCTCCATTTCGCAAGGATGACCACCAGTGCCGTGAGCCAAGCTAGAAGGAAGTAGGTCGCGAACAGCGGATAGAGAGGGCCAGTCTCGCGGGTGAGCCCCGCAGCTGTCATCCTTGCATCACCTACTATGAGTCGTGTAGTAAGCGATACAGTGACGAGGACGGATGCCACTCCGAAGTTCAGACAGAGTCCAGCCTTACCAGGCCACTTAGATGGGGTTGGGTAGTAGTAGACGAAAGCAAGGAAGGTCGCAGGTATCAGACTGGCCGCGGCGAACGTCAGGCGAGATGCAAGATTTAAATGTCCCCCGGACTGCATCGAGGCGATCGCAAAACTCCAGATTGCGATGAAGAGCGTGTAGACGCTGAATGAACGATTCGTGGCGCTGCTCGGTCGAGCTCGCCACACAAGAAATGCGAGCCCCAGAAGCGAACAGGAGATGAGATAGATCGAGACTTGGATCATGTCGGCAAAGAATCCGAGACTATACATGGGAACTCAACTTCAGCGATTGTTCCACCGTCGACGAGGGAGCGAGGCACGAGCGTCAATCGCGCACGATGAAAATCAGCAATTTCGCGACAGATAGAAAGCCCCAGGCCCGTTCCGGCGGGCTTTGTTGTAAAGAACGGATCGAATATCTTTGCTCGGACCGCGGGATCAACACCAGTTCCTTCATCTAGGACACGGACAACGACGGAGCCTGCTCCAATTCTGCTCGGCGTGTGATCGGCCTCGATCGTTACCGTGCCGCCATCCGGCATCGCCTCAACAGCGTTTCTAAGCAGATTCACAAAAAGCTGAACGATCTGACCGGGGTCACCCTGAACTTTCGGGAGATTATCCGGACAGTGCAGTTCGATCTTGACATCTTGCTCGTGCGAGGTCGGGGAATGGATCGCGACAATATCGTGAAGCAGCGGCGCTATGGAGACGTCACTGAGCTTTCCACCCTCACTCGGAGCCATCAGACGCAGGCGATCGGCCAGTCGGACAATCCTTGAGACTTCCAACGGGAGGAGTCGAACGGCTGTGTCCCTGTATTCGGGATCGTCGAAGCGGTCAGGGAGCATCGCAATGAAGTTCGATATAGCGGCGAGAGGGTTGCGGATCTCGTGGGCAATGCCCGCGTAGAAGCGAGCCATGATCGCAAGGTGTTCGACCCTGCGTTGATTTCTTTCGAGCGCCTTGACGGCTGAGAGGTCGGTGACGACAACCAAAGCTCCGGATATGCGCTGCTCGTCATCATGCAGAACTGCAGTCGATAGGATCACATGCAGTATGCCGCGAACGGCATGATCGATTGTGACCTCAACTTCTCGTGGATGCCAGCCTCCGCTCGCCGCGAGAACCAAGGCCCAGCCGATTTCAGACGGGAGGACATGCATTAGGGCGCCACGATACTCATCACTCAAGCCGAGCAGCTTGGTCGCCGCCGGATTGAAGCTCGTGATTCTGCCGCCGACATCGACGGCGACTACTGCGGGATCGAGGGATTCGAGAAGTCGCTCAGAGTATTCGAGCATATGGATGCGCTGTCGGTATAGCAGAGCATTCTCGAGCGCAATAGAGGCCAGATCCGCGAGCGATTCGATGAACACCAGATCGTTTCGAAAGTAAGCATCCCCACTACGGCGAGGGCCAAGAAGCACGAACCCGAGTAAGTGGCCGCGCCGGCCCAGGGTCACTAGAATCCCATCACAACCGTGGTGTTAGGCTGCCCTGCGTGCAACGCGGCCAAACCGTAGGGATCAACTTCTGGAGATGACTCGCCCGATAGTTGTTCAAACGAATCGCTTTCGAATGATGTGACAAGCATTGTGAAGGATTCGGGGACAAGAACCTCAGAGAGAACCTGCCGAAGCTCGGTGGCGAGCTCCGCCGGTTGCATAAGACGACTCAAGCGTCGGGTTGCGCCGGCGAGAGCCACAGGATGCTCGATGCCTCTATAGAGATACGGGTCGAGGACGCGACTGAAGAAGCGTTGAGCCGGGCTTGAGAGCATAAGGAGAGCGACGGTTGTAATGATAACGAAATTCGGATGAACGAACGCTGTGTTAGCCGCCCAGACCGGGAAGAACAGTCGTGCACTCACGATCAAGACCGCAGATGCAGCTGCCATTGCCAGCGCGTAAGCCAATCCCCGACTGACGAAGATCCTTAGATCCATTAGTCGGTGGCGAATAATCGCATGGCTCACGAGCGCGACGAAGGGCAGAGTAAAGTAGGGACCTACCCAGCTTAGTGTGGATCGTCCCGTCACAATTGGTATGCCTAGGTTAGTTGTCATTCCTCCGACGCTTAGAATTAGCAGCCCGATAACAAGATATTGGAGCTGCGCCCGAGCTAAGCCTCGCTCGCTTCGCCACTTGCTTATGAACACGCTTAGGGCGGCGATCGAACAGGCCAAGAAGTGGGCCGTGAAAAGAGGGAACAGAAGACCGGACGTGCGCTGAATGCCGGCGTCGGTTTGCGAGATGTCGTACGCAATGAGCCGAGTTGTTGCGGATAGCACGGCCAGCACACCACCGATAGTGAAGGTGATCCAGAGAATGGTTGTAGACGGCCATCTACTCGTGGCCGGGAAGACTCGAGAGAAGGCAA
Source organism: Candidatus Rokuibacteriota bacterium (assembly GCA_003220685.1). Lineage (GTDB taxonomy): Bacteria > Methylomirabilota > Methylomirabilia > Rokubacteriales > CSP1-6 > AR31. The sequence continues at coordinate 39,662 of QHTE01000047.1, forward strand.
GGAAAGCGACCGGCATCATGCAGGCTGCGGTGAAAGTCACGCGGCCCCATATTTCGGTCAGAATGCCGCTCTCAACGCCTCCAATACCGAGGACCCAGCCAGCGATTGATAGAGTAAGCATCGCGAATCGCCGATTTATCCTGCTGCCGCGGCGAGCTTGCCAAATGTAGGCGGCGAGTCCTAGTAGCAGAGAAGCAAGTGCTAGGAGTGAAAGTGCGCGCACGCTTTCAGCAGGGTGCGCCCAAGACTAAGGCGGCATGTGAGCCGCCGATGCTTTGGGCGTGGATCAGGACGTTGCGCACACGCGCTGGTCTAGCGAAATTTGGAACGTAGTCAAGGTCGCAGACTGGATCAGGAACACGATGGTTGATCGTCGGTGGCACAATACTGTCTCGGATAGCGAGACAACTAGCGACCACTTGCATCGCGCTACTCGCAGCCAACGCTTGGCCGCACATGGACTTGATCGAAGAGATCGGCACAGACCAGGCGCGCTCTTGGAGGGTCAGTTTGATACCCGCTGTCTCCGAAGCGTCATAGTCAATGAGGGAGTTACCATGAGCACAGATGTA
>QHTE01000047.1:40263-138564 GCA_003220685.1 Candidatus Rokuibacteriota bacterium
GTGAGAGACCTGCAGAATCGATGGCCATAGTCATCGCCCGGGCCGCAGGTTCACCAGTTGCATCAACATTTCGCATATGCGCGCTTTCGGTGATGCTCGCAAACCCAAGTACCCGAGCGTAGACGGACGCTCCGCGGGCGCGAGCGACCTCCTCATCCTCGATGAGGACCATCGCTGCGCCCTCAGCAAGGACGAGGCCGCACCGCAGCCTATCGAATGGCCGACTTGCTTCTTCTGGACGCCCGGGCCAAGTCGCCAGTGCCCCAAGGGCTCGAAAGGCCTCCATCGAGGCACCCGCTAGCGGTGTCTCCGTCGCTCCAGCGAGTCCGGCGGGAGCCTGGGCCCGAGCGACCTTATCGGCCGCCCATGCGATCGCATCCAGTCCTGCGACACATGCTGTAGCGGGGCTCGCTGTTTGACCATGGGCTCCTATGGCGATAGCGACATGACTGGTAGCCGCGTGCACCGGATATTCGAGAGCTGCCCAAGGGCGCATGGCGTCGTCGCGGAGAAACGCGAGGAAGTTTGAGTGCTCAACGTCAACCACTGGAATACCGGCTGAGCCAAGGCGGCTATCAGCGCGAGCCATCTGTGCTGCTGCCACCGCGAACTGACTAAACCGTGCGGTTGTCTTGACTTCACGCGCCGGCATCCACTGTAGCGGATTGAAGTCATGCACCTCCCCCACAATCCGACAGTCTGGCGGGAGTTTCGAACAGTCAAACAGGGTCGGGCGCCCGATGCCCGAACGGCCGGCCACCGCGGCTTCCCAGAACTTATCGACGCCGATACCGATGGGGGAAACGATGCCGAGTCCGGTGATGACGGGCTGGTGCTTCATCGATTGCTACCCCCGGTGAGGCTGGGTCGCGTTTCCAGCGAAATTACCAGCATTGACGTTAGCAGGTGACCTGTCAAACGGCCAAGTTCCCTCGCGCGAGGCTGCTAGAATAGGTGAACCGACGAAACATGTCCAGGCAGGTTATCGCACGTCGCGATTTCTTCAGCCTTCCGCTGGCTTTGCTTCTGTCGCCCCTGACACGGGCCCATGCCGCCCCCGTGGCCCATTCGGCCCCTTATCGCGTGGAGGTCAGCCTTCTCTACGGGGCGCTGACCTACCGCATCGAGGAGATTCTCGCGGAGTCTGTCGATAGGGCGGGCGGCCGGTACGAGGTGGCGATGACGGGCGAAGGGGACGGGATCGCGAACCGGATCGAGTCGACCGGCACCCTCCGCGAGGGGCGCTGGGCTCCGTTACGGTCGAAATCCTTCTTCTCCGTGAAGGGGCGGGAGTCTCGCGCCGACATCACGTACGATTACGCCGCGCGACAGGTCGACTATCACTTCAAGGGCGAAACGTTCTTCCTGCGGCGTCTGCGCGTCGTCGACGACGTGGTCCCGATGCGGGACGGGTCGCTCGTCGACGATGCGATCAGCGCGACGCTCAACTACGCAGACCAGCGGTGGCAGCCGCAGGCCGATGGCAGCCTGGTGACCCACATCGTCCGGCGCAAGATCGCGAGCAATGAAGGCCCCGACGACGTCCAGGCGCGCTACCGCGCCGAGCTGGCGCCATTGACCCTCAGGGTGGCGGTCGACGCCGAGACGCGCAAGCCGATCGCGCGATTCGATCTCACCCGGTTCTCGTCGTGGGCGAAGCAGAATCAACCCGCCCTGATCACGTTCGGCGGCGATCGGCGGCCGGAGCGCTTGAGCCTGCCGATGATCCTGGGGACCTCCGTTCAGATCAGTCTGAAGACCGGATAGATGTACGACCTCGTCACCCTCGGCGAGGTGTTGCTCCGGCTCGCGATTCCGTCCCCCACGCGCTTCGAGACGGCGCGGCAGCTCGACCTGCAGCTCGGCGGCGCCGAGGCCAACGTGGCGGCCGCGTGCGCGCGGCTCGGTCTGAGCACCGCGTGGATCTCCGCCCTGCCGGCGAATCCGTGGGGCGAGCGCATCCGGCGCGAGCTCACCGGCCACGGCGTCGATTGCGGGCACGTGCGCATGACGGAGGGCGCGCGCATCGGCGTCTATTTCCTCGAGTACGGGGTGCCGCCACGCCCGGTACGCGTCCTCTACGACCGGCGGGATTCTGCGTTCGCCCGGCTGACGGCGTCCCAGGTGGACTGGGACCCGGTACGTCACGCGCGGATGGTGCACCTCACCGGGATCACGCCAGCCCTCGGCGAGGCGCCGCGATCGCTCCTCGAGCGCGCGCTGGCCGAAGCGGCGACGGTGTCCTTCGACGTCAACTATCGCGCCACCCTCTGGTCGCCCCCCGAGGCCCGCGCATTTCTCGAGCCGGTCCTCACGGGCGTGCGATATCTCTTCATCGGTCAGGGAGAGGCACAGACGCTCTTCGGCTTCGCGGGCTCGCCCGAGCAGACGCTCGACGGCCTCGCGCGCCTGGCGCCCAAGGCCACGATCAGCCTGCAGCGCGGCGAGGAGGGCTCGACGGTGCTCGACGGCGGCCGGCTGATCCGGCCGAGTCGGCGCCCGGTCGTCCAGGTGGTCGATCCGATCGGAGCGGGCGACGCGTATGCCGCGGGGTTCCTCTGGGCGACGCTGCGCGGGCGCGGCCTTCAGGAGGCCGTCGACGCGGGCACTGCGGTCGCGGCGCTCAAGTGCTCGACGTGGGGCGACATCGCGCTGGTGAGTCCGCAAGACGTCGCCGACGTGCTGGCCGGCGGACCCGACGTGCGTCGCTGAGATCGAGCCTGGTGGCGACAGCCCTGCTATAGTCGAGCCGGTATGGCGGGCGAGCGGATCCTCGACGGCCTGAACGACGCCCAGCGCCAGGCCGTCACGCACGACGCCGGGCCCCTGCTGATCGTCGCCGGCGCCGGCGCCGGCAAGACGACCGTCATCACCCGCCGCATCGCCTGGCTCATCGCCCAGAAGAAGGCCCGCCCCGAAGAGATCCTCGCGCTCACGTTCACCGACAAGGCCGCGGCCGAGATGGAAGAGCGCGTCGACACGCTCGTGCAGTACGGCTACGCCGACGTCGAGATCTCGACCTTCCACGCCTTCGGCGATCGGATCCTGCGCGAGCACGCGCTCGAGATGGGGCTCCAGCCCGACTTCCGCGTGCTCAACCGCGCCGAGCAGGTCATCTTTTTCCGCGATCGCCTGTTCGAGTTCCCGCTGGTCCACTACCGGCCACTCGGCGACCCGACGCGCCACATCCGGGCGCTCATCACGCTCGTCAGCCGCTGCAAAGACGAGGACATCTCGCCCGAAGAGTATCTGGCGCACGTCGAGCGGCTCGCCGGCGAGACGGCCGCGGCCCCAGACTACGAGGAAGCGCGCGAGCGCGTGGCCCAGCAGCGCGAGCTGGCCGCCACCTACGCCAAGTACCAGGAGCTGATGGCGCGCGACGGCTGCGTAGATTTCGGCGACCAGATCGTGCTGGTGCTGAAGCTCCTGCGCGCGCGCGCCAACGTGCGAGCCGGGCTCCAGCGCCGGTTCAAGTACATCATGGTCGACGAGTTCCAGGACACCAACCACGCCCAGTTCGAGCTGGTGAAGCTGCTGGGCGCCCGCTACGGCAACGTCGCCTGCGTGTGCGACGACGACCAGGCCATTTATAGGTGGCGTGGGGCGGCCATCTCCAACGTGCTCGCGTTCCTCGACCGCTATCCGGAGGCGCGACAGGTGGTGCTCACCGAGAACTATCGGTCGCACCAGAAGATCCTCGACGCGGCCTACCGCCTGATCGTCAACAACAACCCCGATCGTCTCGAGGTGCGCAGCGGCATCAGCAAGCACCTCGTGGCGGTCCGCGAGCCGGAGGGGCCGGCGCCCGCGCACCGGCACTACGAGACCGGCACGCAGGAGGCGGACGCGGTCGCGCACGCGATCCGCGAGAACGTCGACGCCCGGCGGTGGCGCTACGACGACGTGGCGATCCTCGTGCGCTCCAACGACGACGGCGATCAGTTCCTGCGCTCGCTGAACCTCCAGTCCATTCCGTGGACGTTCTCGGGCAACTCGGGGCTCTACGGCCGGCCGGAGATCCGGCTGCTGATCGCGTTCCTGCGCGCGCTGGTCCACACCGACGAGTCGGTGAGCCTCCACTACCTGGCGTCCTCGGAGCTTTACCACGTGCCCGTCGTCGACCTCACGCGCTGCTCCACCTACGCCGATCGCCGGCACGTGCACCTCTTCGACGTGTTCCGCAAGACCGAGACCATCCGCGAGCTTCGCGACGAGATCGGCGAGGAGGGCCACGCGGCCATCGGGCACCTCGTCCAGGACCTCGAGCGCTACATGGAGCTCGGGCGCGAGATGCCGACGGGCGAGCTCCTGTACCTGTTCCTCAAAGACTCCGGCTGGCTCGGCCGGATGTACCGCGAGGAGACGGCGCGCGACGTCGCCGAGAGCAAGAACATCGCGAAGTTCTTCGACCGGGTGAAGTCGGCCTCGCGCGCGCTGCGCTACGACAACGTGCGTGAGTTCGTGAAGCACCTCGACGAGCTGATCGACGCCGGCGAAGACCCGGCGGTCGCCGAGGCCGACATCGAGACGCCGGCGGTGCGCGTGCTCACCATCCACAAGGCCAAGGGGCTCGAGTTCCCGGTCGTGTTCCTGGTGAACCTGGTCCAGGAGAAGTTTCCCCTGCGGCGCCGGCGCGACCCGCTCGAGCTGCCGGTCGCCCTGATGAAGGACGCGGTGCCGACGGGCGACTACCATCTGCAGGAGGAGCGCCGGCTCTTCTACGTCGGGATGACCCGCGCCTGCCGCGAGCTGTTTCTCACGAACGCCAGCGACTACGGCGGCAGCCGCCAGCGCAAGACGAGCCTCTTCGTGCTGGAAAGCCTCGATCTGCCGCGCGACGCGAGCCGGCCGTTCCGGGTGCGCCCCGTCGAGGAGATCGAGCACCACGCCCCGCCGGCGGCGATCGAGGACGCCTCGCTGCAGCCCCTGGCGCCGGACGTCGAGCTGAACCTGAGCCACAAGCAGATCGACGACTATCAGACCTGCCCGCTCAAGTACTTCAACGTCCACGTGCGGCGCATCCCGATCCGGCGCCACCACGCGGTCGCCTACGGCGCCGTCATGCACAAGGTCGTCGAGTACTACCTGCGCCGCCGCGTCGTCGGCAACTACACGCCGCTCGACGATCTGCTGGCCGTCTACGACCGCGCGTGGGCGGGCGAGGACGTCATCCACGACCGTCCGGGCAGCCACGAGCCGGCCGAGGGCTTCCTCACGCGCGAGCACGAGGAAGCGCGCAAGGCGGCCGGCCGCGAGGCGCTCCGGCGCTTCTGGCACCACGAGGAATTGGAAGGCATCAAGCCCACCTGGATCGAGAAAGAATTTGGCTTCGCGCTCGGCCCCGACCACGTGCGCGGGCGCTACGATCGGGTGGACGAGGATCTTCTGGGCGCGGTCATCGTCGACTACAAGACGACCGAGATCAACCGCCAGAAGGACGCCGACCGCCGCGTGGCCGAGAGCCTCCAGCTGAAGATGTACGCGCTGGCGTGGCAGGAGATGACCGGCACGTTGCCCCAGCGCCTCGAGCTGCGCTTCATCGACTCGAACGTCGTCGGCCGGCACACGCCGACCGGGCGCGACATCGACAGGGCGATCGACGCCGTCAAGGCGGCGGCGGCCGGCATCCGCGCCCGGCGCTTCGACGCCACACCGTCGTGGGGCGCCTGCCGCAACTGCGCCTACAACCAGATCTGTCCGTTCACGGCGACGAGGGATTAGGCGTGAACCGCCACGCCGGGCCGTCGCGCGGCGGAGACTCGCCGTCCGTTCCGGAGCCCACATATGCCGAGCGCGCCCGGACGCTCGCCTACCTCGTGCGCTCTGGAGCACTCGCTACGCTCTCGCGCAAGCACTCGGGCCATCCGTTCGCGTCCGTGATGCCGTACGCCCTCGACGAGCAGGGCCAGCCTCTCGTCCTCATCAGCTCGATGGCGATCCATACGCAGAATCTCCAGGCGGATCCGCGCGCGAGCCTGCTCGTCACGCAGCCCGTCACGAACGCGCAGGGTCAGGAATCGGGCGACCCGCTCGCCGCGGCCCGGCTCACGCTGCTTGGCGGGGCGCGCCAGCTGTCGAGCCCCGACCGCGAGAAGGCGCGCGAGATCTATCTGGCCCGACACCCGCGCGCCTCGTACTGGGTCGACTTCGACGACTTCAGCTTCTGGCGGCTCGACGTGAAGGACGTCTACTTCGTCGGGGGCTTCGCCGCGATGGACTGGGTGACGGCCGACGACTACCGCGCGGCGCGCCCGGATCCTCTGGCCGACGCGGGCCCGGGCATCCTGGAGCATATGAACCGGGACCACGCCGACGCGCTCGTCGTCTACGCGCGCCACTTCGCGCGAGAGAAGGCCGACGAGGCGACGATAATCGCGGTCGACCGGCTGGGGTTCAGGCTCCGGCTGCGCAGCGGCGACCGGCTACACGCCGTTCGTATCGCGTTCCCGCGCGAGGTCCGATCGGCCGCGGAGAGCCGCAAGGTCCTGATCGAGATGCTGGCCCAGGCCCGCGCCGCAAGCTGATCTCGGCAGACTTTCTCGGTCTTGACAGGGGCCGCCCGGCCGAATATACGGTGAGCGGCGCCGGTGCATCCGGCCGGCCAATTCAGGGGGTAATTACGTGGCCTACGACGTCATCGTCATCGGCGGCGGCAATGCGGCGATGTGCGCGGCGCTCTCGGCGCGCGAGCACGGCGCGAGAGTCCTCGTGCTCGAGAAGGCGCCCGAAGCCTGGCGCGGCGGCAACGGCTTCTTCACGGCCGGCGGCTTCCGGTTCGGCTTCAAGAGCTTCGAGGAGCTGGCCGAGCTGGTTCCCGACCTCTCCGACCAGGAGAAGGCCTCGATGGAGGTCGACCCGTACACGGCAGAGCAGTTCTACGACGATCTGATGCGGGTCACCGAGGAATGCGCCGACCCGGACATGGCGATGCTGCTCGTCAGCGAGTCGCTGCCGACGGTGCGCTGGATGCGCGACCGCGGCGTGCGCTGGATCCCGATGTTCGGTCGCCAGGCCTACAAGGTCGGCGGGAAGTTCCGCTTCTGGGGCGGCCTGGTGCTCGAGGCGGTCGGCGGCGGCGCCGGGTTGATCGACATGGAATACCAGTCGGCGGCCAAGAACGGCATCGACGTGCGCTTCGAGTCGAAGGCGACGAAGCTCGTCACGGACGATCGCGGCGCCGTCACCGGCGTGGTCGTGAGGACGCCGGCCGGCAGCGAGACGATCGACGCCGGCGCCATCGTGCTCGCCTCGGGCGGCTTCGAGGCGAACCCCGAGATGCGCACGCGCTATCTCGGGCCCAACTGGGAGCTGGCGCGCGTGCGCGGCACCCCGTACAACACCGGCGATGGCATCAAGATGGCGCTGGAGATCGGCGCGCTCCCGTGGGGCCACTGGAGCGGCTGTCACTCCGTCCAGTGGGACCTGAACGCGCCGTGGCACGGCGACCGCAAGGTCGGCGACAACTTCCAGAAGCACTCGTACCCGCTCGGACTCATCGTGAACCTCCAAGGCGAGCGCTTCGTCGACGAGGGCGCCGACTTCCGCAACTACACTTACGTGAAGTACGGCCGCGCCGTCATCGGCCAGCCGCGCCGCACCGCGTTCCAGATCTTCGACCAGAAGGTGCTGCACAACCTGCGCGAGGAGTATCGGATCCGCGAGGTCACCAAGGCCGAGGACATGACACTCGAAGGCCTGGCGCGCAAGCTCGAGATCGACGCGGACGGATTCGTCGCGACTGTCCGCGCCTACAACGCCTCGCTTCGACCCGGCGACTACAACCCGGCCGTCAAGGACGGCAAGGCGACGCACGGGATCACGCCGCCCAAGTCGAACTGGGCGCTGCCGCTCGACTCACCGCCGTACGTGGGCTACGCGGTGACGACGGGCATCACGTTCACGTTCGGCGGGCTCAAGATCACGAGCGAGGGCCAGGTCATCGACTGCGAGCAGCGGCCGATCCCCGGACTCTTCGCGGCCGGCGAGCTCGTGGGCGGGCTCTTCTATCACAACTATCCGGGTGGGGCCGGGCTGATGGCGGGCGCCGTCTTCGGGCGGGTCGCCGGGCGCTCGGCGGCCGCGGCGAGCCGGAAGGGTGCCGCGCGGTAGCCGACCGCCGCGCGGCAGCGCGTGTCAGCCGTCCTTGGCGTAGGAGACGAAGAACGAGCCGAACTCGATCGGCTCGAAGCACGCCGGCAGCTCGCCGTGCTTCCACGCCCCCGGCACCTTCACCAGCCGGAAGTCCTTGCGGGGCCCGAACGTCTGCCTGAGCTCCTTCTCGGTGAAGACGCGGCAGTGGTCGGCGTAGCCGTGGATCGGCGTGTAGTCCGGGATCGGGCCGATTGCGCGCAGCTCGTGCATCGGGACGACGAACGCGAACCGCCCGCCCGGGCGTAGCACCGTCTCGATCGACCGCACGGTCTCGGCGACGTCGCGCACGTGCTCGAGGACCGCGAAGGAATACACGAGGTCGAACGAGCCCGCGGGAAAGTAGAGGTGCACCTCTTCGGCGAAGCCCTGCCGGAAGCCGACGTTGCCGAAGCGATTGAGCTGGCGGGCGATCTTCGCGTTGGTCGGCGAGACCTCGACGCCCTCGACGCGGAGGTCGCGATGGCGCGCGCCCAGCGCCATCGCCACGCCGCCCTCGCCGCTGCCGGCGTCGAGCACGCGCCGGGGACGCACGCGGTCGACCTCGCGCTCGAGCTCCTGGAACTCGGGATCGCGCGCGCGTCGCTCGATCAGCTTCTTCGTCTTGCGGCCGATGAGCATGCGGACCCGCTTCTCGAGGAGCTTCAGGCCCATCCGCCAGCGCAGCCGTCGATACTGCGCCTCCTGCGCCGCCACGTACGATTCGCTCGATTCCAGGTGCGTGAGCCAGGAGCGGATGCGGGCGGCCAGCTCCGCGTACCGCGGCTCGGGATGCGCCGCCTGGGCGGCCTCGATGATCTCGAGCGCGCCGTAGATGTTCTCGCGATAGAGCTCGAAGCGGGCGGACTGGATGACGGCGTCGACGTCGTGCGGATTCACCTGTGGCTATCCTAGCACTCGAACGACGCGTCCGGATGGCGCGCGCGCATCGCCGCGCGCACCGCGTCGAGGAACCACGACGGCAGGAGCGCGCGGTAGTGCGCAAGGAAGCGCTCGAACTGGCCGTCGAGGATATAGGTCACGCCGTGATCGCCCGCGTGGCGGCACGATCGGCCGTACGCCTGCACCAGCGCCTTCGCCGTCTCGAGCGCGTACCAGCGCGGATCGCGCGCCTGACGGGCGGCGGTCCAGGGGTCACCGAGATCGGGGTAGGGCAGCTTGGTGACGACCTGGAACCGCAGAAAGTCGTCCGGGAGATCGACGCCCTCGCGCAGGGACGGCGAGACCAGCACGGTCGGCATGGGCGTGGCGCGGTGCAGCTCCAGCGCGCGAGCCTTTGCCTCGGTCGACTCGACCCAGATGAGCCGGCGCGACAACACCGGCTCCCGCGCCGCCAGGTGGGCGACGAGCCGCCGCCCCGCCGCGTAGGACGGCGCGTGGATCAGGCCCTTCTCGCGTGGATGCGCGGCCAGGATCGCGCCGACCTCCGCGAACAGCGCCGGCTCGAGTCGGGCGAGGCTCGTCTTCGAGAGCGCGCCGATCGGACGGTACTCGATGCGCCGCTGGTCGAGCGGGAAGGGTGACTCGCTCGCAAAGGATCGGAGCCTGGCCTCGTCGAGCCCGAAGCACTCGGCGAGCGCCGTGGGATGGCCGAGGTACGCGGAGGAGAGCACCACGAGGTCGGCGGCCTCGCTGAGGAGCTCGCCCGCCATCGAGGCCACGGTGAGCGGCACCAGCTCCAGCCTGGCGACCGGCTCGGCCGGATAGCGGACGACCCACTCCCGGTCCTCGGCGTCGACGAAGAAGCGGACCCTCGCGAGCGCGCTCTCGAGGCTCTCGCGCTCGGCCATCAGCTCCTGCTCGGCGCGCGAGGGCGGCGTGCTCAGGAACGTCTCGGGTAGAACACCGGCCGGGCGCATGATCTCGAGCGCGCGCGTCACCGTCTCGAGCTGGCCCTCCATCCGCTCGAGGTGATCGCGCATGAGGGCCCGGTAGTCCTCCGCCGTGTCGAGCCGGGGCAGCGGCCCGCCGAACCACGCCTTGGCCTGCTCGGGCGGGAACGCGACGGTGAACACGCCGACCAGCTGCGCCTCGAGGTTGTGGGCCTCGTCGACGATCAGCAGGCGCCGCCGGCGCAGCTGCTCGGCGCGCCAGTGCCGGAGCGTGGCGAAGTACGACGTGTTGGTGCAGAAGATCGGGCCGGCCAACGCCGCCGTCTTCGCTCGCGCGTACGGACACTGGCACACCGGGCCCCGCGGCCGGCGGCACATGCCGCGCGACGTCGGCACGCGCGCGTCCGGGTAGCGCTCGCAGAGGTAGTTGTCCCGTCCCTTGACGAGCTGCAGGTCGGTGCCGAACTCGCGCTCGTACTGATCTTGCAAGAGCTTCTGCGAGGTCAGCAGGTAGGCGTCGCCGCTCCAGCGCGCCAGCGCCATCGCCACGTGGCTCTTGCCGACGCCGGGCGGCGCCTCGACGAGGAAGACGCGCGGCGCGGTGGGGTCGTCGAGGGCTTCGCCGATGCCGTCGGCCAGCTCGCCCAGCAGCCGCGACTGCTCCGGCCGAGGTGTGAAGCCGGTGGGGAAGTGCGCGAGCAGGTCAATGTGATCTGTCACGCGTGGACGGATGGTATCACGCGGGCCGTCGCAGGTATTATCACATGATGCCGGGCGACGGCTCTCGCGTGCTGTTCGAAATTTCCGCCGGCGGCCTCGTGCTCGACGAGGCGGGCCGCGTGCTCCTGATCCGTGCCCGCGACCTGCGCGGCCAGCCCGTGTGGACCCTGCCGAAGGGGGCGTTGACGTCGGGCGAGACGAGCGAGGACGCGGCCTTGCGCGAAGTGCGCGAGGAGACCGGCTACCGCTGCGAGCTCGTGCGAGAGCTCGCGCCGGTCACCTACTGGTTCCGCCGGCGGGGCCGGCAGGTGAAGAAGACGGTGCGGTGGTACCTCATGCGGCCGCTCGAGAAGGTCGGCGAGCACGATCACGAGGTCGACGAGGTGCTGTGGGCCGACAAGGACGACGCCCTCTCGCGCCTGCGCTACGACTCCGACCGCCGCCTTCTTGGTGGAGTCTAGCCGAGCCGTCGAGCACTCGCTGGGGACTTGCAAGCAGCATCCCTCTAGGGTAGCGTCACGGCCCAGTATCCGTCGTGTCCGTGGTAGTGAAGAACAGGTAGTGAAAAACACCGGTCCGGCTCCTAGCGCTTTTGGACCCGCTCAGCAGGGTCGGCGGCGATACCCGCCAGCGCAGGGAGGGATTGATGCAACGGTATATCGCGCGAAGGTTCCTGCAGAGCCTGCTGGCCCTGTGGGTCATGAGCCTGGTCGTCTTCAGTCTGGCGCGGGTCACCGGCAACCCGCTGGACGTCATGCTGCCCCTCGAGGCTGGGCCCGAGGAGTACGAGCGGATCTCCAGGCACTGGGGGCTGGATAAGCCCCTCGCCACCCAGTACGTCGTCTTCCTGACCAAGGCCCTCCAGGGGGATTTCGGGAACTCCTGGAAGTGGCATGGCTATTCGGCCATGGGCCTGGTCGCACAGCGCCTGCCCGCCACCCTCCAGCTCGCCGGCTTCGCCTTGCTGATCAGCGTCGCGATCGCCCTGCCGATCGGGGTGCTCGCCGCGGTCATGAAGGGCACCGTCTGGGACTCCGCGGCGAAGATCGTCGCCCTGCTGGGGCAATCCTTGCCGGGCTTCTGGCTGGGGATCGTCCTGATGTGGATTTTCGCCGTGCACCTCGGCTGGTTGCCGACCTCCGGGCGAGGCGGGATCCAGTACATGATCCTGCCAGCCATCACCCTGGGCTGGTTCCAGGTAGCCGCCGTCATGCGGCTTGTTCGCTCGTCGATGCTCGACGTGCTGGACAGTGAATTCGTGAAGCTGACCCGCATCAAGGGCCTGTCGGAATGGAAGGTCGTCTGGAAGCATTGCTTGCGCAACGCGGCGATCGCCCCCCTGACATTCTTCGCGATCATCGCCGGGGTCCTGATGACCGGCTCCGTCGTGACCGAAAGCGTCTTTTCATGGCCGGGCACGGGGCTCCTGGTGGTCGACGCGGTGAGGGCTCGGGACTTTCAGGTGGTCCAGGCCGTGGTGATCGTGTTCGCCGGGATCTTCATTTTCACGAATCTTTTGGTCGATATCCTCTACGCATACCTCGATCCCCGCATCCGGTATCGGTGAGGGGAGAAAGGACGTCGGACCATGGCGACTGTGACAGCGAGAGCGCTTCCCTGGTACGCGCGCCCGCGCGTCGTGCAGGCGATGCGCCAGGTCAAACGCTATCCGGTGATACCGCTCGGTCTCCTCATGATCCTCCTGGTGATTCCGGCCGTTCTGGCGCCGCTGGTCGCGCCGTACGACCCGCTGCAGGGCTCGCTGGCCAAGCGTCTGAAGCCGCCGGTGTGGCAGCAGGGCGGCACCATCGACCATCTGCTGGGCACCGACAAGCTCGGGCGCGACATCTTGAGCCGGCTGATCCATGGCGCGAGGGTCTCGCTCGCGGTGTCTCTGGTGGCGATCTTCGTCGGTGGCATCGCCGGCACGGGGCTGGGGCTGATGTCCGGCTACTTCGGAGGCAAGACCGACACGCTGATCATGCGCCTGGTCGACCTCTCCCTGTCTTTACCGACGATCTTGCTGGCTCTGGTCCTGGTGGCCGCGGTTGGCCCCAGTTTCGGCACGGTCATCATCGTCCTGGTGGTCCTCCTGTGGGCGCGCTACGCAAGACTCGTCCGGGGGGAGACCCTCAGCATCAAGGAGCGGGATTTCATCGCGAGGGCGCGCGTGGCCGGGGCGTCCCACACGCGGATCATGGCCCGCTACATCTTCCCCAACGTCGTCAACTCCCTGGTTGTCCTGGCGACGCTCCAGGTGGGGTACGTCATTCTGCTCGAGTCCGCCCTGAGCTTCCTCGGCGCGGGTCTTCCCCGGCCCACCCCCGCGTGGGGACTCATGATCGCCGACGGGCGCGAGCTGATCGTGACCGCTTGGTGGGTCTCGATGTTCCCGGGGTTGGCGATCATGTTGACGGTGCTCGCTCTGAACCTCTTGGGCGATTGGCTCCGAGATCATCTCGACCCCAAGCTCAGACACGTCTGAGACACGAAAAAACTACGGAGGAGATCTCCGATGAGACGCGATGCGTGGTCACGGTTCTCGTCGGCTCGGCTCGCTCCCCTCGCTCCGGCGCTACTGCTCATGACGCTGACGTTCACGCTGGGGACCACGCCGACAACCGGATCGGCACAGGACGCGAAGATCCAGAAGCTGGTGTTCGCCTCCGCCGGGTTCGAGGACAGCAACCGATTCTGGATGGTCGCCCGACCCGACCATCTCCAGTACGACCCGTTCCTCGAAACGCTGCTCGACGTGGATCCGAAGACCGGCGAGTACACGCCACGCCTGGCCGAGAAGTGGCAGGCGAGCTCCGATTTCAAGGAATGGACCTTCACGCTGCGGAAGGGTGTGCAATTCCACTACGGGTATGGCCCGTTCACCGCCAAAGACGTCGTCCATTCTCACGCGTTCATGATGCGCCCGGAAACGACCGCGACGTTGGCGCCGTTCTGGCGCACCGTCGAAGAGGTCAAGGTCGTCAACGACTACCAGATCGTGTTCCGCATGAAGCGCCCCTCGACCACGATGCCGTATGCGGCTTCTCGCGCCGGCGATCTGCGAATCGTCAGCAAGGCCCAGTGGGACAAGGAGGGGCTGGAGGGCATGGACAAGCGACCGGCCGGCACCGGCTCGTATCGCTATCTCAGCCGGCAACCGGGCCTGTCGATCACGTTCGAGCGGGTGGACAACCACTGGCGCGGCGAGAGACCGGCGTTCAAGGAGCTCGAGTTCCGGTTGGCGCGCGAGGAGTCGACGCGGCTGGCAATGCTGCTGTCCGGTGAGGCCCACGTCGCCGACTTGCCGCGCGAGCTCCAGAAGGACGCGCTCACGAAGGGCATGAAGATTTTCTCGTCGTCCTTTCCCGTCGACTGGATGACGGTGTACCTGGGAGGCCAGTACTACCTGTCCGGCGATCCAGCGTTCAAGCCCGACGTGCCCTGGACCAAGAAGAAGGTGCGGCAAGCCCTGAACGTGGCGGTCAACCGCAAAGAGCTGCTCAACACGGTGTTCGCCGGCAAGGGGACGATGACGTACGTGACCGGGTGGACCGCGCAGTCCGAAGGCTACAACCCCGAGTGGCAGAGCCGCTTCGATCAGCTGTACGGCTACGACCCCGCGAAGGCCAAGGCGCTCCTGAAGGAGGCCGGCTACGGTCCCGGCCAGCTCAAGTTCAAGATTCTCGCGTTCACCGAGCCCGGAGAGTCGGAAGGCCCCCAGGTCGCCGAGGCGCTCGGCATCTACTACAAGGACGTGGGTGTCGAGACGGAGATCGAGGTGCTCGACTGGGCCAAGGTGCGGGACATGTTCCGCAAGAAGACGATCCAGTGCTGCATCTGGCCCAACATCATCTCGTGGCGGCCGGCCGAGGAGTGGATCAGGACGAGCTACTACAGCAAGAGCGCGACACACCACTACGAGAACGAGTTCATCGACAAGACCTACAACGCGCTGACCCAGGCCGTGAAGCCGGAGGAGCGTCAGCGGCTGGCCCGGTCGATCGCCGACCACCTCTTCGAGGAGTTCGCCGATATCCCGCTGTTCTGGTTCGCCAACGAGGTCGTCGCGAACCCCAGGGCGGTGAGCGAGTGGGTTTACCCGGGTCTGGCTGCCGGCAGATCGACGCATTTCGATCGCATCAGACCCCCGAAGTAGGCCGAGCACGCGACGAGACGCGCGGGGACGTATGCCCAGACAGATCGGCGACGTCGTTTTGCGGGTCGAGGATCTCCACACCTATTGTTTCACCCGCTGGGGTGTGGTGAGGGCCGTCGACGGCGTGAGCTTTTCCCTCCGACAGGGTGAGGCGCTCGGCATCGTCGGGGAGTCGGGCTGCGGCAAGACGATGACCGCGCTCTCACTGCTGCGACTGGTGCCGCGGCCGGCGGCGCGGATCGTCAG
Source organism: Candidatus Rokuibacteriota bacterium (assembly GCA_003220685.1). Taxonomy (GTDB): domain Bacteria; phylum Methylomirabilota; class Methylomirabilia; order Rokubacteriales; family CSP1-6; genus AR31. Next base: position 55,366 of record QHTE01000047.1, read on the forward strand.
GGGCAGGATCCTGCTCGAGGGCGACAATCTCCTCGAGAAGACCGAGCGCGAGATGCGGGCGATTCGGGGCCGACGCATCTCGATGATCCTCCAGGACCCGCAGACCTCGCTCAATCCGGTGTTCACCGTCGGCAACCAGTTGATCGAAGCCATCAAGATTCACCACAAGGACGGCCGTCGATCGCTGGTGCGGCGAGCGATCGACGGCTTGAAGCAGGTGCGGGTGGCGGCGCCCGAGCGCCGCGTCCAGGACTACCCACACCAGATGAGCGGCGGCATGAAGCAGCGAGTCGTGGGCGCCATCGCCATCTCGTGCGAGCCGCGGGTCATCATCGCCGACGAGCCCACGACCTCCCTGGACGTCACCATCCAAGCTCAGTACCTGCGCTTGCTCCGCGAGATCCAGGAGGCGACCAATCTTGCCGTCATCTTCATCACGCACGACTTCGGGATCGTCGCCAAAATGTGCGACCGCGTGATGGTGATGTACGCCGGCCGGGTCGTCGAAAGCGGCGACGTGCGGGACATCTTCAACCGCCCCTCGCATCCGTACACGCAAGCCCTGTTGAGCTCCGTGCCCACGATGGACGAGCGCGTCGAGCGGCTCTATTCGATCGCCGGTCAGCCCCCGGCCCTCTGGGATCTGCCCGCCGGTTGCCGCTTCGCCGCGCGGTGTCCTCATGCGGATGAGCGATGCCGACGCGACTATCCGCCCTCGTTCACGGCAGGCGAAGGCCATACCGCCGATTGCTGGAGACTGGAAGACGCATGCGAGCCGAGCCAATTCTCCGGGCCGAGGGCCTGAAGAAGCACTTTCCCGTCACCGAGGGCCTGCTCTGGTCGACGGTGGTCGGCTGGGTCAAGGCCGTGGATGGCATCAGCTTCTCGATTCCCCAGGGTCAGACGCTGGCGCTCGTCGGTGAATCCGGCTGCGGCAAGACGACGACGGCGAAGCTCATCTTGCGTCTGGAGGAGCCCACCTCAGGCCAGGTGTTCGTCGATGGCAAGAACGTCCACGCGCTGAGCGGCGACGTCTTGAAGGAGTACCGCACGATCGTGCAGGCGGTCTTTCAGGACCCCTGGTCGTCGCTGAGTCCCCGCATGCGCGTGCGAGAGATCGTGGCGGAGCCCCTGGTCGTGAATCGGCGCGTGGCGGCGGCGGAGGTCGAGAGCCGTGTGGCGGAAATTCTCGGGCGCGTGGGCCTGCGCCCGGAGCAGGCGAACCTCTACCCGCACGAATTCAGCGGCGGGCAGCGCCAGCGCATCGCCGTGGCCAGCGCCCTGGTGTCGGATCCCAAGCTCATCGTCCTCGACGAGCCGGTCTCGGCCCTAGACGTCTCCATTCGCGCGCAGATCATGAACCTGCTGGTGGATCTCCAGAAGCAGTACGGCGTGAGCTACCTGCTGATCGCGCACCACCTGGCGACGACGCGGTTCATGGCCCACGAGGTGGCGGTCATGTACCTGGGCAAGATCATGGAACGGGCCAAGACCGAGGAGCTGTTCAAGAATCCATCGCACCCCTACACGAAGGCTCTCTTCTCGGCCGCCCTCCCGGCTCACCCGGACATCGTGCGCGAAGAGATGATCCTCTCCGGTGAAGTGCCGTCGCCGATCGATCCGCCGTCGGGCTGCCGCTTCCATCCGCGCTGCCCCTTTGTCATGCCCCGGTGCGCGGAAGTGGAGCCCCAGGAGAAAGCGATCGCCGCCGATCACGTGGTGGCGTGTCATCTCTACTGAGTCGAGAGGGCGGAGCCGAGGCGCGCTAGGGCGCGGGGAAGAGGTGCTCGCCGTTCTTCCAGGCGATCGCCTCGGCGACGTCGCGCGGGAGCTGGGCGAGCCACGCCTGGACGTCGCGGTGGTAGTCGCGCACGATCTCCCAGCGTGAGGTCACCCACGTGTCCGTGCCGACCATGAAGCGGTCGGGATACTTCACGAAGACCGCGCGCCACGCCGGGTCGAGCGCTCCGCCGGAGGCGACGTCGGTCCGCAGCGCCAGCTCGACGTAGAGCTTCGGAAACCGCTCGAGCAGGCGGCCCACGGTGGAGGCCGGCGACGACATGCCGGCGTGCGCCCAGAGGAAGCGCGGCTTCGGGTAGAGTGTCAGGAGCTTCTCGATCCCGACGTCGTCGACGTGCGCCTGGAGGACGAGGCCGCGATCGGCGGCGAGCTCGGCGACGCGCTTGACGGTGGGCGCGCCCGTGTCGGCGGCGCTCAGGTGGAACTCGCCGATACCGCGGTAGATCCCCCGCTTCAGCCGGTCCTCGACGTAGGCCTGCACCCCCGGATCGCTGTGCCATCTTGCCATGTCGTCGCGCGTCCGGTACGGCCGGAGGAACGGCACGACGGTCTTCGGAGCCTTCTCGTAGAGCTTCAGCGTGCCGTCGTCGGGCGTGCTCGACACGATCGCCCGCCGCACGCCCGCCGCGGCGAGGATCGAGAGCGCGCGCTCGGGCGAGTAGACGTCCCAATCCGGACGGCTGTAGTGGATGTGCGCGTCGAAGATCGGAAACTGGGCGGCCCCGGGGGCCGCGGTGCCCAGGACGAGCAGGAGCGTCGGCAGGAGAAGCCTGCGCATCGCCGGGATCCTAACACACGCGCCCGGTCGCTCCCGCCGGCGCGAGCAGTCACTCACGCCTCGGCCGGCGGGCGGCACACGCGGCAAGGACGATATCCGACGCTCGCCGCGTCGGCGACCGACGCGAAGACGATACGATTGGCCTCGCCCACACGCTGCTCGTGGGCGCAGCCGCGCCGACAGACGATCCGCGTGCTGGTGCAGCCGATCAGCGCGGGCGTGGTGCGCTCGAGCCGCAGGAGCTGGGTCTTCATCGCACCGCCGAAGGCGTAGTGGCCCCAGGTGCCGTCGCCGCGGACGATGCGGTGGCAGGGGACGATCACCGGCACGGGATTGGCGCCGAGCGCGTTGCCGACCGCGCGCGCGGCGCGCGGATGGCCCACCCGTCGCGCGAGGGCCGAATACGAGTCGACCTCGCCGAACTGGATGCGCCTGGCCTCGGCGAGCACGCGGGCCTGGAAGTCGCCGATGCCGCCGAGGTCCACCGCCACCGTGAAGAACGTCCGGCGGCCGGCCAGGTATTCGCGCAGCTCCTGCCGGGCGCGCTCGGCGTGAGCGCGCGCCCGGGCGGAGGCGCCGTGGTCGCCGCGCCCGGGATAGAGCCGCGCCACACCGCGCTCGGTCGCCTCGATCCCGAACCGGTCGGCCAGCTTCTCCAGCCCGGCCGGCCTCGTCTTGAGGCCTCCAAGGAGGCGCTCGGACAGCTTCGGCGGAGCGTCGGGCTTGAAGAACTCTTCGAGCATCGTGTCGATCCGATCCATGTCGCTACTCCTCCAGCGCTCGCTTCAGGATCGCCTTACCTCGCGCGAGCTGACTCTTGACCGTGTTGACCGAGATCCCTCTGATGGTCGCGAGCTCGCGGTACCCGAGCCCGTTCACGTAGTGCAGCGCGAGCAGGACGCGCGCCTCGCGCGGCACCGTGTCCAGCGCGCGCGCCAGGTCGAGCCGCTCGACGGCCGCGCCGCTGCGGCCGCGCGGCGGCTCCTCGGGGGGCGTGCGGCGGCGACGGCGCAGCTCGTCGATGCAGACGTTCGTGAGCACGCGGTAGAGCCACGTGGACACGGCCCACCGGCTCTCGTACGACCCGCGCGCTTCGAACGCTTTCAGCAGCGCGCGCTGGACGGCGTCCTCCGCATCGGCGCGATTGCCGAGCAGGCGGTAGGCGACGGCGTACAGCCGGGCTGCATAATCTTCGGCGGTGCGGGCGAACGCGCGCTCGTCCATCTCGAACAGTTATACGCGCCAGACGCGGAGAAGGGTGGAAGGGACTGGGGCGATCAGGACGACGGGCGGGCGCCGCGCAGCGCCGCCCAGACGCTCGCCGGCGTCAGCGGCACGCGCGTGATCTCGACGCCGCGGTCGGCCAGCGCGTCCTCGACCGCGTTGGCGATCGCCGGGACGGGCGAGATGATGCCGCTCTCGCCGACGCCCTTCACGCCGAGCTCGTTGCGGGTCGACGGAAAGTCGAGCGCGATGACCTCGAGCGGCGGCACCTGATCGGCCTTCGGCACGCCGTACTCCATCAGCGAGCCCGTCACGAGCTGCCCCGCGTCGTCGTAGACGAGCTCCTCGGCCAGCGCGGCGCCGATCCCCTGAACGATCCCCCCGTGGAGCTGGCCCTCCACGACCATCGGGTTGAGGGGACGGCCGCAGTCGTGCACGGCCGCGTAGCGCAGCAGGCGCAGCGCGCCGGTCTCGACGTCGACCTCGAGCGCGCAGGCATGGGCGCCGAACGCCCACGTGACCGTCTCCGGCCGGACAAACGCGCACGCGTGGAGCCCGGGCGCGCCTTCCCGAAGAAGAGTCGGGCTCCGCAGGGACGCGCGAGCCAGCCGCCCGATGTCGACGCCGCGCCCGGTCATCCCGGCCACGTGCGCCCGCCCGCCGGCGAGCACCACGTCCGCCGGCGCGCACTCGAGCATCTCGCCGGCCACCAGCCGCGCCTTTCGCGCGACCTCGCGCGCGGTGCGCGCCACCGCGGGCCCGGCCACCGCCGCCACGCGACTCGCGATCGTGCCGTTGCCGTAGCCGACCACCGCGGTGTCGCCGCCCACGACCACGACGCGCTCCGTGTCGACGCCGAGCTCGGCCGCGCACACCTGCGCCAGTGTGGTCTCGTGGGCCTGGCCCTGCGAGGAGACGCCGATCTGCAGATAGACGATCCCGCTCGGATCGATCTTGACGTCGGCGCCCTCGAACGGCCCGATCCCGGTGCCCTCGAGGTACGCGGACAGCCCAACCCCGATCGGTCGCGGCGACCCGCGGCGGGCTTTCTGCGTGGCGCGCCACTCGTCGTAGCCGAAGCTTGCCAGCAAGCGATCGAACGCGGCCGGATAGTCGGCCGGATCGTAGACGATCGGCACCCCGTCCCGGTAGCGAAGCCCCGTCGTGTAGGGCATCTCGTTCGGGCCAATGAAGTTACGGCGCCGCAGCGCCGCCGGATCGAGGCCGGCGCGCCGCGCCGCGCGGTCGAGCAACCGGTCGAGCACGTAGGCGATCTCGGGCCGGCCGGCGCCGCGATAGGCGGCGCTGAAGGTCTTGTGGGTCACGACGTTGAGGGCCGAGGCCTTGAGGTGCGCGATCCGGTACGGCCCCGGCAGGTGATTGATCGAGTTCAGCGAGATCACGTCGCCGATGACCGGATAGGCGCCGGCGTCGCGCGTGAACTCGGTCTGCACCGCCGCGATCGTGCCGTCGCGCGCGACACCGAGCCGCGCGCGATGGCGCTGATCGCGATCGGGCGCCGTCGCTAGGAAGTGCTCGCGACGCGTCTCGATCCACTTCACAGGCCGCCCGAGCCGGCGCGCCACCGCCGCCAGCAGAACGTCCTCGGGATAGACGTGCCCCTTGGCGCCGAAGCCGCCGCCGACGTCCGGCGCGATCACCCGCACCTGCTCGTCCGCGAGCCCCAGGGCCGCCGCGATCGCCGCGCGCACGGCGAACGGTACCTGCGTCGACGTCCAGATCGTCAACCGGCCGTCCGGCGCCTCGGGCTGGACCAGGACGCCGCGTGGCTCGATCGGCATCGCGGCGACGCGGGGCACGTCGAATCGCGCCTCGACCATCACGTGCGCTTCGGCGAAGCCGCGGGCGACGTCACCGACGGCGCCGTCGGACGGCCCGGCGGCGTTGTCGGGCCACTCGTCGAAGACCCGCGGCGCGCCCGCCGCGAGCGCCGCCTCGACGGTGGCCACCGCGGGTAACGGGCCGTAGCGGACCTCGACGGCCTGGGCGGCGTCGGTGGCGCGGTAGACGTCGTCGGCGACCGCCACCGCCACGCCCTCGCCGGCGTAGCGAGCCTTCGCGCTCGCGATCGCCGGCTGGGCGTACGGCCTGAACCGGGGCGATGGCACGAGCGGGGGCACCGCGGCGGCGCACTCCGGCAGCTCGGCGATCGTGAGGACTGCGACCACTCCCGGCAGCGCCAGCGCGCGGCGCGCGTCGACTCCGAGGACGCGGGCGTGGGCGTGAGGACTTCGCACGATCGCCGCGTGCAAGAGGTCGGCGAGCCGCAGGTCGTCTACGTAGCGACCCCGTCCGAGGAGGAAGCGACGATCTTCGCGGCGTTTGACGGAAAGGCCGATGGGCGCGGTCATGAGATTGTCGCCAAGGGTTGTGGCAGTATAGGCGCGGACCCGGGAGGTCACACGCATGAACTATCGTCCGGTCGAGGGTTGGGGACGGCTGCCCGAGGGGTGGTCGTTCGCGGAGGCGACGAGCGTCGCCGTCGACGCCAAGGACAACGTCCACGTGTTCAATCGCGGCGAGCATCCGGTCATCGTGTTCGACCGCGACGGGAAATTCTTGAGATCGTGGGGGGAAGGCGTGTTCCGGCGCGCCCACGGAATCACGATCGGGCCGGACGGCACGCTGTGGCTCACGGACGATCTGCACCACACCGTCAGGCAGTTCACGCCCGAGGGCAAGCTGCTGCTGACCCTGGGCGATCCAGACAAGCCGTCGACGCTCCACGGCGGCAAGCCGTTCAACCGGCCCACGCACGTTGCGCTGTGCCCGAGGAACGGCGACATCTATGTGTCGGACGGCTACGGAAACTCGAGAGTTCACAAATACGATCCCCAAGGGCGACTACTCTTTTCATGGGGTGAGCCGGGAACCGACCCGGGCTGCTTCAACATCCCGCACAATATCGCCACCGACGCCGAAGGCCTCGTGTATGTCGCGGACCGCGAGAATCATCGGGTCCAGATCTTCGACGACAAGGGCAAGTACCTCGCCCAGCTCGCGAACCTCTACCGCCCGTGCGGGCTCTTCGCCGACCGGCGCCACGGCGGTCTTCTCTACGTCGGCGAGCTGCCGGCGGCGCTGCCAATCAGCGCCGAGGTGCCCAACATCGGCGCGCGGGTGAGCATCGTCACGCTCAAGGGCGAGCGGGTGGGCCGCATCGGCGGCCGCTTCGCCGGCGAGAAGCCCGGCGAGTTCATCGCCCCGCACGGCTGTGTCGTCGACTCGCGCGGCGACCTCTACGTGGCCGAGGTGTCGTGGACGGCCCTCGGCAAAGACCTGAAGCCACCGCGGGAGATCCGCTCGCTTCAAAAATTCGCGAAGATATGACCACGATGGCCGAACGGCTCCTCGTGGCGCTGGCGAGCTCCGCCGCGCGCCGGTACGGCGGGGAACTGGTCTCCGAGCTCGAGCACGCGCTCCAGTGCGCGGAGCTCGCGCGCGCCGCGGCCGCGGACGAGGAGCTGCAGCTCGCGTGCCTGCTGCACGACGTCGGGCGGTACGCGATCGATCAGTCGCTCGTGGCCGATACGCTCGAGGCGACCCCGGTCGGACCGAGCGCGCGGGGCCACCACGATCTCGGCGCCGATCTGCTCGCGCCGTGGGTGCCCGAGCGGGTCGCGTGGTGCGTGCGCCTGCACGCCGACGCCAAGCGCTATCTCTGCGCAACCGAGCCGGAGTACCTCGACCGTCTGTCGGCGGCCTCGCGCCACACGCTTCGGCTCCAGGGCGGCGTCATGTCGCCGGACGACGCCGCACGGTTCGCCGAGCACCGGTGGGCGCGCGACGCCGTCGCGCTGCGCCGGTGGGACGATGAGGCCAAGGTGGTAGGCAAGCGCACGCGGACGCTGGACGACTGGGCGCCGGTGGTCCGGCGCGGGGTCTCGCGGTGAGCCCGCTCGCCGACGCGCAGGTCACCGCCGAGCTCGCGCAGACGCCCGGCTGGAAGCGGGCGGGCAAGGCGATCGAGCGGACCTATCGCTTTCCGGATTTCAAGGCGGCGATGGTCTTCGTCAACTGGGTGGCCGCGCTCGCCGAGCGGGCGAACCACCATCCCGACATGACGATCCGCTACAACGAGGTCACGGTCTCGGTCTGGACTCACTCCGACGGCGGGCTCACGCCGAAGGATTTCGCCCTCGCGCGCGGGATCGACGCGCTGTAGGTGATGGTCCGCGCGACCGATCGTCTCTCCGTCCACCGGCGAGCTCACCGTCCGCTTCGTGAAGCCGGTCCCCCTGGAAACCCCGATCCTCGGACGCGGACGCCTGACGGCGCGTCACAACCGTTACGTCGACGTCGAGGGCTGGCTCGAGGAGCTAGGGACGTCCGAGGCGCTGGCGGGCGCGCGGGCGCTTCTTCTTCCAGGTCGGAAGCGCCCGCGACGCGCCGCTCGTGCCTGGAGCCTAGACGCGGGCGAGGAGGGCCATCACCGGCGCGCGCTTGGGCGCGGCCTGATAGCGGCACTTGAGGTCACTGCGCTCGAGGATCTCCACGTAGGTGCCCATCACCATGCGGTAGTAGGCCGGATGACGCCCGGCGGGGCCGCCGTTGTACTCGGTCAGGGCGTCCTTGATGGTCGGCTTGCGGCTCATGATGTCGCGCAGATAGGCCATCGCGAACTTCGTGCTCACGGTGGGGATGGCCAGGTCACCGAGGTCGCGCTGCCCTTTCAGGACCGGACGCTTGAAGGGGCCGATTTTCGATTCGAACAGGGCTGCGGTCGACGGCAAGGTCTGGTAAAGCCCGACCTCGCCAGCGGCGCCGACGGCGTCGTGTTTGAACTCCGACTCCACCTCCGCCTGTGCCAGGGCCAAGCAGTGATCGATCTGCGTGCGCTCGCTTTCGGCGAAGAGGACCTCCGGATAGTGCTGGAAAGCCTTGATTGGCGCGTTGGGATTCTTCTCGCCGATGTACGCCAGGACCGCCCGACTCAGCCGCTCCGAGTTGGCCTCGTTTGCCACAGCCAGGACCTGGCGCGTCAGCACGACTCCTCCAAGGGCGATCGCGCCTACCAGCGTCAAGCTCGTGAGCACTCTGTTAAGTCTGCACATGCAGCCCCTCCTTACTGTTTTGTCCGCGACCCAATTCGACCGTGACTGCTCGATCCGATCTGACTGCTTTGATCCAGCGCGACCGACTACGATCCAGCGCGACTACGATCCAGCGTGACTACGATCCAGCCTGACTACTGCAAGGTGAAGGTGAGGTTTTTGAAGTATCGCATAGGCCGATGGACTACGCAACATGATGTTGGTTCGTTCCGGATATCCACAACCGGCGGGGGGCGGACCATCGCCGCGGAACGGCTAATACAACGCAGGGTTAGGCGCTCGGCGGGTCCCGCTCAGCGCGGGCGCCGCGGCAGTCGCGGCGGGGGGACCGTCCGGTGAAACTCGGTGGGGTCGTTGTCCATTTTGTGACCGACGGCAGTGCCGCACTCGGCGCACACGTAGTCGTACTTGCTGCCGGAGGGGAGGACCAGCAGGAGCTTCTTGCGGGCCGGGGTCGCCCGGCGACAACGCGGGCAGAAAAGGCTGGTCGCCTCGAACTCCTCGAAACTGTCGCGCGCCCCGGCCATCGCCCGGATTCTACACCGGGCCTATAATGCCGGCACGAGGACGATGCTCCGCTCGCGGCTCGCGCTCAAGATCACCCTCCTGATCGTCGCCGTCCTGATCGTCGGTTTCGGAGTTTCGACGATCGTGACGATCCAGCGCGAGTCGTCAGCCCTGGTCGAGCAGAACAAGCAGGCGGTCCGGCGGCTCACCCAGGCGGTGGTGGCGAGCATCGAGGCCGCGATGCTGCAGGAGCGGCCCGACGTCACGCGGAGCCTCATCCAGGAGCTGCGCGAGCTGCGGGCCCAGCCGCGCGAGGACACCTCGCCGCTCGAATCGCTGATGATCTACCGCCGAAACGGCGTCGAGGCGTTCACCGACATGGCGACCGCCGCCGAGGTCGCCCGCACCGCGGGGCTCTCGGACGAAGTCATGAAGAACATCGCGAAGATGGAGCGCGCCCCCGGTACGACGATGTCGGGCCCGCTCTTCGCCCGCGCCCTGGAGACCCAGACGAGGCAGGAATCGCTCGAGATGGCCGGCGGCGTCTCGCTCTTCACCCTGCACTACCCGATCCTCAACAAGGAACGGTGCCAGGGCTGCCACGGCAGCGATCACAAGGTGCGCGCGGTGGTGCGCGTCGCGACGTCGATGGAGCCCGTCTTCGGCGAGGTCCGGCGCCTCCGCAACCGCCAGATCCTGATCGCGGTGCTGACGATCCTGGCCGCCGCGACCGTACTGACGGTCGCGATGCGCTCCGTCGTGGTCGGGCCGATCGGGGCGCTCTCGGCGGTCGCCCGGCGCATCGGGGACGGCGACTTCGAGGCGCGGGCGCCCGCGGCCGCCCGCGACGAGATCGGCGAGCTGGGTGGAGCCTTCAACGACATGACCTCGCGGCTCGCCCAGGCGCACACCGAGCTGGCGACGAAGAACAAGGAGCTCCAGACCGCGCTCCAGAATCTCCAGGAATCGCGCCAGCGGGTGGCACTGCTCGAGCAGCTCAAGGGCGAGCTGTCGAAGTTCGTGCCCGACGCCGTCAAGAAGCTCCTCGAGCAGAATCCGAACGCGACCGAGCTCGAGAAGCGGACGGTCGAGGTCTCGGTGGTATTCCTCGACATCGCCGGTTACACGAAGCTCTCCGAGCAGCTCGACGCCAGACGGCTCAACCAGCTCGTCCAGACGTACTTCTCGAGCTTCCTGGAGATCATCCAGAAACACCACGGCGACGTGAACGAGACGGCCGGCGACGGCTTGATGGTCATCTTCCAGTCGGAGCGGAGCTCGACCGACCACGCGCTGAACGCGACGCGGGCCGCCTTCGCGATCCACCAGCGGACCGGAACGCTGAACGAAGAATACGGCGGCATCTTTCCGTCGGTCCAGCTGCACATGGGGATCAACACCGGCGAGGCGCTGGTCGGCGCCACCAAGCTCGGCACCGGCGCGGGCCAGCGCTGGACGTTCACCGCCACCGGTCCCACGACCAACGTGGCCGCGCGCTTCGCCGGCTCGGCCCAGGGCGGCGAGATCGTGGTCGGCCCCGCGACGGCCGAGCGGATCCGCGGCCACTTCGTCCTCGAAAGTCTCGGCGAGAAGACGTTCAAGAACGTCTCCCAGCCGATTCACGTCTACCGCGTGATCCCGCCCGGCATCTACGAGAAGATCGTCTAGATTGAGCCGGCGTACCCGCATCGGGATCTGCGCGTGGGCCGATCCCGCCCTCATCGAGGCCGGGACCTTCTATCCGCGGAAGTCCATGTCGGCCGAGGCGCGGCTGCGCCACTACGCGTCCGTGTTCGACGTGGTGGAGGTGAACAGCTCCTACTACGCGATCCCCGATATCCGAAACACGCAGCGGTGGGTCGACCGCACGCCGGCGGACTTCGTCTTCCACGTGAAGGCGTACTCGCTCCTGACCGGCCACCATCCCCGCGCGGAGACCGTGCCCGCGGACCTCACCGCGCTCCTGCCGAAGAGCCCGCGGCACACCCGTCGGGGCGAGATCGACGCGACGAGCTTTCCGCCCGAGGCCGTCGACCGCGCCTTCCACCTGTTCCGGGCCGCCGTCGGGCCGATCGCCGAGGCCGGCAAGCTCGGCTACGTGCTCTTCCAGTTCGCGCCGTGGGTTCATTTCGACACCGCCCGCCTCGACTACCTCGCGTCGCTGCCGGCGCGCTTGCCGGGGTGGACGATCGCGATCGAGTTCCGCCATCGCTCGTGGCTGCCCGAGCACATCGACGAGACGCTGCGCGCGCTGAGCGAGGCGCGTCTCGCCCACGTGATCGTCGACGCGCCGCCGGGCGGCCACGCCATCCCGCGCGTCACGACGGCGACGACGCCCACGGCCGTCTTTCGCCTGCACGGCCGCAACGCGGAGGGGTGGCTCCGGCAGCTCCGCGGGGAGGAGCCGACGGTCCGAGAGAAGTACGACTACCTCTACAGCGAGGGGGAGCTGCGGGCGCTATTGCCGGAAATCGAGGCCGTGAGCGCGGAGACCGAGGAGGTCTTCATCTCGTTCAACAACAATAACCGGGACTATCCGGTGAAGAACGCGCTGATGATGAAACGGCTCCTCGGCCATCCGACCGCGAACGAGTCTACGCCGCTCGACCTGTTCCCCTGAGAAGCCGCTCGGTCTGGTAGAATCGTACCCCCATGCCGGAACTGCAGCTTCGCGGAGGAGAAGTCGACGGGCTCCGCCTGCACTATGTCGTCGAGGGTCGCGGGCCCGCCGTCATCTTCGTCCACGGGCTGGGAGGATTCGCCGAGTCGTGGCGCCACAACGTGCGCCCGCTCGCGAATCGCGCGACCGTGTATTCCGTCGACCTGCCGGGATTCGGAGAATCGGCGAAGCCTCGCACGCATTATCGCCTCGGCTATTTCGCGAGCGCGCTCCGCGGCTTCATGGACGCGCTCGGGCTCGCGCAGGCCTCGCTGGTCGGGCATTCGCTCGGCGGCGCCGTGTCGATCACGCTCGCGCTGACGCATCCCTCGCGGGTCGAGCGTCTGGCGCTCGTCGGCGCGATCGTACCCGGGTGCAGCTATCGTCCGTCGTGGATCTATCGGCTCGTCGCCCTGCGCGGGCTCGGAGAGCTGCTCTCGCTGGGCGGGAGCGCCCGGCTCTACAAGGCCGCGCTCGCGCGCTGCTTCCACGCGCCCGACCGTCGCGAGATCGACTTCTTCATCGACTACGGCTATGCGTCCCGCACGGACGGCGTGGCGCGCGCGGCCTATCTGGCAACCTTGCGCCACGTGCGGATCGACGTCGAGACCCACGCCGAGGACTATCGGCGCGCGCTCACCACGCTCCAGCTGCCGGTGCTGCTGATCCACGGCCGCCAGGACCGAGTGGTGCCGGCCGAGCATTGCGCGGAAGTCGCGGGCGTCCTCCGGCACGCGGCGGTTCGCTGGGTCGATGAGTGCGGGCACTTCCCGCAGATCGAACACGTCGAGGCGGTGAACGGCTGGCTCGTCGATTTCCTGGTGGGCCGCACGGCACCGCGCTAGCGGAGCACCACATGGACGAGATCACGCCGCAGGAGCTAAAAGCGCGTCTGGCCGGGACCGACCGGCCCCTGTTGCTCGACGTCCGGCAGGACTGGGAGACGCGTCTGTGCCGGCTCGAGAACGCTGTCCACATCCCGATCGAGGAGATCGAGCTGCGGGTGGACGAGCTGAACGCTGCCGACGAGATCGTCGTCTACTGTCATCAGGGCGTGCGCAGCGCGGCCGTCGCGGACTATCTCCGGCAGCGCGGCTTCAAGAACGTGAAGAACCTCCGCGGCGGGCTGGACTATTGGGCCCGGACCGTCGATCCCTCGATGCGCCGCTACTAGTGGGGGCGCCACTCACGCTCCAGCGGGCGGGCGCCGCGGTCTGGTGCACGCTCGACCGTCCGCCCCTGAACCTCTTCGAGCCGACCCTCATCCGGGCCGTGCGCGACTCGTTCGCCGAGCTGGCGGCGGACCGCGCGACGCGAGTGGCCGTGATCGTCGGCAGCGGCCGCGCGTTCACCGCCGGCATGGACGTGCGGGTCCTGCGCGATCTCGACACCGGCCGGGCCCGCGATCTCATCACCACGCTCCACGACGCGATCGCGGCCGTGCACCGGGCACCGTTCCCGGTGATCGCCGCGGTGCACGGGCCGTGCCTCGGCGCCGGCTTCGAGCTCGCCCTGGCGTGCGACCTCCGGGTGGCGGCGGCGAGCGCTTCCTTCGGCCTGCCCGAGGTGCGTGTCGGCGTGCCCTCCGTCATCCAGGCGGCGCTGCTTCCCCCGATGATCGGCCCCGGACGCGCCGCGGAGATGCTGCTGACGGGAACCCCGGTCACCGCCGCGCAGGCGCTCGACTGGGGGCTCGTGAACCGGGTCGTGCCCGACGAGCGCCTGCGCGCCGCCGCCGAGGAGGTCGTCGCGGCGATTCTCGCGAGCGGTCCCGAGGCCATCCGCCTGCAGAAGGAGCTCATCGTCCGCTGGCGCGAGACCGACCTCACGACAGCGGTGCGCTACGGGATCAACGCGTTCGCCACCGCGTATGCGACCGTCGAGCCGCGCGAGGGCATGAACGCCTACCTGGAGAAGCGTCCGCCCAATTTCGAGCGGTGACGCGGTGAAGGTCGAGACGATCACGGTCGACCTCTGGGGCACGCTCTTCTTCGACGGGCCGGCGAGCGACAATCGCTACAAGAAGCGCCGCATGGCCGACTTCCAGACGTTGCTGGGTGCCGCGGGGCTGTCGGCGTCGGCGTCGAAGCTCGACCGCGCCTACGACGAGTCCGGCACCTACCTCGGGCGGATCTGGTTCACGCATCGTGACGTTCCGGCCGCCGAGCACGTGCGCGCGATCCTGGCCGCGGTCGAACCCGGTCTGCCGCGACGCGTCCCGCCGGCGCTCCTCGCGGCGCTGGTCGACGCATACGCTCGGCCCATCCTCCTCCTGCCGCCGGCCGTCGACGACGGCGCGCTCGCCACGCTCGAGACGCTCAAGGGAGCCGGCTACAAGCTCGCGCTCGTGTCCAACATCATGCGGACGCCCGGCGCGACGCTCCGCGAGCTGCTCGGCCGGCTTCGGCTCCTCGATTACTTCGAGCAGACGACGTTTTCCGACGAGGTGGGGATTCGAAAGCCCGCTCCTGAGATCTTCGCCCTGACCCTCCGCGCGATCGGCGGCGATGCGGCGACGGCCGTGCACGTGGGCGACGATCCGGTGCTGGATGTGCAGGGTGCGCAGGCCGCGGGGATGCGCGTGGTCCAGGTGACGTCGTCGTCGCGGCGCAACTCGGTGAGCCCCGACCTCGTCATCTCGAGGCTCGCCGATCTGCCGGCGGCCATCGAGCAGCTCGAAGCGTGACAGGGGAACGCTTCGTGCTACAAGCCGTCGCGGGGCAGGGCCCGCGGGCCGAGGCGCGATGATCGGGTCGAGGCGCGATGATGAAGAGGCGGGGTGCTACCCGGCGTAGTTGATGCTGGAGCGCACCGCGGTCGCCTGCGCGCCCCGCTGTGAGGCCCGGCCGGGCGTCAGCAGGCCGATCTCCTCGAAGTAGCGGCGAATCGGATCCGTGATGCGATCGGCGTAGGCTTCGAGCACGCGATACGAAATCCCGCGGTGGTAGGTCGCGTCCCTGAAATCGCCGCTGCGCCAGCCGAGAACTTTCGCGCTCCGGCTGTGGCGGTCGCGCAGGATGAGCCCGAACGTCCCGAGCCCGGAGACCCAGTGATCTGGATTGTGCAGGCTCAGCTCGGAACACAGGCCTGTGACCTGCCAGTCTGGAGCGAACTCCGCCAGGGCCAGCTCGACCAGGCGCTGCACTTGTTCCGGGAGCAGCATCACTACCCCTCCTCCGGGGCCGCTGGCGCCGAGGGACGCAAGTAGGGTGCCACTGGGGTCGGCGCCGTATGGCCGTCTGAAAATCCGAGCTTTTGGGCGATCGCGAGCGACCGGCCGCAGCCGTCAGTGCCCTGACGTTCACCCAATAAATGGTGTCACGCTGCCACGCCGCCGGACACATTGGCGTCTGGCGCACCGCGGCATTGAGGTAGGATAGCCGGCGATGAACATCGCCGACCTCAAGGGGAAAATCCGCGACATCAAGGACTTCCCGACTGAGGGGATCCTCTTCAAGGACATCACGACGCTCCTGAAGGAAGGTCCGGCCTTCCGCTGTGTCGTCGACGCCCTCGCCGAGCGCTATCAAAAGGAGCGAGTCGACGTGGTCGTCGGCGTCGAATCGCGCGGCTTCATCCTCGGCGGAGCCCTTGCGCATCAGCTCGAGGCGGGGTTCGTGCCGGTGCGCAAGCCCGGCAAGCTTCCGGGCAAGACGATCAAGGTCGAGTACGAGCTCGAGTACGGCCGCGACGCGCTCGCGGTCCACGAAGACGCGATCAAGCCGGGGCAGCGGGTGCTCGCCGTCGACGACCTCCTCGCCACCGGGGGTACGATGGGGGCGACCTTGCGGCTGATCCGCTTGCTCGGCGGGCAGGTCGTCGGGGTGGCATTCATGATCGAGCTCGCGTTTCTCCACGGTCGGGACAAGCTGAAAGAGCCGACGCTCCACGCACTGATCGTCTATGAATAGGCTCGCCGCGTTCGCGGGCGCGCTGATCCTCGTCGGCGCGTGGTGCGGGCCGGCCGTCGCGGACGAGGCGAAGGCGCCGATCAGCGCGTCGATGCTGCTCAGCGTCGTGGCGCCCCTCTCGGAATCCCGCGATGCCGCATTCGATCGAGCCATGAGAGAGCCAAGACCGCCGGCGCGCCGGCCGGACGGCGAGGTTCAGCCCGACGCAACCGTACGGTACGGGTCGGTGACGGTCACCGTGCGAAATCCGTGTCCGCCCGGGCTCCACTACGAGCCTCCGCCGTTGCCCGGCCGCGTCCGGAAGTAAGCCGCTCCTCCCCGGACCATGACCATCACGAACGTCGGCGTCATCGGCTGCGGCCTCATGGGCTCGGGTATCGTGCAGGTGGCAGCTCAGGCGGGGCTTGAGGTCCTGTTCGTCGAGGCCAACGACGAACTCGTCAAGCGCGGGCTCGGGCGGCTCAGAGAGACGCTCGAAGGGCTCGCGAGCCGCGGCAAGCTCGACGCGAAGTCCAAGGACGCCGCGCTGGCGCGCATCGCGGGCACGAGCCGGCTCGACGATCTGAGCTCGTGCGAGCTGGTCGTCGAGGCGATGACGGAGAATCAAACGCTCAAGAACGAGACGTTCGCCAAGCTCCACAAGATCTGCGCGCCGCGCGCGATCCTCGCGTCGAACACCTCGTCGTGCAACGTCACGGCGATGGCGGCCGCTACCGGGCGGCCGGCGCAGGTGCTCGGGCTCCACTTTTTCAATCCTGTGCCGCTGATGAAGCTCGTGGAGGTCGTCCGGACCATCTTGACCGACGACGCCTCCGTGAAGACCGCCACCGAGTGGGTCCAGGCCCTCGGCAAGACCCCGGTGCAGACGAAGGACTCGACGGCGTTCATCGTCAACCGGCTGCTCGTGCCGTACCTGCTCGACGCGATCCGCGTCTACGAGAGCGGGCTATCGACGCTGGAGGACATCGACACGGCGATGAAGCTCGGGTGCGGCTACCCGATGGGCCCGTTCACGCTCCTCGACCTCGTCGGCCTCGACACGACGATGTACGTCGCCGAGGTCATGTTCGAGGAGTTCCGGGAAGCGCGCTACGCGCCGCCACCGCTGCTCAAGCGCATGGTCCTGGCCGGGCAGCTGGGTCGGAAGACCGGGCAGGGTTTCTACACGTACCCCGCGAAATAGCCGGCCACCGCCGCGCCAGCACGAGCGCGCCGCCCGCGCCGACGATCGCCAGCGGCACCCCGAGCCACCAGCGCTGCCGCGCGCGCGCGCGCGTCTGCAAGGTTTTCAGGATCAGCCGGTCGCCGGCGAGGATCTCGGCCCGCCCCGCGAGATACTGACGCATCCGCTCCTGCATCTCCTCCGTCACCGGACGCGTGCCCCACTGCGCCTCGCGCTGCATGGCGCGGACCCGCTCGAGCTCGGCGACGGCGCGCCGCACGTCGTCCACGGCGTCGCGACGCATGTCGCGTTCGTCGGCGCTCAGGAACAGCGTCTGGGTCGCGGGCAGCGAGGCTTCCAGCCAGTCGAGCCACCAGTGGTCCATCCGCGGAGCGAGCGCGAGCGAGAGCCCGGCGAGCCCGACCAGCGCGCAGAGCGCGATCGCACCGCCCCGCAGCGCCCCGACGCCGCGTGCTCGCGTCGCCCGGGCGCCGGCACGGGCCGCGAGCGCCGAGCCCACGCAAGCGACGAGGACGCCGAACGCCACGACCACGGTCGCGCCGGTCGGCAGGTCCCACGTCCACGACGCCGTCAGGCCGCCCACGCTCACGAGGACCCCGAACGCCCATCCGGCGAGCAACCGGGCGCGCGCCGAGCGCACGAGCGCCGCGGCGGCCGTGGCCGGCACGACGAGATAGGCGAAGACGAGGAGCACCCCCGCGAGCCTGACCGAGCTCGTCACGACGACGCCGAACGACGCGTAGAACACGAGGTCCCACGCGCGGACCGCCCGGCGCGCGCCGGCGCCGTCGGGGTCGAGCGAGATGTCGAGCAGCGGTCGGCGCACGAGCCAGTGCAGCACGCCGATCGGCGCGTAGAGGAGCGCCAGGGTGCCGACCTCAGCTGGCGTGACGGTGAGGATGCTCCCGACCAGGATCTGTCGGATGTGCTCGCCGCCCTGAGGCGCCCGGTCGACGACGAGCACGGCCGCCGCGGCGGAGACGGCGTACACGATACCGATGACCGCCTCCTGCGGCACGGGCGTCCGTCGCGTACGGCTCACGGCGAAGAGGCCGGCGCCGCCGAGCGTGAAGACGAGCGCATACCAGTAGGCGGCCTCGCTCTGGATCGGATGTCCGGCCAGGAACGCGATCGTGACGCCGAGCGCGGCCACCTGCGCGAGCGCCAGATCGACGAAGATCACGCCGCGGGCCAGCACGTGCAAGCCGAGATAGACGTGGATGGCGGTCAACAAGAGACAGGCGACGAATGGCGCCCACAGAAACTCCACCATCACGCGCGCCTCAGCGGGTCCCGGCCAGCGCCTCGCCGAGCCGCTGCACGTTGACGTCGAACAGCGTCAGGTAGTCGCGCGCTTCGGCGTTGCCGCCGACGGAGGGGACGAGGGTGACGACGCGCGCGCCGTTCGGCGCCGCCACACGATCCGCGACCGCGCGGCTCGCGGACGGCTCGATGATCAGGACTCGCACGGCCGCGTCTTTCATGCCCGCTGTCAGCGCCGCGAGCGACGCGGGCGTGGGCGGGACACCGGGCACCGGCTCGACCGTGGCCGCGATCACGAGGCCGAAGCGGCGCGCGAAGTAGGGCCAGCTGTCGTGGAAGGCGACGACGCGCGCGCCGTGATGGGGCGCCATGGCGTCGGTCCAGCGCCGGAGACCCGCGTCGAGCTGCTCCAGGAAGCGAGCCCGGTTCCGGCCGAAGGCCTCGCGCGCGTCGGGGGAGAGCCGCGCGAGACCGTCCAGGATGGTCTGGGTCATCGGGCGCGCGTTGGCCGGATCGAGCCAGTAGTGAGGGTTCCCGAACCCGTGGACGTGCGGGCCCCGCTCGCTCTTCACTCGCGGCGTCTCGGTCTGGAGGAGATCGATGCCCCGGGAGACGTCGAGGTCCGCCGCACCGCCGGGCGCGAAGCGGGGATCGTTCACGGTTGCGCGGACCCTCGCGAGCCACGGCTCGTGATCGAGGCCGACCCGCACCAGCAGCGCGGCCGACTTGAGCCGCGCGAGCTGACCGGGCTTGACGTCGACGGCGTGGGGCTCGTGGAGCGCGGGCGCCAGGCTCTCGACGCGCACGCGCTCGCCGCCCACCGCCTCGACGAGCGCCTTGAGGTCCGTCGAGGTCGCGACCACGTCCAGCACGCCGCCGCCCCACGCCGGGGCCGCGGCGAGCAGGACGAGGGCGAGCGCCCGGAGCACCTACGATTTCTTGCCGAAGATCGACTTCGGGATCATGCAGTGGACGCCCTTGCGCACATCCACGACCTGCGACACGCGGCAGTCGGCGGCCATCGAGCTCAGGGAGTAGGCCTCGTAGCGACTCAGCGGCACCAGCTTCTGCTGCTCGAGGAAGTCGACGGCCTCCCGCACCGCGTTGACCATCGCCTTGTTCAGATCCTCGTCGAAGCCGGTCGTGATCCAGTGGGTCGGGGTCTCGATCCGTGGCCACTCGAGCTTCATGTCCTTGCGCACGATGAGTTGCAGAGCGATCTCGCGATATGCGCACTCGAGCGCCGTCAGATTCACCTCACCGTTGCCCTGCCGGCAGTGCGAGTCGCCCGTCCACACGAGCCCGCCCTTGAGGAAGATCGGAATGAAGATCCGGGCGCCCTCCTGCAGCTCGTTGATGTCCATGTTCGAGCCGTTCTTCCACGGCCGGAGCGTGGAGACCGGCGCCATCGGATCCGTCGAGCCGCCCTTGCGCGGCGAGGGGTCGTTCGGATCGATTCCGACCGCGAGCGTGCCGGGGAAGGGCTTGAGGTCGAGCGTGATCCCTGGCTTGAACTCCGCCTGCCGCTTCTTGAGATCCAGGGTGAAGAACTTCACGAACCCGTCAGGCATCTCCGGCGCGAGCGCGCCGATCGTCGGGAAGTCCTTACCGGGAAGGTTGAAGTTGATCCCGAACGGCTTGGGCACGATCTTGACGATCCGGATCTCCATCACGTCGCCGGGCTCGGCGCCGTTGACGTAGATGGGGCCGGTCATCGAGTGCGGGCCTCCGCCCGGATTGGCGCGCCGCAGCGCGACGATCTCCTCGATCGTGATCCCCGGACGCACCTTGTCGTGGGAGTGCATCATCGTCTCGACCGAGACCGTGTCGCCCGAGTCGACGGTGAGCTTCGGCGGCTCCTTCGGATCGAGCCAGCCCCACTGCACGGTCTCGAGCGTCGCCGCGAGTGAGTGCCGCTTGCCGATGGCCGGTGCGGCCGCGCTCTTCTTCGCGTCGCCGGCCTGCTGCGCCAAGGCGTAGAAAGCGGCCGTGAGCATCAGCACGAGAGCGGCCGATGCCGTGAGGACATGCTTTCTCGAACCCATCGCTCCCATCGCGCGTCTCCTTTCGAACCGAGGCTCGGGGGCGCGCAATGATCCGGCGGAAGTGCCGGAGTCGTCAAGGGGAGCGGAGTCGGGAGCCGACTAGATGACGAGGAGGACGACGCCCCAGGCGGCGACGAGCGTGGCCATGAGCAGGCGGCTCAGCAGGCGGAGGCGGGACCGTTTTCTCGCGAGGGGAGCGCCCTGCGCGTCGGAGCGATCGCGCAGGCGCTCACCCTCGGCACGGCTCGAGCCGACGCCGTGCTGGTTCGAACCGATCGCGACGACGAGATCGCTGTGCGGGAACGTGACCTTCAGGAGGTCCAGCCGATCGACGACGGACGCACCCTGGTCCGGGTGCTGCCGATCCGAGAGCCACATGGCTCAGCGTCCCAGGGCGGGAACGGGCCGACGATCGGCGGTCCGGCGAGGCGCCGTCGGAGCCGGCTGAAGCCGCGTGTATCGCCCGCGGAGGCTGTCGAACGCCCGCGAGTGCCGCACACCGCGCCGGTGGAGGCTGAAGCGAGCGAGCAGCGAGAGGATGCGCAGACCGTAGACGGTCGAGGCCGTGAAGCTCGCCGACGAGGCTTCGGGGAAGTATCGCGTCGGCACCGCGATCTCGGCGATCCGGTAGCCGGCGGCGACGATCTGAGCGACGATCTGCTGATCGAAGATGAAGCTGTCCGAGTTCAGCGCGAGATTGACGGTCTCCAGCACATCCCGGCGGAAGGCGCGGTAGCCCGTGTGGAACTCGGAGAGCGACAGATCGAACGTCCGGTTCTCGAGGTTCGTGAGGAAGCGGTTCGAGAAGTACTTCCACCAAGGCATCCCCTGGGCCAGCGCCGAACCGCTCTTCAATCGCGAGCCGAACACGACGTCGGCCTCCCCACGGACGATCGGATCGATGATCTGCGGGACCAGCCGCGGATCGTACTGATAGTCGGGATGGACCATCACCACGATGTCCGCCCCCGCTCGCAGCGCCTCCGCGTAGCACGTCTTCTGGTTCGCGCCGTAGCCGTAGTTCCGGTTGTGCACGAAGATCTCGAGGCCGAGCTGCCGCGCGACCTCGAGCGTTCCATCGGTGGACCCATCGTCCACCAGGATCACGAGGCTCACCGTGTCCTTCGGCAGCTCCTCGTATGTGAGACGGAGCGTGCGCCCCGCGTTGTAGGCCGGCATCACGACCACGACTTTCTCTGACGTCCGCATGGGGCCACCCATGTGCAGCCGCGATGCCAGTCCGCGTGTCGTCAGAATCTCGCGCACTTGCGGCGCAGCGCCGCGATATCCGGATCCTTTCGCGACAAAAAATCGTAGCCGGGCCTGACGAGAATTGTCAGAGGCGTCCCATTGAGCGCAGGCGTAGCCTGAGGTGGTGCGCGCCGCAGGCCGTCGCGGGGCTGGGCCCCGGCGGCCGAGGGGCGCCCTATAGAGTTGGTGCGCGCCGCAGGCCGTCGCGGGGCTGGGGCCCCGGCGGCCGAGGCGCGTCTAGAACTAAATGGGCGGCGACTTCTATCTGACGGCGGAGCAGCGCGAGATGCGCGACCTGGTGCGTGCGATGGCGCGCGAGCGGATCGCGCCGCTGGCCGCCCACGTCGACGAGGCCGAGGCCTACCCGGACGAGTCCCTGAAGCTCCTGGGCGACCAGGGGCTCATGGGACTCTACATCCCCGAGGCTTATGGCGGGACGGACATGGGGACCCTCGCCTTCTGCCTTGCCGTCGAGGAGATCGCGTGGGCCTGCGCCTCCTCAGCGACCATCTATCTCGTCCAGTACGCGGGCGGCTGGCCGATCGTCGCCGCGGGCACCGAGGAGCAGAAGCGACGCTATCTACCCCGGCTCGCTTCCGGTGAGATCACGGCGGCCTTCTCGCTCTCGGAGCCCGGAGCCGGTTCCGATGCGGCGGCGATCTCGACGCGCGCCGTCCGCAAGGGCGACCGCTACGTCCTCAACGGCGTCAAGCTCTGGGTGTCGAACGGGAGCAAGGCATCGGTCATCACGCTCTTCGCGACCGTCGACAAGGGGCGCGGCAAGGGCGGCGTCACCGCGTTCCTCATCGAGCCCACGTTCCCCGGATTCGCCGTCGGCAAGCTCGAACGCAAGCTCGGGATCCGCGGGTCGCCTACCGCCGCGCTCCACCTCTCCGATTGCGAAGTGCCCGTCGAGAACCGCCTGGGCGAGGAAGGCGAGGGCTACAAGATCGCGCTCAGCGTCCTCGACGGCTCGCGGCCGGCGGTCGGCGCCGAGGCGGTCGGGATCGGGCAGGCCGCGCTCGACGCCTCGGTGGCTTACGCTAAGGAGCGCCAGCAGTTCGGCCAGCCGATCGGCGCCTTCCAGGGCATCCAGTTCATGCTGGCCGACATGGCGATGGCGGTGCACGGTTCGCGGCTGCTCGTCCATCACGCGGCGGCGCTGGTCGATCGCGGCGCCCCTGCGGCCCTCGAATCGTCGATGGCGAAGTGTTTCGCCGGCGACACCGCAATGAAGGTCGCGACCGATGCCGTGCAGATCTTCGGCGGCTACGGCTACACGCGCGAGTATCCCGTCGAGCGCTTCATGCGCGACGCAAAGATCACCCAGATCTACGAGGGCACCAACCAGATCCAGCGCGTGGTGATCGCCCGCGAGCTGACCCGCCGATGAGCGACCGCTCGAGCGACGCGCGCCGTTTTCCCACCGATTAGCCGTACTGGACCAACAGATCATTGACGCCGCCTGCCTGTGGTGGTACGTGTCTAGACATCCTGACAGCAGGAGGGCCGCTCCTTTGAATTATCGTCCCGGCATTCCCCGCTATCTGCAGATCGCCGACTCCATCCGTCACGAGCTCCGCGACGAAGGCGAGCGGATCGCGTCCGAGCACGCACTCTGCGCGCGCTTCAAGGTGAGCCGCCCCACCATCCGGCAGGCCCTCGAAGTCCTCGTCCAGGAAGGGCGGCTGTACCGCCACGCCGGCCGGGGGACGTTCGCGACACCCGCCGCCGGCGGCGACCGCAAGCTCCGGGTGATCGGCTCGGTCGGGGACATGATGGCGCTGGGCGACGAGACCTGGTTCAAGTTCGTCTCGCGCGAGGTCGTGCTCCTGCCGGCGAACATCGCCCAGGCGCTCCGCCTGCCGCCGCGCTCCTCGGCCTACTGCATCGTCGGTGTGCGGCATGCCGAGACCGGGCCGTTCCAGCACGTCACCGCCTACATGCCGCTGACGATCGGCAACGCGCTCTCCGACGAAGACCTCTCCAAGACCTCGCTGATCGGCGCCATCGAGCGGCTGCTGGGCGTGCCGATCAAGCTCATGGAGCAGGTGGTGGACGCCGCGCTCGCGCCGCGCCAGATCGCCGAGCTCTTGCAGGTCCGCGCTCGGTCCCCGCTGCTCTTCTTCGAGCGCACGTACTTCGCCCTGAGCGGCGAGCCCGTCGAGCACACGATCACGTGGCAGACCGGCCGCCGCTATCCGTACCGCATCGTACTCTCGCGCGGGGAGCGCCGGAACTGACCGCCTATCGCGTCGGGTTCGACGTCGGCGGGACGTTCACGGACTTCGTCCTTCAATCGCCCTCCGGCGAGATCTCCACCGGCAAGCGGCTCACGACCTATCCCGATCCCTCGGAGGCGTGCCTGGCCGGCCTCGAGGCGCTGCTGGCGCAGGCCGGCGTCCCTTGGCCCGACGTCGCGCAGGCGGTCCACGGCACGACGCTCGGCTCCAACGTCGTCATCGAGCGCAAGGCGCGCGGGGTCGGGCTCCTGACGACCCGCGGCTTTCGCGACGTGCTCATCATCGGGCGCGAGAAGCGCTACCAGGTCTACGACCTCCAGATCGAGAAGCCTCCCGCGCTGATCCCGCGCCGGCTCATCGGCGAGGTCACCGAGCGGATCCTTGCCGACGGCACCGTGCGGACGCCGCTCGACGAGGACGACGCGCGCCGGGCGATTCGGGAGCTGGTCGCGGGCGGCGTGACCACGCTCGCGGTGTGTCTGCTCCACGCGTACCTGAACCCCTCTCACGAGCGGCGCGTCGGCGCTCTGGTCGCCGAGGTGGCGCCGCACGTGACCGTCACGCTCTCGCACGAGGTCTCGCCGACATTCCGGGAATACGAGCGGACGTTGACGACCGTCGTGAACGCCTACGTGATGTCGACCGTGCGCGAGTACCTCCGCGGCCTCGCGACGGCGATGAGCCGGCGCGGCTACCGCGGTCGGCTCTTCGTGATGCAGTCCTCCGGCGGCATCGCGACCGCCGAGGCGATGCAGCGCTATCCGGTCCGGATGATCGAGTCCGGCCCGGCCGCCGGCGCGCTGATGGCGGCTGCCTACGGCGAGCTCACCGGCCATCGCGACCTCATCGCGTTCGACATGGGTGGTACCACTGCCAAGCTCGCGCTCATCGAGAAGGGCCAACCCGCGACGACGACGGCCTTCGAGCTCCACCGCGTGAACAACGCGCCCGGGAGCGGGCTGCCGATGAACATCCAGGCGATCGACCTCGTCGAGATCGGCGCCGGAGGCGGCTCGATCGCGCGGGCCAGGCTCGGCGTGATCGCGGTCGGGCCGGAGAGCGCGTCGTCGACCCCCGGGCCGGTCTGCTACGGGCGCGGGGGCGCGGAGCCGACCGTGACCGATGCCGACGTCGTGCTCGGCTACATCAATCCCGACTATTTCGCGGGGGGCTCGATCACGCTGCAGCCCGGCGCCGCGGCGCGCGCCATCGAGGAGCGTGTAGCGCGCCCCCTCGGGCTGTCGCTCGAGGACGCGGCGTGGGGCATCCACACGATCGTCAACACGAACATGGAGCTGGCGACGCGGGTGGTGTCGATCGAGCGCGGACGCGATCCGCGCGATCTGACGCTTGTCGCCTTCGGCGGCTCCGGCCCCGTCCACGGCTGCCGGCTCGCGCAGGCGCTGGGAATCCCGCGGATCGTCCTGCCGGCCTCGGCGGGGGTGACGGCGGCCATCGGCCTGCTCGCCGCCGAGGTGAAGTTCGACGTCGCGCGCACGCACGTGTGCCGTCTCGACCTCGTGCGCGGCGCCTCGCTCGAGACGATGTACGACGAGATGAGCGCCCAGGCGATTGCGGTCGTCCAGGAATCCGCGGTGACCGGCGAAGTGAAGGTCACGCGCTCGGCCGACGCCCGCTACGTCGGCCAGGGCTACGAAGTCACGGTGCCGGTGCCCGCCGGGCGGCTCGACCCGGCCGCGCTCGACCGCGTGCGCGCGAGCTTCCACGAGATCTACGCCGCCCGCTACGGGTACGCGAACCCGGGCGAGCCGGTCGAGGTGGTCACGTGGAAGCTCTCGGCCGCGGGCGGCTCCCCGCACATCGCGCTCGCCAAAGCCGCCGCCGGCGCGGCGGACGCGCGCCGCAAGGCGACGCGTCGCGCGTACTTCCCCGAGGCGCGCGGCTACACCGACACGCCCGTCTACGATCGCTACGCGCTCGCGGCCGGCACGTCGCTGACCGGGCCGGCGATCGTCGAGGAGCGCGAGTCGACGACCGTCCTGCCTCCGGGCGTGACGGCCACGGTCGACGAGTACGCGAACCTGATCGCGGAGACGAGGCCGTCGTGAGCCGGATCGATCCGATCACCCTCGGCGTCGTGTGGGGTGCGCTCCAGTCGATCGCCGTCGAGATCGGCACGACGGTGCACCGCACCGCGTACTCGGAACAGGCACGCGAGGGTCAGGATTTCTCGGTCGCGGTCTTCGATCCGGCCGGGCGGATGGTGGCGCAAGGCCCCTATTCGCCCGGGCACATGGGCGCGATGTCCTTCGCCGTGCGGAACGCACTCGCGGCGCACCCGGTCGAGACCTTGCGGCCCGGCGACGCCATCCTCCTGAACGACCCGCTGCTCGGCTCCGGCCATCTTCCCGATTTCTTCATCACGCAGCCGGCGTTCCACGACGGCGCCCTCGTCGGCTTTGCCGTGAACATCCTGCACCACACCGACGTCGGAGGTCAGCGGCCCGGCAGCCAGGGGGTCGAGGGCATCTTCGACTATTTCCAGGAAGGCCTGCGCATCCCACCGACGAAAGTCTGGAAGGAGTACCAGGAGCAGGAGGGCATCGTCGGCATCATCGCGGCGAACACGCGCACGCCCGACAAGGTGCTGGGCGACCTCCGGGCGCAGCGGAGCGCGCTCCGCGTGGGCGAGCTCCGTTTACAAGAGCTGGCGGCGCGGTACGGCCGCGAGACGCTCCTGGCCGGCATGGACGAGATCGTCGCGCGTACCGAAGCGAACATGCGCGCCGCCATCGCGACGATTCCGGACGGCGTCTATCGCTTCGAGGATTTCATGGATGACTACGGCCCCGGCACCGAGCCGCTGCGCGTCGCGGTCACGGTGACCGTGGACGGCAGCTCGATGGTCATCGACTACGAGGGCTCGAGCGCGCAGACCGCGTCGGGCATGAACTCCTACATCAACTACACGCGCTCATATTCGTACGCCGCGGTGAAGTGTCTCACGGACCCCTTGGGCCCGATGAACGAGGGCGCCTTGGGCCCGATCACCGTGAAGGCGCCCGAGGGCTCGTTCCTCAACCCCCGGCCGCCGGCCGGCGGGGGACCGCGCGCGATCATCTGCTACCGCACGTTCGAGTCGGTGCTGGGCGCGCTCGCGCCGGCGCTGCCGGACCGGGTCGCGGCGGCCGCCTCGCACATGGCGAATCCGACCTTCGGCGGCTGGGACCGCGCCCGCAAGCGGCGATTCGTCGCCTACGAGCTCGTGCTGTCCGGCACCGGCGCGCGCGCGACCCGCGACGGCTGCGAGGCGATGTCGTGGGCGTTCAACGCCGCCAACATCCCGGTGGAGGCGCAGGAGGCCAACCAGCCGATCATCGTCGAGCGTTTCGAGCTGATCGGCGATTCCGCCGGCGCCGGAAAATTCCGGGGCGGGTGCGGCGTCCGTCGCGACCTACGCCTGCTCGGCGACGAGGGCAAGCTGACGAATCTGTCGGAGCGCCAGAAGTTCGCGCCCTACGGCCTGCGCGGCGGCCGGTCCGGAAAGCTCGGCCGCACCGTCATCAATCCCGGGCCGGGGGAACAGGTCGTCCACGGCAAGCAGTCGCGCGAGTTCGCGTACGGCGACGTCGTCTCGTTCCAGCAGTCGGGCGCCGGCGGCTATGGCGATCCGTTCGAGCGCGACCCCCGGCGCGTGCTGGACGACGTCCTCGACGACTACGTGTCGGTCGAAGCGGCGCACCGCGACTACGGCGTCGTCATCGTCGGCACCGGCGTCGATCTCACGATCGATGAGGACGCGACCTGCCTCGAACGGAGCCGGGCATGATCGCCTTGACGCCGGAGCAAGAGGAATTTCGGAGAGCTGTGGCGCGGTTCGTCGACGCCGAAGTGGTCCCGGAGGCCGAGGCGATCGACGAGCGCGCCGAATTTCCGAAGCGGCTCTTCAAGCGCATCGGCGAGCTCGGCTACCTCGGCCTCCGCTATCCCGAAGCGTACGGCGGCGTCGACGCCGACATGGTGACGTACTGTCTCTTCGCCGAGGAGCTGGCGCGAGGCTCCCTGTCGGTGGCGGCGGCGGCGGCGATGCAGTCGTTGATGGGGACCTACTTCGTCTACAAGTACGGATCCGAGGCGCTCCGCCGGCGCTACCTGGTGCCGGCCCTCCGCGGCGACCTGATCGCGACGTTTGCGCTGACCGAGCCGAACGCCGGCTCAGACGTCGCGAACATCACGACGCGGGCGCGGCGGCACGGCGACCATTACGTGCTGCGCGGCACGAAGACCTGGGTGACCAGCGCCCCGGTCGCCGATCTGTTGACGGTCGCCGCCAAGACGTCGGACGAGCGAGGCATGAAGTCCATCGCGCTGTTCCTGCTCGACCGCTCGGCGATGGGCGGGATAACCCTCGGCAAGTCGATCGAGAAGATGTCGGTGCGCGCGTCGGTGACCGGCGAGATCCTCCTCGAGGACGTGGAGGTGCCGGCCGAGCACCTGCTGGGCGGCGAGACGGGCGGTGTCGAGAAGATCGGGGGCATCCTCGCGGAGATCCGGGTGATGACCGCGGCGATCTCGGTGGGGCTGGCGCGGGCGGCGTACCAGGCCGCGCTCGGGTACGCGCGCGAGCGCAGCGCGTTCGGCAAGCCGATCGCCGAGCACCAGGCGATCGCCTTCAAGCTCGCCGACATGCTGACCTCGCTCCACGCCGCGATCCTCGTTACCTATCAGGCGGCGGCGCGGCTCGACGCCGGGCGGAGCATCGCGCGCGAGGCTGCGATGGCGAAGCTCTTCGCCTCGGAGACGGCGGTCAAGATCACCGACGAGGCGGCGCGGATCTTCGCCTCGTACGGGCTCGCGATGGAGTACCCGGTCCAGCGGTACTTCCGCGACGCGCGCTTCCTGCTGCCGGGAGGCGGCACCTCCGAGATCTTGCGCGTGATCATCGGCCGCGATCTCGACTGGGACCGGGGCCCGGCTTTCGCCTGAAGTGCGCGCCGCAGACTGGGGCCCCGCCCGCCGAGGCGCGCTTATGAATCGGGAGGAGCGATGCAATCACGCGGACGCTATTTCGAGGATTTCAAGGTGGGCGAGGTGCTCGTGACGGGCCGCCGGACGGTGGAGGGCGGCGACGTCTCGCGCTTCGCCGGGCTCACCGGCGACTTCAACCCGCTCCACACCGACGCCGTGTTCGCCGAGCAGACTCCGTTCGGCGCCCGCGTGGCCCACGGTATCCTGACTCTTGCGGTGTCGAACGGCCAGCAGAACCTCTCGGGCTGGTTCGAGGGCACGGCGCTGGCGCTGCTCGGGCTCGACCGGCTCCGGTTCACCTTGCCGGTCAAGTTCGGCGACACGATTCACACCGAGATGACCGTGAAGCAGGCGCGCGAGTCGTCCAAGGCCGATCGCGGCGTGGTGACCTTCGACGTGGTGGTCAAGAACCAGCGCGACGAGGTGGTCTGCACCTACGAGGAGAACGTGATGATGCGGCGGCGCGGGTCATGAGAAAGGTTGCGCTGGTCGGGGCCGGGGTCTCGAAGTTCGGCGTGCGCAAGGCGAGCTATCGCGATCTGATCTGGGAGGCCGGCAAGGCGTGTTTCGACGCGGTCCCGGCGGTGAAGCCCAAAGACGTCGAGGGCCTCGTGGTCGGCTCGGTGATGCCGGAGCGGACGGCGTTCCAGTCGCACATCTCGTCGATGGCGGCCGAAGCGCTCGGGATCAGGCCCAGTGCCTTGAGCGCCCGCACCGAGCACATGTGCGCGTCGGGCACGGTCGGGATCCGCTACGCCTACGCGTTCATCGCCGCCGGGCTCGCCGATCTCGTCATGGTGCTCGGCGTCGAGAAGCTCAACCAGCCGAGCGGCGACGAGGCGATCCTCAACATGGGGACCGGCGTCGATCGCGAGTGGGAAGCCTCGTTCGGGCTGACGGCGCCGCCGTGCTTCGCGCTGGCCGCGCAGCGCCACATCGCGGAGTACGGAACCACCGAGGAGCAGCTGGCGATGGTCGGCGTGAAGAACCACACGCACGCCTCGAAGAACCCCAACGCCCACTTCCAGCGCGGCGCAACGCTCGAGCAGGTCCTCGGCTCGCGCATGATCTCGTCGCCGCTCCGGCTCTTCATGTGCTCGCCGATCACCGACGGCGCCGCGGCGGTGCTCGTCGCGTCGGAGGAGCGGGCGCGGGCCCTCACCGACACGCCGGTCTGGATCCGCGGCACCGGCCAGGCTCTCGACGGCTTCCAGCTGACGTCGCTCCACGAGAACTACGCGCACTGGCCGGCGCTCTCGCGGGCGGCGCAGGCCGCCTACGGCATGGCCGGGGTGCGGCCGCAGGACGTGGACGTCGCCGAGGTCCACGACTGCTTCGCCATCGCAGAGCTGATCGCATACGAGGAGCTCGGCTTCTGCGAGAAGGGCGAGGCGGGCGCCTTCGTCGCCGCGGGGCGAAGCGACTACGGCGGCGACGTCGTCGTGAATTCGCGCGGCGGCCTGATGGGGTGCGGGCATCCGCTCGGTGCGACGGGGGTCGCGCAGGCCGCCGAGGTGTTCGCCCAGCTCCGCGGCGAGGCCGGCGCGCGCCAGGTGGACGATGCCGCCATCGGTCTCACGCACAACAACAGCGGGATGGGCGAGCACGTGGTCATGATCTACGGCCGCGAGAGTCGATGAAGCACGCCGCCGTCCTGGGAGCCGGACGGATCGGGCGCCAGATCGCGCTCGCCTTCGCCCTGGGCGGCAGTCGCGTGTCGCTGGTCGACGTGAAGGAGCGTCCGGCAGGCGGCGCCGCGGCGGTGCTCGCCGACGCGCGGCGCGAAATTCGACGGGACCTCGCGTTGATGGCCGAGGAGGGCGTGATCCAGCCCGGCGAGATCGCGCCGGCGCTCGATCGGATCGAGGACCGGATCGGGCTCGGCGGGTTCGGCGAGTGCGGCTACGTGCAGGAGGCGCTGCCGGAGCTCCTCGAGCTCAAGCGCGAGATCCTCCACCGCGTGTCCACCGGCGTCTCGCCGGAGGCGATCATCGCGTCGACCAGCTCGACGATCTCGCCCAAGCACCTGGCGGACGCGGTCCGCGGCGACGAGCGCTTCCTGGTCGTCCACTGGCTCAACCCGGCCCACATCATCCCGCTCGTCGAGGTCGTGCCTGGACGGACGACCGCAAGCGCGATCGTCGAGCGGACCATCGCCTTCCTCGAGAAGCTCGGCAAGGTGCCGGTGCGGTGCGCCGACTCGCCCGGGTTCATCGGCCCGCGGATGCAGGCCCTGTTGATGAACGAGGCCGTGCGTCTGGTCGAGGAAGGCGTGGCGACGCCGGAAGACGTCGATCGGGCCTTCAAGGCCGGTATGGGATTCCGTTACGCGACCGTGGGCATCTTCGAGTTCATCGACTGGGGCGGCGTCGACATCCTGCACCGCGCGAGCGGGTTTCTGGCCAGGGCGCTCGGCGACGAGCGCTTCCGTCCGGCCCGGCTGGTCGAGGAGAAGATCGCGCGTAACGAGCTCGGCGCCAAGACCGGGCGCGGCTTCTTCGATTACGCCGGCGAGCGCCGCGAGGCGTTCGAGACGGCCAAGGTGCGCGCCCTGCTCCGGCAGCTCCGGCGCCAGCGGGAGTCGGCGTGAGCTACTTCAGGGCGACCGACCCGTTTCCGCTGGAGTCGGCGGAGCACACGAAGCTCCACGAGTTCTACGCGCGGCTCGCTGCCGGCCGGCTGGCGACGACGCGCTGCGCGGCCTGCAAGCGGCTCGCGTGGCCGCCGCGCGCCTTCTGCGGCGAGTGCGCGTCGGACCGCTTCGACTGGGTCGACCTGTCGGGCGAGGGGACGATCCACGCGTTCACGATTCAGGAGGTCGGGCTGCCCAGCGGCTTCGCCGGGCCGCGCGTCTTCGCGATCGTGAAGATCGACGGCCTGCGTGTGTTCTCGATCCTGGTCGACGCCGAGCCGGCCAAGGTGGCGATCGGCCAGGCCGTGCGGCTGTCGCCTCTCAGGGTCGCCGACGATCCCAGCGGGAACGCGCGGTGGCTGCCGGCGTTCCGTCCGGCATGAAGGTCCTGATCGCGAAGCCGGGGCTCGACGGCCACGACCGCGGCGCCAAGGTGGTGGCGCACGCGCTGCGCGACGCCGGGTTCGAGGTGGTCTACTCCGGGCTCAAGCGCACGCCTGACGAGATCGTGCGCGAGGCGATCCAGGAGGACGTCGACGTCGTGGGCCTCTCGGTGCTCTCGGGCGCCCACATGCTCCTGGCGCGCCGCGTGGTCGAGGCGCTGCGAGCCCAGGACGCGGCCGACATCGCGGTGGTCGTCGGCGGTATCATTCCTCCGCGTGACGTCGAGGCGCTGAAGCAGCTGGGTGTCCGTCACGTGTTCCCGATGGGGACGCCGCTCCCCGAGATCGTGAAGGCGCTCAAGAAGGAGCCGCTGCGTTGATTCCGCCCTGGGTCGACCGCCGAGAGTATCCGTTCGAGCCGCACCGGCTCGACGTCGAGGGTGGTCGTCTGAGCTACGTCGACGAGGGCGGGGGCGCGCCAATTGTCATGGTGCACGGCACCCCCACCTGGTCGTTCCTGTATCGTCACCTGATCCGCGCGCTGAGCCCGCGCTACCGGTGCGTCGCGCCGGACCACCTCGGCTCCGGATTGAGCGACCGTCCTGCGGACTGGTCGTACCGGCCCGAGGACCAGGCGCGCAATCTCGCGCATTTCATCGAGGCGCTCAATCTCAGGGCCATCACGCTCGCCGTCCACGACTACGGCGGACCGATCGGCCTGGCTTACGCGCTCGA
Organism: Candidatus Rokuibacteriota bacterium; assembly: GCA_003220685.1. GTDB lineage: Bacteria > Methylomirabilota > Methylomirabilia > Rokubacteriales > CSP1-6 > AR31. The sequence continues at coordinate 88,044 of QHTE01000047.1, forward strand.
CCACCCGGAGAATGTGCGCGGCCTGGTGCTCTTCAACACGTGGATGTGGTCGTTCGCCGGCGACCGGCACGTCGAATGGTTCGTCCGTCTCCTCGACGGGCGGCTCGGTCGCTACCTCTACGAGCGCCGTGGATTCTCGGTGCGCGTGATGCTGCGTCACGCAGTCGCCGATCGCCGGCGCTACACGCGTGAGGTCGAGCGTCACTATCTGCAGGCGCTCGACGGCCACGCCACCTGGATCTCCGCGCGGGAGCTCAGAGGCTCGAGCGCCTGGTTCGACGGCCTCTGGGCGCGGCGCGAGCGGATCGCCCGGATCCCGGCGATCCTGATCTGGGGGATGAAGGACCCGGCGTTCGCGCGCTACCTGCCCCGCTGGCGCCAGGTCTTCGAGCAGGCCGAGGTCGTCCAGCTCGCCGACTGCGGCCACGCGCCGCCCGAGGAACGGGCGCCCGAGAGCCTGCCGTTCCTCACTCGCTTTCTCGAGCGGTAAGCCGCAGGAGGACACGATGAAAGAGATCAAGGCGCACGCCGGCTTCCCGATCGCGCCGGTTTACGGGCCCGAGGACGTCGCTCGTGTCGACTTCGAGCGCGACATCGGACGGCCGGGCGAGTACCCGTACACGCGCGGCATCCACCCGCACATGTACCGCGAGCGGCTCTGGACGATGCGCCAGTACGTGGGCTTCGGGACGCCGGCGGAGACGAACGCGCGCTTCAAGTACCTGATGACCCACGGCCAGGACGCTCTCAATGTCGCCTTCGACCTGCCGACGCAGCTCGGGCTCGACTCCGACGATCCCAAGGCCGAGGGCGAGGTGGGCCGGGTCGGCATGGCCGTCGACACGCTCGCCGACATGGAAGAGGCGTTCGCCGGCATCCCGCTCGATCGCGTGAGCGTTTCGCTCACGATCAACGGCATGGCCGCGCCGATCACCGCGATGTACTACGCCGTCGCCGAGAAGCAGGGGGCGGCGGCCGCGCGCGTGGTCACCACGCCGCAGAACGACATCCTGAAGGAATTCATCGCGCGGGGCACGTGGATCTATCCGGTCGACCCGTCGCTCCGGCTCGTCGCGGACCTCATCGAGTTCTCGGCTCGCCACTACCCGCGCTCGAATCCCGTGTCGGTGTGCGGCTACCACATCCGCGAGGCCGGGTGCACGACGGCGCAGGAGATGGCGTACGGCCTGGCGATCGCCGCGGCGTACGTCGAGCTGATGCTCGCCCGCGGCATGGCGGTGGACGAGTTCGCGCCGCGGATCTCCTTCAACTTCACCGCATGGGGCAAGATCTTCGAGGAGGTCGCGAAGTTCCGCGCCGGCCGGCGCCTCTACGCGCGGATGCTCCGCGAGCGCTTCGGCGCGACGAACCCGAAATCGTGGATGTTCCGCACCCTGATCGGGGGTGGGGGCTCGGCGTTCGCGGTGCAGGAGCCCGAGAACAACATCGTGCGCGGCGCGTACATCGCGCTCGCGGCATCGCTCGCGGGCGCCCAGACCATGGCCCTGCCGACCTACGACGAGGCGTACACGATCCCGTCGCCCAAGGCGCAGCTGATCGCGCTCAGGACCATGCAGATCTGCGCCGAGGAGTCGGGCGCCGCCGACACGGTCGATCCGCTCGCCGGCTCGTACTACGTCGAGGCGCTCACCGGCGCGATGGAGCAGCGTATCCAGGAGGAGCTGGCGAGCGTCGAGCGCATGGGCGGCATCGTCGAGGCCGTTCGCAGCGGCGCGATCCAGGCCGAGGTGGCCCGCCAGGCGTACCTCTACGAGCAGAAGATCGTCTCGGGCGAGATCCCGCGGGTCGCGGTCAACTGTCACGTCGGCGACGTCCCCGCCGAGGCCGATCGCGACGTGGAGCTCTACGCGTTCGATCCCAGCGCGCACGCGGCCCAGCTGGCTAAGCTCGAGCGCACGCGCGCCCAGCGCGACGACGGCGCAGCCCGGGCGGCGCTGCGCCGGGTGGCCGAGGCGGCCCGCGGGCGAGAGAATCTCATGTACCCGATCATGGAAGCGGTGAAGGCGTACGCGACGCTCGGCGAGATCGCCCAGGCGATGCGCGACGTCTTCGGCGAGCACAAGGAAGCCGTGAAGTTCTGACGATGGCCGAGCCGTTCGACGTCGTCGGCAAGTCGACCCCGAAGCGGGACGGCCCGGACAAGGTCACGGGCCGCACGCGCTACCTCCACGACCTGGAGCTGCCGCGGCTCCTGCACGGCAAGATCCTGCGAACGCGGCTGCCGCACGCACGAATCGTCCGCATCGATACGAGCCGGGCTCGCGCGCTGCCGGGCGTGGTTGCGGTGCTGACCGGCGAGGACGTCGAGCAGCGACCGTTCGGCTTCGCCAAGGACCAGGTCGCGCTCAAGCGCGGCAAGGTGCGCTGCATCCGGGACGAGGTCGCGGCGGTGGCGGCCGAGACGGCCGAGATCGCCGAGGCGGCGCTCGAGCTCATCGACGTCGACTACGCCCCGCTGCCGGCGGTCTTCGATCCGCTGGCGGCGCTCGAGCCGGGCGCGCCGCTCGTGCACGAGGACCTGACGACGAACGCGCATCAGCTCCGATTCCGGTTCGCCCACGGCGACGTCGACCGGGCGTTCGACGCCGCGGCGGCGGCGGTCGAGGACACCTACCGGCTGAGCTTCGTCACGCCGGCCTGTCTCGGCACGATGGTCGCGATCGCCGACTGGGAGCTGGCGGGCACTCTCACGATGTGGTCGACGACCCAGGTGCCGTTCCTCTACCAGCGCGATCTCGGCGAGGCGCTCGGAATCGGCGGTGAGCGCGTGCGCGTGCTGCAGCCCCCGGTCGGGGGCAATTTCGGCCGCGGCCTCGACCTCTACCCGATCGACGTGATCGCCGCGATGCTCGCCCGCGCGGCGCGGCGCCCGGTGAAGATCGCGTTCGACCGCCTCGAGGAGTTCGTCGCGTGCCCCACCCGCGAGCCGTGCGCGATCCGCCTGCGTACGGCGGCCGACCGGGACGGACGGCTCCTGGCGCGCGACGCGCACGTGACGATCGACAGCGGCGCCTATACCTCCTGGGGCTCGACGACGCCCTACGTGATGCTCTCGACGGTCGCCGGGCTCTACCGGGTGCCCAACGTCCGGTTCGACACGACCATCGTCTACACGAACAACCCCTACTCGGGCTCGATGCGCGGCTACGGCAACCCCGAGTCCACGTTCGCGGTCGAGGCGCAGATGGACGATCTGGCCGACCGGCTCGGCATCGACCGGCTCGAGCTCAGACGGCTGAACGCGTCGAAGCCCGGCGACGTCAGCCCGCAGGGGTTCGTGCTCACGTCGTTCGCCATGCGCGAGTGCCTCGACGCCGCGGCGGAGGAGATCGCGAAGGACCCGCCGCCGCCGGTGCCCGGCTGCAAGCGCGGCGTCGGCTACGCCGGCATGTTCCACGTCGGCGGCGGCGCGCGCATCTACCGCTCGGACGGCTGCGGCGCGATCGTGAAGCTCGACGACTTCGGCAAGGTCACGCTCATCACCGGCGCGAGCGAGATCGGCCAGGGCTCGGAGACAGTGCTGGCCATGATCGTCGCCGAGACCCTCGGCGTGCCGCTGGAGCGGGTCGACGTCGTCAACTCGGACACGAGCGTCAGACCCTGGGACGTCGGGACCCACGCGAGCCGGACGACATTCGTGGCCGGCAACGCCGCGCGCCTGGCGGCCGAGAAGGTGAAGACGCAGCTCTGCGAGATGGCCGCCGCGCAGTTCGGCGAGCCGGCCGGGGCACTCGGCGTGAAGGGCGGATGGGTGTTCGTCACGCGGGATCCGTCGCGGCGCCTGCAGTACGAGGCCGTCGCGCGGGCCGGGCACTTCCGGGGCGGCGGGCGCGTGCTGGTGGCCGAAGCGTTCTATGATCCGCCGACCACGATGCTCGACCGCAACTTCCAGGGTAACGTGTCGGCTGCCTACACCTCGGCGTTTCAGGCGGCGCTGGTCGACGTCGATCCCGACACCGGCAAGGTGGCCGTGCGGAAAATCGTGTCGGCGCACGACGTCGGGCGGGCGATCAATCCGGCCGCCGCCGAGGGCCAGGTGCACGGCGGCATCCACATGGGGCTCGGCTACGCGCTCTCCGAGAAGCTCGTGGTCGAGCAGGGGCAGGTGCTGAGCCAGACGTTTATGGACTATGCGGTGCTGAAGGCCGACGACATGCCGGAGATCGTCGTGCGGCTGATCGAGTCCGTCGACGCCGAGGGGCCTTTCGGGGCCAAGGGCCTGGGCGAGTCCGGCGTGATTCCCGTCGCCGCTGCCGTCCGCAACGCGATCAAGGACGCGATCGGGGCGGGGTTCGCCGAGCTGCCGATCACCCCTGAGCGCGTGCTCGTGTCCATTCAGCGGGCGGCCACACGCCATCCGCAGCAGGAGTCGATATGAAGCTCTTCGAAGGCGTTCGCGTGCTGGACCTCTCACGGATGCTGGCCGGGCCGTACGGCTCGATGCTGCTCGCCGACATGGGCGCCGAGGTGATCAAGGTCGAGGATCCGGACGGCGGCGATCCGATGCGGATGATGGGGCCGCCGTTTCTGCCCGACGGCGAGTCGGCGTACTTCCTCGCGATCAACCGCAACAAGAAGTCGCTGGCGCTCGACCTGGCGCGCGACCGGGGGCGCGAGGTCTTCTACGACCTCGTCCGGCAATCGGACGTCGTCTGGGAGAACTTCCGGCCGGCCATCATGGAGCGGCTCGGGCTGGCGTACTCGAAGCTCTGGTCGCTCAACCAGCGGATCATCGTCTGCTCCGTCTCGGCCTATGGCCAGGACGGACCGTACCGCGACTGGCCGGCCTTCGACCTGGCGCTCCAAGCGATGGGCGGCGCGATGTCCGTCACCGGCGAGCCCGGCGGCCGGCCCGCCCGAATGGGTCTGCCGATGGCCGATCTCGCGGGCGCGCTCTTCGGCGCGTTCTCCATCTCCGGCGCCCTGTTCCGACGGGAACGGACGGGCGAGGGCGCCCACATCGACCTCTCGCTGCTCGACTGTCAGGTCTCGCTCCTCACGTACATCGCGCAGTACTTCTGGACGAACGGACGCGTGCCGACACCGCTCGGCTCCGGCCACGCCTCGGTCGTGCCCTACTCGGCCCTCCAGACGCGTGACGGCCACCTGATCGTCGCGATCTTCGCCGAGAAATTCTGGCCGCTCTTCTGTCGCGCGGTCGATCACCCGGAGTGGGAGCGCGATCTGCGATTCGCGACCAATCGCGACCGGGTCGTCCATCGCGACATCCTGATGCCGCTCGTCGAAGCCGCGTTTCGTACCCGGACGACTCGTGAATGGCTCGACCGACTGCAGGGCGCCAACGTGCCGGCAACCCCGATCCACACCGTGGACCGTGTGCTGTCCGACCCTCAAGTGCTCCAGCGCGCGATGGTCGTGGAGATGAACCACCCGCGCCACGGCAAGACGCAAACCCTCGGCACTCCGATCAAGATCGACGGCGCGATGGGCCTGGACGTGACGCCGCCGCCGCGGCTGGGCGAGCACACCAACGAGATCCTGGCCCGCGTGCTCAAGTACTCCAACGTGAAGATCGCCGAGCTCCACGCGACCGGGGCCATCGCGTGAACGTTGCGGTCCTCGGCGCGGGCCATGGAGGCTTCGCGACGGCGGCCGACCTGGCACTCGCCGGCCACTCGGTCCGCCTGTGGGGCCGGTCCGCGCCGGCGCTCGGGCCGCTGACGCGCGACCCCACGATCGCCCTCACGGCCGAGGGGCGGGCAGGGGCGGCGCGGCTGGCGCGGGCGACGACCGATCTCGGTGAGGCCCTCGCGGGCGCCGAGATCGTGATCGCGCCGATCCCCGCGACCGGCCACGACGAGCTCGCCAAGAGCCTGGCGCCGCACGTGAACGATCGCCAGACTATCCTCCTCACACCCGGGACGCTCGGCAGCTATGCCATCGCGCGCGCGCTCGCCCGCGCCGGCGCGCGGCTTCCGTATGCGCTCGCCGAGACCGGCACCTTGCCGTACCTGGCGCGGAAGACGGGTCCGGCGGCGGTGTCGGCGCCCGTGCGCGCGGCGAACATTCCGCTCGGCGTCTTTCCGGCGTCGCGCACCAAGCAGACCGTCGCGCGGCTGGCCGACCTCTTTCCGGCCGTCCGGCCGTGCGTCGACGCGCTCGACGCGGCGCTGACGAACGCGGGGCCGGTGATCCATCCGCCGCTCGTGCTCCTGAACGCGGGCGCGGTCGACGGCGGCCGCTTCGACGTCCACGCCGCGGGCACGACACCGAGCGTCAGGCGTTTGATCGACGTGGTCGACGCCGAGCGCGTCGCGACGCGCCGGGGGTGGGGATATCCGGCGCCGCACTACGAGCTGTCGACGTATTACGACGAGACGCGCGCCACCGAGGGCCTCTACGGCGCCGGAGCGAAAGCCAAGCTCGTCGCGAGCAGTCTGTGGAGCGAGATCCTGACCCTGGAGCATCGCTACGTCACCGAAGACGTCGAGTTCGGCCTGGCGCTCTTCGAGTCGGCCGGCCGCGCGGCCGGCGTCGACACGCCGGGCGTGTCCGGACTTCTGCTCACGTTTCAATCGCTCCTCGGCCGCGAGCTGTCCGGACGGGGGCGGGCACTCGAGCACCTCGGGCTCGGCGACTTCAGCCGGCGCGAGATCCGCGGATTCTTCGATCAAGGCTGGGAGTCGCCGATCTGGGCGAAGGTGATCCGTTGAGCGCGCCGCCCGCGCTCGATGCCGACGGGCGAGGCGGCCTCACGCTCGGCGGCGCGCGCTATCTCTTGATCCGGCCCGAGACCCTGATCGGGCTCCAGAAGGCGGTCGAGGCAGCGCTCGGCGAGCGCGCGGCGGCGTGCATCGCGGCCGGGGGCCGCGCCGGCGGCGCGAAGGCGACGGCGTCGCTCGACGGCACGGCGGAAGAGCGCGTCGGCCGGCTGCTCCGGATCGGCGGCGAGATCGGCTGGGGCGAGTTCGCGCTCGAGCGTCTGACCGCGACCGAGCTGGCGGTCCGCGTCCGCCGCTCGGCCGTGGCCGAGGCATACGGGCCGTCGACAGCCCCCGTTTGTCACCTGATCCGCGGCGTTCTCGAATCGCTCGCCGCGGCGGTCTTCGGCCGGCCGTCGATCGTCGTCGAGACCGCGTGCCTCGCGATGGGGGCTCCCGCCTGTCGCTTCGTGGCTTCATGAGCGGGGCCGCCCTCGTCCACGTCGTCATCAGCGGCCTCGCCACCGGGTCGATCTACGCGCTGATGGCGCTGAGCCTCGTGATCGTCTACAACGCTACGCGCACGCTCAACTTCGCGCAGGGCGAGATGCTGATGGTCTCGACGTTCGTGGGCTGGACCGCGCTGCAGGTGCTCCGGGCGCCCCTGGTCGTCGCGCTGCTCGTCGCCGTCGTCGCCGCTGCACTGCTCGGCTTCCTCCTCGAGCGGCTGGTCATCCGCCACGCGATCTCGGCGACCCACTTCGACGTGCTGATCATCACGCTCGGCCTGTCGCTGATGCTGCGCTCCGCCGCCGGCGTCGCCTGGACCCACGACGAGTTCCCGTTCCCCTCGTTCTTCGGGAACCGGCCGCTCGTGGTGGGCCCGGTCCGCGTGGCGCCGGTGTCGCTCGGTATCATCGGCGCCTCGCTCGCCCTCATGCTGGCGCTCGGCGCGCTGTTTCGCTGGACGCGCCTGGGCCGGGCGATGCGCGCGGTTGCGCAGAACCAGCGGGCGGCGCGCCTCATGGGCATCAGCGTCGAGCGCGTCTACTCCTCGTCGTGGGTCATCGCCTCGGTCGTCGGCGCGGTCGCGGGTGTCCTGATCGCGCCGGTCATCTTCCTCTCGTCGAAGATGGGGCTGGTCGCCATCAACGGATTCACCGCCGCCGTCCTCGGCGGCTTCGGCTCGATGCCGGGGGCGGTCGTCGGCGGCATGCTGCTGGGCGTGCTCGAGAACCTGGCGCCCCTCTACCTGCCCGCGTCGATCAAGCACTCCGTGCCTTTCCTGATCATGATCACGATCCTGATCGTGCGTCCGGGCGGCGTGCTCGGGCGGGTCGCGCGACGGAAGGTCTGATGCGACACGCCGCCCTCGCGACCGGCGCCGCGCTCGTCATCGGCTGGCCGTGGGCCGCGCCGCGCTACTTCGTCTTCCTGGCGAGCCTGATCGCCATCAACGCGATCGTCGCGATCGGGCTCAACCTCCTCTCGGGCTACACGAACCAGCTCTCGTTCGGGCACGCGGGCTTCCTGGCGATCGGCGCGTACGCGGCGGCGATCCTGACGATCCACGCTCCCGCGCTGCCGGTGGCCGTGACGCTCCTGATTGCGGGGCTCGTCACCGCCGCGGTGGGCCTCGCCCTTGGCGTGCCGTGCCTGCGACTGGAGGGGCTCTACCTGGCGATGGCGACCCTCGCGTTCGGCTTCGTGGTCGTCGAGGCGATCCTGAACCTCGACTGGCTCACGCGCGGCAACGACGGGCTCCGCGTGCCGGCCGCCCGCCTCGGCCCCTGGGCCCTGGCGACGGATACCGCGCGCTACTACCTGGTCGTCGCGGTGGCCGCGCTCCTGATCGTCGCCGCCGCCAACATCAGCCGGACGCGGACGGGACGGGCACTCCTGGCCGTCCGCGAGAGCGAGATCGCGGCGCAGGCGAGCGGGATCCATCTGGCCGCCTACAAGACGCTCGCCTTCGTCGTCTCGGCCTTCTACACCGGCGTGGCCGGCGGGCTCTTCGCGCTGGTGATCGGCTTCCTCTCGCCCGATTCCTTCGACGTCTTCCTGTCGGTGGACTTCGTCGCGATGATCATCGTCGGCGGGCTCGGGTCGATCCTCGGCTCCGTGGTGGGGGCAGCGGTCATCACGACCCTCAACGACACGCTCGCCGGCTTTCAGAACTATCGACCGCTCATCTTCGGCGCGATCCTGATAACGTCGATGTTGTTCATGCCCGGCGGCATTGCCAGCGCTTTGCGCAAGATTTTCTCGACAAGGAGACGATCGATGATCAGCCGTGCAAGCCTTCTGCTGGTCCTGGCCCTCACGCTGAGCGCGGTGCCGGCCGTCGCGGAGCAGGGCCTCACCGACACCGAGATCGTGATCGGCGGCTCGAACTCGTTCTCGGGGCCGCTCGCCTTCACCGGAGAGCAGATCACGAAGTTCGGCGTGGATCTCTATTTCAAGGTGGTCAACGACGCCGGCGGGATCCACGGGCGCAAGGTCCGGACCGTCTACTACGACGACGGCTACCGTCCCCAGGACGCCGTCGCGAACACCAAGAAGCTCGTCGAGCAGGATCGTGTGTTCGCGATCATCATCCCGCAGGGCTCGCCGACGGTCCGCGCGACGCTCGCCTACCTCGAGGAGAACAAGGTTCCGCTGCTCTTTCCGTATCAGAGCTCGCCGGAGACCCGCGAAAAGCGCTACGTGATGCAGGGGATGACCCTGAGCGATCGGTCGTCGAAGATGATGATCGACTACCTGGCTGGGCAGCGGAAGGTCAAGAAGTTCGCCGCGCTCTATCAGGACGACGAGTACGGCAAGTCGTTCCTCACCGCCTTCGAGAAGGATCTGGCGCGATACGGCCTCAAGCTGGTCGCGGCCGAATCGGTCAAGCGTGGCGTCACCGACGTGAGCGCGCAGGTCGCGAAGCTCCAGGCGGCGAAGCCCGAGGTGACCTTTCTCGTGCTGGTGCCGGGCCCGGGCGCGCAGGCCCTGAAGGAGCGCCAGAAGATCGGCTGGACCGACACCATCATGGTCTCGACCGGCCCGCTGACCGACGAGCGCTACCTGAGCCTCGCCGGTGACGCGGCCGAAGGCGTCGAGGGGCTGTCGCTCTGGCCCGACCCCGTCACCTCGGATCTGCCCGGCGTCAAGCGCTATCGCGAGCACATGCAGCGCTACCACCCGAACAACGAGATGAATCGCTATTCGCTCGCCGGCTACTTCGCGGCCATGCTCTTCACGGAAGGCGCCAAGCGCGCCGGACGGAACCTCACGCGCGAGTCGCTGATGGCGGCGCTCGAATCGATGAAGGGCTACGAGAGCGGCATCCTGCCCCCGATCACGATTGGGCCCGACCACGAGACCCAGAAGCAGGGGTTCTGGGTGCGCGTCGAGAAGGGCCGCTTCAAGCCGATGACGGACTGGCTCAAGTCCGAGTAGGACGGTGCTCGGCGTCGAGGATCTCTCGATCAGCTTCGGCGGCCTCGCCGCGCTGAGCGGGCTCGGCTTCGAGGTGCGGGATCGCGAGATCTTCGCGCTGATCGGCCCCAACGGGGCGGGCAAGTCGACCGTGTTCAACGTGATCACGGGTCTCTACCGTCCCTCGCGCGGGCGGGTCACCCTCGAGGGCGGCGATCTGCTCGCGCTGGCGCCCCACCAGATCGCCCGGCGCGGCGTCGCGCGCACGTTCCAGAACACCGAGGTGTTCCGTCACCTCACCGCCCTCGACAACGTCCTGATCGGCCGCCACACCCACCTGCGCGCGGGCGTGATTCGCTCCGCCCTGTGGCTGCCCGGCGTGGGGCGCGAGGAGGCGCGGGCCCGCGAGTCGGCGCACGCGCTGCTGGCGCGGCTCGGGCTCGAGGACGTCGCCGGCGTCGAGGCCGGCGGCCTTCCCCTCGGCGCCCAGAAGCGGCTCGAGATCGCGCGGGCGCTCGCCTCCGAGCCGCGGCTGCTCCTGCTCGACGAGCCGGCGGGCGGGCTCAATCCTACCGAGACGCAGACCTTGATGGCAGTGATCCGACGGCTACGGGACGAGAGCGGGCTGACGATCGTCGTGGTCGAGCACGACATGGAGCTCGTCATGGGCATCTCGGACCGCGTCGCCGTGCTCGATCACGGGCGCAAGATCGCCGAGGGCCGGCCCGGCGAGATCGCGACCGACGCCGCCGCCGTCGAGGCCTATCTGGGCAGCGAGGACGACGCTTGAGCGCCGTGCTCGAGCTCGAGGACGTCGCCGTGTCCTACGGCAAGCGGCGCGCGCTCGACGGCCTGACCTTGAGCGTGGCGCCGGGCGAGATCGTCACCTTGCTCGGCGCGAACGGCGCCGGGAAGTCGACGACCCTGCGCGCCGTGTCCGGGCTCGTGCGACCCGCGCGCGGCCGGATCCGCTTCGAGGGGCGCGACATCAGCCGCGTCCCCGCCGACGCCATCGTCGCCGGCGGCGTGAGCCACGTCCCCGAGGGCCGCGAGATCTTCCCGGAGTTCACGGTGCGCGAGAACCTGCTGGTCGGGGGCCACACCGTCGAGCGGTCGAAGATCGGCGAGCGCCTGGAGTCGGTGCTGCGGCTCTTCCCCGTGCTCCGCGATCGGCAGGCGCAGACAGCTGGCACGCTCTCGGGCGGCGAGCAGCAGATGCTCGCCATCGGCCGTGCCCTGATGACTCGCCCCCGGCTCCTGCTGCTCGACGAGCCCTCGCTCGGCCTGGCCCCCATCCTCGCCCGCGAGATCTTCCGGGTGATCCGCCGGATCAACGACGACGGGGTAGCCGTGCTGCTGGTCGAGCAGAACGCGCGGCGCGCGCTCGCGATCGCGTCGCGCGGCTACGTGCTCGAGACCGGGAGGCTGGTCACCTCGGGGACGAGCGCGGCGCTGTCGGCGGACCCGCGGGTCCGCAGCGCCTACCTCGGGCTCGACCGCGCCGCAGCGACGTCGCCGGCTGACAGGCGCTAGACTCGATGACCGTGGGCGCGAGCGTCATGTGGCAGCCGGAGCTCGAATCGCTCGACCGCGAGCCGCTCGAGCGGCTCGTCGTCGAGCGGATGCGCGCGACGCTCGCCCGCGTCCTGGCCGAGCCGGCGTGGGCGCGCCGCCTCGGCGGCGTCCGGCCCCAGGACGTCGGCCGCCTCGAGGACTGGCGCGCACTGCCGTTCCTGACCAAGGACGAGCTCCGCGATGCGTACCCCTACGGCCTGGCGTGCGCGCGCGCGGCCGGCTACCGGCGCGTCCAGATGTCGAGCGGGACCACGGGGAATCCGATCCTGAACCCGTATACCGCGGGCGACGTGGCGCAGTGGGGCGAGGTGATGGCCCGTTGCTACGTCGCGGCGGGTGTCGGCCGCGACGACGTCATCCAGATCACGCCGTCGTTCGGCCTGTTCACGGGCGGCTTCGGCTTCCACTACGGCGCCGAGCGGATCGGCGCGATGGTGATCCCGACCGGCGCCGGGCGCACGGCGCTGCAGCTGCGTCTCATGCGCGATCTCAACGCGACGGTCGTCACCGCGATCGCGACCTATCCGTTGCGCTTGATCGAGGCGGCGCGCGAGGAGGGATTCGACCTCGCGTCGCTCTCGCTCCGGGTCGGCATCCTCGGCTCGGAGATGTGGTCGGACGAGCTGCGGGCGCGGATCGAGCGGGAGCTCTCCATCCGTACCTTCGACATCATCGGCATGACCGAGACCGGCGGCCCGGGGCTCGGCATCGACTGCGCGGCCCGCCGCGGCATCCACGTCTGGGAGGATCACTATCACGCGGAGGTGGTCGACCCGGCGACGGGCCGGGTCGTGCCGGACGGCGCCGAGGGCGAGCTGGTCGTCTCGACCTTGACCCGCGAGGGGCTGCCGCTGATCCGCTACCGGACGCACGACCTCACGCGCGTCGTGTCGCGCGCGCGCTGCGACTGCGGGCGGACGTCGCTGAGGCTCGATCGGCTTCGCGGCCGCGCCGACGACATGGTGATCTACAAGGGCATCAATTTCTATCCGCGCCAGATCGAGACGACCTTGCTGAAGCACGCCGGCGTGAGCCACGAGTACCAGGTCGTGCTCGAGTCGGACGGCGGCGGCGAGCGCATGACGATCCACGTCGAGACCGAGCCGGGATGCGATCCGACGGTCGCCGCGCGGATCCGGCGCGAGCTTCACGATTCGCTCGCGCTGAGCCCGGAGGTGCGGCTCTGCGCCCACGGCGCGATCGAGCGGCCGCCGGGCAAGGCGGTGCGCGTCGTCGATCGCCGGCCTCGATGAGCCGCGGGCTCCTGGCGGGCGTCACCGTGCTCAGCCTCGAGCAGGCGACGACCCTGCCGTTCCTGACCTACCGGCTCGCGTGCGACGGCGCCCGTGTCATCCGCGTCGAGAACGCCGAGCGACCCGATCCCAACCGATTCATCGGCCGAGGCGTGCTGGCCGAGCCCGCGATGCGCAGCTACTTCCTGCCGAACAACTGCGGCAAGGAGGCCATCACGCTCAATCTCGGCCATCCCGAGGGCCAGACGCTCCTGCGTGAGCTGATCGCGAAGCTTCGCGTGGACGTGTTCGCCTGCAACCAGCGCCCGCGGAGCTACGCCCGGCTCGGGATCGAGCCGGGGCCGCTCGCGGCGGTGAAGCCGGATCTGATCTGGCTCGGGATCACCGGATTCGGGCCCGAGCACGACGAGGCGGCGTACGATCCCATCCTCCAGGCCCGCAGCGGTTTCATGGAGCTGACGGGCGAGACGAACGGCTCGCCGCTGGTCTTCGGCCTGCCGATGGTCGATTTGGGCGCGGCGGAGCACGGCTACAGCGAGGTGATGAAGGCGCTCTATCGCCGGGCGACGACCGGCGAGGGTGCGCGCATCGACGTGTCGATGCTGCGAAGCGCCGTGTCGTGGATGGTCGCGCCGGTCGCGCTCTCGAGCCTCGGCGAGCGCGTGACCCGCAAGGGGAACCGCCATCAGTTCTTCGCGCCAGTCGCCGTCCATCGAACGCGCGACGGCCACGTGTACCTGGCGATCGGCAACGACCAACAGTGGGCCGCGCTGACGGCGCTGGACCGCTTCCGCGGCCTCGCCCGGCCCGAGTACGCCGCCAACGCCGGCCGCATCGGCGACGTCGAGCGGCTGGACCGCGAGCTGGCCGCGTGCTTCGCCGACCTCACCAGTGCCGAGGCCCTCGCGGCGCTGAGGACCGCGGGGGTCCCGGTCTCTCGCGTGAGCACGATGGCCGACGTGATGGCCGATCGGCTCGTCGCCGAGCGGTTGGTGGAGATCAGGGATCCGCGCTCCGGGCTCCGGATCGCGCTGCCGGCCCCGCCGGTCGGCGAGCCGCCGGCGCTGAGCTTTCCACCCAGACTCGGCGAGCACAATGAGAAGATCTACGGCGAGGCGCTCGGACTTCCGCCCGAGCGGCTCGCCGAGCTCCGCCGGCGACAGATCGTCTGAAGGAGTCGCGACCATGCACGACATGTTCTATCTCACCGAAGAGCAGCGGATGATCCGCGATCTGGCGCGGAAGGTCGCGCGCGACCGGATCGCGCCGCACGCGGCGGCATACGACGAGTCCGAGAGCTATCCGACCGAGTCGATGCGCGCGCTCGTCGAGTCGGGCCTCTTCGGCATCTGGGTGCCCGAGGAGTACGGCGGAACCGACATGGGCTGCCTCGCGCTCTCGCTGGTGGCCGAGGAGCTCGGGTGGGCGTGCGCCGGGACGACGACGAATTTCGGCGCCCATCCGCTCGGCGGGCTGCCGATCCTGTTGGCGGGGACCGAGGCGCAGAAGAAGAAGTACCTGCCGCGGCTCGCATCCGGCGAGTTCATGGCGGCCTACTCGCTCTCGGAGCCCGGATCCGGCTCCGACGCGGCGAGTCTCAGGACCACGGCGGTGCGCCGTGACGACCACTACATCCTGAACGGATCGAAGCAGTGGTGCTCGCACGGCGACCACGCGGACGTGATCACCGTCTTCACGACGGTCGATCCGGGCAAGCGCGCCCGAGGCATCACGGCGTTCCTCATCGAGAAGGGCACGCCCGGCTTCTCGGTCGGCAAGAAAGAAAAGAAGATGGGCATCCGCTGCTCGCCCACCGTGGCGCTCCACTTCACCGACTGCGCCGTCCCGGTCGAGCAGCGGCTCGGCGAGGAGGGCGAGGGCTTCAAGATCGCGATGCGCACGCTCGACATGACGCGGCCGATGACGGGCGCGATGGCCGTCGGCATCGGCCAGGCGGCCCTCGACGCCGCGACGGCGTACGCGAAGGAGCGGCAGCAGTTCGGCCAGCCGATCGCCGCGTTCCAGGGCATCCAGTTCATGCTGGCCGACATGGCGATGCAGGTGCACGCGGCGCGGCTCATGGTCCACCACGCCGCGCGCCAGGTCGACGCGGGCATCCGGGGCAACACGTACGAGGCGTCGATGGCCAAGTGCTGGTCGGGAGACGCCGCCATGAAGGTGGCCACCGATGCGGTCCAGATCTTCGGGGGCTACGGGTACACGCGCGAGTTCCCGGTCGAGCGGTACATGCGCGACGCGAAGATCATGCAGATCTACGAGGGCACGAACCAGATCCAGCGGATGATCATCGCCAAGGAGCTTCTCGGCGCGTGAGGGCGCGCCGATGAACAGGAGATCTCGAATGACGCATCGACTGACCCGTCGCACCTTTCTCGAGACGACGGCCGGCGGCGCCGCGGTCCTCGGCTTCCCGCTGCCGCTCCGCGCGCAGCCGAAGACGTTCAAGATCGGCGCGATCCATCCGGTGACCGGCGCGCTCGCCGAGCCGGGCCAGGCGTGCCGGCTCGGGGCGAAGATGGCCGTCGACGCGATCAATGCGGCGGGAGGCGTCAAGGGGAAGGGCGGGATCAAGCTCGAGCTGCTCCTCGGCGACACGCAGACCAAGCCCGAGAACGGCCGCGTCGAGGCCGAGCGCGTCGTGACCCGGGGCGCCCAGATGCTGCTGGGCTCCTTCGACTCGGGGAGCACCAACGCGATGGTGTCGGTCGCCCAGCAGCGCCGTGTGCCGTTCCTGATCGACATCGCCGCCGCCGATCCGATCACCGCGAACGTCGCGCAATCGGTCAAGGCCGGGCAGCAGAAGGTGCAGTACGTCTACCGCAATTTCCCGACCGGCTCGAGCTTCGGCCGGAAGGCCGTCCAGTACTTCATCGAGATCTTCAAGGAAGCCAACGTGT
Source organism: Candidatus Rokuibacteriota bacterium (assembly GCA_003220685.1). Classification (GTDB taxonomy): domain Bacteria; phylum Methylomirabilota; class Methylomirabilia; order Rokubacteriales; family CSP1-6; genus AR31. The sequence goes on from QHTE01000047.1 coordinate 103,896, forward strand.
CGCCGAAGCGGGTGGTGCTGATGTACTGCAACGACCTCTTCGGCCAGAACCAGGCGCACGGCTTCCAGGCGGCGCACAAGACCGCCAACCCGTCGTGGGACATCGTCGAGGTCATCCCCTGGCCGGAGCCGCCGACCGACCTCTCGACGGAGGTCTCGAAGGCGAAGGCGGCGAAGCCCGACATCATCGCGCCGATCACGCGTCCGGCCTCCGCCCTCTTGCTGTTCCCGGAGATCCGCAAGCAGCGGATCGAGATGATGGGCATCGTCGGCCCGGGTAGCCCTGGGATCTACGAGTCGGGCCAGATCGTCCAGCTCAAGGAGGACCTCGAGTACGTGCTGACGAGCGTACCCTGGGCGAACTTCAAGAACCCGAAGACGGCGACCGCCGCCGAGGAGTTCCGCCGGCGCTCGGGCGGCAAGACCTTCGACACCAACTCGGGCTACTCCTACGACGCCGTGTTCGTCATCGCCGACATCCTGGAGCGCGCGACCGCGCTCGACGATCCCGACGCGATCGTGGACGCGATGAAGAAGACGAACTACTCCAGCGGGCTGATGCAGTACGGCGGCCCCGTCGCCTTCAACGAGCTCGGCGACAACGCCAACGCGATCCCGACGATGATCCAGATCCTCAGCCAGAAGCCGGTCGCGGTCTGGCCCAAAGAAGCCGCTTTGCAGAAGTTCGTCTTCCCGCGGCCGCGCGCATAGCGCTCGGCGGCGGACGGCGGCGGGCGGGCGGGGGGAGGGGTCGGACGGACCACGCGGCACGCGTGCGCTGGCCCGCGGCGGCTGGGCTCCATCTGGGCGCGCGGCGTCCGCCGCGCGATTGGAGGGAACGGGTCCGCTCGACCCCTCCCCCACCCACCCGCCGCCGTCCGGAACCGGCGTCTCCGGCGCGACCGCACCAAACCGATTTCTGTCATCCGTCGGTGGCTTAGGTGGATCTGACCCTCGTGCTGCAGGGGGTGGTCAGCGGGCTGCTCTTTGGCGGGGTGTACAGCCTCATGGCGGTGGGGCTCACGCTCATCTTCGGGGTGATGCGCGTGGTGAACTTCGCCCACGGGGACATGATGGTGTGGGGGATGTACCTCGCGTACGTGCTGGCGACGCGGGCGGGCATCGATCCGTACGCGAGCTTCCTCGTCTGCGCAGCTGCACTCTTCGCGCTGGGCTTCGTCGTGCAGCGGGGCCTCGTCGACCGCATCGTCGACGCGCCGCACGAGATGCAGATCCTCCTAATGCTCGGCGTGGCGTTGGTGCTCGAGAACGTAGCCCTGGTTGCGTTCGGCCCCGAGCCGACCCGCGTCCGATCGCCGCTGGCGTCGGCCACCCTGTGGCTCGGCCCGGTGTTCGTGGACGTGGCCCGGCTCGTCACGTTCCTGGTCGCGGTCGCGCTCACGACGGCGCTCTGGGCCTTCCTGTTCCGGACCGACCTCGGGCGGACGATCCGGGCGGCCGCCGACAACACGTACGGGGCGCTCGTCGTCGGCACCGACGTGCGGCGCGTGTACGCGGTGGCCTTCGGGGTGGGCGCTGCCTGCGTGGGCGCCGCCGGCGCGCTCGTCTCGCCGATCCTTCCGTTCCAGCCGCCGACCGGCCTCTCGCTGTCGGTGGCCTCGTTCAACATCGTGATCATCGGCGGCATGGGCAGCCTCCTCGGCGCGTTCGTCGGGGGGCTCCTGGTGTCGCTCGCCGAATCGCTCGGCGCGGTGTTCCTCAAGCCGTCGCTCAAGGAGCTGTTCAGCTTCTCGCTCCTGATCGTTATCTTATTGATCAGGCCCGCCGGGCTGTTCGGGCGCCGATCCGCATGAAGTGGGTTCTCGTCGCAGGCGTGCTGGCGCTGCTGGCGCTGCCGGCGGTGCTGAGCTCGTACGCGCTCACCTTGTTCATCCTCATCTTCTTCTACGGATTCCTCGGCCAGGCCTGGAACATCGTCGGGGGCTACGCGGGCCAGCTCTCGGCGGGGCACGCCGCCTTCGTCGGGGTGGGTGGGTACACGGCGACGATGCTGTCGATCGAGCTGGGGCTGACGCCCTGGGTCGGCATGCTGATCGGCGGCGTGCTCGCGGCGCTCCTTGGCGCGATCATCGGCTATCTCGGCTTTCGCTTCGGGCTGCGCGGCTTCTACTTCGTGCTGCTCACCGTCGCGTTCGCCGAGATCTGCCGCGTCGCCGTCTCGAACATCGACGCTCTCGGGGGGCCGCTCGGCCTCTACATCACGTTCACGGGCAATCCGCGCCAGTTCCAGTTTCAGGACGGGCGCGTCTACTACTACATCGCGCTGGCGCTGATGCTGGTCGCCACCCTGACCGCCTGGGCGATCGAGCGCCGCCGCTTCGGCATCTACCTGGCGGCGATCCGCGAGGACGAGGCGGCGGCCGAGGCGCTCGGCGTGAACGCGTTCAAGTACAAGATGCTGGCGATGGTCGTGTCGTCGTTTCTCACGGGCCTGGGCGGGACGTTCTACGCGTTCTATCTCTTCTCGCTGCAGCCGAACACGCTCTTCGGCATCCCGCTGTCGGTCGAGATCATCATCCGTCCGATCGTCGGCGGCGCCGGCACGCTCCTGGGGCCGATCCTCGGCTCGTTCATCCTGACGCCCCTCGCCGAGATCTCCCGGCTGTATCTCGGGCAGGGAGGACTGCACGGCGCGCACCTCATCGCCTACGGCGTGCTGCTGATCGGCGTGGTGCTCTTCCTGCCGGAGGGCGTATACCCCCGGCTTCGGCGCGCGCTGGCGCGGCGCAGCGGCCAGACGCGATGAGTCTGCTCGTGGCGCGCGGACTCTCCAAGCGCTTCGGGGGGCTCCACGCCGTGGCCCGGCTCGACATGGAGATCGCCCGGGGCGAGATGCTCGGGCTCATCGGCCCCAACGGCGCCGGCAAGACGACGGTCTTCAATCTCCTTTCGGGATTTCTGGTACCGGACGCCGGGGATATCGTTCTCGACGGCCACTCGATCGTCGGGCTGCCGCCGCACGCGATCTGCCGTCTCGGTCTGGCGCGCACGTTCCAGATCGTGCGGCCCTTCCCGCGCATGACCGTGCTGGAAAACGTCCGTGTCGGCGCGCTCGCGCGTTGCCCGCGGGCGCCCGAGGCGCTCGCGCGCGCGCGCGAGGTGGTGGCACGCGTCGGTCTCGGCCCCCGCGAGCGCGTCGCGGCCGGTGCCTTGACCCTGGCCGATCGCAAGCGGCTCGAGCTGGCGCGGGCGCTCGCGACCGGGCCGGCGCTGCTCCTGCTCGACGAGGTGATGGCCGGGCTGAACCCGACGGAGATCGAGACGATCATCCAGCTGATCCGCGCGATCCACGCATCGGGCGTCTCGATCTTGCTGATCGAGCACAACATGCGGGCGGTGATGGCGCTCTCCCAGCGGATCGTGGTGCTGAGCTTCGGGGAGCGGATCGCCGAGGGCGCCCCGGCCGAGATCGCGCACCATCCGAAGGTGGTGGAAGCTTACCTGGGCGAAGAGTATGTCCGCGCTGCTCCGGCTTGACGGGGTCGAGGCCGGCTACGGCGACCTGACCGCGATCGCCGGCGTCTCACTCGAGGTGCGGCCGGGCGAGGCCGTCGCGCTGATCGGCTCAAACGGCGCCGGCAAGACGACGACCCTGCGAGCGATCACCGGCCTCCTGCCGCTCCGGGCCGGACGGATCGAGTTCGAGGGCACGCGGCTCGACGGTCTCGGCTCGGCGCGGATCGTCGCGCGCGGCATCGCGCACGTGCCGGAGGGCCGCCAGCTCTTTCCCACGCTGACGGTGCGGGACAACCTCGAGCTCGGAGCGCGCGCGGCCGACCGCGCGCGGCGGGCCGACGGGCTCGAGCTCGTCTTCACGCTCTTCCCGCGGCTGCGCGAGCGCGAGCGGCAGCTGGCCGGGACGCTGTCGGGCGGTGAGCAGCAGATGTGCGCGATCGGGCGCGGGCTCATGGCGCGGCCCAGTTTGCTCCTGCTCGACGAGCCGAGCCTCGGGCTGGCGCCGGTGATGGTGAAGCTCATCTTCGAGACGCTCCAGCGCGTCAACCAGACCGGCACGACGATCTTGCTCGTCGAGCAGAACGTCCCGCGCGCGCTGCAGCTCTCGCACCGGGGCTACGTGCTCGAGAACGGTCGGCTGGTGCTCGACAGCACGCGGGCGAGCCTCCTGGCGAGCCCGCACGTGAAGCAAGCCTATCTGGGCCTCTAGGCCAGGTGCGATACTCTGTGGGCCCCCACGTGGGGAAAGGAGGGGGCCGGCATGACGAGCCCGATCATCACCGAGGCGACGCGAGTCCTCGTCGACCGGCGCGACCTCACCCGCATCGAGGCCGCCGGCGCGATGGAGGCCATCATGTCGGGTATGGCCACCGACGCGCAGATCGCCGCGTTCCTGACCGCGCTCCGGATGAAGGGTGAAACCGTCGAGGAGCTGATCGGCTTCGCCCAGGTCATGCGCTCGAAGGTCGCCAGGGTTCACACGCGGGCCGAGGAGACGGCCGCGCTCACCGGCACCGACCGCGAGATGCTCGTCGACACGTGCGGCACGGGCGGCGACGCCTCCGGGACGTTCAACGTCTCGACCGCGACCGCGTTCGTGGTGGCCGGCGCCGGGCTCAGAGTGGCCAAGCACGGCAACCGCTCGATGTCGGGGCTCAGCGGCGCCTCGCTCTGCGGCTCGGCCGACGTCGTCGAGACGCTCGGCGTCAATCTCCAGCTGTCGCCCGAGCAGGTCGGCCGGTGCGTGGCCGAGGTCGGCATCGGCTTCCTCTACGCGCCGCTCCTGCACACGGCGATGAAGCACGTCATGACGGCGCGGCGCGAGGTCGGCATCCGGACGGTGTTCAATCTCCTCGGCCCGCTGACCAACCCGGCCGGCGCGAACGCCCAGGTGATCGGCGTCGCGGCCGCGGCGCTCACGGAGCCGCTCGCCCGGGTGCTCGCCGAGCTCGGCACGTATCGAGCCTTCGTGGTTCACGGGGCCGACGGTCTCGACGAGATCTCGAACACCGGTGACAGCCGGGTCTCCGAGGTCCGTGAGGGGGTCGTGCGGACGTTCACCGTGCGGCCCGAGGATTTCGGCCTCTCGCGCGCCTCGATCCGCGAGCTGCTCGGCGGCGACCGCGAGCAGAACGCCGAGATCATCCGCGCGATCCTCCGGGGCGAGCTCGGCGCCAAGCGGGAGATCGTGCTCATGAACGCCGCGGCCGCGCTGGTCGTCGGTACCCGGGCGCGCGACCTGAAGGAGGGCGTGGAGCTGGCGGCGCGCTCGATCGACACCGGCGTCGCCCGCGGCAAGCTCGAGCGGCTCGTCGGGCTGACGCGGGAGCTGTCGGGCGCTGCGTGAGCGCCGAGTCGACGACCCCCCGGAAAAGGTGGTAGGATAAGCCGTCGCGGGCGCTCTCGGGCCGAAGTGCCTTTCGGAGTTGTCGTTTCTCTTCCGTGGTGGCAGCGCTGTCGCGAGTGGTGTCGAGGACCGGAGTTCTAGAACACTGAGGTTCTATGAACGGCGTCAAGATGGCGTTTCACGGTCGAGTGCCGCGCTACCACCGCATCGCCGAAGCGCTACGCGAGCGGATCCGGGTCGGCGAGCTTGCCTCGGGCGCGCGGCTCGACAATCAGCGCCAGCTCGCCAGGAGCTTCGGCGTGACCCTCATGACCTTGCGCCAGGCGCTCGAGCTGCTCGAGCGGGAGCACCTGATCACCCGCCGTCACGGCCTCGGCACCTTCGTCGCCGCGCCGTCGATCGACTACGACATCCTCCAGCTCCGCCGCTTCGCCGGCGATCTCTCGGCCAAGGGCGAGCACGTCGCGACCCGGCTGCTCGGCACGCGGTTCGCGGCGCCTGACCGGCGGGTCGCCGAGGCGCTGCGCTTCGCCGGCCGGCCACGCGTCCTCGTCCTCGAACGGTTGCGGCTGGTCGACGCGCACCCGATGAGTCTCCAGCGCTCGTTCCTCCCGTCACCGCTCGGCGACGAGGTGATCCGTGCCGATCTGGCGCGGACGCCGCTGCATCAGGTCCTCGAGTTCAAGCTGGGCGTTGTCATCACGCGCGCCAGCGAAACCGTTTCCGCGGTGCGACTGGGCCGGCGAGAGGCGCGCGACCTCGGCTGCCGCGTCGGTGAGCCGGCGTTCGAGTCCGAGCGCGTCTCGTACGACGCCGGCGGCGCGCCGGTCGTCTTCGACCGAGTCTTCATCCCGGGCGACCGCTTCCGCATCACCCGCGAACTCCACTACGAAGGAGCGACGTCATGAAGATCCTCGTCACCATCAAGCAGGTGCCCGACACGGCCACCCAGGTGAAGATCGCGGCGGACGGAAAGTCGATCGACACCGCGGGCATCACGTGGATCGTCTCGCCCTACGACGAGTTCGCCGTCGAGGAGGCGCTGCGGATCAAAGAAAAGCGGGGCCAGGGTGAGGTCGTCGCGGTGTCGCTCGGCCCGGATCGGGTGAAGGAAGCGCTCCGCTCGTGCCTGGCGATGGGCTGCGATCGCGCGATCCACCTCAACGACGCCGCCTGGTCCGCGGCCGACACGCTCGCGACCGCGAAGGCGCTGGCCGCGGTCGTCAAGCAAGAGGCGCCGCAGCTCGTGCTGTGCGGCCGCCAGGCGATCGACGACGACATGGGCGCGGTCACCGCGCAGCTCGCCGAGCTGCTCGGCTGGCCGTGCGCCTACTGGATCATGGAGGAAACGATCGACACCGACGGAAAGGCCGTCCGCGCCGCGCGTCAGGTCGAGGGCGGCCTCGAGGTCTTCGACTTGCCGCTGCCGGCCGTCCTCGCGGCGCAGAAGGGGCTCAACGAGCCTCGCTACCCGACGCTCAAGGGCATCATGGGCGCCAAGAAGAAGGAGATCAGGGACGTGAAAGCGGCCGACCTCGGGATCGCCGCCGAGCCGTCGCAGCTCTCGGTGGTCGGGCTCGAGGCCCTGCCGCCGCGTCCGCCGGGCCGCATCATCCAGGGCGACGTGCCCACCGCGGTGAAAGAGCTCGTGCGTGCCCTGCGCGAAGACGCGAAAGCGATCTAGGGAGAGTCGAGAATGCCGAACGCGTTCTGGTGCATCGTCGAAGACGATCGAAACGGCTCGCCCAAGAAGGTCATGGCCGAGGTGATCGGCGAGGCCGCGCGGCTCGCCCCCGGCCGGGTCGAGGCGGTCTGGCTCACCGACAAGGCGAGCGAGGCCGGCCTGAAGCAGCTCGGCGAATGGGGCGCCTCGCGGGTGCTGTTGCTCGAGAACGCCGCGTTCGCGCCGTACCGGAGCGAGGTCTGGACGGCGGCCGCCGCGGATCTCGCCGCCAGGGAGTCGCCGGCGGCGATCCTCGCGCCGGTCACGAGCCGCCAGCGCGAGTTCGTGGCCCGGCTCGCCGCGCGCCTGGGTGTGGGGCTCGCCGCCGATTCGGTGCGGTTCGCGATGGAGGGCGACAAGCTCGTCGCGACCCGGCCGGTGTACGCGGGCAAGCTCCTTTCGAAGGTGACGTGGGCGAAGTCGCCGTGGGTCGCGACCTTGCGGCCCAACGTGTTCCGGCCGGCCGAGGCGCAGCCCGGCAAGACCGCGGCGGTCGAGCGGCCGAGCCTCTCCGCGCCCGGCGCGCAGATGAAGTTCGTGGAGCGGCGCGAGGAAGTCTCGACCGGGCTTCCCGAGCTCACCGAGGCCGAGACCGTCATCTCCGGTGGGCGCGGCATGAAGGGCCCGGAGAACTACGTGATCCTGGAGGAGCTGGGCCGGGTGATCGGCGCGGCCGTCGGCGCCTCGCGCGCGGCGGTGGACGCCGGCTGGCGGCCCCATCGGTTCCAGATCGGCCAGACCGGCCGCACGATCTCGCCGAAGCTCTATCTCGGCTTCGGCGTGTCGGGCGCGATCCAGCACCTGGCGGGCATGCGGACCTCGAAGGTGATCGTGGCGGTGAACAAGGACCCGGAGGCGCCGATCTTCAAGATCGCCGATTTCGGGATCGTCGCCGACCTCTTCGAAGTGGTGCCGGAGCTGACGAAAGAGTTCAAGAAGCTCCTGGAGAAATGAAGGGAAACACGACGTGACGTTCGACCTGACGTCCGAGCAGCAGCTCATCCAGGCCACGGCGCGGGAGTTCGCCGAGACCCAGATCCGGCCCATCGCCGCCGAGATCGACCGCGACTCGCGCTTCCCGCACGAGACGGTCAAGCGGATGGGCGAGCTCGGCCTGATGGGCATGGTCATCCCGGAGCGCTGGGGCGGGAGCGGCGCCGGTGCTCAGGCGTACGTCGTCGCGCTCGAGGAGATCGCCCGGGTGTGCGCGAGCCACGCGGTGGTGATGTCGGTCAACAACTCGCTCTACGGTGATCCGATCGCGCGCTTCGGCACCGACGCCCAGCGTGAGCGGTTCCTCACGCCGGTCGCCTCGGGCCACGCCCACGGGTGCTTCGCGCTCACCGAGCCGCAGGCGGGCTCGGACGCCACGAACCAGGCGACCCTGGCCGTGCGCGACGGCGACCACTACGTCCTCAACGGGTGCAAGCGCTTCGTCACCACCGGGCGCGAGGCCTCGTTCGCGCTCGTGTTCTGTCAGACCGATCGGGCGAAGGGGCACCGGGGCATCACGGCCTTCGTCGTCGAGAAGGGCACGCGGGGATTCACGGTCGGCAAGACCGAGGACAAGCTCGGCATCCGCGCCTCCGACACCGCGGAGCTGCTCTTCGACGACTGCCGCGTTCCCGTGCAGAGCCGCATCGGCGACGAGGGGCAGGGATTCAAGATCGCCATGACCGCCATCGACGGCGGCCGGGTCGGGATCGCGGCGCAGGCGATCGGGATCGCGACAGGCGCCTACGAGCGCTCGGTGGCGTACGCGCGCGAGCGCCGGGCGTTCGGCGTGATCATCGGCGAGCACCAGATGGTCCAGTGGATGCTCGCCGACATGGCGGTGGCGATCGACGGGGCGCGGCTCCTGACGCGCAAGGCCGCCGCGCTCAAGGACGCGGGCCGGCCGTACCGCACCGCCGCCGCGATGGCCAAGCTGTTCGCCGCCGAGACGGCGATGAAGGTGACGACCGACGCGATCCAGGTCCACGGCGGCTACGGATTCATCAAGGAATACGAGGTCGAGCGTGCCTTCCGCGACGCGAAGATCACGCAGCTGTACGAGGGAACGTCGCAGATCCAAAAGCTGGTGGTCGCGCGCCACCTGCTGCGAGGTGACCATGACGGAGTCTGAGCGCGGGTCCGAGCGCCCGGTGCGATTCGAGACGCTGTCGGGCATCCCGATCGAGCCGCTCTACACCCCCGAGAGCTTGCGCGGATGGTCGCCCGAGGAGAAGCTGGGGCGCCCCGGCGAGTATCCGTTCACCCGCGGCGTCTATCCGACGATGTACCGCGGCCGGCTCTGGACGATGCGCATGTTCGCGGGCTTCGGCCGGCCCGAGGACACCAACGCGCGCTTCAAGTACCTGCTCGAGCAGGGGCAGACCGGGCTCTCGACCGCGTTCGACATGCCCGCCCTGATGGGCTACGACGCCGATCACCCGCGCTCCCGCGGCGAGGTCGGCAAGGAGGGCGTGTCGATCTCGACCCTGGACGACTTCGAGCGGCTGTTCGCCGGCATCCCCCTCGGCGCCGTCACCACGTCGATGACGATCAACTGCACGGCGTCGGTCGCGCTCGCGATGTACCTGGCGATCGCCGAGAAGCAGGGCGTGTCGTGGAGCCGCGTCGGCGGCACGATGCAGAACGACATGTTGAAGGAGTTCATCGCCCAGAAGGAATGGATCTGCCCGCCCGACCCGGCGGTGCGGATCGTCGTCGACATGATCGAGTTCACGTCGAAGCACGTGCCGCGCTTCAACCCGGTCTCGATCTCCGGCTACCACATCCGCGAAGCCGGCGCGACGGCGGTGCAGGAGCTCGCGTTCACCCTGGCCGACGGGCTCGGCTACGTCGAGGCGGCGTGCGCGCGCGGGCTCGACATCGACAGCTTCGCGCCGCGCCTGTCGTTCTTCTTCGACATCCACAACGACTTCTTCGAGGAGATCGCGAAGCTCCGCGCGGCGCGGCGGCTCTGGGCGCGCTTCATGAAGGAGCGCTTCGGCGCGAAGAAGCCGGAGTCGATGCGGCTCCGGACGCACACGCAGACGGCCGGCGTGTCGGCCACCGCCCAGCAGCCGCTCAACAACATCGCGCGCGTCGCCCTGCAGGCGCTGGCGGCGGTGCTCGGCGGCGCGCAGTCGCTCCACACCAACTCGTACGACGAGACGTGGGCCCTGCCGACCGAGGACGCGGTGACGGTCGCGCTCCGGACGCAGCAGATCATCGCCGAGGAGTCCGGTGTGGCGCTGACGATCGATCCGCTCGGCGGCTCGTACTACCTCGAGAAGCTGACGGACCAGATGGAGGCGGGCGCGCTCGACTATATCCAGAAGATCGACGCGATGGGGGGCATCATCCGCGCGATCGACACCGGCTACCCCCAGCGGGAGATCGCGGATGCCGCCTACCGCTATCAGCTGATGGACGACCGCCGCGAAAAAGTCGTGGTCGGCGTCAACAAATACGTGATGAAGGAAGAGCGGCCGATCAACTTCCTGAAGATCGACGCGACCGTCGAGCGCGAGCAGATCGAGCGCGTCGGCCGCTTCAAGGCCGCGCGCGACCGCGCGAAGGTCGAGCGCCGCCTCAAGCAGCTGGCCGACGCGTGCCGCGAGCAGCGCAACGTCATGCCGGTCTTGGTCGACGCGGTCAAGGACTACGTGAGTCTCGGCGAGATCTCGGACGTCTACCGGCAGATATTCGGCCTGTACCGCGAGCCGATCATTTTTTAGGTTGGGGCGAGCGCGTTGTAGGAAAGCGCGAAATGTCGCGTGAGGAGAGATGAGATGACTGAGCCGATCCGGATCACGCGGGCGACTGCGAAGAAGCCCAAGCCGAGAGACAGCGAGCTGACGTTCGGCACGGTGTTCACGGACCACATGTTCGTGATGGACTTCCAGGAAGAGAAGGGCTGGTACGACCCGCGGATCGAGCCGTACGGGCCGTTCCCGATGGATCCGGCCGCGGCGGTCCTGCACTACGCTCAGGCGGTCTTCGACGGGTTGAAGGCGTTTCGCGCGCGCGACGGCAAGGTCCGGCTCTTCCGGCCGCAGAAGCACGTCGAGCGGTTGATCGAATCCTCGCGGCGCCTGTGCATCCCGCCGCTCGATCCGGAGCTCGCGCTGAAGTCGCTGGTGACGCTGGTCGGGATGGAGAAGGATTGGGTGCCGGCGACGGTCGGCACGTCGCTCTACGTGCGGCCGACGATCATCGCCAACGAGGCGTTCCTCGGCGTCCGGCCGGCGAAGTCCTACATCTACTACGTCATCCTGTCGCCGGTCGGCGCGTACTACCCCGAGGGGATGAACCCGGTGAAGATCCTCGTCGTCGACAAGTACGTGCGAGCGGTCGAGGGCGGCGTGGGCGGCGCCAAGACCGGCGTCAACTACGCGGCGAGCCTCTACGCCGCCGAAGAGGCCAAGCACCAGGGGTTCACGCAGGTGTTGTGGCTCGACGGCCGCGAGCGCAAGTACATCGACGAGGTCGGCACGATGAACATCATGGTGAAGATCGGCGACGAGATCGTCACGCCGCCGCTCAGCGGCACGATCCTGGCCGGCGTCACCCGCGACTCCGTGCTCACGCTGATGCGCGAGTGGGGACTCCCCGTCTCCGAGCGGCCGGTCTCGATCGACGAGGTCGCCGCGGCCGCGCGCAAGGGCCGGCTCGAGGAGGTGTGGGGCACCGGGACCGCCGCCGTCATCTCGCCGGTCGGCGAGCTCTCCTACAAGGGCGAGCGGATCGTGATCAACGGCGGACGCATCGGGCCGCTGACCCAGAAGCTCTACGACACGATCGTCGGCATCCAGTACGGCACGGCGCCGGACACCCGCGGCTGGACGGTGCCGGTGTAGGGACGTCACATGACCGACTGCGTTTTCTGCAAGATCCGCGATGGGCAGATCCCGTCGACGAAGGTGTACGAGGACGAGCGCACCTTCTGCATCATGGACATCAACCCGGTCAACGCCGGGCACTGCCTGGTGCTCACCAAGACGCACGCCGCGACGATCTTCGACGCCGACCCGGCCGATCTGCAGGCGGCCATCGCCACGGCCAAGCGCGTCGCGACCGCCCAGCGCGCCGCGCTGAAGCCCGACGGGCTGAACATGCTCCAGGCCAACGGCCCGGCGGCGTTCCAGTCGGTGCCGCACTTCCACCTGCACCTGATCCCGCGCTGGACCAACGACGGCAAAGGGTTCGACTGGAAGCTCGTCCCGGGCGACCGGGACCGCATCGCGAAGGCGGGCGAGCAGATCCGGGCAGCGCTCGCGGGAGGCACATGATGACCGAACGGTCGATCCGCGTCGTCGTCGCCAAGCCCGGGCTCGACGGCCACGACCGCGGCGCGAAGATCGTCGCGCGGGCGCTGCGCGACGCGGGCTTCGAGGTGATCTACACCGGTCTGCATCAGACGCCCGAGCAGATCGTCGCCACCGCCGTCCAGGAAGACGCCGACGCCATCGGGCTCTCGGTGCTGTCGGGCGCCCACAACTACCTCTTCCAGCGGGTCCTCGAGCTCCTGGCCGAGCAGGGCGCCGACGACATCGCGGTCTTCGGGGGCGGGATCATTCCGCCGGAGGACATCGCCACCCTGAAGGCGATGGGCGTCAAGGAGCTCTTCACGCCCGGCACGTCGACCCAGGACATCGTCCGCTTCGTCCGCGAGCACATCCGCGCGGCGGTCTGAGCCGTGGACTTCGACCTGACGCCGGAGCAGCAGCAGGTTCGGGACGTCGCGCGCCAGTTCGCCGAGGCCGAGCTGGGCGACAAGATCGCGCCGTTCGACGAGCGCCACGAGTTCCCCCACGAGATCGTGGCCAAGCTCGGTCCGCTGGGCTTCCTCGGCGCCATCATCCCCGAGGAGCTCGGCGGCGCCGGCCTCGACTACGTCTCCTACGCGCTGATCGTCGAGGAGCTGTGCCGCGGTGATGCCTCGGTCGGCATCACGATGTGGGCGCACAACTCGCTGTGCACGAACCACATCGCGAGCTTCGCGTCGGCGGAGCTGAAGCGGAAATACGTGCCGGATCTGGCGAGCGGCCGCGTGCTCGGCGCCTGGGGGCTCACCGAGCCGGGCTCGGGCTCCGACGCCGCGGCACTGGCGACGCGTGCCGAGCTTCGCGGTGGCCAGTGGGTCCTGAACGGGAGCAAGGCGTTCATCACGAACGCGTCGGTCGCCGGGACCGCCGTCGTCATGGCCCGCACCGATCCGGACCGTAAGTCGCGCGGGATCTCCGCCTTCGTGCTCGACCGGAGCACACGAGGCTTCAGCCGGGGCAAGCCGTACCGGAAGCTCGGCCTTCACGCCTCGGACACCGCCGAGCTGATCTTCGAGGACGCGCGCGTCCCGGCCGACAACCTCATCGGCGAGCGCGGCGCCGGCTTCGTCCAGGCGATGCAGGTCCTCGAGGGCGGACGGATCGCGATGGCGGCCATGGGCGTCGGGATCGCGCAGGCGGCGGTCGACCAGGCGGTCCGATACATGAAGCAGCGCAGCGCCTTCGGCCGTACGCTCGCGGAGTTCAACGGACTGCAAGGGATGATCGCGGACGTCGCGACCGAGGTCGAGGTGGCGCGCCTGCTCACCCTCCGCGCGGCGCACCTGAAAGACACGGGCCGGCCCGCGATGCACGCGGCCGCGATGGCCAAGCTCTTCTCCTCCGAGACGGCGATGAAGGCGGCGTCGAAGGCGGTGCAGCTCCACGGCGGCGCCGGCTACATCACCGAGTTTCCGGTCGAGCGCATCTTCCGCGACGCCAAGCTGACCGAGATCGGCGAGGGCACCTCCGAGATCCAGCGCCTCGTCATCGCCCGGGAGATTCTGCAGCTCACGTGAGCGCGCGCCCCGAGCTGATCACGATCGAGGGCGTGACCAAGCGCTACCTCACCAGCTCCGGCCCGGTCGACGCCCTGCACGACGTCTCGCTCTCCGTCGAAGAGGGCGCCTTCTGCACCTTGATCGGGCCTTCCGGATGCGGCAAGTCCACCTTGCTCGGCATGCTCGGCGGCCTCGTCACGCCCGACCGGGGCCGCCTGCTGGTCGACGGCCGGCCGGTGACGGGGCCGGATCCCCGGCGCGTCGCGACCGTGTTCCAGGAGGCCGGGCTCTTCCCGTGGCGGACCACGCTCCAAAACGTCGAGTTCGGCCTCGAGCTACAGGGCGTGCCGGCCGAGCGCCGGCGGCAGACGGCCGCCGAGCTGCTGGGCCCGCTCGGCCTCTCCGGCTTTGCCGAGAAGTACCCGCGCGAGCTGTCGGGCGGGATGAAGCAGCGCGTGGCGATCGGGCGCGCGCTCGCGCTCGACGCGAAGATCCTCCTGATGGACGAGCCGTTCGGCGCGCTCGACGAGCAGACGCGCCTCCTGATGGGCGAGTGGCTGCTCGACATCTGGCGGCGCACGCGCAAGACCGTGATCTTCGTCACGCACAGCCTGCACGAGGCGCTCTTCCTGTCGACCCGGGTGGCCGTCATGACCGCGCGGCCGGGACGGATCAAGACGGCGCTCGACCTGACGATGGAGTACCCGCGCGCGATGGAGTCGTCCGAGATGGTGGCGCTGCGCGCCAAGCTCTGGAGCGAGATCCGCGAGGAGTCGCTGAGAGCGATGCGATGACGTGCCGCCCGCCGCGCCGATGACGGTCGTCGGCCTGCGGCTCGGGCTCCTGGCGCTCTTCCTGGCGATCTGGGAGATCGCCGGCCGAAAGGTGAATCCGCTTCTCGGCGTCCCGCCGTCGGCGGTCCTCCCGTCGCTCCGCGACCTCCTGCTGCTGCGGTCCTATCCCGATCTGCCCGCGAGCCTCTGGCTGACGATCCGCGAGATCGGAACGGCGTACGCGCTGGCGGTCGCAGCCGGGCTCGGCTGCGGCTTCGTGCTCGGCATGCACCGGCTGGTCGGCCGCGCGTGGGGGCCGATGCTCGCGGCGCTCTACGCGGTGCCGGCGGTGGTCTGGTATCCCTCGCTCATGCTCTTCTTCGGCCTCGACGCGGCCTCGAAGATCGCCTTCGGCTTCCTCCTGGGCTTCTTCCCAATCGCGCTGGCGGTCCTGGCCGGCATCCGGCAGGTGAACCCCCAGCTCGTCGTCGTCGCGCGCGCGTACGGCGCGGGGACGGCGACCGTCTTTCGCCGCGTCATGCTCCCCGCGATGCTCTTCACGCTCGTCGGCGGGCTTAGGACCGGGCTCGTGCTGTGCGTGATCGGGGTGGTGGTCGGCGAGATCCTCGGCTCGAAGGCCGGCATGGGGGCCTTGATCAACCACGCCTACGGGCTCCTGCGCACGGGGGACTACGTGGCGCTGGTGCTGGTCACCCTGGTCCTGGTCGTCGGCTCCGACGTCCTGGCGAGCCTCCTCGAGCGCCGCGCGCGCCGGTGGACGGAATGAGGGTCAGAATCCTCCAGATCGTGACCGTGATCGCGGCGCTTGGGGTGTGGGAAGTGGTCGCCCGGATGGGCTGGGTGGACCCGCTCTTCGTCCCGGCGCCGAGCGCCGTCGCGCCGGCTCTCCTCAAGATCGGCCGTGGAGCTCTCGCCGGCCTCGCCGACACCCTCGGCAAGACGGCCGTCGCGTACGTCCTGTCGGTCGTGCTCGGGGTCTCGGCGGGCGTCGCGGTCGGCTCGATACGCCTCCTGCGCGAGGTCCTCTCCCCGTACGTGATCGCGTTCTACGGCATCCCGAAGATCCTGGTGCTCCCGTGGATCGTGCTCCTGCTCGGCTACGGCACGACCCCGGCGGTCTTCTACGGCGTGCTCCACGGCTTCTTTCCGATCATGGTGCTCGTCATGGGGGCCGTGCGCGACGTGGACCGGACGCTCGTGGCGGTGGCACGATCGCTGGGCGCCACAACGTGGCAGCTCTACTGGAAGGTGCTCCTGCCGGCGATCGTCCCCTCGGTGCTGGGCGGGATGCGTCTCGGGGTCGTGTTCTGCCTGCTCGGTGTCCTCGTCGTCGAGATGTTCGCCGGAGTCCGGGGAATGGGCCACGTCCTGGGCTCGTACGCCAACGGGTTTCAGGCCCCGGAGCTCTTCGCGGCGACGGCGCTTGTATCCGCCGCGTCGATCGCAATCGTGCTGGCGCTCGATCACCTCAACGACAGGCTCTCCCGCTGGCGCGGTTGATCGTCCGGCCGGTCCAGGGCTTCCCAGGTCGCTGTCCAGTTCCTGAACACCCGGTGTGGCGCGTTCTCTCTGGTGGCGTGGAATTTCGCAGCCTTAGCGCGCACCCGCGGGTCGGATCGCTGGAATGCGGATTGCTCTTCTCATAGCGCGGGAGGGCGACGGCGATGAGCTCGGACTCGGACGCGGCGACGACGGCGACGGAAGTCATGACCGTGTACATGGCGCTCGACGGCGGACTTCACCACACCCGGTGCAACCAGCGGCTCTCGCTCCACGGGCGCCGGGCGGGGCTCGAACTCGACTTCTACTGCCTCACGTGCACCGAGAGCGTGACGATCCCGTTCTGCGTGGTCGATCGGATCCCGGTCGCAGACTCGGCCTGCTAGCGGGGGCTCATTTCTCGATCTTGCTGATCTTCGACCCCTGCAGCCCCGCGCCTGCCATCAAGCCCGTCTGGTCGAAGATGAGCGCGTAGATGTCCTGCGTCAACGTCGAGCTCGTCATCGACTTTCCCGCCCCCTCGTCCAGGACGACTATGCTCGGCCCCACGCCGACCTCGAAGCCGCCGCTCTTGTCCAGATAACTGAGCGCCCCCTCGTTCATGAAGAAGAGCGCGTACCCGAACGCCTGCGCGCCCGCCTGCCAGCCGTACGACGCCGCCACCGTGTTGTAGTACGCGACGCTCTTGTTCCCCCGGCGAAGGACGCCCTCGCCGTATTGGGCGCCGAACATGAACCCGGCCTTGTAGATGCTCGGAAAGATGAGGATCGCCTTGGCCTGGGCGGCGAGCTTCTTGGCGTCCGGATGCTTCTCGTAGAGCTTGACCATCACCGCGTTGGCGTCGCGATTGATCGCCGCGGCCGACGCGGCCAGCGCGGGTCGAGCGCTCAACGGCTGCGTGACCGTCAGGACAAGAGCCAGTAGACCGGCGGCGAGTCGAGCTTTTGACATCGGTCGCTCTCCCTACTTCGCGAGCGGGATGCCGCGTGCGAGCTCGTAGTTCACGAGCGCCCGGGCCTTGTTCTCGACCTGATAGAGCTTCGCGACCTTCTTGGCCGGCAGCACCTTCTGGAAGCGCGGGAGATACGCGGTCAGCAGCGCGACGTGATCGCGCTCGAGGGCCAGGTACTGCTTGAGCAGGCTCGTCGCGGCCTCGTCGGTCAACGCCTCGTACGACTTGGCGTACGTGTCAAGCAGCTTCAGAAGGCGGTCGTAGTGGGCGACCATGTCGCTCTGATACGCGTTGTAGACCGGCCAGAAGCCCTTGGCCTCGCCCTCCGTGAGCTCGAGCACCGAGGCCACCACGGCCTTCTTGTCCGCTCGAAGCTTTTCGCGCAGAACGTCCATGTTGTCGGCCGGCTTGTCCTGCGCGAGGGCCACCCCGCCAACGAGACAGACGAGGGCGCTTCCAAGCGCGAACAAACCCCTGAGTGCGTGTCTCATGGCTGCTGGCTCCTTTCGGGCGGTTCCGGCACGTCGCGGCACCTTACGCCACCGCGGCGGCGCCTGCCATAGGACCATCGGCCTACCCTCCGGGCCGGCGTCGGCTTCGGTAGACTACTCCCCCCGGAGCGTCGGATCGAGCAGATCGCGGAGCCAGTCGCCGGTGCGGCTCACCACGATCGACGTGAGCATGAGCACGATCCCGGGCGCCGTCGAGATCCACCACGCCGAGTCGAGATACTCGCGCCCCTCGTGCACCATGCCGCCCCAGGACGGCGTCGGCGGCTGGACGCCGAGGCCCAGAAACGAGAGCGTCGCCTCGAGCACGATGGCGCGCGCCAGCTCGAGCGTGGCGATGACGACCAGCGACGAGAGCACGTTGGGCAGCACGTGCCGCGTGATGACGCGCGCGACCGAGCCGCCGAGCGCGTGGATCGCGTCGACGAACTCGCGCGAGCGCAGCACCAGCACCTGCGAGCGGAGCACGCGCGCGTAGGTCACCCAGCCGGAAAGCCCGATGACGACGATGAGGGTGGGAAAGCTCGGGCCGAGCACGGCGATGATACCGATGGCGAGCAGGATGAACGGAAACGCCAGCTGGGCGTCGGCGAGCGTCATGATCATGCTGTCGGTCCAGCCCCCGCGAAAGCCGGCGACCAGACCGAGGGTGGCGCCGACGAGCCCGCCGACGATCACCGCCGCGAACCCCACCAGCAACGAGACGCGCGCGCCGTAGATCACGCGGGAGAGGACGTCGCGTCCGAGGTGGTCGGTGCCGAGCAGGTGCGCCCGGCCGTCGGCGCCCGAGAGCGTGGGCGCCGACAGCCGGCCGCGCAGCGACTGGCGGATCGGATCGGCGGGCGCGATCATGGGGGCGGCCAGCGCCGCCACGACCAGGAGCGCGACGAACACGGCGCCGCCGGCCGCCAGCCCGCGGGTCCGGCGCGCGCGGCTCGGCGCCGGCTCAGCTCGAGCGGACGCGAGGATCGAGGAGGCCATAGAGCAGGTCGACGCAGAAGTTGATCACGATGAACAGCACGGCCGAGATGAACACGGTGCACTGCACGACCGGATAGTCGCGATTGTAGATCGACTGGATCGCGAGCCGTCCGATGCCGGGCCAGGCGAACACGGTCTCGGTGACGACGGCGCCGCCAAGCAGGGTGCCGAACTGGAGCCCGGTGATCGTGACGATCGGCACGGCGGCGTTCTTCAGGGTGTGCTTGGCGACGACCACCACATCCGATACGCCCTTGGCCCGCGCGGTACGGATGTAGTCCGCGCGCAGCACCTCCAGCACCGACGAGCGCGTGAGCCGCGCGATCGACGCCATCGCGAAGGCGCCGAGCGTGAGCGCGGGCAGGATCAGGCTGTGCCAGCCCTCCCGCCCGGACGTCGGCAGCAGGCCGAGGTTCAGCGAGACGATCAGGATCAGGAGGATGCCGATGAAGAACGTCGGCGCCGACTGGCCGACGAGGGCCAGGGCCATCGTCGCCTGGTCGACGGCGGAATTCCGCTTCACGGCGGAGACGACGCCGATCGGCAGGGCGACGAGCAGGGCCAGGGCGAACGCGGCCAGCCCGAGCTCGAATGTCGCGGGCAGATAGCCGAGGACGACGCGGAAGGCGGACTGGCGAAAGTGAATGGACTGGCCGAAGTCGCCGCGCAGGACGTTGCCCAGAAAGACCACGTACTGCACGGGCAGGGGGCGGTCCAGGCCGAGCTCGGCGCGCACGCGCGCAAACTCGCTTTGCGGGGCGTCGGGCGGGAGCAAGAGCGGCACCGGATCGCCCGACAGCCGCATGACGACGAAGACGACGGTGGAGACGAGCCAGAGCGCGATCGCCGCGCGGATGAGCCGGGAGGCGAGAAAGGGAAGGAGCCCGCGCATGGGCATTGGGGCGGAGCCTCGGGGGCTCCGCCCCGGGAACCCGGTCTACGCGCGGCGGAACTTGAAGTTGAAGCGCCGGATCTCGAGCTGCTGGAGCGGATCTGGCGTCCACTCCACGTGCTTCTGCAGGCCGTAGTCCTCGTACGGCTGGATCACGGGCAGCCAGGGGAGATATTCGAGGAAGAGCTGAGTCATCTTCTTGTAGGCGTCGGCGCGGAACTTCTCGTCCACCGAGAACCGCGCGGCGTTGCCCAGCTCGTCGAACTCCGGGTGGCGCCAGTAGTCCTGGGGACCGCCCGGACCGAGCAGCCGCCACATCATGCCGTCCGGATCCCGCAAGGTGGAGGTCGGATCCGACCACCACAGCCCCTTGAAGCTCTTCTCGCGGATCTTCTGCGCGCGGACCGAATACTCGACGACTTCCACCTTCGAGTTGACGCCCACATCACGCCACATCGCCTGGATGGCCTCTGACATCGGCTTGTCGCCGGCCAGGTAGCCCGCGGTGGTCTCGATGATGATCTCCTCGCCCTTGTACCCCGCTTTCTTGAGCTGCGCCTTGGCCTCGCCCGCGTTGAAGGCGAGCGGGGGCAGCGAGGCGTCGAAATGATTGTCGCCCTTCGCGATCATCGA
Source organism: Candidatus Rokuibacteriota bacterium (assembly GCA_003220685.1). GTDB lineage: Bacteria > Methylomirabilota > Methylomirabilia > Rokubacteriales > CSP1-6 > AR31. The sequence continues at coordinate 124,016 of QHTE01000047.1, forward strand.
GTTCGGCACGACACCGCGACCGCGCCACAGCTCCTTCACGATCGACTCGCGATCGATGGCCAGCGAGAGCGCCTGCTTCACGAGCGGATTGTCGAGCGGCGGCCGCTTCGAGTTCACGGCGAGGACATAGAGGCCGCCGTAGAGCGCGCCGATCACGGTCGTGGTCGGATTCGACTTGACCCGCTCGCCCTGGTCGGGCGGCACCTGCGTGATCAGGTCCACTTCGCCCTTGAGCAGCGCGGCCACGCGGGGCGCCATCTCCGGCAGCGCCCTCACGGTGAGACGGTCGAAATCCACCCGGCCACCCCAGTAATCCGGGTTCGCTTCCAGGACGATCTTGTCGTCCTTCGTCCACGACACGAAGCGCACGGGACCGGTGCCGACCGGCTTCTGGTTGAACGTCTCGCCGCCGGCCGACTCGACGTATTTCTTCGGGATGATCTGGCCGCCGTAGAAGCCCAGGCGCGCGGGCAGCAGCGGATCCGGCTTTTTGGTGTGGACGACGGCCGTCCCCGGGTCCGGTGTCTCGACCCGCTCGACCGTCGTCAGGACGGTGTTCACGCGATTGCCCCTGAGGTTGGTGTCGAGCGAGCGATCGATGCTGAACTTCACGTCCGCCGAGGTGAACGGATCGCCGTTGTGCCATTTGACGCCGGACCGAAGCTTGAACACCCACGCCGTCTGGCCCTGGAGCTTCCACTCCGTCGCGAGCCCGGGCGCGAGCTTGCCGTCGGGACGCCGGCTCGTCAGATTGTCGAAGATGTTGAACGAGATGCGGATGTCGTTCGACGACGTGCTCAGGTGCGGATCCAGGTTGGCGATGTCCCCGCCCTGGGCGACGACGAGCTCGCGCTTCTGGGTGGTCTGCGCTTGCGCGGAATGCGTTAGCCCGGGAAGCGCGGCGGCCGCGCCGGCTGCCGCGATCTTGAGCACGTCACGTCGTGTCATCTCTGTCATGTGTGCCCTCCTGTTGTGCGCGCCGCAGGCTGTCGCGGGGCTGGGGCCCCGCCAGCCGAGGCGCGCCGATGAATCATGAGTGCGCGCCGCAGGCTGTCGCGGGGCTGGGGCCCCGCCAGCCGAGGCGCGCCGATTAATCGTGAATACGCGCCGCAGGCTGTCGGGGCTTCCCCGCCAGCCGACGCACGCCGATCGATCATGCATGTTTCGCGGGATCAATGGGGCTATATGGGGGAGCTTTGCCGATCCTGTCAAGCGTCGCTATGCGGCCGGCGCCGACTGGGGCTGCGGCAGCGGCGTGCGTCGCACCCGCGCCTGCACGTCGGTGACGACGTTCCGCTCGAGCGTGATCTCGACCTCGTGCTCCTCGATCGACCACCGGCGCACGGTCGCGAGCCATCCGAGACGGCGCCGCCCCTGCGGCACGACGCGACGCCCGCGGTAGATCAAGGTGCGCCGGCCGGGCGTCGTCAGTTGCTCGTGCTCCTCGGCTTCGGGCCCGCAAAACCGCAAGACCTCCTCGTACGTCGTCTGCCCGGGCACGATGCGCGCGAGCGTGTCGCGCGAGAGCACGACGCCGGTCTCGCGCTCGGCGCTCCCCGGTCCGAACTGCACGCGCCCCTTCACCGCGGCGCTCACCCGCCGGACGATCGACATGAAGATCGGCATGGCCAGATTACCGAGCGCGAAGAACGCGATCGGGATCAGCACGGGCGCCCAGGAGCGCATGCCGCGGAAGTAACCGAACTGCACCGTCAATACTTGAGGACTGATGCCCTCGGAGCTGTCCAGGAAGAGCGTGATCTCCTCGGTGGAATCGAGGGTCTCACTGAGCCGGCGCCGCGCCGAGCCGGGATAGAACTCGTAGATCTTCAGATGGTCGGCGTCCCGCAGATTCACGAGGAGCTGCGAGGGATCGTCGGCCAGGCGGATGACGCGGTCGCGGCGCTCGAAGTAGATCGGAAACAGCGCGCGCGGCCGCACGTCGTTGAAGGTGAGCGAGATCGTGTGCTGCGGCCCCCAGAACAGGTCCTCGATCCACGTGGCCTTCCGCCGCTTCATGAGATCGGTCAGCTCCATCCGGAGGTTCATCTGCCACGTGCGGTTGGCCAGGAGCGGCGTCCAGGGGATGCGCACGTACGTGACCGGCGACGTGAGCCCGAGCGGGCCGCCGTGGCGCACGAACGTCACGAAGGGCGCGCCCCCGCGGACGGGCTCGGGCGGCAGCTCCTCGCCGATCCGGTAGAGGCTCTTGGCCAGGAGCGGCAGCCGGCCTTCCCCGATCGGGATGAAGCCGCGGCTCTTCACGTAGGCCGCCAGCGCCGGGTCGGGCGGGCCCGCCGACGCATCGCCGTCGACCGCGTTCGGCCAGAGCAGGTAGAGATCCTGCTCGATGGCCGTGCCAGCCGTGTTCGGCGGGATCGCCAGGCTCCAGAGGACGTCCAGGGTCACGACTTCGGTGTCGGGCGTCACGGTGGCCCGCACGAAGAGCGGCCCGATCGTGAACTCTGGATTCGGCCGCGACGCGAGAAAGACCTGGCCTCGGGCCACGCCGGGCGCCGACGCGGCGATCACCAGGGCCAGGATCCCGACGATCCGGCTCACACTTCCTCAGGCCGGACCCGGCTGGGTCAGCCTGGTCCGGTTCACCTGCGCCTGGACGTCGAGCACGCGGTCACCCTCGAGCTCGATCTCGACCTCGTGGTGCTCGACGTCCCAGCGGTGCACGGTCGCCAGCCACCCGAGCCGGCGCTGGCGGTGGGGGACCACGCGGCGCCCGCGATAGACGAGGGTGCGGCGTCCGGGCTCGCTCAGGCGCTCGCGCTCCTCCGGATCTGGCCCGCACAGCTTGAGGACTTCGGCGTGCGTCGTCTCGCCGGGCGAGATGAGCGCGAGCGCTTCGCGCGACACGATCGTCCCGGTCTCGCGTTGGCCCGGCGCGCCGCCGGGCGGCCCGAACTGAATGCGCCCCTGGAGTCGCGCGCCGACGGTCTTGACGAGCATCGTGACCAGCGGGCCGGCCAGATTGCCGAGGACGAAGAAGACCGTCGCGAAGAGCAGGGGCGACCACGCCTTCCAGCCCGTGAAGTACCCGAACTGCACCGACAGCACCTGAGGCCGGATGCCCTCGGACGGATCGAGGTAGGCCGAGACGATCTCGGTCGCCCGCCGGGTCTCGCTGGAGCGTCGCTGGCTCGAGCCCGGATACACCTCGTGGATCTTCAGGTGGTCGGCGTCCGCGAAGCTCACGATGAGCTGCGAGGGATCGTCGGCCAGGTGCACGACGCGATCGCGATACGCCAGGTACATCGGGAAGGTCGCGCGCGTCCGGACGTCGTTGAAGCTCAAGGTGACCACGTGACGCTCGCCCCAGAGCGCGTTCTCGAGCCAGGTGGCTTGCTTCTGCCGCCGGAGCCCGGTCAGACGCATCCGGAGCTCGATGAGCCACGCGCGGTCGATGAGCCGCGGCGTCCACCGAATCCGGATCCAGCTGGCCGGCGCGCCCTGACCGAGCGGGCCGGCCTCGCGGGTGAAGGTGACGAATGGCGCGCCGCCGGCGATCGGCTCGGGCTTCGGCCGATCGCGCCCCGAGTAGATCGCGCGTGCCGCGAGCGGCAGCCGCCCTTCGTGTGTCACCTGGAATCCGCGCGCCTCGACCGTGCGGCGTATCTCGGGATCGGGCGGGCCGGCCACGGGCTCGCCGTCCACTTCGCCGGGCCACAGCAGATAAAGATCCTGCGCGAGCGAGCCGCTGCTCGTCGCCGGCACGACGAGGCTCCACAGCACGCTGACCTCAATCGGCCCGTGCTTGGGTTCGACATTGGCCCGGATGAACAGCGGGCCGATCGTGAACTCGGGCTTGGGCTGAGTCGCGACGAAGACCTGTCCGGACGCGGCGCCCGGCGCCGCCCCGAGCACGAGCGCCGCGAGCAGCGCGGCCCTAAATCCTGACAGGCGTGAACTCCCGTGTGTAGTGGGCGTCGAGCGGGAGCTTCTTCTTGATGAGGCCGTACTCGAGCAGGGTCTCCTGCATCACGCCCAGCGCCTCGACGTTGATGCTGCCGTCGACCGGCAGCAGCGGACCCGAGATCTTGTGCGCGCCGAGGACGGCCTCCGGGCTCCAGCCGAGCTTCTTCGACACGAGCCCGGCCGCCTCCTTCGGGTTGTCGCGCATGAGCTTGAGCGCGCGGAAGAGCGCCCGCTGGCTCTTCCGGATCGCGTCGGCCTGCTTGGCGATCGCATCCTCCGACGCGTACTGGATCTGGCTGATCCACTTCGGCGTCACCGAGTCCAGCCGCATGAGGACCTTGGACTTGCCCTGGAGCTCGGTCACCGCGCCGCCGTCGCCCCACACGTAGGCGGCGATCTCCTTGCGCGCCATCGCCGCGAGCTGCGCGTCGAGGCCGCCGAGGCCGACGACCTGCACGTCTCGGTCGGGATCCCAGCCCTCCTTCTTGGCGACCATGCGGGCGAAGACCCACGTGGTCGCGCCCGCGCGCGTGACGCCGATCGCCTTGCCGCGCAGGTCGCCGACCTTCTGGACGTCGGGCGCCACGTTCAGGGTGAAGTGGTTGCCCTCGGTGTGGGTCGCGATCATCTTGATCGGCGAGCCGGCCTCGCGGAAGACGAGGATGTCGGTGCTGCCGGTGATCCCGATGAGGCATTCGCCGGCCATCACCGCCTTGAGGAGATCGGGGCCGCCGCGGAAGGGCACGTACTCGACCTCGAGGCCCTCGGCCCGGAACATTCCCTGCTCGAGGGCCACGATGACCGGGCCGGCCATCGAGTAGTCTCCGAGCACGGCGCTCCCGATCTTGACCGAGCTCTGCGCGCGGGCGGCGCGCGCGAGCAGCGGCGTCGCTCCCGTCGCGAAGGCGGCCCTGAGAAACCGGCGGCGCGTGATCACCGGCATGGCGCATGGCCTCCTTTTGCAGGCGCGCCTCGCGCGTGGCGCTGCGGCCGCGCACCGCCTTGACTTTCCATCCACACGCGGTGATCGTACAACTTCGTGAGTCTTCCCGACAATTGTCGTGCGAGCCGCAGCACGTCGCGGGGCTGGGGCCCCGCCGTGCGAGGCGAGCGTCAAGAGAGTCGTGCGAGCCGCAGCACGTCGCGGGGCTGGGGCCCCGCCGTGCGAGGCGAGCGTCACAAGTAGATGACCGAGTCGCCTGTCACGTACGAAGCGCGAGATGGGGTCGGCTGGATCACCTTGAACCGGCCGGCGGTCCTCAACGCGCTATCCACCGAGCTCGCGGCCGCGCTCGCCGATCACGCCGAGACCGCCGCCGCCGACCGGCGCGCGAGACAGGTGGTGGTGCGCGGAGCCGGGCGGGCGTTCTGCTCGGGGATGGATCGCACCGCGCTCGCCGCGGGAACGATCGGCGAGGCGTTCTTCCGGCACTGGAACCGCGCGCTCGACTGTCTGGAGGACATGCCGAAGATCACAGTGGCCGTCCTGCACGGCTACTCGATCGGCGGCGGCCTGCAGCTGGCGCTCGGCTGCGACCTGCGGCTGGCGACCGAGGACGCCGTGCTCGGCCTGGGCGCCACGCGTCATGGCCTCGTCCCCGACGGCGCGGTGCTGCGGCTGGCGCGCGTGGTCGGCGTCGGCCGGGCCAAGGAGCTCGCGCTCCTGAACGATCACGTGAGCCCGGCCGAGGCGCAGGCGCTCGGGCTCGTCAACTGGGTGTGCGCGCCCGCCGAGCTCGACCGGACCCTCGCGTCGATCATCGACAAGGCGCGCGCCGCCGCGCCCACCGCGACCGCCCACACCAAGCGGCTGCTCCACCAGTCGTTTCACCGCGACCCGCGCGCGAGCCTCGAGGAGGTGCTGCGGGCGCAGGACGAGTGCGCGCGGTCGTGGGAGATGGACGAGGCCAACCGGGCGTGGCGCGAGAAGCGCGAGGCCCGCTTCGATCCGCCACCGAGCGGGCCGTCCCGCGATGGCTGACGACGTCATCCTCGAGACCGAGGGCCTCACCAAGGAGTTCCACGGGTTCGTCGCGGTCAAGGACGTGGCGCTGCGGGTGCGCCGCGGGACGATCCACGCGCTCATCGGGCCCAACGGCGCTGGGAAGACGACTTGCTTCAATCTGTTGACCCACTTCCTGACCCCGACGCGCGGGCGCATTCGCTTCAACGGCCGCGAGATCACCGGCTCCCGACCCGCGGACATCGCGCGCCTGGGGCTCGTGCGCTCGTTCCAGATCTCGGCGGTGTTCCTGCACCTGTCGGTCCTGGAAAACGTGCGGGTCGCGCTGCAGCGCAAGCGCGGCGGCTCCTTCGACTTCTGGCGGTCCGAGCGCGTGCTCGACTCTCTCAACGGCCGCGCGCTCGAGCTGATCGACGCCGTCGGCCTCGCGCCGTTCGCGCGCACGCTCGCGGTGGAGCTGCCCTACGGCCGCAAGCGCGCGCTCGAGATCGCCACGACCCTCGCCCTCGACCCGGAGATGATGCTGCTCGACGAGCCCACCGCCGGCATGGCGCACGAGGACGTGGAGCGCATCTCGGCGCTGATCAAGCGCGTCGCGGTGAACCGCACGGTGCTGATGGTCGAGCACAACCTCAGCGTGGTCGAGAACCTCTCGGACACGATCACCGTGCTGGCGCGCGGGGAGGTGCTCGCGGAGGGCGACTACCGGACCGTCGCGCGGAGCCCCGAGGTGATCCAGGCCTACATGGGTTCGGGCCATGCCTGAGTCCCTGCTCGCGGTCCACGACCTCCACGCCTGGTACGGCGAGTCGCACGTGCTGCACGGCGTCGACTTCGACATTCGCTCCGGCGAGACGGTGACCTTGCTGGGTCGCAACGGCGCCGGCAAGACGACGACGCTCAAGTCGGTCATGGGCATCGTGAGCCGCCGGCGCGGCTCGGTGCGCCTGGAGGGCCGCGAGCTGATCGGCCTGCCGTCGAACCGGATCGCGCGGCTCGGGCTGGCGTTCTGCCCGGAAGAGCGCGGGATCTTCGCGAGCCTCACCGTCGAGGAGAACCTCCGGCTGCCGCCGACGGTCCGCGCCGGCGGTCTCGGCGTCGACGCGATCTACGAGCTCTTTCCGAATCTGAAGGAGCGTCTCCGGGCGGGCGGGACCACGCTGTCGGGCGGCGAGCAGCAGATGCTGGCGATCGGGCGCATCTTGCGGACGGGCGCCCGGCTCCTGCTCCTCGACGAGCCGACCGAGGGGTTGGCCCCGGTCATCGTCCAGCAGATCGGCGCCACCTTGCGCCGCCTCAAGCAAGAGGGGTTCACGGTCCTGCTCGTCGAGCAGAACTTCCGCTTCGCCGCCACCGTCGCGGACCGTCACTACGTGATGGAGCACGGCCGGGTGGTGGACATGATTCCCAACGCCGAGCTGGAAGCGAACATGACCAAGCTGCACGACTACCTCGGGGTATAGTCCCCGCTGACCCACGTCGATCGCAAAGGAGCGGAGAGCATGACCATCGCACGCATCGTGGCGCTTCTGGCCGTCCTCAGCCTGGGCGCGAGCCCGGCGCTCGCTCAGATCTCCGACGGCGTCGTCAAGATCGGGGTGCTCAACGACCAGTCGAGCCTCTACGCCGACCTGGCCGGCCAGGGCTCGGTGGTCGCAGCCCGCATGGCCGTCGAGGACTTCGGCGCGGCCGCGAAAGGGCTCAAGGTCGAGGTCGTCTTCGCCGACCATCAGAACAAGGCCGACGTCGGCTCGCAGATCGCGCGCCAGTGGTACGACGCCGAGAAGGTCGACATGATCATGGACGTGCCCAACTCGGGCGTCGCGCTGGCCATCAATCAGATCACGCGCGACAAGGGCAAGGCCTTCATCGTCTCCTCGGCCGCGACGTCCGACCTCACCGGCAAGGCATGCTCGCCCCACACCATCCACTGGACGTACGACACCTGGGCGCTCGCCAACGGCACCGGCACGGCGGTCGTGAAGACCGGCGGCGACACGTGGTTCTTCATCACCGCCGACTACGCCTTCGGCCACGCGCTCGAGCGCGACGTCGAGGCGGTCGTGTTGAAGAACGGCGGCAAGGTGCTGGGCAAGGTGCGCCACCCGCTCAACACGCAAGACTTCTCGTCCTTCCTGCTGCAGGCGCAGGCCTCGAAGGCAAAGGTCATCGGTCTGGCCAATGCCGGCGGCGACACGACGAACGCCATCAAGCAGGGCGCCGAGTTCGGCATCGTGAAGGGCGGCCAGAGCTTCGCCGGCCTGCTCGTCTTTCTCACCGACGTCCACGCGCTCGGCCTCGAGAAGGCCCAGGGACTGACCTTCACCGAGACCTTCTACTGGGACATGAACGACAAGACGCGCGCGTTCGCCAAGCGCTTCGCCGAGCGCAATCGGCAGATCCACCCCACGATGATCCACGCCGGCGTCTACGCGGGGACCTTGCACTACCTGAAGGCGGTCGAGGCGCTGAAGAGCGACGACGGCGCCAAGGTCATCGCCAAGATGAAGGAGATGCCCACCGACGATCCGCTCTTCGGCAAGGGGACGATTCGCGCCGACGGCCGCAAGATCCACCCCGCGTACCTCGTCGAGGTCAAGAAGCCTTCGGAGTCGAAGTACCCGTGGGACTACTACAAGATCCGCGCGACGATTCCCGCGGAGCAGGCGTTCCGCCCCCTCGATCAGGGTGGATGCGAGCTCGTGAAGAAGTAGTCGCGTTGAGCCGGGGCCAGAGGCGGGGCGGGGGAGGGCGAGGGGTGCGGCGACCACGCGGCGCGCGTGCGCATTGCCCGGTGCGGCTGGGCTCCATCCGGGCGCGTCTCGTACGCCGCGCGCTAACAGGGAACGGGTCGGCGCACCCCTCGCCCTCCCCCGCCCCGCCTCTGGCCCCGAATCCGCTCGGCTCCATCCGCACGCGTCGCGTTCGCCGCCTGCGTGCGGACGGATCGACGCGTCCCCCGCTGACGTCGACCCCGGCTCTTGTTCACATCGGCGTAGGATGACGATTTTCGGGGTGCCGACGCAGGCGTTGTTCGGGCAGCTGCTGATCGGGCTGATCAACGGAGCGTTCTACGCGCTGCTGAGCCTGGGGCTGTCGGTCATCTTCGGGCTGCTCAACATCATCAACTTTACGCACGGCGCGCAGTACATGATGGGCGCGTTCGCGGCGTACTTCCTCCTGAACTGGGCGGGGCTCGGCTACTGGTGGGCGCTGCTCGTGGCGCCGGTCGCCGTCGCGATCACCGGCATCGCGCTCGAGCGCACGACGCTCAAGCGCCTCTATCAGCTCGACCACCTCTACGGGCTCTTGCTGACGTTCGGCTTCGCGCTGATCATCCAGGGCCTGTTTCGCCACCAATACGGCTCGTCCGGCTTGCCCTACGCGATGCCCGCCGAGCTCGCCGGCGGCCGGAATCTCGGTTTCATGTTCCTGCCCAACTACCGGGCGTGGGTCATCGTGTTCTCGCTCGCGGTGTGCCTCACGACCTGGTACGTGATCGAGCGCACGCGCCTGGGCTCGTATCTGCGCGCCGCCACCGAGAACCCGTCGCTCGTCCAGGCGTTCGGGATCAACGTGCCCCGGATGATCACCCTGACCTACGGGTTCGGCGTCGGCCTGGCGGCGCTGGCCGGCGTGCTCGCGGCGCCGATCTACCAGGTGAATCCGCTCATGGGTGCCGACCTCATCATCGTCGTCTTCGCCGTGGTCGTGATCGGCGGCCTCGGCTCGATCATGGGCTCGATCGTCACCGGCTTCGGGCTCGGGGTGGTCGAGGGCTTCACGAAGGTCTTCTATCCCGAGGCGTCCAACACGGTGATCTTCGTGATCATGGCGGTCGTGCTGCTGCTGCGGCCCGCCGGTCTCTTCGGACGCGCCTCGTGAGCGCGACGACCGACCCCTACGTCGGCGCGACTCTGCCCGCGGTCGCCGGCGTATCGCCGCCGCACGTCGTCGCCTTCCTGATCATGACGGCGGCGCTCGTGGCGGCGCCGTTCTTCGTCTATCCCGTGTTCCTCATGAAGGCGCTGTGCTTCGCGCTGTTCGCCTGCGCCTTCAACCTGCTCATCGGCTACGTCGGGCTCCTCTCCTTCGGCCACGCCGTCTTCCTCGGCTCGGCCGGCTACGGCGCGGCGCACTCCGCGAAGGTGTGGGGGTTTCCGCCGGAGCTGGCGATCCTCTTCGGGACCGCCGCGGCCACCGTGCTCGGCGTCGTCGTCGGCGCGCTGGCGATCCGCAGCAAGGGCATCTACTTCGCGAACATCACCCTCGCGTTCGCCCAGATGGTCTACTTCTTCAGCTTGCAGGCCGCCTTCACCGGCGGCGAGGACGGCATCCAGTCGGTGCCGCGCGGCACGCTCCTGGGCGTCCTGAACCTCAAGGACACGCTGACCCTCTACTTCGTCGTGCTCGCGATCTTCCTGCTCGGATTCCTCCTGATCTTCCGCGCGATCCACTCGCCGTTCGGCCAGGTCCTGAAGGCCATCCGCGAGAACGAGCCGCGCGCGATCTCGCTCGGCTACCGCGCCGAGCAGTACAAGCTGCTGGCCTTCGTGCTCTCGGCCACGTTCGCCGGCCTCGCCGGCGCGACGAAGGCGCTGGTCTTCCAGCTCGCGTCGCTCACCGACGTGCACTGGACGATGTCCGGCGAGGTGGTGCTGATGACCCTGCTCGGCGGCCTCGGCACCGTGTTCGGTCCGGTGGTCGGCGCGTTCATCGTGGTCACGCTCGAGAACTATCTGGCGCAGCTCGGCGCGTGGGTCACCGTCGTGCAAGGCGTCATCTTCGTCATCTGCGTGCTGACCTTCCGTCGCGGCGTCGTCGGCGAGCTCGGTAACCTCCTGCGAAAATCTCTCTGAGACCGGTCGGAGGCCCCATGGCGTACACGGACATCCTCTACGAGAAGAAGAACGGCGTCGCGTGGATCACGATCAACCGGCCCGAGGTCCGTAACGCGTTCCGCACGATCACCGTGGCCGAGCTGACCGACGCGTTCGTCGACGCGCGCTGGGACCCGGCGATCGGCGTCGTCGTGCTCACCGGCGCCGGGGACAAGGCCTTCTGCTCGGGCGGCGATCAGAAAGAGCGCGGGCAGGGCGGCTACGCGCCCGGCGCGGCGAGCCAGCGGCCGATGGATCTCGGAGGTGAGGGGCGATCAGGCGCCGAAGGCGCCGGAGCTACGAGCCGACCCTTCAATCGGCCGATGGACGTCGAGGCGCTCCACAGCGCGATCCGCCACATTCCCAAGCCGGTCATCGCGATGGTCAACGGCTTCGCGGTGGGCGGCGGCCACGTGCTGCACGTGCTCTGCGACCTCTCGATCGCCTCCGACAACGCGATCTTCGGCCAGACCGGGCCGCGCGTGGGCAGCGTGGACGCGGGCCACGGCACGGGCTTCCTGGCGCGAGTCGTCGGCGAGAAGAAGGCGCGGGAGATCTGGTACCTCTGCCGCCAGTACTCGGCGGCCGACGCGCTCGTGATGGGCCTCGTCAACAAGGTCGTCCCCCTCAAGGACCTGCGCGCCGAGGTCGAGAAGTGGTGCGCGGAGCTGCTCGACAAGAGCCCGACGGCGCTGGCGCTCGCCAAGCAGTCGTTCAACATCGACTCCGAGCCGCGAGCCGGCGTGGCGCAGTTCGCGCACACCGCGCTCGGTCTCTACTACCAGACCGACGAGGCGATGGAAGGCCGCAACGCGTTCGTCGAGAAGCGGCCCGTCGACTTCAAAAAATTCCGCAAATGACACGGTCCCCGTAGTGACCAAAGGGGATGCGGCGCCGGCGGGTGTCGGCAGGCGGACACCCGGCCGGCGAGCCTCGGCGCGGATTGCCGACGTGTTTTCAATGGACTAGGACGCTCCGGGCAGCTGGCAGGGGGTTTGCCCCTTCCGGGGGCATGACGTGGCGAGAGATGCACTCCGTCGTGCTGGCTCCCACGGGCCTCGCGCTCGCCGCGGCGCTCGCGCTGGCCTCGGCGGTCGCGAGCGGTGAAAATTCGCAGCCGTTGCGGCCCGCGGTCCTGATCGGCGACGACCTGCTCCGCATCTTCCAGGACGGCAAGGACGCCGCCCAGCAGGTGGACCCGCCCGAGACCACCCTCGGGACCGCGTTCGAGCCTCAGCCGTCACCGCCGTTCCCGTCGGACTACCGATAGCGCCCCGCACGATGTAGACTGCCGCCCGGCACATGGCCGGGTTCCTCTCCCGCTACTTCGGCTTCAGCGCGCGCTCGACCGACCTCGCGACCGAGGTCCGCGCGGGGCTCACGACGTTCATGGTGATGGCCTACATCATCTTCGTGAATCCGGTCATCCTCGGATTCACCGGCGTGCCGGGACTCGACGGCAAGGGCCTTCCGTTCGCGCCGACCCTGACCGTCACGTGTCTGGCGGCGGGGCTGCTCTCCATCGCGATGGGCCTGGCCAGCAATTATCCTTTCGCTCTCGCCGCCGGGATGGGCCTCAACGCGGTCGTCGCGTTCGACCTGGTCGCCGGCCGCGGCCTCACGTGGCCGCAGGCGATGACCGTCGTGTTCCTCGAAGGCGCGATCATCACGGTGCTCGTGCTCACGCGCTTCCGCGAGGCCCTGATGGACGCCGTGCCGATCGGGCTCAAGCGCGCGATCAGCGTCGGCATCGGTCTCTTCATCGCGTTCATCGGCTTCTTCACGTCGGGGCTCGTGATCAAGCCCGCGGCCGGTCCGCTGCCGGTCGGGCTCGGGACGTTCCGGGGCCTGCCGATCACGGTCTTCCTCATCGGGTTCGTCCTGACCGCGTGGCTCATGGCGCGGCGGACCCGGGGCGCCCTGCTGCTCGGCATTCTCGGGACCACCGTGATCGCCATCGTGCTCAACGAGGTCTTCGCCGCGGGGCAGGGCTTCACGACGTCGGGCGCGGCGCGCGTCCCGGCGGGCATCGTCCAGGCGCCGGATTTCTCGACCTTCGGCCGGCTCGATTTCGGGCTCTTCGCGAAGCTCGGCGTCGTGACCGCGCTCCTCGTGATCTTCTCGATCATGCTCAGCGACTTCTTCGACACGATGGGCACGATCATCGGCGTGGGCGGCCGCGGCGGCTTCCTCGACAGCCGCGGCCAGCTGCCGCGCGCCAACCGGGTGCTGCTGATCGATTCCATCGGCGCCCTCTTCGGCGGCCTCGCGAACAGCAGCAGCAACACGACCTACATCGAGTCGGCGGCCGGCGTGACCGAGGGGGCCCGGACCGGGCTCGCCTCAGTCGTGACGGGGCTTCTGTTCCTGGGGGCGATGTTCCTCTCGCCGCTGGCCAGTGTCATTCCGGCTCAGGCGACTGCTCCGGCGCTGATCATCGTCGGCTTCTTCATGATGGCGATCGCGCGAGACATCCCGTGGGACGACTACGAGGAAGCCATCCCCGCGTTCATGACGATGCTGGTGATGCCGTTCACCTGGTCGATCACCAACGGGATCGGCGCGGGATTCGTCACCTACGCCGCGATCAAGCTCCTCCGCGGCCGGGGCGGAGAGCTCCACTGGATGGTGTACGTCGCCTGCGCGGCGTTCGTTGTCTACTTCTGCCTGCCGCTGATCGAGGGCGCGGTCAAGTAGCTGCTGTTGCGCCGGCGTTCGTTCCCCCAGAGGAGACGCGTCGCGTAAGTCCCCGTTATCCCGGCAATTTCTTGACACCGCCGGCGCGCTTGGCTAGACTCGCGCCACCTATCTGCCCTCCCTCGAGGCAGTAACCCAGGCGGGTCGGAGGCGATTTGAAGGCAGTCGCGGACAAGACCAGCGCGTCGGCGCTCGATGCCGAGCGCGACACGTTCCCGAAGCTCGTTCGGGGCAATGCGCGGAGCCTCGCCGACAAGGTCGCGATCCGCGAGAAGGACCTCGGGATCTGGCAGTCGTACACGTGGTCGCAGTATTTCGAGCGGGCGCGCCTCATCGCGCTCGGCCTCGCCTCGCTCGGCTTCGCGCGCGGCGATCGGGTCGCGATCGTCGGCGACAACCGGCCCGAGCTCTACTGGGCGGTGATGGCCGCGCAGGCGCTGGGCGGCGTCCCGGTGCCGATCTATCAGGACTCCATCGAGCGCGAGATGGAGTACATCGTCGAGCACGCCGAGGCCCGCTTCGCCGTCGTCGAGGATCAGGAGCAGGTTGACAAGCTCCTGGGCGTGCGAACGCGCTCCCGGCATCTGCAGCACCTCGTCTACGACGATCCGCGCGGGCTGCGCGGCTACCGCGAGCCCGGGCTCTCGAGCCTGGCCGAGCTCACCGAGCTCGGAACGAAGTTCGAGGCGAGCCATCCCGCGCACTTCGACGCCGAGCTCGCCCGGGGCGCCGCGGACGACATCGCCATCGTCTGCTACACCTCCGGCACGACCGGCGCGCCCAAGGGCGCCATGCTGTCTCATCGCAATCTGATCGCGACGGCGCGCAACGCCGCGCGCTTCGAGGGGCTCCGCGAGGACGAAGAGGTTCTCTCGTATCTGCCGATGGCGTGGGTGGGCGACCACGTCTTCTCCTACGCGCAGGCGATCGTCACGGGGTTCGCCATCAACTGTCCGGAGAGCGCGGCGACGGTCCTCGCCGACCTGAGGGAGATCGCGCCGACCTACTTCTTCGGCCCGCCACGCATCTGGGAGAGCATCCTGACCAGCGTCATGCTCCGGGTCGAGGACGCGGCGGCGCCC
>QHTE01000113.1 GCA_003220685.1 Candidatus Rokuibacteriota bacterium
CGCCGCGCAGTTGACTTTGACGAACGGACCATGACGGCGCGACGAAGCGGCATGAATGGCTCTGGCCACCAGATCCTTGCCGACGCCACTTTCACCACAGATCAAGACCGTCGCGTCCGTGTCGGCGATATTCTCGATAACCGTCCCGATGGCGCGCATCTGAGGGCTTCCGTCCAGGAGCGGACTGTAGCTGGTGGGATCGGACTCCTGCACAATGCTTCCGGGCGTTTTCTCCATTGGAAGCTGGTCAGAAGACTCCACGACCGGCAAGGCGGAAGGCGGACACGCTGAACTGCGACGGATACGTGGGCGCCCTGCGAGTCCGATGCGGGGGGGTCGGCCTGGCGGCGCTCCCCGAGTCGGGATTTCCCGAATTCACCGCTGGCCGATCGTCGGTCCCGGTGCCGTGCTCACTCCGGCCCGCGCGTCGCCGCGCGTCCCTCGCGAGGATCGCGCGACGGAAAAGATCGTCGACCGCGAACCACTCCGCGATCTCCAACCACTCAAGGTCGATGCTAGGACCCATTCGTCCGCTCTCCGGGAGCCACCCTAGCCAACAGCAGTGCTCGCACGCAAGCAGGGCAATCCCCGAATCACCCTAGTGGAAATACATGAAATTGGGTGTCTCAACGAGAGCGAGGAACCAGCTACATCTCCCGGCGGCGCCTCCCACGCCGCCCGCTGCGTCGCATGCCGCGGGCGCTCCACCCGTGTCGGTCGCGTCCCCACGTCATGGCCGTGCGGCGGGCGTTAGGTGGCCTGTCGAATGCCTCGCCGCCAGCTGAGGCGTTAGCCGCCGCCGTGACCGCCGGCGAACAACGTCCGGGCGGGTGTCACGTACGGCCCTTTGCCGCAGTCCCCGGCCGGCGTGTGCGCCTCACACTGCTGGTGGCCGAGGAGGTCGCCAGCGTCGATGCAAAAAAACGCGGGGAATTGGGGGTCAGGGCAGATTCACCCTGGAGCTCTACAACCACCGGGCCGTGGCCGCTCGAGTTGGTGCCGTCTGCTGGGGCGTGAAGCCAAGCGGGATGCTACGGCACCGCTGTTTCTGAATTGGTCCGATTGACCGTTGGTCCGGTTCACGCCCCCCTGGCTGAACGCGCTGCTCTCTAGAACCCGAAGTTCACTTCGAGTCGGACATCGGGGAACCCGGTCGAGCGCTCAAACGCCTTGACCGGAATCACCGTGTGGAGATCGTCAGCCAGGTAGACCGCGGCGTGGTCACGCTGACTCCGCTCGAACCTGCCCTGCCCACCGAGCTTGAAAGGCATGCGGAATGTCCCATTGAAGGGCAGGACGACAGGCTGCGGGAGATCGCCCTGCGTTCCGGTCGCAGGGTCGGCGGTCCGCATGATCGTGAAGGTGCCCGTGATCGAGCCGAGCGGTATGTGGTGCAGAACGGCGAGCGACAAATCCACCTTGCCGCTAAACGTCCCGTTGATCACCGGCAAGTCCGGGACGTGGACTGAGCTATTGCCGGGTGCGTTGATGACGACGTCGAAGGTGCCGCTCACAGGACCTAAGCCAGTCACGGTGGACACGCTATCCGTGCCCGTGGCGATGACGGTGCAGCTCTTAATGCGCGGGGCAGAGATCAGGAGCGCCGATGGACACAGCGGTGTCCCAAGTGCTGCAAACCCCTGGAGAGGTGAAGTGGCGTTCCGGACAATTACTCCTTGTGCCTGGTCGAACGTGACCCGTTCGCTGATCTCGTACAGCGTGACTCCAGTGGCGCCGGTCGCCTCGTCACGATCCTCAGCGTAGGCGGCGGCGGAGAGACTCAGCAGCGTCAGAATAAATCCCACAAACCGCAGACCCCGCTTCGTCATGTCATAAGCCTCCGGAATAGGAATAGCAGGGCCCATGCCACGATCAGTGGTTTTTCGGAGACTCCCAAGAATCGAGTTGTTGCCTCGACAGCTCTTTTGCCGTCGGCGGTGGCGACGAGTTTGTAGCCAACATCCGGATTTGGCGATCACCCACTGATCATCTTCTGGAAATCTAGGAAGCGGGGCTGCTAGACTCCCGCCAGCCATCCTCCACCGGGGTACCATGTGGCTGCCGTAGCGGCTATCAGTATCAAAACGTAGCCGTTGACGAGGGGTTGCTCCCCAGAGCAGGAAAGAGGACAACGCCATGCCAGACGACATTCGGTACTTTCCCAGCAACGGGCAGTATTGGTCGGTCCCCGGAACCATCTATGCCCAGTACGTTGGCGAGTGCCCGAACCCGTGTCGGAAGTATCACATTAGCTCGGCGCTCAGTGGCGCCGAAACGGTGGCGTCTATCGTTCTTCCCTTTCTTGCATCGCGCGAGATCTTTCACAAGGTGGTCCAGTCGAAGAGTTTCCTAGCGAAGCAGACTGACGGCAATCAGGTCGGCAAGTTCATCACGATCTATATGAACGCCAACGTATCGCACCGCAACGCCGTCATCGAAGAGGTAGCCTCTCGACTCAGCGCGGCTCGGTTGAACGGCAACATACAGCCATGCCCAAGAGTGCCCAGGTCACGCGCTTATTCGCATGTCTTTATTGAGCAGCCATTGGACGAGGGGATGTTCATTTATGGCGGCTTTATCTGTGATCCTTCTGAATGACGACACCTGACCCTGCGTCACCCGCTGATTGCCATGAGGTCGCTCATTCGCACGGTCGGCGCCCGGCCGGGAAAGCGCACACTGCCAGCCACCACAACAGACGGCGAAAATCCCCCGCATCGGCGTCCTAGTCCCGGCGGAACCCGAGTCCCCGAATGAGCCCAACGTCGCCGCGTTCCGCCGAGGACTCCGCGACCTCGGCTATATCGATGGGCAGACCATCGCCGTCGAGTACCAGTGGGCACACGGCAAGGCCGAACGCTATTCGGCTCTCGCCGCTGAATTGGTGCGGCTCGACCTGGATCTCATCGTCATCGATTCTGGCGTGGCTTTGCTGGCCGCCAAGAATGTGACCCAAACGCTGCCGGTTGTTGGGGTGGGAATGGGTGGTGACCCCGTCGGGACCGGTCTCGTGGTGAGCCTGGCCCGGCCAGGCGGGAATATCACTGGAGTAACTGGGATCATTGACGCCGGCTTCGTTGCGAAGTGGGCCGAACTGCTCAAAGAAGCCGCGCCGAGGATCTCGCGGGTAGGGTACGTCTACGATTCGAGTAGTCTGGTTAGCAGACGTCGTCTGCCGGATTTGCGAATCGCGACGCGGGCGCTCTCTTTGAAGCTCCTCGACCTCCCAGTGCAGGACGCTAACCGGATTGACAGCGTCCTGACCCCGCTGAGCGGTAAGGAAGGAAGCAATGGGCTGATCGTTGTCCCGAGGCGAGCTTCTTTCGCCCGGGGTGCAGGATCGTGTCACGCCCGGGACGCGGCCCGCCGCCGGGGCCGGGACGAATCGAGACTCCTGTAGGCGCCTGGGAGGCACCTGCGGAGCGCAGCGCCGCCGACGCGGGCTGCTGCGGCCGGTCCTCAGGGAGCAAAGCGCGTTGGGTAAATAACCTAAGGTTCCTGTGCAAGCGACCGCTGCATACGGAAGGGGCGATTGGCCGCGAAATGGCCGCGACGGAGCCGGACTGGCGGCGTCCGGACCCATTCGGCTCCCCAGCGGCCAACTGATCGACCGGGGTGCCCACGGTCCCCAGGGACCGACGTGTCCCCCAAGGGAATCGAGGGCGTGCGTGCCCGACGCGCCAACGCCTCGCTCGCCTCTCCGGCCATTTGACGGCCAGTCGCCTACTCAAAGGGAGACGCGATACTACCCGATCGTAATCACGTACGAGCCGCCCACGCGGCCAGCGCGTGAACATCGGACAGGGCGAACCCTGTCTCTCCATCCAGGACCGTGATCCGAAAGTCTGGACTCTCGTAGAGGCAATACCCGACACACTCGCAGATGCCGTCGGCGTGGGCCGCCGCCGAGGTGAACAGGGAGAGGGCGACGAGCAGCGAGGTCCTTCGCAATTGAATCATCGCTTGCCCTCCTCGGCGGTCGTCCGCTTCACGCTGATCCGCTCGTGCGCGCCCCAGGTCCGTAGATGGCGACTGCCGGGCTCGCCGATTCGCTGGACGCGCACGCGCACGTTCTTGCCACCGGCCGTCGTATACGGCCGACCGACGACTTCCCTCTCTCCCGTCTCGTCGACAAGGCGATCCCCGATCTTGAGCTCCATCGGCAGGACGCGGCTCGTCGCTGGCGTCGCCGGCTTCTTCTCGGGCTTCGGCTTAGCCATCGGCGCTGCCTATCTGAGCCTGGCCATTGCGCGCGAGGCGCCTATGCGGCATACTCGGGGCGCGATAGACGTCGATGCATGAACTGGCGTCCGTCGAGTTGACCGTCACGACACCGGCCCTGTTGAAGGCCATCGGGCTGCTGGCGATACACTTCCCCGAGAAGTTCCACCTCGAGGCCTGGCAGGCCCTCACGGCCGAGAGCGCCCAGCGGGAGGTCGGATTGCCCGCCGGGCCAATCGCGCTCGCGCGACAACGCTTCGATGATCTACCGTCTGAAGTAAAGGCCGCGCTCCGCGGCAAGTAGCCACGTCACACCTCGACGAGGATCCGGTCAAAGGACTCGGCGTAGGCGAACCCGAATTTCCTGCCGACCTCGGCCGCGCG
>QHTE01000038.1 GCA_003220685.1 Candidatus Rokuibacteriota bacterium
AGGTGGCGGTGGCCGCCGCACAGGAACGGGAGGAGCCGGAGCAAGTGGAGCAGAAGGGTGATCATCGGGCGGGATTCTCTCCGGACTAGAGCCGACTGATCAACCACTTGGCAGCGGGACGCAGTTTTGGCGAAGGACAGGTGAGCGTGCCGCCGTTGCGGCCCGGGATGGTCTCCGGCGACACCGCCCTCACACCCAGTTGCCCTCTGGTCTGCGGTCTCGCCACCTACCTCCTGGTTGATGATCTCGTTGGCTCCGAAGATGTGCTCACGAGATCGAGGCCGCATGCTCTACTTCTCCTGGCACAAAGAGTACACGTACCGGGGCTTCATGCTCCTCAAGAACTATTCCTGCTTCGGGTATGAGACCGCCCAGAAGTTCTCGGAGCACGTGTCATGACGACTGAACGCCACCATCGTCCACACTTGACAGGGATTCTGTTCAGGCAGATCGTGGCGCGCATCGAGCAGCCGGCGTGACCACCTGATCAGGAGGGCGGCATCGGGAGGAGAAGCCGGGCGGGGCATACGGGAGAGCTGTCCTGCGCTGTTTCAGATTTCGTGGGAACTGTCGCACCTCAGCCAACACCTGACGTGAGGAATGAAAGTGAAGCAGAAATCGAAAAACCGTCGGCGGGCAGCTCAACGTAGGAAGACATCGCGGTCGAAGAAAAAGGCGTTCCTCGCGGCGTTGATGAGAGAACGCAAGAAGACATCGCGGTCGAGGAAAAAGGAGTTCCTCGCAGCGCTGGTGAGAGAACGTACCTTGCAAGCTGAGGACGTTGCCGTAACGCGATTGCGGGTTATTCGCCCACCTGGGGTACTGTTCGGAGATCGGGACTGGACGGATCCCAAAGGAGTGGGTGACCTCGATAGAACCGACTCCGGCCTTGGCCTCGACTATGACACGAACGACCCGATAGTGACGCTGGACAAAGACCAGGACGATCAATGGCCGACCTTGCGGCTCTAAAAGGTAGCGGCGCATGAATCGGGGCCGCAAGCGCGGCAGGATTCAGGGGCCTCGCGTTACACAAGGATCAACCTTCAGTCTGACGCGCATGCTCCATCCTGTAAAGCGCGCGCATTTCGTACAGCATTATTGGGAGAAGCAGCCACTCCGGATTCGAAGGAGCGATCCAGACTATTACAGCGACCTCCTAACGCTGGCTGATGTCGACAGAATCGTTCGGGATGGCCAAGCGATTTCGTCCGGCAAGGCTAGCACCGCCCCTTTTCTTAGAAGCAACGCTCTAGAACTCGAAGAGCTCTATTCCGCGTACCGGGACGGGGCAACCGTTGTTCTGCAGTTCTTACATGAAAGATGGCTAGCATTGGCACGTCTATGCGAGTCATTGGCACACGAGTTCTCTGCCTCGTTTCAAGTGAATGCCTACCTGACTCCGGCTCACGAGAAAGGTCTTGCGCCCCATTACGATACTCACGATGTGTTTGTGATGCAGGTATCGGGAGTCAAGCACTGGCGTGTATACGCGGCGCCCGTATTTCTGCCACTAAAGAGTCAACCATATGAATCGAAAACGATGCAGCCCGGAAAGTTGCTCATGGAGTTTGACCTCGACGAGGGGGACTTGCTTTATTTGCCCCGCGGATTTGCGCACGACGCCGTAAGCGGCGACTCAGCATCTCTGCACCTGACCGTGGGAGTCAATTCCGTTACATGGGCTTCAGTACTCATGGCGGCGATAGAGTCCGCGACGACGGCGGATGGCTGTCTACGATGCAGTCTGCCGATCGGATTTGCCAATAGCAAGCGAGCTAGAGAGAACATTTCTAGGCAATTGAATGCGCTTCTTGGCGCATTGGCAAAGCGAATTGACGTCAGCGCGGTCATTGAAGACGCGGCTATCGCGGCCCAGTGTAGCCGACGGCCTTTTCTTGATGACCATCTTCTTGATTTAGAGCGTCTGGCCGAGGTCAATCGTCGAACACGTGTCCGCGTGCGGCTTACTATCAAACCGGAAGTGACTACGACAAGCAAGATATTGAGCCTCATCTTTCATGGCAAGAGAGTTCAGCTGCCAGCACATACAAAGTGTGATGTGGAGTTCATTTTGCGGGGGCACGAGTTCACGCCGGATGATCTTCCTGGTTGTCTGGACCAGAGCGGCCGAATCACGCTCATTCGGACTCTGATCCGGGAAGGACTTGTCACGATCTGTCGGACGCGAGGGAGGTTGTTCCCTACCAACGATGACCGGATCGGCAATCGTTCACGGCTACCCGAGCTTCGATGAGCAGAGCAAGATCGCGATAGTCACGATCAATCGACTCGTTAGACCATTCCACGAACGCGCCGATCTGTCGCAGGAGCCCCTCGCGGTGTCAGCGGTAATGCAAAATTCCCCACCTGCGGTAAGTGAAATCTCCCCAGCGAGCACGGGTCACCTTCGGCGACGCCATTTACCATCTCAAACCCACCGAGTAGGTTTCTTTGTGTAGAGGACTCCGGTGTCCCCTTCCCAGCGCTCGTCGTTCTGTCAGCTGATGGTGCCCCGACTTCGTGATCTCCAACCGGACCGCGCCCCTCAGGGCTGAGAACGATCACGACGCCGTGCATAGCTCCGCCTCTGTGGCGTCACCGCTTGGTGCTGCCACTCATGCGATCGCCTATTCATTCTGAATTTCTGACTCGCGGCGTGGGCGGAGGTCCAGCGGCGAGGCTACGAGGGAGCGCCCCCGGGGCTGGCCGGACGCGGACTCGGCGAGAGACCCAACACGTCGCCATGCCTTATGCAGAAGTGTGCACAATTGCGGCCTCACCAGGATTCTCTGTGCAAGCACGTGCAGGGCGCCGCAATCACCGAAAGAATTCCCCGTCCTCCGTAAGTGGCTTCTCGAGCGTCTGTTTCTCAGAACCTATAGACGGATTTCGTCTCGGACAGACCATTTGGCATGGGAACAGCAGCTATCACCGCACTTCCCCAAAACAGGCCCGACGCGAAGAACCCTCAAAACACGGGGGCGGCATGAGACCGGACTCGTAGATGAGGCGAGGCTTCCGGCCGGGTCCGTGGTGGCAAGTCTTGAGTGGGGTTACGGGCGTGAAGACGAAGCCGGGAGTTCCGAATCCGCTCCTGATCGATGTCCGTAAAGGGAGTGTCATCGAGGTCGTGCTGCGCGACGTCCTCGCGCTCACCAAGGTCAACTACAACTCGTGCATCTTCGCCGACGACGTACCTGTCACGCTCCGGTTTGCGAACTCGGTCGGCGAGATCCTGACGGCTGGGTCGCCTGGATCGATTCCGTCGCTTGACAGGCTACTCTCAGTACTCAGCCCACCGACTCGGGAGACGACGGCGGCCGAGGAGCTGAGGTGATTCGGCTGGTCGAGAACGATTACGCCTCGCCGGCGAAGAGGCTCTTCTTGATGATAGCGTGGACTCCCCAGTTGCCATCCACCACTTGCGTGATGCCGTAGTCCACGGCCACCGACATGAGGGAGATCGCCTCGTCCTCCGAGAGGTCGCGAGTGGTCATGAGGAAGTGGCGCATCTTGCGGAAAGCGTCGCGCATGGCGAGATCCACTGAGGACTTCGAGTAGATGTCGCTCTGCGCCTTGGCGCCGAGCTCTTGGAGGTACTTCGGATAGCTGAAGCCGTGCAGCACCCATTCGTCCTGGGTCTCGAGCAGGGGATACTCGAGTCCGGCGAGCGCGGTGCCGGCCAGCGCATCTTTCTTGTGCAGGACGAGCTGGAAGGTGCCGGTGAGCGAGCACTCGATCGCCGTACCGGCGAGCTCGGAGTCGCCCTGGGCGGCATGCGAGTCGCCCGCCGACAGCAGCGCGCCCGGCACCGCGACCGGGTAGTACATCGTGGCTCCCTTCCCGATGCGCCAGTCATCGATGTTGCCGCCCACCCAGTGGGGCGGGATGGAATCGACGAGATCCGCCTCGGCCGGCGCAAGCCCGAGCACGCCGAAATGCGGGCGGATCGGAATACGCACGTTCTTCAGCACGCCATGCTTCTCCTGCACGGTCTTGTGATCCACGGGCACACCCGGGTAGTCGATGATCTTGTGCACGATGCCGAAGGGATCGGTCTGCGGCGTCCATCGGAAGTTGTAGAGTGCCTTCGCCCAGTTACGCTCGCCGGTGGTGTCGATCTCGTAGATCGTGATGACCTCGCGCGGCTTGGGATCGGTGAGGAGATCCTTGTAGTGGAAGCCCCACCACGCTGCAGCGTTGCTGCCGAAGCTCTTGCCCTTGAATCGCGGATTCGCGCACGGCCGCGGCCTCACGTCGACGATGCGCACCTCGAGGATGTCGCCGGGCATGGCGCCCTTCACGGCCACCGGGCCGGTGCAGACGTGGACGCCCAGACCTTCGCCCGCCCCGCGCCCGAAGAGCGTGGGCTGCATCGGGCCGGCGCCCCTCCGGTCCACGCCCTTGCGCTGCTTGTCCCAGTAGAAGACGCTCTCGGCGCCGGGATCGTCCTTGACCATCCGCTCGGCGTCGTCATTGGCGTGGTGCGTGAGTGCCTCGATGGTGACGAAGTCGCCGGAGTTCACCTCGACGAGCGGCTTCAGCAGTTTGCTGAAGTACCCCCAGTGCACGGTCTTGTCGTTGGCGGGCACATAGTAGTGATTGCGCGTTCCGGGCACCATCCCGGGCTGCGCCTGAGCGGCCGGCGGTGTCATGGAGGCGGCGGTAACGGCGGCGCCGGCTAGCAGCGTGCCCTTCAAGAAATCACTGCGCCCGTGGTCGTCAGAGTGGTCATGCGCTGCAGGAGTCGTCTCTTCGACCATGTGTGACCTCGTGGCGAGGGTGAAGGAGCAGCACCTCGACGCTGAGGGGCAAAGGTCATCGCTGACCACGGAGCGTCGTCGCTCGTCGGTGACTTTAGGACACGCGCGCGTTGAGTGTCAAGAACGGCGTGGGGGAGTCGCGTCGCTCGGCTCTGCTTCCGCGGCCTGTTGTCGCTCCGCTCGTGACGGAGTAACCCGCCGACGGAGTCAGACGCGCGAGCTCGGCCGGTAGAACGGCACGCGCGCGTCCTCGTCGAGCCAGCCGTCGTAGAAGGCCTTCACGACGGGGAAGACCGCGCGCGAGAGCCGTCGCCGGTCCTCTTCCTCCGGCGTGAGGGGCGCACGAAGCGAGCCGGCCAGCTCCTCCAGGAGGGCGGCCTTGTCCACTCGGGTGAAGCACCCGTCACGCAGCACAACCTCGCCCGCCACCATGACCAGCGCGACGCCGTCGGTCTTCGCGCGGTGCACGACGGCGTCCACGACCGACGTGTCCGGGCTCAGGTACGGCGCGGCGATCTGCTGCCACGACAGCACGACGAGGTCGGCAGCCTTGCCCGGCTCGAGCGTCCCGATCTGCCCGGCGTACGGCGTGGTCGCGGCGCCGTCCTCGGTCGCCATGCGCAAAACTTGATGACAGGTGGGCACGACGTCGTCCATGCCCGGCACGCGGTGGAGCCGCAGGACGAGCCGCATCTCTTGGAGCATGTCACGGTCGTCGTTGATGCCGGCCTCGTCGAGACCGATGCCGACCCGCACACCGCGCGCCGCCCAGTGGTTGAGCGGCCCCACGCCGCTCCGCAGCCTCAGATTCGAGCTGGCGTTGTGGCAGATGCGCGTTCCGGAGTCGGCGACCAGCTCGATGTCCGCTTCCGAAAGCCAGACGCCGTGACCGAGCGTGAGGTGCGGGCCCGTTAGGCCGAGCGTGGCGAGGTGACCGAGCGCGGTGCCGCCGGTGCGGCGGCGCGCGTATTCCTTTTGGTATGCGGTCTCCACGAGGTGCATATGCATCGGGACCCGGTACTTGGCCGACCAGTCGCGGAGCGCCCCGAGCGCGCCGTCGGAGCACCAATGCAGGTTCGCCGGCGCCAGCTGCACCCGAGCGCGCTCGCGCGCATTCCGCCCGCACTTCTCCCACAGGTGAGTGAAGATGCCGTGGTGATCCTCCACCGGGATCGCCTGGGCGCGGAGGTACGCCAGCAGCTCGTCGGACACCGGCGCCGGCAGGCGCCGCGCGAACGCCTCGTCCGCCTCATAGGCGAGCCGGTTCTGATCGCGGAGCGCGAACGAGTACGAGACGCGCATGCCGATGTCCTCGTAGGCCTTCAGGATCCGCTCGGCGACCGCGATCACGCGTGAGGCCGGGCCGACGCGCCAGCCGTGCAGGTGCTGCACGGTGGTGATGCCGGACTCGAGCATCTCGAACGCGGAATATAACGTGTCGAGGTACGGATCGACCGTGCGCGCGCTCATGCGGCTCGCGAACCAGAGCTCCAGCGGGTAGTCCGGCGACCCGAGCTGGAACGGCGTGAGCCCGACGTGGTGGTGGGCGTTGACGAAGCCGGGCACTACCACGTGCTCGGGCGACCCGAGCACCTCGTCTGGTCTGTGACGCGCGACCAGCTCGGCGTATGGCCCCACGTCGACGACGACCCCGTCGCGCTGGAAGACCGCGCCGTCGGGCACCACCATCGACTCGGCACGACTGGTCACCTTGACGACGACGTACTTCCCGCGGACTAGCGCTGACCCCATGGCCACCCCGTCCCACAATCCGTCATTTAATTCTCGTGTCCAGCATCTCGACCAGCTCTTGCTCCTGGAACGCCCGCGCCACCTCGGCCCTCAGCCGTTCGACCAGCAGCGCGCGGTAGCGCTCGAACGCCTCGCCGACCACGCTGCGAGGCCTCGGCATGTCGATGCTCACGCTGTCGAGCACCCGACCCGGCCGCGCGGTGAGCACCACAACGCGATCGGCGAGGTACACCGCCTCGTCGATGTGGTGAGTGACGAAGACCGCCGTCTTGCCCGTGCCGTGCCAGATATCGAGGAGGAACGCCTGCATCTGGTAGCGCGTCTGCACGTCGAGGGCGGCGAAGGGCTCGTCCATGAGAAGCGTGTCGGCGCCTACGCACAGAGCGCGCGCGATGGCGACCCGCTGCTGCATGCCCCCCGACAGCTCGTGCGGGTGCTTCCTGGCGAACTCGCGGAGTCCGACCTGGCGCAAGAACTCCTCGGCCTGGCGGTGGCGCTCGGCGCGCGGCACCCCGCGGAGCTTGAGCCCAAAGGCGACATTGTCGAGGGCCGAGAGCCATGGATAGAGTGAAGGCTGCTGAAAGATCAGCGAGCGATCGACTTCGGGTCCGGAGATAACCTGACCGCCATGCAGGAGCCGGCCCGCTGTCGGCGTTTCGAGCCCGGCCAGGAGTTTCAGCAGGGTGCTCTTGCCGCAGCCGCTCGGTCCGATGACGACGACGAACTCGCCGCGCCCGACGACCAGGTCGATGTCTTGGAGCGCGACCACCTCGCGATCAGTGGACTCGCCCCACACCTTGGTCACGCCACGACACTCGAGCGCCGCCAAAGCCTCGGCCTCCGTCACAGCTCGGTGGCCCGACGCCACCACAGAACCCGACGCTGGACCAAGCCGAACGCCGCGTCGAGCAGATAGCCGACGAGGCCGATCATCGCCATGCCGAGGAAGGTGAGATTCATGTTCATCATCGACCGGCCCACCATCACGATGGCGCCGAGCCCAGTGTTGACCCCGACCATCTCGGCAGCCAGCACCCCCATCCAGGCGCCGAAGAGGTTCATTCGGACGAGGTCGAAGAGGGCAGGGATGGCGGCCGGGAGGACGACGTGGCGCATGATCTGCCCGCGGCGGGCGCCGAGGACCCGCGCCGCATCGACGTACACCGGGTCGACGTTGGTCATCGCCTTCACGGTGGCGAGGGTCAACGTGAAGTAGATGCCGACGAAGACCACGAAGATCGCGGACCAGTCGCCGACGCCGAAGGCGACGATGGCGAGCGGGATCCAGGCAACCGGCGCGATCGGCGCGAGCAGCGTGACGGTCGGCAACGTGAGCTTGCGGACGATCGCGAACGAGAAGGCGACGCTCCCGGTGAGGACGCCGGCCACGAAGGCCAGGAACAGGCCGATCAAGACCCGCTGGACGCTCGCGACGATGGCGGTGAGCGCGACGAAGTTCGCGCCCGTCCGCTCCACGCCGACGGCCGGCATCAGGAACTGGGCCTGGTTGCGGATCTCTCCGATGAACTCGTGGGGCGGCGGCAGGATGACCGGATCGATCAAGTGGAGCGCCGCCGCCGCCTCCCACGCCACGACGACCAGCCCGATCGACAGAACCCACCAGACTCCGGCGACGACGACGCCCCGGATGCGGGCGCTGGAGCGGGCGCGCGCGCGGGACGCTGTCGTCGCCGGCAGGGCAGGTGCCGCCGCCGGTTGAGCCTGCAGTCCCTCGATCACACCGACTTCACCTTGACCTTCCGATACAGCTCGGAATTCTCGGCGATCACCTCCTCGAGGAGCTTGAAGTTCACGAAGTTCGCGTCCGGGTCCTTGTTGATGTAGTTCAGCTCCTTCATGCTCTGCGCGCGGCCAAACATGAACTCGCGCTTGTTGCGGATGTCCACGCCGGGCGGCTGCGCCTGGGCGGCGGCCAGCAGGCTCGCCATGTCCGTCTTGTAGTACTTCCCGATTGTCGTCTTGGCCGCCTCCTCGAAGTTCGACTCGATCTCCGCTTCCGCCTCGAAGAACACCTTGATGACGTCCTTGACGATCTTGGGATCCTTCTCGATGAGCTCCTTGCGCACGACGAGCACGCAGTCCGGGTATCCCTTGCCGTAGAGGTCGACGCCGTCGCCCAGCACGTTCCCCTTGGTCGCGGTCTTGGCGCGCGTCGCGTATGGCTCGATAGAGCTGATCACGTCGAGCTGGCCCGCGATGAACGCGTTCGTGAGCTCGACGCTGTTGCCCAGGTACTGCATCTTGATGTCCTTGTAGGTCATCCCCTCTTTCTTCAAGTAGTCGTAGACGAGGATGTCGAGCGTGTCGGCCTGGAAGGTCCCGACCCGCTTGCCGCGCATGTCGGCGAAGCTCTTGATGCCCGGTTGCCCCACCATGATCAGGCCCTGGATGCCGCTGCCCGACACGACGGAGAACGACGGCGAGCGCGTGTATGCGGCGATCGCGTTGGTGTAGGGAATCACCCCCATCTCGACCTTGCCGGTCGCCAGCTGCACCGCCTGGTCACCCGCCCACCCCGAGAGCACGACTGTCCCCTCGATACCGTACTTCGCGAAGAACTTCTTCTCGGCGGCGTAGAAGAGGGGCATGTTGCAGAGACCGGTGCCGTGCGAGAACTTGATCTCGCGCTTGCCTTGCCCCCACGCCGATCCCGCGTCGAGGACACCGCCGACGCCGCACGCCGCGCAGGCGGTGACTCCGAAGGTCACGGATCGCGCCAGGAAGTGGCGTCGGGTGAGCGCGCCATTCTCAGGAGCCGGAGCCAGACGGTGCCCCATCTTTACCTCCTTCGTAGCCGAACGTGGCGACCGCGAATCGATGGATAGATCGGAGGTGCAAGGGAGATGCCTTCACGCCGTCACGGATGCCTGAGACTCCGCGTCAGGTCGAACTGGTTGATGCGCCGTGGATTGAGCGCTCGGGCGCCCTCTCTGCTTCCTCGACTGCGGCCCGCGCGATTGCCGCGGATAGCGGCACGCGGCGAGCATCTGCCTGATCGTTAAGCAGGCCCCGAGGCGGCGGGCTGGCCATGCCCCGTCGGCAGCCGACGGGCGAGCCCCGACAATTCGCTCACATCAAAGCTCTCGCCGACGCCTCGGCCCTGCCGGACGGGCCCGGTACGCGGCTTGCTGCGAGCCAGCCATCATGCCCCCAAGCGAGTCGGCCCAGGCCTCGGCGGCCACGCTCGAGCTCGTCGAGACGACCAAGCGCTACGGCGGGGTCGTCGCCGTCGACGCCATCAGTCTCCGGATCAGCGCCGGGACGTACTGCTGCCTCCTCGGCCCCTCGGGCTGCGGCAAGACGTCCACGCTGCGCATGATCGCCGGGCACGAGACGGTCAGCGCCGGCGCCGTCGTCTTCGGCGGGCACGAGATCACGGACCTGCCGCCGGCCCGGCGCGGGACCGCGATGATGTTCCAGAGCTACGCGCTCTTTCCCCACCTGACTGCGCTCGACAACGTCGCCTTCGCGCTGAAGATGCGGGGCGTCGACCGCGTGGCCCGCCACGCGCGCGCGGCGGAGGTGCTGGCGCTGGTGGCCATGTCGGCCTACGCCGACCGCCGCCCGGGCGAGCTCTCGGGCGGACAGCAGCAGCGGGTCGCGCTCGCCCGCGCGCTCATTACCGAGCCGAAGATCCTGCTGCTCGACGAGCCGTTGTCCGCGCTGGATCCGTACCTGCGCGTCCGGATGCGGGCGGAGCTTAAGCGGCTGCAGCGAGAGCTCGGCATCACCTTCGTCCACGTCACGCATTCCCAGGAGGAGGCGATGGCCCTGGCCGACCTCGTCGTCGTCATGAACGAGGGGCGCATCGAGCAGCAGGGCAGTCCGCGCGAGGTCTTCAACCGGCCGCGCACCGAATTCGTCGCCCGCTTCATCGGCGGCCACAACGTTGTCACCGCGCGTGGTGCGCGCGTGGCGGTGCGGGCTGATCGCCTGCAGCTGCGGCGACTCAACGGGCACGGCGAAGCCCCGCCCACGAAGGGCACGGTGACGAACGTCGAGTACCAGGGCACCGTCGTACAGACGAGCGTGACTGCCGACGACGGAACCGAGCTGATCGCGCTGGCGCCTGAGCAGGTCTTCGATCGTGAACCGCTCACGCCCGGCACACGAGTCGCGGTCGACTGGGAGCCGGGCGCCGCCCACGCGCTGACTCAGTGAGAAGGGGGCTCAGGGCGCGCGCCCTGGGCGGCGTAGCGCGTTTCCCGGGACGCGGCGCGTCCGCGTTCCACGACACTGACAAGGAGAACTGAGATGGCAGACACGACCAAGAAGGCCACGACCGTCAGCCGGCGCGACGTGCTCAAGGGCGCGGCCGCGGTGACCGGTACGGCGCTTCTGGGCGCCCCCGCGATCATCTCGGCGCAGCCGGTGACGCTTCGCTACCTCGGGACCGCGGTGAATCAGTCGAAGGAGATTGCCCAGAAAGTGAAAGCCGATCTCGGCATCGTCATCGAGTACGTGCCGGTCACCACGGACGACGTCAGCAAGCGGATCATCACGCAGCCCGCATCTTTCGACGTCGCCGACGCCGAGTACTTCCAGCTGCGGAAGCTAATCCCGTCGGGGAACCTGATCGGCATGGACGCCACCCGGATCAAGTACGCGGACAAGATCACGCCGATCTTCACGCGCGGCGAGGTCGCGGGCAAGAAGATCGGCGACCAAGGCACCGCGCCGAAGAAAGTCTTCTACCTCGAGGGCAAGAGCTCGACGAAGTTCTCGGCGACGCCGACCCAGTGGATCACGCTCATCCCGACGGTCTACAACGCCGACACGCTCGGCATCCGTCCCGACCTGATCAAGCGCCCGATCAGCTCGTGGTCGGAGCTGCTCAACGCCGAGTTCAAGGGCAAGTCGTCGATCCTGAACATCCCGTCGATCGGCATCATGGACGCGGCCATGGTCGTGGAATCGATGGGCGTCCACAAGTACCAGGACAAGGGCAACATGACCAGGGCCGAGATCGACCTCACGACGAAGGCGCTGATCGAGGCCAAGAAGGCGGGTCAGTTCCGCGCGTTCTGGAAGGACTTCAACGAGAGCGTCAACCTCATGGCCTCGGGTGAGGTGGTCATCCAGTCGATGTGGTCGCCGGCCGTCACCAAGGTGCGCTCGATGGGCGTGCCCTGCATCTATCAGCCGCTCAAGGAGGGGTATCGCGCGTGGGCGGCGGGCTTCGGCCTTCCCAAGACGCTGTCGGGCAAGAAGCTCGACGCGGCGTACGACTTCATCAACTGGTTTCTCTCCGGCTGGGCCGGCGCGTTCCTCAACCGTCAGGGCTACTACTCCGCGGTCCTCGACACGGCCAAAGCCCAGATGGAGCCGTACGAGTGGGCGTACTGGATGGAGGGCAAGGCGGCCGAGAGGGACATCAAGGCGCCCGACGGGACACTGCTGGAGAAAGCCGGGACGGTCCGCGACGGCGGATCCTTCGAGGCGCGCATGGGCGCCGTCGCCTGTTGGAACGCGGTCATGGACCAGAACGACTACATGGTCAGGAAGTGGAACGAGTTCATCGCGGCTTGAGCGACGGCGGCGCCGGAGGGACCGCCCTCCTCCGGCCCTCGGCCGTCCCCGCGACGACCGGCGTTGGCGTCTGGCTCCGCCGGCTGGCGTCACGCGCGGCGGCGCCGTACTGGCAGGCGGCGCCGCTCGCGCTCGTGTTCGCCTTCTTCTTCGTCCTGCCCCTGGTGGTCACCGTGGTCGTCAGCCTCTGGCGCTACAACGAATACTCGATCACCCCGGCGCTGGTCGGGGACAACTACGCGTCCGTCTTCTCCGGATGCCTGGCCGAGCTGCCGAGCCTGTGCCTGACCTTCAAGACGTACTTGTCGACGCTGAAGTTCTGCGTGCTCGCGTGGGCGCTGACGCTCCTGCTCGGGTTCACAGTCGCCTACTTCCTGACCTTCCACGTGCGCTCACTCACGGGACAGATGACGCTCTTCCTCGTCTGCACGATCCCGTTCTGGACCTCCAACGTCATCCGCATGATCTCGTGGGTGCCGCTGCTCGGACGCAACGGGCTCGTCAATAGCTTCCTGGTCTCGGCGGGCCTGACGCGAGAGCCGCTCACGTGGCTGCTCTTCTCCGACTTCTCCGTGGCGCTGGCCTTCGTGCACCTCTACACGATGTTCATGATCGTGCCCATCTTCAACTCGATGAGCCGGATCGATCGAGCGCTGCTGGAGGCGGCGCGCGACGCGGGCGCCTCGGGGTGGCAGGCGCTCTGGAACGTAGTGGTGCCGCTGTCGAAGCCGGGCATCGTGATCGGCTCGATCTTCGTTGTCACGATGGTCATGGGCGACTATGTGACCATCGGGGTTATGGGCGGCCAGCAGATTGCCTCGGTCGGGAAGGTGATCCAGGTCCAGCTGAGTTACCTGCAGTTCCCGCTCGCCGCCGCCAACGCGGTCGTGCTGCTCGCCGTTGTGCTCATGGTCATCGCGGCCATGACCCGGCTGGTGGATGTGCGCAAGGAGCTGTGAGCCGGTGCGCGAGGGACGGCCGCCGGCGTTCTACGTGCTGGCCACTGTGTTCGGCCTGTTCGCGCTCTTTCTTTACGGACCGATGATCACGATCATTGTGCTGTCCTTCCAGGGGCCGACGGGCGGGCTCACGTTCCCCATGCATGGCGTGTCCACCCACTGGTTCGTGAGCCTGTGGGGCGGCCTGGGAGTCGTCGACATCTGGGCGGCCTTCGGCCGCTCGCTGCGGCTGGGCCTCGCGGTCATGGTCCTCACCGTGCTGATCTCGCTGCTGGCTGGGTACGCGTTCCGCCGCGGCTTCCGGGGCGCGAGCCTAGTCTTTTACACCGCAGTGGCGAGCCTAATCGTGCCGTCGATCATCGTGTCGCTCGGCATCGGCGTGCAGTTCCGCCTGTTCGACGCCGCGATCAAATGGACGGCGGAGACCCTGGGTATCGCCGCCTTCACTGAGAGCTTCGCGACGAGCGCCGGAACCTTCACCTCCGGGCTGGGCGCGCACCTGACGTGGACGCTCCCCTTCGGCCTCCTGATCATGTTCGCGGTCTTCAATCGCTTCGATCCCCGCTACGAGGAGGCGGCCCGCGATCTCGGCGCGACGCCCTGGCAGACCTTCCGCCACGTGGTGCTGCCACTCATCGCGCCCTCGCTGGTGGGGATCGCGCTCTTCGGGTTCACGCTGTCGTGGGACGAGGCGGCGCGGTCGAGCCAGGCACTCGGCAGCGACCAGAACACGCTGCCGCTCGAGCTAACCGGCCTCACCACCACCGTCACCAACCCTGAGATTTACGCGCTCGGCACGGTGACGACGACAGTCTCGTTCGCCGTCATTCTCGTCTCGCTGCTCCTGTTCCGGACGCTGAGCCGACGACAGGCACGCGGCCGCTGAGGAGGGGATCGATGGAGATCCTCGTCGTCAACCCCAACACCACGGCGTCGATGACCGCCGCGATCGGTCGCGCCGCCGAGCGCGTCGCCGCGCCAGGCACCCGGATCATCGCGGTGAACCCGGAGACCGGCCCGGAGTCGATCGAAGGCTTCTACGACGAGGCGATCGCCCTGCCCGGCCTGCTCGCCGAAGTCGCCCGAGGCGAGACGCGTGGCGTGGATGGTCACGTGCTCGCGTGCTTCGACGACACAGGGCTGGATGCGGCGCGCGCGCTGGCCCGGGCGCCGGTGGTGGGGATCGGCGAGGCCGCTTTCCACGTCGCGAGCCTCATTGCCGGCCGCTTCGCCGTGGTGACGACGCTCTCGCGGTCGATCCCGGCCATCGAGCAGAACCTCGTCAAGTACGGCCTCGCCGCCCGGTGCGCGCGCGTGCGCGCCTCCGAGGTTCCAGTCCTGGCGCTGGAGCGCCGCGAGGCAAACGCGTGCAAGCGTATCGACGCCGAGATCGAGGCGGCCAAGCGTGACGATCGCGCCGACGCCATCGTGCTCGGCTGCGCCGGGATGGTGGACTTCGCGGCTGAACTAACCGCCCGCCACGCGCTTCCCGTCGTGGACGGCGTCACCGCCGCCGTCCTGATGGTCGAGGCGCTCGCCCGCCTCGGCCTCGCGACGTCGAAGCTCCGCGGCTACGCATTTCCGTTGCCGAAGTGCGTCGCAGGGTCTTCGCCGCCTATACGCTCGTCGTCGCCCTCCGCTTGACGAACCGTCCGCGCCCCGGCCGACCGACGATCTGGCCGTTCTCGAAGACGACCTCGCCGCGCGAGATCGTCACGGCGGGCCAGCCCGTCACCGAGAAGCCCTCGTACGGCGTGTGATCCACGTTCTGGTGCAGGAGCTCGCGGGTCACGGTGACCTTGCGATCCGGGTCGAAGACGACCAGGTCGGCGTCCGAGCCGACCGCGATGGTGCCCTTCTCGGGATAGAGCCCGAAGAGCCGCGCCGAGTTCGTGGACGTCAGCCTTACGAATTGATTCAAGGTCAGCCGACCGCCGCGTACCCCTTCGGAGAAGACGACGGGGATCATCGTTTCGATCCCGGCGATGCCGTTGGGGATATTCGCGAAGCTGTCGCGGCCCAGCTCCTTCTGGAGCTTCCAGTTGAAGGCGCAGTGGTCGGACGAGATCTCTTGCAGATTCTCCTCGCGGAGCCCGCTCCAGAGGTGGGGCGTGTTGTCCCGCCGCCGCAGCGGCGGCGAGCACACGAACTTGGCGCCCTCGAAGTCGGGTCGCTCCAGCTCCTCGTAGTGGAGCGAGAGATAGTGCGGGCACGTCTCGGCGTGGATCGGCAGGCCGCGGTCGCGCGCCTCGCGCACCTTCTGCAGCGCCTCCTTCGCCGAGAGGTGCACCATGAGCAGGGGGCACCGCGCGATCTCGGCGAGCGCGATGGCGCGCGCGGTCGCCTCGGCCTCGACCTCGGGGGGCCGCGTGTCGGCGTGGTAGATCGGCGCGAGCCTTCCCTGCGCCACGTACTCCCGGACCAGCACGTCGATGATGTCGCCGTTCTCGGCGTGGACACAGAACAGGGCGCCCGCGTCACGCACACGCCGCATGATGCGGAACAGGTTGGAGTCGGTCTGCATCAGCGGCGTGCCCTTGTAGGCCATGAAGCACTTGAAGCTGCCGATGCCGTTTCTCACGACGTCCTTGATCTCGTCGAGCGCGTTGCGGCTCAGATCGGTCAGCACCACGTGGAAGCTGTAGTCGATGACAGTCTTGCCGGCGGCTTTCTTGTCCCATTTCTCCAGGGTCGCGAAGAGGCTCTCGCCTGGCTCCTGGATGGCCCAGTCGACCACGGTCGTGATGCCGCCGGCGGCCGCCGCGGCGGTGCCCGTGCGGAAGTCATCTGCGGTGTAGGTGCCCATGAACGGCATTTCGAGGTGTGTGTGGACATCGATGGCGCCGGGCAGCACGTACTTGCCGAGGGCGTTCACGATCCGCGGCGTCGTCCCGAGGTCCACGCCCAGCGCGGCCACCTTGCCGCCGGCGACGCCCACATCCGCCCGGTAGATATCGTTGCCGGTGACGACGGTGCCGCCCTTGACGATCAGATCGAGCTCCATGGTAGTCCTTTCGGGCCGGCGGGGAGTGCCAGACCCACATGAGCGCGGGGGGCGCAAGAAGCGTGCCTCCGAAGCGGCGGCGCCTGACTGCACCAGAGCGCTGGGCCCGCGCGGACTTGGCGGAGTCGGGGCTCAGAGCCTGATGGCTCTCGAGCGAGGCGATGGCGGAAAGCTTGGGCAACCGCCAGCTCTCGTGCCCAAGAGGTGCACAAGGCGCTCGGCAGTCAGCGGCAACGGCCCGGGCCGGCCCGATGCGGCGGCATCACGTATGTCACTGTCGGGCGCCGTCGAAGTGGCGGCCGACTACGCGGACGCTATGGCCCGGCGCCCTGATTGTCCCTCGCCAAAACCTCATCCGACTCGGTCAGCAGCGCCGAGATCCGTCAATCCGTCCACAGGCCAAGACCCCGAGCCTGGTTGGAGGTAGGGCGACCGGCATCGTGAGGCCGTCGGCCTTGCACACGGTCACACCGGAGTTGCGATGGAGGACGGGAGCAGGTGGGCTGGGCGGCGGAGCTGGACCTGGGACGCGTGTTCGATGGTAGTGAGGACAGCCGGTGCTGGACTACGCCGCCTGGCGGAGGTAGCGGTGATGCAGGCCACCGACTTCGGGAATCTCCACGATCCTGCCCGCCTCGGGGAGCTCGACGGGCCTGAGGTCCGGCGCATCCTTGTCGAGCGCGAGATGCGTGCGAGCCCGGTG
>QHTE01000039.1 GCA_003220685.1 Candidatus Rokuibacteriota bacterium
GCCGTCCTTCGCGTTCACCGCCACCACTCTGCCCTCCGCCGTGCCCTGAAACACGAGATTTCCGGCGGTGGACAACGTATGGCTGATGAGCGGGGTGCGATTCGACCATTCCCAGACGACCTTGTTCTGGTTCACGTCGAACGCGCGCAGGACCCCAGCCTGCTCGGCCCGGCTGAAGTGCTCGGCGGTGACCCCTGTGAAGAGCTGGCCGCGCTTGTACGTGAGATCAGCCACGTAGGCGTACCGCATGCAGAACTCGTTTGCCGGAATGTACAGGTAGCCGGTCTTCGGATTAAAGACCTTGGGCTGCCAGCCCGTCCCGCCAAGCAGTGAGGGGCAGACCTCGACGGGCGGCCCGCCCATCGTCGGCCGGCGCCCGGCATTCTCGCTGACCTTGCCCGTCGCCGGATCGGGCCCACCCCAGTTGAGCGACTTGATGAACGGCACCGCGGACAGGAACTGTCCAGTGACGCGGTCGAGCGTGTAGACGTAACCGAGCTTGTTGGCCTGAACGACCGCCTTGTGCGTCTGTCCATTGCGCACCACGTCGATGACGTGATGTTCGGCGGTGGTGTCGTAGTCCCAGGCATCGTTCGGCAGATACTGGAAGTGCCACTTCAGCGTGCCGGTATCGAGGTCGAGGGCGACGGCGGACATCGTGTAGAGGTTGTCGCCCTTGCGCATGTCGGCGATCCACGGCGCGGGGTTGCCGGTCCCGAAGTACAGCAGATTCGTGATGGGATCGTAGGTGCCAGCGTGCCAGACCGCACCGCCACCGATCTTCCAGGTGTCCGCGGGCCAGGTCTCGCTGCCGGGCTCGCCGGCGGCGGGAATCGAGTACCACCGCCACCGGCTCTTGCCCGTCTCGGCGTCGAAGGCCTCGATGAAGCCACGCGGCCCCATCTCTCCGGGGCCCGCAATGCCGATGACAATTTTGCCTTTCGCGACCAGCGGCGCGGCCGACATGAAGTAGCCGTCGGCATAGTCGGCGATCTTGGTCTCCCATGCCTGCTTGCCGGTCTTCGCGTCGAGGGCGACAAGGTGCGCATCCAGCGTTCCGAAGATGACCTTGTCTTTGTAGAGGGCGACGCCGCGATTGTGCGGAATGACGCGGACGAGCGCGCCGACGTCCTCGGGGATCCTGCGATCGTGTTTCCAGAGCAGGTCGCCCGTCACTGCGTTCACGGCCTGGACGCGATTGAGCGAGAGGGACGTGGACGTCGTGAACATCACGCCGTCGTTCACGATGGGCGTCATTTGCTGATCGCCCAGCGTGCCGCCGGCGAATATCCACTTCGGCACGAGCTTCTTGACGTTGCCGGCGTTGACCTGATCGAGCGGACTGTAGCGCCACCCGGAATACGTCCGGTTGTACATGAGCCAGTTGGCGGCGTCACCCTCCGCCTTGAGCAGGCGGTCCTCGGTCACGTCACGCCATTCCGCGGCGGGCGCCGATGTCGGCAGGAACGACAGGAGAGCGAGCACGACGAGCACGAATTGCGCGAGTGGGCTCATACCTTCTCCGTGGTGTCACTGCTGGTGGAGTGGTTGGCGGCTGTCGCCGGAGCCTCACCTCCCCCCGATCCGCGTGCCGGGATGCTAGTGCCGCTCGCGGAACGATGTCAATGGCCTTGACAACCTATATTGAGATGCGGCCAAGTCCAGGGGCGACTGGCCGTGGAATGGCCGTTAAAGTGTCGTCGTGCCGCGCCCGGGTTCGCTGTAGACCCAGATGTGCCCATCGCTCTGCTTGACGACCCCAGGGGGCAACTGGCCGTCAACTGGCCGGAGGCGAGCGAGGCGCTGACACGCACGCCCCCCCCGATTGCTTGGGGGACACGTCGGTCCCTGGGGACCGTGCGCACCCCGGTGGCGTGCTCGGCAACGCGACCGCGGAGTGCCGCCGTTGCGTCCCGGGCGAGACCCGTCCTTCACACTCATTTCACACTCAGTCGCCCACGTAACATCGCCACACCAGGAGACTCCGGCGAGGTGAAGCCATCTCTCACGACTGACACAAAGTCGTCAATGTGGGTTCGACGCTGGACTAGTGCGAAGGATCGCGACGATGATCGCGGGGATGATCGTGGCGATGATCGCGGGAGGGCCCACGGCGAGGGTCGCGGCGAGGGCCGAGGAAAGGGTCACCGCAAAGGCAGGGAGTAGAACGCGAAGAGCAGGGGCGCCCTTCGCGCGGGCCCATCATCGGTAGCTCTCCTCCGCATTCTTCAGCGCCTCCCACGCCGCCCGCTGGACCGCGTGCCGGCAAAGAGTAGCGGACTCAATACCTCGCCGACCTCATCCCCGCCCCCGCGTGATCCGGGCACCAATCAGACCAAGCAGCACACCCGCGACAACCACGGCGACCGCGAACCCAACAAGGGCGAGTCCCAAACGCTCAAGATCGGTCATTGGACGGTTCCTCCTTGTGTCATCGAAGTGTGCAGGAGTGCGATCCACGCTGCTCTTTGGACTGCCCACCACGGCGCTCCCACCCGGTGCCCGTCGCGCTGGTGGGCGGGTTCATGCCGGTCCACTCCTGCCTGTTGTTAGTGACCAAATCCAGCCGCCCAGCGTTGCTACGAATACTGGATATGCATAGAACGGCAATGGGGCTGTCGTTGGCATGACCTGAATCCCCGCGAAGATCGGCACGGCGGTGGCTGCGAAGAGGACCGCCGCGAAGAGCCCGAGAAGGCGCACGGGGAGAGGAAACACGCGTGGAATGCTGATGAGCACTAGCGCCAATGCCCACAGGCTGGTCCCCGCCCCAAACGACGGCAATCACCTGGTCAGCCCGCAGCAGCAGTGACTGCGGAATCGTCAGCCCAAGAGCCTTCGCCGTCTTCAGATTGATCACCAGCTCGAACTTGGTGGGCTGCTCGACGGGCAACTCTCCCGGGCGGGCGCCACGTAGGATGCGGTCCACGTACACCGCCATGCGTTGGAACCGCTCCTGCGGAAGGGGCCCGTAGGCGAGAAGCCCGCCAGCCTCGGGAAAGAGCCGCGTCTCGTATACGGCCGGCAAGCGATGGCGCGCCGCCAGCTGGATGATCAGCGGCCGCTCGCTGAAGAGAAGAAACAACCACATCCAATCGAGTGACGATCTGGCAGCCGCAGTCACGCAAACTGCCCCCTGAGGACCCACTCCAACTCCTAAGTGTTTACCGAACTTCGCCGCCTACGCTCTGGCACACCCGATGCTGCCGTTGTCGTATGACACCCGCGATGCAGAAGCCCAGATGAAACGAGCCCGACCGACGCCGGGGCGGTCGGCTGTTCTGCAGCCCCGGACGATTACACCGCCAGCGCGCTGCGGCAGAAAGAGGCCTCGGGGACGACGTGAAACTCTTGTTGGTTCTTTCACTGATCCTCGCCGCCGCTTTGCTGTTCGTATCGTTCGCCGGCGCCGGGGAGCTCGCTCCCAACGAGCTCGGGCGCATCATGATCCTCGAGTACCACAAGGTCGACTACCCCGAGGCGACTTGGACGCGGACGCCCGAGAACTTTCGTCGCGACCTCGAGACGCTCTATGCGAAGGCCTACCGGCTGATCAATTTGGGAGATCTGCTCGACCGGCGCTTCACGCTGCCAGCCGGGACCACTCCGGTCGTTCTCACCTTCGACGATTCCTCGCCCGGTCAGTTCCGCTACCTCGAGCAGAACGGTAACGTCGAGATCGATCCGAAGTCGGCCGTCGGCATCCTCGAAGCGTTCGCCCGCGAGCATCCGGACTTCGGCCACGGCGCGACGTTCTACGTGCTCCCCGGCGCGAACCCTCCCAACCATCTCTTCAACCAGCCGGCCTACGAAGGCAAGAAGCTCCAGTACCTGGTGAGCCACGGCTACGAGATCGGCAACCACACGCTCTGGCACGCGAATCTCGGCAAGTATCCGGAGGCGACGGTCCGCGCGCAGGTGGCCGAAGCTCAAGTATGGATCCAGCGCCACGTGCCCGACTATAAGACGCGTACCCTGGCGCTGCCGCACGGCGTGTATCCAGCCGATGTGAGCTGGGTGCTCCGCGGCTCTGCCAAAGGTACGAGCTACAGCCACGATGCTGTGCTGATGGTCGCCGGCGGGGCCGCGCCATCGCCGTATTCGCGTTCGTTCGATCCGGTGCACCTGCCGCGCATCCAGGCGGTTGAGCGGGAACTCGCGTACTGGCTCACGTACTTCGACAAGCATCCCGGCGAGCGATTCGTGAGCGACGGTGACGCGAACACGGTCACGGTCCCAACATCACGCCGAGGCCAGCTCCGTGCCGAGTTCCGAGTCCAGCAAGTAGTCGTACGCTAGCGCGCTCAGCCAAGGGTAGGCCGCGAGGTCGAAGAGAGCGTGTCGGTCATTGCCCGTCCTCGCTATCGTCCCGGCGTTCTGCCCTCCGTATCGCCACCAGGATGATCCCGAGTACTGTCAGGCTGAAGCCCGCAGCGACGGCTGCCCAAGGGCGGATGGCGGCGGGCGCGGTGGCCGCGATGGAGACGCACGCCACGGCCAAGACGCCGCCAGCAACGACCAGAAGCCAGGCGGAGCCGTAGCGACTTACATCGGCGAGCGTCGGGCGGCGGCTCACCCTCGCTTCACTGCGACGCGCTCGTACGCGCCCCAGGTCCGGATGTCCGTCACGCCGGGCTGCTTCAGCGATTCGACGCGCACGTGCACGGTCTTCCCGCAGGCGGTGGAGTAGGGCCGCCCGATCACTTGCCATTCGCTGCGCTCGTCAGCCGGGCGGTCACCGAGCTGAAGCTCCATCGGCAAGACGCGGATCTCCGCGCGGGGCTTCTCGGGCCTGGGCTTGGCCATCTACGGTTTGAGATTCCGCTGGACCGCCAGCACGATGATGCCGAGTGCTGTCAAGCAGAAGCCCGCAACGAGACTCGGCCACGGGGTGGTGGTGGGCGCGTTGGCCGCGATGAAAAATGCTGCGACGGCCAGCAGTATGCCGCAGACGACGCATAGCCAGGCAAAGGGGCGCATCAGGGCGCGTTCATCGAAGTGCGCACAAGTGAGTCAAGGACTTGCTTCGGGGTTGGCCGGGGTGGCGACGATGCGATACGTCCACATGTTGCCGTCACGGGGGGTGCCGGTCGTGAAGGCGACGAAGCAGTTTAGGTGAAAGACACGCTGCAAGCCGTCTCGCTCAAGCATGACCTCCACAATACTTGTGCCTGGCGAGTGCGGGATGCTCTTGGAACAGAGATGGCACGTCTCCGGCTTCGGCTGGCTCATCGGCGGCGAGCGCTACGGGTAGCCGACCGCGCACGAGGAGGCATGTATCGACCCTGTCGGGCTCCTAGCATCTGGCAATAACTCACTTCGGCTAGACTTGGGGAGTTGTCATGCCGGACGAGCCCATCCTCCGAGAGAAGGCCCGAGAAGCGATCCAGAGTGGCAAGTTACCCGCGCGACGCTCTGACCGCATGTTCGGTGGACCTGGGAGCGGGCAACGCTGCGCTGTCTGTGGCAAACCGCTGCCGCGCGAGGAAGTGGAGATCGAGCTAGAGTTCAACCAGCGCCACGGATTGGACCAATATCATCTTCACCACCGGTGCTACGCCGCGTGGGAGTTCGAGCGAACCAAGGGCGGGGCCGCTCACAGTTAGCTCGTCTCCGCATTCTTCAACGCCCACCACGCTGCACTCTGGACAACCCGCCGCGCAGTGACGCTCTCTCTGCGAGTCGCGTCATCGCGTACCCTCCTCGGTGGTCGCTCGCCCCACGCTGATGCGCTTGAAAGCGTCCCAATTTCGTATCTCCCAACTGGCGGGCTCGTTGAGTTTCTGGACGCGCGCGTGGACGATCCTTCCCTCTGCCGTGCCATACGGCGGGGCGATCACTTCCCACTCGCCGGTCTCGTCGGTGAGGCGGTCGCCAACCCGGAGCTCCATTGGGAGGATCTTGGGGTCGGCCGCTGACTGCGGTTCGCGCTTCTTGGAGGAGCGTGGTCTTGCCACGGCAGGTGAGATGTCGTCGCGAGTCAATTCGACCGCACAATCGGGACAATCCAAAGTGCCAAATACTTCATAGGCCTCCTGCACCTCAATTCTATCCTGGGAGGAAGCTTTATCAGTCCGTCTTCTTCAGCGCCTTCCACGCCGCTCGCTGCGTCGGGTGTCGCCCTTGATCCAGATCCCGAGGAATACGGCGACCACGACGGCCACCACGAGGCTCACCAGCACGACTCCCAAGTCACCAACGGGGTCATGGTCATGGGACCATTCTGTCCTGTGCTTGAGGGAGCGCCTTCCACGCCAGACCCTCCCCGCCTACTGTGATTCGCTGACAGGTGGCGTAATTGTGAGGCTGAGAATGAGCACGACCGCGACCCGATCCGCCGCATAGGCACCTGGTGGAGGGTGGCTGGTGGGAGTCTAACAAACGCCGGCGGATCGGAGGAGCGTCCGCGAGCACCCGACGACGCTACGTCAAATGTCGCCTGTGGGCGTCGTGCAGATCCCACGGCGCGTGAGCCGCCGGCCTTGCCTCTAGCCGCTGTCCTTGCCCCCCATCGTTCCGTAGCGCCACCGTGATCTCTCGTTGGACATTGCCCGGACGCCGTGATACTCCACCAACCAGACATGCGGTCACTCGGCGAGGAGAGACAGGGAGGAGAGACAGGTATGGCAACCACCATCCACGACGACCTGTTCGCTCCGGACGTCATTGCCGATCCCTATGGCTACTTTGGTCGCCTCCGAGCGGAGGACCCAGTCCACTGGAACGCCAAGTACGAGGTGTGGGTCCTCACCCGCTACGACGACATCGTCTGGCTGATACGGCACCCTGAGCTGTTCTCGTCCGAGGTGTTCAAGCGCGACCCACGACCCCCGTACCCACCGATCCCGGAGGCGGATGTCGAGATGTATGGCTTCGTCCGGGAATTCTTCGCCGACTTCTTCATCCAGCACGATCGGCCGTCACACACCGAGATGCGGATGGTGACCCACAGCTATTTCACGCCCAGGGCCATGGAGGCCTGGCGACCGATGGTCCGCGCCGCGATCAAGGATCTGCTCGACGACGCCGAGGCGAAAGGGCAGATGGACGTCATGCAGGACTTCGCCACGCCGCTTCCAGTCCTGGTGATCGCTCGGATGCTGGGGTTGCCCGAGCAGGATCGCCGGTTCATCCGGGAGCTCGCCCAGAAGCTCCTGTTCATCGGGCGCGGTGATCTCAATCGCATGCGACCGCTGACCGACGGCATCAAGGGGC
This sequence comes from Candidatus Rokuibacteriota bacterium, assembly GCA_003220685.1. GTDB lineage: Bacteria > Methylomirabilota > Methylomirabilia > Rokubacteriales > CSP1-6 > AR31. The sequence goes on from QHTE01000039.1 coordinate 7,216, forward strand.
TGGCGGACTATCTCTCGCCCCTAATCAAAGAGCGCCTCGCGCACCCCGGCGACGACCTCCTGTCGGTCCTGGCGTCCGGCGAGACACGCGGCGCTTTCTCCCGCGACGAGGTGGTCGCGAACGCGGTGCTGCTCCTGCTTGCCGGGCACGAGACGACGATCAACCTTATCTGCAACGGGACGCTAGCCCTGATCCGCCACCCGGAGCAGTGGGCGCTGCTCCAGGCGAGCTCCGGGCTGGCTGTGAGTGCCACCGAGGAGTGCCTGCGGTACGATCCTCCCGTCAAGTCGCTACAGCGCATCGCCGCGGAAGATGTCGAACTGCGTGGCAACGTCCTTCGCAAACTCGATCGGGCTCGGTGGTTCATTCCTTCTGCCAATCGCGACCCCGCGAAGTTCCCGGAGCCGGACCGGTTCGATATCACGCGCGACCCGAACCCTCACGTGGCCTTCGGGTCCGGGATCCATCATTGTCTCGGAGCGACGCTGGCCCGAGTCGAGGGTCAGGAGGCTTTCTCCGCCCTGGTCGATCGGTTCCCAGCGCTCCATTTGACAACGGAAGAGCTGGAATATCAGCCAAGCATCACATTCCGATCGCTCAAAGCGCTCCCCGTGACCTGGAATTAGGAGGTGGCCATGGCTCGAGCGCTGCGTGTCCGGGTCGATCACACCCGCTGTGTCGGGAATGCCACGTGCACTACCATCGCCCCCGGCGTTTTCAAGCTTAATGACGACCGGCAGTCGGAAGCGATCAACTCCGTCGGGGAGCCGGAGGAAATAATCCTCAAGGCCGCGGAGAACTGTCCCGTCAGCGCCATCCGGGTAGAGGATGCGGCGACGGGGGAGCGGCTGTTCTAGAGGTGCCGTGGGTGCCTCGGTGTCGCCCGTGATTAGCTGTAACTGTTCGAACGTCACCTGACGAGCTGGTCGTGTAGCGATTCGGGCGAGCACACCCCGCGGGTCGCGCCGAACAGGCGGCTAAGCGTAGCGGGCCGAAGACGAGCTGGTTCGGTCCGGTCAGGGTCTCCGCACCTTCACGGTGCCGTCGTTGGTGAAGGCCACGGTGTATTTGGTCTTGTCGTCATCGGAGATCTTCACCGTGCCGTCGCGACCGGTGAACTTCACAAGCTGCCACGATCGGTCGCCGATGATAGCCAGATGGAAAGGCCGCGATGAACGCCGCGAATGGAAGGTGATCGGGCGTCCCTACTCGACTGGCGGCGGGAAGACTGTCCATGTTCGAGCCACCCGACATTCGATGCTCAGCACTCATTCCCGATTGGGGAGTCATCGCCCGAATTCATCGACCGCCAACGCACACTCACGCGCTCCCAAGAACGCCGGTGCTGATCCTTCACTACGTCGAGGCCCACAAATACGTTCCGCCGGCGGAGTTCGTTGCAGAGGTCCTACTTCGATCTCGCCACCCGCGTCATCGTTCCGCAGCTCATCGCCGGGGCTCCGGAGACGGCGAGTTCTCATGTCCCGAGAAACGGACGGGACTCGAGACGTGGCGTGGTGTGGATGAGGTGAACTGAGTTTCTTCGACGGCTCGAGGACGTGCATAAGGAGCAACGCAGGTGAGGACGACGATGAAGCGGCTCGCCGTCATAGTCATGGTCCTAGCAGGTATGCTGATCCCCCGGCCGGCGTCGCTGCTGGATACAGAGGTGCGGCACGGCGAGTCCCCGACCTGGTCCGGCCCGGCCTATGGTCGCTATGCCGTCACCGTCGTTGGCTACTATACGGACAGCCCCAACCTCGCCAGAGCGGGTGTCCGTAAGGTCGAGTGGCAAGCCGAAGCCAAGGCGAAGCGCCGCGCCGAGATGCTCGCCCTGCGCGCCGCATTCCTCGATTGGTTCGTTGAGGAGTGGGTCCGAGAGGGCGGGGTGCGTGAGGACGGAGTGCATCAGATTCTGAGATATCCCCTCCGGTGAAACTGGCACTGGGTGGGTCTTGGGTTTCGGCGCAATCTTATTGACCGCGCGTTAAGGGTGAGGAATCGACTGGGGTGCGTGATGGAGAAAGCGGCCGATCGTCGGCGGTTCTTGAAGTTCCTGGCCGCGAGTCCCGTGCTCGCGCGCAGCACGGCGCAATGGGGGTCGACCCTCGCCGAGGCCACGGCTAATGACAGCGGAGCTCCCGAGCGCACCCTGATTGCGTCACCGAACGATGCCCTGAACGTCCTCGACTTCGAGCCGGTCGCGCGCCAGATCCTGCCGCCCGCTCACTACGGCTATCTGGCGACCGGCGTCGATGACGACGCGACGCTCCAGGCGAATCGAACCGGGTTCTCCAAGCTTCAGATTCGGGCGCGCCGCCTCGTCGACGTCAGCCGCATCGACACATCGATGGAGCTTTTCGGCACGACTTGGAAGACGCCGATCGTGCTCGCGCCCGTGGGCAGCCAGAAGGCGTTCCATGCTGACGGTGAGGACCGATCTGGTACCAGCTCTACCCTACAGACACATGGCGAATCACGCAGGCGCTGGTGAAGCGGGCCGAGCGGGCGGGCTGCCCGGTGCTCGTCCTCACGGTGGATCTTCCCGCGGGACGAAATACCGAGACCGAGGCGCGGTTCGCGAAGAATGATACGCGCCAATGCGCGAACTGCCACCAGCCCGGCTGGGCAGGGATTCTCCGCCGAAAGCCGATGTTCGACGGCCTCGACCTCAACGGAGTCTCCTTCTCCTTCCCTGGGCTAACCTGGGAGTTCGTACGCCGGCTGAAAGACACCACGAAGATGAAGCTCGTGCTCAAGGGCATCGAGACCCGCGAGGACGCGGCGCTCTGCGTGCAACACGGGGTGGACGGGATCATCGTGTCGAACCACGGGGGGCGAGCGCAGGAGGGTGGGCGTGCGACGATCGAATGTCTGCCGGAAGTCGTCGACGCGGTACAGGGCAAGATGCCGGTGCTCGTCGACGGCGGGGTTCGGCAGAGTACCGACGTCTTCAAAGCTCTCGCCCTCGGGGCCAAAGGCGTCGGCATTGGCCGGCCATACATCTGGGGGCTTGCGGCCTTCGGCCGGCCCGGTGTGGACAGGGTGCTGGACCTTCTCACTCGTGAACTCACATTGATGATGAGGCATGCGGGTGTGACGTCCGTGGGCAAACTCGATCGCACCTTCATCATCGACGGGCGCCGATCGTGATGATGACGTTGGCCGCGTTAGGCTACGACGTGAAGGACTGTCGGCCGGTGCGCCTTGGCGAATGACGACCTCGACCTCGGCAAGCTCTTGGGGCTGCCGCGGAATATCGCCGTGATTCGTATTTGACAGGCCGTCCGTCGACGCTGCATGATCCGACTCACAGCCGCGTCGGCCAAGCTGTGGAGCAGACATGCTGTTGGCTCGGGTCTCTGGATTCTCCTTCGCCGTCGCTCTTCGCCCGAATCCCGGCGTTCGTGGGCCGCCCGCTCTACCGCGCGGCACTGGACGAAGTTCTAATCAGGAATCAAGATGACCGCGCTCTTCACGCCCGAAGATCCATCCGGCGACGAAGAGAACGGCGAGCTACCGACCACCGGGCCACTAACCGGAGAGGGTGAGGAAGATGGCACCACATCGGAACTCCCCACAACGAGTGCCTGGATCGCGCGAGGAAGATGCTTGGCTGAGTGACGAGCAGCTCGCGCAATGCGCGCCCGCCGACGAGACCGATGCGTCCGGGATGCCGATCCCAACCGAGATCGTCTCGAACGGCGAGTACATGCCCCCGCCGCAGACCGACAAGCAGAAGCGCGTCGAGGCTCGCACGCTCGAGCTCGCCGACGCCGCGGCCAAGAAGCTCGGCCTGAGCCGCCGTCAGTTCCTTGCGGGAACGGGGGGTACGGCGGCCGCCCTGCTGGCCATGAACGAAGTATTCGGCCGGTTCTTCGACGTGAAGCCCATCGAGATGTTCGAGTCGGCCGCCTGGGCGGCGACCGGCGCCCCGGCGAACCTGTTCGTCTTCGACGACCAGACGCATGCTGTGCGCGGGAGCATGCCGGGACCGACGGCGCTGCGGGCCGTCGCCCAGGGCCCAACGGCGCCGGGCTTTACAGCGAATCCCTTCAATCCCGACGGTCTTCTCGATGAGCTCGGCCGACCGTGGAGCTCATGGAGCCCCGGGCTCGTCGGGGCGCCGGTCGGGCCCGACGTGTTCCACCTCGGGAACTACATCAAGAATATGTTCCTCGACAGCCAGGTCACGGTAGCGATTCTCAGCAATGTCACCCCAGGCACGATTCAGCTCCCCGGCGAGGCGACGCCGCGTCCGCCCAAGAGCATCCCCGACTCGCTCGCAGGGGCCATCCTCACGGCAGAGCAGACCGTGGCCGTGCGGGACTTCGTGAACCGTATCGCCGGATCGCCGCGGCTGCTCGGCCACGGGCTCCTGTTCCCCGGGGTCGGCAACCGTGACTACATGCAGTTCCAGATCGACAACTATAAGCCCGACTCGTGGAAGGGCTACAACATCAACCGAGCGGCCAAACTCGACTCCGACCCGCGGAGCGAAATGCAGCGCTGGCAGCTCGACGACGAAGCCGTCGCCTATCCGACCTACGACCTGATCACGAAGAACAGGGAAATGTTGAAGACGCGCCCCGGTTTCTTCAACATCTGCATACACAAAGGGCTATCGCCCGACCCTACGCCCGACCCGAAGCTCGGGCACCCGTCCGACGTCCCCAAGGCGGCGAAAGACTGGCCGCAGCTGAACTTCGTCATCTACCACTCCTGTATCCAACCCAGGTTCTTCTACTCCGATTCGATGCAGGCCATTCGCTCGGGGCGGCTCCGTAACGGCGTGCCGGACATCAACTGGACGACAGCGTTCGCACAATTGGCCGCCCCGTTCCCGAACGTCTATGCTGAGATCGGCACCACTTTTGCCTCGACGGTGATCACCTTTCCCACGGTGTGCGCCCATATCCTCGGTCAACTCCTGAAGTACTTCGGACCGGATCGAGTTGTGTTCGGGTCGGATTCGATCTGGTATGGCTCACCGCAGTGGCAGATCGAGGCGCTCTGGCGCTTCCAGATCCCCGACGAGATGCGGAAACGTTGGGCCTATCCCGAACTCACCGAGACTGCCAAACGGAAGATCCTCGGTCTGAACTCTGCGCGCCTGTACGGCTTGTCTGGCGCAGACGCTGTGCCTGGCGGCGTCTATCGCCCCGTGCCAAAGACCTTCGAGTCGCTCATCCCTGACTCGCTCAAGAAGTTGATGGAGTTTCCCGGCTTCGCGGCAGACAACATCTCGAGGACGCGCAAGGAGTACTTGGCGATGGGAGCGGCGCCGAGTCATACACGTTACGGCTGGGTGCGAAGAGCCTGACGGAACGCCTGGGCCGATTCGTGAGGGCGCGGTTGGGTGCCTCTCAGGATGCAGCGCACAGCCACGCGCCGATGACGAACGCCAGAGCGGCGATGGCGAGCATCCATTGCGTTAGCGGGCGCAGAGGCCAGCGCAGCGGACGCTGTACAGGTGCTGCGGATGCTCGCCGCCCCGCTGGGCGGCGACGACGCCGCGACGCCCCCGCGCGTAGCGCGGTAGACGCGTGTGGCCCGCGCGATGGTCTACCGTGGTTAGTACGGGATCGTCAACCGTGAAGCGCGGCGGCGCCTTCGACTCACGGACCCGGGTGTCCCAGATCGTGCCGGATGCGCAGGGCGAGTGGCCGTCAATTGGCCGGATAGGCGATCGAGGCGCTGATAGGCACGGTCCCCGATTGCTTAGGGGACACGTCGGTCCCTGGGGACCGTACGCACCCCCCTCAACTGGTCGTCGAACGGCCATCAGCTGACAGAACGACGAGCGCCGGGAAGGGGACACCGGAGTCCCCTCCTCTACACAAAGAAACCTACTCGGTGGGTTTGTTCTTCCACTGGGCGAGCGCGGCCGGCCAGGGCCGCCCGCTGCGCCGGGCTTAGTCCTTTCCATTACCGGCGATTCTTCAGAGCGAGACGACCTCGACCAGATACGGTCGTCCCGACCACGCCGGTCGACCGCAAGGCTTCAACTGACAACAGTGGACGGCACCGAGCCGTGTGGTGATACTGGCACGTTGCGCAGTGGTTGCAGCGTGCGCTTCAGGGCGAGCGCAGGGCGTTCGATGATCGCATACGACATCGCGGCTGCGAGGAAGGTGACTGCGCAAGCCGCCACGGTCGCGTGCCATGACGTCGTGGCGGCTGCGCCCGGAGGCGTCACGAGCCCGAAGAGGTAGAACACCGGGAAATGCCAAAGATAGACGCCATAGGAAATGCGACCGATCGCGACAAGAGGAGCTACCGCAAGCAGTCGTGTCAAGGGTGATTGGGACTCACTCACGACGTTCGCGATCATGAGCGAAACGGCGATGGCGGTGACCAAACTGACGTGGTGACGCACGTAGCTGTCAGGAAGTGTCGAGAAGACGAGTACCCCCGCCAGTCCGCAGACGCCCACGAGGGCAGCAATCGTCGACCGACCAGGTACACGCAAACCGGCGGTGAGGCCAAGGCTCAGCGCGCATCCGATCAGTAGCGGGTCAGCGTGCGCATCGAGGCCGCGATAGAGATGCTCAAAACGTGCGCCGGCCAGGAGGAGAGCGTGGCGCCAGGCTGCACCGGTGCCAGCGAGCACGAGCATCATGACGAACGCCCGTCGATGGCTCAAGACGCGCAGCATGACCAGTAGCGCGCATGGCCACAGCAGGTAAAACTGTTCTTCGATACCGAGTGACCACGTGTGATTGAACACGCCGAGGGGCAAGTTGATGACCCACGCCCAGTTTGCGGCGTAGAACAGAACGGCAGCCGCTTCGTGGATCACGAGCCGTCCATATTCCGCGGGTACCGTCGCGAGGAGTGACGCCGTGCAGACGACGAGCAATATGAGCAGTGCCGGGAGCAGGCGTAGCGCGCGGCGCGCGTAGAACAGCCGCAACGTGATCGTTCCAGTGCGCGCGAATTTTTCTGTGAGGAGGGCTGTGATCAAGAAGCCGCTCAGCGTAAAGAAGACGTCGACACCGAGATATCCGCCGGGTAGCCAGCTGGAATGGTGAGCGAGGACAGCCACGATCGACACTGCGCGCAGCCCGTCGAGCGCGGGTTGATAACCAAGTGAGACGCCCACTGCTGATCGCATCATGAGTAGCATAACGGGCTCGTAGGCAAAGAACGAACAACAGTTTACGTAGGCGGAATGCACGGGTGTCACGACGCGACTATCGCTCGGACGACGCCTAAGTATTTCCCCCGGCAGCGATATTGGTAACGCTTTGAAGCACGCACCGTCTGCGCATCGACAATCTGATGTCATGAAGTCGTCGAGCCTTCTGGCCGTGGAGATGATCATGCCGCGTGCGAGGTCGACGCTGGACGTCGTCCTGCTCCTCGCCTTCCACACCTGGCTCGTGATCGGGGTGTCGCCCTTGCTCGGAGCCCGGAGCCATCTCTGTGTGTTCAACGGGCGCCCCGTGCTCACGGGGAGTCAGCTCAACCATCACCCGGCGGGCAGCATGAAGGCCGTTGCGCTTCTGGTAGCTCTGGCGGTATTCGGTCCGCTCTCGGTGTCGGCCGATAACTCTCGCGTCAAGTTCGAGTGCGGGATCGGCGTCCACCCGGTCTCGAGGCGCTGGTACTACAGACACGAGTTCGCCATGATGCTGGACTCCGTGGGCTTCCGTGAGGTTGCAGTGCAGTGCGGATACACCGACAGCGACAGGGCGAATCCAGAAGCCGAGTGGACTTTCATAGCCAAACGGTAAGTGTGCAGATTCGACCGGTCGTCGGAGGACCCCTGGACGTGGCGGTGCCCCGCGCTGTGCTGGTGCCCGTTGTGACGTTCGGATAGACTCCCGCCAGCCATCCTCCATCGAGGTGCCCATGCGGCGGATTGAGCTCGACAGGGGGTTCGCGATGACCGGTCATGTCCGTCGCGTGCGATCGGCCGTCACCGTGGTCCTGCTCTTGCTGGCGGCTCTTGCCTGGTTGCCGGCGCAGGCGCAGGACGCGGCGCTGCGCCTGCGCCTCCTGTCGACGACGGACATTCACACGCACATCGTCGACTACGACTACTACCGCGACCAGCGCGACGTCTCCCTCGGCCTCGCGCGGACGGCGACGCTCATCCGCGAGGCGCGCGGCGAGGTGCGGAACTCGCTCCTGTTCGACTCGGGCGACCTGATCCAGGGGAACCCGGCGCGTCGACGGGATCGGTGCGACCCGTGGCATCCGCCGGCGCGAGAACAACCAGTGGGTCGCCGCGGTTGACCCCGAT
>QHTE01000108.1 GCA_003220685.1 Candidatus Rokuibacteriota bacterium
TGGGAACACACTGCGGCGGCGGCTACCGGCCGGCGCTCCCACGCAGTCAGGCTTCGCCGGATACGACGCCGGAGTTCGAGCAGATCCTCGAGCTTGCGATCAAGCTCAAGGGCCTTGTCGCGCAAGAGGCGATGCACGTGGGCGCACGGCGGGCGCGCGCCCCGGCGAATCGCCATGACCTCTTTGATCTCCGTAAGCGTCAGACCGAGGCCGATCGCTTGCTTGACGAAGTACAGCATCCCGACAGCGTCGTCGTCGTAGAGCCGGTACCGGTTCGCGGCGCGCTTCGCCGGCGGCAGGACCCGCTTGCGCTCATAGAAGCGGATCGCCTTGGCGGTCACGCCGGCCCGACGGGCCAACTCTCCGATCTTGAGGCCACCATTCATGTCACGAGCACCCTAAACCTTTCCCCTTAGGGGAAGGTCAAGCCGATTGCGCGGCCCCGACCCACCCTACCAGGCCAGCAGTGAGCGCCGCAGGTCTCATGGGTGCCCTTCCTACCCTTCTTCCGCGGCGTAAGCCCCGTACGCGAACGTCAGACGGTACGTGCGACCGCAGCATCGAACCGTGTCTCCAGGCTTCACGTCGTCGGGGAGCGTGATGACCTCGTCGCACGCGGGGCAGCTCGCCCGGTAGGCGAGCGTCGCCAACCAGCGACCGGCGTCCTCACGAACGCGCAGGGCGTGCCCAGCGCAGTTCGGGCACTCAATCAAGTCGCCCGCCCGCGTCCCCTCGGGCAACTCGATGAGCGCGCCACAGTCAGGGCAGCGGACGACGCGCATCAGCGAATCCCTAAGAGGCGCTGCAACCGCCCGCGGTCGAAGCCGACGACAACCTCGTCGTCTACCGTGATGACCGGGACGGCTATCCGTCCTGTCCGCGCGATCAACTCCTCGCGGGCCGCCGCGTCATCCGCAACGTTCTTGGCCGTGAAGTCGAGACCTTGGGACGAAAGAAACTCTTTCGCCGCATGACAAGACTGTCAGGTTGAGGACCAGTAGACGGTGATCTGCCGATTCGCCACGTTAGTCTCCCGTGAGCAGGCCACCGAAGATACAGTGACCAAGTTCGAACGCCTCGGCAATGGTTGCTCCAGCACCCTCGGTCGCTGGGTTCGCGTCCCGCCACGATCTCAGATGCTCTTCCGACCGGAAGAAGTTGATCGTCGTTCAGAGCGAGTTGAAGGCCTTGCACCCCTCGTCACCACGCTTTCCGAACCAGACCATCACGCCCTCGGTGTCCGGCCCCACCCCCTGCGGCGTTGCGGCGAACTTCAGAGGTTCGCCGCAGTGATGGCAGGAGGACGTGATCTCGATGGGTTCTCCGACCATTGGCGCAATGCCGAGCGCGTCGGTCGCGCAACAGGCGTAACGCTGGCGACCGCCTGACAGACGCAGTCGAAACGGCGTTGGCTCGGCCGAGAACGGGTAGGCGACGTCGATCTGGCCAGCGCGTATCCGGATCAAGTCATCGTCGTCGAGAGCGACGAGGGCATCGTGGAGCGCCGTCGCATGATCGTCAGGCGAGGCCGCGACGATGTCCTCGACAGGGATTGGCCCACCTCGTTGGAGGAGGGTCCGCAGGATGACCCGGACAAGCGGCTGCTGGCGAGCCGCCCGGCGAGCGGCCTGCCGCTCAAGAGGATTGAGGGACTTGAGCTCGTCAGCCGTGAGGATCACGAGGTTCGCCAAGATCGGCCTCCTCTCGCACTGAACTGAGGGTAGAGTCTGTAGTAACTCCAGACTCAAGGACTATTTCAGGGGAGGCCGGGGCATGGAAGAGACGCGGCGGATCGCCATCGGGGTTCTGGCGACGTACACAGGCGCTAACATTGAGACCATCCGCTACTACGAGCGCGTCGGGTTGTTGCCCCCTCCCGCTCGGAGCTCGGGAGGCTACCGCTTATACGGGACGGATCACCTCAAGCGGCTGAACTTCATCCGGCGCGCGCGCGTGCTCGGGTTCTCGCTCGCTGACGTGAGGAAACTGCTGACGCTTGCAGATCAGCGGAGACGCCCGTGTGCCGAGGTGCGCGCAGTCGCGGCAGCGCATCTTGACGACGTGAAAGGGAAGATCGCCGACTTGAAGGCGATGGAGCGGGTACTCGCAGACACCATCGCGCGCTGTGAGGCGGGGAGCGGCTCGCACTGTCCGATGATCGACGCGCTGTACACCAACGGTGATTCAGGCAGGCGAACAGCGGCGTCTTCATCTGCACGCTGGCGCAGATCAGCCCGCTAGAGCCTCCTTGCCTCGCGCTTCCCATGTCCCATGCTGCCGCCATCAACGTCCCAACCACAGGTGTCACAAATCCTGCGCGCGGCCGCCCGTCTAAAGCCCGTCACCGCGAGCGGGCACGAACGGTCCCGTCGCCCCAGCTTCGCGACGTCAGAGCTGAAGGTCACGCTTGCGCGTCTCGAACTCTTGTTTGTCGATCTCGCCGCGCGCGTAGCGCTGGCGCAAGATCTCGAACGCTTCGTCGCGTCGTGGCGTATGTCCTTGACCAGCGAGCCACCGCACTCCCAGGACCAAACCGGCGATGACGAGCCCCCAGACCACGAGCATCATGAGCATCATCACGAGGCCGCCTGCGCCCCACATGAACGTCATCGGGTGCATGCCCGACTGCCATTCCCAGGTCCGTTCCTGCCCGAGCGCAACTGAGGGCGCAAATATGAAGAGTGCGAGACCGCCAAAGAGTGGAGTCGTGTGCATGTGCGTCCCTTCTCGCGCCCGGTTTAGAGCGGGACCCGCCGGAGCCGAAGCGCGTTGCCGATGACGGACACTGAACTGAACGTCATCGCGGCGCTCGCAATGATGGGGCTTAGCAGCAGGCCCGTCCACGGATAGAGCATGCCGGCAGCGATCGGCACGCCGAGCGCGTTGTACACGAAAGCGAAGAAGAGATTCTGCCGGATGTTGCGCATCGTCGCCTGGCTGAGGCGCCGGGCGCGCACAATGCCGCGCAGGTCTCCCTTGACGAGCGTCACGCCCGCGCTCTGAATCGCGACGTCTGTGCCCGTTCCCATGGCGATGCCCACACCCGCCGCGGCCAGCGCGGGGGCGTCGTTGACACCGTCGCCCGTCATCGCGACCTTCCGTCCCTTCGCGCGCAGGTCGCGGACGACCTCAATCTTCCGCTCCGGCAGCACCTCGGCCTCAACATGAGTGATATCGAGTTTCGCGGCTACGGCCTCGGCTGTCCGGCGACTATCGCCCGTGAGCATCACGATCGTCAGCCCGGCGTGTCGCAACTCCTCGAGCGCTTCCGGAGCGGATTCCTTGACCGGGTCGGCCACCCCGACCAGCCCGATCAGTCGTCCGTCGCGGGCGACGAACATGACGGTCTGGCCCTCGCTGCGGAGCTCGTCCGCGCGAGCGAGCACCGGGCCGGCATCGACCCCAAGCTCGCGCATGAGGGCGACGTTGCCAAGGGACACCGCACGGCCGTCGACGCGCGCGACGACACCCTTGCCGGTCACGGACCTGAAATCGTCGGCGGCGACGGGCTTGATGCCCCGCGCCTCGGCGCCCTCCACGATCGCCGCCGCCAGCGGGTGCTCGCTGCCGACCTCGACGCTCGCGGCGAGGCGCAGCACTTCGCCTTCGGAAACATCCGCGACGGGTACGACCGCGCGCAGGCGCGGCCGTCCCTCGGTGAGTGTTCCCGTCTTGTCCACGACCAGGGTATCTACCTTCTCGAGGATCTCGAGCGCCTCCGCGTTCCGTATCAGCACGCCAGCGAGCGCACCACGGCCGGTGCCGACCATGATCGACATCGGCGTCGCCAGCCCGAGCGCACACGGGCAGGCGATGATGAGGACGGCCACCGCGTTGACGAGGCCGTGCGCCAGTCGCGGCTCGGGGCCCCATGTGACCCACACTCCGAAGGCCGCTATGGCGACCAGCACGACGGCGGGGACGAACCAGGCCGAGACGAGATCCGCCAGGCGCTGGATCGGCGCGCGGCTCCGCTGCGCCTCGCCCACCATGTGGACGATCTGCGCCAGCAGCGTCTCGCTGCCCACGCGCTCGGCCCGCATGACGAAACCGCCCGTGGCGTTCACGGTGCCGCCGATCACCCGGCTCCCCGCGGTCTTCTCCACGGGTATCGACTCGCCGGTCACCATCGCCTCGTCCACTGCGCTTCGACCTTCGAGCACGACGCCGTCCACGGGGATCTTCTCGCCGGGTCGCACGCGCAAGCGGTCGCCCCCCTGCACGTGCTCGAGCGGCACGTCCTCTTCGGTGCGGTCGTGCCGGAGCCGGCGCGCCGTCGGCGGCGCCAGGCGGAGCAGCGCCCGGATCGCGCTGCTCGTCTGGCTGCGCGCGCGCAACTCGAGCACTTGGCCTAGCAGCACGAGGACCGTGATCACGGCTGCGGCCTCGAAA
>QHTE01000040.1 GCA_003220685.1 Candidatus Rokuibacteriota bacterium
CTCGAAATAGAGCCCGACCTCGCTCCCGTGCGTCCGGAACGACGCCGGGAACAGCTCGGGCGTGAGTGTGCCGACAACGCTGTAGATGTACGCCATCCCGGTACCGAGCGCGATGAGCGTGAACATGTTGAGGCTGCGATTGACGATCGACGCCCAGCCCCGCTCGAACAATGGCCAGCCGGCCCATAGGACCACCGGCGTCGCGAGCACGAGTTGGAGCCACGCGGAGAGCCGGCCCGGGATCAGATGACGAAGCGGCTGCCCGGGCAGCATGTCGCCCATGACGAAGGCCAGCAGCGGCAGCGTCAGCACGAGTCCGATCCAGAACCGACGCGTCATGTCCACAAGCTCGGGATCGGGCCCGTCGACGGGGCCCACCGTCCGCGGCTCGAGCGCCATGCCGCAGATCGGGCACGACCCCGGCCTCTCGCGCACGATTTGCGGATGCATCGGGCAGGTCCATTCCGTCTGCGGCCCCGATGCCACCACGGGCTCGAGCGCCATGCCGCACTTCGGACAATTCCCCGGTCCGCGCTGGCGGACCTCGGGGTGCATCGGACAGGTGTACATCCGATCGTCGGCCGTCATGCCGTCACCCTTGCCTCGGCTTCGAGCGCGTGCCGCGCGTCATACACCATCCGGCGCAGGCACCACCGGCTATACGCTCGAGCCAGTAACAGGCCCGCGATCGGCCAGAAAGCGAATTCGAGCCATCGTGCCTCGCTCCCTGTGAGTCATGATCGGGCGTGCGTGAAGCCCGGTCAAGATGAGTACGAAGGAGGACCGGGGCGATCGGTCTCCTCAACCCTCGACTTATGGAGGCTCCGAACGGTCGAACGTACCGTTCGAAGCCTTAACGGGAACAGCTAAGACTGCGGGTGTGACTATCTTTGGGGGGAGGTTCAGGCACCGCGCGTTCGAAGGCCGGTGCGACGGGCACCGCCCCTGGGAAGCGCGGCCGACGAGATCGATCACGACAGGGGCAGTCGGGCCCGATGCGGCGCGGAGGACCGGCAGCCCCTCTTCTTCCATCGACCGCGCGAGCGCGCTGATGACGCCGACCGTGACGGTCGGGCCACCCTCGATCCACTACCTCCTCGAGCAGACATTGCCGGCTCAATCGATACCATTCCCTCGCTGCAATTCGCGGATGTATAGGGTGATCGCTTCCACCTCATCCTGGCTCGCATCTACCTGGGGCGGCATGTCGCCGAAACGCCAGTGGTGGGCGCTGACGCCCCGACGGACCGCGAGCACGAACGCGACGTCGGCATGGTGCGCGGGCCGGTAGATCCGATGCATGAGCGGTGGGCCTGCGGCGGTGCCCGCCCCATGGAGTCCGTGGCACTGGAGACATCGCCGGTCATAGGCAGCGCGCCCGGCCGCTGCCGCGGCCGATAGTGGAGGCACGTCAACGACGACCGCTACCCCGGCGCCGAGGCTGAAAGAGTCCCACAACCTCCAACCCGCGTAGCCGATGGCGGCAGCGAACAACGCGAGCGGGATCAACCACCGCACGATCCGAGTCATTTCTCTTTGAGAACAAACGCGGGAAAGGCCTCGATGCCAAATGCGACGATACCCAACAGCGCGACGATCACGAGATCAGTGACCCATCGGGATTAGGACGACTACGCCACGCATGGTCAGAAGACCGCGGACAGAGCGACGGCTGCGAACGGCGAGGCGCCCAATGGGTCCCGCGCTTCCGGGCGCGTAACACCTGGTCTTGGTCCAGAGCCGCTCATGCTCGAAGTCCGGCTTCCCTATCCAGCGTCATCTCGTGACACGTGCGTCATCAGTGCCAATACCAAGCTTCAATGGCCGCGATGGCCCGCCGGTGCTCCCGTTACTGGCTTCAGGCTTCTTAGGTACGCGACCAGATCGATCGCCTCCTGCACGGTCATCGATTCGTTGAACAAGGGCATCTTCGACAAACCGTCCGGCCCTTCGTAGCCCTTGCCCTTTTCGATCACCGCACTCGGGTTCATGATCGACTCGGCGAAATACTCCGCCTTGTGCATTGGACCCATCGCAGAGAGCTCGGGGCCGACATTTTTCTTGTCCTTCGGCGCCTGGAAGGTCTCGCCCTTGACCTCGTGACAGGCGTAGCACTCGAACTTAGCGAATGCCTCGCGGCCCTTCATCGGATCGCCGTTGGCCACCTGAACTTCCAGCCCGCCGGAGTGCCGTGATGGCCGCCAGGCTGGCTTCGCTGAGGGCGCCCGGTCGGTTGGCTGGGCTGCTGAGCCACGCCCGGCAGGGTGCCCGCCAAAAGGCTTGCGAAGAACGTGAGAACAACGCCTTGGCGCCAGACCCTCATCGCTCCACGACAATCTTGATCTGCTCGGCCACTTCGCGGTTCCCCTCGTGCTTGGTCGTCGCGCTCACGATCCAACCAACCTTCACGGCGCTGAGCGGCACTTCCTGCTCAATGAAGCCCGCCTTGCCGGGTTCGGTCGAGCGGGCAAACCGGACGACCTTGGCCCCTGGCTTCATGTGGACGACGACATCGCGTGTCTTCCCTTTGCTCGCGACCTCGAGCGTCAGGGTTTGCGCAGCAGAATCCACAGACTTCACCGTGCCGGAGATCGGCTCCTCGTCGGCGGCTACGCCAGCTGGGAACGTGCCGACTGTTACGATTGCGAGCAGTACCAGTAGCGTGCCGACCGTCATCCTCATTGGTACCCCTTAGTCCACTTGGCGTTCATCGCGCGGCTGTCCCGGCCGTCCGTCCCTGATCCTGCGAGAGCGACAGCACGTAGTAGACGAGGTCCCAGACCTGGTCGGGCTCAAGTGAGTCGGCGTACGAGGGCATCGGCGTGCCGGCCAGTCCGGTCACTAGCGTGCGGTAGATGTCCTCGGGCCGCGCCCCATTTTTGAAGCGCTCGGGCCTCGTGAGGTTCGTCGCGGCGATCGGGAGGCCGCGGTTGTCCTTTAGTGTTGGTGCCGACGGCCCGTCGCCACGACCCCGCTCGCCGTGGCAGGCCAAGCACTCGGCGTCGGCATAGAGCTTTTTGCCTCCCGCGAGCCGATCCGGTGTCATCGCCGGTGGCGTCGGAACCGTGACTACCTTGATCTCCTGACGATCCCAGAAGGTGCGGTTGAAGCTCTTGACATACTCGAGGACCTCGAGCCGCTGCGCCACCGGCATGTGCTGGAAGCTCGGCATGATGCGATGGCCGCGCAGGCCGATCGTCATCGGGCCACCCTCGCTGCGCACGCCCTCCGTGAGGGTCCTGAAGAGGTCGGCGGTCGTTGGGAGCTGGCCCGACGGCGTGGAGCGGAACTTGAACTCGGAGTTGGTGAAGTCTCGCGGTTGAGGGGCCCGCCGAGGCGCGAGCATGGGTCCCACCGAGCCATCGCCCTTGCCCACAACGCCGTGGCATGGGACACACGCCATGGCGTAGATATCGCGACCGACCGCGATGCTCCCGGGGTGCTCCCAGGGGACGTGCGGTCCGTTATGCCCGGAGTACGTGTGCTGATACGCCATGACCGCCCACCGATCTTCGACCGACAGCTCGCCCTTCCAGGGCGGCATGGCCGAGCCCTTGCCCTTGAACGGTTCGACCTGACCGCCCTCGCTCACCCGCCAGAACCAGTAGTTGTCACGCATCTCCGCAACGCCGTCCTCGTCGCGGAAGTCCGGGGGCTTGAGCGGCAGCGCCATGCCTGCCGGCCCTTTGCCGTCGCCCTGGTCGCCATGACAGACGGCGCAGCGAGTCGTGTAGATCCCTTTGCCCCGGGCAATCATCGCGTGGTCGGTCCACACGCTCAACGGGACGTGGATGTCCGCGTACTCGAGCGGGGCCGGAACGTGGGCGTGGCCGCCCTTCTCCTTGTCATGGTCCTTGTCGCCGTTGGCGCGGCTCGCGGGTGGGCGAAATGCCCACAGCCCGACGATCAGCGCGAGCAGGGCGGTCGCCGCTACCGTCAACGTCTTCGCTCGCATGGCGGTCATCTCTAGAAGTCCCAGTCGATGCCGACGAAGAGCTGGTTCCGCCAGTTCCGCAGCGGGCTGCCCTCGACGAAGCTCTGGAGGTTCACGCTGTCACGAACAAAGAAGGCGATGTTCTGCCAGGGGTAGAACTTGGCCTGCAGTGAGAGCACGCTGCCATCGCGCTTCTGATCACGGAGGCCGCCCGCCCAGAGCTGGTCGAATCGGCTCGAGAGGATCAGCTTCTCGTGAACGAGGTAGTCGACCTCGAGCGTCAACCCGGCCGCCGTCCGGTCGAAGTTTCGTCCAAGCTCACTCGGCACTCCATACAAGCGATCCCAGATGACGGCGCCATACACATCGAGCCCTTTCCAGCGCACGTTGGCTGCAACCCCATAGCGCAGGCGGTCGAGCCGACTGCCTCCAGGGCGATCGAGATCTTCAGGGTCGGGCGCGCGGACGACGCCAAAGCCCCAGTTGAACAGCGCCGAGACGCTGAATGTGAGCTCGCCGCGATCGAGCAGATCGTACCTGACCGCTCCGTAGGCATTGAAGCCTTCTGGGATCAACCTTGCCCGCCATGAGCATCGGACCGTGCATCGAGAAGCCACCGTGCTGGCCCACCATCGTTTGGCCGCCCATCTCCATGGTGGGCGCTCCGAGCGCGCCGAGCAGCCGGCCGAAGTTCAGCATGAAGAACGCTTCCTTGCCCAATCCCACCTGCCCCTTCGTAAGGTAGCGGCCATTCTCGAAGACGACCGCGTTCGGCTCCCCTTCGATCTCGACGAAAATGCTCAGCTCAGGCAGCAGCGGGCGGGCGACGAATAGCGTGATCTCATCGGGTGGCGCGAACTTCGTCTCGGTTTCGCTTGGCGACGCCGTATACTCGAACAGCCCGCCTTCGATTCGAAGGGCCAGACTGTCGATGAGCGTCTTGACCGGCCCGTCATCTCTCAGGCTCCCGATCAGCCCATCCGGACGTGCCGCGCTCGGGATCTGGAAGCCCGTCATATGAAACTGCTCGCCAAAGCGATTCAGGCGAGGCGGGCGGGTGTGGCAGGCGTTGCACTGAAGGTCGTACTGGCGGGCAAATGCGGGCACGCCCTCGGCAGGCCGGGCCTGCGGCAACGTGATCAGCACGACGGCGACAACGGGGCCTACGAGCACGGCAGCCATCGCCGCGCCCGCGAACGAGCGTTCGAGCATACCGTCTCCTCTCGGTGACGATAGGGATCGAGCGTCCAGAACGAACGCGACCGAATCGATGCGAGGAGAGCGGTCTAGATCAGGAGGGCGGCGTACAGCAGGAAGAGCGGCGGCGAGCTCGCCGGAGCCGGTGACAGCGTCGCCCGCGCCAGCGCGATTGCCGAGTCACTGATGACCGGAAGGACGAAGGCCGTCGGGACGAGGACCGGCACATCGAAACCGGAACTGGCGCGCAGCGCCTCACACGAGCCATCGTGGGTGGCCTCGTCACCGCCGTGCTCGGAACGATCCTCCGCGTGCGTCGTCACGGCTCCGGCGTGGACATGCACGGGGAGCGCGCAGACGTGGCCGAGCACGACGAACACCGCCACGCCGATGAGCAGCCAGGACGATAGGCGCCGGACGTTCACGAGGTCGACACTAGTGGGCGCCCGGCGGCATGTCAAGCACTCGGATCGTGAGCACTCGGATCGTGAGCATCCTTCTATCCCTCGCGGCTCTCGACAGGACCGCGAGAGCCTGGCCGCAGGATGGGTTACCGCGCGTCACCTCCCCTCCGCGCCTCACGAAAAGCCGCGACGAGTTCAGCATCACGGCGACATCGGGAAACGACTGGGCCGCGGCGGCGGCGATTGGCGGAAGCCATCCCACAGCGGCCAGTGTGATACCGACGATGTTATAGCCGGCGGTTAACCAGAGGTTCTGCTTGATGGTCCGGAACGAGCGGCGGCTGATCCGCACCGCCTCGGGCACCGCCCGCCAGTCGCACGCATGAGCGCGACGTGCGCGGCCTCGATGGCTTCACGCCCCTCCAGGACCAGAGCGCGGCCGGACTTCTGATGATGCAGGTTGAGGGCATGATCTGCCTAGCCGTCGTGCTGCTGCTCGTCGCGCGGATGTTTGGGACTGGTCCAGGCGGCGCTGCCCCGCCCACGGTTCGAAGGCGACAAGTGAGCAGAGGTGAGTCGGGGGCCGTGGGCGAACCGTCCAGGCTCCGCCCACGGCGTCCCCTTCATAGGTATGCGCGGCTCATTGCCGCGCGCTCCGGCATGCGCCAGAGCCCGTTTCAGCGGCTCGCGGCGCCGATCGCGGTTGCTAGCAGACCCGCTCCGGCGCGGCTGGCGTCCCCGGTGGCGTGGTCTCCATTCGCACCCCCTTTTGCTCGCGGTGTGCGTCCCGACGGGACGGGATCCGCGTCCCGTCCCGTCCTGTCTACGCTCGCTGCAGCCGGGAGTCAATCGCCAGTGTGGAGGGGGATGACCGCGCTTCAACGAGCTTTGTTTGAGAACACCAGAAAGTCGAGGGGATGCCCAAGAATCGCCATCGCTCGATGCCCTATCGGGGTTCAGTGATCTACCCGAATTGCACCTACTGAAGTTCCACCGTGTACGCGGGCTCACGACGCCGACCTTAGATCCATGAGCCAGCGCGCGGTCCGGGCAAACACCTCGAGCGGCCCGGTGGCGTCCACGATCTGAACGTCCGGGTATACAACCATCGAAACCGTTCGCGTCCCCCACGACACGCTGCCAGGATGCCGTGAATGGGGCTTGGCCGCAATGCCAAACATCCCACTCTTTCTGCCACCGGCCGTCATCGGTCCCGAAGAAACGGGACGCCGTAGGGCTCGGGCGCCACCCTGAGGCCGTTGGCAAAGAACGACACTGTATGGTAGAAGCCGACCAGCGCGATCATTTCGAAGACCTGTTCGACGCTGAAGGTCGCCGAAAGCGCGTCCCACACCTCGTCAGAGAGATTCGCCGAGTCATGCAGTTCATCGACCATTCGGATCAGCAGTCTCTCGTCGGTGCACCAGGCGGGGTCGTCCGCATCACCGTGCGCCGTCGCCCGTAGCTGGTCGGGTGTCAGGGCGACCCGCTGGGCGAAAAATGCGACGTGTACGCCCCATTCGTAGGCGCAGCCGCATCGCGCGCAGGTGCGATCGATCACGATCTCGCGGTGGCGCAGCGAAACCGGGCCGCGGTCGAGCAGACTCGCGGCACGGAAGCGGTCGTAGATGCGTGGCACGCGAGCGAGCGTGGTAAATAGCAGCAACGGCGGGACGCCGGGCGGCATGATGCGATCGAACGCCGCCTGCAGCGGGGCCGGATACGGCGGGCTTATGGGCTCGATACGAGGTGCGGTCATTGTGGGGCGCATTCCTCCCCGGCCCGTTTTCGGACCGTGCTACGATAATCGTAGTGAAGAGTCTACCGCTTCGAAAACAGAAGTCAAGTCGGCGAGGCGCCACGCGACGGCCGATGGCGAGGCCGGGGAGTCCGGTCCGAGGTTCGCGGACGGGACGCCCGATTATGGCGCTGCTTGACCTCCTCGGGCGGCGCTGGGTACTTCGCATCATGTGGGAATTACGGGACGAGTCCCTGGGGTTTCGGCAGATACAGCTCCGTTGCGATGAGATGTCGCCAAGCGTCCTGAGCCAGCGTCTCGACGAATTGAAAGAGGCGGACGTACTTGAGTTGCTCGAGGAGCGCTATCGTCTAACCGCCGAGGGGCGAGAACTCCTGCGGGTGCTCGCCCCACTTCGTGCGTGGGCAACGCGCTGGGCTCAGCGAAGTCGTGCGGTTACAGTCGCACCGGACTAACCTGAACTCGGTCGTCAGCGAATCACGTATACCGTAAAGGTCCCCGATCAACGCGGCGATTGGTCGCCGCGGCTTCTCGCTCTCCGGCCGGAGCACCAGCCACTACTCTATTACGATCGGCTCAGCGAACGAAGCCTCAGCAGTTTGAGTCTCCCGCGGTGCCGCATGGAAACACGAGACCAGGGCGAAAGCTCGGCCCGAGGTCGCCCGACGTCGCCACCGCTACCAGCGCCCCCGACGTCTTGTCGAGGCGATAGACCGCCGCCCCATAACTGTCCAGGAGCGTACGGATCTGGTCGGCAATCCGCTGCGCGAGCGCTAACTAATGACTCTCGTGAATCACGGTGACGAGGTTCTAGGAGGGTGAGCGGCGTTAACCAGTTGTCCGAGATTCATTAGAGGGTCCTTAGCATCGCTCATTGAGTGATGTCACCCCGGCTATTGCGTAGCTCGCTCAGTATTCGAACATTACGACTGGGTGCGCTGGAAACCGCAGTGCAGCCCTACACAGCCCAGCGCCGGTTCAGCATTCTTTGCATCGTTGTATTGAGGGCCGTGATGTCGACAGGCTTTTTCAGGACTGCGACGCCCGCCTGCGAGGCGAGGGCATCGGAGACGGGCGCCCCCGTGATCACGATGATGGGCATGTGAGCGTCCCGGAGGCGCACGGCTTCCAGAACGTCCCAGCCCGACATGCCGGGCATCAGCAGATCGGTGAGGACGATCTCGTACTGCCCTTGGTCAAAGAGGGCGAGCGCCTCTTCCCCACTCTACGCAGCGTCGACGCAGTAACCCAGGGACCGAACGAGATCGACTAGCATGTCCCTGACCCCTGCGGTGTCGTCAACCAGAAGAATCGACGGATCCTGGCAGGGGCTCCGCATGGCCTCCCCACGCTGCGAAGATAATGCCATAGGCGGAAATCGAGCCAAGTGATTGCTAGGATTGGGATTCCTCCATCCAAAAAGTCAGCGCTCTTGAGGGCCTGGTCGTGAATCGTCCGGTTCACGGAATCAGGGTTGGCCGATGGTAAAGTTCTGGCACTCACCGGTCATCGGACGGGTCACGGCCGCGGACTGGTCGCCGACCACTGAGCCAATCTCGACATCGTTCTTGGAGGAGATGTCGAACCGAACGCCGCTCGCGTTCTGGGTGTTCGGGTAATCATGAGTTCTCACCCACGTAAGTGATGAACATGGGCGACCATCGCGCCGCCCGTCGCCCAAGCGACGTGGCTTCACGCCCTTCGGGACTCACGCGGAAGCACTTCACGCGACCGGTGACGAGAATGTAGAGGTCGTGGCACGGATCGCCTTCGAGGAAGAGGTCCTCGCCCAACTTTCGTGACCTGTCTCGGCAGCGAGCCGCGATCTCCTAAGCCCGAGAACATGGAATCCGTGGTCAAGAACCGGATCGCGTCGAGGAGCGTGTTCTTCACCGCGTTCGTCGTCGTCCGCCTCGATTATCGCCCTTTGTCAGTGGAAGGCCCACACCTCTCTTTTCCTTGCCGACCGCGACGTGTCGTCGGAATGGCTTCGGTGCTCCGCCTTTCTTAACGACTCACGCGTCGCCGCGCTCGGACAAGCTTTTCGGCTTCGGCGTCGCTGAGTTGCCTAGCCGTCTTCTCCAGTAGCAGCGCCGCGAGCTGCATTGGTTCGACGTTGAGTGCCCCGTGCTGGCGTACCCTGGACGTGATCTCCTCCAGACGCTCGAGCGTCTCCGGCGCGAGTGGAACGAGTCGCCGTTCCGTCCACCGAGGATCCGTCGGCCGCCCGCCGCCTGCCGGCACGCGGAACTTGGCTTCGACGTCCGCGAGAAGCTGCATTGCGCCGAAGTAACCACCAGTTGCGGACACCCTACCCCGACGCTCGCCGCCGAGCCCCTTGGCGATCTTGTCCATGTCGAGCCGCCTCTTCATCGTCTATACCTCCGCGAAGTCCCGGATGGCGAAGTACTCGTCGCCGACCACCAGACCGACCTCTCCTTGGCGAGCCTCGCGGCCCATCCTCCTGCAGAAGTCTCCAAGCTCGGCAAGGTTTCTGGCGTCTTCAATGTCGACCGGTGTCGTGTAGCAGTGTACGATCACCGGCTCGTCCTTCACGAGCGCACCGCCTCGTTCGTCGTCGCGCCAGATGCCCAGGGCTTTCGGGTACGCCGTTGCGCCGCCGAAGACGCGGCCGAACATTTCCAAGGCGCCGTTGACCCAGCGTGGCTGGTCAACGGGTGTCACCCATCGCGTTCGATACTCGGGATGAACAAGACCACGAGAACCCGCTTGCGTCCTCCCCTGAGGATTGGGCCGCGTCGGGCAGTCTTAGATCGTTTCTTCGGCACCCACGATCAATATAGATCGTTCGGCGCGGTCACGCAAGAGCGCTCCAAATAGGTCGCGCATAGCCAAATGAAGGCCGTGGATGCCTGGAGGTGTCGGGGACTCGACCGTCGACGTAGGAACGGCAGGGCTTTAGCCGCTCATCTGAGTCTTGGGTGCCTAACCCAAGGCGCGGTTAGAACCCAATGCGCCATCGCAAACCGCCGTCAGATACTGCATTTCCGAGTCCCTGAGAAACTTCTATGAAGCGACGAGATCGAGCCGGCACAGTCGTCGCTTGGCAATGGTCGCGTTTAGGCCGTATTTCTCAAGCTCAGGATCGGTCGGCTGACTGGCGCGCGCGAGCGCGGCGGTCGAAAACCTTCATAGTCCGTCGAAAGGCACCAAAGGGGCCGAATCGCTCGGCCCCTTTGGTTTCAGCTACTTCAGTGGTTGCGGGGGCTGGATTTGAACCAGCGACCTTTGGGTTATGAGCACAACACGGCCATGTCCGGTAACCCTCTGATCTTGCGGGAAAAGCGTTCGACAGCACGCAGTTCCACGTTTTCTGTTGATGCGTCGTTCTTGGTCCTGGTTCGTCCTGTTTCGGGATGTTGTGGGTGCAAAATGGGAGCAGATGCCGAGCGCTCAGCCGCCTGTCCGCTAGTAAGTCGATACTTGCTTGGCCGGAACGCCGAGGTGCTTCGCGAGTATGGCGACCGTCCGCGGGTGCGGTTTCTTCACTTCGCCGCGCTCGATACGGGCGATCTCCTTTGGGGTAAGGCCGTGAAAGTCGGTTCGGCGGAGGCCCTTCTCTAGGCGTAGGCGACGCAACGCACCGCCGAATGAGCTGTCGCGCTCAAGTTCGCGTTTCTTCGCGCGGCGTCGATAGGCGTCGTCGAACTCGTAGAGAATGGCGTCCGTCGCGGCCTCGTATTCGCCCAAGCGCACCGTCTGGCCGGCGTCTATGACCGCGAGATCCGTAGGGTCTGGCTTAGGGCCGTCTGGACGTGCGCGGAACCATGCGAGGGGCACGACCAAGGGCTCAAGATTTCCGCGGTAGAGAATAGCCGCAGCATCGTCTGACACTACTGCCCCACCGACGAACAGATCTTCACGGTTGGGCGAACCAAGGACGTCAGCGAGTTCTTCAATCTGCAAAAGTCGGATGCCTTCGTCCGCCGAGACGACGAAGCGGAAGATCGCGTGCAACAGGTTATGTCGCGCGCAGTTCTCGGGCTCTAACGCGGGCTCTAACGCCAGAAGTCGCTGGTCCCCCTTGGGGCGACCAACTAGAGCGGCCAGGAGTAGCCTGACAGCTGCAACGCTTGGTGCGATCCAGAGGGCGCGGCGCTCACTCCGCTGCAATGCGTTGCGGATCTCGGACTCCGTGCGCAGGCGGTCGGCCTTAAGGCGGACAAGTTCACGGGTTGCGTGGCCCCGGGGCTCCACAACGAGAAGCGGCTCACTCATCGTCCGGCTCCTCCGAGGAAATAGGGTTCTCCGGGAACATGCCGTCCCATTGTCGCCGAAGCAGCGTGAGGTTCGAACGGATCTCATCCACGACTTCCTTAGGAACCTCCTTCGGGTCCGGCTCTTTGTCCAGGAACTTCCCGGATCGCAGATCGAAACGCCACGCCCGTGTCTTCTGCAGAATTGTGACGTGTGGCGGTTCGAGCCGCTCGCGATCGCGGATCTTCGCCTTCCAGCCGCGACTCGGCCACGGCTCTGGCAGGTTCAACGTGAAGGGCACGGCCCCTCCTACCCCGCGCTCGCATCAGATCTCAATATGTCCCAATACAGACTAGATGTCAATTAGGACATATTGAGGGCGGTCAGACCCCGTGCCACATTCGGCGCTGTCCCGGGCACGGGCTCGGCCGAGTATTCGAACACTACGGGCCGCCTGGGCGCTCTCTCGCATGACGTCTCCGAGCATCCCGGTGAGAACAAGCCGCTCTTCCGTGCTCGTTCACGTAGTTCCCGACCTCGCATCGAGCCGCTGGCTCCCGCCATCGCGCGGCAGCCCCTTCCACAGCCTGTCCTTCGCCAAAACCTCGGCCGGCGGCAAGTCGTTGATCTGTCGGCGCTGATCCGGAGAGAATCTCGGCTCGATGATCACCCTCTTGCTCCACGTGCTTCGAGTCCTCCCGTTCCTCTTCGGCGGCCACCGCCAGCTCGCGGTCGAGAACCTTGCCCTGCGGCAGCAGCTGGCGGTGTACAAACGAACGACGGCCCGACCCAAGCTGCGCACGACGGATCGCCTCTTCTGGATCGGGCTGGCTAGAGTCTGGGCCGGGTGGAGGCAGCCCCTGGTGATCGTCACCGCCGACACCGTCCTGCGGTGGCAGCGACGCCGCTTTCGCGAGTACTGGAGCAAGCTCTCTGGCCGCTCGCCCGGAGGTCGCCCGGCCGTCCATGCCGAGATCAAGACTTTGATCACCCGCATGGCCACCGCGAACCCCGTCTGGGCGCCCCACGAATCCATGGCGAGCTCCTGAAGCTCGGTATCGGCGTGCCCGAGCGAACCGTCTCCCGGCTGATGCCGAAGCGGCGTCCCCAGCCGTCGCAGACGTGGCGGACGTTCCTCGCCAACCATGTCCGAGATTTGGTCGCCCTCGACTTCTTCACGGTTCCCACCGCGCGCTTGCGCGTCCTCTTCGTGCTCGTCGTGCTCGTTCACCATCGCCGGCGCGTCGTCCACTTCAACGTGACCGACCACCCCACGGCCCACTGGACCGCCCAGCAGGTCGTGGACGCCTTCCCGGACGACTCCGCGCCGTCCTATCTCCTCCGCGACCGCGACTCGGTCTACGGTCACGTGTTCCGGCAACGCGTGAAGGGCATGGGCGTCGGTGAAGTCCTAACCGCGCCTCAGAGCCCATGGCAGAACCCCTTCGTGGAACGGCTCATCGGCTCCATCCGGCGCGAGTGTCGGAATCACGTCCTCGTCCTTGGCGAACGGCACCTACGCCGCACCCTGGCTCGCTACTTCGCGTACTACCACCGGGCGCGTACGCACCTCGCGCTCGACAAGGATGCGCCCCTCGGCCGGCGAATTGAGAGGCCGGGACTCGGCAGAGTCATCTCGATTCGGGAAGTCGGTGGCCTCCACCATCGCTACGTCCGACGGGCCGCCTGATCCAGCCGAGCCGGTTCGCGACGTTCACTCCCGCCTTTCCGTCAGGCTGCTCACCGCCCCACCCCAAACGCTCCGCAGCCTTCAGTGGTGGCCCGACGCACCGGCTGGCCGCCCCTCCTGTCTACAGTCTCCAGCATCCTTGGCCTGTCGCGCGAGCATCGGCCGTCGTCAACTGAGGGAGATGAGGTTTTGGCGAAGGACAGGCCTGGGCACTGCGCACACGGAGAGTCTGTATCAAAACGTCAGCATCCCCATGTCGGCTCAACAAGCAACGTTGTCGTTGTGGCTAAGTATCGCCACAGAGGAGACGACAACCACGAATGCCTATGGCAAGCTGTATGTTCAGATCCGCGATCAAAACGGGGCGGTTCTCAAGACCCTGGTGACCTACTCCAATCTCGACGAGACAGCCGGGTACGTGCAGAAGACCTTCGACGTCTCTGTGTTCCGAGGCCAGAACATTCAGGTCTTCTTCAGGATGGTGGAGGACAACGGCAAAGCCACGTCGTTCAAGCTCGACGACGTGACACTGACGACCCAGTGAACGATCGCCGTGCGCTGGATGGAAAGCCGTGAAGCTCACGCGGACCAAGTGATCGAATGGCCGTGTTCGACCCACGCGGCCCGTTCCCTGGCGCAGACCGCCAATAGTTCAGGTCTGCTAGACTCCCCGCCAGCCATCCTCCACCGAGACATCCCATGAGATGTCAAGACCCAATCGTCGCCGGCGCGACGAGGAGACGTGAGGGGTTGTAGGGCTGCCGGTGCTTGAGCATGGCGTACAGCGCATGAAGCCGCTTGACGGCGACAACGACCAGCGCTTGCTTGGCCGTTTTGCCCTGAGCCTTCTTGCGGAGATAAATGGTGCGCCACTCGGCACTACGGCGCACGGCATTGACGGCGGCGGTAGAGAGAATGGCGCGCAATGCGAGAGCCGACGGGCGACAAGCGGGGAGTCGCCGCGCGGTCGCCGCTCTCGTTGATGACCGGGTAAAAGCCGACATACGCGACGAGCGCCCGAGCATCGGTGAAGCGTGTGAACGCGCCGAGTTCACCGAGCAGGGTGGCGGCCGTCTGAGGGCCGATGCCCGGGATGGTTTGCAGCAACTCGGCGTCGGAGGGCCCAGTGCCTGGCTCGCTGGGTGGCAGCAGTGCCGTCGCGGCGCGGTCGACCTCGTCAATCGCGCTGGTGAGACGCTCGAGCTGGCTCACCAGCGTGCGCACGACGTGAGCGCGCGCGGCCGCCGCCTTGCCACTGTAGAGCGAGCGCCGCGCGCTGTCGCGGACGACCGTGGCGTCGTTCAGCGAGAATCCGCGGGCGCCCGCGTCCTCGGCCGCGCGGCGGATCGCCCGGGGATTGGCGTGCGCCAGGTGCTGCGCCGTGGGGAACTGCGCGAGGATGCCGCGCGCCCGGGCGGTCAGCAGATCGCCCAGGACGGTGCGGTGCTCGGGCAGCACCACGTCGAGCTGCGCGACGAGCTGACGCAGGTAGTCCTGGCGGTCCGCCATGAGCCGGGCGCGCAGCCGCGCGAGCTCTCGC
>QHTE01000071.1 GCA_003220685.1 Candidatus Rokuibacteriota bacterium
GTGGGAGACGGACACATGGCGCAGGGCGACGGTGAAATCTGCGTGACCGCGATCGAGACCTTGATGGGTGTCACCTGTCGGTTCAAGGTCATCAAGAACACCATCATCGAGTCACCGCAGGCGATCGTTCCCCTCGCCAACCCGACTGACTTCGGATTGACTCCAGAGATGCGGGCCAAGGGCTTCTACCAGACGACCGGGGTCGGGCCCGATCTGATGTCGGACGCCAAGCAGGCGGTGAGGGCGATGATCGAGTGGCTGGTGCGCGATCAAGGTCTGAGCCTTCATGAGGCGTACGCTATCTGCAGCGTCGCCGGCGACCTCAAGATCAGCGAGATCGTCGATGTCCCGAACTGGGTGGTGTCCATGACGGTACCGCGGGGAATCTTCGTCTCCTGATTTGGACCCCTGCAACCGTGAGAGCCTTGGTGTGGCCCAAACTCAACGATAGGAGACTGCCATGCGCCAGAGGAACCGCAGGAAGACCGCGCGCAAGCGCGCCGCCTTCAAGAAGAAGCAGAAGAAGCGCCGTCTGCGCGCCGCCGGGCGTCTTCGCTAGGAGACGACCGAGGACAAGCTGCTAGCGGAGCGTCACGGCTGAATCGGGGAAGCGCGCGAGCAGATCCGCGAGCTCGGCGCTCGCCGGAAGGTGTCCCGGTGTGAGGGGCAGGTTGTTTTTCGCCTGGGCGTCTGCGGATCGGCGCAGCGCATCGGCAACGACCTTCACCGCCTCGGGCTCCGTCAAGCCATCCGCCCGCATGAGGATCTCGACGGCTTTCGCGTTGGCGTCGAGTTCCTTCTGCTCCTGGGCGCGCTGCCAGTCGGCCTGAGACACGGCGTTTGGAATGAAGCCGCTGTGGCCGAGCACGTAGTGCCCCAGCTCGTGCGCGATCGTCTTCTTCAAATTCGGCGAGTCCAGCATCCGCTCGTTGAGAAAGATGTTGCCCTGCCGATAGACCGCGCCGATATTGAGGTTGGTTGCGCGCTGAACCGAGATCTTTACAAACGGCTTGCCATAGACGGCAGTGGCCCGGTCAGCGAAGCGCTGGATCTCGTCGAGCCTTTGTTCGTGCTGCGGCGTGAGGCTCACGCACCCAGCCAGGCTGAGTGCGAGCAGGGATAGCGCGAAGATCCTCACGGTTTCACCAATATCGGACCCTCCACTGAGCGCGTCGAGGACGCGGCGCGACTCAGGTCGGTAGACCGCGTCGATCACGAGAGTGCGTCAGCTCCTGGATCGGCCGGATCTCGATCACCGCGACGCGCGCCGGTGGGAACCTTGCGGCGACCGCGCAGGCCTCGTCCATGTCCTTGGCCTCGATGACGAAGAATCCACCCAGCTGCTCCTTCGTCTCGGCAAAGGGGCCGACGGTGGTGGAGACCTTGCCGCCGTGGACGCGGATGGTCCGGGCCGTCCCGGTCCGCTGCAGAGCGTTCGAGGCGATGTAGTGGCCGCTCCGTTCGATCTCCTCGGCGTACTCTATCGCGGAGTCGACAAGAGCCTGCATCTCCTTCTCGGGCATCGCGTCCAGCACGTTCTCGTCGTGGTAGATCGTGAACATGAACTTCATCGCATTCTCCTCATAGGCATGTCGTTCTCGACAAGATACGGGCGAATGGCTGCGGACACCAGCTTGTCGTTCAGAGGGGGCCGAAATCGACAGCCGCGATGGCTACACAAGGGTCACGTGGCGAGTCGCACACGCTCGAATGCGGCGATGCGCCGATAAGGATCGGAGCCCAGCTCGGCCGCGAGGGCGTCCAGGGACTCGAGCGCCCTCTCGATCGCGGTGCGGTCGGAGGCGGGCTCCGAAGCCAGGAGGCGAACACAGACCAGCGCGACATCGAAGGCGCCGGGCCGCCAGCCTCGTCCCCGGTCGACGAGCTCACGCGCCTCGGAGAGGAGTGCGCGGGCTTCCGAGCGGTCACCGGCGGCCAGCTTCGCGTCCGCGAGCGTCGCGAGGATGCGCGGCTCGTACCACAGCGCGCTGCGTCGATTGCGAGCGAGCGCGAGCGCCCGCTCGAGCACCCTCGTGGCCGCGGTCAGGTCACGGTCCGCGAGCTCCGCAGCGCCGAGAAACGCCGCGGCCTCCACCCGAGAGAACACGCTTCCGCGCTCTTCCGCGAGCTCGACGGCCCGGCGGCCGTGGGCGAGCGCGCCGGGCAGATCACCTCGCAGGCGCAACACCTCGCACAGGAATGCGTGCGTTCCGTAGAGGGCTTGCAGCGCGGGCTCGCTCTCCTCGGCCAGAAGTGCTTGCAGAGCGGCCTCAGCCTCGGCCGTGCGCCCGAGGTGGGCGCTCGCCAGCGCCCACCACACGCGGCACAAGCCAGGCGCGGTGGAACGCCCGATCGCCTCCCGCAGTCCGGCAACCCGCGCGACCTCGGTCAGCGCACGCTCAGCGGTCGCACGGGCGGGAGCGAGGCGGCCGACCGCAAGCTGTGCGTGGGCCAGCACCGAGCGCATCTCGAACTCGAACATTGCGCCGGATCCTTCGGCGAGCTCTATGGCGCGCTCCGCGCATGCGAGGTACTGCCCCACGTCGCCCGCGAGCCCGCAGAGGCGTCCGTAGGACGTCAGCAGGAACGCGTGGCCTGCCGTGTCTTGAAGTCGCTCGGCGACCGCGCGCGCCTCGTCGAAGAGGTCCCGTGCCTCACGCTCCTCGATTCCGGCGATGCGGCCGATCTCGAGCAGGGCGATGCGCGAAGTGAGCTCGAGCGTCAGGGTCTCGCGGGACTCCGGAACGGCGGCCAGGAGCGTGGTGACCCGACGGCAGTGTCTCACGCCATCCGCCGGGTCACTGCGCGCGACGCGTCGGCCCGCCTGCTCGTGCCAGCGTGCCGCCTCGAGGAGCTCGCCGGCCTCGTCGAAGTGATGGGCGAGGAGCGCGGCGTGCGCAGCGGCGGCGGGTCCGTGGATGGTGAGCAAGGCTCGCGCGACGGCGGCGTGGGTTCCGCGCCGGCGATCCAGAAGCTGTGTGCGGTAGGCGACCTCCTGCGCGAGAGGATGCCGGAAGGCGTGCTCACCCGGTGCCTCGGCGGGACCGAGAAGCTCGCCCGTCGAAAGGCGCTCGAGCGACGCGGCGAGCTCGGGCGCGGGCAGATCGACCACGGCGCGCAGCAGCTCGATCGGCACGTCTTGCCCGACCACGGCCGCGGCCTGGAGCACGTCCTTGTCGCGCTCCGCGAGCCGATCGATGCGCGAGGCGAGGACCGCCTGAACGGTCTCGGGCAGTGCGATCTCCTCGATCGGGGCGGCCAGCCCGTATGCGCCGCGTTCACCACGCAGCACGCCACGCTCCACGAGCGAGCGAATCATCTCTTCGACGAACAGCGGGTTGCCGCGAGCCCGGGCCTCGATCCGGGCGCGCAGGGGCGCGAGTATCTCGTCGGATCCGAGCCAGTCGTCGAGCAACGTCCGGCATTCCTGAAGACCGAGCGGCGCAAGCGAGAGACCCTCGACCCTGGAGGACCACACGGGCCGATACTCTGGCCGCGTGGTCGCGATTATCAAGATTCGGCTACCGGCTGACTCCGGGGCCAGGAGACGCTCGGTGAGCATCTCCAGCGCCACTTCGCTCGCCGGGTCGAGCCAGTGCAGGTCCTCGACCCAGAGCAACGTGAGCTCGCGCCGAGCGCGAGCCCGAATCAGATCGAGAAGTGACCGGAAAAGACGTGCGCGGCGCGCTTCAGGATCGAGTCCTGAAGGAGCAGGGACGTGATCGGACACGGAGAGAAGGTCGAGCCAGAAATCCAGGGCGATCGGGTCGGGCTGCACGTTTCCGAGACCGCGTCCCACGGCGTCTCGGACGTCCGAAGCTGACGCGCCTTCGCCGACACCGAAGAGACTGCGCGCAAGCGCGACGATCACGTGAAAAGGAAGCATGCGTCCGTGGGAGAGCGCGCGGGCGTAGTGAAGCGTGACGCCGCGGGCGCGCTCGACGAACTCGTGACAGAGGCGGCTCTTTCCCGCGCCCGGCTCCGCGGTAACCAGGACGACCTTCGGTCGGCCTGACTGCGTCTCGCCCAGCGCCTTCTCGAGCACAGCGAGCTCGCGCTCGCGGCCGACGAAGCGCGAGAAGCCACGCGCCCGGGAGCTCTCGAGGCGGCTTTGGATCTGGCCCGGACCCCGCAGCTCGAACACGCGCACGGGAACGCTCGCGCCCTTGAGACTCTGTTCCCCACGGTCGAAGAAATCGAAGAAACCCGCCGCGAGGCGCGCGGTCTGCTCGGTCACGCTGATGCCGCCCGGTGGCGCCAGCTGCTGCACTCGGGCGGCGAGCCCGACCACATGCCCCTGCGCGGTGTAGTCCATGCGCAGGTCGTCGCCGATCCGCCCTACGACGACCTCGCCGGAGTTCAGGCCCATCCGCACCGCGAACTCGAGCCCGCTCTCGCGCCGCACGTCGTCGGCGAGCGCGCCGAGCTCGCGCGCCAGATCCAGGGCGGCCGCACAGGCGCGCTGGGCGTGGTCCTCGTGGGCGATCGGGGCGCCGAAGAGCGCCATGATGCCGTCACCGGTGTACTGGTTGATGGTCCCCTCGTATCGGTGAACGCCGCCCGCAAGGATCCGGAACAGGCGATCGAGCAGGCGATGCCATTGCTCGGGATCGACGCGCTCCGCGAGCTCCATCGAGCGCACGACGTCGGCGAAGAGGACGGTGACCAGCTTGCGCTCGCCCCTGAGCGCGCTCCGGGACGCGAGAATCTTCTCGACGAGATGTCGCGGCGTGTAGGAGCGCGGCTCGGCGGTGATCGTCGGCGCCGCGAGGTGCGCGCCACAATCGTTGCAGAACCTCGCGCCAGCGGGGTTCTCGTGTTTGCAAGATTGGCAGATCACCGGTCAGGAGACTCTCGGCATCGACCCCGCTCGAGTGCCGCGACGCGCCGAGACGCAGCTAGGCCGGTCGCCATGCCCGTTGGGACATGGCATCGACGTCGCTGATGACCTCGACGACGGCGGGGCTGTTTGAAGCGAGCGCCTTCTCGAGCGCCGGCCGGAGGTCCTCGGGCCGCTCCACGCGGATCCCGACGCAGCCCATGGCCTCGGCCACCTTGGCGAAGTTCACCTCGTGGCTGAAATACCACATCTCCGTCGCGCGGCCTCGTTGCCGGCCCTTGTAGGCCGCGTCGAACAGATGCTTCTCCTGGTTCAGGGCGTAGTTGTTGTTGACGAGCATGATGGCGTTGATGTTGAAGCGCGCGGCGGTCTCGAGCTCGGCGAGGTGATAGTAGAAGCCGCCGTCGCCGCAGAACCCGATCACCGGCCGATCGGGCAACGCGCACTTGGCGCCGAGCGTCGCTGGGAAGCCCCAGCCGAGCGAGCCGGCGCAACGCAGGAATCGCTGATCCCGCCTGGTCAGCCGGATCATCTGGCCGGTCCACATGCCGGAGTGGCCCGTGTCCGACAGGACTACGCCGCCTTCGGGGAGCCAGTCCGAGATCTCCTTGCAGATCCGCTCCGGACGGATCGGCACCGCGTCGGAGTGTCGCATCCGATCCGACTCTTCGCGGTACTCGCGCACCAGCTCCTGCACCCGGCCGAGCCACCCCGTTCGGGGTGACGCCGGTGTCACCCCGGCGATGAGCTTCTGGAGCGTCACCTTCGCGTCGCCGAGCAGTGCCACCTGCAGCGGATAGTTACGCCCGAGCTCCTCGGGGTCGATATCGAGCTGGATCGCGGCGATCCCCGGTTTCGGCACCTGCCAGTTGGTCGTCACCTGTCCACCGGCGTGACTGCCGATGAAGAACACGAGATCGGCCTCCGCGACGACGCGGTTGGCGCACCAGCGGGAGTAGGTACCGGGCACGCCGACGTTCAGCGGATGGTCATCGGGCAGCGCGGCTTTGGCGTTGAGCGACGTCGCAACCGGAATCTGGAGTCGCTCCGCCACCGTCACCAGCTCGGCCTCGGCGGCCGACCAGATCACGCCCCCGCCGACAATGATCACGGGGCGTTGGGCTCGGGCGAGCGCCTGGGCCGCGGCGCGCACAGCGTCGGGCTCGGGCTCGGGGCGAAACGCCGGCACCTTCATGAAGCGCTCTTCCCAGAACGGCGTGAGCTCGGCCTCGCCCTCGAGGACCTGGGCGTGAGTGCCGGCCATCTCGAGGTGCACCGGGCCCGGCGCCGCGCTCGTCGCGGCGCGGAACGCCTGCCGTAGCAGGTCGGGAAATCGCTCCAGAGCATCGACGTGGAAGTTCGCCTTCGTGACCTGCTCCCACATGGGGAAGTCCTCGATCTCCTGGTACGTGTGCTTGTACCGCGACGCGGCAGTGACGCCCCCGGTGAGCGCGATCACAGGCGAGCACGCCATGTAGGCGTCCCGCAACCCGGCCGCCAGGTTGGCAGAGCCGATGGTCTGGGCCAAGCAAATGCCGGGTTGCCGCGAGGCGCGGGCGTAACCGTCGGCCATGTAGGCCGCCGCCTTTTCGCCGTGTGTCACCACGCGGCGAACCCCCATGTCCTCCATCTCGGCCATCGCCGGCAGCATGATGGTGGGGACGAAGAAAACGTGCGTGGTGCCGTACGCGTGCACCGCCTCGGCGAAATACCGATCGCCCGTCATGCGAGGCATGGTGATCTCCTACTTAAAAGAGGATGGGCCCCGAGGGAAGGTAGAGCTCAGGCCGGCCGAACAGCCGCGAGGCCATGAACAGCGTTGGGTCGCCGAGGCGGAAGCCGGAACGGACCAGCGCCTCGAGCAGGGAAGCGCAGGCGCCGGGGATGCGCAACGTCGCGCTTCCCCCGCCACCCACGCCTGCCGCCGCAGCGGCCGCGACCGCCTGGACGAGAGCCGTTTCGTCGCGCCCCGCCGCCGGCCCGATCCGCTCGCCCCGCCGATAGGCGAAGGCGGCGAGCTCGCCGCCGCGCTCGATCGCCACCGCTACGGCGCCGTCGCCCCGCCAGTGGGCCAGGTCGTCGGCGCGGCCGTGGCCTACGACCTCCGCGGTCAGCTTCTCAGCGCCGCCGGGATCGCATGGCTGCTCCCGCTCCCGCGGGTCGAGCCCGGCTCTCGCCTTGAGTCGCGCCACCGCCGGGGCATCGCCATCCAGGCGGTAGATCGGCCAGCGCGGCGCCATCCCGGCCATCACGTAGCGGGCCTGGGCGCGCGGGTCGAGCGTGGCCCAGGTGCAGCGAATCTCCGCCCCGCGCGCCTCGCCGTAGGCCAGCGCCCGCTCGAGCAGCGCCCGCCCCACACCTCGCCCTTGGTCGCCGGGGCGCACGAAGAACATGGACAGGTACCACACCCGGCCGCGGACCAGGGCCGAGACCATGCCACGGATCCGCCCCTCCTCGACGGCGCAGAAGTAGCCGTCCGGATCGCTGGCCAGCCCCGCTCGGGCATCGCTCGCTACCGGGGCATCGCCCGGCCTCGCCGCCGGCCGACCTCTGCGCACCATGAGGTCGTTGCTCGCGGCGACGTGCACCCGCCACACCTCCTCGAGCTCATCTGGCCGGACGTTGCGGATGTGCGGCTCGCTCACGGGCGCATCATACAACTGCGGCGGCTGCTCGCGCGCCGGCGGCGGCGACCGCCGCCAGATTGGTCGGGGTCGAAGGCGTGGCGCGGCCCGTGGGCGAGGCCAGGACGGCGCATGCAGGTGCTCGCTGCGCTGGGCACCAGTGGAATGTGGACAGGGGGCTTTGTCGGACCCGCCGGCGGCGGGAAGCATCTCGACATGGCCGCGCCAGGCTGCTTCGCTAGCCTTGAGGCTGCTCGGCCACGAGACTAATGAGGACAGTGCGTCAGCGACGGATGACGGGTGGCGTGGCCCAGCCGCGTGCCGTCCGCAGCTCGGCGCGCCGCTGGGTCGTCGCGGCCTCGTCCACGACTGAGGCGGACGGGTCGATCACGACACCGTAGTCGTCGCGCGCCGAGGCCAGGCTGACCAGCTCGTTGGCCACGTCGCGCAGCACCCGAAAGGGATCGCGCTCGAGTGGATCGCCCCAGCCGCCGGGCCCCGGCTGGTCGTGGATGAAGACGTCGCCGCGACGCATCGGCGTCATCGTGACCTTGGCCGTGAGCTCGCGCTCGCGACCATCAGCGATGAGCCGGTTGCGCGACGGCTTGCCCGGCGCGCCGCCGTACAGCCCATAGGGACGAAACGTGTGACGGTCGGCGCGTACCTGGAGCACGGCCTCGTCCTCCGTGAGCCGGTAGGCACGGCGGATCGACATCCCGCCGCGGTGCCGGCCGGGCCCGCCCACGTCCGGGATCAGCTCACAGCACAGGATCTCGAGCGGCTGCTCGGTCTCGGTCACCTCGGCGGAGGGCAGCGACATGTTCGCGAAGAGGTTGGCATTGCCGTCGAGTCCGTCGGCCCACGGCCGACCGCCCCAGGCCGAGCAGATGAACTCCACGAAGATGAACGGCGTGCGGTCGGCGTGATAGCCGCCGATGCTGACGCCGGTGTTGCCCCCCTCGGAGGCCGCGATCACCCGGTCGGGCAGCATCTGGGCGAGGGCTCCGAAGACGGTGTCGACCATGCGGAACCCGGTCAGCCCGCGTGCCGCGCAGGCGGCGGGCGGCACCGCGTTGGCGATCGTCCCCGGCGGCGCGATGACCTCGATGGCGCGGTAGAAACCGGCGTTGCAGAGGATCTCGTGAGGGAGGACCGACTTGAGACAGGTGTAGGTGGCCGCGCGCGTGAACGACAACGTGTTGTTGATGGCGCCCTTCACCTGGGGTGAGGTACCGGTCCAGTCCGCCGTCATCTGCTCACGGTGTTTCTTCAGGGCAACCGTGAGCGGGATCGGCGTACCGAAGTCGATGCCGTCGTCGTCGATCCAGTCGGTGAAGCTCCACTCGCCGTCCGGTAGCTCGGCGATCGCCGCCCGCGTCAGTCGTTCGGTGTAGTCGAGGATCTCCTCCATGTAGGCCGACACCTGCGCGACGCCGTGCTTGGCGATCAGCCGCGCGAATGCCTGCTCCGCAATATGGCAGGCCGCGAGCTGCGCGCGCATGTCGCCGAGCACGCGCACCGGCAAGCGGACGTTCTTCTCCAGCATGCGAAAGAAGGTCTCGTTCGGCTCGCCGGCGTCGTACATCTTGACAGGCGGGATGCGAAGCCCTTCCTGGAAGATCTCGGTCGAGTCCGATGCGTTCGATCCGGCCACCCGACCGCCCATGTCGGTCTGGTGGCAGATGGTCGCGGCGAAGGCCACCCGTCGGCCCTCGTGGAAGATCGGCTTGAGGATGAACACGTCGGGCAGATGCATCCCGCCTTCGAACGGATCGTTGAGCGCGTAGACGTCGCCCGGCCGCATGCGGTCGCCGTAGCGCCGGATCGTGGCGGCGAGCGCATCGGGGAACGACGACAGGTGGCCCGGCAAGGTCAGGCCCTGCGCCACCGTGCGGCCCTGGGCGTCGCAGAAGGCCGTCGAGTAGTCCATGTTGTCCTTGAGCACGCCGGAGTACGCGGTGCGCAGGATGGTCAGGGCCATCTCGTCGGCAATGGACAGGAGCGTGTTCTTGAACAGCTCGAAGCCGATGGGATCGGAGAGCCGGGTGGCCACCGTTCAGACCTCCATCACGATGTTGCCCGAGACGTCGAGCGCCGCCCTGGCGCCCGGCGGCACGATGCACGTCGCGTCGTACTCCTCCACGATCACCGGCCCCTCGCGAGGGGTCGCGAGATCGTCGCGGGTCAGGACGGGCGTCACGATCCAGCCCTCGCGCGGACCGAAATAGACCCGGCGCGGGCCCGCGATCGTACCCGCGCCCCGACCGATCTGGACGCGCTCGGGAACGCGCGGCCGGTCGCTCAGCCCCTGGCCGACGACGCGCAGGCTCACGATCTCGACCGGCTCGTCGGCGCCCGCCCGGTGCCCGTACGTGCGCTCGTGCTCGCGCGCGAACGCTTCGTCGATCGTCACGCTCGCCGTTACGGGCACGGTCAGCTCGAACGACTGCCCTTGGTAGCGGCAGTCAGCCGAGCGCGCTATACGAACGGCCGCACCGCTGAAGCCCTCGGCAGCGAGCTGACCGTGCGCTTCATCCTCCAGGCGCCCGAACGCCTCGGCCAGCTCGGCGGGATCCAGGCCACGCGCCGGCCGGCGCCACGTGCGGACGTAGTGGTGCTCGACCTCGGAGTAGAGCAGACCGAAGGCCGAGAAGAGCCCGGGGGCGGGCGGGACGACGACGCGCGTCATCTCCAGCGCGCGGGCCATGCCTGCGGCGAAGACCGGCCCGTTGCCGCCGAAGGCGAAGAGCGCGTACTCGCGCGGATCACGACCTCGCTCGCTCGAGACCGCACGGATCGCCCGCATCATGTTCGACGCCGCGATCAAGTGGGCGCCGTAGGCCGCCTCGGCGAGCGGCAAGCCGAGTGGCGCGGCGATCCGCTCCTGGAAGATCTCGTGGGAGCGAGCCGCATTGAGTTTCACGGCGCCGCCGGCCAGCGCCGTCGGGTTCAGGTAGCCGAGCACGATGTTGGCATCCGTGACAGTCGGCTCGGTGCCGCCGAGGTCGTAGCAGAGCGGCCCGGGGGACGCGCCGGCGCTGCGTGGGCCGACTTGCAGCGCGCCGCCGGCATCGCGCCAGACGATCGAGCCGCCGCCGGCGCCGACCTCGGCGAGGTCGATGGCGGGGACACGCAGGAGATAGCCGCTTCCGGTGAGCAGTCGCGAGCCGTGCATGATACCGCCGCCGACCTGGTACTCGGTGGCCCGGCTGACCGCGCCTTCCTCGACGATCGATGCCTTGGCGGTGGTGCCGCCCATGTCGAAGGTGATCAGCTTGTCGAACCCGATCCGCCGCGCCAGCGCCTGGGCCCCGACGACGCCCGCGGCCGGCCCCGACTCGATGATGTGCATCGGTCTCGCGGCCGCCGCCGCATCAGTCATCAACCCGCCGTTGGACTGCATGATCAGCAGCGGCCCCCGCACGGCGATCCCATCGAGGCCGGCCCGCAGCGTGGCCAGGTAGCGGCGGACGATCGGCAGCACGTACGCGTTGATCACCGTGGTGGAGGTGCGCTCGTATTCCTTGATCTCGGGCAGCACCTCGCTGCTGATGCACAAGGGCAGGCCTGGGGCGCGGCGCTCGACGATCGACTTGATGCGCTCCTCGTGGACGGGGTTCGCCCACGCGTTGAGCAGACACACGGAAAGCGCTTCGATGCCCTGAGCGAGCAGCCGGTCGAGCGCGCGCTCGACGTCGGCCTCGTCGAGCGGCTGCTGGACCGCGCCGCGCGCGTCGATCCGCTCGCTCACCTCCACCCGCAGGCGGCGCTCGACCAGGGTGGGCGGCTTCTCCCAGGTGAGATCGTAGAGGCGCGG
Source organism: Candidatus Rokuibacteriota bacterium (assembly GCA_003220685.1). Lineage (GTDB taxonomy): Bacteria > Methylomirabilota > Methylomirabilia > Rokubacteriales > CSP1-6 > AR31. The sequence continues at coordinate 11,282 of QHTE01000071.1, forward strand.
CATGCGCAGGCGCCGGATCTCGAGGACGTCGCGGAAGCCACGGGTGGTGATGAGCCCGGTCCGGGCGCCGCGCAGCTCGAGCAGCGCGTTGGACGCCACAGTGGTGCCATGCAGCACCTCGACCACATCGCGACCCCCGAGACCGGTCTCGTCGAACACCTCGCGGAGCCCGGCGACGATGGCGCGGGCGTAGTCCTCGACGCTGGAAGACACCTTCTTGATGTGCAGGCGTCCGTCGGCGTCGAGGAAGACGATGTCGGTGAAGGTGCCGCCGATATCGACCGCGACGCGGAACCGGCTCACGCGAGCCGTTCGATCTCGAGGACGGCGGCGAACGTCTCCACGAGGCCCTCGAGCTCGGCGTCACCCATCGGCGTCGAGAGACACCCGAGCCCGGTGATCGACATGAGCACGCCGTGCTCCATGAGTCGGCGCACCAGCCGGACGAGGCGCTCGCTCTCGGCGGGCGTCGCCCGCGTGCTCCGGTAGTCGCTCAGCTCGCGGTCCACCGGGTGAAGGCGGAACAGCGAGCCCAGGCCGGTGACGCGTCCGGGAACACCGGCCTGCTTGAAGCAGTCGTCGAGGCTCGCGCGGAGCTTCGCGCCGAGGTCGGCGAGCCGGGCGTAGGCGTCGGGTGTCAAGAGCCGCATCGCGGCCAGGCCGGCGGCCATCGTCACCGGGTTGGCGTTGAACGTCCCGCCGTGCGGCGCAGGCGGCGGCCCGCCCCGCGTGGGATCGAACACCGTCATGACGTCCGCCCGTCCCGCCACAGCACCAACCGGAAAGCCGCCGCCGATGATCTTGCCGAGCGTGGTCATATCCGGCGTCACGCCCAAGGCACCCTGGGCACCGTGGTAACCGACCCGGAACGAGATGACCTCGTCGAAGATCAGCACGATGCCGTGCGCTCGCGTCACGTCGCGGAGGGCCTGCAAGAACTCGGTGCGAGCGGGGACGAGGCCGACACGATTGGGGACGGGATCCACCAGCACCGCCGCCAGGTGTGAGGCCTCGCGCTCGATGCGCGCGACGGCGTGCTCCGCGTGATTGAACGGCAGTACGACGACGTCATGGAGCACCGCCGGCGGCGTCCCCCTCGAGTACTCGGTGCTGGCCGGCGCCGCCAGACTCCCCCAGGTCTCCGGGGTCGATGCCAGGCTCACCTCGGCGTAGTCGTATGAGCCGTGGTACGCGCCCTCGAACTTTGCGATCTTCGGGCGGCCCGTGAATGCGCGCGCGCCCTTAACCGCGATCATCACCGCCTCGCTGCCCGAGTTGGTGAACCGCACCCGCTCCGCCGAGGGCAGCCGCTCGCACAGGAGCGCCGCCAGGTCGATCTCCTCGGGCGTCGGCATCGGGAACGACGCGCCCAGCGCGAGCCGTCGGGTCGCCGCTTCCACGATCGTGGGGTGGGCGTGGCCATGGATCAGCGCCGTGTAGTTGTTCAGGCAGTCGAGGCGGCGGTCGCCCTCGACGTCGGTGATCCAGCAGCCTTGCCCGGCGGCGGCGTACGGCGGGTACGGCGCCATGTAGACGGTAGTGCGCGAGTTGCCGCCCGGCAGGACGCCCTGAGCGCGCGCGAAGAGCGTCGCCGATTTCGAGCCTGGCTCGGCCCACCGAGCGGTCCGCGCGAGTGGACGGGGTGTCCTCACCTTCGAGATCGTCGCCATCGCCGCGCCTCCTTCATCCGTCTGGCGGCTGCTGCCGCGCGTGCCACGATGATACTCTCGTCGCGGAGGCCTGGGCCTGGCGTCCGACCTCGACCTTCATGATCACGATGCTAAAGGACGCCGTCCTGGGCACGGCGGAGCAGCTGCGCGTTGATAGCCACGATGATCGTGCTCGCCGACATCAGCACCGCGCCCAGCGCCGGCGGCAGGACGATCCCCCAGGGCGCCAGCACGCCGGCCGCGAGCGGGATCGCGACAATGTTGTAGCCGGCGGCCCACCAGAGATTCTGGATCATCTTCCGGTGCGTCGCTTTGCTGAGCGCGATGATTCGCGGGACGTCGCGTGGATCACTCCGCACGAGCACCACGTCACCGGCCTCCACGGCGACGTCGGTCCCGGCCCCGATCGCGATCCCGACATCCGCGGTCAGGAGGGCCGGCGCATCGTTCACCCCATCGCCGACCATCGCCACACGCTCGCCGCGCGCCTGGACCTCCTTGACCTTCGCCGCTTTCTGCTCCGGCAATACTTCGGCGAAGACGGTGTCGATGCCGAGCTCCTCGGCCACGGAGCGCGCAATCGGCTGGGCATCGCCGGTGATCATGATCACCTCGATGTTCTGCGCATGAAGTCGCCGCACCGCCTCGCGGGACTCCTCACGGACGGCATCCGCAGCCGCGAACACGGCGAGGGCCGTCGTCGACTCGATCATCGTGATCGCGGCCTGGCCCCGCGCAGCCGCGCGGTCGATGGCCGCCTGCAACACCGGCTCGATCTTCACGCTGAGCCGGCGGAGCAGGGCCGGACCCCCGAGCATGAGCTGCCGGCCACGCACAGTAGCCTGCGCACCGTGGCCCGGGACGGCCTGGAACTGCTCTGCGTTCGGGATCGCGAGTTTTCGTTCCTCCGCACTCCTGACGATACCCCTGGCGATCGTGTGCTCGGAGTCGCGCTCCACCGCGGCAGCGAGCGCGAGCGCCTCGTCGTGAGCGAGGCCTGCCATCGTCGTGATCTCCGCCACCCGGAACTCGCCGAGCGTGAGCGTGCCTGTCTTGTCGAAGAAGACGGCCGTCACGTTGCGCGCCTCTTCGAGGCCGCGCCGGTCGCGAACAAGCAAGCCGTTGCGAGCGCCAATCGTCGTGGAAATGGCGACGACCAGTGGAATGGCGAGCCCCAGCGCGTGCGGGCATGCGATCACGAGCACAGTGACCACCCGCTCGATCACGAAGGAGGCTGCCTCTCCCGCGACGAACCAGCCCACCAGCGTGGCGACGGCGGCGACGACCGCCACGATGGTAAGGAGGAACGCCGCACGGTCGGCGAGCGCCTGGGCCCGGGAGCGCGAGCTCTGGGCCTGGGCCACCAGACGCATGATGCCGGCGAGCGCCGTCCTCTCGCCAATACGGGTGATTTCGACGCGGAGCGAGCCCGACCCGTTCACCGTGCCGGCAATCACGGTGGCACCGACGGGCTTCGGCACCGGCCGTGACTCACCGGTGATCATCGACTCGTTCACCTCGCTCGAGCCGTCTCGCACGACGCCGTCGGCAGGAATGCCGGCACCCGGGCGAACGAGCACCAGGTCGCCCTCGCGGAGAGCGGAAACCGGGACCACCTCCGTGCGATCGCCGACGATCCCTACGGCCGTGTCCGGCAGCAGCTTCGCGAGCTCTCGGAGCGCGCCCTGCGCCTGGGAGATCGAGCGCATCTCGATCCAGTGGCCGAGGACCATGATCGTGACGAGGGTGGCGAGCTCCCACCAGAGATCCATTCCGGGGAAGCCGAAGGTCACCGCGAGGCTGAACACGAAGGCGACGCTGATCGCAAGGGCGATGAGCGTCATCATCCCGGGACGACGGTCGGCGAGCTCGCCGATGGCGCCCTTGACGAACACCCAGCCGCCGTAGCCGAAGACCAGCGTGCCGAACAACGCGGGAATGAAGCGCGAAGCCGCGGAGCCGCCCCACGCTTCGTAGCCGAGCCAGTGCTGGATCATCGGGGCCCACGCGATGGTGGGGATCGAGAGCAGCAACGTTCCCCAGAACTTTCGTCGGAACATCTCGACGCTGTGACCGGCATGCATATCGTGGGCAGCGTGGGCGTTGCGATCACCCCGACGATCGACCCTGTCGTGATGCCCGTGCGATTCGCTCCGGTCGGTCGGCGTCGGCTCGTGGTGCTGATGTCCGCCATGCGCATGCGGGCGAGCGCCGTCCTCGGCTGTCATTGTTCCTTCTGTACGGTGACTGGAGGACTCGACAATCGCTGCTCTCCGCCCGAAGATACTCTACTCTCCGACGCATGCCCGATTTGCTTCGGCGCGTGCTCCGCCGCGCTTGACATCGCCTGTCGCCTCTCTTACCGTTTGCGAAAACCGCATTTCGATATCCGCAAAGCAGCAGGCGGAGGGCCACCACGATGGGTCGCAGCACGAGATATACGCTGCTGACGCTCGTCAAGGGCCTGGCCGCGCTCGAGGCGCTCGAGGCCGCCGACGGTGGCCTCACGCTCACCGAAGTGGCGCGACGACTCAAGGAATCACAGACCGTCGCGTTCCGTGCGCTCAAGACCCTCGAAGAACACGGCTACGTCCGGCACGATGCCGTCTCCCGGCGCTACACGCTCGGCCTCCGCATTTGGGAGCTCGGCGCCCGGGTCGTCGGCCGGACGGGGCTGGTCGAGGCGGCGCGGCCGGTGCTCAAGTGGCTGACCGCCGTGACGGGGCAGACATCGGGATTGGTCGTGCTCCGGGCCACCGATGTGCTGTATCTGGACATCCGGGACAAGGCGGGCCTGCGGCGGCTGACTCCGACGACCATCGTGGGGGCGGCCGACCTCCGGCGTGAGCTTCGCGAGACCCGCCGCGCCGGCGTCGCCATCAACCGTGGCGAGCGCCAGCCCGACCTCGCGGCGGTGGCGGCTCCCCTCTTCGACGCGCACGGTGAGTGTGTCGCCGCCGTGGGCATCGCGGGGTCGCGCACCCGTTTCGCCGACGACCTCGAGGATTTCAAGCGCCACGTGCGGAAGGCGGGCGAGATCTCCGCGAGGCTCGGCCATCGCGCCTGAAGGGGACGGCGCGCCAAGGAGGCAAGCGTGCAACTGGGTTTTGTGGGCACCGGCACGATGGGCAATCCGATGGCTCGCTGCCTCATTGCAGCGGGCCATCGAGTGACCGTCCACGATCTGCGACGTGAGGCCACGTCCAATCTGTGTGATCTGGGGGCGCGGTGGGCGGACTCCCCGCGGGCGACGGCGCAGGCCAGCGAGGTGGTCTTCACGTCGCTTCCCGGCCCGGCCGACGTCGAGCGGGCGATGGTCGACCCATCGACCGGTATCCTGGCCGGGCTCAAGGGCGGCGGCGCCTGCATCGACATGACGACCAACGCGCCGGGTGTCGTTCGCCGCGTCGCGGAGGCTTGTCAGGCGCGCGGGGTCGAGTTCCTGGACGCGCCGGTCAGCGGTCGCCCGCCGGGCATGACGATCATGGTCGGCGGTCCGGCGACGACCTTCGCCAAGTACCGGCCGCTGCTCGAGGCCATGGGCCGGAACATCTTCTACGTGGGCGACGCGGGCGCCGGGTGCATCGCGAAGCTCGTGACGCAATACCTGGGCTACACGAACTTCGTCACCTCGCTCGAAGGTCTCCTCATCGCCGCCAAGGCCGGCATCGACCTCGGCATCCTGGCGCAGATCGTCCCGGTCAGCGCCGGCGCGAGCCGGACCTTCGACAACATTCCCCGGTCGGTCCTGAGCGGCGAGTTCACCGCCGGCGGGACGCTCGACATCGTCGCCAAGGACCTGCACCTGGCCTGCGAGCTGGCGCGCGAGGTGGGCGCGCCGGCGCACCTGGGATCGATCGCCGACGACGTGATGAAGCGTGCCCAGGCCCAGGGGTGGGGGCAGCGAGGATTCCCCATTGCGGCGCGAGTCCTGGAAGCCATGGCGGGCGTGGAGCTGCGCTCGTCCGGAGTCAACGATGAAGGCGGCTACCAGGAGAAGGATCCCCGGCGAGGACAGGCATGACCGACCACGGCGACGACATCGCGCGCCTTGTCCTCCAGCAGAAGATCGAGAACTTCCTTTATCGGGAGGCCGAGCTTCTCGACGAGCGACGATACGAGGAGTGGCTGGAGCTGCTGGCCGAGGACGTGCGCTACTGGATGCCGATGCGACGCAACGTCAAGTTCGGCGAGCTCGAGCGGGAGTTCACGCGCGAGGGCCTGGACGTCAACTGGTTCGACGAGGGAAAGGAGACGCTGACCCGACGGGTGAAGCAGATCCTGACCGGCATCCACTGGGCCGAGGAGCCTCTCTCGCGGATCTGCCACATGGTGTCCAACGTCGAAATTCTCGACGTGAAGCCATCGGTCTCGGCGCCTTCGGAGGTGACGACCAAGTCGCGCTTCCTGATCTATCGAAACCGGGTCGAGACGGAGACGGATATTCTCGTCGGGAAGCGAGAGGACGTCCTGCACCGTGTCGATGGGCAATGGAAGATCAGGCGGCGAAAAATCGTCCTGGACCAGAACGTGCTCCAGGTCAAGAATCTGACGTTTTTCTTCTAGGAGAAGGCGGCCATGGCGGCGACGCGTCGTTATCGGGGCGGTCTCGTGGACCTCGGGAAGGGACTGATCAGCCGCGAGATTTTCGTGAACGAGGAGATCTACGCGGAGGAGCTGGAACGCGTCTTCACGCGCGCCTGGCTCTTTGTCGGGCACGAGAGCCAGATCCCGAAGCCGGGTGACTACTTCGTGTCGTGCATGGGCGAGGAGTCGGTGATTCTCTGCCGTGACCGCGACGAGCGCGTGCACGTCTTCCTGAACTCGTGCCGGCACCGCGGGATGAAGGTGTGCCGGTACGACGAAGGGAATACCCCGGTCTTCACGTGTCCCTACCACGGCTGGAGCTATGCCACCGACGGCAAGCTCGTCGGTGTCCCGTTTTTCCGCGAGGCCTACCACGGCAAGCTGGACCGGTCGGAATTCGGCCTGGTGGAGGTGGCGCAGCTGGCGAGCTACAAGGGAAGCGTGTGGGCCACCTGGGACCGGGAGGCGCCGCCGTTCCTCGAATACCTCGGTGAGTTCCGGCGGTATCTCGACCTGACGCTCGACGGCTGGGACGGCCGCGAAGGCGGCACGGAAGTGCTGGGGGGCGTCCAGAAGTGGCTCATCCCGTGTAACTGGAAGTTCCCGGCCGAGAACTTCAGCGGCGACAGCTACCACAACATCAGTCACCGTTCGGTCGACATGGTCGGCATCGGGCCCAGCGGCAGCGGGCGCCGCGACGTGCGCGAACGGCAGATCGCCCGTCGGCTGCAGGTCAGCTTCCCGGAGCGCGGGCATCAGACCGGTGTCTACGTGTTGCCGAAGGACCAGCCGACGCCGCCGGCCTATGAACAGTCGCCCGTGGTGTCCGAGTACTTCAAGCGCTGTGAGGAGGAGCGGCGGCGACGCCGCGGCGAATGGGGGCGCGTGACCGGCAGCCCGGGGGAAGTCTTTCCGAACACCGCGCTCCACCCGCGCCAGCCGCGCACCTTCGCCGTGTGGCATCCGAGGGGTCCCCACAAGACCGAGGTCTGGCGCTGGTATCTCGTGGACGGCGACTCGCCGGCAGAGGTGAAAGACTTCTTGCGCCAGTACTACATCCGCTATTCGGGCCCGGCCGGGCTGACCGAGCAGGACGACATGGAGAACTGGAACTACGCGCACGCCGCCAGCCGGGGGACGATCGCGCGGCGTTATCCGTACACCTACGAGCAGGGGATGGGGTTCGAGGTCGAGAACTACGAATGGGACGGCTTGCGGTTGCCGGGATCGGTGATGGACATCACCGACGCGCGGTCGAGCGAGCACAACCTCCGCAACCTCTACCGCCGCTGGGCCGAGTTCATGGACGCCACCGGCTGGGACGAGCTCGCGACCTGGCGGACCGCCGCGCCATGAGCGTCATCAACCTCCGGCAGCTTCTGCCCGGGACGAAGATCGGCCTCAGCGACGGATCGACGGTGGAGGTGGTGTCGAATCCGCTGGATGGCATCTGGGTGTTCGCGCGATACCTCTCGTCGCCGCGCGACGCCGCGCTGGTCGGCACCGAAGAAATGATCTTCGCCCAGGACATCGTGGAGATCCGGCAAGCGCCGTGAGGGAGGAGCGCCGGGGCCCCAGTCGTGAAGAGCTGCGACAGGCCTTTCAGGCTGGCTTTCAGGCGATCGACGCGGGCGACACGTTTTACTCGGGCTTCGACACGTTCCTCGCGTCGATCGGCTATCGAAAGCGGGCCGAGACTCCGTGCACGTGCCCAGACAACGGCGCGCACGGCCACTTGCCTGAATGTCGGTGGATGAAAGCGTGAGGGAAGAAGTCATGGCCAGCACCGCCAGGGACGACTCGATGCAGCCGCTCGTCGGAACGAGGGTCCGCCGCCCGCCTCGCCCAGGGACGTTTCGCTGGCGGGGTCGGCACGATCCTGGAGTTGACCGACGCCCAGCTTGCACTCACCCAGGCCCAGAACACCGAGGCCCAGGCGCTGTCCGACTATCGCATCGCCCTGGCGGGCGGGCGCCTCTCGCCGAACGGCTACTCGTAGCGAAGCGCTTCGATCGGGTCCAGGCGTGACGCCTTGCGCGCCGGGTAGAGCCCGAAGAAGATCCCGATTGCCGCCGCGAAGCCGAAAGCAATCACGATCGACTCGGGGGCGACGAGGGTGCGCCATTCGGCAAAGTAGCCGATGGCGTTTGAGCCGGCGAGACCGACAGCGATGCCGAGGACGCCACCGATCACCGAGAGGGTGATCGCCTCGACGAGGAACTGCAGGAGAATATCCCGCCCTTGCGCCCCGACCGCCATGCGGAGACCGATCTCGCGCGTCCGCTCGGTCACCGACACCAGCATGATGTTCATGATCCCGATGCCGCCCACCAGGAGCGACACCGACGCGATGGCGGCCAGGAGGTAGGTCATGATCTGCGCGGCTTGCTCCTTTGCCTCGAACACATTCGTCAGATTACCCAGCTTGAAGTCGTCGTCATCGCCCGGCCGGAGGCGGTGGCGCTGTCTGAGCAGCGCGCGGATCTGAGCCTCAGCTTCGTCCATGTCATCCCCGGGCCAAATCTTGATTTCGACCTTTCTGACCGAACGAGGGTTTGGTTGGGGCACGCCCAGTACTTTCTTCTTCGCGGTCGAGAGTGGAATCAGAATGGCGTCATCCTGATCCCAACCGTAGGCGCTTTCCCCCTTGGCGGCCAGCAGCCCGATCACGGTGAACGGGACCTTCTGGATCCGGATAATCTGTCCGAGCGGATCGGAATCACCGAAGAGATTCAGGACTGTCGTCTGCCCGAGGACTGCCACCTTGGTAGCGCCGTCGACGTCCTCGGGCCCGACGGGTCGACCGGCCTCGAGCGGCCAATCGTGAGCCTCGAGGTAATCCTCGGTCACGCCGTAGATGTCCGTGGACCAATTCAGGTTGCCGTATACGACCTGCCCTTTGCCCTTCGTGGAGGGTGCCACCACCTGCACGGCCTGGATCTCGCGCGCGATGGCATCCGCGTCGTCTTCGGTGAGCGTGTACTGAGTGCCTAGGCCGAGGCGGACACCGCTCGAGGTCAGGCTACCGGACGTGGCGACGATGAGGTTGGAGCCGAGGCTTTCGATCCGCTCGGTCACGCTCGCCTGCGCCCCGGCGCCGACGCCGACCATGGCGATCACAGCGCCTACACCGATAATGATGCCGAGCATCGTCAAGAGGCTGCGGAGCTTGTTCACGCGCAGCGCGCGGACGGCGATCCGGGCGCTCTGCCAGACGTTCACGCCACCGCCTCCTCCGCGAGGCGCGCCTGGCCGACCGCAGCGTCGCGCGGTGAGGGCACCGGCTCATCGCGCAGCAATCGGCCGTCCTGAAGCGTCAGCACGCGGCCCGCATGAGCGGCGATATCCGGTTCGTGGGTGACGAGGACGATCGTGATGCCCTGGCGGTTGAGTTGCTGCAAGAGCACGAGAATCTCGACGCTTGTCCGCGTGTCGAGGTTCCCCGTCGGCTCGTCGGCGAGCAGCACGGCGGGGTCGTTGACAAGCGCGCGGGCGATGGCGACACGCTGCTGCTGTCCTCCCGAGAGCTGGCTCGAATGGTGGTGAGCCCGATCGGCGAGCCCGACGGCGCCCAGGCGCTCGCGCGCGCGGGCGCGCCGCACGCGGGCCGGCAGCCCCGCGTAGATCAGTGGAAGCTCGACGTTTTCCAGAGCGTTCGTCCTCGGCAGGAGGTTGAACGTCTGGAAGACGAACCCGATCTTGCCGTTGCGGATCCGCGCGAGCTCCACCGATGAGAGGCCAGCGACATCCTGGCCTTCCAGGACGTAGCGGCCGCCCGTGGGGGCGTCGAGACAGCCGAGTATGTTCATGAAGGTGGACTTCCCCGAACCAGAGGGGCCCATGATTGCGACGAACTCACCACGTTCGATCCGCAGCGTCAGGCCGCGGACCGCGTGAATCGTGTGTGCGCCTAGTCGATACTCTTTCGTGAGCCCGTCGATGACGATCAGCGCCATGGCTCAGGACCCGAGCCTGGGCGAGCCGCTCAGGCCCGACTTTCTCTTCCCGCCGCTGCCGCCCGCAAAGCCGACGGCGACTTCCTGGCCCTCTCTGAGCTCGCCACCGATCACCTCGGTCGCAGTTCCGTCGGTGAGGCCGAGCGTGAGCTTCACCGATCGGAGCTCGCCGTCCGGACCCAGAGCCCACACTCGCCCAGGCACGCCCTCTCCCGCGTTCTGGTCGTGTCGGGCTCGCCGGACGCGCGGCTCACGGCTGCTGGCAGGCGACTGCGAGCCGCCCCCTTCATTGAAGCGCTCCGACTTGAGCTTACGTTCGCCGGCCTCCAGCTTGCCTTCGGCGCCGTACGGCCGGAACCGCAGGGCGACGTTCGGTACCTTGAGGACGCTCGGCTTCTCGGCGATGACCAGCTTCAAGTTCGCGGTCATCCCCGGCAAAAGCATCCCGTCGGGATTGTCGACAGCGACGACCACGATGTAGGTGACGACGCTCTGCACGACCTGGGCCGCCTTGCGGATCTGTACGATCCGGCCGTCGAAGGACTCGCGCGCAAAGGCGTCCACCGTGAAACTCGCTGGAGCGTCGACTCGGACACGGCCGATGTCGGCCTCGTCGACGTTCGCCTCGACCTGCATCTTCGTCAGGTCCTTGGCGATCGTGAAGAGAGTTGGCGCCGCCAGGCTGGCCGCGACCGTTTGCCCGACATCCACTGCGCGCGACACCACTACGCCGTCGACCGGCGCCCGGATCGTGGTGTAATCGAGATCGAGCATCGTCTGATGCAGCGCCGCCGCTTTCTGCTCCGCCTGCGCACGGGTAGCCTGCAGCATCGCTTCGGCGATGCGAAGCTGCGCTTGAGCGGATGCGATGGCGCCGGCCAGCGACTCCTCCCTTGCCTGCGCAGCGTCGAGTAGGGTACGAGAAGCGTCGTTGGCGCCCTCGGCCGTGTCGTAGTCGCTCTTGGGGATCAGTTTGCGCTGGAGAAGCTGAAGCTTTCGGCCGAGGTCGCGGTTCGTGTCGGTGACCGACACCTGAGCACGAGCGGTCTGAGCCTTGCCTTCAGCCCAGCCAGAACGGGCGTTCCCTACCTCGACCCGGGCGCGCTCGACCTGCGCCTCTTGGTTGAGCACAAGGGCCTGGGCGGCGTCCAGATCGGCGCGAGCCTGCCTGACCCTTGCCTCGAAGGTGGCAGGGTCGATCCTGGCGATCACTTGGCCCTTGCGCACGACTGAATTGAAATCGGCGTACAGTTCCTTGATTTGCCCCGAGACCTGGGTACCGACCTGAACTGTCGTGACGGCGTTGAGGGTCCCCATCGCCGAGACGGCGGCGACGAGAGGCCCACGTTCGGCCCGCTCGAACCGGTACTGGGGGGCGCCACGGTGATTGTGCGCGTAGAGGTACCCTGAGAGTGCGGCTCCGATGGTGATCGCGACCAGGAGAAGCGACAGCGTACGCGTCGGCCGTTTGCCACCCGGTCTGTCGTCCAGCATCCTCTCGAGATAGCGATATCCGCGGATCGCCGCCGCAATCATGTCGTATTCTCGGGCACGACTATCGACGTGGCCCATCGGATTGGGCGTGTCCAGCCGAGTCGCTCCAGCGCGTGCGCTAGCTCGGCTTCGTATATTCCCAGGTTCGGACGAAACAAATGGGCCCAATCGGGGAAGTATATGTGGGACTCCCACTCGATCGCCGCCAGCGCGCGGAACACGGTCCCGCAGGTCGCGAGGCGCTCGACATCCTCTCGATCGGAGTCTGGCCAGCGCTCCCGCACCACCGAGAAGTAGGAGCCGAGGTCGGGGTTTGCGCAAAAGTGTTTTTGTGTTGCAACCACCTGGGCGAGATCGGCGGTGGGCACGCCGCGCCCGGCTTCCGCCCAGTCGAAAGCGGCGATCCGGTGGCCCTCCGGCGTCGCCTGCACGCGCAGGTTCTTACCGTTGAAATCGCCGTGCACGAAGGTTCTCGGCAGTCCGGTGGCGGCATGCTCGAGACGATCCCAGTGCTCGTCGAGCTGGTCGAACAGCGAAAGGAGACCATCGAGAAACTCTACGTCGTCGCCGGTGAGCGCGGGATTGTCGAGATGATTCCGGATGAGATCTCCCGCCCCGCGCATCTGCTCTCGGTAACGGACCGGTCCGGCATCAGGCAGCTCAGCCTGGTCGGCAGCAGGGCGCGCTTCGGTATGGAGGATCGCGAGCCAGCGTCCGGCGGCCTCACGATGCGCCGGCAAAGAGGCATCATACTGCTCGCCTTGGATCTCGTCGATGAATAGCCACCAGAACTCTTTGTTGGGGTCGTCGCTCGGGTCTACGACCGCTCCATAGTAGCGAGGTCCCGGAAGCGGCACGCCCGGAAGGATCTGCTCGTACGTGGTGCGCTCCACCAGGCCGTCGGTTGGCGTGCACCGCTTGGCGATGACACTCGAGCCGTCGATGCCCGCCCGCTCGAGCCGGTACACTTCACGGCCACGCACCCTTCCTGGTCTCCGCGTCACCCGAGCGACCCCTGCAGGCACCGAGCGATCGTACCCGAGCCGGCGCCAGGCCTTGACGGCAGGATGCTCGATCAGACGCTCCAGACGCCCTCCCCTCGCGGGGGCTCGGGACGCGCGCTTTGGCGTCGACTGGACAAGGGCTCGCGTCGTATCGCTCACCACGCGTCCCCGTTCGATCGTGAGGATGGCGGAGCAATTTGCGAGCGTCGTCGGGCGATGGCTGATGATGATTACGGTGCGGCCCTTCTGCAGTCGCTCCAACGCCTCCACGATCACTGCCTCGGTGTCAATATCGACGGCGCTCGTGGGCTCGTCCAGAATGAGGACCGGGCTGTCCTTCAGAAAGGCCCGGGCGATGGCGATGCGCTGGCGCTGGCCGCCCGAGAGCTGGATCCCTCGCTCGCCTACCTGGGTGTCATAACCCTGAGGCAGCCGGGCGATGAACGCGTCGGCGTTGGCCGCCTGTGCTGCGGCGATCACTTCGCTTCGAGGGGCGCCGGGCTTTGCATAACCGATGTTCTCGGCGATGCTGGTCGAGAAGAGTACCGTGTCCTGAGGCACGACTGCACACTGACGCCGGAGATCCTCCAGTTTCAAATCACGGAGGTCGATGCCATCGAGTCGAACTTCCCCCGCCGTCGGGTCGTAGAACCGCGTGAGCAAGCTGATCAGCGTGCTCTTGCCGGCCCCGGATGCGCCGGCGATCCCCAGACGCGTACCTGGTCCAATGTCGAAAGACACGTCGTTCAGGACCGGACGATCATCGCCGTAGGCGAATGTGACATTGCGGAAGGCGACTGCTCCGGTGGCGCGCTTGAGTGGTCGGGCACCAGGTCGATCTTCGACATCCGGCGGCTCGTCGAGCAGCGAGAAGGCGCGCTCGGCGCTGGCGAGATGGAGCTGCAGGCTTGCGGCCTTCTGGCCCATGGTCTTGAGCGGCTGATAGAGCTGAGCGAGGTATCCCATCACCATAAGCAGCTCACCCAGAGTGAGGGCGCCGGACCGGACATGGCCGATCCCGATCATGAGTATCGTTGCGGTGCCGATGGCCGTGGTCAGCCCGACCAGAAACTGGTAGCCGCCCTCGGTGCCAGCCACGCGCATCCGTGCCCTCATACTGTCCCAGGAGCGGCCGAGGAAGTGCCTCTCTTCCCGCGCCTCCTGCCCAAACGCTTTGACGATCCGAAGCGAGCCGAGAGCTTCCTGCACGACGGAGTTGGCTGCGCTCTCGAGCTTCATCACGTCCCGCCACAGGCGGCGCAGGCGCCTGCGAAATATCCGCGCTATCGTGACGGGCCCGGGCGCGATGGCCAGAGCGGTCAGGGCCAGTGCCCAGTCGATCCGAGCCACGACGTAGATCGTTGCGACGAAGGTGACCGTGGCGGAGACGAGAGGGATGAGGCCCTCCGTGAGGACGTGCTGGACAGACTGGGCGTCGCGCTGAATCCGGTAAGTCGAATCTGCCGTCCCGCGCGTGTCGTGGTAGGCGAGAGAGGCGCGCTGGGCGTGCCGAAAGAGCTGAGTCCGAAAGTCCAGAACCAGCTTCTCCTGGACCCATGCCTGCAGCAGATGCCGTCCCAGCGCCTGGAACTGGGCGAGCAGCGCGATGGCCAGCACGAGTCCCACCGCCAGTGCGAGCAGGGCTCCCTGTGAGTGCGCGAACGCTTCTGGCACCAACGGGGCGATGAAGCGCGGAAGCGGGTGCGAGCCGATCACGCTGTCCACCGCGATCTTGAGCGGGAGCGGCGTCAGCAGCGAGAGCGGACTGGAGAGCAGGTCGAGCAGCAACAACGAGCCGATACGCATCCAGTAGGGCCGGGCCTGGCCCAGCAGGCGCCTGAACAAACGGACGTCACTGTAATTCGACACGAATCAACCGACTCGGGTCCTCGACTGCCGAACAGCCCGAGCGATGAGGCCAGCGGCGCCGGCACACTCGAGGACAACACAGAGCACCACCGCGAGAGTGACCGCCGCGAGGATCGTCCCCGCGGCCCACGCCCGCGCTGCGGCGGCTGCGCCGGCCAGGGCCGCGAAGAGGGCGATGAGCGCGATCCCGCGACGCGAGCCGCGTGGCCACCAGCGAAAGCGGAGGAACTGTGTGCCAGCGCCATGATCCTCGACGGCCATGAGCAGCCGAGCTGAGCCGAGTAAACCGCCGCCGATCTCCAGGTCCCAACGGTCGTAGTCGCCCCCGCACCGCACCGCGGCGCCGGCGGCTCTGAGGTCCGCCTCGATGCACCGCAGTCTCTGGTCGGGATCCTGCCAATGCTCGCTCCAGATAGTGAACGTCCTTGGCCAGGGTGGTAGCAACACTGGCGTACCCCGCCTCCGCCACGGGACGGAGGCGTATGTCAGCCCACGCAGGCGTGCCAGCGGCTGGAGCAGGTAGAGCCCCGCCGTCAGGAACCACCGTCTCAACCGAGCCGCTCGGGTCATGGGCCGATCGCTGAACGAAACGCGGGCCGCGTTCAAGCAGGCTTGCGCTAACGGCGGCAGGCCGACGACGACCAGTACCGGCAATAGGAGCTTGAGCGGGCTCCAGACCAGGCTCAACGTCGACAGCCCCAGCAGAATCGCGAGCGCGAGATACCACTCCGGCGTTTGCGGCAGGGAGCCGATCATGGTCGGGGCAGGTTCGTAGAGGGACTGATACGCCGCGATGCCCCAGGTGCCGTGATAGATGCGCGCCCGCCGCCAGCTGAGCGTGTAGATCAACCCGTTGCCGTAAATGCGCCCGGCCCAGCGGGCATGCCCCGAGCCGTTGTACTTCGTGGGCCACTTCCGTTCGAGCATCGCTTCAGCCCGGCCGTACCCGATCTGCTGTCTCCAGTAGGCGCGCACCGAGTTCCGGCGATGATGCCAGACCATGGCGGCGGCACTGAAGCCCAGAGTCCAGCCACGCTCTTGCAGCTTCCAGCACACGTCGACGTCGTCACCGGCTGTGCGGAACTGCGGGTCGAACCCTCCGATTGCCTCGAGACGGTCTTTGCGGAAGGCCATATTGCAGCCGGGAAGGTGCTCTGCCTCGCAATCGCTCAGGAGGACGTGGACAGGTCCTCCCGGAGCTCGCGCGACGCACTCTGCGATCGGTCCATCGCCCGGCGGAGCGATGTTCGGTCCACCCACCGCGGCGTGAGACGTTGACAGGAACATGGCCGCCAGATAGGTGAGCCAGTGCGGGTCGGGATAGGCGTCGTCATCGGTATAGGCGACGATCTCGCCCGTGGCCGCTTTCAGGCCCGTATTGCGGGCACTGGCCAACCCGCGGTTCTCGGTTTGGATCAATCGGCAGTCGTATTCGCGCGCGATAACGGCCGTGGCGTCGGCGGATCCGTCGTCCACCACGATGACCTCGTAGTCGGGGTAGGCGAGCTGCTTCAACCCCTCCATGCAGTCGCGAATGGTGCGCGCTCCGTTGTACGTGCACACGACCACCGAGATTCTTGGCCACTTCAAGCTCGGCGGGAACGGCACCTCGGCGAAAGCCTCTCGTACCGCCTTCAGGGCCGGCTTCGGCGTCCGGTCGGCGCGCGTGAGGCCGAAGGCCCAGTCCTGTACGTCGTGACCCTGCCGATACCACTCGTCGGTCCAGGAGAACACGACCACGCCAGCGCATCCGGCCGCGAACGCCGTCCGCACTTGCCAGTCAAGAGACCGCGCCTGTACCGTGTCGCCGTTACGCAGGCCGTCGAGCCCGAGCTCGCTCATGATGAGCGGTCGCTCCCCGGCGATATTCTGTAGACGCCCGAGGTACGCCTCGAACCGCGGCCGAGACTCGAGGTAGACGTTGAAGCACACCAAGTCGAGGAACGGAAGACGGAGATACTCCGTAGTTGGGTAGTTTACATAGGTCACTAGCCCGTCCGGGTCTTCCTCCTTGACCACCTGGTACAGCCGCTTGAGATAGCGCTCGATCTTCGAACGGCCCAGCCAGCGTGCCATCGGCGCCGGGATCTCGTTGCCGAGAGCGTAACAGAGGAGCGCTGGTTGACCGGCGCACTCCCGGACCTTCGAGCGCACCAGCGCCTCGATCTCGGGCATTCCCATTTTTCCATCGACCAGAGAGCCTAGATGTTGCTCCGCGGACAATCCCACCATGACCCGCAGCCCGTGCCGCTCGGCGGCTTCGAGCAGTGGGCGGGGAGGCATCGTATGGGGGATGCGAACGGTGTTGATCCCGTTCGCGGCCATCTGGATAAAGTCCCGCTCGATGACGTCCAGGGCGTGGAACTCGTGGCCGCTTGCATCGGGCCGAAATGCTCCATAGCTGACGCCCCGAACGTAGAACTTCGCGTCGCCCGTGAAGACGAATTTGCCTCGCACGTGCGGCCTGGGGAGAGCCGGGCCGCCGCCCGGCACGCTCGCGTCCGCACGACGCGAAGGAATGCCGAGCGTAGAGGCCATAGGCCAGTGGTATTTTCGCAAACTGCGTGCCAAGACATGCCTCGTTGTATTCTCACGATCTTGCTCACGGCATTGTGAAGCGGGTTGCACACACGGTGTAACGGATGTGCGATGTTGGGGAAGCTCAAGGCCGTCCGATCGGCAGCCTGACGCCATCCGCAAACGGAACCGCCGGCTCAAGACCCTGCTGGTGGAGCGTGGCCGATGCGCCTGGAAAGCGCGGCAGACCTATCTGGGGGCGCCGTACCCGCGTCTCAGCCGACGGCGCAGCGAGAAGAAGGCGGGGATCAGTTCAGGAGGCCTGAAAGTCTGCTGCTCCCAGCCAAGCACGCAGCTCAGGCTCATACCAGCCCATATCAGTCATGTACCACTCGTACTCATGGAAACCTTCGTTCATCCACGCAAGGGCGACGATCAAACGAAAGGCATTTCCCAACTCCGCCAGTCGTCGTAGGTCTGGCAAGCTGATGTTCGGCCAGCGAGGGTGCACGACCGTCCAGTACGCCTGAAGATCGGGACTCAATGCAATATAGTGACTTCGCTCAAGTGGGAATTGCGCGAGATCGGCGGCCGGAATTCCCCAACCCGCGGTTTCCCAATCCATGACCAAAAAGCTCTTTCCGGTCTCCTCGGCGCGAATGCGGACATTTTTCGACACGAGATCGCAGTGAACCAGGGTCCGGGGCATCCGCTCACAGAACCGCTCGATGGAAGGCCAAAGCGTTTCCAGTCGATCGCAGTGGCCGATAATCGCTTCGAGGGTCCGCCGCCGGTCGTCAGCACGAGCTACTGGATGGCCGAGAACGTTGGTGATCATCGCACGCGCCCGGCGCAGTCCTTCGAGGTAAAAACTCGCGCTCCGGTCGGGGAGAGCTTCTCCGACGGCGAGGTGTTGGGCAGATGTGTTCATGGCGCCGAGCCAGCGCCCTGCGAGCACGCGGTGCTCTTCGACCTCTAATGCATACCTCTCATCGCCGGCATCTTCCAAGAAGAGCCAACGACATTCGTTGTCGTCGTCCACTGTGCCGTAACAGCGAAGAGCGCTGATCGGCAGTCGAGGAAGCACTTGTTCGTAAATCACGCATTCGGTCGCCGCTGAATTACTCTGCTTATGGAAGCATCGCTTGGCGACTACTGCGCCGCCCTCGGGTCCGACACCAACCAGCCGGTAGACCGCCGAACGGCTGCGTGGCAGCTCGAGGACGCTGTAACCGCTCGTCCCTTCCGATTGGAAACGATCTGAGGCGTACCGTTTGCCACGCAAGACCTCTTTCAAGACTTGAATGCTCTCTGGTTTGGCGCGACCGCCACCCAGCCGACGCCAAGCCCTCACTGCGGGGTGGTCCGCGAGATTCGAGCGAATGACTCGCGTGGGCCCGTGTCCGGAGCCCTCTTCAGGCCGCTGCACACCCATCTTTGACCTGCGTCTTCCTTTCGGCATCCGCGGCGGTTTTGCCGTTGCCTCGGATCCTACTGGCACCGGTGCTCCGAGGCAATCGGCGATCGGCTCCTATCTCGCTCGCGCATCGTGGAGGGCCGTCACAGTGCCGATGGATGTTCATCGCGTTGCCGACATTGTGCAGTCTGTTTCACGATACTCTGGCGCAAGGCCGCGAGAACACGACTGGTCCGGCCTGGCACCCAGCCTGCACCGCATGGCCCTTTCATGATTTCCCCGCCCATCGCCGAACCTTCGCCTCGACCACCTGGAACTACGAAGTCATCGGGGGCAGCCTCTGAAAGGTCTTGGGAAATGACACGCGCGCCAGCGGCAGCGTGAGGACGAAACCTATGGGTTCTCATAGCCGCCGACTGGCGACATGGTTGACGACTCTGAGCTTCATTTTTCTGGTCATCGTGCCCGGCTTGGCGGCCGATCAGGAGATCGATCGCCAGCTCCGGAGCCCGATTGGCAGAGACTGGGTGACCAACGGCGGCAACCTGACCAATCAGCGGTTTTCCACGCTAAATCAGATTGACCCCTCCAATGTCGCGCAACTCAAAGGAGCTTGGATGGCCCGTCTCAACGGCTCCGGGTTCGGTGCCAAGTACTCCTTGGAGGCATCGCCGCTGGTCAAGAACGGCATCATGTACGTCATCACGGGCAACAACGATGTCTTCGCCCTCAATGCCAAGACCGGCGCGATTCTCTGGGAACACTGGTCCGATGTCCACCAGAAGATCTCGGCCCTCTGCTGCGGCTGGGTGAATCGTGGTCTGGCAATGGGCGAGGGATTGCTCTTTTTCGGTCAGCTCGACGCCAACGTCGTGGCGCTGGACATGAAGACGGGTAAGGTGGCGTGGAAGACCTCCATCGAGAAGTGGGAGAACGGCTACTCCATCACCAGCGCTCCCCTCTACTACGACGGTATTGTTTATAGCGGCATCGCTGGAGGCGAGTATGGTGTGCGGGGTCGCCTCACCGCCCTGGACGCGAAGACCGGCGCCATTCTGTGGCGATGGTTTACGGTGCCGGGACCTGGCGAGTTTGGCAGTGACACCTGGCCGCCCGGCACCGATCACGCGATGCGCGGTGGGGCGACGGTATGGAACACGCCCGCCCTCGATCCGGAACTCGGGCTCATCTACTTCGTCACGGGCAACTGTGGTCCGAATCATGACGGGTCGATGCGCGAGGGTGACAACCTGTTCTGTTCCTCGATGATCGCCTTGAAGGCCAAGACCGGCCAGTACGTCTGGCACTTCCAGCAGGTACACCATGATCTCTGGAACTATGATGCCTCGAGCCCGATGGTCCTCTTCGACACGGTGATCAATGGCCAACCGCGCAAGGGCATCGCCGAAGCCGGCCATACAGGCTGGCTGTATATCCTCGACCGCACGAACGGTAAGCCGTTGATTGGCATCGAGGAGCGCCCGGTGCCCCAGGAGCCGCGCCAGAAGACGGCGAAGACCCAACCATTTCCCCTCGGGGATGCGACCGTGCCCCAGTGCGCCGACCTGCTCCCGGGCTATGACAAAGCCGGGTGCATTTTTGAGCCCTTCTGGGAAAACCCGGTCCTGGTACAGCCGTCAGGGGACGGGGGCACGAACTGGTCGCCGGTGCCGTACAGCCCCGACACGGGCTACTTCTACGTATCGGGCACCGTCCGCACCAGCGCTTATACGCGGAGCGGTACAAGGGACTACGTTCCGGGGAGGAGCTATGGGCGCGGGAGCCAGGTGACGCCGATTGGCTCACCGATGAGCGGCACCTTCACAGCGATCGCCAGCACGACGAACAAAATAGTCTGGCAGCACAAGACGCCGTACCGCCTCGGGGGAGGCGCGACCGTCACGGCCGGTGGTCTCGTCTTTCGGGGCGAGCCGGATGGCAACCTCCTCGCGCTGGATGCCAAGACGGGTAAGGAGCTGTGGCGGTTCCAGACCGGCTTTGGCGCTGACGCGCCGCCCGTTGTCTACGAGGTGGACGGCGAGCAGTACGTGGCCATCGCGACAGGCGGCAACCGACTGCAAGGCAGTGCGTACGGTGACGCGGTGTGGGCGTTCTCCTTGAAGGGGCAGTTAGGCCCCTTATGGCCGCCTCCTCCACCATCGACCGTTGGTGGGCCCTCCGGGTTGCCGCAGCGATGGCCGGGGATCTTGATGGCGTCGAAACCAATCGAGACTGGCGTCGTTACGGTCAAGATTGGCGCCAACAACGAGGAATACAGTTTCTCGCCAGTCCGCATCCAGATCACGGCGGGAACCACAATCACCTTCACGAATCTCGGTAACCAAATTCACAACGCCACCCCCTACTTAAAGCCCGAGTGGGATACAGGCGACCTGGCCACGGGAGAATCCAAGGCCATCTCCTTCACCCGGCCTGGGGTCTACTACTATCTCTGTACGCCCCACCCCTGGATGTACGGGCAGATCATCGTGGAATAGCGGCGGGACGAATATCAATGAGCATGACCGTGTGCCTCTGCTCGAACACGATTTATTACCCGGTGGGCGGTGGCCATCAGTGGGTCTATCTCAACTGGGCCTTGGGGTTGCGTGCCCTAGGCATCCAGGTGATTTGGCTTGAGCTGGTCAACCCCCATACACCAGTCCAGGAAATGCAGGGATATGTCGCTGCACTGAGGAGTCGTCTAAGCCGTTACGGTCTCGGGGAGTCTTTATCGCTTTGTTCCGAGACCCAGGAGCCATTGTCGCTCGACGTAATGGCGGACTGCCTTGACCTCGAGCTCGCCACCGACGCTGATCTTCTCCTTGACCTCGGTCACAAGATGCAGCCGGAGGTGGTGAAGCGCTTCCGACGGTCGGCGTTGTTGGACATCGATCCGGCTCTGCTCCAGATCTGGGTGAGCATGGGCAAGGTAGGCCTCGCGCCACACGACGTCTACTTCAGCATCGGCGAGACGGTCGGCCAGTCTGGTGCGCCGTTTCCGGACTTGGGGCTGAAATGGCAGTACACGCCGCCATGTGTGGCGCTCGATTGGTGGCCGCCGCATCCGGCAGCGGCAGATGCTCGATTCACCACTGTGGCTCACTGGTTCGCTGGAGGTGGGACCGGAGAGGCAGTGAACCTCGACGACAAGCGAGCGGGCTTTCAACCATTCCTGGAATTGCCGCGCCACACGCCCTGGTCGTTGGAGCTGGCGCTCGACATTGAACCCGACGACAAGGAAGGGGTGGCCCTGCGAGAACGCGGATGGCTTGTGCGCGATGCCCATGCCGTCGCGTCCACGCCGTGGGACTACCAGCGCTACATCCAGCGCTCCCGCGGTGAGTTTAGCTGCGTGAAGCCAGCATGCGTACGGCTGCAGAATGCCTGGGTCAGCGACCGGACTCTTTGCTATCTCGCCAGCGCGAAGCCCGCCGTCGTCCAGCATACGGGTCCGAGCCGATTCCTCCCCGACGCGGCCGGCCTGTTTCGCTTTCGTGACCTCCAGGAAGCCGCACGTTGCTTGGAACAAGTGGGCGCCGACTACGATCGACAATGCCGCCTGGCCCGCGCGCTGGCAGAGGAGTTCTTCGATGCACGAAAGGTGGTTGGACGTCTGCTCGAGCGGGCGTTGGGGTGAAACCTCAGTAATCGGAGATACGGCTATGGCGCTCGGTGCGGATCGTCAAACAGGCGAACAGGTACTCGCGATCCTAGGCTTCCACAAGATTGGAGAGCCGCCGACCGGCAATCGGGCCACCTGGTTTTATGTCTCGGAGGCGACGTTCGGCAGCTTCCTGAGCCGGCTCCAAGACGACGCCTGGCACGTGCTCGACCTGCAGACTTTTCTCGTGGGCGTCGCAGCGCCCGCGAGGTTGCCCGAGCGGTCAGTGTTGCTCACGTTCGATGACGGCTACAGATCGATGCGGCAGATTGCGCTGCCATGGCTGCTGAGGTTCGGCTATCCGAGCGTGCTCTTCGTGCCGACCGACTTCATAGGAAAGTGCAACGAGTTTGATGCGGGCATCGAGCCGCAGGAAGCCGTTTGTGATTGGGATGATCTGCGGGAACTGCAGCGTCACGGCGTTTCGGTCCAGTCACACGGGGCCTCGCACCGGAGGTTTTCAGAGCTGGCGCCGGGCGAGCTGGAGGAAGAGCTCCACCGCTCCAAAGCCACGCTTGAGGCGGGACTGGGGACACCCGTTGAGGCGATCTCGTATCCATACGGCGATGGCGGGGTGGACCCGCAGGCAGTTGATGCGGCGCTCGAGCGCACCGGCTATCGGGCCGCCTGCCTGTACGGCGGTGGTCCGAATCGCTTGCCGGTTGCCAATCCGTACCGTTTAGCCCGTCTCGCCATTGGGCCTGACACTGACCTTCGAGCAGCACTCGAGGGGAAGATCCAACGGAGGACGTCGTGATGCGGGCGCTGGTCACGGGCGGCGCGGGGTTCATCGGCTCCCATCTCTGTGAGTTCTTCCTCGGCAAGGGCTGGGAGGTCGTCTGCATGGACGACTTCGTCACCGGGTCCCGGGACAACCTCGCCGCCGTCGAGTCCCGGCCGGGCTTCACGCTCATCGAGCACGACGTCACCGAGTACATCCGGCTCGAGGGCCACCTCGACTGGGTCCTGCACTTCGCGAGCCCCGCCTCGCCGCTCGACTATCTCGAGCTGCCGATCCAGACCCTGAAGGTCGGCGCGCTCGGCACGCACAACGCACTCGGCGTCGCGAAGGCCAAGGGCGCGCGGTTCCTGCTCGCGTCGACCTCCGAGGTATACGGCGACCCGCTCGTGCATCCGCAGCGCGAGGACTACTGGGGCCACGTCAACCCGGTCGGGCCACGGGGCGTGTACGACGAAGCCAAGCGCTTCGGCGAAGCGATCACGATGGCGTACCACCGCTCGCACGCCATCGATACGCGCATCGTCCGGATCTTCAACACGTTCGGGCCCCGCATGCGGCTCAAGGATGGCCGCGCCATCCCGGCGTTCATGGGCCAGGCCCTGACCGGCGCCCCCATCACAGTCTTCGGCGACGGCTCACAGACGCGGTCGTTCCAGTACATCACCGACCTCGTCGAGGGTCTGTGGCGGCTCATGCAGGCGCCGGTGAACGACCCCGTCAACATCGGTAATCCCCACGAGATGACCCTGCTCGATCTCGCCAAGCGCATCATCAAGCTCACCGGCGCCCGCAGCGAGATCGTGTTCCGCCCGCTCCCGGTCGACGACCCCAAGGTCCGCCAGCCGGACATCGCGCGAGCGCGCAAATTGCTCGGCTGGGAGCCGCGCGTCGACATCGAGGAGGGGCTGCGGCTCACCATCGACTGGTTCCGGGAGAAGCTCCGCTCCTGAAGGTCGTCGTCTCGAGGGCGCCGTCTTCAGGAAATCCTCAGGTTGCCTGGTGCAAGATCCGTGGGCCGGCAGTAAGCCGCGCGTACAGATCGAGTCAGCCTGGAGGAATGCCATGCGTTGGGCGTTGATGGCTATCTCAACACTGGTGGTCTCGCTTGCGGCGCCATCGCTCGGTGTTGGTCAACAGCCGGCGAATCGGATCTCTCTGGACGAGGCCCTCCAGCTCGCCCTGCGGCAGAACCCAACCCTGATGGCACAGCAGGCCGCTCTGTTCGCGACCAAGGCGGGTGAGACGACCGCCGCGCTGCGGCCAAATCCGACGATGAACTTCCTGGCCGAACAGTTCAGACCGGGCCAGTCACAGCAAGACGCGCAGTATACCGTCAACGTCGGCCAGCCGATCGAGCTGGGCGGCAAGCGCCAGCGACGCATCGACTCGGCGCGAGCTGCCACGCAGGTCGCGAAGTACCAGCTGGACGACGCACGCCGCCTGGTCGTGCTTCAAGTCAAGAGCGCCTTCGCGGGGGCGCTGATCGCCCGAGAGCAGCTCGGCCTGGCCGAGGCGAACCTCAAGACGCTCGACGATACGGAGCGGATCCAGCGCCTCCGCGCGCAGAAGGGCGACATCTCGGAGCTCGAGCTGTTGCGCATCGAGGTGCAGCGCTTCACGTTCGCGCGCGACGCCGCCGACGCCCGTCAGGCCCTGACGGCCGCGAAGATCGCGCTGCGCACCGCTGCAGGGGCCGTGAACATCCCCGAGGATTTCGAAGTCGCGGGAGAGCTCGACTTCAAGGACGTCTCGCTCGATCGGGCCGTGCTCGTCCAGCGAGCGTTGGACAACCGGCCGGATCTGCGAGCCGCCGAAGCCGATCGCCAGCGTGCGCGAGCCGACCACCGCCTGGCCCGCGCGAACGCCTGGTGGGACCTCACCCCGCAGCTCGAGTACCAGCGGATCGGACCCGACGACACCATCGGCTTCGGGTTCAGCTTTCCATTGCGGATCTTCGATCGCAATCAGGGGGAAATCGCGCGAACGGAAGCCGAGATCACGCGGGTCGATGCGGTGCGTGAGGCGGCGGCGCTCCAGGTCTTGGCCGCGCTCGAGACCGACCGCCAGGCCGCGCTGACCCAGCGCGACCGCGTCCTCTCGCTCAGAGACGTATATCTGCCCAAGGCGACGCAAGCCCGCGACACCGTCGAGTACGCCTACCGCCGCGGCGGCCAGAGCTTGCTCGATTTCCTCGACGCGCAGCGAAGCTATCGAGAGACCGCGCTTGCGCACTTGCAAGCGCTCGGAGCCTATCTGTCTGCTGTCTATCAGCTCGAGGCGGACACCGGGGCGCCCCTCGACCAATGAAGGGCGGGACGGTCTAAGCTCGCGCCATCTTGCCGGCAGCCGCGGTCAGTCGTCGATCGCCTCGGACCAGAAATAGACATTCTTCGCCCGCTCCAGGTAGTTGTCGTAGAGCTGGCGAATGAGCTGTTGGCCCGCCGGCGACGCCAGGTCCTTCGCGTACTGATCCTTGTTGCGGACTTCGATGCGCTCGATGTACTGCCATCCGGCCTGCTCGGCGCCATTGATCGGCCCCTCGATGCGGTGCGTGCGGTAGCTGATGATCGACGGAAGTGTTTTTGCGACGCGGTAGTCGTACTCGCGCAGCCACCGCTCGTACTCCTCGGGCTTGACCCCGTTCTTCAGCGTGGTGAGCACGTAGCGCACCGGCATAGATCAGCTCCTTTCGAGCTCCTTGCGCACCGCCGGCATGACTTCGGTCTGGAACCGTTCGATCGTGCCGACGATGCTGCCCTGGGACGCCACCGGGTACACCATGAGCTGGCCGATTCCACTTCGCGCGAGCCGAGCGACGCCCTTCGCCACGTCAGCGGCCGATCCGGCGAGAGTGACCGCATCCACGAAGGCGTCGGGAACGAGTGGCGCCACCTTCATGAGCGGGGCGACGTCGTGCGTGTACGGGAGGCCGAGCACGTGCGTCCGCAGCGGCTCCGGGAGCTCCAGTCCCGCAGTCCGGAACGTAAAAAAGTCCGGGCGCTGCGCGACCAGACTCCGAACGACGGTGGGGCGCATCGCATTCCGAGCGGCATGGACATCGTCGGAGACGCAGACATTGATCCGCGCGACCAGCTCCACCTGCGCGGGATCACGCTCGGCCCGCTGGGCCCCGTCGGCGACGGTCTTCCGAAAGAAGCGGAGCAACGGCTCGGCCACGCACCCCTGCATGATTGCTCCGTCCGCCACGCGGCCGGCGACGCGGCAGCCGGCCTCGCGCTGGGAGGCGACATAGATCGGGATCTTCGCGCGCCGCGGTGCGAAGTCGAGCCGGCCGTCGTTGAAGCTCACCCGCTGTCCCTTCACCGTCACGTTCTGCCCGCCGAGAAGCTGGCGGATCAGCTCCACCGCCTCGCGGATGGCGACGGCAGAGCGCTCGGCATTTATACCCAGCTCCCGGAAGCCGGACACGCCGGCCCCGATGCCGAGGACCGCGCGTCCGCCCGAGATCTCGTCCAGCGTCGCGATGGCCATCGCCGTCAGCGCGGGGTGGCGCGAGAAGGGGTCGGTGACGCAGGGCCCGAGGCGGATGCGCGTGGTGCGCGCGGCGGCGAGGGCGAGGAGGGCGTACACCTCGCGGAAAAAGCGCTCGTCGGCCAGCCAGAAGTCGTCGTAGCCGAGCGCCTCTGCGCGGGCGGCGAGATCGCTCAGCTCGCTCGCGGGACGCGAGGGCAACAGTAAGAGCCCGGTGCGGAGCATCATGTCGCGCGCGCTCTCAGCGCGAGTGCGACTTTCTCGGCGGTGATCGGCAGGGTCGTGATCCGCACACCGGTGGCGCTCGCTACGGCGTTGGCGATCGCGGCCGGCGGCTCGATGTTCGGCGGCTCACCGACACCTTTGGCGCCGAAGGGCCCCACCAGGGTCGGGTGCTGCACGAGGATCGACTCCACGCGCGGAACGTCGAGCGTCGTCGGCATCTTGTAGTCGGTGAGATTCGCGTTGAGCACCCGACCGTTCTCGTAGACAATTTCCTCCGAGAGGGCCTGGCCGAGCCCCTGGGCCACGCCGCCTTCGATCTGGCCTTCGATCGCCGCCGGGTTCACCGCGAACCCCACGTCCTGGGCGACGACGTAGCGGTGGATCGTGATCTCGCCGGTTTCGGCGTCGACGGAGAGATCGGCGGCGTGGGCGTGGAAGCTCGGCGAGTGGAACGCGGGGTACACGTGACCCTCGACCCGCTTGGCGTCGTACGGCGTCGGGGGGGCGACGAAGGTGCCGTGAGCGATCAGCCCACCACCTGAGGCCTGGGAGATCCGAGCGAGCTCGCCGAGCGTCGTGCGCTTGCCCTCGCCGACCACGCTTCCCTCCCGGAGGGCCAGCGCGTGCTCCTCGACGCCGAGGTGTTTCGACGCGAGGGCGAGGATCTGGCGCTTGAGGTCGGCGACCGCGGCCCGGCAAGCGTTGCCGACGGCGAACGCGGTACGGCTGCCTTGCGCCCCGAAGTCGTAGGGCGTCGAGAGCGTATCGGCCGAGACGACGTTGATGTCGGCCAGCTGCACGCCGAGATCCTCGGCGAGAACCTGTGCGGCGCCCGTCAAGGCGGCAGTCCCGATCTCCGCCGCGCCGGTGTTCAGCGCGACCGTGCCGTCTGGGTTGATCTTGACGTAGACGCCCGACGAGCCGCCGGTCGTCGTCCACCAGCCGCACGCGATCCCTTTGCCACGTCCCGCCCGCGGTCGTCGATCCCTCCAGCCGATCGCGTCCGCGGCGCGGCGAAGGCACTCCTCGAGACCGACCGCGGTGAGGACCTGCCCCGTCGGCCCTTCTTCGCCCTCGCGCACGATGTTCTTCAGCCGGAGCTCGAGCGGGTCGAGGCCGAGGGCGTCGGCGATGATGTCCATCTGTGATTCCACTGCGAAATTCGCTTGCGGACCCGAGGGCGCGCGGAACGAACCGAAGTTGGTCTTGTTCGTATAGACGGCGAAGCCCTCGAGCAGGAGGTTGGGGATCCGGTAGGGCCCGGCCAGCATGAGCGTCGCCACCGACGCGACGCCCGGCCCTGATCCGGCGAAGGCGCCCGTGTCGAACCACAGGCGCGCTTCGCGGGCCGTGAGACGCCCGTCATTCGTGACACCGGTCTTCACCTCGACGATCGCCGGCTGTCGTGGGTAGGCGGCCGTCAGCTCTTCCTCACTCGTCGTCATCACCTTCACAGGGCGCCCGGTCCTCATCGCGAGCAGCGCGGCGAAATGTTCCATCCCGATCCGTAGCTTGCCGCCGAAGCCGCCGCCGATCCCGGGCACGATGATCCGCACCTTGGAGGGCGGGAGCTGCAGTATCTCGGCCAGAGTCGTCTGGATCTCGAAAGGAAGCTGGGTATTCGACCACACGGTGACCAGGCCCGAGCTGTCCCACTGGGCGACCGCGGCGCGGGGCTCCGTGTATCCCTGGTGGACGCTGCTCGTGGTGAAGCGGTTTTCGAAGATGCGGTCGGCCTCGACGAAGCCACGCTCGACGTCGCCCACCACGATCCGCGCGCGGTTGCAGACGTTGCGGTCGCGGTGGAGGATCGGCAGCGCGGTGTAGCTCGCCCACGCCTCGTGGACGAGCGGCGCGCCGGGCGCCAGGGCGGCCGCCACGTCGAGCACGGGCACGAGCGGCTCGCAGACGACCTCGATCGCGGCCAGCGCGGCGGCGGCGGCGTCCGGCGACGTCGCCGCGACGGCGGCGAGGGGCTGGCCGGCGAAGCGGATACGGTCACGCGCGAGCACGCGTTCATCCTTCACGCTGCCGCCGTAGCGCACGTCGGGCACATCGGGCGCCGTGATCACGGCGCGCACGCCGGGCAGCCGGGCCGCGCGACTGGTGTCGAGCCGCACGAGTCGCGCGTGCGGCTCGTGGCTCCTCAGCACTCTGCCGTAGAGCATGCCGGGTAGCGCGAAGTCGGCGGCGTAGAGCGCCGTACCCGTCACCTTGCCGGGCGCGTCCATGCGGGGGACCGAGCGACCGACGATCCGCGTCACCTGCGTCATCGTGCCGTCTCCCGGCATGCCGAGGAGGGGGAGGCGCGCAGGGCGCGGGCTGCGCTCAGCGTCGCCTCGATGATCCTCTGGTATCCGGTGCAGCGGCACAGGTTGCCGGCCAGTGCCTCACGCACTCCGTTCTCGTCCGGTTCTGGATTCTCGTCGAGGTAGGCCTTGGCCGCCAGGATCATCCCGGGAATGCAATACCCGCACTGCACGGCGCCGTGGTCGATGAACGCTTGCTGCAGCGGGTGCAGCTGTCCCGGGGCGGCGAGGCCCTCGATGGTCAGGATCGCGCGGCCCTGGCACTGCGCGGCCAGCAGGATGCACGCGTTGACCGCGGCGCCCTCGAGCAGCACCGTGCAGACGCCGCACTCGGCCTCCAGGCAGTTCTCCTTCGTGCCGATGAGGCCCAGGTCCGTCCGCAAGACGTCCAGCAGAGTGCGGTGTGGCTCGGCCAGCACCTCGTGCGTCTGCCCGTTGATGATGAGGCTCAGGGGGATCCTGGTCATGAGGTATGAAACCTGATGCGTTCGAGACAGCGGGCCAGCACCCGTGGCACCAGCGTGGCCACGAGGAGCGCGCGATAGCGCGCGGAGGCGCGCACGTCGCCGATAGGGCGGCACTCGGTGGCCGCGATCCGTCCCGCTTCCCGCGTCACTTCATCCGTGAGCGGGCGCCCCTCGAGATAGCGCTCGGCGGAGCGCGCGCGCATCGCGGTCGGCGCCACCGCTCCCAGCGCGATGCGGACGTCCTGGCAGCGCTCGAGGGCCGCATCGAGCGTGAGACGCGCCGCCACGCACGCGATCGAGATCTCCATGGCGCGCCGGCGACCCGCCTTGAGAAATGCGGTGGCCGTGCGAGGGGCGAGGCGCGGAAAGCTCGCGCGGGTCAGCAGCTCGTTGGGCCGGAGCACGGTGACGCCCGGCGCGGTGCCGAAGCCGTCGAGGGCTATCGTGCGCTCACCGGCTGGACCGAGGGACGTCAGCCTCGCCTCGAGTGCCAGCAGTACGACGACCACATCCGCCGCGGGCGACGCGTTGACGATGTTGCCGCCAACCGTCGCCACGTTACGCACCTGATGGCCGCCCACGACCTCGGCACCTTCGACGAGCGCCCTCAACGCGCCCTGAAAGTCTGTCGTGGTCTCGATCCGCCTGTGCGTTACCCGCGCGCCGAGGCTGATCGCCCCGTCGACCTCGATCGCATCGAGTCCGGGGACACACTGCAGGCTGACGACGTGGCGCGGGTTGAGCCGGCCGCGATGGATCTGGACCATGAGATCCGTTCCTCCGGCGAGGAAGCGCCCGTCGACGCCGAACCGAGCGCCGAGCTCGATCGCCTCGCGTAGCGACGTCGGCTCATGGTAGTCGAAGGTCACCACGTCCCTCCTTGCGGAGTCGTCCGGACAATATTATGCGCCTTCGCAAATCATGCGCCTTGACAAGGTCGACTCGCCGAAGGCACAGTCGGCCCACCTCGGACAGTCACGAGCCCGTTCGTCACGAGCCGCCGCGAGGGCGAGACGCTGGGAGGCGGACCATGTGGACACGAATCAAGGACGCGATGTGCGGGGTAAGTGCGCTGATGATCGTGGCGGCGGCGGCGGGGCCGGTCGCCGCCCAGAGCAAAGCGCCGATCCGAATCGGTGAAATCAACTCCTACAGCGGCCTCGCGACGGTCTACACCTTCCCCTATCGCGAAGGCCTCCTGATGGCGACTAAGGAGATCAACGACGCCGGCGGCGTTCTCGGCCGTCCGATCGAGTTCATCTTCCGCGACGACAAGCTCAAGCCGGACGAGGCGGTGAAGGCCGCCCGTGAGCTGGTCGGGCAGGAGAAGGTCGACTTCCTGGCCGGCTGCATCTCGAGCGGGGTGGGCCTGGCCATCTCGGCCTACGCGAAGGAGGCCAAGGTCCTCTACATCGCGACTCACTGCCAGACCTCGCGCCTCACCTGGGACGACGGTCATAAATACGTCGCCCACACCACGAACAACGTGAACCAGTACGTGCGCGCCCTGGCCCAGAAGGCGGCCAGCATGCGGTACAAGAAGTGGGCGCACATCTCGCCCGACTACGAGTACGGCCACAACGTGTGGGAGGAGTTCTCCGCCTATCTGAAGCAGCTCAAGCCCGACGTGGAATTCGTTCAGCAGAACTGGCCGAAGCTGGGCGAGACCGACCACAGCTCGTACGTCACGGCACTGCTCCAGTCGGGGGCGGACGCCTTCCTCAGCTCGGTGTGGGGCGCGCAGGAGATCGCCTTCGTGAAGCAGGCACGGCCGTTCGGCCTCTTCGAGAAGGTCCACTACTTCAGCGCCTCCGTCGGGAACCCCGACGAGCTCGATCCGCTCGGCAAGGAGGCGCCCGTGGGCGCCATCACGCCGGGCTTCGCCTGGTACGACGACGGCATGCAGAAGCGCCATCCGAAACTCGCCGAGTGGGTCAAGAAGTACGAGGCGCGAGCGAAGAAAGAACCCACGCTCGGCGCCTCCTGGGGCTACGCCAGCGCCTACATCATCGCGGAAGCCATCAAGCGCGCGAAAAGCGCCGACACGGACAAGGTGATCACGGCCTTCAGCGAGGGGTTCGAGATGGAATTCCCGTGGGGCAAGGTCATCATGCGCGGCTGTGATCAGCAGGCTATCCCGCCACAGTGGGTCGGGGTGGTCCGGATGAACGCCCAGGGTAAGCCGGTGTTGGCCGACGTCGAAGAGGTCCACGGCAAGGACGTGATCAAGAGCTGCGACGAGGTCGCCAAGCTGCGGGCGGCCGCCGCCGAAAAGAAGAAGTAGTCATCCACAGCCTGTTCCCCTGGATCACCAACGGGCCGCTCATCACGGTGCAGGTGATGAGCGGCCTGAGCGTCGGCATGTTCCTCTTCCTCGTGTCCGTCGGGATGTCGCTGATCTTCGGTGTCACCCGAATCGTGAACCTCGCCCACGGCAGCTTT
>QHTE01000111.1 GCA_003220685.1 Candidatus Rokuibacteriota bacterium
GCGTATCAGGCGACATACCGCACGTGCATGCGACGGAATGGATTCTGAGAAGACTCGGGCGTACGCGCGACGCGGGGCTCCAGCACCGGCGCGATACGGAGGACCGTACAGAGATCGGCGGGGATGGGCAGTGGGAGGCGACTCGGCGGTATCTCTCGACGGCCCGGTCGGTGTGACCGAACCCGGCAGCACCGGTCACACAAGCCCCAGGGGGTTGTCAGAAGCACCGCCGGCAACGTGGCGGGAAGCGTGAACGAGGCGGTGGGATCCCGGTTCAGGAGGTCTTGTCAATGAAGCCAGAGACGGCAGCGAAGATTAAGTACGGAGTGTGGGGCCTGATTTGTGGGGCAGTCATCGCCATGATCATCGGCTTTGCGTGGGGCGGTTGGACAACCTTCGGCACGACCCAAGCGATGACCAAAGAGGCGGTCTTGGCGAGTCAGGCGGCGATCTGCGTCGCCCAATTTATGAAGCAACCGAACCATGAAGCGAAACTCAAAGAACTCGAGGCAGTCAGTAGCTGGCAGAGAGCTGAAGTCATTGAAAAAGGTGGCTGGGATAAGATGCCCGGGCAAGAAAAGGCTGGCTATGCGGTGGCCCGAGCATGCGCCGATGGGCTTGAACTTCTTTTCAAGAAATGAGAGCGGAAGCAAGCACCAGAGAGGAGGCGGGCCACAACGAACCGACGACCGAGCCAGACCTCATGAGTATGACGCGGGTGCGCTCGAGCCATTGCTTTGCTTTTGAGGAGAGCGATCCTCGAATCGCACTGAGCACCAGCGACATCCAAAGACGTGAACAAATCTGGCCGTAAGGAGTTCTCCGTGCTGAATTTGCTGGAGTGGATCGTCCTCACGGCGGCTGTTCTCGGGTCTTTGTCGTGGGGACCTCGTCCTCTGTGGCAGCCAAGCCTGCAAGAAACTCCATCGGCCGGCAATAGCAGCGACGGGCTTCCGCAGCAGCTCGACCGCGCCGAGGATCGTGGCGATCACCACGACCACCGCGCCGGCGACGCACACTGCCAGAACGTCATTTAGCATCGCGTTTCCGAGCTAGCCTTCACCGCCGTCCTCCCTGTAGAGCTCGCGCTGGAGCGCCCCCGAGGCGCCGGGCTCCCGAACGACGTCCCGCCGTCGATGAGATTCGTCTCAACAACGGTGGCGATAAGAAAACTCTAGCCTTTAGCATGTAGCACCTCTCTCTCGCCGGTGGAGCGTCAGTTCAGCCGAGCGCGCACGTGATGAAGCATCTTCGCCGCATCGTGGTCGCGCGGTACCAGCCGTACGGCGCCTTCGAACTCATGAAGGGCCTCCCACCAGCGCCCCTGCCGGAGGTAAATCTGTCCCAAGTTCATGAAGGGGAACTGCCGCGGTTCGTAGCGTTTGGCCTGCTTGGCCTTTTCAAACCATGGGATCGCTTCGTCCAGCTTGTCCCGCTGCATCAGATAGACCCCGATGTCGTTATACGGATTGCCGAACTCGGGGTCGATCGCGATCGCCCGGAGACACTCTTCAGTGGCTTCCTCCAAACGGCCCTGAAAGCTCAGGGTCCACCCCAAGAAGGTATGCGCCTCGGCTGTGGGATGCGCCTCGATGGAGCGCTGGTAGCGCTCGATCGCGCAGTCCAGCTCGCCCTCCATCTGGTAGCGGTAGGCCTCCTGCCATAGCTTCGTCGCCTGCCTCAGAGTCTGTCGTTCCTCCATTTCGCCGGCCTCCCGTCACCCGTTAGGGCTAAACCGGGACGTGTGCTGCGCCCAGTCCCGGCGGTAGTTCAACCAGGCAAATACGAACCTTCGCTTCTTGCGCCAACACAGAAAGGAGACAGGTCATCGCTGCCCCGCTGGCCATCTGGCCCTGCTCGCGAGGCTCATGAGGCCGGTCATCGGTTGCCGCTGTTCCGCCAATGCGGTGACGAAACTTGACCCCAATTCCAACAGCCTCAGCTTCGCAGACTCGGGGAGCATCACCGAACTGGACATGCCCAAAGGACGACCCTCCAGGCTCCGGAAGCGACCGGTCACCGCGGGCGCGATTGTCATCCCTATCCATTTCGACATCGTCGTCTCCCTGCCAAGGCGCTGATCCTCAGCGTTTCGTCGTCACGTCTGACTCGCGTCGACATCACGATCGAAGTAAATCTTATATAATTTCTATTTGATATATAATTTATATTATGCTATGTCTAGGAAGTCAAGAGGATTGGACGGGGCAACGCCGTAGCATCCCGTCAAGGAGGTGTAGGCCGGCGACCGGATTCTGTTCGGCAAGTACTCCGGCAACGAAGTCAGAATCGAGAACGACAACGACTTACTGCCCCGATGGAGGAGCACGATGAACACCATGCTTCGCTGGTCTCCAACCCGGAAGTTCCATTTCCACCATGATGTCGATGACCAGTTCTTGAGGTTCGTCGACGGCGTCACGGACGAGCCCGTTCAGCGCCCCGCGTTGTGGCTCCCCGCCGCGGAGGGGCGGATCGAGGACGGCACGTACATCATCCAGCTCGCCCTGCCGGGCGTGGATCCGAAGGACGTCGCGGTGTCCTGGATGGACAACGTCCTCACCGTCAAAGGCCAGCGCAAAGCCGGGCCTGACACTGCGGACAAGGACTACTTCGTCCGCGAGGTCGCGTACGGCGGGTTCGAGCGGAGCTTCGCGCTCCCCGAGGGCGTCGACGGCGCCCAGATGGAGGCGAAGTACGCGAACGGCATGCTCGAGGTGAGGGTTCCCGCGCCGCGAGCAGCGGTGCCGAGAATGATCGAAGTCAAGGCCGCCTGATGCGAGGGCGGCCAGGCCGGGGCCGTGCCGGTGCCGACCGGGACGCGCCCCGGTCTTCGCCGGAGAACGAAGCCGTGACGGCGCGGAACGGGCACGTGCGTGACTCTTTTCGGCAGGAGAGCCTGATGATGCTGCCCGAGAACAAGACGAGACTCCTCCTCATTCTTTCGAAGGATGTGCTGGATCAAGCTCGCGTCGTCGCGGGCAAGGCGACGACCGTGCTCAAGCTGCCGGTGAGCCTCCAGATCGTCCTCCGTGCGCTTATCTGGGTGGGGCTGAAGCGAGAAAGTCACGCCGCGCTGTTCGCCAACATCGAGAGCCAGGCCAGGGCCGTTCGCCAGAAGCGGAGCGGGGCGCGTCGCGCAGGTGAAGGCAGATATCAGCCGCCTGGAAACCTGCAGGGGCTGAACGGCAAACGGGCGACAGCCAAACGCTGAGGTTCAGCATTTGGGCCGGGAGAGGACGGTCAACGTGCGTGACGACAAGCGGCGTGGACGGGTCGCGGCGGCCGCGGTAATGGCCGAATGGCGATGGCGGATCTGCGCCTACGGGGGAGAGATCATCGAGGAATCACATGACCACTTCCTGACAATCGCCGCCGCCGTGGCTCAAGGGGCGGAGCGGCTTGCGCACATGAATGCGGTCGACCGAGCGAGGGAGGCTCGTGGCAACTCGACAAACATGCGCGCCGCTGGGGCCGGTGACGGCCGCGCGCTGAGTGTCAGCGTCCCGCGAAGGAGACGACGATGTTGAAATGGATACGGCTGACAGCCTTAGTCGCGGCGGGGCCGGTGATGACCCTTGGCTGCGTCCGGGGGCTGGCGGCGCCAACAGCAGCGATCGAGGCCCAGACCTCCACGGTGAAAACGATGTCGGTGAAGGCGGGGCTCATGTCGAGCGCGGTCTCGGTTTTATGGCACGACATCAGCGTTTACCGCGCCAGTGGGCCGCGGCGGCTGGCCGGCCCGACGTACGAGGTGACGTCATACGAAACGAAGGCCGAGTGCGAGGCCGCGCAGCAGGCGGCGATGGCGAAAGAAGCTCTATCGCGGGTGGGGCTGACGACAGAGCGGTTGTCGGACGGAATCAAAACCTGGGACTCGGACCGCCAGCACTACACGACCTACCGCTACCTCTGCTGGCTTGCTGGCGCTGGTCCGGCGCCCTTTCGGTAGACCCTACCGACGGAAACCGTCGTCACTCGCGAGGCGACGGGCGCGTCCGCTCGAGTTGCCCCTCGAGGCTTCGCCGCCCAGTATCGCGCGTTCGACAAGGGTGGCGCTCCAGCCGGT
>QHTE01000112.1 GCA_003220685.1 Candidatus Rokuibacteriota bacterium
ACCACGAGCGGGCTAACCGTCCTACGGGCATATCCCCTTGGCGCATCCGAAAAGGGTGAGAAACCGGACCAGCCAGAGAAACGCGCGGAGGTCAAGCGGGTCCACCGATCCGGATCACAGGGTGAGGCTTTGCGTGAGCCCGTGAATGGTCTTGCGCAGCGTGGGATCTTCGCGAAGCAGGGTCTGGATCTTGCCGACCGCGTGCAGGACCGTGGTGTGATCCTTGCCGCCAAAGGCGCGGCCGACCTCGGCGAGCGAGGTGTG
>QHTE01000041.1 GCA_003220685.1 Candidatus Rokuibacteriota bacterium
CGATCGCATCGCGCGGTACACGCAGGGCCTCGACCGCGACGCCTTCGTGCAGGACGACAAGACCATCGATGCCGTCGTGCGCAGCTTGGAGGTGATCGGCGAGGCGGCCCGGCGCCTTCCCGCCGAGTTCAAGGCCAGGCACGGCGAAATCCCTTGGCACCAGATCGCCGGCCTGCGCAACCGGATCGTCCACGCGTACTTCGACGTCGACGTCGAGCTGGTCTGGGCGGTTGTCAGGGCGGAGCTGCTGGGACTCAAAGCGGCACTGACGAAGCTCCGGCAAACCGGGGCGACGGGAGGCTGAGTCAGGGCATGGCCAGCGAGCTTCGACCGTGGCACGCGGTGGCGACGCGACCCCGAGGTGACGGGGCAGGGCCGGCCCCGGGCGCCTCAGCGCGTCGGCACAACTCCTTGAAATTCCCGCGTCCAGATTCGAGCCGGTCCCGCCGGGGTCACCATTTCCTGACGCGGGGCGCTGCGGTCTCGCGCGCCCCTCACGTCATCGCGTCGCGTACCCCCCGCCGCCATGCATCGCTCGGCGTGCGCCTGGCTCCGTCCGAAGAGACGGCCAGATGGGTCGGCACGGCCTCCTGCGCGTTGCGATTGCACTCGCACGAGTCTTTCTGCCACTTGCTCGCCGCGGGCGACCCAGTCGGTGTAGACGAGGCTGACGCCGCATTGGGCCCGCGGTTTCATCGTAGCCGGAGCGCCAACCGGGGAGCGCCATCGTCGATGCCGCGTACCGTTCAGCCGATCGCGGCGGGGAAGGCGCGGCGATCGCTGAATTCTCTCGCGTGACCTGATCGCCGGGGTTCCGGCGAAGGACCGCCTGCGAAGGCTTATCGAGTCCACTGTTGACAAGGCCGACCGCCCGGCGATAATCGGCACCAATTGGTTCCGGTCGTTATTCCTCCTGGCTCGCGGCTGTTTGCAACGCGCGGAGGAAGGCATTCCGCGCTCATAGCTCGAAAGGGAGGTATTAGCAGCGCCCCAACGTTCTCGTTTCAAAAAGGAGGTCGCCATGGCAGTCGGTCATCGACGGACCCTTGGTGCCCGGATTGGCGCAATCCTCGGTGTTGTCTGCGGCCTGATCGCGCTTCTTGCGGGGCTGACTGACCACGCGTGGAAATTCGGCGTGAGCGGTTGGTTTGCGGGGGGCGGCCTACTCGTGCTCCTGTCCTTGTTCGCACTCGTTGACGGCGCCCTGGCAAGTCAGGGCATACGGGAGAGTGCGGCGCGGCGCTGACTCGGTCCGTTTGCAGGTCGGCCTCGCGGGCTGCCTTACTGGACGCGGTTGGCGGTCTCGGCGTTGCCACCACCCACGCGATCAGTTTGGCGCGCCCATCGACCAGCGCCCAAGCCAGGATCCGCG
The DNA here is from genome assembly GCA_003220685.1 of Candidatus Rokuibacteriota bacterium. Taxonomy (GTDB): domain Bacteria; phylum Methylomirabilota; class Methylomirabilia; order Rokubacteriales; family CSP1-6; genus AR31. Next base: position 1,373 of record QHTE01000041.1, read on the forward strand.
CGAGGGCGGTGGCCTCGAGGCGAGTCGTTCCGGGTGGGACGCAGTTCGGGCTGCAGAGTCCGGATCCGCAAGAGTAGTATGCCCGCTATGCGACGGACGAGCATCGCGGTCCTGCTAGTGGCTGCTCTGCTCCAGACGCTGGCGGCATGCGGGCCGCAGGCACCGAAGACCGCGCCTCACGCTTCTGAGGCGCCCGTCGCGACACCACCGCCGCCGGCTGCCCCGGAAGAGCGGCCGGTCACCGAGGCGCCGCCGCCGAGTACTCCCGCCGCTCCGCCGCCGAATCTGGAGGGCTATGCCGACGAGCCGGCGCTCAAGGACGTGCTCTTCGAGCCCGACCGCGCCGACATCGTTCGTGAGGGGACCAGCATCATGCTGGGTAACGCCCGCTGGCTGCTCGCCCGTTGGCTGGTCGCTGACCGTCACTACCTGGTGCTCATTGAAGGCCACGCGCGCGACAAGGGCAGCCGCGAAGACAACCTTGGCCTCGCCGAGCTGCGAGCCAGGGCGGCAGAGAGATTTCTCGTGACGATGGGCGTGCCCGCCACGAGTCTGTTGACCGTCAGCTACGGCTCAGACCGCCCGGTGTGCGTGGACAAATCGCAAGCATGCGCCGCGAGGAATCGGCGCGTGCACTTTCGAGTGAAGGTCCAGTAGGCTCGGGCAGAGCACCCGGGTCCGGGATGGTGAACCGCCCGAAAGTTGAACAGGCGACTGACCACCTCGAATACCTTTCCGGCCGATCTGGCCGGTCGAGCCTGACCCCGCCGTTGTGACCTTGATGGATCAGATCCCGCGACGGCTTGGGGTCACCGACTTTCACAAGGGCAATGCCGTTCACTGGCCGGTCGCTTCATAGACTTACCGATTTATTTCATAGATTGAATGACTTCCGGAACGCTGAGAGCTCTGGACCAGCCCGGCCACGCCTTGCCCCTGGTCTCGTGGCGCCCGCCGAAGCACATTTCGTCATTGACAGATCGGGTTCAAAGGCATAGGTTCACAGCATTTTCTCGGCGGCCGAATCGTCGCGCAATGGGTGCGAGGCTCAATTGGCCTGGGATCTGCACTGCGAGACGCCTCGGGTCGACGTAGACGGCGCGGCAGTCGAGTCAGAGTGCAGCTGATCTTCTCAATTTGGAGTGCTGATGCTCGACGTCGGTACGGTGCTGGCTGAGACCAAGGAGCTTCCTCCCTGTGGCCCCAATCTCGAGCACGACCTGTCCTTCTTCGAGCTCGAGGAGGCGGCTCGGGGAAAGCCGGAGCAGCGCACCGGTGACGCCGTCAAGCCGGCCGAAGATCCGAACTGGCCCAAGGTCGTCGACCGCTCGCAGGCCATCCTGCACCGTAGCAAGGACCTTCGAGTCGCCGTCCACCTGACCCGGGCCCTCACGTGCACCGAAGGTATCCCCGGGCTCGCCACCGGCCTCAGCCTGATCCACGGACTGCTCGAGCGGTACTGGGAGGGAATTCATCCCGTGCTCGAGGCCGACCGAGGAGACGACCCGACAGAGAGGCTGAACGCCCTGGCGCCGCTCGTCGATCCCGAAGTGGTCATCAAGGACCTGCGCGATGCGTACCTCGTGAGCTCCCGTGAGCAAGGACAGCTCCGGGCGCGCGACATCGAAGTCGCGATGGGGCGACTCGCTCCCCGGGCGGCCGACGCCGACGCGAACCGGCCCATCGGTCAGATCCATGCGCAGATCGCCGCCGCGTTCGCGAGCGACCGGTCAGTGCCGTCGGCCGTGCGGGAAGCGCACGACCGCCTGACGGCCATCCAGGCGCTCATCAACGAGCGCGTCGGCGGTTCCCGAGCGCTCGACTTCTCTCCGCTGATTCAACCGCTCGAGTGCCTCCTGGGCACCTGCGACGCCGCGCTCGGGACGAAGGGCGAGGCAGCCCAGCAGGACGGTCGGACGGAATCCACAGACGGAGCTCGGCCGGCGGTCGCGGGCGAAATCCGCAGCCGCGACGACGCGGTCCGGATGCTCGAGCTGGTCTGCGCTTACCTCGAGCGGCACGAGCCCAGCAATCCCGCGCCGCTGTTCATCCGGCGTGCGCAGCGGTTGATCAAGAAGAGCTTCCTGGAAATCGTCCGGGATCTGATGCCCGACAGCCTCTCGCAGCTCGAGAAGCTGGCCGGCGACGTCGAGAAGACCTAGAGGAGGGTTCGACATGGCACGAGCCAGCAGCCAGAAGTTCATCGCCCGAAACCGCGCGCCCCGAGTCCAGATCGAGTACGACGTGGAGCTCTACGGCGCCGAGAAGAAGATCCAGCTTCCGTTCGTCATGGGCGTGATGGCGAACCTGTCCGGCAACCCCGCCGAGCCGCTGCCCGACGTCGCCGACCGGAAGTTCCTCGACATCGACATCGACAACTTCGACCAGCGGCTCAAAGCGATGAAGCCGCGGGCGGCCTTCCAGGTGCCGAACACACTGACCGGTGAGGGCAACCTGATGATCGACGTCACCTTCGAGAGCATGGACGATTTTTCGCCCGCCGCGGTCGCCCGTAAAGTCGACGCGCTGAGCAAGCTCCTCGAGGCGAGACAGCAGCTGGCGAGCCTGGTGACCTATATGGACGGGAAGAGCGGCGCCGAGCAGCTGATCAAGAAGCTGCTGCAGGATCCGGCGCTGCTCAAGGCCGTCGCGGCGATGCCGAAGCCCGACGAGGCCGCGGCCGACGCCCAGCCCAAGTCCTAAACCACTATTGACGAGGACACATTATGTCGACTCAGCAACAGGCCGACGGGCAGAGCGCAGGGTTCGAGGCTTCTGAGCTTCAGACGCTTCTCAACAAGGAGTTCAAGCCGCGGTCGGACGCCGCCAAGGAAGCGGTCGAGACGGCGGTGCGGACCCTGGCCGAGCAGGCGCTGAGCGCGACCACGCTGATCTCGTCGGACACGATCGGCACGATCGAGGCCATGATCGCCGTGCTCGACCGGAAGCTCAGCGAGCAGGTCAATCTGATCATGCACCACAAGGCCTTCCAGGAGGTGGAGAGCGCCTGGCGGGGGCTCAACTACCTCGTCACGAACACCGAGACCGACGAGATGTTGAAGATCCGCGTGATGAACATCTCCAAGGCCGATCTGGGTCGCACGCTCAAGCGCTACAAGGGCGTGGCCTGGGACCAGAGCCCGCTCTTCAAGAAGCTCTACGAGGCGGAGTACGGGCAGTTCGGCGGTGAGCCGTTCGGCTGCCTGGTCGGCGACTACTATTTCGACCACACGCCGCCCGACGTCGAGCTGGTCGGTCAGATGGGGCAGGTCGCCGCGGCGGCGCACTGTCCGTTCATCGCGGGCGTCTCGCCCTCGGTCATGCAGATGGAGAGCTGGCAAGAGCTGGCCAATCCGCGGGACCTGACCAAGATCTTCACGACGGCGGAGTACGCGCCCTGGCGGTCGCTGCGCGAGGCCGAAGACTCGCGCTACGTCGGGCTGGCGATGCCGCGGTTCCTGGGCCGCTACCCCTACGGCAAGGCGAACCCGGTCGAGGAGTTCGACTTCCAGGAGGACACGGAAGGCGCCCGGCACGACAAGTTCACCTGGGTGAACTCCGCGTACGCGATGGGCGTGAACATCACGCGGTCGTTCAAGCTCTACGGCTGGTGCTCGCGCATCCGGGGCGTGGAATCGGGCGGGTCGCTGGAGGGCCTGCCGGTCCACACGTTCCCGACCGACGACGGCGGCGTGGACATGAAGTGCCCGACGGAGATCGCCATCAGCGACCGGCGCGAGGCCGAGCTGGCCAAGAACGGCTTCATGCCCCTGCTCCATCGAAAGAACACGGACGTCGCGGCGTTCATCGGCGCGCAGTCGCTGCAGAAGCCGTTCGAGTACACGGACCCGGACGCCACCGCCAACGCCAATCTCTCGGCCCGGCTGCCCTACCTCTTCGCGGCCTGCCGGTTCGCGCACTATCTGAAGTGCATCGTGCGCGACAAGATCGGCTCGTTCAAGGAGCGCAACGAGATGGAGGCGTGGCTCAACAAGTGGATCTCGCAGTACGTCCTCAGCAACCCTGCGTCGGCGGGCGAAGAGACCAAGGCCAAATACCCATTGTCGGCGGCCGAGGTCACGGTCGAAGAGGTGGAAGGCAATCCCGGCTATTACACGTCGAAGTTCTATCTCCGGCCGCATTATCAGCTGGAGGGCCTGACGGTCTCGCTGCGGCTCGTGTCCAAGCTGCCGTCGGCCAAGGGCGGGAAGTGATGTTCTGATTCGGGCGACTCACGATTCACTGGAGCAGTCACGATTCACTAGCGGGGAACGCGGTGCGAGCGGAAGAGGAGACGATCGATGGCCGTTGACATGTTCATCAAGATCGACGGAATCAAGGGCGAGTCGGCCGACGACAAGCACAAGGACGAGATCGACGTTTTGTCGTGGAGCTGGGGCATGTCGCAATCGGGCTCGGCCCACATGGGTGGGGGGGCCGGCGCGGGCAAAGTCAACGTGAACGACCTGTCGTTCACGAAGTTCATCGACGTGGCGTCGCCTGACCTGTACCTGTCGTGCTGCAACGGCAAGCATCTGAAGGAAGCAAAGCTCGTGGTGCGCAAGGCGGGCGAGAACCCGCTCGAGTACCTGATCGTCGTGATGGAAGACGTCCTCGTCAGCTCGGTCTCGAACGGCGGGTCGGGCGGTGAGGATCGGCTGACGGAGAACGTGACGCTGAACTTCGCCCGGGTCAAGGTCGACTACGCCGCGCAGGACGCGAAGGGCGGGGCCGGCGCCAAGCCGAAGATGGGCTGGGACATCGCGGCCAACAAGAAGATCTAGGCGGGCGAAGGAATCCACGATGCTGGCCGAGCAGAGTCTGCGCGAGGGACGCGTCGAGGAGGCCCTGGCCGAGCTGCAGAACCACGTTCGGAAGGCCCCCGACAACGCGGAGTATCGAGTCTTCCTCTTCCAGCTCCTGTGTGTGCTCGGAGACTGGGAGCGGGCGCGCGCGCAGCTCAAGGTCCTGGGCGAGCTGAACCCCGGATCGCTCCCGCTGGTGCACGTGTACGGTACGGCCATCACCTGCGAGCTACTTCGCGGTGAGGTGTTCGCCGGAGCCCGCACGCCGCTGATCCTGGGCGAACCGCTGCCCTGGGTGGCCCTCCTTCTGCAGGCGTTGTCCGAAGCAGCGCACGGCCGTGGCGCCGCGGCCGCTGCGCTGCGATCGGAAGCCCTCGAGAAGGCCCAGGCGGTGCCGGGCTCCATCGACGGTGAGAAATTCGAGTGGATCGCCGACGCCGACTCGCGGCTGGGGCCCGTGTGCGAGGCGGTCATCGACGGTCGGTATTACTGGGTGCCGTTCGAGCGCCTGCGGTCGATCTCGCTCGAGGCGCCGTCGGATTTGCGAGATGTCGTGTGGATGCCCGCGCAGCTGCGTCTCGTCAACGGAGGCGACACCGCGGCCCTCATCCCGGCCCGATACCCGGGCTCGGGAGCGGACCCCGACAACGGCATTCGCCTGAGTCGAAAGACCGAGTGGGACGAGGTCGCGCCGGAGACATTCCACGGTCGCGGCCAGCGGATGTTCGCCACCCCCGGCGGGGAGTATGCCCTTCTGAGCGTGCGGCGCATCGAGCTCGGAGGCTCGGAGGCGTGAGATGGTCGAGGTCGGCGCGCGGGATGCGCTGCAGCCCGCCCTACTCGACCGACTGACCGACCACGACCCAGGACGCAAGGTCGAGGGCCGGGACGAGCGCGTGCTCAGCCGCTCGCAGTTGAGGGCCTCCGTGCTGCGAGATCTCAGCTGGCTCTTCAACTCGACCAACCTTTCGAGCACGGTCGATCTGGCGGCGTACCCGCACGCCGCCCAGTCCACCTTGAACTACGGCCTTACCGCGCTGGCCGGTAACCCGGTCGCCGGCCTCGAGTTCGCCGAAGTCGAGCGGCTCCTCAAGGAAGCCATCCTCCGCTTCGAGCCGCGGATTCTCCCGCAATCGCTCTCGGTCCGCGGCATTCCCGCCAAGGATCCGATGGGGCATCACAACGTCATGTCCCTCGAGATCACGGGCGAGCTCTGGTCTCAGCCCTACCCGCTCGAGTTCTTGATCAAGACCGATATGGATCTCGAGAGCGGCGAGATCCGCCTGGCCGAGGGACGCTGATGGACGCGCGGATGCTTCGCTACTACAACCAGGAGCTCGCGTACATGCGGGAGATGGGGTCTGAGTTCGCGGCCGCATTCCCCAAGATCGCGGCGCGCCTGGCGCTCGACGCGACGGAGGTGGCCGATCCGTACGTCGAGCGGCTGCTCGAGGGCTTCAGCTTTCTCTCCGCCCGCGTGCGGCTCAAGCTCGACGCCGAGTTCCCGCGCTTCACCCAGCATCTGCTCGAGTGCGTCTACCCGCACTACCTTGCTCCGACGCCGTCCATGGCGATCGTGCAGCTCACGCCGGCCATGACGGAGGGCTCGCTCACGGCCGGGTTCACGGTGCCGCGGGGCACGGTGCTGCGCGGCCAGATTCCGCGCGGGGAAGTGACGGCGTGCCAGTTCCGGACGGCCCACGAGCTGACGCTCTGGCCTGTCGAGCTCGTCGAGGCTCGGTACGCGCCGTTCGCGCCGGACCTGCCCCTCAACACGCTCGGACTGGCTGAACCGGTCCAGGCCGTGCTCCGCCTGCGCCTGCGCGCCGCGTCGCCGAACGTCTTCAACCAGATCGGCATGGACCGGCTGAATCTGTTCCTCGCCGGTGGCGACGAGGTGGCGCTGAAGCTCTACGAGCTGATCCTCGGCAGCGGGCTCGGCGTGCTCGTGGGACCACCGGCCCGTCCGCTTCCGTGGTTCGAGTGGCTCGGCCGCGACGCCATCCGGCCCGTGGGCTTCGAGCGGGACCAGGCGTTGATCCCGTACACGACGCGCTCGTTCAGCGGCTATCGGCTCCTCCACGAATACTTCGCGTTCCCCGAGCGATTCCGGTTCCTGGAGCTCGCCGGCCTCCGCAAGGCGCTCGGCCGTCACGCCGGGGACGAGCTCGAGCTGGCGATCCCGCTGGCGCGCTCGGACGGCGCGCTGGGCGCGCTCGTCGACAAGAGCGCTTTCGCGCTCCACTGCACGCCGGCCGTCAATCTCTTCTCGCGGCGCGCCGACCGGATCCACGTCACCGATCAACAGGCCGAGCACCACGTCGTCGTCGACCGTACGAAGCCGATGGACTTCGAGGTATACGGCGTGGAGCGCGTCGTCGGCTACGGGGAGGGGGGGCTCGAGGTCGAGCAGGAGTTTCGCCCGCTCTACGCCTCGGTCGACGCGGACGCGATCCATCCAGCGCACGGCTACTTCACGCTCCGGCGCGAGCCGCGCGCCCTGTCCGAGCGGCAGCGCCGCGACGGTTCTCGGACGAGCTACGTCGGCAGCGAGGTGTCGCTGTCCCTCGTGGATGCGCACGAGGCCCCGTATTCGGCCACACTCCGGCAGCTGGCCGTGGACGTGCTCGTGACCAACCGCGACCTGCCGCTCCTGATGCCGATCGGGAGCGACCGGGATTTCAGCCTGGCGATCTCGGCGCCCGTCGAGGGGATCCGCTGTCTGCGCGGACCCAGCCGGCCGCGGCCGGCGGTCGTCGACGGCGAGATCCCCTGGCGCCTCACGAGCCACCTCTCGCTCAACTACCTGACCGTCTCGGACCTCGACGACGAGCAGGGCGCGGCGGCCCTGCGTGAGTTCCTGGAGCTCTACGCGGATCTGGTCGATGCCGACATGGCCGACGCGGTCTCGCGCCGGCAAGCGCAGGGCGTCCGCCGGGTGTCCGTCGCCCCGCGTACGCGCCGGCTTCCGGTGCCCGGCCCCATCGTCTTCGGTCGCGGCCTCGAGATTCGACTGACCGTGGACGAGACCTCGTTCGCGGGGGCGAGCGCCTTCCTGCTGGGTGCGGTGCTCGAGCAAGTGTTCGCGCGTCTGGCGTCCATGAACACGTTCACCGAGCTGGTGCTGATATCCGAGCGCCGGGGGGAGATCAAGCGGTGGCCGCCACGAATGGCCGCGCGTCAGCTCGTGTAGCGCTGTTCGAGGCGCTCGCGCGGGCGCCCTGGACGTTCGACTTCTTCCAGGCCCTGCGTCGCATCGAAGGCCTCTTCGCCGACAAGCCGAGGCTCGGACGAGCCCTGCGCCCTGGTGACGAGCCGGTGCGTCTCTCTCAGGAGGCTTCGGTCTCGTTCGCGCCGTCGACGTTGTCCGCGTTCGATCGGAAGGACGGGCGACCGCCCAGACTGGAGCAGCGGTTCTTCGGTCTGCTGGGCGCCAACGGGCCGCTGCCGCTGCACATCACCGAATACGTGCGCGAGCGACTGCTGCACAACGGCGACGCGACCCTGGTGCGCTTCCTCGACCTCTTTCATCACCGGATGGGGCTTTTGTTCTATCGGGCGTGGGCCGAGGCGCGGCCGACCGTTCACCAGGACCGCCCCGACCAGGACCGATTCACGGGTTACGTCGGCTCGCTCGCCGGACTCGGCCTGCCCGGAACTCGGGCTCGCGACGTGGTGCCCGATCACGCCAAGCGGTTCTTCGTCGGCCATCTGGCGCGAAACCCGAAGAATGCCGAAGGCCTCGCGTCGATCCTGGAGGGTTTTTTCCGGCTTCCCGTGCGTGTGGACCAGTTCGTGCTGGGCTGGCTCGAGCTTCCCCACGACCAGCGGACCGTCCTCGGCGGCGAGCCGAGGCTCAGCGGAGTGCTCGGCCGCGGCACCGTCGTGGGCGAGCGCGTGCGTGACGTCCAGAGCCGATTTCGAGCGGTGATGGGCCCGATGGATCTCGACCGTTTCTGCGACTTCCTGCCGGGCGGCCGGAGCCTGGAACGGCTCAAGCACTGGGTGCGAAATTATGTCGGGTTCGAGTTCGATTGGGAAGCTCAGCTCGTCCTGGAGCGCGACGAAGTGCCCGGTATCCGCCTGGGCCGTGAGGGCCGGCTGGGGTGGACGACGTGGCTGGGCGCCCGGCAATCGGACACCGATGCTGACGATCTGACCCTGGCCCCGGAGCGCACGCGGCCGCCGCGGACCGATCTGGCGGCGGCGTAGGAGAGGACGACCAATGGCCGAGATCAGCCGTGCGACCCTGTTCGGCAAGCTCAACCCGCTCATGTTCAAGGCGGCCGAGGGCGCCGTGACGTTTTGCAAGCTCCGGGGCAACCCGCACGTCGACCTCACGCACTGGCTCTTTCAGATCGTCAATCTCCCGGACTCGGACCTGCACCGCATCCTGCGCCGCTTCGAGGTCGACAGCGCCCGGCTCGTGCGCGACCTCCAGGCGGCGCTCGAGCGGCTGCCCCGCGGGGCGTCGGCGATCGAGGACTTCGCCGAGCATTTGCCCTTCGCGGTCAAGGAAGGCTGGATGTACGCCACCCTCCTCTTCGGCGAGACGCAGGTGCGCAGCGGTTATCTCCTGGTCGGGCTCTTGAAGACCGATCGGCTGCGCGAGATGCTGCTGCGGATCTCGCGCGAGTTCGAGAAGGTCAAGGTCGAGACCCTGACCGAGGACTTCGCGCGCATCGTCAAGGGCTCTCCCGAAGAGGCCCAGGGCGCGAGCGACGGCTTCGCGCCCGGGACGCCGGGCGAAGCGAGCCAGGCCATCCCGCCGGCGGCCATGGGTAAGCAGGAAGCGCTCCGGCGCTTCGCCTCCGATCTGACGGCACGGGCACGCGCGGGCCAGCTCGATCCCGTCACCGGCCGCGACGAGGAGATCCGACAGGTCGTCGACATCCTGATGCGCCGGCGCCAGAACAATCCGATCCTCACGGGCGAAGCCGGCGTGGGGAAAACCGCCGTAGCCGAGGGTTTCGCCCTGCGGATCGCCAACGGGGACGTGCCGCCGTCGCTCAAGGACGTGCAGCTCTGGGTGCTCGACATCGGGCTGCTCCAGGCCGGCGCCAGCATGAAAGGGGAGTTCGAGAACCGGCTGCGCTCCGTGATCGACGAGGTGCAGGCCTCGGCGAAGCCGATCATCCTGTTCATCGACGAGGCCCACACCCTGATCGGCGCAGGCGGCGCTGCCGGCACGGGAGACGCGGCCAATCTCCTGAAGCCGGCGCTGGCGCGCGGCACGCTCCGGACCATCGCCGCCACGACGTGGACGGAGTACAAGAAGTACATCGAGAAGGATCCGGCCCTGACTCGCCGGTTCCAGGTCGTGCAGGTGCTCGAGCCGAACGAGTCGAAGGCGCTGCTGATGCTGCGCGGCGTCGCCTCCACGCTCGAGAAGCATCACCGGGTCCAGCTGCTGGACGAAGCGCTCGACGCGGCGGTCAAGCTCTCGCACCGCTACATCCCGGCGCGCCAGCTCCCCGACAAGGCGGTGAGCCTGCTCGATACGACGTGCGCCCGGGTGGCGGTGAGCCAGCACGCGACGCCGCCCGAGGTCGAAGACTCGCGCCGGCGGATCGAAGCGTTGCAGACCGAGCTCGACATCATCGCGCGCGAGGAGGCCGCGGGGTTCGCGATCGGCTCGCGCCGCGCCGATGCCGAGGCGCTGATGGCGACCGAGAAGGAGCGGCTGACCGGCCTCGAGCAGCGCTGGACGGAGGAACGCACGCTGGTCGATCGGATCCTGGAGCTGCGCCGCCAGCTTCGAGACGAGACCGAGACCAAGGAGCCCGCGGCGCGCGAGGCCAAGCTGACCGAGCTGCGCGAGCTGCAGGCGACGCTCACCAAGGCGCAGGGTGACGCCCCGCTGATCCTGCCGAGCGTCGACGGCCAGGCGGTGGCCGCCGTGGTGTCCGACTGGACGGGCATTCCGGTAGGCCGGATGGTCAAGAACGAGGTCGAAGCCGTCCTGCAGCTCGTCGACACGCTCGCCGCGCGCGTCGTAGGCCAGCGCCACGGGCTCGAGATGATCGCCCGGCGCATCCAGACCTCGCGGGCGCGCCTGGACAATCCCGACAAGCCTATCGGCGTGTTCCTCCTGGTCGGGCCCTCGGGCGTGGGCAAGACCGAGACGGCGCTGGCGCTGGCCGAGTCGCTCTACGGCGGGCAGGACAACGTCATCACCATCAACATGAGCGAGTTCCAGGAGGCGCACACCGTTTCTACGCTCAAGGGCGCTCCGCCCGGCTACGTCGGCTACGAGCGGGGCGGCGTGCTGACGGAGGCCGTGCGCCGGCGGCCTTACAGCGTCGTGCTGCTCGACGAGGTCGAGAAGGCGCACCCGGACGTCCACGAGATCTTCTTCCAGGTCTTCGACAAGGGTTTCATGGAGGACAGCGACGGCCGTTACATCGACTTCAGGAACACGGTGATCCTCCTGACCTCCAATACCGGAACCGATCGGATGATGGCGCTCTGCAAGGACCCCGATCTCCTGCCCGATCCCGAAGCGCTGGGGCGCGCGGTGCGGGAGCCGTTGCTGAAGGTCTTCCCGCCGGCGCTGCTGGGGCGCCTGGTGGTGATCCCGTACTACCCGCTGCCCGACACGATCCTGGGCAGCATCGTGCGCCTGCAGCTCGACCGGATCGCCCGCCGCATCGGCGAGCAGCACAAGGTGCCGTTCACCTACGACGACGCGGTCGTGAAGCTGGTTGTCTCGCGGTGCACGGAGGTGGAAAGCGGAGGCCGTATGATCGACGCCATCCTCACCAACACGATCTTGCCGCGGATCAGCGAGGAGTACCTCGGCCGCATGGTGGCCGGTCGGGCACTGGGCGCGATCACCCTCGGGGTCCGGAACGGCGACTTCGCCATCGAGATCGCATGAGCGCCGTGATGCCGCGGATGATGGAGCTCTCGAGCCCGCTGGGGAAGGATCTGCTCTTCCGCTGGCTGCGCGGGCGCGAGGAGCTGGGCCGTCCCTCGGAGTTCGAGCTGGCCGCGCTCTCGACCCGCAACGACATCAAGCCGAGCGATCTCCTGGGCAAGAAGATCACCGTGAAGCTGGAGCGCGTGAAGGGCGGAACGCGCTACTTCAACGGCCACGTCACCCGCTTCGCCCAGGGCGACACGCTCGGCCGCTACTACGAATACCGGATGACGGTTCACGCCTGGCTCTGGTTCCTCACGCGCACCTCCGACTGCCGGATCTTCCAGGAGAAGACCGTCCCCGACATCATCAAGGAGGTCTTCGCCGACCACTCGATGGCGGTCTTCGACGACGGGCTCACCGGGACGTACGCGAAGCGCGAGTACTGCGTGCAGTACCGCGAGACCGACTTCGACTTCGTGAGCCGGCTCATGGAAGAAGAGGGCATCTACTACTACTTCGAGCACGGCGACGGTAAGCACACGCTCAAGCTGGTCGACGCCGATTCCGCGCACAAGAAGCTCGAGGGCAAGGAGAGCATCGCCTGTCATCTGCCCGGCCGGACGCTGCACGGCGACGAGGAATTCATCCAGATCTTCCGGCAAGCCCAGCGAATCCAGCCGGGTATGGTGGCGACCCGGTCGTACGATTTCACCAAGCCGAAAGCCGATCTAGGAGTGAAGTCGCAGAACATCGAAAAGCACGAGACCGCGGACTACGAGATCTACGACTACGCCGGCGACTACGTCCAGACCGACAATGGCGACCACCTGGCCCGGGTCCGGATCGACGAGCTCCACTCGGAGTTCGAGCTCGCCGAGGCCGAGTCCAACGTGCGCGAGATCGCCGTGGGCCACACTTTCAAGCTCACCAACGCGCCGCACAAGGACCAGGAAAAGGACTATCTGATCGTCAAGGCCGAGTGGGATCTGCAAAACAACACGTACGAGACCAACACGGACGAGGACGCGATCTTCCACTGCACGATGCAGGTGCTCCAGGCCAAGCAGCAGTTCCGCCCGGGGCGGATCACGCCGCGCCCGACCATGGGGGGACCCCAGACCGCGGTGGTCGTGGGGCCCGGCGGCGAGGAGATCTACTGCGACAAGTACGGCCGCGTCAAGGTGCAGTTCCACTGGGACCGCTACGGCAAGAAGAACGAGAACTCGAGCTGCTGGATACGGGTCTCGAACCCGTGGGCGGGCGGCAACTGGGGGGGCATGGCGATTCCGCGCATGGGCCAGGAGGTGATCGTCGACTTCCTGGAGGGCGATCCGGACCAGCCGATCATTACCGGGCGCGTGTACAACGCCGACCAGATGCCTCCGTATGCGCTGCCGGCCAACGCCACCCAGACCGGCATCAAGTCGCGCTCGAGCAAGGGGGGCGGCGCGGCGAACTTCAACGAGATTCGATTTGAGGACAAGAAGGGGTCGGAGCAGGTCTTCCTGCACGCGGAGAAGAACCAGGACATCGAGGTCGAGAAGGACGAGACGCACTGGGTGGGCAACGATCGGAAGAAGACGATCGATCACGATGAGACCACGCTGGTGAAGAACAACCGCACCGAGACGGTGGGCGTGAACGAGAAGATCGACATCGGGGCGAACCGGACCGAGACGGTCGGCGCGAACGAGAGCATCACGGTCAGCGGCAATCGCGACCGCACGGTAATGCAGAACGAGATAGTCACCGTGGCACTGACCCGCACGCACTCGGTCGGCGTGAACGAGATGATCAACGTCGGCGCGGCCCGGGAGGTGACGGTGGGCGGCGCGCAGGCGGTGACGGTTGGCGCGGCCCAGCAAGAGACGGTCGGTCTTAGCCAGACGGAGACCTACGGCAAGAGCCAGACGACGAGCGTGGGGACTG
>QHTE01000072.1 GCA_003220685.1 Candidatus Rokuibacteriota bacterium
TCGTCGCGGAGGATGATGATCGGCATGTTCGAGACGGCGTCCAGAGCCAGTCCGCGGACCTTCATTTCGACAAACATGCGGCCTCCTCCGGTTGGGAAGCGAGTGTCCCCCGCAGGCTGTGCGGTAGCACCTGGTCGATGTGGACCTGCGTCAGGTCGCCGACGGACGCCCTCCCCTGCCCGTCGAAGTTGACGACGCGATTACACCGGGTCCGGCCCGAGAGCTCCCGGGGATTCTTCTTCGAGACTCCGTCTATCAAGACCTCCATCGTCCGACCGGCCAGACGGCCGCTCCGCTCGGCGCCGACGCGCGTGGCGACGTCGAGGAGCCGCGAGTTGCGGCGGGCCTTCACGTCGTCGGGAACCTGGTCGTCCATCGCCGCGGCGGGCGTTCCGGGCCGGCGCGAGTAGCGGAACACGAATACGTTGTCGTAGCCGACCGTCTCGACCATCTCGAGCGTCTGCTCGAAGTCGGCCTCGGTCTCGCCGGGAAAGCCGACGATCAGATCGGTCGAGAACGCCGTCTCCGGCACGGCGTCGCGGATTTCCGCGACCAGCTCCAGGTAGCGCTCGCGGGTGTAGCCGCGGTTCATGCGCGCGAGCACGTCGTTGGAGCCCGACTGGAGCGGGAGGTGGAAGTACTCGCACACCTTGGGGACGTCGCGCATGGCGCGGATGAGCTTCGGCGTCAGATTGTAGGGGTTCGACGTGGTGAAGCGGATCCGCGCGATGTCCTCGACTTCGGCGACGCGCGCGAACAGCTCGCCGAGATCGGTACGCGGCGTCAGATCGCGTCCGTAGGCGTTCACGGTCTGCCCGAGCAACGTCACCTCGCGGCAGCCCTCGGCGGCGAGCCGGCCGACCTCGTCGACGATGACGTCCGGCGGATGACTGCGCTCGCGCCCGCGCGTCTGGGGCACGACGCAGAAGGTGCAGTGCTTCTCGCACCCCTCCATCACGGTGACGAATTCCTTGAGCCGCCCGGCGGCCGGCGGGCGCGTGGTGATCTTGACGAGCGGGCCCTCGCCGGTCTCGAGCACGGGTCGGCGCTCGCGCCGGACCCGATCGACCAGCTCGGCCACGCGCGCGATCGCCGGCGAGCCGAAGACCAGATCGACCGACGGCGCCCGGCGCTGGATCGCTTTCTGGTGGAGCTGCGCCATGCAGCCCATCACGCCGATCACGAGCTCAGGCTTCTGCGCCTTGAGCAGGCGGAGCTCGCCGAGCTTCGAGAACACCTTGTCCTCGGCCTTCTCGCGGATCGCGCAGGTGTTGACGAGGATCAGGTCGGCTTCGGTCTGCTCGGAAGTGAGCTCCCACTGCTGCTCACGGAGCAAGCCGGCCACCCGCTCCGAGTCGTACTCGTTCATCTGGCAGCCGTATGTGATCAGGTGGAGCTTGGCCATGAGTGCTTGGAAAATCCCACGTTTGCGTCTGGTCCGACCGTAGCACCCGCGGTCGGGCAAGTCAAACGACGGCCGTCGAAAGCGGCCGAAGTGACGATCGGCCGGGCACTCGGGGGAGAAAGAATCTTGACTGATCAAGATTGTTTGATACATTTCGGCGCGTGAAGACGGCCGAAAACGCGAGTCGTCGCTTCCACGCCCTGGCCGACGAGACGCGGCTCAAGATCATCGATCGGCTCCGGGACGGCGAGGAGTGCGTCTGCAACCTGACCGGGCCGCTCGGCATGCGCCAGTCGTTGTTGTCGTTCCATCTGCGCACCTTGAAGGACGCCGGAATCATCCGGGATCGGAAGGAAGGCCGGTGGGTCTACTACTCCCTGAATTTCGACGTGCTCGACGAGATGCTGACAACGCTCGAAGCCCTCAAGAAGCCGCGCAAGGGCTTGCGACTGATCGCGCCGCGCTGCGAGTGAACCCTTTTTGGCCGAAGCCATCAAGGGTTCTTGATCAGAGGAGCACGGTTATGACTGACGAAGGCCTCAAGGATCGCGTGAAGCAGAAGTACGGGCTGGCCGCGCTGCAGGTGACGGCGACCGGGACGACCTCGTGCTGCGGCAGCACATCGCAAAGTGGCAGCGGCGATCCCGTCACCTCGAACCTGTACGGCAGCGATCAGACGGCGGACCTGCCCCAACAGGCGCTGGCCGCGTCGCTCGGCTGCGGGAACCCCACGGCGCTGGCCGAGCTGACGCCGGGCGAGACCGTCCTGGATCTCGGCTCCGGCGGTGGAATCGACGTGCTCCTGTCGGCCAAGCGCGTCGGCCCGGACGGCAAGGCCTACGGCCTGGACATGACCGACGAGATGCTGGCGCTTGCGCGCGAGAATCAGCGCAAGGCCGGTGTCGCAAACGTCGAGTTCCTCAAGGGTGAGATCGAAGCGATTCCCCTGCCCGACGACTCCGTGAACGTGATCATCTCGAATTGCGTGATCAACCTCTCCGCCGCCAAGGATCGCGTGTTTGCCGAGGCGTTCCGTGTGCTCAAGCCGGGCGGGCGGCTGGCCGTGTCGGACGTCGTCGTACGCGGCGAGGTGCCGTCCGCCGTTCGGCGCAGCGTCGAGCTGTGGATCGGCTGCATCGCGGGGGCGCTCGAGGAACGCGACTATCGGGCCAGGCTCGCGAAGGCCGGGTTCGAGGGCGTCGAGGTCGAGCCGACCCGTATCTACCGGACCGAGGACGCGCGCGAATTCCTGAACCGCGAGGGGATCGACGCCGACGCCATCGCGCCGGCGGTGGACGGCAAGTTCATGAGCGCGTTCATCCGCGCGCGCAAGCCGTCCGCGGTGTGAGCGGCCGCGACGGGGCCAGCCTCGGCCGCCGTCTCGTCGCGGAGGCCGTCGGGACGGCGCTCCTCCTCGCGGCGGTCGTCGGGTCCGGAATCATGGGCGAGCGCCTCGCCGGCGGCAACGTCGCGGTGGCACTCCTCGCCAACACGCT
The DNA here is from genome assembly GCA_003220685.1 of Candidatus Rokuibacteriota bacterium. Classification (GTDB taxonomy): domain Bacteria; phylum Methylomirabilota; class Methylomirabilia; order Rokubacteriales; family CSP1-6; genus AR31. The sequence continues at coordinate 2,902 of QHTE01000072.1, forward strand.
GGCGACCGGCGCGGCGCTCGTGGCGCTCATTCTCACGTTCGGGTCGATCTCGGGCGCGCACTTCAATCCGGCGGTCACCCTGGCCGACGCGTCGCGCGGCGGGCTCGCCTGGAGCGAGGTGCCGACCTACATCACCGCCCAGATCGCCGGCGCGTTCTCGGGCGTCGCGGCGGCGCACGTGATGTTCGAGACGCCGCTCTTCTTCGCCTCGCGTCACGTCCGCTCCGGTCCGTCCCAGGTGTTCAGCGAGTTCGTGGCGACGTTCGGGCTCCTCGCGGTGATCTGGGGATGTGCGCGTCTGCGCCCCGACGCCGTCCCCTACGCGGTGGCTGCGTACATCACGGCGGCCTACTGGTTCACGGCGTCCACCTCGTTCGCGAATCCAGCGGTGACGCTCGCGCGCTCGGCCACCGATACGTTCGCGGGGATTCGCCCCGCGGACGCGCCGGCGTTCATCGCCGCCCAGCTGCTGGGGGCGGGATCCGCGACCGCCCTCTTCGGCTGGCTGACGCCTCGCTCCGCGTGATGGAAGCGACGCAGCTGTCGGTCCGCCTGGCCACCGTCGCCGACGCCCCGGCCATCGCGCGGATCCACAACGAGGGCATCGCGGACCGGATCGCCACGTTCGAGACGGAGCCAAGAACCGCCGCGCAGGTGGCGACCGCCATGGCCCAGAAGGGTGACCGCTATCCGACGATCGTCGTGCTGCGTGACGGCGAGGTCGTGGCCTGGGCCGGCGCGGGCCCCTATCGCGATCGGCCGGCCTACGCCGGCGTCGCGGAGCACTCCGTGTACGTGGCGCGACGCGCGCGAGGGGCCGGCGCCGGGCGGGCCGCGCTCGACGAACTCTGCCGTGCGTACGCGGAGCGAGGCTTCTGGAAGATCGTCTCCCGCATCTTTCCCGAGAACGTCGCGAGCCTGGCGCTGCACGAGCGCTGCGGCTTCCGCGTGGTGGGCGTCTACCGGCGACACGGCCGGCTCGACGGTGCGTGGCGCGATTGCGTCATCGTCGAGCGGCTGCTCGGCTGAGCGCCCGGCGCAGGAGGGCGTGGATCGCGACGATCTGAGCCTGACGCGGCGAGAGCCGCGGCGGGACGTCGCGGCGTTGCGGGACGACGCTCGGGGGGAGCGCGGATGCTCCCCCCGAGATTGAGCTAGTCGATCTCGTCCGGTCGGCCGCCGGCGCGCGCGCCCGCGGGCTTCTTGCCGGCGTCGGCGCCATGGCCGATGCCGTTGCCGAAGGTGATCGGCGGCTTGACCTCGAACCGGTTCTCCAGGCGATTGCGCCGCTCCTTCCACCCCTCCTGATACTCGAGCTCGTCCTCGTGCAGGGTGGCCGGCTGCTTGATCCCGTGCGCGTGGCGGAACTGGATCGCCAGCTGCGAGGCGGTGCGTCGCACCTCGTCCCACGGCGTGCCGAGCGCGAACTGATCGGAGATGGCGCCAATGCGGCCAGTGTGGATGTTGCACGAGAGCGTGATCGCCGACAGGATCGGACCGGACCAGTACGAGGTCTGCGAGTTGATCGGCATCGGCAGGATGTGCAGGTTGTGGCTGCCGCGGCAGTCGCCGGCTACCATGGGCGCGGTGGCCCAGGGGGACGTAATCTCACCCGGCGCCGGCCAGTCGCCCTGCGCGAAGGCCAAGAGCACCGGATCGTCCTTGCCGCCGTAGGTGAAGCCCTTCTTGGTCTTGATGTTGTGCAGCCGTTCGGCCGAGCAGATGTAGCCGAGCTGGTCCTTCTCGCCCTTCTCGTTGCGGCTCCACACGCGCGCGATGACGAAGCGCGAGGCGCGCGTCAGCCCTTCGATGTCGTAGAGGTCCTCGGGCGCCCGCAGGGTGATCACCTTTTCTTGTAGCCCCTTGGCGAGCTCTTCCATCTTGTTGTCGAGCGCCCGCTGGTCGCGCGGGTGGGCCCCCGCCTCGACCGCCTGCGCCTTCGTGTCGAGGTCGACGATCTCGAAGATGTAGCCGCGCTTCATCTTGGACGCGGCGATGACCAGACCCGTGTTGAACCGGGGCAGCATGTAGGCGCCGGTGGCGTAGTGGTTGAACGCCATGGGCTCGGTCTTGTCGGCGAACGACACCAGCACGGTCTGCGAGGCGTTGTCCTTGCGGACCGGGAACGGCAGCGCCACCGTCGCCGGGCCGGCGCCGCGCAGGTTGCCGGTGAAGGCGTCGGCCACCAGGTCCTGGCCGGGGCCGTAGAGGCCGAGCTCGGCCGCCTTGGTCGCGCCTTCCTGCAGCGCGTCCCACATGAGCTCGTCGACCACCGACATGTCGACCGTCTCGGCCATGATTCCGGTCACGGCACAGTCGTCGCCGGTGTGGGTCACGATCATCGAGGTGAAGATGGGCTCGCCGCGGTAGCTGTTGTTGTCGAGGACGAACTTCGCGATGATCGACTTCACTTCGTCGGCCGCCACGACGTGGCCGCCGACGCCGCCGACGTCGGCCTTGGTGGCCTTGATGTAGCGCTGCACGAGGGCCGGGTTCTTCGCGAAGACGTACGACCTGTACGAGAAGATGTTCGGCGTGTTCGTGACCGGGATCTTTTCCGCGACGGTCACTGGCAGCCCGGCGAGCTCGTCCTTCGACTGATGGTAGTCCGACATCTTGTGAGGGGGCTGGCCATCCTGTGGGCCATAGCGCCGCGCAGACATGCACGCCTCCTTGCGTGAGGGGTGGGGGATTTGGATGCTGCATTCGAGGATATCGGGGTACACTGAGGCCGTCAAGCAAGAAATTTACGGAAATGAAATTTATTTCTGGAGGATGACGGCTCCGTGAAAACGGCCCCCCTCACCTCGCGCGAGCTCCGGCAGACGGTCCATTGCCTCGAGCTCTACTACCGCCAGAGCAAGAGCCAGAAGGACATCGCCGGGGCGCTCGGCGTGTCGGCGGCGACGGTGTCGCGCCTGCTCAAGCGCGCGTTCGACGACGGCCTCGTCCGCGTCGAGCTCGATCTGCCGCGCCGCGAGCAGCTCGAGGCCGGGCTGGCCGAGCGCTTCGGCCTGCGCGACGCGGTGGTCGTCGCGGCCGGCGGGCGCGGCGACGTCAAGGAAGAGCTGGGGACCGCCGCGGCGGCCTACTTCGAGAAGATCGCCGCCAACGGGCTGCGGGTGGGGCTCTCGTGCGGATTCACGCTCTACCAGACGATCCGCCAGCTCCACGAGCGACGGTTCCGCGACCTGGCCCTCTATCCGCTGTCCGGCGAGAGCACGCTCGAGCTCGTCGACCTGTTCCCGAACACGCTCGTCGGGATGATGGCCGCGAAGTACCGCCCGCACGTGCACGCCTGGGCGCTGCCGGTGCAGCATCTGCTGTCGCTGTCGGAGATCGAGCGCGAGCGGCGCCGGCTTCTGCGCGATCCGGCGATCCGGCGCATCTACGAGGCCGCCCAAGACGTGGACATCGCCCTGGTCGGCATCGGGCTCATCGGTGAGGGCACGCCGGGATTCTGCTCGCTCGCCGAGTCCTACGGCGTCAGCGTGAAGCGGCTGCGCCAGCTGGGCGTGGTCGGCGAGATCAACTATCAGCCGTTCGACGAGGAAGGGCGCATCGTGGACCGCCCAGAGCTGCGCGCGTTGACACGGCGGGTGCTCTCGGTGCCGGGCGAGCGGCTGCAGGCGCTCTCGCGGCGGGACGACCGCTATGTCGTGGCGATCGCCGGCGGGAAGGCGAAGCTCGAGGCGGTGCGCGGCGCGGTCGCCGGGCGTTTCATGAACGTGCTGGTCACCGACGAGGACGTCGCGGCCGCGCTCCTGCGGCGCGCGAGCTGAGCGCCGGCGCTAGGCGCCGCGCGCCGGGACCGAGCCCTCTTCGAACGCGCCGATCCGCCTGAACTTTTCGTAGCGCCCGGAGACGAGATCGTCCCCGGACTGCCGCGTCAGCTCGCGGAGGTTCTCCCGGAGCGCCTCGCGCAGGTGTCCCGCCGCGCCTTCCCAGTCGCGATGGGCGCCGCCGACGGGCTCGGGCACGATCGCGTCGATCACGCCGAGCCGCAGGAGGTCGGGCGCGGTGATGCGCATCGATTCGGCCGCCTCGGGGGCCTTGGCGGCGTCGCCCCACAAGATGGCCGCGCACCCTTCCGGCGAGATCACCGAGTAGATCGCGTACTCCAGCATCAGTACCCGGTTGCCCATGCCGATCGCGAGCGCGCCGCCACTGCCGCCCTCGCCGGTCACGATCGAGAGGATGGGCGTCCTGAGTGCTGCCATCTCACGGAGGTTCCGGGCGATCGCCTCGGCCTGGCCGCGCTCCTCGGCGCCGAGGCCGGGATAGGCCCCGGGCGTGTCGATGAACGTGACGAAGGGCTTGGCGAACTTCTGGGCGAGGTGCATGAGGCGCAGCGCCTTCCGGTAGCCCTCGGGGTGCGGCATGCCGAAATTCCGGGCGATCTTCTCGCGCGTGTCCCGCCCTTTCTGATGGCCGATGACGACGACCCCCTGCTCTTCGAACCGCGCCAGGCCGCCGACGACGGCCGCGTCGTCGCCATAGACGCGATCGCCGTGGAGCTCGACGAAATCCTCGAAGAGGAGCTTGATGAAGTCGCGGGTGTGCGGGCGCTTGGGGTGTCGCGCGAGCTGCGTGCGCTGCCAGGCGGTCAGGCTCGCGTAGGTGCGCTGGCGCAGGCGCGCGAGCCGCTCCTCGAGCTTCGCGATCTCCTCGCGAGCCTTCGGCGCGTTCTCCTCGGCCTGGAGCGCCGCGATCCGGGTCTCGATGTCGAGGAGTGGCTGCTCGAAGTCAAGCGCGTCCGGCATAGTCCACGCTGACCGAGCCCGGCCCGAGGCGGCTCTCGCCCTCGGCCACGAGCTCACGGCTTCCGTCCACCGAGAGGCCGCGCGTACGAACGACGACTTCTTGGCCTTCGAGGACGAGATGCAGGAAGACCGGCACGCGGCCGGGGTGCTCCTCGCAGAGCTGACGCACGGCCGCGAGCGCGGCGCTCGGGTCCTCGCCCGGCGTCACACGGATGCGGCAGGCGTTCGGCTCGCTCGCGCCGCCGCCGTTGCGCGGGCGACCGCCCGACTCGGCGAGCGCTTGCGCCAACTCACGGACGTCTTCGGCGAGAACGACTCGCCCCTTGTCGCCGTCGTCGACTCGGCCGCGGACCAGCAGTGGCTCGCGCTCGCCGGAGCGCAGACACGTGGCCGCCGACTTGAACGGCTCCGGGAACACCGTGACCTCGACGGTACCCTCCATGTCCTCGAGCGTGAAGAACGCCATCCGATTGCCGCCCTTCGTCGAGGTTTCCTTGAGGCCGGTCGCGTGCCCGAACAGCAGGACGCGCGCCCCGTGACCCTTGGCCGCGAGGTCGGCGGACGTCGTGACGCCCAGCGGCTCGACGACGCCGCGGTATCGCGCCAGCGGATGTCCCGAGATGTAGAAGCCGAGGACTTCCTTCTCGAACGCCAAGCGCTGATCGGCATCCCACTCCGGCATGATCTCGGCGGGCGCGCTCACCCGGGCCGGCGCCGCGGCCGGCATCATCTCGAAGAACGAGCCCTGGCCCTCGGCGCGGTCGCGCTGCTGGCGCTGGCCGCTCTCGAGCGCCGTGTCGGTGGTGGCCAAGAGATGCGCGCGCGTGAGGCCGAGCGAGTCGAACGCGCCGGCCTTGATGAGGCTCTCCACCACGCGCCGGTTGACGAGCCGGAGATCGACCCGCGCGCAGAAATCCTCGAGCATCTTGAACGTGCCCTCGGCGCTGCGCGATTTCAGGATCGACTGCATCGCCGCCTCGCCCACGTTCTTGATCGCGGCCAGGCCGAAGCGAACCGTGTCGCCGGCGACGGAGAACTGAACGGCCGATACGTTTACGTCAGGCGGCACTACCTGGATACCCATCGCGCGGCACTCTTCGATGTACTTCACGATCTTGTCGGTGTCCCCCATTTCGGAGGTCAGCAAGGCGGCCATGAACTCGACCGGATAGTTCGCCTTGAAGTACGCGGTCTGGTAGGCGACGAGCCCGTACGCCGCGCCGTGCGATTTGTTGAACCCATAGCCCGCGAACTTCTCCATCAGCTCCCAGACGCGCTCGGCCTTCGCGGCGGAGGTGTTGCGCTCGCGGCACCCGTTGACGAACTTCTCGCGCTGCTTGGCCATCAGCTCGCGGTCCTTCTTGCCCATGGCCCGGCGCAGGATGTCGGCCTCGCCCATCGTGAAGCCCGCCATCTCGGAGGCGATCTGCATGATCTGCTCTTGATAGACCATGATCCCGTACGTCTCCCGCGTGAACTTCTCCATGGCCGGGTGCTCGTACGTGATCTTGGACCGCCCGTGCTTGCGCTGGATGAAGTCGGGGATGAGCTCCATCGGGCCGGGCCGGTAGAGCGAGACCATGGCGATCAGGTCTTCGAGCTGCCCGGGCCGGAGCCCGCGAAGCGCGTCGCGCATGCCCGACGACTCGAGCTGGAACACGCCGAACGTCTTCGCCTCGGAGAGCATCTCGTACGTCTTCTTGTCGTCGAGCGGCAGCCGGTCGAGATCGAGCTCGAGCCCGCGCGATTCCTTGATCAGCGCCACCGTGTTGGCCAGCACGGTGAGCGTCCGGAGACCGAGGAAGTCCATCTTGAGCAGGCCGAGCTTCTCGATCGGTCCCATCGCGTAGCCGGTAATCAGCTCGGGGCGCTTGGGGTCCTTGTAGAGCGGGATGTGCTCCTCGAGCGGTTCGTCGGAGATCACGACGGCCGAGGCGTGCACCGAGGCGTGACGCGTGCAGCCCTCGAGCGTGCGGGCGATCTCCCACAGCTCGCGCACGTTCGCCTGGCCCCGCACCATCTCGGCCAGCGGCAGCGACTTCTGATAGGCGTCGTCGAGCGTGATGTTCAGCGGGAAGTTCGGCACGAGCTTCGCGATGCGGTCGACGTCGCCGTAGGGCATGCCGAGCACGCGCCCAACGTCGCGGATCGCCGCCTTGGCGCCGAGCGTCCCGAACGTGATGATGTGGGCGACCCGGTCGCGCCCGTAGCGCTCGGCGACGTAGCGGATGACCTCGTCCCGGCGGTCGTCCGAGAAATCGATGTCCATGTCGGGCATCGAGATCCGCTCGGGGTTCAAGAATCGCTCGAAGAGCAGCCCGTATCGTATCGGATCGATGTTCGTGATCCCCAGGCAGTAGGCCGTCAACGAGCCCGCCGACGAGCCGCGCCCGGGCCCGACCGCGATCCCCTGCTCGCGGGCGTAGCGGATGAAGTCCCAGACCACCAGGAAATAGCCCGCGAAGCCCATCTTCTCGATGACGGCGAGCTCGTGGGCCAGCCGCGCCTCGACGGCGTCGCCGGGCGTCGCTCCGTAGCGCCGCCGGAGCCCCGCGTGGGCCAGCTCGTGCAGGTAGCCGTCAAGCGTGTGCCCGTCGGGAACGAGGTAGCGCGGCAGGTGGAACTGGTTGAAGTCGAGCGTGAGGTTGCAGCGCTCGGCCACCGCCAGCGTGTTCTGGCAGGCCTCGGGTAGCTCCGCGAAGACGCGCGCCATCTCCTCGGCCGACTTGATGTAGAACTCCTGCGTCGAGAACCGGAAGCGCCCGGTGTCTTGCAGATTCGTGCCGGTCTGGATGCAGAGCAGCGCCTCGTGGGCGCGGGCGTGGCCTCCCTCGAGATAGTGCGAGTCGTTCGTGCCGACGACCGGAGCGCCGATCGACTTGGCGATCCGCAGGGTTTCGGCCATGACCCGCTCCTGCTCCTCGAGCCCGTGCGCCTGGACCTCCATGAAGTAGTGGTCCTTGCCGAAGACCTCCTGGTACCACCCGGCGGTCTCCCGGGCCTTCGCGGCGTCGCCGGCGCTGAGTATGCGTGAGACCTCGGAGTTCAGACAGCCCGAGAGGACGAGGAGGCCGTCGGCGTGCTGGGCCAGCAGCTCGCGATCGACGCGCGGCTTGTAGTAGAAGCCCTCGAGGAACGCCCGGGACACCAGCTTGACGAGGTTCTTGTACCCCGCCCGATTGCGGACGAGGACCGTCAGGTGGTTGGCGCCCTCGTAGCCGCCATCCTGCGAGCCCCGCTCCTTCCGGCCGCCCGGCGCCACGTAGAGCTCGCAGCCGAGAATCGGTTTGACGCCGGCCTTCTGGGCCGCCAGGTAGAAGTCGATCGCGCCGAAGAGATTGCCATGATCGGTCAGCGCGATCGCCGGGAACTTGAGCTCCCTGGCTTTGTCGACGAGCTTCTCGAGCCGGGCGGCGCCGTCGAGCAGGCTGTACTCGGAATGGACGTGGAGGTGGACGAATTCGCTGTGCTGCATCAAGCTCCCGGCTACTCCCACTCGATCGTGGAAGGCGGCTTGGAGGAGATGTCGAAGACGACCCGGTTGACGCCTTTCACTTCGTTGATGATCCGGGTGCTGATCGTGCCGAGGAGATCATAGGGCAGCCGCGCCCAGTCCGCAGTCATCGCGTCCTGGCTCGTGACGGCCCGCACCGCGATCACGTGCGCGTAGGTCCGGTAATCGCCCATGACGCCGACGGTCCTGATGGGCAGCAGGACGGCGAACGCCTGCCACAAGGCTCGCTCGAGCCCTGCGCTCCGAACCTCTTGCTGCACGATGGCGTCGGCCTCGCGGAGCAGATCGAGCCGGTCCGCCGTCACCTCACCGAGGACGCGGATCGCCAGCCCGGGGCCCGGGAACGGCTGCCGCCAGACGATCTCGGGAGGAAGCCCGAGGAGCCCGCCGAGCTTGCGGACCTCGTCCTTGAAGAGCTCGCGCAGCGGCTCGACGAGCTTGAATTGCATCTTCTGCGGGAGTCCCCCCACGTTGTGGTGCGTCTTGATCGTGGCCGAGGGCCCGCGAAACGAGACCGACTCGATGACGTCGGGATAGAGCGTGCCCTGGGCGAGCCACGGGATCTCGCCGAGCTTTCTGGCCTCGTCCTCGAACACCGCGATGAACTCGGCCCCGATCCGCTTGCGCTTGATCTCCGGGTCCGTCACGCCGCGGATCGCGTCGAGGAATCGAGCGGATGCATCGACGTGGATGAGGTTCATCTTGAATGCGTCACGGAACGTGTGGACGACGGACTCGGCCTCGCCCGCTCGAAGGAGCCCGTTGTCGACGAAGACGCACGTGAGCTGGTCGCCGATCGCGCGGTGGACCAGGACGGCGACCACCGAGGAGTCGACGCCACCCGAGAGCGCGCACAGCACGCGCTGTCCATTCACCTGCGCGCGGATCGCCTCGACAGTCGTGTCGATGAAGCCGGCCATCGACCAGGTCCGGTTCACCCCGCACGCGGTGAGGAAGTTGTCGAGGATCGTCCGCCCCTGCGGGGTGTGGAGGACCTCCGGATGGAACTGGACCGCGTAGAGCCGGCGGTCCTCGTCCGCCATCGCCGCGACCGGGCAGTTCGGGGTCCTGGCGAGCGGGACGAAGCCCTTCGGCGGCCGAAGCACGGTGTCGCCGTGGCTCATCCAGACCGTGACGCGGCCGGTGGGCTCGGGCTCGACGCCGCGGAACAGCGGGCTCGCGCCCTGCAAGGTGATCTCCGCCTTGCCATACTCCCGGCGCTCGGCCGGAATCACGTGGCCCCCCAGGAGATAGCCCATCGCCTGCATCCCGTAGCAGATTCCCAGGACCGGAATGCCGGCGTCGAACAGCTCCTCGGGCGGCAGCGGCGCGCCCTCCTCGTAGACGCTCGACGGTCCGCCGGAGAGGATGATGCCCTGGTAGCCCGCCGATAGGATCTCAGCGAGCGGATGCGCGCAGGAGAAGATCTCGGAGTAGACGGACATCTCGCGGACCCTCCGTGCGATCAGCTGTGTGTACTGACCGCCGAAATCGAGGACCGCGATCTTGCCGGCGCCGCCCGACATCGGCGCCCCGCTACCGCGGGCGCCCGAGCTTCTGAGCCTGCTGGAAGACCTTGCCTTCGGTCTTGATCGTGGGCGCGATGATCAGCTCGGTCTGCTGCAGGTCGCGGATCGTGCGCGCCCCGACCGAGCCCATGCACGTCCGGATCGCCCCGACGAGGTTGAGCGTGCCGTCCTCAGTGAACGCCGGCCCGAAGAGGATCTGCTCGAGCGAGCCCGCGCTCCCCACGCGGATCCGGGTGCCGCGCGGCAGGTTGGCGTGCGGCGTCGCCATGCCCCAGTGGTAGCCGCGTCCGGGCGCTTCGATCGCGCGCGCGAAGGCCGACCCGATCATGACCGCGTCGGCGCCCGACGCGAACGCCTTGCACACGTCGCCGCCCGTCGTCATGCCGCCGTCGGTGATGATCGGCACGTAGCGCCCGCTCCGCTTCCAGTAGAAGTCGCGCGCGGCGGCGGCGTCGGCGGTGGCGGTCACCTGCGGCACGCCGAGCCCGAGCACCTCGCGGCTCGTGCAGGCCGCGCCGGGGCCCACGCCGATCAGAAGCGCGTCGGCGCCCACGTCCATCAGCTCGAGGCAGGCCTCGTAGGTCACGACGTTGCCGATGACGAGCGGGATGGCCAGCTGCTTTTTCAGCTTGCGGAGATCGACCGGCGTGTACTCGGTGGCGATGTGCCGAGCCGTGGTGACCGTCGACTGGACCACGAAGATGTCCGCGCCGGCCTCCTGCGCGATCTGGGCGAACCGCTCGGCGCGCTGGGGGATCGAGGAGACGACGGCCGGCCCTCCGCCCTTCTTGATCTCGCTGATCCGCTGATGGATCAGCTCTTCCTTGATCGGCTCGCCGTAGATCGACTGGATGATCTTGGTGGCCTCTTCCTGGCTGGCCGAGACGATCCGTTCGAGTACTTCGGACGGGTTCGCATAGCGGGAGAAGATGCCCTCGAGGTTCAGCACGGCCAGGCCCCCGTGGCGCCCCATCTCGATCGCGAGCCGGGGCCCGACGACCCCGTCCATGGCCGCGGCGATGATCGGCAGGTCGAAGTGGTGGCCGCAGAGCTCCCAGGAGATGTCGACTTCGTTCGGGTTGATCGTGACCGCCCCGGGCACGAGCGCGATGTCGTCGAACCCGTATGCGACCCTGGCCTTGCGCCCTCGGCCGACCCACATCCCCATCGGCTAGCCTCCTTCGGAGCCGTCCGCCCGTTTGCGCCCTGGGTCCTGCATATAGTGATATAGCGCGACCCGACCTACTAGATTTCGTAGAGTATAACCACGAGGTCGAGCGGTGTCAACGCCGTGAAGGTGCCGGGTGGGCCTCTTCGTAGAGCATCCTGAGCCCGTCGAGCCTGAGGTTGTCGTCCACCCGTTCGATGCACCTGGCGACGTCGGTCAGGAGCCCGGCGTTGCCGCCGGTGGCGACCACCTTGGCCCCTCCCCCCAGCTCGGTCTGCATCCGTTCGACCAAACCCTCGACCAGACCGGCATAACCGTAGATGGCGCCTGACTGAAGATTGGTCGTCGTGTTGCGTCCGATCGCCTCCTTCGGCCTGACGAGCTCGACCCGGGACAGCCGCGCGGCCCGGTTGATCAGGGCCTCCACCGAGGTGACGATCCCCGGGGCGATGGCGCCCCCGATGAACTCCCCCCGGCGGTTCACGCAGTTGAACGTCGTGGCCGTGCCGAAGTCGATCACGATCAGCGGCGGGCCGTACTTCGCGAGGGCGGCGAAGGCGTCGACGTAGCGGTCGGCGCCGACCTCGCGCGGGGCGTCGACGGACAGGGGCATCCGCGTGTTCACGCCCGGCTCGACGAAGTACGGCGGCCGGTCGAAGTACTTCTCGCACATCCACTCGAGCGTCTGCTGGACCGGGGGGACCACGTTCGAGATCGACACGCCGTCGACGGACGCAGCCCGGATTCCCCGCGACTGCAGGAGTGTCTCGATGAAGAGCCCGTACTCGTCGGCCGTCTGCTCGCGCCGGCTCGTGAGACGCCACGAGACGAGCAGACGCTCGCCGTCGAACACGCCGATCTTCGTGTTGGTGTTGCCGACGTCGGCGACGAGCAGCATCGACCGGCCTCCTCGGGTCAGCTCGCGGGAACGGGCGCGCTCACCGCGTCGCCCGAGCTCACCGCCCCCGCGAGCACGCGCTTGATGGAGCCGCCGACGTCGATCAGCAGTGCGCCGTCGGCATCGAGGTCGGCCGCGATGCCGGTGACGCTATCGACAGTGACCCGCCGCCCCATGGTGTCGCTCAGCCGCCGCCACGCCTCGCGCACGGGACCGAAGCCCTCGCTCTCCAGCCGAGCCCGCCAGGCGTCGAACTCCTCCAGCAGTGCCGCGAGCATCGACTCGCGACTCGGCGCGCGTCCGGTCTCGAGCGCGACCGAGGTCGCGCTCGCCGCCAGATCGGGCGGGAAGTCGCGCTGACCGAGGTTGATGCCGACGCCGACGATCGTGACGACGGACGACCCGGTTCGAGCCGAGCTGTCCGAGTCCGCGCCGCCCCGACGAGACTCCAGCAGGATGCCCGCGATCTTCCGGCCCGCGACGAGGACGTCGTTCGGCCACTTGAGCCGCGCGTCCACGCGAGCGACGCGGCGCAGCGCCTCGGCGACGGCGACCGCGGTCGTGAGCGACAAGGTGGAGAGCAGCGACTGCGGAAGGCGCGGCCGGACGATGATCGAGGCCAGCAGGCTCGTCCCGGCGGAAGCGCTCCAGGTCCTGCCGCGGCGGCCCCGGCCCGCCAGCTGCTGGTCGGCCACGACCACCGTGCGGTCGGCGGCGCCGCGCTCGGCGAGCGCGAAGGCGACGGACTGGGTCGAATCGACGGTGCCGAGACGGACGATGACCCCCGGAGCGCTACTGCCGGGCATCGTCGAACCAGCCGAGGCTCGCGACGAGCTTGGCGCGCACGGCTTCCTGCTCGGCGAGGCGCTCCCGCTCCTTCGCGACGATCTCCGCGGGCGCGCGCTCGGCAAAATCCGGCTTCGCCAGCTTCGTGCTGGCGAACTCGATCCGCTCGTCGACCTTGGCGATCTCCTTCTCGATCCGCTGGCGCTCCGTCGCCGGGTCCACGATGCCCGCCAGCTCGACGTAGAGCTCCGAGCCGCCGATGACGGCTATCGCCGAGCTCCGCGGCCGCGTGGCGCGCGGATCGACGGTCAGCCGGACGCGCCCCAGCGCGTCGATCAGGGCGCGGTTGGCGGTGAAGAGCTCCACCGCGTCGGCTCCCGGCCGGAGCGTCGCCGCGAGCGTGGCGCCGGGCGCGATCCGCATCTCGCCGCGGATGTTGCGCACGGCGGTGACCAGGTCCATGACCGCCGTCATCTGGCGCTCGGCCTGCGCGTTGCGGTCCTTCTTCGTCGGCCGCGGGTACGGGGCGAGCATGATCGTGTCGCCCTTGTGCGGCAGCCGCTGCCAGATCTCCTCGGTGATGAAGGGCGTGAATGGATGCAGCAGCCGGAGCGTGGTCTCGAGCACGCGAACGAGCGTGGCCTGCGTGCGCGCGCGCCGGCCCGGATTCTCGGCGTGATAGAGGGCCAGCTTGGCGATCTCCAGATACCAGTCGCAGAGCTCGTGCCACAGGAACTGGTAGAGTGCCGAGGCCGCGTCGCTGAATCGGTATCGCCGGAGCGCCGTGCGGACCTCCGCGATGGTCGCCGCCAGGCGGCTCTCGATCCAGACGTCGGCGAGCTCCGGAGGCGTCTTCTTCGCCAACGCCGGATCGAAGCCGCTCAGGTTCGACAGGACGAGCCGCGAGGCGTTCCAGAGCTTGTTGGCGAAGTTCCGGTAGCCCTCGATGCGCTCCTCGGAGATCCGGATGTCCCGGCCCTGCGCGAGCGCCGCGAGCGTGAAACGGAACGCGTCCGTCCCGTACTTCTCCATGACCACGAGTGGGTCGGCGACGTTGCCCTTCGACTTCGACAGCTTCTGGCCTTCGGCGTCGCGCACGATCGCGTGCAGGTACACGTCGCGGAACGGCACGTCCTTCATGAAGTGGATCCCGAGCATCGCCATGCGCGCGACCCAGAAGAACAGGATGTCCGGCCCCGTGACGAGCACGGAGGTCGGATAGTACGTGCGGAGGTCGACCGTGTCGTCGGGCCAGCCGAGGGTCGAGAACGGCCAGAGGCCGGACGAGAACCACGTGTCGAGCGTGTCCGGATCCTGGCGCAACGCTCCCCCGCATTTCGGGCACGCGTGCAGGTCCTCCTTCGATACGTGCACGGAGCCGTCGGCGTCGCAGTACCACGCCGGGATGCGGTGACCCCACCAGAGCTGGCGCGAGATGCACCAGGGATGGATGTTCTCCATCCAGTGGTAGTAGGTCTTCGTCCAGTTGCGCGGGAAGATCGTGATCCGTCGCTCGCGTACGGCCATGATCGCCGCCTCGGCCAGGGGCTTGACGTTCACCCACCACTGCTTCGACACGAGCGGCTCGACGACCGTCTTGCTGCGATAGCAGACGCCGACGGCGTGGCGATAGGGCTCGATCTTCTCGATCAGCCCGAGCGCCTTCATGTCCTCGACGATGCGCCGGCGGCACTCGAAGCGATCCATGCCGGCGTACCGGCCGGCCTCGGCCGTCATCTTGCCGTCGAAGCCGATCACGGTCTTGATCGGGAGGTTGTGCCGCCGTCCGATCTCGAAGTCGACCGGATCGTGCCCCGGGGTCACCTTGATGACGCCGGTGCCGAACTTGGGATCGACGGCCTCGTCCGCGACCACCTTCACCCTGACCGTGCCGTCCACCGACGGCACCTCGAGCGTCTGGCCCACGAGGTGCCGGTAGCGCCTGTCCTTGGGATGGACGGCCAGGCCGGTGTCGCCGAGCTTCGTCTCTGGCCGCACCGTGCCCAGGGTGACCGGCCCGTACTTGATGTAGACGAACTCGTCGTCGCGCTCCTCGCGCTCCACCTCGATGTCGGACAGGACCGTCTGACAGACCGGGCACCAGTTGACGATGCGGTCGTCACGGTAGATCAGCCCTTCTTCCGAGAGCCGCACGAACGCTTCCCGCACCGCGCGCGAGAGGCCCGCGTCCATCGTGAAGCGCTCGCGCGACCAGTCGCACGAGGCGCCGAGGCGTCGGAGCTGGCGGACGATCTGGCCTCCGGACTCTTCCTTCCACTGCCAGGCCCGTGCGAGGTATGCCTCGCGGCCGAGGTCTTGCTTCGTCTTGCCCTCGGCGGTGAGCATGCGCTCGAGGAGCACGTGCACGGCGATCGAGGCGTGATCCGTTCCGGGGAGCCAGAGCGTGTTGAAGGCGTCCATGCGCTTCAGGCGCGTCAGCGTGTCCTGCAGGGTCATGGTCAGCGCGTGACCCCAGTGGAGCGACCCCGTCACGTTGGGCGGGGGCATCGAGATCGAGTACGGCTTGCCCTTGGCCCCCGGATCCGCGCGGAAGTAGCCGCGCGCCTCCCAGAGCGGATACCAGCGCGCCTCGACCGCCGCGGGATCGTACCGGTCCGGGATGTCGCCGGTCGGCGCGTTCGGCGTCGGCGCGCTCACGGGAGCACCGGCCCGGCGGCGACCAGCCGCCAGCGCGCGCCGCCGCGCTGGAACGTCAGCGCCCACGGCGTGTGCTCGGCCATCGCCGCGACCGAGACCGACTGCGGATTGGTGGTGCTGTCGGCGGCGTCGCACGCGGTATCGGGGCGCAGGGTCGACGGAAGCCGCCGACGGACCTGCGCGTCGACCACGAGCTTCGTCAGGCTCGCCTCGTCTCCCGACGCCAGCGCGTCGAAGAGCTGGGTGACCGTCGCTCTGAGCTCCCGGTGCCAGGCGTTGACCTCCCGCCCGGCGCGACGGACGAGCGTGCCGCTCTCCGGCGCGGCGCGGAACACGTCCTCGGCTTCGGTCTGTCCCTCGCATCCGGGGGTGTGACCGGGATAGTCGGGCTCGTAGCGCACGCGGATCTCGCCGGAGCGCACCGAGTACGCGCGCGCCATCAGCCCCTCGGGGAACAGATCGCTCGAGGACCACACGACGCGGAGGTCGTCGCCGTGCTGGCGCACGAGGTCGAGACGCAGCGCGCGGATCCCACGGCCCGTGGCCGGGCCCTCCCAGGCGGTGACGAACTGGGCGGCGCCGCCCGGCGCGGGCGCCCACGGATAGACCACGGGGCGCCCGTCGCGAGACAAGGTCGTCAGAAGCGCCGCCTCGCCGCCGAGTCGTCCGTACACGCGCACCGAGTTGACCCCAGGCGCGTCGCTCATCTGGAACGCGCCGACCATGAGCCGGCCGACGCGGACGACGTCGACGGCAGCGGCGCCCCAGGCCTCGCCGAAGGCGTCGAGTCGATCCTGGAGGAAGCCGGTCGAGGCGTAGAGGCCGCCGGTGCCGAGGCTCTCGACGATCTCCTCGTCGAGGAGCGCGTACATCTCGCGATATGCGTCGGCCGAGCCGTCGGGCGCGCCGTTTCCGAGCGACCGCGCGCGCGCGAGGGTGCGGAACTGATCGAGACGATCGAGAGGGCCGGCGGCGTCCGGACGGTCGGTCACGAGGACGGCGGCGCCCAACATCGCGAGTCCGGCGAGCAATTTCCGCGTCCTGCCACGAGTTAGCCGGCTCACCCGCCTATGGTACAACAGACTCGTGCGGTTCCCGGTCCTCGATCGGTACATCGCGCGCGAGCTGGTCTCCCCCTTCGCGTTCAGCTGCGCGTTGTTGACGTTCTTCCTGGTCATCGATCGGATCTACCACCTCACCGACCTCGTGATCACCAAGGGCGTCCCCTTCTATCTGGTGATGCAGCTGCTCGTGATCATGCTGCCGTCGTTCCTGGCGCACACGCTCCCGATGGCCCTGCTGGTCGCGGTGCTGCTCGCGGGTGGGCGGCTGGCGAGCGACCTGGAGATCGTGGCGTGCAAGGCAGCGGGCGTGAGCGCGCTCCGGCTGTTCCGACCGGTTCTGGCGGCCTCGCTGCTGATCGCCGTGGTGACGGCGGGGCTGACCCTGATCGTGAACCCGGCGGCGAACGGCGAGTTCCAGCGGCAGCTGTTCCGGATCGTGCAGGCCCGGGCGGCGAGCGGGCTGCAGGAGCGGATCTTCAATTCGACGTTCGGCGACCTGACGATCTACGTGGAGGACGTGAGCACCTCGCAGGTGGCGCTGCGGGGGATCCTGCTGTCGGACGAGCGCGACCCGACCCTCTCGCGAATCATCTCCGCGCGCGAGGGCCGGCTGCTCACGGACGAGGCCAACCGGCGCATCACCTTGCGCATGCTGAACGGCGCGGTCAACGAGGCCGACATCGTGCCGGTCGACGTGCCGAAGGCCGCCACGGCGGACGCCCCCTCCCCGACCGGCGGCGCTGCCGGCGCCTCGCGCTATCGCTACACGCGCTTCGACATCTACGACATGAGCCTGTCCGTCGATTCTCCGCTCAAGGGCGCGCCGCGGGTGGAGAAGCCCGAGAAGGATCTCTCGCTCGGCGATCTCGCGGCGAAGATCGCCGAGTACCGGAACGACCCGCACAGCCGCGCGCCGTTCGAGATCGAGCGCCACAAGCGCTACGCCTTGCCGCTGGCCGCGCTGGTCTTCGGGCTGGTCGCGTTTCCGCTGGCGATCCGCTCGCACCGTGGGGGCCGGAGCATCGCCCTGGTGGGCAGCCTCGCGATCCTCGTCACGTATTACCTGATGATGACCTCGCTCGAGGGCGCGGCGCTGCGCGTGCGCATTCCGGCCGGCGTGGCGATCTGGGCGGCGAACGTGGTCTTCGGCGTCGTGGGGCTCGGGCTCCTGATCGCGACGGCGCGCGAGTGGCGGTGGCCGGCGATGCCCGCGCTGTGGCGCGTGCTAGAAGCGCTGCGCCGCGCGCTGCCGGGGCGTCCGGCCTGGCGCCCGCGCCCCCACCAGGCCGCCGGCTCGCGCGACTCGACGCACATCATCGATCGGTATCTCGTGCGCGAGTACGTCGCGTTCATGGGGATCGGCCTGGCCGTCGCGTCGGCGCTCTTCGTCGTGATCGATCTGGTGAAGACCCTGGACAAGTATCTCCGGGTGAAGCCGCCGCTGATGTACATCCTCGAGCACTTTGCCTACCGG
The DNA here is from genome assembly GCA_003220685.1 of Candidatus Rokuibacteriota bacterium. Lineage (GTDB taxonomy): Bacteria > Methylomirabilota > Methylomirabilia > Rokubacteriales > CSP1-6 > AR31. The sequence continues at coordinate 20,756 of QHTE01000072.1, forward strand.
CTCCCGGCGGCGCTGCACGACGGGCTGCCGGTCGTCATGCTCGTAGCGACGATCTTTCTCTTTTTGACCTTGAGCCGCTACCACGAGCTGACCGCGCTCAAGGCGGCGGGCGTGAGCCTGTATCGGGTCAGCGCGCCGGTACTCGGCGTGGGGCTGCTGGTGGCGGTCGGCGCGGGGCTCTTCCAGGAGCTGGCCCTGCCGGTGCTCAACGAGCGCGGTGACGAGGTGGATCGCGTGAAGATCCGCGGGCAGGCGCCCAAGCACCTGCAGTCGCGCCAGCGGTTGTGGGTGCGGAGCGCGGACACGCGGTTCTACCGGGTCGAGCTCCTGAGCCCCGCGACGAACGACCTCTACGGGGTGACGATCCTGGAGCTGGATCGGGAGTTCCGGCTGACCGGGCGGCTCGACGCACGGCGGGCGCACTGGACGACCGGGGGGTGGGAGCTGAGCGAGGGCGCGTACCGCGAGGTCGGCGCCGACGGCAAGGTGCAGACGGTCCCGTTCGGGTGGACGGCGATGGATCTGAAGGAGGAGCTGGAGGACTTCCTGCGGATCCAGAAGCCGGTGAGCACGATGAGCTTCTGGGAGCTCAGGGACTACATCGCCCAGCTGGAGACCGCGGGGTTCCAGATCCGCAAGTATCTCGTGGAGCTCTACTCGAAGCTCTCGTTTCCGCTAGTGAATCTGGTCATGGTCCTCGTGGCGATCCCGTTCGCGCTGCAGTCGCCGCGCGGCGGGCGCCTGTTCGGGATCGGTCTGGCCATCGTGATCATGGCCGGCTACCTGGTCGTCCACTACGTGGCGCTGGCGTTCGCGCGCGCGGACCTCTTGCCGCCGCTGATCGCGGCGTGGACGGCCAACGTGATCTTCATGGGCATCGGCGTCTCGCTCCTGCTGCGCGCTCGCACCTGAGCTCGCTGTCCCGTTGACAGTTCCCCCGGACCGCAGCATCATTCGACAGCAATTTAGAGCCGCGTCTCGGCCGGGCGGGTGACCCCGTCGGCCCGGAGCGCGGACCGCTTCGTCACCACTCGGGAGAGACTCGATGACGATCACGGTATACGGCGCCGGCGCGATCGGCGGCGTGACCGGCGCGGCGCTCGCTCGAGCCGGCCACGACGTCCTGCTCGTCGATCGCGCGGAAGACCACGTCGCGGCGATGAATGCCCACGGTCTCACCGTCGAGAGCCGCGATGGCGCGGTCACCGTGCCGGTTCGCGGGATCTCGCCGGGCGCGCTCGGCCCGGGGCTCGATCTGGTGCTCCTGGCCGTCAAGTCGCAGGACACGCCGGCCGCGCTCGAGGTCCTGGCCCCTCGCCTGGCCGCGGACGGCGCGATCGTGTCGCTGCAGAACGGGCTCAACGAGGAGCTGATCGCGCGAGCGGTGGGCGCCGGGCGGACGGTCGGCTGCCTGGTCAACTGGGCCGCGGACTGGATCGCGCCGGGTCGGATTCTGCACGGCGGTCACGGCGCGCTGGTGCTCGGCGAGCTCGACGGCCGCCTGAGCGACCGCGTCCAGGATCTGGCCAAGCTGCTGGCCGTCGTGGCGCCGACCGAAGTCACCGACAACGTGCTCGGCTACACGTGGGCCAAGCACGTGTACGGCGCCTTGCTAGTCGCCACCGCCGTCGTGGACGCCCACGTGTACGAGGTGGTCGAGCGCTCGCCCGAGGTGCAGCAGATGCTCGTCGCGCTCGTCGTCGAGAACATGCGCGTGGCCGAGGCCGCCGGCATCCGCCTGGAGCCCTTCGACGAGTACGCGCCCGCTGACTATCGCGCCGCCGCGCGGGGCGACCTGGCCGCCCGGCAGCGCGCCATGGCGATCATCGGCCGGCACTATCGCCAGCACACGAAGACCAAGACCGGCATCTGGCGCGATCTCGTCGTGCGCCGGCGCAAGACCGAGGTCGGCGCGCTCCTCGGCGCGACGGTGACGAAGGCGCGGACGCTCGGCCTGGCGATGCCGCTCACCGAGCGGCTCATCGCGATGATCGAGGATCTCGAGCTCGGGCGGCGCGTCATGAGCTGGGCCAACATCGACGAGCTGGTGGCGGCGAGCCGGAGGAGCGCATGACGGCGGCGTGGGACTATCGCGATCCGCTGGAGCCGGCGCTGGCCGCCCAGGTGTCGGACAAGACGCTCATGGAGCACGTGCGCACGATCGGCTCGCTCGAGCGCGAGTCGGGCAGCCCGGGCGAGGCCCAGGCCTTCGACTACATCGAGCGCGTCTTGAAGTCCTACGGGGTCGAGGTCGAGCGGCGCGAGATCGAGGCCTACATCAGCCTGCCGCTCGAAGGACGCGTCCACGTGCCGGACGGGACCGCGATCGAGGGGCTCACGCACTCGTTCTCGACATCGGTCGAGGCGCTCGAAGGCGAGCTCGTGGACGTCGGCGACGGACGCCCCGCCGATTTCGCGCGCGCCGGCGCGGCCGGGAAGATCGCGCTCATCAACGGCCTCTCCGCCCCCGGCCGCGCCTGGGCCGCTCAGCAGGCGGGCACGCTCGGACAGATCTTCGTCCTCATGGAGCACCTGCACAACATGATCGTGACGACGATCTGGGGCACGCCGTCGCCGGACACGGCCTGGCGCATTCCGGCGGTCCCGTGCCTCTCGGTGCTCGCCGCCGACGGTCAGCGGCTGCGCGCGCTCCTGGCGCGGGGACCCGTGCGGGTGCGGATGACCACGCGCGTGCGCACGGGCTGGATGCCGATTCCGCACCTGGTCGGCGAGCTGACCGGGCGTCACGATGACCGGTTCGTCCTCTTCTCCGGGCACGTCGATTCGTGGCACTACGGCGCGATGGACAACGGGACCGCGAACGCCACCATGCTCGAGGTGGCGCGGCTCCTCGCCAGCCGGCGCGACTCGCTCCGCCGCGGCATTCGTTTCGCGTTCTGGTCCGGCCACTCGCACGGCCGCTACGCCGGCTCGACGTGGTACGCCGATCATGCCTGGCGCGAGCTGCACCAGCGCTGCGTGCTCCACCTCAACGTCGACTCGACCGGCGCGCGCGGCGCCACCGACTATTCCGTGCTGCACGCGACGGAGGACGCGCAGCGCTGCGCCGAGACCGTCGTGGCCGACGTCACGGGCCAGCGGAGCCGGGGGCGGCGCTTCTCGCGCGCGGGCGACCAGTCGTTCTGGGGCGCCGGAGTGCCGTCGGCCTTCATGTCGCTCTCGGGACTCCCGAAGCAGGACACCGATCTGTCGCGCGCCATGGAGCGTCTGGTCGGCAGCGCCGGGTTTCCGTGGTGGTGGCACACGAAGGACGACACGATCGACAAGATCGACGCCGACGTGCTGGTGCTCGACACCAAGGTCTATCTCGCCTCCGCGCTGCGCTGGCTGAACGCGCCCGTGCTGCCGCTCGACCACGGACGCGCCGCGCGCGGCCTGCTCGCCGAGCTGGAGACGTTGCAGGCGGCCGCCGGCACCCGATTCGACCTGACGCCCGCGGTCGCCGCCGCGCGCGCGCTGAACGATCGGCTCGCCCGGGTCGCGGCCGCGCTCGCCGCGGTCGACGCCACGACGCCCGCGGCGCGGCTCGACGCGGTCAACCGCGGGCTCATGCGGCTCTCGCGGGTGCTGGTCCCGCTCAGCTACACGAGCGGCGACCGGTTCACCCACGATCTGGCGCTGCCGCTGCCGCCGCTCGCCGGGCTGCAGCGCGTGCGCGAGCTGGCGGCGCTCGATCCCGACACCGACGCGTTCAAGTTCGCGCGCGCGGCGCTGGTTCGCGAGCGCAACCGCGCGGTTCACGCCTTCGACACCGCCGCCTCGGCGGCCGACGATCTCTTGCGGTCATGACCGCATCCGCGGTGCGCGCTGCAGCGTCGCGGGGCTGGGGCCCCCCGGCCGAGGCGCGCCTCTAAATTAAGGAGCCAGCGCATGCGACCGACTCTTCGTTCACGATTCCTGACCGGGTGCCTCGTGCTGGCGGTTGCGGCGGCGCTCGTCCCCGCGGCCGACGCGCAGAAGCGCGGCGGCACGCTGACGATCGTCCGGCCGACGGACCCCGTCTCGCTCGACCCGAACCTCGAGACGACGGCGCCGGGCGCGTGGGTCTACTTCAACATGCTCGAGGGGCTCCTGACGCTCGACGACAAGATGCAGGTCAAGCCGCTGCTGGCGACCTCGTACGAGGTGATGTCACCGACCAAGGTGCGCTTCAAGCTGCGCCCGGGCGTGAAGTTCCACGACGGTACGCCGTTCAACGCGGCCGCGGTGAAGTTCACCTTCGACCGGGCGCTGCGCGGCACGCCGCCCGCGCGCTGGGCCAGCCTCGCCGGCTCTCTCGACGGCGCCGAGGTGGTCGACGACCTCACGGTCGACGTCGTCACCAGGGAGCCCTACGGCCCGATCCTCCGCACCCTGGCGATGTACTGCATGGGGATGGTCTCGCCCACCGCCGTGCAGAAGATGGGCGCCGACTTCAGCCGGGCACCGGTCGGCACCGGGCCGTTCAAGTTCGTCGAGTGGAAGACCAACACCCACGTGATCATCGAGCGCAACCCGGACTACTGGGGCGACCGGGCGCTGGTCGACCGCGTCGTCTTCAAGGTCGTCCCGGAGGAAGGCGCGCGCATGATCGCGCTCCAGACCGGCGACGCCGACATGGTCCTCTTCCCCTCGCCCGCCCAGCTGCCGGCGCTCCGAAAGGACCCGAAGTTCACGGTCCACGAGACGACCGGCATCCGCGTCGTCTTCGTGGGGCTCCACGCCGGGATGCCGCCGCTCGACGACGTGCGCGTGCGCCAGGCGCTCCTGCACGCCGTCGATCGCAAGGCCATCCTCGACAACATCATGGAAGGCTCGGCGGGGCCCGCGCTCGGCGTCCTGGCGCCCGGGGTGTTCGGCTTCAAGGACATGCATCTCGACCGCCTCTATCCGTTCGATCGCGCGAAGGCCAAGGCGCTCCTGGCCCAGGCCGGCTGGACGCCGGGCTCCGACGGGATCATGGTCAAGGGCGGCCAGCGCCTGTCGCTCTCCTGGCTGGCCGCGCGCGGCCGCTATCCGAAGGACGGCGAGATCACCGAGGCGATCCAGGCCATGTTCAAGGAGGTCGGCGTCGAGGCGAAGGTGCAGGTGCTCGAGTGGGCCGCCGTGTTCCAGCAGCTCCGCGGCGCCACGTTCAACCACCACGTCTTCACGCTCGGCTGGGTGACGTCCAACGCCGACGCGGACTACTCGCTCTACGCGCTCTTCCACAGCAAGCAAGCGCCCCCGACTGGCTGGAACACCTCGCGCTACGCGAACGCGCGGGTGGACGCGCTCGTCGAGCAGGCGCGGCGCAGCCTGAACCAGACCGAGCGCGAGAAGCTCTACGGCGAGGTGCAGGACATCGTGGCCAAGGAGATGGTGTGGATCCCGGTCTACACGACCAAGGAGATCATCGTCTCGCGGGCGAATGTGAAGGGCTTCCACATCCACCCGGTCGAATACAACCTGACCCTGTCGAAGACCTGGATCGACAAGTAGGCTTGCGCCCCGGAGGCGGCGGATGCTGACGTTCGTCGTCCGCCGCCTCCTCCTCGCCGTGCCCGTGCTGCTCGGCGTGGTGTTCGTGGTCATGCTCACGGTCGATCTCCTGCCGGGCGACGCGGTCACCTTGATGCTCGGCGAGCACGCCACCAAGGACGCCGTCGCCAAGCTCCGCGACCATCTCGGGCTCGACAAGCCGTTCCTGGTCCGCTACCTCGAATACGTCGGCCGGGTCGCGCGCGGCGACCTCGGCCGCTCGATCCAGCAGAACCGTCCGGTGGTCTCGGAGCTGGCCGACACATGGCCGGCGACGCTCCAGCTGACGGTCGCGGCGCTCGTGCTGGCGGCGGGCGCCGGCATCCTGGCGGGCGTCGCCTCGGCGGTGTGGCCCAACTCGGTCTTCGATGCGCTCGCCCGGCTGGGCTCGCTCTTCGGGCTGTCGATGCCGATCTTCTGGACGGGCCTGGTCCTGATCGTCGTCTTCTCGCTGTGGCTCAACTGGCTTCCGGTCGGCGGCGCCGGCTCATTGGCGCATCTGATCTTGCCGGCGGTGACGCTCGCGCTTCCGTCGGTCGCGATGATCTCCCGCATGACGCGCGCCGCGGTTCTCGACGTGCTGCGCGAGGACTACGTCCGGACGGCGCGCGCCAAGGGCGTCGGCGAGCTCTGGGTGCTCGGCCGGCACGCGCTGCGCAACGCGTTCATCCCGATCCTCACCCTGCTCGGGCTGCAGTCGGGGCAGCTCATGGGCGGCGCCGTGCTCACCGAGACGGTCTTCGCGTGGCCGGGGCTCGGCCGGCTCATGGTCAAGGCGATCTTCGCGCGCGACTACATCCTGCTGCAGGGCGCCGTGCTGGTCTTCGCGCTCGCGTTCGTCGTGATCAACCTCCTGGTCGACCTCTCGTACGGCCTGCTCGATCCGCGGATCGGACGCCAGGGATGACGGTTTTGCGAGCCGCAGGACGTCGCGGGGCTGGGGCCCCGCCGGCCGAGGCGAGTCTAGTATCAGGATTGCGAGCCGCAGGACGTCGCGGCGAATCGTGACGGCCTGGAAGCGCTTCCTTCACAATCGGCTCGCCGTGGTGGGCCTGGCGCTGATCCTCGTGCTCGCGCTGAGCGCTGCGCTGGCACCCTGGCTCGCGCCGTACGATCCCACGCGGCAGAGCCTCATCGAGAAGCGGGCCACGCCCGGCGCCAAGTACTGGCTCGGCGCCGACGAGTTCGGTCGCGACATCCTTTCGCGGGTGATCTACGGCTCGCGGGTGGCGCTGCTGGTGGGCGTCCTATCCGTGCTGATCGCGCTGGCCGCCGGGCTCGTCCTCGGCACGATCGCCGGCTTCGCCGGCGGCTGGCTCGACGCGGTGATGATGCGGGGGATCGAGATCCTCCTGGCCTTTCCCTACCTGCTGCTGGCGCTCGCGATCGTCGCGGCGATGGGCACGGGTGCCCTGAACACGACGATCGCGGTCGGCGTGTGGGGCATCCCGACGGTGACCCGGATGGTCCGCGGCTCGGTGCTGGCGCTGCGCGAGACCGAGTACGTGGGCGCCGCCCGCGCGCTCGGGGCGGCGACGCCGGCGCTCTTGAGGCGCCACATCCTGCCGAACGTCATCCCCGGGCTGGTCGTCTACGCGACCCTCTTCATGGCCAACGCCATTTTGCTGGAGGCGGCGCTGTCCTTCCTCGGCCTCGGCGTTCAGCCGCCGACCGCGTCGTGGGGGCTGATGGTCTCGACCGGGCGCGACGTCCTGCTGGTGGCTCCGCACGTGGCGACGGTGCCGGGCCTCGCGATCATGGTGGCCGTCCTGGCGTTCAATCTCGTGGGCGACGGGCTGCGCGACGCGCTCGACCCGCGAATGCGCGGAAGCGTCTGAGGTATCATCCTGCCAGGAGGTGTCTCGTGGCGACACGTGCCTCTCTCCGTGAGCTGATCAGGCGCCCCACGCCCGTGACCGCGCCGCTGGTCCTGAATCCCTTGATGGCCCGCATGGCCGAGGCGGCGGGATTCCCGGCGGGCTACCTGGGCGGCGGCTCCACCGGCTATCAGAAGGTCGCGCTCGAGGCGAACCTGAACGTCACCGAGATGTGCCAGACCGCCGTCGACATCGGCGCCGTGTCGACGCTGCCCCTCATCCTCGACGGGGCGTGCGGCTACGGCGATCCGATGCACATGCATCGCACGATCGGGATGAGCGAGGCGGCAGGCTTCCAGGCGATCGAGATCGAGGACCAGCTCGTCCCCAAGCGCGCCCACCATCACGCAGGGATCGAGCACATGATTCCGACGGAGCTGATGGCGGCCAAGGTGCGAGAGGCCGTGGCGGCACGGCGCAATCCGGATTTCCTGATCGCCGCGCGCACCAACGCGATTCGCGCCAGCACCATGGACGACGCGCTCCGCCGCGGCGAGGCGTACCGCCGGGCGGGCGCCGATCTCCTCGTGCTCTCGATGGCGCACAAGCCGGAGCAGCTGCGGACGATTGCCGAGCGGCTCGGCGGCCCGCTGATGTACCTGGCAGGGCGCGGCGGCCTCGCGGGACTGGGGCTGACCCTGGCGGACCTCGGCGGGCTCGGCTACAAGATCGTCGCCGATCCCTCGACCCCGCTGCTGGCGGCGTACGCCGCCTGGAAGAAGGTCTACGAGGAGCTCGCCGACGGGTTCGGCGCCAATGCAAGGGGAAAGCCCGACTGGAGCCCGGTCGAGAAGGACATGCTGGGCGTCATCGATCTCGAGAAGCTGCTGGCGATCGAGCGCGCGACCGTGGAGAACGGCAAGCACTTATAGACATACGGAGAAAATCCATGCTCTCGAGAGAAGATAACGAGCTGCTCTGCCGCGTCGGCGGCGGCACGGAGATGGGCGACCTGCTCCGCCAGTACTGGCTGCCGTTCCTGCCCTCCGCAGAGCTGCCCGAGCCCGATTGCCCGCCGAAGAAGGTCCGGCTGCTCGGCGAGGACCTCGTGGCCTTCCGCGACACGCGCGGCGACGTGGGACTGATGGCCGCGAACTGTCCGCATCGCGGCGCCTCGCTCTTCTTGGGCCGCAACGAGGAATGCGGGATCCGCTGCGTCTATCACGGCTGGAAGTTCGACGTGTCCGGCCGGTGCGTCGACATGCCGAACGAGCCCGCCGAGAGCACCTTCAGGGACAAGGTGCGCGCCCGCGCCTATCCGTGCCGCGACGTCAACGGTGTCTTGTGGACGTACATGGGCCCGCGCGCCCAGGCGCCGGCGTTCCCCGCGTTCGAGGTCAACACCCTGCCGGCCGACCACGTCTATCCGCCGCTGCTGATGCTGGAGGAGTGCAACTGGGTCCAGGCGCTCGAGGGCGACATCGACTCCTCGCACATCGACTACGTCCACGCCAAGCTCCGGCCGGACGTGAAGCAGCGCGGCACGTTCCACCAGGACAAGCGGCCGCGCCTCGAGGTCCTGACGACGGACTACGGCGCCTGCTACTCGGCCCGGCGCCGATGGGACGTCGACGGCCTCTACTGGCACCGCATCACGCAGTTCATCCTGCCGTTCTTCTCGATGATCGCCGCCAGCGATCCCAATCTCGTCTCGGCGCGCGCGTGGGTGCCGCTCGACGACAACTACAACCTCCAGATCATGATGCGCGGCCGGCTGGACCGGCCGGTGACCGATCAGGAGCGCGAGCAGACGCGCAACCCGTTCGCCGGCTGGGGCGGCTACGTCGAGGCGACGAGCGAGCCCTACACGCGCTACTACACGAAGGCGAACATCCACAACGACTACCTGCTCGACCGTCGGCTCGCGAAGAACGAGCTCATGATCGGGATCCCGTTCCTGGTCAACCTGCAAGACCGGGCGATGACCGAGACGATGGGACCGATCTACGATCGCACCCAGGAGCACCTGGGCACGACCGACGCGATGGTCATCTTCGTTCGGCGCCGGCTGATCGAAGCCGCCCGAGCGCTCCGCGCGCACGGCGTGGTGCCCGCCAACGTCGACGACGGATCGATGTGCCGGGTGCGGCCGGCGTCCGTGCTCCTGCCCGAAGGCGATAGCTGGATCTCGGCGACCGAGAAGGCCCGCCAGTCGGACGCGGGCGTGCCGATCGCCTGGGTGCGGTTCGGCCAGTGAGCCACGCCGAGCCCGAGAGCGAGCGCGTGCGCGACCTCGCCTACTACGAGGCCGTGCCGTACCTGCTCGTGGTCGAGTCGGTCGAGCGCGGCGGTCGCTGGCTCCGCCGCGCGGAGTATCCGGAATTACCCGGATGCTTCGCCGAGGCGGAGTCGGCCGTCGAGGCGATCGAGAATCTCGAAAGCGAGAAACGGCGGCTCATCCGATCGATGTGGGACCGTCAGGTACCGATCCCCGCTCCCCGTCCTCCACTTCGGAGCGCCTGAATACCGCGCCGGCCGGACCGTCTCTCTTACGTGTAACTGTTACGCAACTGTCAGCTTCGGGTCCTGACAGGACGCAACACTCCTGACCGTAGGTCCGCACAATCGAAGACTTGGCGGCTGTCAGGCGTCTGGCATACGAGTTGCGATGTGAGGCGGCCCGGATTCGGTTCGGCTCTTCAAAGGAGGCTGGTTCGGTGCAGGCTCGAGCGGTTGCATTCCCGCCGTCCGGCGGGCTCGAAGGGCGCTCGCTGAGCAGCGAGCGCCTCGAGGCGCGCGGCAAGTTCTTCTTTGCCGGGTCCGAGAAGGTTTTGCTCAAGGGCATCACCTACGGTCCCTTCGCCCCCGCCGGCTCCGGCGATCAGTTCCCCGACCCAAGGATCGTCGAGACCGACCTGGGTCTCATGAGCGAGCTCGGCGCAAACGCCCTGAAGACGTTCACCGTCCCACCACGCTGGCTGCTCGATCTGGCGGCAGAGCGCGGGCTCCGCGTGATCGTCGGCGTCCCCTGGGCCGAGCACGTGTGCTTCCTCGACTCGAAAAAGCTGACGCGGGACATCCGCGACACGATCGCGCGAGCGGCCGAGGCGTGCGAGGCGCACCCGGCCGTGGCGGCGCTCTTGGTCGGCAACGAGATCCCCTCCGACATCGTGCGCTGGTACGGGCCCAAGCGCGTCGCCGCGTTCCTGGGCGAGCTGGTGGAGGTCGTCAAGAGCCGCGATCCCGAGCGGCTGGTCGGCTACGCGAACTTCCCGTCCACCGAATACCTCGAGACCGACTTCACCGACTTCCTCGCGTTCAACGTCTATCTGCATCGCGAGGCGGACTTCGCGCGCTATCTCTATCGGCTGCACACGCTGGCCGGCGACCGCCCGCTCGTGCTGACGGAGTTCGGCATGGACTCCGGCCGCGAGGGGCTCGAGCAGCAGGCCTCCACGCTGTCCTGGCAGGTGCGGACGGCGCTCACGATGGGCGCGGCCGGAACCTTCGCGTTCTCGTTCACGGACGAGTGGTTCACCGGTGGTTACGAGATCCAGGACTGGGCGTTCGGCCTGGTCGACCGGGAGCGGCGGCCGAAGCCCGCGTTCGACGCGGTCCGGCGCTGGTACGCCGCCGACGAGCTGCCGACCTTGCCCGAGTATCCAAAAATCTCCGTCGTCGTGTGCGCGTATAACGCCGAGAGCACGATGGACGCCTGCCTCGCGTCGCTGCAGGGTCTGCGCTACCCCGCGTACGAGATCGTCGTCGTGAACGACGGCTCCCGGGATCGAACCGGGCAGATCGCCGACAGCTACGAGGGCGTGCGCGTCATCCACCAGGAGAACCGCGGGCTGAGCGCGGCGCGCAACGTCGGGATCGCGAGCGCCCGGGGCGAGATCGTGGCGTTCACCGACTCCGACTGCGTCGCCGATCCCGACTGGCTCTACTATCTCGCGGCGACCTTCATCTCGTCGGGGCTGCCGGCGGTCGGCGGGCCCAATCTGCCGCCTCCGGAGGATTCGTTCGTCGCCTCCTGCGTGGCGGCCTCGCCCGGCGGACCGCTGCACGTGCTGCTCGACGACGAAGAGGCCGAGCACATTCCGGGCTGCAACATGGCGTTCCGCCGCGAGGTGCTCGAGGAGATCAACGGCTTCGATCCGATCTTCCGGTCCGCCGGCGACGACGTCGATCTGTGCTGGCGCATCCAGGAGCGGGGCCACCGCATCGGCTTCAGCCCGGCGGCGATGGTGTGGCACTTCCGCCGCAACACCGTCCAGGCCTACATCGGGCAGCAGCGCGGCTACGGCAAGGCCGAGGCGCTCCTGTACTTCCGCCACCCCCATCGCTTCAACGCGCTGCTCTACTCCAGATGGCGCGGCCGGATCTACGGCGGCATCTCGTCGCTCTTCTCGTGGCGGCGGCCGGTGATCTACGGCGGCGTGTTCGGCCGCGGTCTCTTCCAGACCTTGTATCAGCCGCCCCAGAGCGTCCTCGCCCAGCTGCCGTTCACGTTCGAGTGGAACGTGACCGCCGCGGCGCTCGTCCTGCTGGCGCTGGCGAGCCGCAGCTGGGCCCTGGCCTCGCTGGGCCTGGTCCCGCTCATGCTGACGTGGGGCGCGTGTCTGACGGCCGCGCTGCGCGCACGCGTCGACGCCCCCGCCGACGAGATTCGCGGGCGGCTGCTGATCGCGCTGCTGACGTACCTCGGCCCGCTGCTCCGGTGCGTCGAGCGCTACCGCGGGTGGGCCCGCGGCCTCTCGGCCGCCGAGCCGCCCCGAGGGCCTCGGGCGTCGACCCTGCCGCTGTCGTGGCGCGATCGCGGCTTCTCGCTCTCGTTCTGGAGCGAGAACGGGCTCGAGAAGGAAGCGATCCTGCACAGGCTGCGAGAGGCCGTGGTCGCGCGCAAGTATCTGGTGCTCGTGGACCAGGGCTGGAGCGACTGGGACCTCGAGATCCACGGCGGCCTCTGGTCGCGGGCGCGGATCAGGGTCGCCACCGAGAACCACGGCGGCGAGCGTCGCGTGCTCCGCTTCAAGTGCGAGCTCCGGAGCTCGCGGCTGGCGAGTCTCGGCACCCTGGGCGTGATCGTCCTGGCGCTGCTCGGTCTCAAGATCGGCCCGCTGCCGCTGATCCTCACCGGCGCGGCCCTGATCATGAGCGTCGCGCTCGTCCGGGAGGGCCTGAGCCTCGGCCGGATGCTCCACGACGTGCTGCGGACCGTGGCGCGGCGCGCTCGGCTGCACCACGCGCCCGGCATTCAGGACCATCCGGCAGCGACGAAGTGACCTGCGTCACCCAGCCGAGTCCTTCTCTCCTCCGGGCACACTTCCCGCCCCCGACGAACCCCAGAACCGGCGGCGCTGGGGGCCCGTAACCGCCCCATGACGGGAGACGGACGCGCCAGCGGAGTCGCGGCGCCACGAACGCTCGGAGAAAACGGGGGGCGTTCGGCCGCCGATGTCGACCAGCTGTCCACCATCGCCCTTGCGGTCCGTCTGCTTCGCTTCACTCTGCCCGGCGAAGGGCGCCGGATGCTTCCGGGTGCGCTTCTATTCCTGGCGGCCACGGCCCTCGGCCTGCTCCAACCGTGGCCGCTGAAGCTCGTCGTGGACTCCGTTCTCGGCCCTATCCCGGCACCGGGTCCCCTCGCCTCCCAGCCACCGGTGACGCTTCTCGCCATTCTCTGTTTCGCCATCGTGCTCCTGCAGCTGGTCGTGGGCGCGCTCACGACGCTCAGCACAAATCTCCTCGTGGGCCTGGGACTCCGACTCGTGTTCAAGCTCCGCTGTATTCTCTTCGAGCACGTCCAGAAGCTCTCACTCGCCTTTCACGACACCACCTCCGTGGGTGATTCACTCTATCGCGTCACGTGGGACAGCTACGCGCCCCAGGCTCTCGTCAACTCAGCCATCATTCCGGCCCTCAGCGCCTCGCTGACACTCGCGGGAATCGGCGCCGTCATGCTGACGCGGGACTGGGCGCTCACGATGGCCGCGGCCGCCGTGGCGGTTCCGCTCTTCCTGCTCATCCGTCGCCTCGACCGCCCGCTCACCGCGCATTCCCTGGAGTTGCGCGCGCGCGAGAGCGACGTCAGCACCCGCGTCCAGGAGACGCTCTCGAGCATCCGCGCCGTCCAGGCCTTCGGGCGAGAGGCGTACGAGCACGCGCGCTTCCAGCACCAGGCCCGGCAGAGCTTGCGCGCGAGCTTGCGGCTCACCGTGCTCCAGACGGCATCGCAGGCCGTCGTGGGCCTGCTCATGGCCGTGGGCACGGCGGCCGTCGTGTGGATCGCCACCCGCCGGGCCCTCGACGGCCGGCTCACCGCAGGCGACGTCGTCCTCCTCGTCGGCTACGTCGTGATGCTCTACAAGCCGCTGGAGACGTTGGCCTCCATCGCGGTCGCGGTCCAGGGCGGCATGGCGGGCTCGCGCCGCGTCTTCGCCGTGCTCGACGCCACCCCCGACATCGCCGACGCACCTGACGCCGTCGCGTTGCCCCGACGAGCCGCCGGCCAGATCGTCCTCGAACGCGTCTGGTTTGCGTACCGCGGGGGCGAGCCGGTACTGCGCGATGTGTCGCTGGCGATCCGTCCGGGCCAGGCCCTCGCTCTCGTCGGCGGCTCCGGAGCGGGCAAGAGCACCCTCGCCAGCCTGCTCTTGCGCTTCTACGACCCCACGGCGGGCCGCATCCTGCTCGACGGGCAAGACGTGAGACGGTTGACGCTGCGCTCGCTCCGCGAGCAGGTCGCCGTGGTGCTCCAGGAGCCGGTGCTCTTCGCCGCCAGCATCCGCGAGAACATCGCCTACGGTCGCCCCGAGGCGAGCCGGGAGGAGATCGAGGCAGCGGCGCGGGCGGCGGGCGCGCACGAATTCGTCACGGCGCTGCCCCAGGGTTACGACACGCGGATCGGCGAGCGCGGCGCGACGCTCTCCGGGGGCCAGCGGCAACGCCTGGCCATCGCGCGCGCATTCGTGAAGGACGCGCCGGTGCTCGTGCTCGACGAGCCCACCAGCGCGCTCGACGCCGAGACGGAGCGCGCGCTGGTGGACGTTCTCGAGCGACTCATGAAGCACCGTACGACCATGATCATCGCGCACCGCTTGTCCACCATCCGCGGTGCCGACCGCATCGCGGTGCTGAGCGACGGCGCGCTGGTGGAGACAGGGACACACGCTGAGCTGCTGGCCCGGAGCGCGACGTACGCGCGACTCTACTCGCTGCAGTTCGGCATGACACCGGCGAGGCGGAGCTGAGTCGTGTCGATCGGCTTCGAGCAAGGCGATCACCTCGGAGGTCACCCGATGGCACCGCTGCTGCCCGATCGTCTCAAGGAAATGTGGACGAGCGTGAAGCACGAGCAGGTCACCGTCGACGACGCCACCCGCCAGCAGGAGCGCCTCCTCGACGAGCACCGCGCGGTCTGGCATCGTGCCCTGCACCTCGACCGGCAGGGCTCCCCGGAGCACGACGTCCTAGACGAGCTCGCCGCGTACTTCAGCGGTACCGATCGAGCGGAGCTCGAGCGGCGCTGCACAGAGGCCACCGGGCGACTCAAGGCGGACTGGCATCGCGGCGGAGGGAACGACCTTCGCGCCATCGAGCGGTTCTACGATGAGAACGAGGGACACATCTTCGATCTGATGTGGTGGCACACGCTGTGCTTCGATGTGTCTCCGCTCGCCTATGTCGTGGCGCTGGACTTCGCGCGCCGGCGCGAGTGCCGTCGCTACCTGGACTTCGGCTCGGGCGTTGGTTCCGGCGCGATCCTGTTCGCTCGACACGGGCTGACCGCCAGCCTCGCGGACATCAGTTCGACGCTCCTCCGATTTGCCCGGTGGCGTTTCGCCCGACGCGGGTTGCCGGCGACCTTCATCGACCTCAAGACCTCGAAGCTCCCGGACGAGACGTACGACCTGATCACGGCCATGGACGTCTTCGAGCATCTGACCGACCCCGTGGCGACCGTCGACCAGCTGTCGGCCTCCTTGAAGAGCGGGGGGTATGTCTTCGGTCGTTTCGCCGCCGAGCCCGATGACGAGCGGCCCCAGCACATCGTCCTCGACTTCGAGCCCACGCTCGCTCGCTTCGCGGCGCTCGGTTTCGTCGAGGTATGGCGGGACGAGTGGCTCTGGGGCCATCGAGTCTTCCAGAAAACGCGCTGACCTCCTCGAGGTTAGAGAGCGGCCGGCTCCGCCGCAAGCGCGCGATCGATGAGTCGTGTCAGGACCGTTCGCGAGTCGAAATAGTCGCGGGCGAGCGTGAGGGCCGCTGCGGCATGCCGCTCAGGTTCCGTGGCCACCCGCGTGATCGCCTCCGCCGCCTCGTCGACGGTGCGGAATGCCAGCACGCCGAGCCCAGTCGGAATATGCCGTACGAATCCCGTATCCTGGACGACGGCGGGGACGCCCAGGGCCAGATAGCATGCGGTCCGGCACGAAAACCAACCCGTGCGTCCCGCGACGTACGGGTTCTTCGCCACGCTCCACTCTCCGAACGAGCTCGCCAGATACGCTCGATAGGTCCACGGGTCGCTCGACACTGCGTACGCGTCGACGACGCTCCAGCCGTGCCTTTGGAGGCGTTCGATCGGGCCGGGACCGCTGAGGGCGATCTCGAGCGGCAGTCGGCTGCGGGCGGGGAGCGTGATGAAACGCTCGAATTCGTCCCTCTTGCCGCCATAGGCGATACCACCGACCACGGGCCCATGGTGGTCCTTCTCCCACGACGTGACGGTCGTCAACGTACGCCGTCGCGCACTGACGGGCACCGCGTGACGCGCGAAGCAGTCCAGCACGATGGGCTGGCGGGTGGTGATCCAGGAGATGTCCTGTGGAATGCGACACTCGGGAGCTCCGAAGTTCTCGCCGAAGGTGAAGAACACGTGGTGCCGCCGCAAGGTCCTGCTATGCCAGCTCGCCCGCTCGTCGGGAGTACCCCCGCCGCGGTGCGGGTAGAACGACTGCGTGAACATCGGGTCACTGTCGACGAAGACCAGGCGTGGAGCTCTGACGTACTCGTCACGGAGGCAGCAGGAGAACGAGATGTGGACGAAGAGGTCCGCACTCGCACAGAAGGCCACCACATCCGGCCAGCTGCGCCCGTACAGCGTGCCCGCCGCGTCGCGGAAGGCCCAGTGCTCCGCGAGTGCCGGATCGATGGCCTTGAGCCATGTCGCGAAGAGCGCGGCATTGGCGTCACCGCTCTCGATGAACGTTCGCGCGCTCGGATCGTAGCACCACTGCTCCGTGTCCTCGAGATAGAGAACGTCGTGTCCCAACCGGGCGAAGCCGAGAAAGTACTGGATGTAGTCCCAGAACACGCCGCCAAGCGGATACGTGATGGCGAGTCCGGTCACGACGATCCGTAGCTTGCTCACGCGAGCGCGTGCTCGAGTAGACGACGCGCGACGTGCCGGGCGTCGAAGTGCTCTTCGACGAGCATCCTCGCGGCCCGCCGGTGTTCGTCGTAATTGTCGTCGGCTTCCTTGAGGTATCGAGCCGCCGTCTCCAGATCCGTGAAGCGGAGGAGGCCCCGATTCTCGGGGAGAATGCGGCTGGGACCCGTGTGCTGGACGATGGCGGGCCGGCCACTGGCCAGATAGCACAGCGTCCGGTCACTGATCCAGGCACTCTGGAGCCGAAGGTACGAGGGCTTGACGCAGCTGAATTCGCCCCGCGACGCGCGAATGAACGACTGGTAGTCCCAGGGCGTCGAGGCCACGTCGAAGGACTTCCGGACACGCCAGCCTAGGGCCTCGAGCTCCGTTGCGTCGTCGGGCGTGTTGCCGTGGAGGGCGAGCTCGAGCCGCTGGGAGACGTGCGCGGGGAGATCGAGGAACGGCTGGAATCCGGTGCGCTTGTCATTGAGGTACCAGCCGGTACGGTCGTTCACCCATTCTCCGCTGAACCAGTGTGTGACCGTCGTGAATGGCGCGCCCGCCACGGCGCCGTCGGCCGGCCAGGCGTCGAGCGACACGCACGCGGGTGTGTATATCCAGCGGAGACCAGCATCCGGGAAGAGCGCCAGCGGGGTTCCCACCGTCTCGCCAATGGTGAAGTGCAGATCGTGCGGCGTCACGGCCAGATACCCCTGGGCCATCCATGTCTGGAGCAGCCCCGGGTCGATGTCGACGAGCGCCGAGCGCCGAAAGCGCCGGATCAAGTTTGCCGGCAGCTCGTACACGAAATTGACGAGTACGTCGGCGTGGGCGGCTAGACTCTCGCCGTCCATGCTTGCGGAGCCTACGCCAGCGGGGGTGTCCGCGAGCGGCCCGCCTAGTAGCGCCACCCGATCGGCGAGCCCGTACGGCTTCAGATGCGCCTCGAGCGCGGCGATGTGCTTCCCGAAGTCGCCGCGCAGACGCCGGGGATCCGCCCACTCGACCCAGAGAACGTCACATCCGATCGATCGAAACCCGAGAGCCCAGTTCAGGTACACCCAGCGATGACCGCCGCCCTCTGGATAGTGGAGCGAATTCGCCATGAGCGCGACCGTCGTCATACCTTTGAGGATGCCGCAGCCGCGGCGAGTGTCAACCGCGGACCAGGCCAGTCAGTACCCCTTCGCGCGGTCGACCAGGTTCAGGAGCGATACCCCGTCCAGGTAGCGCCGCAAATTCTCCGCGAACAGGGTGCAGCAATCGTCGTCGTAGCTCGCGACGAAGCCGGAGACGTGGGGCGACAGGATGACGTTCGGGACGCCGTACAGCGGATGGCCGCCCGGCGGCGGCTCCTGGGCGAAGACGTCGACCGCCGCGCCGGCGATGCGCTGCTCGGCGAGCGCGCGCGCGAGCGCCTGCTCGTCGACGCTGGCGCCGCGTCCCACGTTGATGAAGTAGGTCGTCCGCTTCATCGCGCCGAGCTCGCGCGCACCGATCATGTGCCGGGTCTCGCGTGTCAACGGCGCGCACATCACGACGACGTCCGAGCCGGCGAGCAGGTCGGTCAGCTCTCGCGGCGAGAACCACGCGTCGGGCAAGCGGCCCTCGGGGTCCCCCGTGCCGGCCGGGCAGTATCCGCGATCCTCGCGGCGCGCCGGGTCCCGCTTGCACGCCAGCACCCGCATCGCGAACGCGGTCTTGGCGATGCGGGCGAGCTCGCGGCCGATGCTGCCGTAGCCGATGACGCCGAGGGTCGCCCCGCGCACCGCGGTCGGCACGAACAGCGGCCAGCGCCGCTCGTCGGGCGGCCAGACGCCCCGGCCCTGCCACTCGACCATGCGCGGCACGCGGTGCGCCAGCGCCAGGAGGGCCGTGATCGCGTACTCGGCGACGGTCGCCGCGTGCACGCCGCTTGCGGTCGTGAGCGCGAGCGCGCCGTCGGCGTAGAGCGGGTGCTCGTACAGCCCGTTGACGCCCGCCATGTGCACCTGGACCCACTTCAGTCGCGGCGCGCGCGAGCGATCGGGCGGGAGGGTCCCGCCGTAGAGGATCTCCGCGCTCGAGTAGTCGGCGGTCTCGGGATCGGCGCGCGACACGGTCAGCCTCGGCGAGACCTCTCGCAGCCGGTCGAGCTGGGCCTCGTCGAAGGCCGTGGTCACGAGCACGCGCACTGCCATTACTTCGACTGGGTCAGCGCGCGCAGTGTCTCCTCCAGGCGTCTCTGCTCGGCGCCGTAGGCCGCCCAGTCGCCCCGCCGCAGCGCGTCCTGCGCCCGGTTCCAGATCTCCCAGGCCCGCTGGCCGAGCTGGCGGGCGCCGACCGTGCCGTCTGGCGGCGCGTCGGACGGAGGCGCCGCGGCGGCGGCCGTGACGGCCAGACGCCCGCCGAAGATGCGCGAGAGGGACTGTTCGAGCGTCGGCTCCATCGCGATCTGGTTCCCGTACGCGACGATCACCCGGCGGAGCTCGGGGAGCGCTCCTTGCTCGGAGGCCGCGAGGTAGAGCGGCTGGACGTAGATGAGCGACTGGTCGATCGGGATCGCCAGCAAGGAGCCGCGGATGACCGTCGAGCCGCGCTGGTTCCAGAGAGCGAGCTGCTGCGAGATGACGGGATCCTGGTCGATCCGCGCGTCGATCTGCCGCGGCCCGTACACGAGCTTCTGCTTGGGGAAGTTGAAGACGATCAGCCGGCCGTAGTTCGGCGGGTCGGAGCGCGCGGCCATCCAGGCGATCATGTTGTCGCGGCGCGCAGGGTTGAACAGCGTGAGCAGGATGAACTCCTCCTTCTGCTCGCCCGGCAGCCGCATGATCGTGTAGTAGGGCTCCATGTCGCGGTCGCGCCCTTCGATGGCCCGCCGCGGCACCGCCCAGAGGTCTTCCTTGTTGTAGAACACCTGGGGATCGAGCATGTGGTACGTCGCGTACTTCCGCGCCTGGATCGCGAAGAAATCCTCGGGATAGCGGATATGGCGGCGGAGCGCCTCCGGCATCTGGTCGAGCGGCTTGAGGAGGCCGGAGAATGCGCGGCCGTAGGCGCGCACAATCGGGTCCGTGTCGTCGGCTCGATAGAACGTCACCGTGCCGTCGTAGGCGTCCATCGTCACCTTCACCGAGTTCCGGATGTAGTTGCCGACGCCGGGCACGGGATCCGAGTACGGATAGCGGTCGGTCGTCGTGTAGCCGTCGAGCATCCAGACCAGGCGCCCGTCGTCGTTGATGACCATGTACGGGTCGCGGTCGAAGCGGAAAAACGGCGCGATCTGCCGCACGCGCTGGCCCACCGTGCGGTACATCATGATGCGGCTCTGCTCGGTGAGGTCGTTGGACAGCAGGATCTTGATCTCGCCGAACCGCATCGCGAACGCGACCTTGCGGAAGAACGACGAGAGCGGGATGCCGCCCAGGCCGGAGTAGCTCGTGTAGACGTTCTGGTCGCCCGAGGGGTAGTCGAGCTCCTGGGACTTGGTCTTGACCAGGACGTACTCGTTCGACACCTCCCCGTAGTAGATCTGGGGCCGCGTGATCTTCGGAAAGCCGCCCGACGACTGCGGCGGGATGTCCTTGACGAGGAACTCGGGCAATCCCTCGGCGGTGATGCGGTTGACCGGCCCGACCACCGCGCCGTAGCCGTGCGTGAAGGTCAGGTGCTCGTTGATCCAGATCCGCGACTGGAGGTGCTGGTACGAGAGCTCGCGGGGCGACAGCATGAGCTGCCGGTACTCGCCGTTCACGACGTAGCGGTCGTTGTCCACGTCGACGAACTTGTAGTAGGTCCGGATCTCCTGGAGCTGCGCGAACGTGCGGAGCAAGGGGCGGTAGTCCCACAACCGGATGTTCTTGACGGTGGCGGCGTTGCGCTCGAGCGCGCGCGCGTCGAGCGCCTCGTCGGCCGGGAACTCGCGCTCGACGATCCGGTCCAGGCCGTACGCCTGGCGGGTCATCCGGATGTTGTGGCCGATGAAGGGCCGCTCGGCCGCAAGCTCGTTGGGCGTGACGCGGAGGCGCTGCAGGAGCGCCGGATAGATGCCCAGGCCGACCACCCAGACCAGCGCCAGCGCGATCAGGCCGCCGGCGACCAGGCGCAGTCCCGACCGCGCGATCTGGGCGAGGCACGCGACGGCGCACAGCGCCGCGAAGACCGCGAGCGCGCCGAGCACGGGCAGCGACGCGTAGATGTCGGTGTAGGCCGCGCCGAACACGATGCCGCGGGGCGAGAAGACCAGCTCGAACCGGTCGAGCCAGAACCCGATGGCCTTGAGCCCGAGCGCCACGGTGCCGAGGACGAGCAGGTGCGAGCGGGCGCCGGCCGCCAGCCGCGGGCCCCGGCTCGTCAGCACGAGGCTCCGCTGGAGCACGTAGACGGCCAGGGTCAGGACGATCGTCGCGATGCCGAGCGTGAGCGCCCAGCCGTGCACGAGCCGCCACAGCGGCAAGACGAAGACGAAGAAGCTCAGGTCGTAGCCGAACAGCGGGTCGACGGTGCCGAACGGCGTGGCGTTGAGGTAGCCGAGCACCGTCTCCCAGTGGACGGTGGCGC
>QHTE01000048.1 GCA_003220685.1 Candidatus Rokuibacteriota bacterium
CGCGAAGATGCACGAGAACCCGGCGTTCGCGTTCGCCAACGGCTGCGAGGTGTGCGAGCTGGAGGTCGACCCCGAGACCGGCGCGGTCGAGATCGTCGCCCTGACCATCGTCGACGATTCCGGCCGCTCGGTGAATCCGATGATCGTGCACGGCCAGATGCACGGCGCGGCGGCGCAGGGGATCGGCCAGGCGCTGACGGAGCGCTGCGTCTACGATCCGGCGAACGGCCAGCTCCTCTCGGGCTCTTTTCTCGACTACGCCATCCCGCGCGCCGACGATCTGCCGTCGATCTCGGTCACCAGCCGCGACGTGCCGAGCCCGACGAATCCGCTCGGCGTCAAGGGCGCGGGCGAGGGCGCCACAATCGGCGCGCCGGGCGCCGTGATCCACGCGATCCTCGACGCGCTGGCCCCGCTCGGTGTGGCTCACATCGACATGCCGGCGACGCCGGAACGCGTGTGGCTCGCGATCCGGGCTGCTCAAAAGGGCGCCGATGCGACGCGACGCCCGAAGGCCTCGCGCGAGGCGTCCTAGGCGGTCGCCGCCCAGCTACTCAGGACGACCCAGGGGAGCGCCGAGCCGTCACTTTTCAGCTCTTCCTTCACGATCCGTCGACCCGGTTCGTCTACGGCCGAGTGCCCGCGTCGGCGAAGCTCGCCGACGAGCGTGGACTTGCCGCCGCCCGAGCATCCGGAGATCACGACAAAGCGGTCTCTTCGTGGCTCCCGCGTGAGGCTCTCAGGTGGTTTCACCACGGGCTGCTAGCCCCCGCGGAAGTCGCGGAGGCGGCGCCAGATCGCGCGGAGGCCGGCGATGACCGGCACCGAGAGGAACATACCCGCGACGCCGGCCAGCTCGCCGCCGGCGAGCACGCCGAAGATCACGAGGCCGGGATGGAGCTCGACGCCGCGGCCCATGATCAGGGGGCTCGAGACGTAGTCCTGGACGAGACGCCAGATCACGATGAAGAGCGCCAGGAGCCAGGGGTGCACGAAGCCGCTGAACAGGGCGACCGAGACGATCGTGACGCCCGCGGCGAGCGGTCCGACGACGGGAAGGAACTCGAGCGCCCCGCCGATCGCCGCGAGGACCAGGGCGTACGGCACGCCCGCGAGCAGGAACAGCACCGCCCAGACGACGAACGTCAGCACGCACAGGAGGACAAGGGCGCGGACGTATTCACCGAACACGCTGTGGAGGTCTCGGGCGATCGCCTGATAGAGCTCGCGCCGCCCGCCCTGCTCGGCGATCGCGCCGGTCGCCGAATCCGCGATCCGCTCGGCGTCCCGCAGGAAGAAGAACGCGAAGATCGGAACCATGACGACGACCCAGGCGCCCGAGAGCCAGCTGAGGGCGCCGGCGAGGCCGCGCTGGGCGTACTCCACGGCCTGCGGCAGGTGCGCCCGGACCAAGTCGTCTAGAATCTCGGCGCCGGCCCAGCGCGGGAAGATGTTGCTGATCACTCGTCCGCTCTTGATCTGCGCCGAGATCTCTGGGAACTTCTGGCCGAGCGCGGCCAGCTCGCGGCCGAGCGGGGGACCGACCAGCGCGGCCAAGGTGCTCAACGCGGCCACGAGCACGAGATAGACCGCGCCGATCGCGAGCGGGCGCCGCCCCGAGCGCGGCAGACCGCGCTCGGCGAGCTTCACGAGCGGAAAGATCAGGTACGCGAACACCACGGCGAAGGCCAGCACGAGCAGGACCGTTCGCAAGAGATAGAGGAGCGCCAGCCCGCCGAGGACGACGAGGACGGTCCACACCACTCGCAGGGTTGTGGGATCGAGGATGCGAGGCGGCGGAGGCGACGGCATGACGGGCGCGATTCTAGATCACGCCGGGATCAGCCGCGCTGCGGCAGGGTCGCCGCGGTCGGCCGGCGCCGCCGCCACAGGCTCGCCCGCCATCTGATGCCGATGAGCAGAGTGAACACGAGCCCGACGGCCGTGAACACGCTGATGGTCGACGGATAGCCGATGCGTTCGATGAGGACACCCGAGGCCATCAGGCCGAGCGGCATGCCGTAGATCGCCAGGGTCCGTACGCCCATCACGCGCGCCCGGAAGCGCTCGTCCGAGGCCGCGAGGATGTTGGCGGTCATCGCGATCATCGCGATGCTCTGGACGAAGCCCGCGATGACCAGCGCCGCGAGGCCGGGCCCCATGCTCTGCAGACGGCCGAAGCCGAACAGGATCGCGTACCAGATCGCCGTGTAGACCAGCATCGATCGCGCGAGCCGCCGTGGACCGCCCGTCGCGACGGTGGCGATCGAACCCATGAGACTGCCGAGCGCGAAGCTGGCGGCGAGCCAGCCGAGCCCCGTCGCGTCGACGAGGAAGACGCGCTTGGCCACGTAGGGCAGGAGGCCGCTCGAGATCGGGTAGGCGGTCAGGTTGATCAGGAACGCGAGCCACATCATCGCGAGCAGCTCCGGCGTCCCCAGCACGTAGAGCAGACCGTCCTTGAGCTCGCGGCGGCGCGACGGGACCAGCCCGGCGCCGGCGGCCGATTCGGAGCTCTCGCCGATCGAGCCGCCGGGATCCGGCACCGGACGCCGTCTCGCCACTTCCCAGGTGAGCACGAGGCTCGCCGCGTAGAGCGTCGTCACCAGGACGTAGGTTCTCTCGAGACCGAGAAGAGTCGAGAGCCCGGCGCCGGCGAGCGCGCCGACCACACGGGCCGAGTCCATCGTGGCGCGCGAGAGGCCGACCGCGCCCATCAGGTGCGCCGGCGGAATCGTCTCGCCGATGAGCGCGTTGCGGAGCACCTGGTCGTTGGGACGCACGATGCCGGCGAGCGTGGCGATCGCGAAGACCCAGCCGGGCGTCAGGTTCCCGGTCAAGGTCAGCATCAGAACGAACGCGGCGAGCAGGGTGTAGACCGCGCGCATTGCCGAGAGCACCACCCGGCCGCCGAGCCGGTCGCCCAGCACGCCGAACATCGGCGAGGCGAGGGTGCCCAGCAGCAGCAGCGAGCCGAACGCGGTGAGCAGCAGGACCGAGCCCGTCTGCACCATCACGTACCAGCCGAGGATGACCGTCTCCATCTCGAACGCCAGCGACGTGAGCAGATCGGCGGGCCACTGGAAGCGGAAGCTCCGGACGCGGAACGCGGCGGGGATCAGGGCCGAATGCGCGCCTCAGCCGGCCAGCCGCTCGATGGCCGACACGTCGTCGGCCGAGAGCGGCAGATCGCAGCTCGCGAGGTCCTGCTTCATGTGCGCGGGATCGGAGGTCCCGGTCAGCGGTAGCATGCCGACGGCGAGGGCGAACCGGAACACGACCTGGGGTGGTGTCGCGCGCAGGCGCGCGGCGATCTCGGCGACCCGGCGGCTCGACAGCACCTCGAGGTTGGCGGTGAGCAGCGAGAAGCCCTGGTAGACGATCCGGCGCTCGCGGCAGAACGCGCGCACGTCGCGGTCCCAGCCGAGCCGGGCGAAGCACCGGTTCTGCACGAACGCGGGCGGCTCGGCGCCGGTCGCGATCATCTGGCGCAGATGGCGTAGCGACACGTTGCTGACACCGAGAAGGCGCGTGCGCCCGCCGTCGCGCTCCTTGATCATCGCGGCCCACACCTCGGCGTCGTGCTCGGTCCATCCGTAGCCGGACGCCGGCCCGTGCAGCACGTAGCTGTCGACGTGGTCGGTTCCGAGGTGCTCGAGCGAGCTCGCCATCGACTGCGCGACCTGCGTGGACAGAGGCGCCGTCTGATCGTAGGGGAGCCGATGGTCCTGGCCGCCTTCATAGGTGAATTTCGTCTGGAGGAGGAGATCGGCGCGGGTAACGACGCCGGCGCGGTACGCGGCGGCGAGCGCCTGGCCCACACCCGCCTCGAAGTAGTGCCGCCGCTGGTTCGCGGTATCGATGCCCCGGAAGCCCGCCCGGAGTGCCTGCTCGGTCAAGGCCGGCGTCCGGTCTTCCTTCCAGGCGGTTCCATAAAGGAAGTTGGGGACGCGTGCGGGCTCCGTTGCCGGCATGGCGTCATTCTGCCACGGTCGCCGCGAATTTCGAGCGGACAGCGCCGGCGCGGGTGGCGTAGCCTTCGCGCCCTGCTCGTGCTAACGTCCAGCCCGAGGAGCGGCTACCATGAAGGTCTCGTTCTTCGAAACCGCGCGTTACCAGGCAGCGAAGCCCCTGCCATCGGAATGGCCCGTGCCGTCCGGCGTCTACGAGCCCGACGCGGGCGCCCGCGCCTATCGCGGGATGATCGAGCGGCTCGAGTTCGTCGAAGAGCTCGGGTTCGACTGGGTCAGCGTCTCCGAGCATCATTACTCGCCGCGGATCCTGACGCCGTCCCCGATCGTCTCGGCCGCGTTCCTCGCCGCGCATCTGAAGAAGATCAAGATCGCGCTGCTCGGCCCGATCGTCCCGCAGAGCAATCCCGTGCGCGTGGCCGAAGAGATCGCGATGCTCGATACCATGGCCCAGGGACGCCTGGTCGTCGGGCTCTTGCGCGGAACCTCGAACGAGTCGCTGACGTACGATCTGAACCCGGCCGAGTCCCGGGAGCGAACCGACGAGGGGATGGAGCTCATCCTCAAGGCGTGGACGGAGCCGCAGCCGTTCGGCTGGCAGGGTCGTCACTTCCGATACCGCACCGTCTCGATCTGGCCGCGCCCGCTCCAACAGCCTCATCCGCCGACCTATGCGCTGGGAACCAGTCGCGAGGCCTGCGAGTTCGCGGCGCGCCACCATCTGGGCTGCGGCGTTTCCTACGGATCGTTCGAGGGGGTGGGCAGAGCCACGAAATACTACCGCGAGGAATGCGCGCACCACGGGTGGCAGCCCTCGCCCGAGCAGATCATCTATCGGGCGAACATGCTCCTGGCCGACACCGATGAGGAAGCTCACGAGACGTTGCGCAAGCTGCCGGGCCAAGCGCCGTTCTCCATGCGGCCGCGTATCCGCGACGCGATGATGACGCTCGATTCGCGCAACATCGCGGGCGAGGCGCGGTCGCCGATCGTGAGCGGGGCCCTGCCCACCACGTTCATCGGCAGCCCGGACACGGTCGTCGACCAGGTCCGCCGCTGTCGCGACGTAGTCGGGGCGGGCGTCATCGACATCTCGCTACACCCACCCGGCTCGAACGATCTCGAGCCCCTCATGCGCGCGCTCGAGCTCTTCGGCAAGAAAGTGCTCCCGCGGATCCGCGACATCTAGGACTTCCCCGGGAATGGCCGAGACCGCGTTCCGCGAAGGTCACGTCGACGCCGACGGGTTCCGGATCCGCTTCCTGGAGGCCGGCGACGGTGTTCCGCTCGTGCACCTGCACGGCGCCGGCGGGCTGCGTCTCACCCCCACGCACGAGCTCCTCGCTCGCCGGTTCCGAGTCGTCGCCTTCGAGATGCCGGGGTTCGGCAATTCGCCGGTGAACACGCGCACCGAGACCATGCCCGAGCTCGCCTCGACGATGTCGCGCGCGATCGACCGGCTCGGCCTGGACACGTTCAACCTGATGGGTACCTCCTTCGGCGGAAAGACCGCCCTGTGGCTCGCGCTCCAGCAGACCGGGCGCGTGCAGGCACTCGTGCTCGAGGCGCCGGCCGCGATCCGTCAAGAAGGCGCCGCGGCGCCGTCGGGCACGCCCCAAGAGATTGCGCGGCGCCTCTATGCGCATCCGGAGCGGGTCTCGGCTCCGCTGATCGACCCGGCGCTGCGCGCGAAGGCGCAGCCGCTGGTCCAGCGGCTTCTCGGTCCTCACCGCGACGCGGATCTCGAGAGCCGGCTGCAGGATCTCTCGACGCCGACGCTCGTGCTCTTCGGCACCCTCGACGGCGTCATCGCGCCGGCGATGGGCCGCCTCTACAAGGACTTGATGCCCAACTGCCACCTCGTCTTCGTGTACGATGCGGCGCACGCGATCAGCACCGATCGCCCCGAGGCGTTCACCGAGGTGGTGGTCGACTTCCTGGAGCGCCACGAGGCGTTCGTCATCAGCCGCGCCGAGACGGTGATCCACCCGTAGACAATCCACCTCATCGCCGAGGAGGATGCTCATGGTCCGCTTCTCGTCAGTGGCGTCGGCGACCGCGCTCCTCCTCAGCCTTTCCCTCTCGGCGTCGGCCCAGGCTCCCGCGCCGCCGCCCGTAGGGCGCTCGGAAGCGCCCGCGGGGCGCTCGGAAGCGCCCGCGGGGCAGGTCACGTTCGCCGTCACGGTGACATTGGCGCCGACCTGGTTCGATCCGGCGGAGACGCCGGGGGTCATCACCCCGTTTCTCACGCTCTACGCGCTCCACGACGCGCTCGTGAAGCCGCTGCCCGGCAACGCGTGGGCGCCGTGCCTGGCCGAGTCGTGGACGATGTCGAAGGACGGCCTCACCTACGAGTTCGTGCTCCGCAAGGGAATGCGGTTCCACAACGGTGATCCGCTCACTGCCGAGGACGTGAAGTTCTCGTTCGAGCGCTACAAGGGCGGCGGCGCCACGACCCTGAGGGCGCGCGTGGCGGGGGTCGAGATCATCGATCCCCTGCGCATCCGGTTCCGGATGAAGCAGCCGTGGCCCGACTTCATGACGTTCTACGCGACGCCGGCCACCAGCGCCGCCTGGATCGTCCCGAAGAGGTACGTGGAGCGCGTCGGCGACGACGGCTTCAAGAAGGCTCCGATCGGCGCCGGCCCCTACCGCTTCGTATCCTTCAACCCCGGCGTCGAGCTGGTGCTCGAGGCCTATGAGGGCTACTGGCGCAAGACGCCGTCGGTCAAGCGCGTGGTGTTGAAGTCGGTACCGGACGAGGCGACTCGCATGGTGATGGTCAAGCGCGGCGAGAGCGACATCTCCTATGGCCTGCGGGGCCCGGACGCCGACGACGTGCGACGCACCCCCGGCCTCGCGCTCAAGGTCGTGCTTCCGACCGTCAGCCAGTGGCTCACGTTCACCCAGCAGTGGGACCCGAGGTCGCCGTGGGCGGACCAGCGCGTGCGCCTCGCGGCGAACCTCGGCATCGATCGCAAGACGTTCAGCGACGCGGAGTATCTCGGACACGGCCGGCCGGCGCCGTCGATCATCCCGCGCGATTTCGAGTTCTACTGGGCGCCGCCCGCCTATCCGTACGATCCGGCGCGCGCGAAGAAGCTTTTGGCCGAAGCGGGCTATCCGAAGGGCTTCGACGCCGTCGAGCTCGCAACCGACGCCGTGTTCGCGCCGGAGGCCGAGGCTGTGCTCAACGGCCTGCAGTCGATCGGCATCCGCGCCCGGCTACGCCCGATGGAGCGCGCGAGCTTCTACAAGGCGGATCAGGAAAAGCAGTTCAAGTACCTGGTGCGCGTGGGCAGCGGGGCCGCCGGCAACGCCTCGACCCGGATCGAGGCGTTCGTGATCTCCGGCGGGATTCGCTCCTACGGCGGCTACCCCGACATCGACGCGCTCTTCCGCGATCAGGCCGGCGAGATGGACGCCAAGCGGCGTGAAACGCTCCTGCACAAGATCCAGCAGCTCATGTACGAGCGCGCGATGTTCGCGCCGATCGTGGAGCAAGCTGGACTGATCGGCGTGGGCCCGCGGCTGGCCGAGGTGCCCACGATCACCGGACACCCGTTCATCTCGCCCTACGAGGACCTCAGGCTCAAGTAGCCCAGGCGAGCCGCGTAGCCCCGGGACGGCGCGAGTCGCCGCCTGCGCGAGTCGACGGTCAGTCCGAGGGCTTCGAGCGTTTCGACTCCGAGGATCGGCTCGACGACACCGCCGACGTGGATGGTCGCCGGCGCTTCGCGCTTCCCGATCCGGCCCGTGTCGACGAGCATGCTGACCGTCGCCGCTTTGTCGGCCGAGACCCTCACGCGTTGATGAATGTGACCCACGGCCCAAAGCCTAGGTCGCGGTGGGCCTCGCGTCAACGAGCTTCGACAGATACATCACGCTCAAAGCCGATAGACGCGCGCGGCCGTGTCGTGAAAGAGCTTGGCCTTCTCGCCCGCCAAGAAGCCGGCCGTCAGGCGCTTGAACGAGTTCCACAGGACCGTGTAGCTGCAGCTCGCCACGTCGACCGGGAAATTCGACTCGAACATGCAGCGGTCGACGCCGAACTTCTCGATCGTGAAGTCGTAGTAGTGCCGCGTGGCGTCGGCGAGCTCGTGGCTGCCGGGCGGGCGCGAGCGCTCGTGCCAGCCGAAGCCGTTGATCTCCATGTTGATCCCGCCGAGCTTGGCGACGACGTTGGGGCAGGTGGCGAGCTCGCTGATCGACTTCTTCCACTCCACGTGGATGTCTTTCGCGCGGCCGGCGTAGGGCCCGATGCCGAGCGGCCCGCCGAAGTGGTTCAAGATGATCGTGGTGCCCGGAAACGCGCGCGCCAGCGACGTGACGTCGGGGATCTGGTGGTGATAGAGCCACGCCTCGAAGGTGAGCTTACGCGGCGCCAGCTGCTTGAACCCCACACGGAAGTCGTCGCGCAGGAGCAGCCCCTGTCCCGGGTTGGTGCGATGGCTCGGCACGGACGGATTGGGATCCCAGGCCGCGCCGAGGCGGATGCCGCGGAACCGGCCGCCGCCCGCGGCGATCTGCGCGTCGAGCACGGCGCCGACTCGATCGCCCAGACGCAGGTTGGCTGTGCCGATGATGCCGGCGGCGATGCGCGTCTTGCCGTAGAGGCCCGAGGCGCTCATCGCCGCGATCCCGTTCACGAACTCGGTCTCGCCGATTGGGCGGAGCTCCTCCGGGCCGTCCTTCTTGAACATCGCTCCGCACTCGATGAAGACCGTCGACACGATGTTGTGGCCGGCGGAGAGGTCGGCCACGATCTCGTCGATCAGATAGCGCGGGGCGGTGCGCGCGACGTTCTGGTCCCACAGGTGATGGTGCGGGTCGCAGATCGGCAGATCGGGCTCGAGCGCGGTCTCGACGGTCTGCGCGAGCCAGTCGTGGTTCTTCGAGCGTGCCGTCATGGTCGGTCGTTCCCCCTGCGTCGCGGCGCCTTGGTTCGGCGCCCGCGCGCGCCCATGATGCGCCACGGCCCGGCGGACCGCAAACACGAGGAGTCCGGGGACTCCGCGTATAATCGCGACAGCACACATCAGCGCCTAGATTCGACACCAAGGAGGCCGACGATGGCGGTGACCTCGCGCGAGCCGATTCGACCGGTGACCGGAACGCACGTGTTCCGCATTCAGCACGAAGGGATCGCGACAGCCGACGCCGAGCGGTCGAAGGACTTCTACTGCCGGGTGTTCGGATTCCAGGTGTTGCCGCGCCCGGCGTTCACTTCGGGCGGCTACTGGCTCGGCACGCCCGGCATCTTTCCCCAGATCCACATCATCCAGTCGCAGATGCAGCCGCCCGGGGCCGCGGCGCCGATCAGCCCGCTCGGCCGCCACACGTGCTTCGAGGTGGTCGACTACGACAACATGAAGGCCACGCTCGAGCGCGAAGGCATCAAGTACGTCGAGAATACGCAGCCGGGCGGGCGCGTCCAGATGCTGTGCAACGACCCGGACGGCAACACCCTGGAGTTCCAGCCCGCCACTGTCTGACCGGCGGCGCAACCGGTCGGTGCGCGGCCCGGCGCGGCTCGATGCGCCTGGCATACTGTTCGTACGAGCCCGGCCGTGCGCGCCGCAGGCCGTCGCGGGGCTGGGGCCCCGCCGGCCGAGGCGCGCTTATGACCTGGCCGTGCGCGCCGCAGGCCGTCGCGGGGCTGGGGCCCCGCCGGCCGAGGCGCGCTTATGACTAGATGAAAGACGAGCGAAGCGCGACACCGCAAGCCGATCGCCTGACGATCGCGCGAGCCCTGCGCGAGATGGCCGGGCTGCTCGACGCATCCGGTCAGGAGACCTTCAAGGCACGCGCCTACGCGCGCGGCGCCGAGGTGCTCGAGCGTCTCGACGCCGACCTCGGCGAGCTCGTCGCCCGTCGCCGACTCACGACGTTGCAGGGCATCGGCCCGGCGCTGGCCGCGATGATCACCGACCTCTATCAGACCGGACGCTCGCAGACGCTCGAGGACCAGCGCCAGCGGGTGCCGGCGATCGCGCTCGAGCTCTCGCGCATCCCGCGGCTGGGGCTCGACAAGATCGCGGCGCTCCACGCGGCGCTCGGCGTGAAGACGATCGACGACCTCGAGGCCGCGTGCGTGGCGGGCCGCGTGCGGTCGGTCAAGGGCATGGGCGAGAAGACCGAGCGCCGGATCCTCGACGCGATTCGCCGGATGCGCGCGCCCGAGGCCCAGCGCGTCCTCCTGCCCGAAGCGCTCGCCGACGCTGCCGCGCTGTCCGCGCATCTCCGGAAGGCGCCCGTCAGCGCGAGCGTCGAGGCCGCCGGCGATCTCCGCCGCTGGGCGGAGTCGCTCGACGAGCTGTCGCTGGTCGTCGCCGCGGACCGGCCCCCCGACGCGATGAAGCACGCGCTCCGCGCGCCTTTGCTCGCGGAGGTGACCTCCAGGGACCAGGAGACCTTCCAGGGGCGTCTGGCCAGCGGTCTCTCGGTCAGGGTTCAGGTCGTGTCACGCGCCGCGTGCGCGCCCGCTTTGCTGAGGGCGACGGGCTCCGCGGCGCACGTGGAGCATCTCGAGCGCCTCGCCCGCGAGCGCGGCGTTCGCCTCGAGGGCGAGAGCGAAGCCGAGATCTACGCGCGGCTCGGGCTGCCGTTCATCCCGCCGGAGCTCCGGGAGGGCGAGGGCGAGATCGAAGCGGCGATGACCGACGCCTTGCCCGCCGATCTCGTCACCGCCGAGGATCTCAAAGGGCTCGTGCACTGTCACACCGTCTACAGCGACGGCCAGGACACCGTCGAGCAGATGGCGCGCGCGGCCGATGCGCTCGGCATGGAGTACATGACCATCACCGACCACTCGCCGTCCGCGGCCTACGCTGGCGGCCTCTCGGTCGACCGGCTGAAGACGCAGTGGGAGGAGATCGCGCGGGTCCAGGAGCGCGTATCGGTGAAGCTCCTGCGGGGCACCGAGTCGGACATCCTCGCCGACGGAAGCCTCGACTATCCCGATGCGATCCTCGAGCAGCTCGACGTCGTCATCGCGAGCATTCACCGGCGCCATCGCATGGACGCGAACCAGATGACGGAGCGCCTCGTCCGGACGATGGCGCTGCCGTGCTTCAAGATCTGGGGCCACGCGCTCGGCCGGTTGATCCTCTCGCGGCCGCCGGTCGAGTGCCGCGTCGAGGAGGTGCTCGACGCGGCGGCGACCGGCCGAGCCGCCGTGGAGATCAACGGCGACCCGCGACGGCTCGACCTGCCCCCGCGCTGGCTCAAAGCCGCGCGCGAGCGCGGCCTTCGCTTCGTCGTATCGACCGACGCCCATTCGGTGGGCGAGCTCGGCAACGTCCGCTACGGGATTCCGATGGCGCGGCGGGGCTGGGTCAGGCGCGGCGACGTATTGAACACGCGGAGCGCCGCGGAGTTCGTCCAGGCGGTGGCGCCAGCGGGCCGGAGGTGAGCCGGATCTTCCTGCTCTCGCCCGCGCACTGCGGGGGACTTCGAGCGCGGATGGTCCTGAGCGATCGTGCGCCCTTCGACCTGGCTCAGCGCGTGCGGGCCGGCGCGGGCGCGCCGCTGGGCGAGGTCTTCTCGTTCCTGAGCGGCCTCTACTTCCGCGGCAAGCTTGCCTATGCCCGCGCGTTCGCGAATCCAGGCGACGGCGACGCGGGTGTGTTCGTCATCACACCGACCGACGGTCTGTGCCCGGCCGACGAGCCCGTCGACCTGGCCCGTTTGCGCCGCTTCGCGGCCGTGGACATCGAGGGCGACGATCCGCGCTATCGCAAGCCCCTCGACCGCGACGCGCGCCGGCTCGCCCGGCGCATCGGACCGGCCGGCGAAGTGGTGCTGCTCGGCAGCATCGCGACCGGCAAGTACGTCGATCCGCTGCTGGCCGTGCTGGGCGAGCGCCTGCGGTTTCCGGCCGACTTCGTCGGGCGCGGCGACATGAGCCGCGGCGGCCTGATGCTTCGCTGCGCGCGCACCGGCACCGAGCTCGCCTACGTGGGGGTGCGGGACGCCGCGCGCCACGGGCCGCGACCGCCGCGCCTGCCGCCGCCGGTCCGATGAGTCCCGCCGGCGCGAAGCGCGCCCGCACGCCGCGAGCCGCCCGCCGCGTGATTCCGACCGATGTCGACACCCTGGAGCTGCGCGCCGGGCCCCGCTCCGTTCACCTGACCAACCTCCGGAAGCCGTTCTGGCCGGAGCTCGGCATCACCAAGGGCGATCTTTTGCAGTACTACGTCGACGTGTCGCCGGCGCTCCTTCCGCACCTGCGCGACCGGGCCATGGTGATGAAGCGCTATCCGAACGGCGCCGCCGGGGACTTCTTCTTCATGAAGCGCGCCCCGTCGCCGCGGCCCGACTGGATCGAGACGTGCGCGATCGAGCACGAGTCGGGCAGCGTCATCGACTTTCCGATGATCCAGGATCTTCCCGCGCTGCTCTGGGTCGTGAACCTCGGCTGCATCGATCTGAACCAGTGGTACGCGCGGTGCGACGACACCGACCGGCCCGACTATCTCCACTTCGACCTCGACCCGGTGAAGGGCGCCACGTTCGCGCAGGTCAGCGAGGCGGCGCTCATTCTGAAGGAGACGCTCGACTCCCTGGAGATGCCGAGCTACCCCAAGACCACGGGGTCGCGGGGCATTCACGTCTACGTGCCGATCGTCCGCGGGCCGACGCAGAAGGACGTGTGGACGATCGCGAAGACGATCTCGGTGTCGCTGGCCGGCGCGCATCCGCGCCTGCTCACCGCCGAGTATCGCGTGGCGCGGCGTCCGAGCGAGCGCGTGCTCGTGGACTACAACCAGAACGCGTGGGGACGCACCCTGGCCTCGGTCTACTCGGTGCGCCCGCATCCGTCGGCCGCCGTGTCCACGCCGGTCGAGTGGACGGAGATCGAGCGCGGCCTGAGGATCGAGGACTTCCGGATCGACAACGTCCCGGCGCGCGTAGCCAGGCGCGGTGACCTCTGGGCACCTCTGCTGGCGCGCCGCGGCCGCGTCAAGCTCGACGATCTGGCGTAGCGCGCCGGGGCCTCGGCCGGCCCGAGGCCCCGGCGGTGCGCTAGAGCATCCTCTTGCGCGCCTTCTTGGCGCGCGCGGCTCCGATCGCGGTCTTCACTTCTTGCTCTTCCTCGGGCGGCGGGAGATCTGGATCGAGCCCGAGCGCGGCCATCACCTCGAGGACGCGGTTCGGCAAAGTTACCGGGTAATCGTTACGCCCTGCGAACCCGGCCGATCCAGCTGACGACGAGATCGGCCAGCTCGCGCTCGTGTCCCTGGAAGCCGTGCCGCGCCCGCGGAACGACGGCGCCGGTGAACGATCGGGCACGCACCGCGTTGCGCCGGAACGCCTCGATCACCTCGCGCGCCGGGCGGTCGAGAAACTCGTCGCGACTCCCGAGGATCGCGGCGATCGGGAGTCTCACGGACCGGAACGCCGGCCACCGGGCGTCCGCGCGGTAGTAGGGGAAGACGTCCTCGACTTCTCCCGGGCGATAGAGGCTGATGTAGCGCCGGGCGCTCCAGAAGCCCCACGCGCGAGGCACGAGCCCGTCGGGATCGCGCCGCGCGATGCGCTCGGCCCCCGCGACCCGGCGGCGCAGCTCTCGCGCGCCCAGCCGCTTGGCCTCGGCCGCCACGTCGGAGACCGGGCCGACCAGGACGATCCCGACGATGCGCCGGTCACGGGCTCGGGACGCGTAGTAGAGGACCTTGTTGGCGCCGGTCGAGTGGCCGGCGAGGACGACGCGGCGGTACCCGCACCGGCGCGCGAAGGCGACCATCGCGCGGATGTCCAGGACGCTTTGCCCGAAGCGCTCGAACGCCGCGCCCGCGAGCTGACGGCCGCGGCCGGCGACGACGTCGTGGCCGCGGTTGTTGAGCTTGAAGAAGGCGACCCCGGCCGAGTTCAGGCGCGTCGACAGCTCGCGCGTGAGCGGCTGGCCGGAGGAGAACACCGACCCGAGACCGTGCACCCACACCACCGCCGTGCCGCGACGCCCACGCGGCTCGGCGACGACCCCGTCGAGCCAGACGCCGTCTCGAGCCGCGATGCGCACGAGCGAGGCGGCCACGCCGATCGATCTCGGCACCACCGGACAATGGCCGGGTTGGGCGAGGGGGTCAAGCGCAAACGGCGGCGGGGGCCGCTCCGCAGTATAATCGGCCAGAGTTCCGGCGGGCGCTCGGCCGTGAAGCGTTCAGCGGGGAGGGAGAGGCCATGCTGACCCACGAAGAGAACGAGCTCATCACGCGCATCGGTTCGGGTACTGCCATGGGGAACGCGATGCGCCGATACTGGATCCCAGCGCTGCTGGCCTGGGAGCTACCCGAGCCCGATTGCCCGCCGGTGCGGGTGAAGCTCCTGGGGGAAGACCTGGTGGCGTTCCGCGATACCCAGGGCCGCATCGGCCTGCTCGAGGAGCTCTGCCCCCATCGGCGCGCCTCGCTGTTCTTCGGCCGCAACGAGGAGTGTGGGCTCCGCTGCGTCTACCACGGCTGGAAATTCGACGTGACCGGCCGCTGCGTGGACATGATGAACGAGCCGGAAGAGCTCTCCTTCAAGCACAAGATTCGCCAGCCGTCGTATCCGACCGTCGAGATCGGCGGCGTGATCTGGGCCTACATGGGCCCACCCGATCTGCAGCCGCCGCTGCCGAAGTTCGCCTGGACGCAGGCGCCCGCGACGCACCGCCACGTGTCGAAGGTGATCGAGGAGTGCAACTGGCTGCAGGCGCTCGAGGGCGGCATCGACACTTCGCACGCGCCGATCCTGCACCGGCTGCTCGTCCCCACCTCCAAGCGTGGCGGGCTCAATCCGACGACCGCGTTCGTGCGGGGCAAGGCGCCGAAGCTGGTCGTCGACCTGACGGACTGGGGCTATCAATACTCGGGGATTCGGCCGCTCGGCGAGAGCGAGATCCACATCCGCACCTACCACTTCGTGATGCCGTTCCATCAGATCCGTCCCTCCCTGACGGACAAGGGCTTCCCCGGCGTGGCCGGCCACATCTGGGTGCCGATGGACGACTTCAACACGATGGTCTACAACTGGCACTACAGCACCACGGAGCAGCCGCTCGACGAGGAAGACCGGCTCGAGCGCCGCTCCGGCAACGGTCCGAGCCACGTCGATCCGGCCACGTTCCGCTCGAAGGCCAACCGCCAGAACAACTATCTCCTGGATCGACAGGTACAGAAGACCGAGACGTTCACCGGGATCGACGGCATCAACACGCAGGATCGTGGAATCCAGGAGAGCATGGGCCGCGTTTGCGATCGCAGCAAGGAGCACCTCGGGCCGGCCGACAAGGCGATCATCCAGACCCGTCGCTTGCTGCTCGCCGCCGTGAAGACGGTGCGCGACGGCGGCACGCCTCAGGGCGTCAACCCGACGTACTACCCGCTGCGCGCCTCTGAGGGCGTGGTCCCGCGCGACGCCGACTGGCGGGAGATCCTGACGCCGGAGATGGCGTCGGCCGAGATCTTACAGACGGTCTAGTTGACCACGACCGCTGGGCCGCGCCGAAGGCCCAGCAGGTTCGCGCTGGTCGCGACGGTCGTCGGAGTCTCGCTCGCGGGATGCGCGATGGGCCCCTTACCCTACGAGTTCGTCGACTCCTCGACGGCCGACGGGCCTTCGCGCGTCTCGGAGAACGCGGACAACGTTGCCGCGGGCATCGAAGTCTCGACCATCGAGCCCGACGTCCGCTACCTCGCGTCGCCGGAGCTTCAGGGGCGCCTGCGCGGTACGGAAGGCAACGCCAGGGCTTGCGCCTACATCGTCGCGAGCCTGAAGGCGGCGGGCCTCGCGCCGCTCTTCGGCGACACCTTCGAGCAGCCCACCCATCCCGACGGCCGCAGCCCGGAGCCGTACGCCGTCAACGTCGGCGCGATCTATCGCGCGGCCGAGAGCGACGCGCGCTGGATCGTCCTCGTCGCGCACTACGATCATCGGGGCGTGATCGGCGGCAAAGTCCAGGCCGGCGCCGACGACAACGCGAGCTCGGTGGCGCTGCTCCTGGCGCTGGGACATTCGCTGGGCCGCGTCCGGCCCCCGCTGCGGCGCCACGTCGTCCTGCTGTTCCCTGACGCCGAGGAGCCGCCGGACGTCCGCACGGAGCGGATGGGATCGTCGTGGTTCTGGCGCCATCCGCCTTTGCCGGCCGAACGCCTCGACCTGGCGCTCGTCTTCGACCTCATGGGCGGCCGCGCCTCGCCCGAGATTCGAGCCGCCGGGCTCGCGGACGCGCTGTTCGTCCTCGGCGCCGAGGCGCACCCGAGCCTGGTCTCGCTCGTGCGCGACGTCGCTGCGGCCGCGCGCGTGGAGCCCGTCCGGCTGAGCCTGCCGATGATCGAGGTGATGCCGTACCGGCCGGGCTCCCGTTTCGCGCGCAGCGACTATCACGGCTTGCGCGAGCACGGGGAGCGGCCGTTTCTCTTCCTCACGACCGGGCGGACGGAGACCTATCACACGGCCGCCGACACGCCCGACACCGTCGATTACGCTCGGCTCCGCGCGCTGTCGCGCTGGGTGGCTCGGCTGGCCGTTCACGCCGCGGACGTCGACGTCCAGCTCGGCTGGCGCGATCTGCGCGCCGACCCGCGCGCGGACGCGCGCTCGCTGCTGAGGCTCTACGGCGCGATCGACACGAGCGCGCGCGTCTCGTGGCTGCTTCGTCGAGCCCTGGCCACGGACCGGCGGCGGGTCGAGAAGCTGCTCGAGAGCTGGGATCGGGGCGTGAGCCCGACCCCGAAGAGCTATCGCACGCTACAGCTCGCCTCGATCCGCGTCCAGGCGGCGCTGTGGCATCCCTCGGGCTGGTGGTTCGCCCTGTGGTAGCTTCAATCGAAAGGCCGAGTAACCCCTACTTCGCCAGCGGATCCGGCCTCAGCTGGAAGCGCACGACCAGCGGGCTCGACAGCGTCTTGCCCGGCGCGCCGGGGCTCGGCGCGTCGATGCCTTCGATGTGCATCGGCGTGCGGTTGCCCGAGGTGACCCAGAGGCCTCGGCCCTTCCAGCTGGCCTTCGGATCGTCGATGCGGCCGTCCACGCCCTTGGCGAAAAAGCCCATCGGGTAGGGGACGCGCAGCTCGACCACCTTGCCGTACGTCAGGGCGTGCAGCGAATCCGAGAAATTGCCGGTGCCGATCGGCGTGTCCTTGCCCAGACCGAGGATGTCGTGCTGGTCCACCCAGGTGTAGTACGGCCCTTCGGCGGCGCCCTCGCGGCCGGCGAACGACGGGCCCGGCAGCGGGTAAAACGTCCAGCCCTCGGGGCACAGATTGCCTTCGACCGCGCCGGGCCCGTTGAGACGTCCCTTACATTTGCTGCGATCGAAGCTCGCGATGTGACCGCTCGCCAGGGTCACCCACGCGACGCCGCGGCGGTCGATGTCGAAGCCGCGCATGCCGTAGCCCGGCGGCGGCACCCGGTAAACTTCCGTGAGCGCGGTGTCCGGCGGATTCGGGCCCGGCTGCAGCCTGAGGACGTAGCTGGGGTGGCCGATGTTCGAGCCCCAGATCGAGCCGTCGACCGGGTTGTAGGCGATCCCGTAGAAGCCCAGGCCGAGGCGCTTGTCCTTGGCGGGATCGTCAGGCTGATCGGGCTCGACGTACGCATCGCGCTTGCCATTGCCGTTCGTGTCGACGATGAGCGGCGTCCAGCCCTGCGCCTTGCCCGCGTCGCGCGTCTGCCAGAACAGCTTCGTGTTGACCCAGCCGACGATGGCGAGCTCGTTCTGCAGATTGTTGCTGAGCCACAGCGTGTTGTTGGCATCCTCGGCGAAATTCAGATGGTGCGTGCCGAAGCACGTATCGATGAACGTGAACTGCTTGCTCTTGGGCTCGTACACGGTGACCTGACGCGAGTTCTGCACGAATCCGTCGGGCGTGCGCGTGAGCGGATAGCCCTTCGCTGACGGGTGACCGGACTCGGCCGCGCAGTACCGCGGCGGATTCTTGGGCGAGCGGACCTGGGCTGTGTAGTAGACCCGGCCGTCCTGATCCATCATCGGGTTGTGCGCGTTGACTCGTGAGTCCCACACCTGCTCCGTGCCGAAGTACGGCGACGGCGCCACGATCGGATTCGCCAGCGCCGAGCTGGGCGCGTCCTGATCGCGCACCGGGACCTTCATCGTGATCTTGGTGACCTTGACCGGGTCCAGGATCGGCAGGTCGTCCGTGCTGAGCTCGGCGGCGCCGTAGATCGGCCCGAAGGCGTTGACGGTAGGCTTCCGCCGGTCGGTGAGCGCCAGGTCGTGGATGTAGTACTTCGGCGAGAGCCAGTCGTACACGGTCACGACCAGATTGCGCTCGATGCCGTTCGGCCGCGGCGGCATCGACGCCGGCAGCTCGCCGGCGCGGATGCGATCGGTCCAATCGGCCAGGCGGCGGATGTGGCCACCGTCCGACGTGTTCAGCGTGCCGATCGTCCGGACCATCGTGCCGCCGCCCGGTCCCGACTGGAGCCGCCGCGTCCACGCGTCGACCGACGAGCTCCTCGACGCTTCGAGAGCCGAGGGGAATTCGCGCGTCGCCTTGTCGCCGAGCTGGTGACAGTTGCCGCAGCCGTTCAGCTGGACCGTGTTGAGCCACTGCTCCTGGCTCTTGAACGCGACGGGCATGCCGTTGCCGTCGGGGCCCGTGCCCGGGAACAGGCTCTTGTCCGGGATCCGAAGCAAGGCGAACCAGTAGATGGCGGGGTAGTACTCGGCGGCCGCCGCCGCGCTGGGCGCCGCGACCGCCGTCAGGTTCACGAGCTGGCCGCGCGTCGCCCTGACCTTCGGCGAGTCGACCAGGCCGTAGCCGCGCACCCAGACGTTGTAATTTGCCTGGGGCAGATCGGGGATCACGAAGCGTCCGCGGTCGTCCGTGACCACGATCTTCGCGAAGCGGGTTCCGAGGTCGGTCGTCTCCGCGATGACCCAGACGCCGGCTTCCGGCCCGTTCGTGCCGGTGACGACCCCGCCGATGTCGTCGTTGTCGATCTGCACCCCGATCGGCGCCCCGCCGCCGGGCTGAGCCGACGGCCGGGCCATGGGCCAGGCGGCCACCAGGGCGACGAGGGCGACGAGCACTGCGCTCGAGCAGATCAGTCGTGAGCTCATCATATCGGTCTACCTCGCGGTGCCAGCCGGTGAGGACGTCCAGACCGCCATGCGCTTGTCCGCCGCGCGCACGATCCGCCTGAACGTCGGCGCTGTCAAGCCTTGACAGCGCCGCGGCACCGCGCCACGATCCAGCGCGCCATGTCCTTTCTCGAGTCGCGAACCCGCTCGGCGCGCGAAGGCTTCGGCAAGCCTGTCTTGCGGAAAGAGGACGCGCGTCTGCTCGTCGGCGGCGGCTGCTACAGCGACGACGTCAACGTGCCGGGCCAGGTCTACGCCTGCTTCGTGCGCTCGCCGCACGCCCACGCCCGCGTCGAGCGCATCGAGAGCGCGGCCGCACTCGCCACATCGGGGGTGATCGCCGTGCTGACCGGCGCCGACGCCCTCGCGGACGGCGTGAAGCCGCTCACCCACAGTCCCATGCCCGGCAATCCCCACGAGGACATGCTGCGCAGCCGCGACGTGGCGTTCATCGCCCCGCACCCGCCGATCCCGGCCGATCGCGTGCGCTTCGTCGGCGAGGTGGTGGCGATGGTCGTCGCCGAGACACCCGCGGCGGCGCGCGACGGCGCCGAGCGGGTCGAAGTGTCATGGACGGCGCTCCCCGCGGTGACCGCCAGCACCGCCGCCGCGCGGCCCGACGCGCCGCTCCTCTACGACGGGACCGTGTCGAACGTGTGCGTGGACACCGATCTGGGCGACGTCGCGGCGGTCGACCGCGTGTTTGCGCGCGCCGCCCACGTGGTGCGGCTGGACACCTGGGTGCATCGGGTCACCGGCGTGCCGATGGAGCCGCGCGCAGCCGTCGGCGTCT
This sequence comes from Candidatus Rokuibacteriota bacterium, assembly GCA_003220685.1. Lineage (GTDB taxonomy): Bacteria > Methylomirabilota > Methylomirabilia > Rokubacteriales > CSP1-6 > AR31. The sequence continues at coordinate 19,859 of QHTE01000048.1, forward strand.
GGGATCCGACGACCAGCCGCTTCACCGTGCACGCCGGCGCCGGCGGTCTCGGCCGCACGCAGACCGCCGTGGCCGGCTCGCTCGGCGTCCCGGAGAGCGCCGTGCGGGTGACGGCGCGCGATGTCGGCGGAAACTTCGGCACGCGCAACAGCGGCTATCCGGAGTTCGCGCTGGTCGCCTGGGCCGCGCGGCGGATCGGGCGCCCGGTGAAGTGGACGGCGGAGCGGCGCGAGGCGTTCATGGCCGACTACGGCGGCCGCGACCTCACGGCCCGGGCCGAGCTGGCTCTCGACCGCGAGGGCAACTTCCTCGCGTTCCGCGGCGCCAACACGAGCAACGTCGGTGCCCACGCGGTCTCGTTCCACCCGCTCAACAAGGGCATGGCGCTGACCGCGACGGTCTACCGGGTGCCGGCCGTGTCGATGCACGGGCGCGCCGTGATCACGAACACGTCGCCGACGACGCCGTACCGGAGCGCGGGGCGCCCGGAGATCATGTTCGTCATGGAGCGGCTGATCGATCTCGCCGCGCGCCGCCACGGATTCGATCGGCTCGAGCTGCGGCGGCGCAACCTCGTGCCCGCGACCGCGATGCCGTACACGAATCCGATGGGGCTGGTCTACGACAGCGGCGACTACCTGGCGGTGCTCGATCGGGCGGTCGAGCTCGCCGACTGGAAAGGGTTCGAGGCGCGGCGCGCCGAGGCGCGCCGGCGCGGCCTCTACCGCGGCATCGGCGTGGCCAACTACATCGAGCTCAACACCGGCTTTCCGCGTGAGCGGGCCCACATCACGGTGCGCCCCGAGGGGATCGTCGACCTGGTGCTGGGCACGCTCTCGTCGGGGCAAGGCCACGCGACCAGCTTCGCGCAGCTCCTGGTCGAGTGGCTCGGCGTCGAGCTCGCCGAGGTGCGGCTGATCACCGGCGACACGGACCTCACGGTGGTCGGCGGCGGCGCTCACTCGGCGCGGGCGCTCCGGCTCGCGGCGGTGGTGATGGCCAAGGCGGCGGATCAGATCGTCGCCAAGGGCCGGCGCGTCGCCGCCTGGATGCTCGAGGCCGCGGCGGACGACGTCGAGTTCTCGGCGCGGCGGTTCAGGGTGAAGGGCACGGACCGATCGGTCGATCTGTTCGACGTGGCGCGCGCGGCGGCGCGGCCCGACGCGCCGGCCGACCTGCGCGGTCCGCTCGACGGCCTGAGCGACGAGACGATGCCGCTGCCGTCCTACCCCTACGGCACGGCAGTGTGCGAGGTCGAGGTCGATCCCGAGACCGGCGAGGTCGCGGTGGTGCGCTATACGACCGTCGACGACTGCGGACGCGCCGTCAACCCGATGATCCTCCACGGCCAGACGCACGGCGGCATCGCGCAGGGGGTGGGCCAGGCGCTCTGGGAGGCCTGCGCCTACGAGGCCTCGACCGGCCAGCTGCTCTCGTCGACGATGATGGACTACGCGATGCCGCGCGCGGACATGCTGCCGCCGTTCACGACCGAGATCAGCGAGGTGCCCTCCGCGGCGCATCCGCTCGGTCTGCGAGGGGGCGGCGAGGGGGGGACCACGCCCGCCCTCGGCGCCGCGGTGAACGCGATCGTCGATGCGCTCGGCGAGCTCGGCGTGGAGCACATCGAGATGCCGGCGACGTCCGAGCGCGTCTGGCGAGCGATCCGCGACGCGCGCGCGGCCGCTCGGGCGTAGAATCGGGGCAGCGTCGAGACCACCGCGAGACCGGGAGGCGGCGATGAGCGAGCCCACGAGATTCGAGATCTTCACCGACTACGTCTGACCCTGGTGCTATCTCAGTACCGTGCGTATTGAGAAGCTCCAGGCGGCGTACGACATCGAGCCCGTGCTCGTGCATTTCCCGCTGCATCCGGAGACGCCCCCCGAGGGCCGCGACATGACCACGTTCTATGCCGAGCGCGGCATCGATCCCGATGCCGCCTACAACCGGATGAAGGGCCTGATGGACCGCGAGGGGCTGCCCTACAGCCGGCGCACGCACACCTACAACAGCCGGCTCGCCCAGGAGCTCGGCAAGTGGGCCGACACGCAGCCTGGCGGGACGGCCATCCACGACGCGTTCTATCGCGCCTACTTCGTCGGCGCCCAGAACATCGGCGACACCGAGGTGATGCTCGACGTGGTGAAATCGGTCGGCCTCGACCGCGAGGCGGCGCGCGACGTCTTGAAGGAGCGCTGGTTCAAGGACGCGGTCGACGCCGACTGGGCGAAGTCGCGCCGTCTGGGCGTGACCGGCGTGCCGACCTTCGTGGCCGGCGGCTACGGCGTCGTCGGCGCCCAGCCGTACGAGGTGCTGGTCCAGCTGGTCGAGAAAGCCGGAGCCCGCCGGCGGGTGGTATCCTAGCGGCCGTCCAAAGTTCCCCCACGCAGTGCGCGCCGCAGGCCGTCGCGGGGTTGGGGCCCCCCGGCCGAGGCGCGGCTATAAGTGAGGTGCCCCATGCTTTACGAGCTTCGTCGTTACGATGTCGCCGCCGGCAAGCTCGCCGCGCTGGTCGACCGCTTCGGCAGCTTCACCGTCCACAAGTGGAAGGAATATGGCTTTCGCCTGATCGGCTTCTGGACTCCCGTCGTCGCGGACAGGAGCAACCAGCTCGTCTACATCTGGGGCTGGGAAAGCATGGAGGAGCGGGCCAAGAAGAACGCCGCCTGGCGGGCCGATCCCGAGCGGGCCAAGAAGTGGGCCGAGACCGAGAAGGACGGCCCGCTGGTCAATCGCGTCGACAACCAGCTCATGGAGCCCACCTCGTACTCGCAGATCGACCGCGGCGAGCCCTACGGACCCGACGCGTCGAGCCGGAGCCCGTATCTCTTCGAGCTGCGTGAGTACCAGGCGATGCCGGGCAAGATCCAGAACATCACCGATCGGTTCGGCAACTTCACATGTGGCGCGTTCAAGAAGCACGGCTTCCGGCAGGTCGGCTACTGGCACAACGTGTTCGGCGGCAACAGCAACGAGCTGATCTACCTGCTGGCCTGGGAGAGCCTGGACGAGCGCATGGCCAAGTTCGACGGGTTCGCCAAGGACCCCGAGCGCGCGCGCGTGTTCGCCGAGAGCGAGAAGAACGGCCCGATCGTGCAGCAGGTGCGCAACATGATCCTGCGTCCCACGGCCTTTTCACCCATCAAGTAGATGTGCGCGACCGCCGGCCGTCGCGGGGCTGGGGCCCCGCCGGCCGAGGCGCGCCTCTGAACGGACCCTCTAGACGAGGATCCCGTTTCACACGATCCGCGCGCGCGGATGGCGACGTCAGTCGACGATCGCCTGGTAGACGAGCTGGCGGTAGAGGTTGCGGTGGTAGAGGCGCAGCGCGCCCGCCGATTGCACCATGAAGACCGCCGCCAGCTGCTCCTTCGGATCGACCCAGAAGAACGTCCCCGCGTAGCCGCCCCAGTAGAAATCGCCGGCTGAGCCTGGGACCGGCGCGAGGCCGTCCGATGGCCGCACTGCGAAGCCGAGCCCGAACGTGTAGCTGGCCGCGCCGATGATGGCGCCGCCGGGAGTCGGCGCGGGCAGAATGCGCGAGCCGAGGTGATCGGAGGTCATGAGCCTGACGGTGGTGCGGCTCAGCACCCGCTGCCCGTCGAGAACGCCCCCGTTCGCGAGCATCTGCGCGAAGCGCAGATAGTCGCGCCCGGTCGACAGTCCTCCGGCGCCGCCCGAATCGTTTCTCGGGCTCGACATCATGACGTTCCCTCCCGCGGCGTGGGTTACGGCTTGAGCACCCGCACGGGCTGGCCGGCGAGCCAGGCCTTCACGTCCTCCAGCGCCTGGCCGTAGAAGATCCGATAGCCCTCCTCGGTGACGTAGCCGAGATGCGGCGTGATCACCGTGTTGGGCAGGTTGCGCAGGGGATGGTCGAGCGGCAGCGGCTCCTCGTCGTAGACGTCGAGGCCGGCGCCGGCGATCGTGCCCTGACGGAGCGCGGCCACCAGCGCGGTCTCGTCGACGATCGGACCGCGCGAGGTGTTGATCAGGTAGGCGGTCGGCTTCATCAGGCCGAGCTCGCGCGCGCCGAAGAGCTTGCGCGTGCGGTCGGAGAGCACGAGGTGAATGCTCACCACGTCCGAGCGCGCCAGCAGCTCGTCCTTGGTCACGAGCGTCGCGCCGATCTCGGACGCGCGCGCGGCCGTGAGGTTCTGGCTCCACGCGATCACCTGCATCTCGAACGCGAGGCCGATCCTGGCCACGCGCGAGCCCAGCCCGCCGAGCCCGACGACGCCGAGCGTCTTGCCGTTCAGCCCGAGCCCGCAGCTCACCTGCCAGCGGCCCTCGCGGGTCGCGCGGTCTTCGGCGGGGATGCGGCGGAAGAGCGCGAGGGTGAGCCCCCACGTCAGCTCGGCCGTCGGGTAGGGCAGCCCCGCGGTGCCGCACACCGTGATCTTGCGCTCGCCGGCCGCGGCCACGTCGATCGACGCGTTGCGCATGCCCGTCGTCACCAGGAGCTTGAGCCGCGGCAGCCGCTCGAGGAGCGCGCGGGGAAACGGCGTGCGCTCGCGCATCGCGACCACCGCGTCGAAGTCAGCCAGCCGCTTGGCGACCGCGTCCGGATTGCTCAGATGATCGGCGAAGACGACGACGTCGGTGCCGGCTGGCAGGCTCGCCCAGTCGGCCATGCGACGGGCGACGTTCTGATAGTCATCGAGGATCGCGACTCGGGCCATTTCGAAGCTCCTTGTTGTTGGGTGGGGCCGACCCCCTCAAACTCCCCCGGCAATCATTTAAGCCAGCCTGCGTTCTCACCGGATGTCGTCGCCCCCGCGCGACGTCGGCTCGTCGCACTGCAGGCCGAAGGTCATGGTGCCGAGGCAGAGCTGAGAGACGCGAAGGCCGGTACCGCCGAGACGAACGTGCCGCATGCCTGCCTCCCCACCGGAATGGACGTCAGCGACGCGCGCTCACGCACTATACTCCACTCAGGAGCGAGCCTTGAGTGCCACCGTCGAGCCCGATCGATCGCTGGTCACCGTGACCCACGTGATCTACGGCCTCCACGCCGCCAGCCTGATCACGGGGATCGTCACCGCGGCGTCGATCGTGTTCGCGTTCCTCACGGGCTGGCCGTCGATCATCGCCGTCATCCTGAACTACGTGAAGCGCGGCGAGGCGCGCGGGACGTGGCTCGAGTCGCACTTCCGCTGGCAGATCCGCACGTTCTGGTGGGGCCTGCTCTGGGTCGCGCTCTGCCTGGGCTTCGTCGTGCTGACGCTCGGCGTCGGCTTATTGATCGCCTGGCTCCCGCTGATGATCGTCGGGTTCTGGTTCATCTATCGGATCGCGAAGGGCTGGCTCCGGCTGGCCGATCGCCGGCCGATGGACGTCTGAGACGGATGGCGTCGAGGGCTCCTCGGCGGTCGGGGCTCACGCCGCTCGACCATCATCACGGCGCCGAGCACCTGGCCGTCTGGCTGCCCGCTCCGCTCGGAGAGCAAGAGGCGATGATTTCACGGACCCGGAGCGATTCTTCCGGCCGCTCTACGTCGGGCCGCGCGGCTGGGTCGGCGTGCGCCTCGACCGCCGACCCAACTGGGCGCAGGTGGCCAGCCTGGTCGGGCGCGCGTTCCGGCAGGTGGCTCCGGCGCGCCTTCTCGAGTCGCCCAGGACGGCGCCGGCGAAATCCCCCAAGCGCAGCAGGAGGGCTCGGTGATGCTGACACCGGAGACGATCGAGGCCACCGCGCGCGCCGCGTTCCAGACCTACACGACACGCGCGCGCTATCGCCCGCTCGACGCCGCGATGCGGGCGGCGCCGCTCGAGGACGCCTATCGCATCCAGGACGCGCTGCATCGCGTGATGGCCGCGGCGGGGCGCGGCGAGATCGCCGGCTGGAAGATCGCGCTCACGTCCAAGGCGATGCAGCAGATGACCGGCGTCGACCAGCCCGCCGCCGGCGCCGTCTTCTCGAAGCTCGTCCACGCCTCGCCGGCTCGCGTCGACGTGGCCGCGTACCATCACCTCGGCGTCGAGTTCGAGGTGGCGGTGCGCGTCGCCGACGATCTGCCGGCGAGCGGCGGCCCGTGGACTCGCGCGTCGGTGGCCGGCCGGGTCGCCGCGTGCCTCCCCGCCTTCGAGCTGGTCGAGGACGGCGACGCCGACTACAAGACCCTCGACGCCTTCACCCTGGTCGCGCAGAACACCTGGAACGGCGGCGTGGTGCTCGGTCCGGCGGTCACCGAGTGGCGCCCCGTCGATCTGGAGCGTGCAATCACGCGCTGCTGGGTCAACGGCCGGCCGGCCGGCCAGGGGAAGACCGGCGACGCGATGGGCCATCCGTTCGACGCGGTGGCGTGGCTGGCCAATCTCCTGAACGGCCGCGGCCGCACGCTCCAGCGCGGCATGATCGTGATGACCGGCAGCAGCATCACCACCACTTTTCCGGCGCCGGGCGATCGCGTGCGGTTCGCGATCGACGGCCTCGGCGAAGTGGCGCTGGAGGCCGCCCGCTAGCGGCGCCCGCGCGCGGGGCCGCGGCCCTGGCCTCCCGCGCGCTCTGGTGAGCGTCAGCCCTCCCGCGTTTTCGCGGCCGGCCCCGGTCCGAAGAGGATCAGCGCGGCGCTGATCGCCTGCAGCATGGCGCACGCCCAGAGCGCCGCGCCATAGGTCCCGAACCGGTCGCGCACCACGCCGACGAGCGATGGACCGAAGGCGAACGTGAGCTGGTTGATGCCGACCGCGAGGCCGACGAGCACGCCCCCGAGTGTCGCCCCGTTGAACGCGAGGCTGACCGCGAGGCCGCGCCGCCTTTGGAACCACGGCGCGAGGATGATGTTGATCGCCGCGCCACTCATCGCGCCCCAGCCCACCGACATCACGAGGAAGACCGGATAGAGCTGCCACGGCCGGCCGACGAACCCGAGCGCCGCAAGACCGGCGGCCATGGCGGCGGCGCCTCCCGCCACGACCACCCGCGGCCCGAAACGCTCGTACACGCCGGCGATGGCCGCGGTCAGGAGCGCGCCGGCGACGTAGTAGAGGGTGACCGGCGCCGAGACCGCCGACGCCGACCACCCGTGGATGTACTGGAGGGCGGCGACGTACACGGCGATCCCGTAGAAGCCCAGCCCGAAGCTCCCGAGAGCCATCACGAACGTCGCGCCCACGACGTTCCAGCCGTAGAAGTATCGCGCGCGCATTGCGCTCACGACGCTATCGGCTGCGCGCGCGTCTGTCTCGCCGTTTTCGGACGTGATCGTCCGGCGGCGGTCCGTGGCGCGATCGTGCGTGCTAGGCTCAGAGCGTGAGGAACGGCGCTCCGCTCGATTCGAAAACCTGTGATCGGGCGCGCATCGCTCGCGATCCGCGCTTCGACGGCGCGTTCTACACCGGCGTGCTGACGACGCGGATCTATTGCCGGCCCACGTGCCCGGTGAAGCCCGCGAAGTCGACGAACGTCGTCTTTTTCCCGACCGCCGCCGCAGCCGAGCGCGCGGGCTTCCGGCCGTGCCTCAGGTGCCGGCCGGAAGCCGCGCCGGGGACGCCGGCGTGGCGTGGCGCGGCGGCCACGGTGTCGCGCGCGCTCCGGCTCATCGAGCGCGGGTTCCTCGACGGCGAGGCCCGGGTGGGGGACCTCGCCGACGCGCTCGGCATGACGGCGCGGCATCTGCGCCGGCTGTTCCTGCGCCACGCCGGCGCGTCGCCGACCGCGGTCGCGACCACGCGGCGCGTGCAGCGCGCGAAGGCCCTCGTCGACGCCACGGCCATGCCGATGTCGGCCGTCGCGTTCGCCGCCGGGTTCGCGAGCATCCGGCGTTTCAACGCGGCGTTCCGCTCGGTCTATCGCCGGTCGCCGACGGCCGTTCGTCACGCGCGCCTGAGGCGAGTCGGCCGGCGGACCGAGCCGGCGCGGCCCGTCGCGCCTGCCGTTGCCGAGGCTCGAGCGTCGTGGCAATCTTCCGCCGGGAGGAGCCGACTATGACGAAGGGCACGCTGATCGCGGCGATGAACATCGGGCGCGCGGCCGAGGACGAGTTCCAGGACTGGTACGACACCGAGCACCTGCCGGAGCGTCAGCGCGTCCCCGGCTTCCTGGTGTGCGAGCGCTGGATCGGCGCCGCCGACCGCAAGATCTCGGTCGCCACCTACGACCTCGAGAACGTGAAGGTGCTGGCGAGCCCGGCCTACCTGGCCATCGGCGGCTCGAACCTCTCGCCGTGGTCGAAGCGGGTCACCAGCAAGGTCGAGCGCCTCATGCGCTTCGAGGGGGATCAGATCCTTCCGGGCGATCAGCTCCCGCCGGCCGGCGCCGACGGCCTGCTCCTGAACGCCATGAACATCGCGCCGGAACACGAAGCCGAGTTCAACGAGTGGTACGACAAGGAGCACATCCCGGCGCTGGCCGCCGTGTCCGGCGTCCTCGGCGCCCGCCGCTTCCGCGGCACCGGCAATCGCAAATATGTTGCCCTCTACCACCTGACGACGCCCGACGTGCACGAGTCGGCCGAGTGGAAGCAGGCCCGTCAGAGCGACTGGACCAGCCGGCTCCAGCCGCATTTCCGCGATCACCTGCGCCTGGTCCTGCGCCGCTACGTCCGCGGCGCCTAAGGAGGCGAGCCATGATCCTCGAGCGCTTCAAGGTTCCGGCGAAGGACCAGGTAATGGTCTCGGAGGCGGCGCTCCGCCGCACCGTGACGCAGATCTTCGAGAAGCTCGGCCTCACGCCCGAGGACGCCGGCGAGGGCGCGGACGTGCTCACGATGACCGACCTCCGCGGCGTCGAGACGCACGGCGTGTCGAACATGCTCCGCGCCTACGTTCGCGACTACAAGGCCGGCAAGCTCGACCCGCGCCCGGGCTGGCGGATCGCCCGCGAGTCGCCGGGCACGGCGGTGATCGACGCCGAGCGGCGTCTGGGCATCATGGTCGGTCCCAAGGCGATGCGGCTGGCGATCGAGAAGGCCCGGCGCGTCGGCGTCGGCGTGGTGACCGTGTTCAACAGCGGCCACTTCGGCGCGATCGGCCACTACGCGATGCAGGCCGCGGAGCAGGGCATGGTCGGCGTCTGTTTCACGGGCGCGGGACTCAGCGTGGTGCCGACGTTCGCCGCCAGGCCGCTCCTCGGCACGAACCCGATCGCGCTCGCGGCGCCGGCGCGGCACGAGGCGCCGATGCTCTTCGACGCCGCGACCTCGGCGATCGCCGGCAACAAGATCCGGCTGGCCATTCGCGTGGGCTCGCCGCTCCTGCCGGGCTGGGTCACGGACAAGGAAGGCATTCCGATCATGGAGGAGAAGCCCGTCTTCGACCGCGACGAGTACCATCAGGCGCCGCTCGGCGGCACGCGCGAGCAGGGCTCGCACAAGGGCTACGGCTTGGCGCTGATGGCCGAGGTCCTGTCGACGGTGCTCTCGGGCGCCCTGCCCACGATGCTCGCCGCCGGCAGCGGCTCGAAGAACCACTTCGCGGCGTACAACATCGAGGCCTTCACCGATCCCGAGCTATTCAAGGACACGATGGACGGGATGCTCAAGACCCTGCGCACGGCGACGCCGGCGCCGGGTCAGGAGCGCGTCCTCTATCCCGGGCTGTCGGAGGCCGAGGAGATCCAGCACCGCCGCGCCCACGGCATCCCGCTCCACAAGGAAGTGATCCAGTGGTTCGGCGTCTGCGCAGGCGAGATGGGCCTGGAGCCGCTGGCGACGATGCGGTAGTGCGCGCGGAAGGCCGGCGGGGCCGGAGCCCCGCCTGGCCAAGGCGCGCCTACGAGAGAGACTCAGGTCGTCGCGCCGCGCTGGCGCAGGAGCGCCGCGATCTCGGGCTGGCCGCAGAACTCGGCGCAGCCCAGGACCGTCGACTGATACTTGTCGTCCCGGATGTCGGGATCCGCTCCGGCGTCCAGCAAGATCCGCGTGAGCTCGATCGCACCGCCCTCCGCCGTGACGCGGAGCGCGGTCTGATTGCAGTCCCAGAGCACGCGCTTGGTGTTCACGTCGACGCCCCGCTCGATGAGCCATTTCACGCCGTCGACGTCTCGCTGCGCGACCAGGAGATGGAGGGCGACGGTATCGCGCCCGTCCGCGCCGATCCGCCGCGGGTCCTCGGCGAGGATACGCTCGGCGAGGCCGTAGCGTCGTAGCGTCAGCGCGGCGAGCAGGTCGAAGGTGGCCCCGGTGGCCTGCAGGCGCTCGAGCACATCTGGGCCGGCGCTCGAAGCGGCGGCGACGGTCAGCGCCGTCCGGCCCACGTCGTCGGTCGCGCGCGCGTCCGCGCCCAGCTCGAGCAGCAGGCGGACCATCGCCGGGCGATTCATCGCCGCGGCGTGGTGTGGCGGCGCGCGGCCGAGCTCGTTGCGGCTCATGCGGGCCGACAAGAGCGACGGTGCGCTCCGGTCATGACGATCCCGCGCCGGCGCGGCGCCGCTTCGCGCTCGCCATGGCTTCCGGCGTGTGGTTCGTGCTAACGTCTGGCGCCATGGCCACCGAGATCACACCAGCCATTCGATCCGAGCTGGCACCTTCCGGAAAGCTGAGAGTCGGACTCAACCACGGCAATTTCCTGCTGGTCACGCCGGGGTCGTCGGCAAGCGATCCCCGCGGCGTCGCGCCCGACGTGGCCCGCGAGCTCGGCCGCCGGGTCGGGGTGCCCGTCGAGTTCGTCAAGTTCGAGACGGCGGGCAAGCTGGGCGACGGGGTGAAGACCGGCGCGTGGGACGTGGCGTTCCTCGGCGCCGAGCCCCAGCGCGCCGCCGAGATCGCGTTCACCGCCGCCTATCTCGAGATCCCCTCGACGTACCTGGTCCCCGCGGGGTCGTCGATTCGTTCCGTCGCCGAGGTCGACCGTGAGGGCGTGCGGATCGTCGTGGCCGAGCAGAGCGCCTACGGCCTCTACCTGGCCCGGACGATCAAGCACGCGAAGCTCGTGACCACGCAGGGCCTCGATTCCTCGTTCGACGTGTTCGTCGCCCAGAAGCTCGAGGCCCTGGCCGGGCTCAAGCCGAGGCTCCTGACCGACGTCCAGAAACTCCCGGGCGCCCGGATCCTCGACGGACAGTTCACAGCGGTCCAGCAGGCGATCGGCACTCCGAAGAAGCGCGAGGCTTCCGCGAGGTTCCTGCGCGCGTTCGTCGAGGACGTGAAAGCCTCCGGCCTGGTGGCCGAGGCGATTTCCCGGAACGGCGCCCAGGGTGTCTCGGTCGCTCCGCCCGCGCCGGCCCAGTAATACGCGACCTCCGGCCCGGGCAGGGGGATGCGGTTGGGGTATCATCGACCGCATGTCTCTCCCCGTCCTCGCCGCCTTCGCCCTGGCCCTCGCTCTGCTGCTGAGCGGCTGCCAGAGCCAGGGCTCGGTCGGCGCCGAGGAGCCCAAGAGCAAACCCGCGGGGCCGCCGCCGCGCGAAGTCAAGGTGACGCCGGCCGTCGAGCGAAGCGTGGCGCGGACGGTGGCGGCGACCGGAACGCTGGCGGCCGACGACCAGGTCGTGCTCGGCACCAAGGTCGCGGGCCGTCTCGCCGAGATCGCCGTCGACCTCGGGACGCGCGTGAAGCGCGGGCAGGTCGTCGGCAAGCTCGATCAGAGCGACTTCAAGCTGCGAGTCGAGCAGGCCGAGGCGGCGCTGCAGCAGGCGCGCGTGCGGCTCGGTCTCTCGCCGACGGGCAGTGACGAGAAGGTCGACCCCGAGCAGACCGCGATCGTCCGCCAGGCCCGCGCGATGCTGGACGACGCGCGGCTCACTCGTGACCGCAGCGTCAGGCTCGCGCAGCAAGAGCTGATCGCCCGCGCGCAGCTCGACTCGGCCGAGGCCGCGCTCCAGGTATCGGAAGGTCGGTACCAGGACGCGATCGAGGAAGTCCGCAACCGGCAGGCCGTGATCGCCCAGCGCCGCTCGGAGCTCGACCTGGCCCGCCAGCAGCTCGCCGACACCGTGATCCTGTCGCCGCTCGACGGCGTCGTGAGCCTCAAGCAGGCCTCGGTCGGCGAGTACCTGCCGGCGGGCGCGCCGGTCGCCACGATGGTGCGCGTGCACCCGCTGCGCCTGCGCGTCCCGGTTCCCGAGCGCGAGGGCGCCGGCGTGCGCGCCGGCCACGCCGTGACCTTGACCGTCGAAGGCGATCCGACGCTCTACCGCGGCCGCGTGGTGCGGCTGTCGCCCATCGTCCAGGAGCAGAATCGCACGTTGCTCGTGGAGGGCGAGGTGCCGAACGAGCGCGGGTTCCTGCGGCCCGGCTCCTTCGCGCGCGTCGAGATCATGACCGAGGTGAGCCAGCCGATGGTGACGGTCCCCGCGACCGCCATCATCGTCTTCGCCGGCGTCGAGAAGGTGCTGCTCGTCCGTCGGGGCAAGACCGCCGAGGTCCGGGTGACGACCGGCCGCCGTCTGGGTCTCGACGTCGAGATCGTCGAGGGGCTCAAGCGCGGCGATCCCGTGGTCACCGTGCCGGGCAATCTCGCCGGCGGCCAGCCGGTCACCGTGGTCCCGTAGCCCGCCGTGCAAAAGCTCGCCGAGGTCTGCATCAAGCGTCCGGTGTTCGCGACCATGCTGGTCATGGCCTTCGTGGTCGTGGGCGCCGCGAGCTGGTTTCGGCTGGGCGTCGACCGCTTCCCGACGGTCGATCTGCCGACCGTCAGCGTGCGTGTCGAGCTGCCGGGCGCCTCCATCGAGGAGACCGAGACCCAGCTGGCCCAGCGGCTCGAGGAGCAGATCAACACGATCCAGGGGATCAACGAGCTGCGCTCGATCTGCGGCCCCGGCACCGCGATCGTCATCGTCACGTTCAACCTGAACCGCCAGATCGACGTGGCCGCCCAGGACGTGCGCGACAAGGTGGCCATCGCGGTCCGCAACATGCCGCGCGAGATCCTGCCGCCGATCATCGCCAAGTTCGACAACGACCAGGCGCCCGTCGTGACGATCGCGCTGTCCAGCGACCGCTCGCTGCGCGAGCTGACCGAGATCGCCGACAAGATCGTGCGTCCCCAGCTGGAGCGCTCGGCCGGGGTCGGCGAGGTGCGGATCGTCGGCGGCCTGGCGCGCTCCGTCAACGTCTGGATCGATCCCGATCGGCTGGCCGCCTACCAGATCCCGATCACGAACGTGCGCGACGCCATCGTCCGCCAGAACGCCGACCTGCCGGGCGGCAACGTGACGGCCGGGCTCAACGAGGCGTCGCTCCGGACGATGGGCCGCATCGCCGAGCCGCGGTCCTTCAACGACCTGGTGGTGGCCACCCTGAGCGGCGTGCCGGTGCGCGTGCGCGACATCGGCTACGCCGAGGACGGCACGAAGGAGCAGCGCTCGGCGGCCCGCCTCAACGGCGTGCCGACGGTCATCATGGAGGTGCGCCGGCAGTCGGGTGAGAACACGGTCGCCGTGATCGAGGGCGTGAAGGGCAAGCTCGCCCGGCTCCGCGACCAGGTGCCGCCCGACGTCAGCCTCGAGGTGATCCGTGACCAGTCGCGCTACATCTACGCGGCCCTGCACGAGATCAACCTGCACCTGGTGCTCGGCTCGATCCTGGCCTCGCTGGTGGTGCTGGCGTTCATGCGCTCCTGGCGCTCGACGTTCATCGCCGCGGTGGCCATCCCGACCTCGGTCGTCTCGGCGTTCGGCATGATGTGGGCGCTCAACTTCACCTTGAACAGCGTGACGATGCTCGCCCTGGTGCTGATGGTCGGCATCGTCATTGACGACGCCATCGTCGTGCTCGAGAACGTCTTCCGCTTCGTCGAGGAGAAGAAGATGCGGCCGTTCGAGGCCGCGCGCGAGGCGACCGCCGACATCGGGCTGGCGGTCATGGCGACCACGTTCTCGCTGGTCGTCATCTTCGTGCCGGTCTCGTTCATGTCCTCGATCTCCGGGCGGTTCCTGTACCAGTTCGGCCTCACCGCCGCGGCGTCGGTGCTGGTGAGCCTGCTGGTGTCGTTCTCGCTGACCCCGATGATGTGCGCCCGGCTGCTGCGGGCGGAGGATGCTGCGAGCGGTCACGCCGAGGGCGCGCACGCGGGCTCGCGCGGCGGCTTCTACGCCTGGATCGACCGGGCCTACACGTGGAGCCTCGCCTGGTCGATGCGCCATCGCTGGGTCATCGTGATCGTCAGCGTGGTGACCCTGGTCGCGGCCATGCCGATCTACCGGCAGGTGAAGCAGGAGTACATCCCGAGCGACGTCGACGAGTCCGAGTTCGAGGTGCTCGTGTTCGGTCCCGAGAAGATGAGTCTCGCTGCGATGGACGAGGCCATGCAGGCGCTCGCGAAGGAGGCGCGCGAGACGGAGGGCGTCGCGCTCACCCTGGCCTCGGGCGGCGGCAGCTTCCTGGGCAAGGTGAACCAGGGCTACATGTACATCCGCACGGTGCCGCACCAGGAGCGTACCTTGACGCCCGAGCGGCTCTGGAAAGGGCTGCGCAACGGCCGGCCGCTGGACGCATTCAAGGGCAACTACTCCCAGCGCGACGTGATGGTGGCGCTCCGGCAGCGCTTCCGCAAGTTCACCGACATGCGCACGCAGGTCCGCAACATCGCCGGCTTCAACATCGGCGGCGGCACCTTCGACATCGACCTGGCGCTGCGGGGGCCCGAGCTCGAGAAGCTCGCGGAGTACGGCGAGATCCTCAAGGCGAAGGCGCGCGAGATCGGCGGCATCGTCGACATCGACACCACCCTGCGCCTGGACAAGCCCGAGCTCCGCGTGGCGATCGACCGCCAGCGGGCGGCCGACCTGCGCGTGGACACCCAGCAGATCGCGACCGCGCTGCGCCTGATGGTGGGCGGCGACGATCAGGTCTCGCGCTTCCACGATCCGGTCGTCAACGACGACTACGACGTGCAGATCCGGCTGATGCCCGAGTTCCGCGGCAACCTGAGCACGATCCAGCGGCTCTACGTCTCGCGCGACACCACGTCGACCAATCCGGCGACGGGCTCGCCGGCCCAGGTCAACCTGGCGCCCGGCGGCGGCCTCGTCCGGCTCGACAACGTCGTGAAGATCGAGCCGGCGTCCACCGCGTCGCGGATCGACCGCACCGACCGTCAGCGGGAGACCCGGCTCCGGGCCGGGATCGCGCCGGGCTACGGTCAGGCCGACCGCATCAACCTGCTCAAGCAGGCGGTCGCCGACATGAACCTGCCGTCGGCGTACCAGGCGTTCGTCACCGGCAAGGCCAAGGAGATGGAGAAGACGTTCACCGAGTTCCTGTGGGTCTTCCTGCTCTCGGTCATCTTCATGTACATGATCCTGGCCTCGCAGTTCGAGAGCTTGATCCACCCGCTGACGATCTTGTTGTCGTTGCCGCTCTCGGTCCCGTTCGCGCTGTTCTCGCTCTGGTACACGGGCAACACGCTCAATCTCTACTCCGCGCTCGGCATCCTGGTCCTGTTCGGCGTCGTGAAGAAGAACGCCATCCTACAGATCGACCACATGAACGCGCTCCGCGCCCTCGGCATGGACCGTGGCGCCGCCATCATGCAGGGCAATCGCGATCGGCTCCGCCCGATCCTGATGACGACCCTGGCCCTGGTCGCCGGCATGCTGCCGCTGTGGGTCGGCACGGGGCCGGGCTCCGAGGAGCGGCGCGCGATCGCCGTCGTCGTCATCGGCGGCCAGACGCTCTGTCTCCTCCTGACCTTGCTGGTGACGCCGGTCGCCTACTCGCTCTTCGAGGACGTGGCCCGCGCGCTGCGGGTCTCGGCGCCCTCGCTCGCGCCGTGGCGCCGTCTCGCCCGGCAGGGCGAGCGCCGTGCCTGGCGCCACCGGTTGCGCCGTGCCTGGCGCCGCACGCCTGCTCGCGGGATCTCCGGCGGCGTCGACGACTGAGCGAAGACTTTCGGCGTTCGCCCGTCGGCTCGCGCGCTGGCGTCGGCCTGTAGACTGGGGGCGAGATGGAACGACCGCCGATCGCGATCGTCGGCGCTTCGCTGGCCGGGGGCACGGCGGCCGTCACCCTGCGCGAGGAGGGATTCGACGGCGACATCGTCTTGATCGGCGCCGAGGCGCAGCTGCCCTACAACCGGCCGCCGCTGTCGAAGGGCTATCTGCGCGGTCAGGACCGCTTCGACGAACAGCTGGTGAAGCCGGCGAGCTACTACGCGGAGCAGCGCATCCGGCTCGAGCTCGGCGTGCGCGCCACCGCGGTGGACCCAAAGGACAAGCTGGTCGAGCTCGACGGCGGCAAGCGTGTCGCCTACGACCGGCTGCTCGTGACCACCGGCGGACGCAACCGCACGCTCTCGGTGCCGGGCGCGACGCTCGCCGGTGTCTTCCAGCTGCGCACCGTGGAGGATTGCGACCGCATCCGCGCCGCCGTCTCGCGCGGCCGCCGCGCGGTCGTCATGGGCTTCGGGTTCATCGGCTCCGAGGTCTCGGCGTCGCTGCGCCAGCTCGGTGTCGAGGTGGTGGCGATCGAGAACGCGCGCGTGCCGCTGGCCCGGGTGCTCGGCGAGGAGATCGGGCAGGTGCTCGCCGACATCCATCGTGAGAGAGGCGTCGAGCTGATCTCCGAGGATTCCGTCGCCGCGCTCGAGGGCTCGGGCCGGGTGACGCGCGTGCGCACGCAGAAGGGCCGGGTGTTCGACTGCGATCTGGTAGTGGCCGGCATCGGGATCGTGCCCAACGCGGAGCTCCTCGCCGCGGCCGGCGCCCAGGTCGACAACGGCGTGCTCGTGGACGAGCGCTGCCGGACGTCGCTGCCCGACGTGTTCGCGGCCGGCGACGTGACCAACCACCTGCATCCGATCTTCGGTCGCCTTCGCGTGGAGCACTGGAACAACGGCTTGCAGCAAGGGCGCGCGGCGGCCCGATCGCTGCTGGGCCGGGGCGCGCCGTACGACTACATCCACACGTTCTGGTCGGATCAGTACGAGCATGTCATTGAATACGTCGGCTTCGCCGCCGGCTGGGACCGGGTGGTCTTCCGCGGCCGGCCCGAGAGCCGCAAGTTCCTCGGCTTCTATCTCAAGGACGGCATCGTGCGCGCCGCGGTCGGCCTCGACCGCGGCGGCGATCCCGAGGACCCGAAGGGCGACGGCGAGCTGAAGGCGGCGGTCGACATGGTGCGCCGCCGCGCGGCGATCGATCCGGCCAAGCTCGCCGACGAGAGCACCGACCTCCGGGCGCTCGCAGGCTCCTGAAGGGTCCGTCGCCGCCTCGCGTCTGGGCCCTGCAGAACCCGGCTGATCAGCTCGAGAAGAACTCCAGCATCTTGCGATTCACGTCCGCCGACTTCTCGTACGCCGACCAGTGGCCCGCCGCCGGGATGCGATGGATGTCGAGCGTGCCGACGGCCGCGCGGATCTCGCCGATCAGGAGATCCGAGGGCCGGAACGCGGAGTCGTCGCGCTCGCCCCAGAGCACACGGATTCGGCATTTGAGCTGGGCGAGGTCGCCGAGCAGCGTGCCGCCGCCGCTCACCTTGCGGCTGTCGAAGCGCGTGCGACGGACGCCGTCGGCCTGGATGTCGATGGCCTCTTCGGTGACGCCGGCCGAGTCGCTGAGCATGTTGACCAGCAGGTTGTGGCGGCAGATCTCGCGGAAGAGCCGCTCGTCTCCCCCGGCCTCCTTGTAACTCCGGATGGGCCGGTCGCCGAACCGGCGGGAGGGGAAGCCGCCGGGCGAGACCAGACAGAGATGGGTCACGCGCGGTCCAAGCCGCCGGGCGAGGCTCGCGGCGATCGCCCCGCCGAACGAGAATCCGGCCAGCCGGAGCGGCGCGTCGCCCGCGAACATCTCGACGAAGAGGCGATGCACGAGGTCCAGATACGCAGCGCCCGTGGTCTCGCGCGCGACGGACGCCGAGTCGCCGTACGAGGGATGGTCGAGCGCGTGCACGGTGAAGCGCGCGGCGAGCGCCTCGATGTTCCGGGTCCAGTGCCGCCACGAGCCCATGCCGCCGTGGAAGAGGACGAGGTCCGGGCCGCTCCCGCGCCGGCGCGCCGCCATCCGTGGTTGATCCATGCCGCTCCTCGCTCGCCACGATCATGGCACAGATCGTGCCGTCTGGACTTGTTGCGCGAATATCACGATAATCGGCCCGGCCTCGACGGCCTCGTGACGAACGCCGGGGCCCAGACCCGCGACGCGCCCGCGCGAAGGGGGAGCTCATATGCAGACTCGCACCCTCAGATCGAAGCTCACGATCGGCCTGACGATCGCCGCGCTCATCGGCTTTGCCGTTGCGGCGGTCGCGCAGAACACCGGCAAGAGCCTGATCGGCAAGCTCGAAGGTCCCGAGGTCGTGACCGACGCCGCGAAGGCTCCCAAGACGTTCAAGGAGGCGCCGCAGCTCGCGGAGCTGGTCAAGCAAGGCAAGCTGCCGCCGGTGGCCGAGCGCATCGGTCAGGATCCGCTGGTGATCAAGCCGCTGAACGAGGTCGGTCGCTACGGCGGCACGTGGCGTGGGGGTTTCACAGGTCCGGCCGACTTCTGGAACGGCTTCCGCTGCTGCCAGGGGCCGGACCATCTGATGTTCTGGGACTACACGGGTGATCGTGTCATGCCGAACATCGCCAAGGGCCTTGAGATGCAGGACGGCGGTCGGGCGTGGCTCGTGCACCTGCGTCGCGGAATGAAGTGGAGCGACGGCAAGCCGTTCACCGCCGACGACTTCGTGTTCTGGTTCGAGGACATCTACCGCAACAAGGACCTCGTCCCGACACCCTCGGCCCAGATGGCCATCAACGGCAAGCAGGGCGTGATCGAGAAGGTCGATACCAACACGGTGCGGTTCAAGTTCCCCGAGCCGTACTTCATGCTCCCGGACGTGCTGGCCGGCTCGACCGACCTGGCCGGACAGGGCTTCGCGTACCGCGGCATGGGCGGCTTCGCGCCCGCGCACTACTTGAAACAATTCCATCCGAAGTACGTGGGGCAGGCCGAGCTCGACAAGAAGACCAAAGAGGCGAAGTTCGACAGCTGGGTGCGGATGTTCCTGTTCAAGAACGACTGGGCGCTCAACCCGGAGCTGCCCGTCCTGTCGCCGTGGAAGACCGCGACGCCCATCAACACGCCGACGTGGACGCTCGAGCGCAACCCGTACAGCGTTTTCGTGGACACCGCGGGTAACCAGCTGCCCTACATCGACCGCGTGGTGCTGACTCTCGCCGAGAACCTCGAGGTCCTCAACCTGCGCGCGATCGCGGGCGAGTACGACTTCCAGCAGCGCCACCTCGACCTCGGCAAGCTGCCGGTGTTCCTCGAGAATCAGGCCAAGGGCAACTACAAGGTCTATCTCGACCCGGGCGATTACGGCGGCGACATGATCATCAAGTTCAACCTGAACTACGACGCCGATCCAGAGATCGCCAAGTGGTACAACACGGCCGACTTCCGCCGCGCGCTGGCGCTCGGGATCGACCGTGACCAGATCAACGAGACGTTCTGGCTCGGCACGGGCACGCCGAGCTCCGTGGTGCCCGCGGACAACAACAAGTACAACCCCGGGCCGCAGTACCGGAAGATGTGGGCCACGCTCGACGTGAAGAAGGCCAACGAGATGCTGGACAAGATCGGGTTGGCCAAGAAGGACGCCGAGGGCTACCGGCTCCGCAGCGACGGCAAGGGTCGGCTGCGCATCGAGATCATGACTCTGGGCGGACAGTTCGTGCAGTTCACGCAGATCGCCGAGATGATCCGCGAGCAGTGGAAGAAGATCGGCATCGACCTGGTCGTGCAGGAGGTCGAGCGCAGCCTCGCCCTCAAGCGGACCGCCGCCAACGAGCAGCAGCTCGGCGCCTGGAACAACGACGGCAGCGAGCACCTCTTTACGTTCCCGCTGCACGTGTTCCCATTCGAGCTCGCCGCCGTCGCTTCCTCAGGGCCGCTCTACGTCAAGTGGTTCCTCTCGGCGGGCGCCCAGGGCAAGGAGCCGGAGCCGAGGATGCGCGAGCTGATGGACAAGTGGAAGAAGGCCTTCGGTGTGCCCGAGAAGGAGCGGATCCAGCTCGGCAAGGACGTCTGGAAGATCGCGGCCGAGGAAGTCTACATCATCGGCGTCATCGGCATGGGGCCGGCCTCCATGGGCGTGCGCGTGGTCAAGAACAACATGGGCAACATCCCGTCGCGGCAGTACAACAGCCCCGACGGCAAGACGCCGGGCATCTCGCGGCCGATCACCTTCTACTGGAAGAACTAGGGTCGGGGAGCGCCCGGCATGCTGGCGTACATCGGCCGTCGGGCGCTCCTCGCGGTCTTCACGGTGTGGGCGATCTCCATGCTCGCCTTCGCCATCATCCAGCTGCCGCCCGGCGACTACGTCACCTCCTACATCGCGCAGATGGCGTCGATGGGCAGCGTCGTCACCGACGAGGAGGCACAGAACCTCCGGATCCAGTACGGCCTCGGCCAGCCGATCTACGTCCAGTACTGGAAGTGGATGAAGCAGATCGGCGACGGTAACTTCGGCTTTTCGATGGAGTGGCGGCGGCCCGTCACGGAGGTGATCGGTGAGCGCTTGTGGCTGACGGTGGTCGTCGCCGTCTCCGCACTGCTCCTCACGTGGGTGCTGGCGCTGCCGATCGGCATCTATTCCGCGGTCCGCCAGTACTCGATCGGCGACTACACCGCGACCTTCGTCGGCTTCATCGGTCTGGCCGTCCCCAATTTCCTGCTGGCCCTGGTGCTCCTCTATCTCGGCTTCACCATGTTCAACGCCCACATCGGCGGGCTCTTCTCGCCGGAGCTGCAGGACGCGCCGTGGAGCTGGGCGCGGGTCTGGGACCTGCTCAAGCACCTGCCGATCCCGGCGCTGATCCTCGGGCTGGCCGGGACGGCGCAGCAGATCAGGATCATGCGCGCCAACCTGCTCGACGAGCTCGGCAAGCCCTACGTGGTGACGGCGCGTTCGAAGGGGCTTCCCGAGACGCGGGTGATCGTGAAGTATCCCGTGCGGATGGCGCTCAACCCGTTCGCGAGCACGATCGGCTATACGCTGCCCTACATCGTTTCGGGCAGCATCATCGTCTCGCTCGTCCTCGGCCTGCCGACCGTCGGCCCGCTGTTGCTCAGGGCGCTCATCTCTCAGGACATGTTCCTCGCCGGAACCATCGTGCTCCTGCTCGGTATCATGACCGTGATCGGCACCTTGATCTCGGACATCGTGCTCGTCTGGATCGATCCGCGCATCCGGCTCGAGGACACGTGATGGCCGTCGCCGCCGATGCCGGGGCGCTGCCGAGCACGTCCACCGCGGACAGGCAGCGCATCTTCGTCGCCTCGCAGTGGCAGCTCACGTGGTGGCGCTTCAGAAAGCATCGCGTGGCCGTGGCCAGCGCCATCGTGGTCGCGGGCTTCTATCTGGTCGTGCCGGGCGCCGACTTTCTCGCGTGCTCCGATCCCAGCGCGTCCGAGGCGCAGCGCTCCTTGATGCCTCCGCAGCTCATCCACTGGTTCGACGAGGGGCGCTTGCGTCCCCACGTGTACGGCCTCAAGGGCGCCCGAGATCCGAAGACCTTCAAACGCGTCTACCAGCCGGATCCGAGCCAGAAGATCCCGATCCGGTTCTTCGCTCAGGGCTTCGAGTATCGGTTCCTCGGCCTGTTCCCGATGTCGCGCCACCTGATCGGTGTCGATCCGGGGCGCGATGCTTCCACGACGATCTTTCTGCTCGGCACGGACGTGCAGGGGCGTGATCTGTGGTCGCGGCTGATGTACGGTACGCGCATCTCGCTCACGATCGGCCTGCTGGGGGTGACGATGAGCCTCGTCCTCGGCGTCGTGCTGGGCGGGCTCTCGGGCTTCTACGGCGGGATCCTCGACACGGTGATCCAGCGGATCATCGAGATCCTGCGCTCGATTCCGACGATTCCGCTGTGGATGGGCCTGGCGGCGGCCTTGCCGCGCGACTGGACGATCCTGCAAGTCTACTTCGCCATCACCATCATCATCTCGCTGCTGGGCTGGACGGAGCTGGCACGGGTGATCCGCGGCCGGTTCCTGGCGCTGCGTGAGGAGGACTTCGTCGTGTCCGCCCGCCTCGTCGGCTGCAGCCGGATGCGGACGATCTTCGTGCACATGGTGCCCTCGTTCATGAGCCACATCATCGCGGCGACGACCCTGGCGCTGCCGGCGATGATCATCAGCGAGACCGCGCTGAGCTTCCTCGGCCTGGGCCTGCGGCCGCCCGCGATCAGCTGGGGCGTCCTGCTGCAGCAGGCCCAGAACGTCCAGACCGTGGCGATCTCGCCGTGGCTGATGCTCCCGGCGGTGCCGGTGATCGTCGCGGTCATGGCCTTCAACTTCCTGGGCGATGGACTCCGGGACGCCGCCGATCCTTATGGGCGATAGTCTGTCTCCCCCCAGGATTGCGCCGGCAAACCGGCGCGCGAAGCGGACGACATGACGCTCATAGGCGAGCCGCTGCTGTCGGTGAGGAATCTCAAGACGTATTTCGTCCAGGACGAGGGGACCGTGAAGGCCGTGGACGGCGTCGATCTGCAGATGAATGCGCGGGCGACGCTCGGGATCGTCGGCGAGAGCGGGTGCGGCAAGAGCGTCACGGCCCGGTCGATCCTGCGAATCGTCGACCGGCCCGGCCGGATCGTCGAGGGCGAGATCTGGTTTCGCCGTCCGGCCGCGAACGGCGGGACGGGGAGCCAGGCCGTCGACCTGGCGAAGCTCGAGCCCAACGGGGTGGAGATGCGCTCGATCCGCGGCGCCGAGATCGCGCTGATCTTCCAGGAGCCGATGTCGTCGTTCAGCCCCGTGCACAGCGTGGGCAATCAGATCATCGAGGCGATCCGGCTCCACCAGGAGATCGACCGCCGCGGGGCGCGTGGCAAGGCGATCGAGATGCTGCGGCGGGTCGGCGTCTCGTCGCCCGATCAGCGCATCGACCAGCTGGCGCATCAGCTGAGCGGCGGCCTGCGCCAGCGCGCCATGATCGCGATGGCGCTCTCGTGCAGCCCGACCTTGCTGATCGCGGACGAGCCCACGACCGCGCTGGACGTGACGACGCAGACCCAGATCCTCGAGCTGATGCGCCAGCTCCAGCAGGAAGACGGGATGGCGATCATGCTCATCACGCACGATCTGGGCGTGATCGCCGAGATGGCGACGGACGTGGCGGTCATGTACCTCGGCCGGGTCGTCGAGCAGGCGCCGGTCGACGCGATTTTTCACTCCCCGAAGCATCCCTACACCCGGGCGCTCCTGCGCTCGATTCCGCGGATGCGAGCGCGGAGCCGCGAGCGGCTGACGCCGATCGCCGGCGCGGTGCCGCACCCCTACGATCGCCCGGCGGGTTGCCCCTTCCATCCGCGCTGTCCGGACTTCATGGCCGGAACGTGCGATCGTGAGTCACCGGGCCCGCGGACGGTCGGCGCGCGTCACACCGTGAGCTGTTTTCTCTACGAATGAGCGCGGCCGAATGAGCGCGGCCGGGACCCCGCTCCTGCGAGTGGCCGGCTTGCAGAAGCTCTTTGCCGTTCGCAAGGGCTTCCTGAAGCGGACGGTCGGCCATGTTCGCGCGGTCGACGGCGTCGACTTTCACATCGACGAGGGCGAGACCCTGGGCCTGGTCGGGGAGAGCGGCTGCGGCAAGACCACCACGGCGCGCTGCATCCTGCGAGCCATCGAGCCGACCGCCGGCGAGATCTTCATGCGGCTGGCCGACGGCTCCGTGGTCGACCTCGGCAAGCTGCGCGAGTCGGAGCTGCGGGCCCTCCGGCGCGAGATGCAGATGATCTTCCAGGATCCGTTCACCTCGCTCAACCCGCGCATGACCTTGCTCGACCTCGTGGGCGAGCCGCTCCTGGTCCACGGCATGAAGAGCCGGCGCGAGCGCGAGGAGCGCGTGGGGGATCTCTTGCGCCGGGTCGGGCTCAGGCCCGAGTACATGCGCCGCTTCCCGCACGCCTTCAGCGGCGGCGAGCGTCAGCGCATCGGCATCGCGCGGGCGCTGGCGCTCCAGCCGCGTCTGGTCGTCGCCGACGAGCCCGTCTCGGCCCTGGACGTCTCGGTGCAGGCGCAGATCCTGAATCTCCTGTTCGATCTGCAGGCCGAGTTCCGGCTGACCTATCTCTTCGTCGCCCACGATCTGAGCGTCGTCCGCTACATCAGCAATCGGGTGGCCGTGATGTACGTCGGGCGCATCGTCGAGATCGGCGAGACCGAGGAGCTGTTCACGTCGCCCAAGCATCCCTACACGGCGGCGCTCCTCGCCGCGGTGCCCGAGCCCGATCCGCGGACGCGCTCGAAACGCATCGTGCTGCAGGGCGAGGTGGCGAATCCCGCCGCGCCGCCGTCGGGCTGCTACTTCCATCCGCGCTGCCCGCACGCGATCGAGGTGTGCCGGACCCAGACGCCCGCGCTCGAGGAGATCTCGCCGGGCCACGTCGTCGGCTGCCACCGGGCCCACGAGCTCCGGCTGGCTGGGGTAGAGTGAGGCCATGATCGTCTCGCGCGCCGTCACCGCCAATCTGTCGAGGGCCTCGTGGATCCGCCGCATGTTCGAGGAGGGCGCCCGCCTCAAGCAGGAGCGCGGCGCCGACAAGGTCTTCGACTTCACCCTGGGCAATCCGGAGATCGAGCCGCCGCCGGCGGTGCTGGCCGCTGCCCGGCGGGTGCTGGACAGTACGGCGCCGCACCTGCACGCCTACATGCCGAACGCCGGCCACGTGAAGGTGCGCGAAGCGGTGGCCGGGCGGCTCTCGGCCTCGACCGGGCTACCATACACGGCCAATCACGTCCTGATGACCGTGGGCGCCGGTGCGGCGCTGAACACCGTGCTGAAGGCGCTGCTCGACCCCGGCGACGAGGTGCTCACGGTCGCGCCGTTCTTCGCCGAGTACACGTTCTACGCCGAGAATCACGGCGGCAAGCTGGTCGTGGTGCCGCCCAAGGCGGATCTCACGCCGGACGCCGCGAAGCTCGAGGCCGCCATCACGCCGCGGACGCGCGTGATCCTCGTGAACTCGCCCAACAATCCGAGCGGCGTCATCTATCCCCGCTCGACGTTCGTCGAGATCGAGACGATGCTGGCGCGCGCGGCGCGGCCGATCGTGCTCGTCAGCGACGAGCCGTATCGGGCGCTCGTGTTCGACGACGTGGCCGTGCCCGAGGTGCCGCCGCTGGTCACGCGCGCGATCGTGGCGACATCCTGGTCGAAGTCGCTGGCCGTTCCGGGCGAGCGCATTGGTTACCTGGCAATCTCCCCGCGCATGCCGGAAGCGGCCGAGCTCTTCGAGGCGTGCACCTTCACGAGCCGGGTGCTCGGCTTCGTGAACGCGCCGGCGCTCTGGCAGTGGGTGGTGGCCGAGGTCGGCGACCAGGTGATCGACGTGGCCCCGTACCGGGACAAGCGCGACCTGATGTACGAGGGCCTCACGCGGATCGGCTACCAGTGCGTGAAGCCGCAGGGCGCGTTCTACGTCTTCCCGCGGACGCCGATCGACGACGACGTGGCGTTCGTCCGGCTGCTGGCCGAGGAGGGCGTGCTGACCGTGCCCGGCTCGGGCTTCGGCATGCCCGGCCACATCCGCATCTCGCTCACGGTCGAGCGCGAGACCGTCGTGCGCGCGCTGACAGGGTTCGAGCGCGCGTTTCGCCGGGCCCGCGGCTGAGCGCCGCGCGGGGGGCGGGGCGCGGCTCGGCGTGCGCGCCCGCGGCTCAGCCGAGCAGTCGCTTGTAGGTGGCCTCGTCGAAGCCGACGATCAGCGCGCGGCCCTTGCGGAGCGTCGGCGCCCGCAGATTGCCGGTGGGGCCCAGCAGGAGGCCGAGCAGCTCGGCCGGCGGCGGCTTGTCGCGCTTGAGGTCGACGTGCACGATCTTCTTGCCCTTGGCGACGTAGAGCTCGTCCACGTCTTTCAGCGTGCTCAGCGCGGCGTCACCCTTGATCGTGGCCTTTTTTGCATCGGTCTGTGAGGCGATACCGACCTTGTGCTTGGCAAGGAACCCTTGCGTCTTGGCGCAGGTCACTCAGCCCTGGCGGTGGTAGCTCCAATCGACGGCGCTCATGTCGTTCTCCTGGTTTTGGAGTCGTGGGATCACTTCAACGCGATCGAGGCGCGCAACTCTTTCAGGAGCCGATCGAGATCGTCCGGTGTCACCGGCCGCTCGTTGGCGAGCGTCTCGACGCGGCCGTAGAGCGTGCGCCGGACGTACGCCCGGTAGGGGGCCGGTAGCGACATCAAGAGCCCAATGAATGCGTCCTGAAGCTCCGGCGGCCAGCGGCGCTCGTGCTCGCGGCGCGCTGCCCCGAAGTCGAACACCGCGCCCGTGCCCGCACGCGTCGGCTCCTCACTGCGCCGAGAGGCGCGCAGCGCGGCGGTGGCCGGCTCGTCGACCCGGTCGCCGTCGAGGACGACGCCGTACGCCTCATGCGCGCGCTCGCGAGAGACCAGGCCCGACAGGACGTCGGCGAGCACGTGAGACGGCGGGCGCGTGAAGCGATCGCCGTGTCCGCCGCCGCCCGGCGTCCGGACGCTCAGCACGTCGCCGGGCTCGAGCGCCAGCACCTCGATCTTCGGGATCGTCCGCTCGGCGGTCGTGCCCGGATTCAGCATCACGCTCCCGGTCGAGCCGGCGGTGCCGCCCGCCACGCCCCAGGGCGCGAAGCGCAGCCGCTCCATCCCGCGCGCGGTCACGAGGCCCTCGGGCTGGAAGACCTGGAAGTCCAGGCGTACGCCGAAGCCGCCGCGAAACCGACCGGGACCCGCGGAATCCGGGATCAGGTGAAACCGCCGCACGACGATCGGCACCTCGGCTTCGAGCGTCTCTGCCGGCGTGGTCTTGAGAAAGCCGAGCGAAGCGTCGCAGCCGTCGATGCCGTCACGGGCGGGCCGGCCGCCGCCGCCGCCGATCATCGGCTCGATCACGGTGACGTGGCGCCGGCCCGCCTCCGGGTCGGGCAGCGAGAGCGCGACCATGCAGCCCTGACCGCCGCCGGCCGCCGGAATGTCCTCGGGCACCGCGCGGGCCAACGCGCCGAGGACGGCATCGTAGATCCTGAGCACGGTGGCGTAGCGCACGCCGCACGCCGCCGGGAATTTCGGATTCACCACCGAGCCCTCGGGCAGGGTCATGCGCACGCGGCGCAGCACGCCCGCGTTCAGCGGGATCGTCCGGTCGCGCGTCGCGAAGTAGTTGACGAGCGCGACCGACATGAACGGGTGCACACGGCCGGCCGTCGGCACGTTCAGCGCCGAGCTCACCTGGATGTCGCTCCCCGTGAAGTCCAGGTGGATCTCGCCGTCGGCGATCGTGAGCGCGACCTTCAACCGGATCGGGATCTTCGTCACCACGTCGTCCTCGATGTAGTCCGAGAACTCGTAGCGGCCGGCCGGCATCCGGCGGATGAGTGCCTCGACCTTGCGGGTGGCGTAGTCGATCAGATCGTCCATCGCCTTGTCGACCGTGTCGGGCCCGAAGCGGCGGATCAGCTCGTGCATCCGCCGCTCGCCGGTGGTGAGCCCGGCCACCAGCGCCTGCAGATCCCCCCAGTTCTGCTCGGGGATCCGGCAGTTGGCCAGGATCACGTCGAGCAAATCCCGGTTGACCTCGCCGCGCTTGAAGAGCTTCTTGGGCGGCAGTCGCAGACCCTCCTGGAAGATCTCCGACGCGCGCGGCGTGATCGACGCCGGCACCATGCCGCCGACGTCGGAGCTGTGCAGGAAGCCCGCGCCGTAGGCGACCAGGCGGTCTTCCCAGAAGATCGGCTTCACGAGATGGATGTCGGGCAGGTGCGTCGCCGCGGCCGCCGAGCCGTATGGATCGTTCGTGATCACGACGTCGCCCGGCTCGAGCGGACCCACTGCCTCCAGGGTCTGCGCATAGCTGATGCCGCCGAAGCTCGCCACGCCGAGCTCCACCGGATAGGCGAAGAACTCGCCGGACGGGTTGAGCAGGCCGCAGGTGAAGTCGGCCGTCTCCTTCACGAACGTCGTGTAGGCCGTCCGCTCGACGACGTACGCCATCTCCTCGACGGCGCCCTGCAGGTAGTTCCGGAGAATCTCGACCGTGAGCGCGTCCAGCCGCATCAGCCTTTCCTCCGGAGCAGCAGATTCCCGAACCGGTCGACCTCGCCGAGGTGGGCGCCCGGCACGAGCACGGTCGTGTCCGGCTGCTCGACGATCGCGGGGCCTTCGAGGCGCGCGCCGCGGCCGAGCGCCGCGCGGTCGAACACGCGCGCCTCGGTCGGACGTCCGTCGAGCCAGATCCGTCGGGTCGTGCGCGCGGTGGGCGTCGCGGCGCCCGCGGAGATCTCGGTGATCGGCACCCGCGGGCGCTCGGCGCGGAGCTGGACGCGGAGGTTCACGACCTCGGCCGGCGCCGCGCGATCGGCGTGGCCGAAGGCGCGCTCGTGCGCGCGATGGAAGGCGGCGAGCAGAGGAGCCCCGCCGCCCGGCCCCAGCCAGCCGAGCTCGACGGGCACGTCGATCTCGTACGACTGCCCGACGTAGCGCATGTCGGCGGCGTACCGGAACGCGGCGGCGCCCGCGCCGGCGCCGAACCGCGCGAGCCACTCCGCGAGCTCGGCGCGCAGATCCTCGTACTGCCGGCGCAGCGCGGCCGCCTCGGAGAGCTCGGTCTCCACGCGCGTGTGCACCGTGCGGACCGCGTCGTTCACGATGTCGGCGCTGAGCGCGCCGAGGGCGCAGAGCGTGCCCGGCGCGCGCGGGACGAAGACCGCGGGGATGCCGACCTCGCGCGCGACGAGGGCGCCGACGACCGGGCCGGCGCCGCCAAAGGCGACGAGCGCAAAAGCGCGCGGATCGACGGCGGCGCGCGACAGGATCTTCGTGAACTCCGCGTACATGGTCGAGACGGCGACGCGGACGATGCTCTCGGCGGCTTCGTCGGCAGTCATCCCGAGGCGGTCGGCGAATCTGGCGATGGCCGCCTCCGCGAGCGATCGATCCAGACGCATGCGTCCGCCGAGGAATCGATCCGGATCGAGAAAGCCGGAGACCAGGAACGCGTCGGTGAGGGTGGCCTCCTTGCCGCCGCGGCCGTAGCACGCCGGCCCCGGCTCGGCCCCCGTACTCTGCGGACCGACCTTCGGCAGCCCCACGTCGTCGACCCACGCCACCGATCCGCCGCCGGCACCGATCGCGCTGACGCCCACGACCGGCATCATCACGGGCACGCCGCCGATGTGCTCGCTCGTGCTCACGCGCGGGCGCCCGTCCTCGACGACCGCCATGTCGGCGCTGGTGCCGCCGACGTCGAGCGTGATGACATTCGGGAAGCCGGCGCGGCCCGCGACGTACGCGGCGCCGATGACGCCCGACGCGGGCCCCGAGAGCAGCGTCGCGGCGGCCCGAGTGCGCGCGGCGGCGACCGGCATGATGCCGCCGTTGGATTTCGTGACGTACGGGATGGCCGGCGCCCCGCGCGCGGCGAGCGCCTGCTCGAAGCCCTCGAGGTAGCGCCGCACCTTCGGCTGCACGTACGCGTCGAGCACCGCCAGCGCGGTGCGCTCGTACTCGCGCGCCTGCGGCCAGACGTCGGAGGACGCCGTCACCGGCAGCCCGGGGACCGCGGCTTCCGCGATCGCCCGGGCGCGCTGCTCGTGCGCGGGCCGCCGATAGGAGTGCAGCAGCGAGATCACGAGGCCCTCCACGCTCTGACCCGTCCGGGTCAGGTGATGCGCGGCGTCGCGCACGCTCGCCTCGTCCAGGGGCGTGTCGACCGTGCCGTCGGCGCGCAGCCGCTCGCGGACCTCGGCGACGCGCGCGCGAGGGATCAGGGGCACCGGGCGCGCGCCGTGCAGATCGAACGGGTTCGGCATCCGTAGCCGCTGCAGCTCGAGGACGTCGCGAAACCCCTGGGTGACGAGCAGGCCGAGCCGCGCGCCGGTCCGCTGGATCAGCGTGTTCACGGCGATCGTCGTGCCGTGGACGACCGTGCCGATCTCGCGGAGGTCGATACCGTGCTCGTCGGCCAGGCGCACCAGGCCGGCGCGGACCGCCTCGGCGAATTCGTGCGGGGTCGAAGGGACCTTCAGGCCAACCAGCTCGCCCGTCTGCGTGTCGAAGAGGGCGAAGTCGGTGAAGGTCCCGCCGATGTCGATCCCGAGCCAGTGCCGCGCCATCGGTTCAGCGATTGTGCCGCCTTGGCGGCATCGAGGCAAGATATCGCTATCGAGCGGCCGCGTTCGCCAGGACCGCATCCATCCCGCCGGTGAAGTAGAACGCCTTCACCGGGACGGCGTCGTGGACGCCGTCGAGGATCTCGCGGCACACGCGGAGCGACTCGGCGAGGCCGACGGTGGCGCCGGGCCGCTTCGTGTACGGCTCGGCCACGTAGAACGGCTGCGCGAAGAATCGCAGCAGCTTCTCGGCGCGCTCGAGCGCCAGCGGATCGGCCTGGGGCCCGTCGCTCGGGGGCACCAGGAGCGCGCCGATGGCGGTCCGGATCCGCGCCGCCAGCTCCACGTGCCCGCGATCGTGGCTTTGGGCCTCGAGCAGCCGCGAGCGCGAGGTGAGGGGATCCACCGTTGGATGTATGCCGCGGCCGGCGAGCTCGGCCGACAGACGAATCACCACGTCGACTCCCGCCAGGCCGGCCAAACGCTCCGGCGTCCACGCGCCTTCCTCCGAGCGAAAATAGAACGTCTGCACCGGCCCCATCGTGCCTTCGCTGAACCCGTCCTGCTTCAAGGTGTCGGCGATCGAGACCGGTGTCCACGGCGCCAGGGTGAACAGCGACACCCCGGCGGATCCTCCGCTCAGCCGACGCACCAGCTCTTCCATCACGACGGTGGTGCCCGCGCGCAGCTCTCCGGCGATCGCGACGGTGCCGCCGCGAACGAGCGGGCACATGACGTCGATCACCTTGATGCCGGTCTCGAGCAGCCGTCCAGATCGCCTCCGGCCGCGGCTCGAACCGTCGACTCGAGGTCCATCGCCGTCCTCCTCACCAGTAAGTGCCGGGATCGTCAGATCGGCTTTGCCGCGGCCGCGTATCAGGGCCGGCCGGCGGTTGGAGTATCCTACCTGCTGCGATGATCCTGATCCGGAACGCGAACTTGCTGGATCCTGCCTCGGGCAACCTCACCGAGAACGTTTCGGTCGTGGTCGAAGGCGAACAGATTCGCGAGGTGTCGCCCCGGCCGATCCAGGTCTCCGCCAGCCTCACGCTCGACGCCGGCGGCCGCACCCTGATGCCCGGGCTGATCGACTGTCACGTGCACGTCTTCCTCTCCGAGGTGAACATCCGTGCGCTCGAGGCGATCCCGCTCACCCTGATGACGGCGCGCGGCGCCGCCCTCATGCGCGCCATGCTCGACCGCGGCTTCACGACCGTGCGCGACACCGGCGGCGCCGACTGGGGCATTCGCGAGGGCGTGGCGCAGGGCCACCTGCCGGGCCCGAGGCTCTTCGTCGCCGGACGGCCGATCGGCCAGACCGGCGGGCACAGCGACTCGCGGCGGCGCACGGACACGAGCGTGTCGTGCCACTGCTGCAACGCGATGGCGTTCACGCTCGGCATCGCCGACGGTGTGGACGAAGTCCGGCGCGCCGCGCGCGAGCAGCTGCGTCAGGGTGTGGACCACATCAAGATCATGGTGTCGGGCGGCGTCGCCTCGCCCTACGATCCGCTCGAGAGCCTCCAGTACACGACGGACGAGATCCGCGCCGCGGTCGAGGAGGCGGCGGTCTTCAAGCGCTACGTGTGCGCCCACGCCTACGCGGCCGAGGCGGTTGCGCGGGCGGTGCAGGCCGGCGTGCGCGTCATCGAGCACGGTAACCTCATCGACGCCGCGACGGCCAAGCTGATGGCCGCGCGCGGCGCCTTCCTGGTGCCGACGCTCGTGGCCTACGACGCGATCGAGCGCCACGGCGGCCGCTGGGGGATGGGCGCCGACAGCCTCGAGAAGAACAAGATCGTGATGGCGGCGGGATTGCGCTCGCTCGAGCTGGCCCGCGAAGCGGGCGTGCGCATGGCGTTCGGCAGCGACCTGCTCGGCCAGCTTCAGCCCGATCAGTCGCGCGAGTTCCAGATCCGTGCGAAGGTGCTCTCGCCGCTCGAGATCATCCGCTCGGCCACCGTGATCGGCGCCGAGCTGCTCGGGCGCTCGGGCGAGCTCGGCACCGTCGCGCCGGGCGCGCTCGCGGACCTGCTGGTCGTGGACGGCGATCCCCTCCGCGATCTCAGCCGGCTGGAGGGCCAGGGCGAGCACCTGGATCTGATCATGAAGGCCGGCGTGCTGCACCGCAATCGCCTGCCCGCGGCATGACCGCCGGCCGCGTGGCACTCCGCGTCGCCGCCGGCCTGGGCCTCGGCTTCATCCTGCTTCCACTGGTCCTGGTCTCGTGGCTCAGCTTCTTCCGCGACGAGGTGGTCGTGTTCCCGCCCTCGGGGTACACGTTGCGCTGGTTCCGCGCCATCCTCGACCAGCGCAACTTCGTGGACGGCTTCGTGACCAGCCTCGAGGTCGGCGTGTTCGCGATGCTGGCGGGCCTGGCTCTGGGCGTACCGGCGAGCCTCACCCTGGCGCGCTACCGGTTCGCGGGACGGGAGAGCCTCGGCCTGCTGCTGCTGACGCCGCTCGTCGTCCCCGGCGTCGTGGCGGGCACGGCGATCTACGTCTTCCAGGTCGAGACGGAGATCCTCACGCGGCTGCCGCTCGTGGCCTCGCTGCCGGGCCTGGTCCTCGCCCACGTCGTCATCACGATCCCGTGGACGGTGAGGCTCGTCACGGCCAGCCTGGTCGGCTTCGATCGCGCCGTCGAGGAGGCTGCGCAGAATCTCGGCGCGGGTCCGTGGACGACGTTTCGACGCGTCACCCTGCCGCTGATCCGACCGGGCGTGGTCGCGGCCGCGCTGTTCGGCTTCGTCATCTCGTTCGGTAATCTCGAGATGACGCTCTTCCTGATCGGCCCGGGCCGGACGACCTTGCCGATTGCGATCCTACAATACCTCGAGTGGCGGATCGATCCGGTCATCGCGGCGGTGTCGCTGCTCCAGATCCTCGTCATCGGCGCCGCGATGGTCGTCACTGACCGCTACGTGAAGCTGGCGCGGGTGCTCTAGGGCGCATGGCGCGAATCGAGCTCGAGTCCGTCTCCAAGCGCTACGGCGACGTCCACGCCGTCCACGACTTCTCGCTGGCGATCGATGAAGGCGAGCTGGTCGTGCTGCTCGGCCCGAGCGGCTGCGGGAAGACGACGACCTTGCGGATGATCGCCGGGTTCGTCCCGGTGACGTCGGGCCGGATCCGGCTCGGGGGCCGCGAGGTGACGAATCTGCCGGCCCATCGGCGAAACACCGGGCTCGTCTTCCAGGGCTACGCGCTCTTTCCGCACCTCACCGCCGCCGAGAACGTCGCGTTCGGCCTGGAGATGCGCAAGCTGCCCGACGGGGTCGTGCGCGAGAAAGTCGCGCGCGCGCTCGAGCTGGTGCGGCTCGCGGACCTCGGTGACCGTCTGCCGCGCCAGCTTTCGGGCGGTCAGCAGCAGCGGGTCGCGCTGGCGCGGGCGCTGGTCATCGAGCCCGACGCGCTCCTGCTCGACGAGCCGCTGTCGAATCTCGACGCGAAGCTGCGCGAAGAGGTGCGCGTCGAGATCCGCCAGCTCCAGCGGGCGCTCGGGCTCACCACCCTGATGGTCACGCACGACCAGGACGAGGCGCTCGCGATGGCCGACCGTCTCGTGGTCATGTCGGCCGGCGCCATCCAGCAGATCGGCACGCAGCGCGAGCTGTACGAGCATCCGCGCAACCGCTTCGTGGCCGGCTTCGTCGGCCGCACGAACTTCCTGCGCGGGCAGCTGATCGAGCCCGGCGTGTTCCGGAGCGACGGCGGCCTCACGCTCCGCTACGACGGCCGCTCGGCGCCGTCGAGCGCCGGGGCGCCGGGCGCTTCGCCGTCGGGCGTCCGGCGGGCGCTCGCGCTGCGGCCGGAGCGACTGGCGCTCGGGGTGCCCGCGGACGCCGCGCGCGCCAACCGGGTGGCGGGTACCGTGGAATTTGCCTCGTACCTCGGCTCCATCATCGAGTACTACGTGCGACTGAGCTCGGGAGAGACCCTGCGAGTCCACGCGCCCAACACCGGCGCCGCCGGCGATCGGGCCTGGGCGCTCGGCGAGACGGTCCACGTGTCCTGGCCGGTCGAGGTGGGCCTCGTGCTCGAAGACGAACATCACCCAGAGGAGGATCATCGATGAACAGCTCGAACAGATTCACGCGGCGCCGCTTCGTGAAAGGCCTCGCGATCGGCGTCGGCCTTGCCACGCTCGGGCGCCCCGGACGCGGCACGGCGGCCGAGAAGATGGTGCTCGGCACCTGGGGCGGCGATTATTCCAAGCTCCTCACGCAGAACGTGGAGACGCCGATCCTCACGCCCAAGGGCATCGAGGTGGTCCACGACATCGCCGGCGATCCCCAGCGGCGCGCCAAGCTGGTCGCCGAGCAGCGCCTGCCGCGCGGGACGACCGATCTGCAGGCGCTGAGCGCCGCCGGATCGCGCGAGATGTTCAACGCCGGGGTGCTCGAAACGATCGACTACTCGAAGATCGCGAACGCGCCGAACCTCCTGGCGCAGATGAAAACGCCGTACTCGGTCGGCCACATCTACAGCGGCCAGGTGATTCTCTACAACCCGGCGACGATCAGCCCGGCCCCCACCTCGTACAACGACCTGTGGGATCCCAAGCACGCGGGCAAGGTGGGCGTCATCGACATCCAGTACGTCGGCATGCTCGAGGCCGCCGCGCTCGTCTCGGGCGGCAACATGGAGAACTTCGAGCCCGGCAAGGCCAAGCTGATGGAGCTGCGCAAGCTGAACTTCAAGATGTTTCCGACCAACGAGGCGATGGCCCAGGCGCTGAAGACGGGCGAGGTCGGCATGTGCGTCATGTGGAAGGCGCGCGGCGTGATGTGGCAGAACGCAGGCGTGCCGGTGCAGGCGGTGGCGCCGAAGGAGGGCGTGGTCCTCTACGTCTCCGACTTCGTGATCCCGAAGAACGCGCCGAACAAGGCTGCCGCCTACGCGTACCTGGACGCGATGCTGGCGCCCTCGGCGCAGATCGGCTTTGCGGAGACGATGGGCTACAACCCGACCGTGTCGAACGCCAAGGTGCCCGACGCGGTCGCCAAGCGCATCGGCTTCACCAAGGAAGAGCAGGCGCGGCTGCTCTCGCCCAACTACGACTACATCGCCAAGAACGACAGCCAGCTCAAAGAGTGGTGGGACAAGATCTTCAAGGCCTGACGGCGCCGCGGCGGTCGGTGGCCGGGGCCCTCGTGGGCCCGGCCACCCTGGCCGTCGTGCTCGGCCTGCTGGTGCCGCTGGCGATCCTCTTTCGCTACAGCCTCAACCGTTTCGTGCCCGGGCGGCTCATGGTCGACGCGCTCACCGTCGAGAACTACGTCAAGTTCTTCACCGACCCCTACTACATGGCCGTGCTGGTACGGACCCTGCGCGTGTCGGCGGTGTGCATGGTCCTCTGCCTGGTGATGGGCTTCCCGCTGGCCTACGCCCTCGCGCGCACGCGGTCGCGCTGGAAGAGCGCCGTGGTCATGCTGGTGGTGCTGCCGCTGTTCGTGGGCAACGCCGTGCGCGCGGCCGGATGGATGGTGATGTTCGGGTCGCGAGGCCTGCTCAACACGCTCCTCGGCGTGGTCGGGCTGATCGACCACCCGCTCCAGCTCATGTACACCGAGGCCGCGGTGATCGTCGGCATCACCGCGGTCAATCTCCCGTTCATGGTGCTCACGCTCGAGAGCGTCGTCGAGGGCATCGACCCGGCCATCGAGGAGGCCGCCGCGAGCCTCGGCGCGCGGCCGCTGCAGGTGTTCCGCCGCGTGATCCTGCCGCTGGCGATGCCGGGCGTGCTCGCCGGGACGATCCTCGTGTTCATTCTCGGGATGAACGCCTACGCCACGCCGATCCTCCTGGGCGGGCCGCGCTTTCAGATGATGGGGCCGCTAGTCTATGGGCAGTTTGCGGGGCTCAACAATTGGCCGTTCGGGGCGGCTCTCTCGTTTGTCCTGATGGCGGCTACGTTATCGCTGAGCGCGGTCTCTAACCTGTTGATCCAGCGGCGGTACCGTCGCTAGGCGAGGCTGCCGAGAAGGCCGCATCTGCACCCTTCTCGGCAGCCTGCTGGGCGCTTGCTCCTGCTAGACACTGCTGCTGCTCATTGCTGCCCGACGCTTGCCGTCAGAGCGTTTTGATGACCTCGGCGGGCCAGGCTCTTGCCTCGACGCGGTCGTGCCATTGCTTGATCTTGCCGTCGCGGTCGATCACGACGCCGACGCGCTGGGCGCCCTTCGCCGGGTCGACGTTGGCGCCGTAGGCGGTGCCGATCGTGCGGTCGGTGTCGCAGATCAAGGGGAAGTTGAAGTGGTTCTTCTCGGCGAACTTCTTGTTGTCGACGGGGGTGTCGAACGATACGCCCACGATCACCGCGTTCTTGCGGTCGTAGTCGGCCTTCAGGTCGCGGAACCCGCAACCCTCGGCGGTTCAGCCGGCCGTGTCGGCCTTGGGAAAGAACCAGAGCACGACCGTCTTGCCCTTGAAGTCGGCGAGCTTGACGGTGTTGCCGTTGTGGTCGCGCCCGACGAAGTCCGGCGCCTTGTCTCCTGGATTCAGCATGGCTCCTCCGTTTCAGGTAGGGGTGTCGAATCAGCGCGCGCGGACGATCTCCGCCGCGAACGCCTCCAGCGCGTCCCAGTCGTACGGCCCCTCGCGCAGCGCGATGCTGAGCCGCGTGCAGCCGAGCGCGCGGAACTGGTCCACCATCTCGCGCGCGTCCTTCACCGAGCCTCTCAGATAGCCCGTGCGCTCGGCGCGCGCCGGGCTGCCGCCGAAGTGGCTCTGAAACAGCGCGTCGGCGCGCGCGATGCCCTTCGGGTCGGCGCCGAGGTAGAAGCCGAGGTTCACGCTGCGCATGATCGTCCTCGGGTCGCGTCCTTCGGTCTGGCACCAGCGGTCGAGCACCTGACCCTTGTGCTTCCACTCGTCCGGGCCGATGTAGGCGCCGTTCCAGCCGTCGGCGTACCGCGCCGCCGCGCGCAGGGTGCGCTTCTCGCCGCGCCCGCCGATCCAGATCGGGATGCGAGGCTGCAGGGGCTTGGGATAGTTCGGCGCGTTGGAGACCTGGAAGTGCTTGCCCTGGAAGCTCGCGCGCTTCTGCTCGGGGTCGAGCAGCAGCCTCAAGATCTGCGCGTACTCTTCCAGCATGTCTTCGCGCGGCCCGATCGTGGGGAACGGGTAGCCGAAGGCCCTGGCCTCGATGTCGTGCCAGCCGGCGCCGAGCCCGCAATCGACGCGCCCGTTCGACAGGTGGTCGATCGTCGTCAACGACTTGGCGAGTAGCCCCGGGTTCCGGTAGACGACGCAGTAGACGCCGCTCCCGAGCCGCACGCGCGTCGTGTCCATCGCGGCCGCCGTCAAGATCGCGATCGCCTCGTAGCAGTCCATGTCGCCGCCGCGGGGCGGCGACTCCTGGAAATGATCGGACACCGAGAACCAGTCGAACCCCTTCGCGTCGGCGAACTTCCACAGCTTGCGCATCTCGGCCAGCGGCCCACCCATGGCGCCGATGTGGATCCCGAAGTTCATGTCACGCACCCCCAAGGGCTAAGAGCGCCCGGAATGCGCGCCTGGCGCGCTCGAGCGCGGGAAGATCGGCAGTCGCCCGGCACGGCGCCCGTGCGGGCCTCGCGGATCAGCGCCGGCGTGTCGGTCGGTCCGGGCATGTCGGGACAAGCATCGCAGATCTGCGCATAGCGGAACAGCGCTGGATCGACCTGCTTCACGTGAGCCGGTAGCCCACCGGGCCGGCTGAAATGCAGGGCGTCGATCAGGACCGACGCGTTCGAGCGCTTCGCCTTCGCCACGATGCTCGCGGCGTGGGCGAGCGTTCGCACGCCGGTATAGATCGCGAACTCCAGGCAGACGTGCAGGCCGTACTGCGCCGCGCGCTCGCAGAGCTCGCAGAACCGCTCGATCGTGCGCGCCTCGTCGGGCTCGGCGCTCATGACGAGGACGTTCTTGGCGCCCAGGGCGAGCGAGATCGGGCGACTCATCACTCCTCCAGCAAAACACAGTACCGCGGATCGGCGCTGACGAAGACCTCGTCGCCCTCGACGAGCGGCTCCGCCGTCGCCAGGCGCACGACGAGCACCCGGCCGTCCCAGTCGACGTGATACTGCGTGAAGTCGCCCTGGAACACGCGCCGGCGGATCCGGGCCGGCCACACGTTGACCTGGGTCGCCGGCCGCGCGCGCTCGAGCCGGAGGCGCACGGTGCGGACGGCCATCAGCGTGTCGTCGCCCTGCGGCCGGCCTCCTGACGCGGTGCCGTGGACCAGCGCGCCGCCCTGGGTCTGGATGACGACGAGCCCGTCGCGCTCGAGGTCGGCGCGTCGCCGGCCGCGGATCAGGTTGGCCGACCCCACGAAGTCGGCCACGAACGTGTTGCGGGGCCGGTCGTAGATCTCGCCCGGGCTGCCGATCTGCTCGATCGCGCCGTCGCGCATGACGACGATGCGGTCGGAGATCGCGAGCGCTTCCTCCAGATCGTGGGTGACGTACACGGAGGTGATGTCGAGCCGCCGCTGCAGCTCCTTTAGCTCCACGCGCATCTCGGCGCGTAGCTTCGCGTCGAGGTTCGAGAGCGGCTCGTCGAAGAGCAGCACCGAGGGCGAGAACACGAAGGCCCGGGCCAGCGCGACCCGCTGCTGCTGGCCGCCCGACAGCTTCGAGGCGCTGCGCGCCCCGAGCTCGCTCAGCTGGACCAGGTCGAGCGCCTCGCGGACCCTGGCCGTCACCTCGGCCTCCGGCCGCTTCCGCACCCGCAGGCCGTAGGCCACGTTGTCGAACACGCTCATGTGCGGCCAGATGGCGTAGGACTGGAAGACCATCGAGAGCCCGCGGCGCTCGGCCGGGACGTTGACGGCGGGGGAGGACGAGAACACCGGGGCTCCGCCGATCCGGATCTCGCCCGACGCAGGCTTCTCGAGCCCGGCGATCGCGCGCAAGGTGGTCGTCTTGCCGCAGCCCGAGGGGCCGAGCAGGGTGAGGTGCTCGCCGGCGCCGACGGTGAACGTCACGCCGCGCACCGCGACGACGCCGCCGTAGCGGACCACCAGGTCGCGCACCTCGATCGACGCGCGCGCCATCCTCACTCGCCTCCCTGCTGGACCGCGCGGCGAGCGACCGCGAACAGGAGCACGAGCGCCGCGACCACCGCCAGGGTCTGTAAGAGCGCCATGGCGGCGGTGAGCTCGGTGCTGGTCGAGAACCACGACTCGACGATGGCCGGCGTGATCACCTTGGCCTTGGGGCCCATCAATAATATCGAGGCGCCCAGCTCGCGGACGCTCGCGATGAACAGGAGCAGCCACGCGGCGATCAGTCCCGGCTTGAGCAGCGGCATCGTCACGGTGCGCAGCCGGTAGCCCCACGTCGCCCCGCACATCTGGGCGGATTCCTCGAGCGAGCGGTCGATCTGGAGGATCACGCCGGAGATCGTCCTGAGACCGAGCGGCAGGAACACCGTGAGGTACGCGATCAGCAGGAGCCAGAGCGTACCGTAGATCGGGATCGGGAAGATCAGCCACGCCCAGAGCATCCCGAAGGCGAACACGAGGCGCGGCACCGCCTGGGGAAACATCACCAGGTATTCGATGACGCCGGCGCCGGGCAGGCGCGAGCGATAGATGAGCCATGAGAGGAATCCCATCAACAGGACGCCGACGCTGGCGGTGGCGAGGCCGAGGAGCAGGCTGTTGCCGAGCGCCGAGCGCACGGCGTCGAGCGCCAGCGCGGTCTGGTAGTTGACGAGCGTGAAGTTGGCGGCGCGCGGGAACGCGCTTGTGAGGTGCTGGAACGACGCGTACGTGACCGTCAGCACGGGCAGGATCACGGCGACGGTGAGGTACGCGACGCAGACGCCGAGGAACGGCCAGCGCAGGCTGCCGACGTCCATGGCCCGCGGCCGGAACGCCTTGCCCGTGATGGTCACGTACGTGCCGGCGCTCACGATGCGGCGGTAGATCCACACCATCGCGAACATGACGGCGAAGAGGGAGACGCCCATGGCGGCCGCGGTCGGAAAGCGCGGCGGGTACTGCGAGACGAGCTGGTACATGGCGGTCGTGACGACGTAGAAGCGGTTGGGGAGCCCGAGCACCAGCGCCGCCGAGAACGAGCCGAGCATCTCCGCGAACACGAACACCGCGGCCCCGAGCACGCCGGGCAGGACGAGCGGCAGGGTGATGCGCAGCATCGTGCGCGCGCGCCCGGCCCCGAGGACCTGCGAGGCTTCCTCCATCGCCGGGTCCATCGACTTCATCACTGCCCCGATCATCACGAA
This sequence comes from Candidatus Rokuibacteriota bacterium, assembly GCA_003220685.1. Taxonomy (GTDB): domain Bacteria; phylum Methylomirabilota; class Methylomirabilia; order Rokubacteriales; family CSP1-6; genus AR31. The sequence goes on from QHTE01000048.1 coordinate 60,067, forward strand.
GGCCACGGAGCCCTCGAACAGCGCCATCACCCAGGCGATGCCCCAGGGCGTGTTGATGTCGACGAGGTGGCCGTCGCCCCCGAGGGCCCGCCAGATCTGATTGACGAACCCGCTGCTCGGCGAGGCGATGAGCGCCCAGGCCAGGGCGCCCATGAGCGGCGTCACGTAATAGGGCAGGGCCATCAGCTGCTCGAATGCGGCCCGGCCGGGCACGTTGGTGCGCGAGAGGATCCAGCCCATCGTGAATCCCACGACCACCGCGAGCGCCGTCGCCAGCGCCGCGACGAGCAGGGTGTTGCCGAAGATGTGCGCGTAGCGGCCGAGCCCCGCGTAGTTGTCGAGCCCGTAGGCCTCGGGTGGGCGGGCCTGTGGATCGCCGACGCTCAGCGAGGCCTGCACGAGGTACGCGATCGGGTAGAGGACGAGCACGGCGGCGAGGCCGCCGACGAGCACGGATACGGTCACATGGGGGGATCGGAGCGCCCACCAAGCCCCCCGTACGCTCGTCACGCCCCGGGGAACCCGGGGCGCTCCTCGGTCACGCGCGCTCACAAGCCCATGATCGAGTTCCACTCTTTCACGAACACCGGGTGGCTCGCCACGTAGTCGGTCCAGTCCGTGGGGAAGAGCAGTTTGAAGTCGGCCAGGCGTTTGCCCGTGGGCATCGGCCCCGCGTCGGGCCGCAGCGAGCCGTAGAGGAGGATCTTCTGGTTCTGATAGACGAGCTGGCCGCGCCTGGAGAGCGCCCAGTCGACGAAGAGCTTCGCCGCTTCCGGGTGTGGGGCCTTGTTGACGACACCGATGTAGATCGCGATCGCCGGCATCCCTTCGGGCGGCGCGACGAACTCGATCTCGGCGCCCTTGTCCTGGTAGAGCGTGTAGCCCGCGTACTCGGCGAGCGCGCAGACGCGGTCCTCGCCCTTGGCGAGCCGGTCGAAGAGCTGGGCGCGCGCGTCGAAGCCCTTCGGCCGCTGCTTGGCGAATTCCTGCCAGAAGTCGTTGCCGTACATCTTGCGCAGGATGTACCACTGCGCGTGCTGCATGCCCGAGGTCGCGAGCTTGGCGCTGATCCCGTCCTTGAAGGCCGGGTTGTTGATGTCCTTCCACGTCTTCGGCGCCTGCTCGGGTTTGACCTTGGTGCGGTTGTAGGAGATGCCGGAGAAGCTGACGCCCGGCAGGCCGTAGTAGCCCGCCGGGGTCGACTGATATTCCGGCTTGTACGCGGCGTACTCGGGCGACATGTACTGCTCCCAGCCGCCCTTCTTCTGGAAGTCGATGGCCGGCGAGATGTCCGAGAGCTGGAGCACGTCGACGCCGAAGCGCCCCGCCGACCGCTCGGCGGTGATCTTGGCGTAGAGCGCGCCGGTCTGCAGCCTCACGTAGCTGGTCTTGATCTTCGGGAAGTCCTTCCGGAACGCGTCGAGCAAGGTGGCGATGCCCTGCTCGCCGTCGTGGCCGTAGTAGACGATCTCGCCTTCCTGCTCGGCTTTGGCGACGTCGGCCGAAGTCTGGAAATCGTGCACCTTGTTGACGTTGCGCGTCGGGCTCTGAGCCGACGCGAGCGGCACGTCGGCCAGCAGCGGCGCGGCCGCGGCGAGCGCGCCGGTCTTCAGAAAGCCGCGCCGCGTGACGGCGGGGTATGCAGGCTCGGTCATTCGGCGATCTCCTTTTGTCGAAGTCGTGGGGACGCCTCGCGGCGCCCGCCCGTAGCATAAGCCCCCGACGGGGCAGGAGCCACCGAGCGGCCGCGCGCGTCTCCTGCTATGCTGTCGGGGTCACGAGGGCGCATCGCACCACACACACAGGGAGCGCTGGCATGACCAACAAAGGGTTCTCCCACCTCGGTCTCTCGACGCTGGATCTGGACCGGACGCGCGACTTCTACGAGAACGTGCTCGGGTTCAAGCCGGTCCGCTGCGACATCATCAAGGTCAAGGAGGGCGGTCAGATCCGCCACATCTTCTTCGATACCGGACGCGATCAGCTCATCGCGTTCATGGAAGCCCGCGGCGTGCCGGGGGTGCCGGCCCACTACGACGCCGGAATCACCCGGGGGCTCGGCGTGCCGAGCGCCTTCTATCACTTCGCGTTCGAGGCGGGCTCGGAGGCGGGGCTTGACGAGAAGCGCCGCGAGCTCATCGCCAAGGGGGTCGAGGTGACGGACGTCGTCGACCACGACTGGGCCAAGTCGATCTACTTCAAGGACCCCAACGGGCTCCAGCTCGAGTTCTGCTGCTTCACGCGTAACCTCAACGCCAACGACGCCCGGATGCAGGACCGCTTCGAGATGTCCGTGAAGCGGCTGGGTCTGGAGGATCCGGAAGCGCTCGGCGCCGCGAAGCGCGCACCGGCCGAGGCCGATCTCGAGCTGCTGGTGAAGACGCCCGGCGCGTGATCCCAACGTGAACGCGCGGGCGCTCCGTCCCGACAGAGGCGGAGCGCCCGCGACAGCAGCTACACCGCCCTCAGGGCCTCGTACACGCTCCGCTCGAACTGCCCGTAGAGCTTCAGGGTCTTCGTGTCGGCGAACGGGAGGATCTGCGTCATGATCAACCCGGTGACGCGCTTGGCCGGATCGAGCCAGTAGTACGTGTTGAAGATCCCGCCCCAGCTCACGGTGCCGGCGCTCCGTCCGTTCGGCCCGGGCTCCATGTTCAGCATGTAGCCGAGCCCCCACCGGATCGGGGCACCGGGGAAGAAGTCGACGTCGTTCGAGCGCGCCGGGGTCGTCGTCTTCATGATGCCGGCGGCAATGTCGCCGGTGTGATTCTTGCCCATGAGCGCGACGGTCTCCGGCTTCAGGATCCGTGCGCCGTTGTGACTTCCCCCGTGCAGCAGTGCCTGGAGGAACGTGAGGTAGTCGCGGCCCGTCGAATAGAGCGGGCCGCCGCCCGACCAGAACTCCGGCGTGAACGGCGTCTCCAGAGGCTGCGGGGCGAGCGTACCGTCGGCCTGCCGCTGGTGCACGCGCGCCTGCCGCGCACGCTGCTCGTCCGACGTGACGTAGCCGCTGTCCTTCATGCCGAGCGGCGCGAAGATCTTGTCGCGGAAGTAGGCGTCGAGCGTCAGGCCGCTGATCGACTCGACCAGCCGACCGACCCAGTCGATGTTGACGCCGTACTCCCACTTGTCGCCCGGGTCGAACACGAGTGGCATGCGGATCGCGGCGATCTTGCCGGTGGCGGTCGAGGGCATCCCCGACGCTTTCACGTAGCGCACCATGTTCGCGTCCCAGATCTCGTAGCTGAACCCGGCCGTGTGGGTCAGCAGGTGCCGCAACGTGATCGGCCGCTTCGCTGGACGGAGCTTGGGCGCGCCGGAGGCGTCGAACCCTTCCAGCACCTGGGGCGAGCCCAGCGCGGCGTCGATGCTGGGCACCGGCTCCTCGAGCTTGAGCTTGCCCTGCTCCACCAGCTGCATCGCCGCCGTCGACGAGATCGCCTTCGTCATCGAGGCGATGCGAAAGACCGAGTCGAGCGTCATGTCCGGGCCTCGGCCCAGCTCGCGCACGCCGAAGGCGTTCTCGTAGAAGAGACCCTTGTCGGTGGCCACCATCGCCACGACGCCGGGCACCTCCTTGGCGTCGACCGCCTGCTTCAGCACCGCGTCGATCTTCGCGCGCGACGCCGGCGCCGTCTGGGCGTGGGCCCGGCGGGGCGCGACGCGGCCGATGGCGGTCGTCGCGGTGATCGCGGCGGCGCCTTTGAGCAGAGCACGGCGGCTGGGCGATGCGGGAGTCATGATCGCGTCCTCCTGGTTCGACAGGCTCACAGCAGACCGAGTCACGCCACGTAGCTCACAGCACCGAGCGCACGAGACCGCCGTCGACGAGGATCGTGGTCCCGGTGATGTAGCTGGATTTGCCGGAGGCGAGGAACGCGACCAGATAGGCCAGCTCCTTGGGCTCGCCGATGCGGCCCACCGCGGTCTCCGCCGCGCGCTGGGCCAGCGCCTCGTCGACGGAGATGCCGAGCTCCTTGGCGCGGTTCGTCACGTTGGAGAGCATGCGCTCGCTCAGGATGGAGCCCGGGCACACGTTGTTGACTAGGACGCCGTCGCGTCCGACCTCGTCGGCGAGGCTCTTCGCGAACGCCACCACGCCCATGCGCGTGGCCCCGGAGAGCGCCAGGTTCGGGATGGGCTGGTACACCGTGCTGGCCAGGATGTTGATGATGCGGCCGGCCTTCTGCCGCTTCAGGTGCGGCAGCGCCTCGCGCGACATCCGCGCGAAAAACAGGAGCGAGCGCTGGACGGCCGTCGCCCACTGCTCCTCGGTGGCCGTCTGGGCGCGCGCCAGGGGCGGACCGCCGGAGTTGTTGACCATGATGTCGAGCCGCCCGAAGCGCTCGACGGTCTTCGCGACGAGATCCTTGATCGTCTCGTGCCGATCCAGGTCGCCGGCGAACACGAGCGCGTCGCGACCGGTCGTGTCGCGGATCTCCTTGGCCGCACGATCGAGGTCGGGCTGCGACCGGCTACACAGCGCGACCTTGACGCCTTCCTGCGCCAGCACCTCGGCGCACGCCCGGCCTAACCCCTTGGAAGCACCGCCGACGATCGCCACCTTGTCTTTCAGCTCGAGGTCCATGCCCGGTGTTATCGGGGCAAACGTCCGGCTTGTCAACGCGCGCCGCGGCGCGGCCGCGGCACCGCCGAGATATTCGCCGAGGGGTTGTGGAGAGCCGGGCGGGTGATGCCAACGGATCTTCGACCCCGCCGGCCGATTTCGTGCGATCCTTCCGGCGGCCGCCGAGAGGCGGCGGCCACAACGATCTTGCGAAAGGAGCCCATCATGCCGCGACTCACTCCGGTCTCAGGCAAGTCCGACGTCCCCGCCGACCAGCACGCCGTCGTTGACCAGGTGGTGAAGGTGTTCGGAGGCGTGCGAGGCCCGTTCAGCATGCTGCTCCACAGTCCCAAGCTGGCGGAGCGCGTGCTCGGTCTCGTCACGTTCTTCCGCGACGAGACCGTGACCGAGCCGAAGCTACGGTCGGTCGCCATCCTGGCGGCCGTCCGCGAGCGCGAAGCCGCCTACGTGTGGTCGGCGCAGGTCGGCGCCGCGCGCCGCAACGGCGTGAGCGAGGAAATCATCGACCTGCTCCGCGCCAAGGGGGACGCGGCCAAGCTGCCCCCCGAAGAGCGCGACATCGTGACGTACGTCCGCCAGCTCATGCGAACGAACCGGGTCGACCAGGCGGCATTCGACGCGCTCCGCAAGCGCCATGACGCGCAGTGGCTCGTCGAGCTCACGGCGTGCGCGAATTACTTCGCGCTCCTGTCCGGCGTCGTCAACGCGTTCGAGGTTGCGGCACCCGCCGACGGCGACAAATTGCCGGCCTAGGAGGCCCAGATGAACTTCGGGGCGGCGATCTTCTTCACCGACTATTCGATGGGGCCGGCCGAGCTCGGCCGAGCGCTGGAGGAGCGCGGGTTCGAATCGCTCTGGGCGCCGGAGCACTCGCACATCCCGCTCTCGCGCCGGTCCCCGTTTCCGCAGGGCGGCGACCTGCCCAAGAAGTACTACGACGTGATGGATCCCTTCGTGACGCTTGCCGCCGCCGCCGCGGCGACGACGCGGCTGCGCCTGGGCACCGGCGTGTGTCTGGTCGTGCAGCGCGATCCGATCCAGACCGCTAAGGCCGTCGCGAGCCTCGATCAGGTCTCGGGCGGGCGCTTCCTGTTCGGGATCGGGGCCGGGTGGAATGCGGAGGAGATGGTCGACCACGGGACAGAGTTCAAGTCGCGCTTCAAGGTGATGCGCGAGCGCGTCGAGGCGATGCGCGCGATCTGGACCAAGTCGAAGCCCGAGTACAGCGGCGAGTTCGTCAAGTTCCCGCCGATGATGACCTGGCCCAAGCCCGTGCAGAAGCCGCACCCGCCCGTCATCGTCGGCGGCGCGTTTCCGTACGGCGCGCGCCGGGCCATCGCCTACGGCGACGGCTGGATGCCGCACGCGCGCCGGCCGGAGTACGGCGACGTCATCAAGCTCCTTCCCGATTTCAAGAAGCTCGCCGCCGAGTCCGGGCGCGACCCGGCGACGTTGCCCATCACGATCTTCGGCGTCCCGGAGGACGAGGACCTCATCGAGCGCTACGGCGACGCAGGCGTGGCGCGCCTGGTCTTCAGCCTGAATCCGGCGAAGGCCGACGAGGTGCTGCCGGCGCTCGACCGCTGCGCCGCGTTGATACGCTAGCCCCGATGCCGGAGCGGATGAGCATCATCTCGCCGACGGGGCACCTCGGCTTCACGCCCATCGAGCGAGGCAGCTTCGAGATCGGCCTGGCCCGCCGGCCCGACGCGATCGTGGCGGACTCGGGCAGCTGCGACATCGGGCCGCAGCCGCTCGGCGCCGACGAGCACTCCAGCCCGGAGTGGCAGCGGCACGACCTCGAGCTGATGCTGCTGGCCGCGCGCCGGCTCGGCGTGCCGATGATCGTCGGCTCGGCGTCCGACGCGGGCACCGATCGCGGCGTGCACCAGTACAACACGCCCGAGGCTCCGGGCCACGGCATGCACGCCGAGATGCGCCGCTCCCTGGCGTTCAGCCAGGATGGCGACTGGCTGTTCGCGCCCGACATGCACGATCGTGGCGTCCGCATTCTGAATCTCGCGAGCGGCAAAGCCTATCCGGTCTACACGGGCGACGCGCCGTTCTACAAGGCGATGTCGGTCTCGGTCCCGTCAAGCCTGGTGGCGCTGCTCCACCCCGGCGACGTGCAGGGCCGCGGGCCCTACGGACTCGAGGTGTGGCGCTTGACCTACTCGACTCGCTAGCGGCGGCCCGCCAGCCGGCGCGTCACGCCGTCACGAGCCGCTCGTGCAGCGCGCTGATGATCTCGGCGACCCCGGCGTGCGCCCACACGTCGAAGAACGGCGATTCGAGCAAGGTCGCGATCTCACGCCCGCCGCGCCCCTTCGTTTGCTCATCGGTCTCGCCCGGCCGCGCCTTACGCAGGGCGCCGAGCACCCGGTCCTTGTGGTAGATCGTGGGATATTCGACGTAGCGGTAGAGCTCGGCGAAGTCGCGGGTGAAGAAGACGGCGACCGGCACCGTCGCGAACTTCTGGCCGTTCTTCTCGTTGGCGTACTCGAGCACCAGGTCGGCGTTGGGGTGGGAGCCGGGCTCGGGGAGCCCCTGGCGCAGCATCGTCTCGGTGTCGCGGTTGAAGATGCGGAGCTCGAGGCCGCCGGCCTCCGCGAGGCGCGCCAGGTACGGCAGGTCGCGGCGGCAATCCGACGACCAGTCCTCCGCGATCACCAGCACCTTCGCAGGCCCGCCGGGCTGGGTGGCCAGCCACTTGATCGCTGCGGCTTGCTCGTCGCTGAGTCGCGCCTTGGCGTGGCGCTCGCGCAGATACCCGCTCCAGTCCACCCGCGGCTTGGCCAGGCTGAAGCGCCGGATGTCGAATCCCTCGCGGCGCAGGTTCTCCGGCGAGCCGATGAACTTCAAGTAGTCGTCGAACGTCATGCCTTTCGCGAAGCGCTCGGGCGTCATGAGCTCACCAGTCTTTCACGCCTAGAGCTTCAGCAGCGACTCGAGGTTACGCCAGAGGATCTGGTCCTTCTCGTCCTGCGTCAGGCTCTTCAGGCCCTGCACCCACGTGACGGGGGAGGGATGCCAGGGCACGAAGGGCCAGTCGCTGCCGAGCACCACCCGGTCGACGCCGACCTCGTCGATCAGAAAGCGCAGCGCCTTTTCGCTACCGACAACGCTGTCGTAGTAGAGGCGGCGCTGGTACGAGCTCGGCGGCTGCGCGATGCTGCGCCGCTCGGCGGGCGTGCCCTGCCACCCGCGGTCGAGACGCCCCATCGCGTAGCAGGCGGGCCCGCCGCCGTGGGCGATGCACACCTTGAGATTGGGGCAGGCCTCGAGGACGCCGAAGATCAGGATCGCGACGACGATCGCGTCGTCGAGGATGACGCCGAGGCTGTTGAAGAGCCCGTACCTGGTCGTGCGCTGCATCAGGAAGTTGTGCTGCGGCTGGGGATGGAAGAAGAGGACGGCGCCGAGCGCTTCGGCCGCCTTGAACAGCGGCAGGAACTTCGGCTCGTCCCAGTTCTCACCGTTCACGATCGTGTCGAGCTCGGCCCCCTTCAGTCCGAGCACGGTCACCGCGCGCTCCAGCTCGTCGATTGCCGTCTTGACGTCCTGCACCGGCAGGGTGGCGAGGCCGGCGAAGCGCTGCGGCCACTGCCGGACCATCCCGGCGATGTCGTCGTTCACGTCGCGCGCCAGTGCTCGGCCCTCGGCCGGATCGAGGTGGTAGCCGAAGAACGGCGTGTGGATGGAAACCACCTGCACGTCCACGCCCTGCGCGTCCATGTCCTTGAGCCGCTCTTCCGGTGTGAAGCGGACCTTGGGCGAGTTGAAGCTCGTGCGCCGTCCGCCTCCCAGCATCGTGCCGAGCCCCTCGCCGGGCTCGTGACGAAAGCCGTACCAGTCGCGGCCCGCGTCCGCGGCCTGCCACAGGGACTTCGGCACGAGGTGTGCGTGGATGTCAATGCTCTTCATGGGCGCATTCTCCTTGGTCGGGCTAGAGGTCGAGCAGACGGCGGGTCGTGGCCTCGATCCATTTCTGCGTGGGGTCCTCGTCGAACACGAGCCGCTCGTCGGCGGGAGCGACGCCCCAGGCCCCGGTCGTCATCTCGGCATCGAGCTGGCCCGGGCCCCAGCCTGTATAGCCCAGACAGAAGATGGCCCGCCGCGGACCGGTGCCGCCGACGATCGCCTGTAAGATTCGCGGGTCGTCGGTGATCGCGAAGTGATCGTCGATCACGCTCGTGCCCTCACCCGTCCAGTCCGGCGTGTGCAGGACGAAGCCGCGGCGCTCTTCCACGGGCCCTCCGTAGTGGACGCGGATGCCGCCGGCGCCGGGCGGCACCGTCAGGCCGAACGGCTGGAGGGCCCGCTCGTACGGGATCTCGCCCAGCGGGATGTTGACCACGAGCCCGAACGCCCCCTCTGCCCGGTGACGCACGATGTAGATGACCGTCCGCGCGAACCGCGGATCGCGGAGCGTATCGGTCGCCACCAGCAGACGCCCGGTCAGCGAGCGGCGGGTCGGCGCCTGGGCGTGCCCGTCCGCCGCCGCCGTCACGTTCTTGAAGAGGTTGTCGAAGCCGCGGCGGATGTCGCCGGGGCGCGTCGAGTCTGGCGAGGCGTCGCGCTCGACGGTGACCCGGAGCGCGAACGCGGCGCAGTCGTTCCGGGCGTTCTTGTCGGCCACCTTCTCGGGAATGGGCTCGGTGCACTCGAAGCGCCGGCTCGGCTCGAAATGGGTGCACTGGCGGCAGGCATGAATGGCCGCCCGGCAGTTCGGGCACTGCTCGAGCGACGCGGTCGCGATCGGCAGGACCGCGCCGCACGCCGCGCACCGCGAGACGGTGTGCCTGGCGAGCATGCCGCCGCCGCGCGGCGCGTCGGCGGGCGGCCGGGGCGGGGGCGACGGCGTGCGGGGCTCTGGGTTCGAGCTCCGGTATCCCTGCTGGCGGTACTTGCGGTCGCTCATGGCCGGTAAGTGTATCGTAGGCGGGGTGCCGTCGCCCGGTTCCGCATCGCTCGCGGCGCAGAGCTCGTTCTGGAGCATTCCCGGCATGTGCGCGACGATTCCGGTCCTGCTGACCTATCTGGCGGCGACCAGGCTCGTCGCGGCGCCCCGCGTCGTATCGATCGTGGTGAGCGTGCTGGTGGGCGCCGCGAGCTTCGTGCTGGCCACGAGCGCATTCGGAGCCATCCCGCTGACGCACGCGACCGTCGTGCCGTTCGCCGCGGTCGTGTGCGGGGTCGCGAGCCTGATGGTGTGGCGCTTGCCCGAGACGGCGGAGATTCGGGAGCGACGTGATCAAGCCGTTCATCAAGCGATTCCCGTCGGGCGCGTTCGGCGTTTGCCTGTTCAATGTGGTCGCGTTCCTCTGTCTCGAGCGCCTGGGCCTCGCCCTCACGGTGGCTCTCGCGTACGCCGTGGACATCGCCTACGTCGTGCTGGTCGCGCGCCTGACCCGGCCCGAGCCTCCGGAGGACGCGCTCGCGACGCCGGTGGCCGGCGGTTGAGCCCGCCGCGCGCGCTCGCCGTTGCTTGACCCGCCGGCGGCGGGGGACTACGTTGTCCGCGCCATGAGGGCCGCGCTCCTGCTCTTGGCGCTCGCTCTCGGGTTCGCGACCGGCGCGGACGCGACGACTCTGCTCGACTACATCACGTTCGACGGCATCGACTACATCCGCTGGACGACGGACGAGCCGGGCCGCCCGCTCACGCGTGATGATCTCGGGCCCGAGTTCGCGATCGTCGAATGCTCGTTCAGCGAGGACAACCGCCGCTGCTCCTACGGTCTCGACGCCGCCGCCGCGTTCTTGCCGTCGGGCACCCGCGTGTACGCCGTCCAGGGCTATCCGACCAACTTCCGTCTCGCCGCCATCTGGAAGGACCGCATCTTCCTCTATCAAGCCTGGCGCAATCCGCGCGCGAAGGTCGGGGCCGACCTCTACGACGTCGTGGGCAAGGTGCGCGCGATCGACGTCCAGCGCGGCGAGCCGCCGCAGGCGGTCGCCACGAAGCCGACGGCGATCACGTCGCCGCACGACGTCGCCGCGCTCGTGGAGATGATCGTCACGGGCGCCGTGCGCGCGCCGCAGGTCCACGCGGTCGCCGAGCCGCGATATCTGGTCACGCTCTGGCTCGCCGACGGCACCACGCTCGGTCGGGTGTACTTCCGCGAGACGAACGAGCTGATGGGCGGCGTGGCGGTGCCGGCCGACTTCGCGCGCATTCTGGAGCGCTACCTGAGACCAAGGTCCGATTGATGACACGGGCAAGCTCGGGCTCTGGCCGGGCGGCTTCCTGAAGGTGTCCGCGGACAGCGGCTTCGGCCACAACGTGTTCAAGGACTCCGGCACGATTGTGCCGGTCAACACCGCCACCATTGTGCCCTTCCCGGACGAGCAGACTACCGCGCTCACGAACGCGACCTTCATGCAGTTCCTCAGCACCAAGTTCGGGCTGATGGTGGGCAAGGTGTACATGCTCGACGGCTTCCAGGGCGAGTTCAGGGGCAACTATCGCACCCAGTTCATGAACCTGGGGTTGGTCTTCCCCACGGCCATGGACCTGGTTCCGATATCCGCCTTCGGAGGCGGCATCATCGCCATCCCGTGGGAGAACGTCCTGCTGTCCGCCCTGCTGCTCGATCCGAGCGGGACGCCGACCAACAACGACATCAGCGAAGCGTTCCAGGATGGCTTCACGGTCGTCGCCGGTGGGAAGGTGACGACCAAGCCGTTCGGGCTTGTCGGTCATCAGCAGGTGGGCGGCATGTGGAGCGACAAGACTCGGCTCGCGCTCAGCCAGGACCCGTCCAACATTTCTCGGATGCTTCTTGAGAGCAAGTTTCCCCTCCTGGGGGATCCGGGTCCGCTTCTGCATCGATTCCTCGAGCGGTTCTTCCCCCAGCTGCTGACGCCGGTGCAGCCTCCGAGGACGGAGAACAGCACCTGGGCCGTGTTCTACGGCTTCGACCAGTACCTGGCAGAGGACGTCGAGACCGCCGTCGTCGGCGGCATTCGCCTCTATGTTCGCTTCTAGGCCGGGCGACAGGTTCCGGGCGCGCGGCGTGCTCGCCGTCGCGGCCTGCCTCGCGCTCACGGGCGGCGCCTGCGCGTCCCGGGACGCCGCGCCGGCGGCGTCCGGGAGCCTCTCGCTCGCGGCGCTCGCCGGCACCCCATGGACCCTGGTGAGCCTCGGCGGGCAGCCACTGCCGCCGGGCGCGCGGCCGCCGACGGCGGCCTTGGACGGAGCCCGTGTGTTTGGCTTCGGGGGGTGCAACCGATACACCGGGCCAGTCGAGGAGAGGTCGTCCGGAGCCATCACGATCGGCTCGCTTGCCGTGACCAAGATGGCCTGCCCGTCTCCGGCGATGGAGGTCGAAGACCGCTATCTCGCGGTGCTCGGGCGGGCGACGCAGTACGTGCTCGCCGGCGGACGGCTGGTGTTGAGCCGTTCCGCCAGCGAGCTGGTCTTCGAGCGCCCCGCGCCCTGACCGTCGTCGACCGGAAGACCGCTCGCGCGAGCGCGCGTAATGAGAGACAATCGCGGGCCAACCATGGCCGGCGACAGGAGGGGCGCCAGATGACGGCCTACGATCAACGTGGCATCGGCAAGCTCCGCGTGCTGATCGGCTTGCTGGTGATCGCGGCGCTGGTCGCCGGGTACTTCTGGGCTGCCACGAAGTGGAGCTACGCGTCCGGCGAGCGGGCCGGCTGGGTGCAGAAGCTCTCCCGCAAGGGCTGGGTGTGCAAGACCTGGGAGGGCGAGATGGCGATGGTATCGATGCCCGGTGCGGCGACCGAAAAGTTCGCCTTCACGGTGTGGGATGATTCCGCCGTCGAGCAGATCAACAAGCTGATGGGCCGGCGCGTGAACATCCACTACGAACAAAAGGTCGGGTTGCCGACGAGCTGCTTCGGCGAGACCCGCTACTACGTCACGCAGGTGACGCTCGTCGAAGAGATCCAGCTCGCCCCGGGAGTCGTCGTCCCCACGCTGCCTGCGCCGGGCGCACCGACCGCGCCCGGGGCCCCGGCAGCGCCCGCGACGCCGCCGAAGTGAGTCGAGAGAGCCGACGGGCGATATGAAGAGCTTCAGCCCGATGGACCCGGAGTTCGTGGCGGATCCGTATCCGACCTACCATCGTCTGCGCGCCGAGGATCCGGTCCATCACAGTCCGCTCGGATTCTGGGTGCTCACGCGATACGAGGACGTGTCGGCCGTCTTGCGCGACGCGCGGTTCATCAAGGAGCCGCTCGCCGCACTGGTCGCGGCCCGCTTCGGCGTCGAGGTTCCGCGCGGGGTCGGTCTCTCGATGCTGGACCGCGACCCGCCGGATCACACACGGCTGCGGAGTCTCGTCAGCAAGGCGTTTACGCCGCGCGTCGTCGAAGGGCTCCGGCCGCGGATCCAGCAGATCGTCGACGGCCTCATCGACCGCGCCCAGGCCGCCGGCTCGATGGACCTGATCGAGGAGTTCGCGTACCCGATCCCCGTCAACGTCATCTGCGAGATGATGGGGGTGCCGGTCGAAGACCACGAGCGATTCAAGGGCTGGAGCCTCGACATCGCCCGCGGGCTGGACTCGGTCCTGCTGCCTCCCGATTCGGAGGTGCCGCGGCGCAGCGCAGCCGCGCGCCACGCGATCAGCGACTACTTCCGCGAGCTCATCGCCGAGCGTCGCGCCTCGCCCCGCGGCGACCTCCTCTCCGCGCTGATCGCCGCCGAAGAGGCGGCGGATAAGCTGAACGAGGAGGAGCTGCTGGCGACGTGCATCCTCATCCTGATCGCCGGCCACGAGACCACGGTCAACCTGATCGGCAACGGCGTCCTGGCGCTCCTGCGTCACCCGGACGAGCTGCGACGCCTGCGCCAGACGCCCGCGCTCATCACGAGCGCCGTCGAGGAGCTCCTGCGATACGACGGGCCGGTCCAGCGCACGGCGCGCGTCGCAAGCGTGGACGCCACGATCGGCGGCCGGACGATCCGCAAGGGCGACATGGTGATGCCCTTCATCGGCGCCGCGGATCGCGACCCCGCGCAGTTCCCCGATCCCGACCGGCTGGATCTCGCGCGCGTCGACAACCGGCACATCGCCTTCGGGTGGGGCATCCATTTCTGCCTGGGGGCGCCGCTCGCGCGCATCGAAGGGCAGATCGCGATCGACACGCTCGTGCGCCGGCTGCCGGGACTCGCACTCGTCGCGGAGCATCCGGAGTATCGCCAGAGCCTCACGCTCCGAGGATTGAAGACGCTGCCCATCAAATTCTGATATTCCTTACTATCCTATGGATAGAGTTCGCCTCGCGATCGTCGGCTGCGGCAACATCTCTCAGCTCAACGCGCCCGGGTACCTGCAGCACCCGCGGTGCGACGTGGTGGCCCTGTGCGACACGGCACCCGAGCGCGCGACGCGCCGCGCCCGCGAATGGGGCATCACGCCCCGGATCTACTCGGACTTCAAGCAGGTCCTTGACGACGCCGCGGTCGACGCCGTCGAGCTCTTGACACCCACCTGGATGCACGCCGATCAGATCGTGGCGGCGCTCGCGGCGGACAAGCACGTCTCGGCACAGAAGCCGCTGGCGATCTCCGTGCCCGAGGCCGATCGCATCGCCGCCGCGGTGGCGCGCGCGCGGACGACCTTCCGCGTGACCGAGAACTTCCTCTACTACCCGCCGATCTTGAAGGCCAAGGAGCTGCTCGACGCCGGCGCCATCGGCGAGCCGTCGCTGGTGCGGATCCACACGACGCGCGCCGCGGAGATCGCGGGGCAGGTGATGGAGCTCGATCCCGACGCGATGGTGTGGCGCCGCGATCCCGGCCGGAACCCGGGTGGCCCGCTCTACGACGACGGCGTGCACAAGTACGCGACGGCCGTCCTCTGGATCGGCGAGATCGGCGACATCTCCGCGATCGTCACGCGCGGGACGGACTTTCTCGCGGAGACGCCGGCAGCGGCCATCTGGCGCTTCAAGGGCCGCGACTGTCTGGGCGTCATCGACTACACCGCGGCGCCCGAGATGACGATCCGCGCCCGCTACTACAAGGCCGACGAGTTCTTCGAGATTCACGGCAGCCGCGGGATCATCTGGGTGACGCGCGGGACGGGCGAGATGCTCGACATGCCCGCCGTCGTCCTGATCCGCGGTGGGGAAACCGTCAGCTACCAGGTGCCGGCGGACTGGCGGCTCGGCTTCGACGGCGCCGCGGCGGACTTCATCGACAGCCTCCTCGCCGGGCGCCAGCCCGCGCAGGACATTCGCACCGCGAAGCACATTCTGCAAGTGCCGCTGGCGATCTACGAGGCCTCGCGCCTCGGCCGCGTCGTTTCTCCCGACTCGATCACGTAGGCGCTTGAGGAGGAATCATGTCGACAGCACGACCGCCCGGCTGGCAGCAGGCGCACGCGCGCCGGTACATCGAGAGCGATGGACGCGACGGTCACATCTGGGAGGGCGTCACGACCTTGCTCCTGACCACGACCGGTCGCCGCACCGGTCAGCCGCGGACGACCCCGCTGATCTACGGCCGCGCGGGCGATCGCTACCTGATCGTCGCCTCGCGCGGCGGCGCGCCGGCGCATCCGAGCTGGTACGAAAATCTCGTGGCGCAGCCGATCGTCCAGGTGCAGGTCATGGCCGACCGCTTCAAGGCGCGCGCGCGCACCGCGACCGCGGCCGAGAAGGCGGCGCTCTGGAAGACGATGACCGCGATCTGGCCGCCCTACGACGAGTACCAGCAGCGGACCGCGCGCGAGATCCCGGTCGTGATCCTCGAGCGCATTTGATTGATATTCATAAGCGCGCCTCGGCCGGCGGGGCCCCAGCCCCGCGACGGCCTGCAGCGCGCACGGCGGCGCGCTGCCCTGCCGTTGACACGCGTGGCGTCATCATCGAAGATGCGTTCCTGAGCATCAAGCGTTCACGGAACATTACGAAAGGCGAGTTCAGAACCCATGCGTTACGAGGCACCGGA
The DNA here is from genome assembly GCA_003220685.1 of Candidatus Rokuibacteriota bacterium. Classification (GTDB taxonomy): domain Bacteria; phylum Methylomirabilota; class Methylomirabilia; order Rokubacteriales; family CSP1-6; genus AR31. The sequence continues at coordinate 75,585 of QHTE01000048.1, forward strand.
ATCGGTTGAAGGGGCGGTCGCTCTCCTGTCGGCGGCCACGGGTGAGACGCGGGTGCTGGCGGGGGGGACCGACCTCCTGGTCCAGATGCGGGCCGACGTCGTCGACCCCGACTTGATCGTCGACATCAAGAGGATCGCCGAGACCCGTAGCATCACGGAGGAGAGGGGCGGCTGGCGGATCGGCGCCGCGGTGACCGGGGCCGAGCTCAAGGAGCACCCACGGCTCAAGAAGGTGTGGCCGGGGGTGATCGAAGCCGCGAACCTGATCGGCTCCACCCAGATCCAGGGCCGCGCCACGCTCGGCGGCAACCTCTGCAACGGCTCGCCGGCGGCCGACAGCGTGCCGGCGCTCATCGCGGCCGGGGCGGTCGCGACCCTGGCCGGGCCGCAAGGCCGGCGCGATCTGCCGGTCGAGGACGTCATGCTCGGGCCCCGCAAGCTCGCCCTGAAGAAGGGCGAGATCATCGTGTCCTTCTTGCTGCCGCCCCGTCCCCCCCGTTCGAGCGATGCCTACCTGCGCTTCATCCCGCGAACCGAAATGGACATCGCGGTGGTGGGCGCGGGAGTAAGCTTGAGCCTCGACGGCTCCGGCACGATCTCCGGGGCGCGAGTCTCGCTGGGCGCGGTGGCCGCGCGGGTGCTGCTGGTTCAGGAAGCGGCGCAGGCGATCATCGGAAGCCGGCTCGACCTGGCCGCGCAGCAGCGGCTCGAGGCCGCGGCGCGGGCGGCGTGCCGTCCGATCGACGACAAGCGAGGCACGATCGAGTTTCGCACCGACGTGGCCGCGGTGCTGGCGCGCCGGGCAGCCCTGATCGCGCTGGACCGAGCGAGGACGAGCTGATGGCCAAGCACCACATCGAAGCGATCGTGAACGGCGACCCGGTCGAGTTCCTCTGCGACACCGAAGAGACGCTTCTCGACGTGCTCCGCGACACCCTGAACCTCACCGGCAGTAAGGAAGGCTGCGCCTCGGGCGACTGCGGCGCCTGCAGCGTGACCTTGGACGGCCGGCTGGTGTGCTCCTGCCTGGTGCTGGGCTGCGAGGTCGGCGGCCGACGCATCGAGACGATCGAAGGCATGGCCGAGGGCGAGCGGCTCCATCCGCTGCAGCAGCGGTTCCTGGAGCACGCGGCCCTGCAGTGCGGGATCTGCACGCCGGGGTTCCTGGTGGCCAGCAAGGCGCTGCTGGAGCGCACGCCCGAACCGACGGAGCACGAGATCCGATACTGGCTGGCCGGCAACCTCTGCCGGTGCACGGGATACGACAAAATCGTGAGCGCGGTGAAGGACGCGGCCGCGACAATGAGAAAGGGATAGGCAATGGCCGAGAACGGCACGAACGGGACCAACGGGCGGGGCTATGTCGGCACGCGCACCATCCGCCCGGACGGCGTCGACAAGGTGACCGGGCGCGCGCGCTTCGGCGCCGATTTCAACCTGCCCGGCCAGCTCATCGGCCGCGTGCTGCGGAGCCCGCACCCGCACGCGCGCATCGTCTCGATCGACACCTCCAGGGCCGAGGCGCTGCCCGGCGTGAAGGCCGTGATCACTCGCGACGATTTCGCCGACCAGCCCTCGGAGTTCATCCCGGCGGGCGAGATGATGATGAATTACAAGGACGTCGTCCGGAACGTGCTGGCGCGCGAGAAGGCGCTGTACGAGGGCCACGCGGTGGCCGCCGTCGCCGCCACGAGCGCGGCGATCGCCCGGCGCGCGCTCAAGCTGATCGACGTGAAGTACGAGGTCCTGCCCCACGTGATCGACGTCGTGGAGGCGATGAAGCCGGACGCGCCACTGCTGCACGACGACCTCTTCACCGTCGGCGTCGAGCCCAAGCCCGACAAGCCCTCGAACGTGGCCAAGCGCGTCGAGATCACCCTGGGCGACATCGAGGCCGGCTTCAAGAAGGCCGACATCGTCGTCGAGCGCGAGTTCAAGACCGCGCCGGTGCACCAGGGCTACATCGAGCCGCACGCGGCGCTCGCGAGCGTGTCCGAGGACGGCTCGACCGAGCTCTGGTGCTGCACGCAGGGCCACTTCATCGTGCGCGCGCACTGCGCGCGCCTGCTCGGCCTGGACATCGGCAAGATCCGCGTCACCGCCTCGGAGATCGGCGGCGGCTTCGGCGGCAAGACGGTCGTCTACCTCGAGCCGCTGGCCATCGCGCTCTCGCGCAAGACCAAGCGCCCGGTGAAGATGGTCATGTCGCGCGAGGAGGTCTTCAAGGCATCGGGCCCGACCTCGGGCGCGACCGTGCGGGTGAAGATGGGCGCGACGAAGGACGGCAAGTTCGTCGCCGGCTTCGCCGAGCTGAAGTATCAGGCCGGGGCGTTCCAGGGCTCGCCGGTGCAGCCCGGCGTCATGTGCGCCTACGCGCCGTACGACATCGAGAACGTCAAGGTGATCGGCTACGACGTCGTCTCGAACCGTCCGAAGGTGGCGGCCTACCGGGCACCCGGCGCCCCGATCTCGGAGTTCGCGGTCGAGAGCGTGGTCGACGAGATCGCCAAGAAGCTCAAGCTCGACCCGATCGAGCTGCGTATGATGAACGCGGCGCGCGAAGGCACCAAGGCCGCGTACGGCCCGAAGTTCGGGCCGATCGGTCTCGAGGAGACGCTCAACTCGATCAAGAAGACCGAGCACTGGAACACGCCGCTCCGGAAGTGGCAGGGCCGCGGCGTGGCGTCGGGCTTCTGGTTCAACATCGGCGGCGAGACGTGCGCGTCGCTCACGATCAACGAGGACGGCTCCGTGTCGTTGATGGTCGGCACGCCCGACATCGGCGGCCTGCGCGCCTCGCTCACGAACGTGGCCGCCGACGAGCTCGGGATCCCGTACGAGAAGGTGCGTCCGATCATCGGCGACACCGGCTCGCTCGGCTTCACGTTCCTCACCGGCGGCAGCCGCTCGGCGTTCTCCGGCTCGATGGCGATCGTCGAGGCGGCCAAGCAGATCAAGGCCGAGCTCTGCGCCCGCGCCGCCAAGCTCTGGGAGCTCAAGCCCGATCAGGTCGAGTTCGCGAACGGATCCGTGCGGGCGCTCGGCGCCGCGGCGGAGAAATTCAAGCCCATGTCGATCGCCGACTTCGCGAAGATCGCGGGCAAGACCGGCGGGCCGATCGGCGGCTACGGGCGCATCAACGCCCAGGGCGCCGGGCCGAGCCTCGGCACTCACCTGGTCGACCTGGAGGTCGATCCGGAGACCGGGCGCGTGACGATTTTGCGCTACACCGTGGCTCAGGATGCCGGTCGCGCCCTCCATCCGGCGTATGTCGAGGGCCAGTTCCAGGGCGGCGCCGTGCAGGGTATCGGCTGGGCGCTGAACGAGGAGTACATCTACGGCGAGGACGGCAAGCTTCAGAACGCGGGCTTCCTCGACTACCGGATGCCCGTCGCCTCCGACGTGCCGATGATCGACGCGATCCTGGTCGAGGTGGCCAACCCGAAGCATCCGTACGGGGTGCGCGGCGTCGGCGAGACCCCGATCGTGCCGCCGCTTGGGGCGATCGCCAACGCGATGGAGCAGGCGACCGGCATCCGCTTCACGGAGCTTCCGATGTCGCCGCCGAAGGTCCTGAAGGCGCTCAAGGAGAAGGGCGCCAACGGGAAGACCTGAGGGGTAGGGAATGGCGCGGGTTGTCCTGATTGGCAACCTCGCGCAGCTGACGGGAGGCGTCGCCGAGTTCAACATCTCGGCGACGTCCATCAAGCAGCTCTATGACCGGCTCACCGAGCTCTACCCCGAGCTCGGGCCCCATCTCGAGGAAGGCGTGGCCGTCGCGATCGACGGCCAGATCTATCAGGAGACCCTCCTCCAGCCGATCGACCCCGACAGCGAAGTGTTCATCCTCCCGCAGATCGCGGGAGGATGAGCGAACCTCCTCGCTCGCTCGCCTGCCAGGCGCTCGCGCGATCGAGCGCGGTGACGCCCGGGCGGGAGTCCGGATAGGGCCGACCCCTTCAGGGCAAACTCGAGCTGGAGGTCGAAGAATTCCTCGGCCCCCACGCGAGGCAACCTCAAGCGGCCGGGCTTGGGACGTCAAGTTTCGCTCGACGCGCGCGCTCGAGGATGTTGAGTCGCGAGAGCAAGCGAGTATAGTCGTGGAGATATGCAACCCGGATCGGTGTTCTACGGCTGGTGGGTCGTCGCCGGGTTCTCCTTCATGACGTTCATCTCCACCGGCATCCGCCACGCGGTGGGGCCGTTCCTCAAGCCGATCGTGGCCGACCTCAATCTCGACCGCGCCAGCTTCTCGCTCGTGATCGCGGCGAGCCTCTTCCTCTACGGCGTGTTCGGTCCGCTCGTCGGTCTGGCCCTCGACCGGTTCGGCGCCCGGCTCACGGCGTCGGTCGGCACGCTCCTGCTCGTCGGATCGCTCGTACTGACGTCGCTCGTGCGAAGCTTCTGGGAGTTCGCCGTCGTGTACGGGGTGGTCCTGCCGCTCGGCCTGGCCGTGACGGGGCCGGTGATGGCCTCCGGCGTGGTCGCGCGCTGGTTCAACAAGCGCCGCGGCACCGCGCTCTCGCTCCTCGGCAGCGCGTCGATGACCGGCATGAGCCTGCTCGTGCCGCTCGTGACCTGGCTCATTCTCACCGGCGGCTGGCGGACGGCCTACGTGGTCATCGCGGGACTCGTCCTGGTCGGGATCCTGCCGATCGCGCTCTGGGTGATCCGCGAGTCGCCGGAGCAGATGGGGCTCACGCCGGACGGCGCGACGCTCGACGCCAGGAGCACGGGCGCCGCGTCGCGCGAGCGGGTGACCGCCACCACGGCCATGCAGACGCTCGCGTTCTGGCAGCTGGCCGGCTCGTTCTTCACCTGCGGCTTCTCGATGACCCTGCTCTCCGCGCACGGCATCCCGATGCTGACCGACCACGGCTACACGCCGATGTTCGCCTCGTGGGCCTTCGGCGTGCTCGGCGGCTCGGCTATCGGCTGCACGGTGCTGCTGGGTACGCTGTCCGACCGGTTCGGACGGCGCCCGGTGCTCGCGGGAATTTACGCGGGCCGAGTGCTGATCTTCTCCGGCTTCTTCCTGATACGCGACAATCCGGCCGCGATCATCATGGTCGCCGTCCTGGGCGGGATCACGATGGCGGGGACGGGCTCGATGACCTCGGCGCTGACGGCGGACATCTGGGGGCGCTTCTCGGTCAGCCCGGTGCTCGGCGTGATCTTCCTCGTGCACCAGACCGGCGCCGCGATCGGATCGTCGCTCGCCGGCGTGCTCTTCGAGGCGACCGGCGGCTACGGCGCCGCGTTCGCGGTCGCCTGTGTGTTCCTGATGTGCGCCTCGGTGGTCGCGCTTCGGATCGATACCGGCGCGCGCCGGATCTGGCGCGTCGCCTCCGCGTCGGCGACCGAGTAGCCCGCTAGCGCTTTCGCGCCGCCCGCTCCGCCTCGAGCTGGCCTTGGCGTGCGTGGTCGATGACCTCTCCCAGGATCCGCGCCAGCTCTTGCGGGGCGTGGAAGCCCATGGAATTCTCCGCGGCCACGAAGTCCAGGCGCCACTGCGCCTTGCGGTGCTGGGCGGCGGCGCCCTGAAGGTCGCGCTCGGCCACCCCGCCCTTCTTCGCGGCCCCGATCGCGTCGAGCATGTCCGTCGTCGCCCGGGCGGCGCGCTCCAGGAGTGCCCCGTGGCGGTCCTGGATCGTGAGCACGCGCGCCTCGAGCTCCTTCTCGGCGACCGCGTGGCAGGGCTGGCACGCGCGGTTGATGTTCAAGAGCGGACTCCGCACCCAGTGGTCGCTCACCTTGAGGGCGCCGACGCGCTCGAAAGGCATGTGGCAGTCCGCGCACGCCACGCCCGCCCGCGAGTGCACGCCCTGCGACCACACCTCGAACTCCGGGTGCTGGGCCTTGAGGACCTTGTCGCCGGTCTCGGCGTGGGTCCAGTCCGTGAAGCCTTCGCGCTCGTAGTAGGCCTCGATCTCCTCGACCCTGAGGCCGTTCGCCCACGGGTAGGTCACGACTTTGCCGGGCCCCTTGAAGTAGTACTCGACGTGACACTGGCCGCACACGTACGAGCGCATCTCCTGGCGCGTGGCGTCCCGGTTCGGATCGTAGTCGGCGATACCTTGCTTGGCCTTGAGCGCCTTGATGCCGGCGATGAAACCCGGCCGCGTGACGCGGATCGCCATCGTCTTGGGCTCGTGGCAGTCCACGCAGGACAGCGAGTGCTGGATGAGCGGCTGCCCGCGATCGTCCTTCAGATCGCGGGCCTCGCGGTAGGGCATGGCCGAGACCCGCTCGAACCCATTCTGGACGTCGCCCTTGCCGACGAACCGATAGAGAGCGAGGTTCGCGGCGTGACACTGCAGGCACGCGCCGGGCTGCTGGCGCTCTGTCACGCGCCGGGTCTCTTCCTGATCGAACAGCGCGTAGAAGTGGCCGCGCCGGTCGCGGTAGTCGAGCGCGAAAGCGTAGCCCGCGAAGATCCGCTTGAGCCACGGATCGCGGTCGAGCTTCTGCGCCGCTGGACCGCTATCGCTCGCGCCGAGACCACGGCCCCCGTACTTGGTCGTCGTCAGGCGCGACGTCCGGAGATACGAGTCGTACTGCAAGGGCCAGTTCTGGCCCCAGACCTTCGGGTCCATCGTGTCCTCGGTGACGTCGACCATCCGGACGAAGGGTTGTCGCGCCTCTTGCTTGCGCTCGAAGATGTTCGTGAGGAGCGCTAACAAGATCACGCTGAGACCGGCGATGCCGAACAGCGCGAGCAGCGGGAGCAGCCAGGTCCGCCATCTTCCCATATCCCGTCCCTCAGCCGCCGGCGCCGTGCCCGGCGGTGGTGTGGCAGTGGAGACAATCGAGGCCCCCGTGCGTCCGCCCGGGCGCATCGACCACGGCGTCGACGAGTGCCTCGTGGCAGCGTACGCAGTTCTCGCGGACGATGTCGCGGTCGCGCGGCGTGATCTCGATCGGCTCCTTGAAGTTCTGCAGGGTGAAGGCGGCGGAGTGGCGAAAGCCGTGGTCGGCCTTCGCCGCCCACTTCGCGAAGCCCGCGTGAGGCAAATGACACTCGACGCACGTCGCGGTGTGCCGGTGGCCGCTCTTGAGCCAGCCGCTGTACTGGTCGTTCATGATGTGGCAGTTCACGCACGCGCGGGGGTCGGTGGAGAGATAGGAGAAGCCGTTCGCGTAGACGAATGTGAACGCGCCAACTCCGGCGGGGATCCCCAGCAGGCAGGCGAAGAGTACGACCAGGTTCGCCCGCTTCACGAGCGGGCTATTTCTTCTCGGCCGGCGTCGAGGTGGCGGGGCCTATGCCCCAGACCTGAATGATCGTCTCCTCGTTCTTGGCGCCGTCGTAGTGGACCTTGCCGCCGTAGTGGACGACGTAGCTGCCCGCGGGCGCCGGCACCGTGCTCTCGGGGTCGAACGTCTCGCCGGTGCCCATCCACCACGTGCCCGACAGCACCGCGAAGAAGCGGTCGTTGGGATGGAAGTGCGGCCGGCTCATGTTCCCCGGCAGCCACTTCACGCGGACGACGTAGGGGCCCGGCTTGCTGGGGTCGCCGAAGAGCACGGCCGATTCGTTCGTGCCGGCCGCGTTCCGGACCCACTTGATCTCCGACGGAGTCTTGAAGTCGACCGCGGTGCGGTCGATGTCTCCGGCGCCGTGGCCCGACGGGACGCCGAGGGTCAATACGAGCAGCGCGGCGGAGAGAGCGATCGAGCGAGTCATGCCATCTCCTTAGAGCGGGGCTATTGTTTGCTGCGCAAGCGGGGCCCCAGCGGCTTCAGCACGCGGACACCCGGCGTGCCGACGAATCGATGCGCGGCCGCGTCCGGCACGACCGCCAGGCCGCGCCGCGCCACGCTGCGATCGAGCCCGACGGCGCTCATCCAGGCCACGCCCACGCCGTCCGGCAGCGCCATGCGGCCCTCCGCCTCGACCACCAGCAGACGAGAGTCCGACGCGACGTCGGGGGTGTGCTCGACGCCGTCGAACACGTTGCGGTGCCAGTTGCGCATCTTCGTCTGCCACTCGCCGGTGTTGGTCGGGCCCGCCCTGTCCCGGTAGGCCGGGCTCGCGAAGATCTCCGGCGAGTCGACCTCGTGCAGCGCGACGAAGGGCGAGTCGGTCTTGTGGATCGTCTCGAATCGCTGGCTGGCGTGAACCCCCGGGATCGAGAGAAGCGTGTGCTGGTGGGCGACATACCACGCTTCCCACTCGGCGAGGCGTGCGGTATCGGTCAGCGCCATCTCGACCATGTAGATCATGAGGCGATCGCCCCGGGCTCAGGAGCGCTCGAGCAGCTCGATCCGCACGTTGTCGGGCGCCTCGATGAAGGCGATCTGGACGCCGGGCCGGATGGTGCGCGGCTCCATCTTGAAGCTGGCTCCGCGGCGCTTGAGCTCGGCGACGGCCTCGTCCATGTTGTCGACGCGCAGCCCGAAGTGATCCAGGCCGATATAGGGCTCGGTCGGCGCCGACGGGATCGCAGCGTCGGCCGCGACCGGCGCGATGAAGATCGTCAGCCCGTCCAGGTCGAGATCCGTCCGCGGCTTGCCGTCGGACTGGATCGACTCGAGGATCTTGGCGCCGAACACGCGCTGGTAGTACTCGGCGGTCTTCTTCACGTCCCGCGTGCGCAGATGCATGTGGTCGTAGCGGTAAGCCATGTCGGTCTCCTTCGTCGCGAGGCGCGCCCTAGCTCAGGTCGGCGACCCGCGGCGCCACGTCCTCCATCAAGAGGCGCAGGCTCTCGTGATCCCACCCGGTGTCGTCCGAGTCCGTCGTGATCGCCAGGAGCGCGCCGAAGCCGCCGCTGTCCTCGTGGATCTGCCGGATCTTGTCGGCGCACTCCGAGGGGTCGCCGACGATCCACAGGTTGTCCATCAAGTAGTCGACCGTCACCGCCTCGTCGGCCATCGACGGCTCGAGCTTGGTCGACGCCATCTGCACTGTGCCGATGCGATTCGGGTGCTGGTGCTGCACGTAGTTCCGTCCGAGGACCGCCCGCGCGCGCTCACGCGCCATCGCGGACGTGGGCGCCACGAGGATGTCGCGCGCGATGCGCCACTCGCTCCGGTTCGCGCGGCGCCCCGCCCCCGAGGCTCCCGCCTCGACCAGCCGCCAGTGGTCGGCGAGAAACGTTCGGGAGAGCAGCGAGCTCGACATCGGGATCCAGCCGCGCTCGCCCGCCATCCGCATCGAGCCCGAATTCGGTGTGCTGGCCGCCACGGCGATCGGCGGATGCGGCTGCTGGTAGGGCTTCATGTAGTAGCCGCGGCCCTTCACCGGATCGAACACGGGCGTGTCGATGTCGAAGAACTTGCCCCGGTGCGTGAACCGGCCGTCGGACGCCCAGAGCTTCAGCACGACGTCGAGCACCTCGGCCGAGCGGGCCCGGACGGTCGACGGATCGAGACCGAAGAGCGACAGGTCGGTTGGGATGCCGCCGCCGCCGATGCCCCACTGGAACCGGCCGCGCGCCATGTGGTCGAGCATGGCCAGGCGGTGCGCGAGATAGACCGGATCGTGCAGGGCCAGGAGCGTCACGCCCGTCCCGAGCCGGACCGTCTTCGTCAACGCGAGCGCCTGCGCCAGCAGCAGATCGGGCGCCGGCGCGTTCTCCCAGCGCTCGGTCAGGTGCTCGCCCACCCAGACCTCGCGGAAGCCGAGCCGGTCGGCCAGCACAATCTGCGCCACGTCGCGATCGTAGCCGTCGGCGAACGCGCGATGGGGCGGGTGGAGCGGCATCATGAACAGTCCGAACTGCATGGGGGTCCTCGGCTCTCGGACGCGATTACGGCTGGTCGATGATCTCGACCCGGTTGGGGTTCTTGCCCATCGGATATTCCTTGAGCTTCGTCAGCTTGCCGCTCGACTGATCGATCGAGTAGCTCGAGAGACCGTGCGAGAGCTGGCCGACCGCGAGCAGATACCGGCCCGACGGATCGATGGCGAAGCCGCGCGGCTGCTTCTCGGTCGACACGTTGCCGAGCAGGGTCAGCGTCCCCTTCGCCGGGTCGACCTGGAAGCCGGCCAAGGTGCTGCTCGAGCGCTCCGAGCCGTAGAGGAACTTGCCGTTGGGCGTGATGTGCAGGTCGGCGGCCGACGGCTTGCCGACGAAGTCGGCCGGAAGCGCGCTGACGACCTGCTTCTGCGTGAGATCGCCGGACGCAGCGTTGTAGTCGAAGACGTAGACGTTGCCGTCGAGCTCGCCGATCACGTACACGAGCTTGCCGCCGGGATGGTAGCGCACGGGGAAGCTGTCACGCCGGCAGCCAGGCCGCGGCGCGGATCTCGCCGAACTCGCGTGCGATCTTGCGCCACGACTCGCCGGCGTCCTCGGTCACGTAGACCTCGCCGAACAAGCTGAACGCGACGATGCGCCCGGCGTCGGCCGGATGCGTGGCCAGGCCCCACATAGTAGCGTTGGGCCGCGCGGGCAGGGGCAGGCTGCGCCAGCTCTGCCCGCCGTCGTCCGAGCGGAGCATGCCGCCCGTCTCTCCGGTCGTCATCTGGCCGCACCCGGCGAAGAGAACGCGGGGCTCGTCGGTCTTCACGGCGATGCCGCGCGCGTAGGGGAGCGGCCAGAACGTCTTCACGCCGATCGGCGTCCAGGTCTCGCCCCGATCGTCGCTCCAGAACAGCTCGCCGTTCGTGCTCGTGTAGACGCGCGGCGGGTCGGTGAGTGCCAGGGCCATGTCGTGCACGTCGAGGTCGTAAAGCCCGTTGACGACCTTCGTCCACGTGTCGCCGCCGTCGCGGCTGCGGAAGACGCCGTCGATCTCGACGCCGGCCCAGACCGTGCGACCGTCGGGGTCCACGAGCAAGCGGGTCACGAACGCCGGGCCGATCGAGCACTCGGTCGCGAGCGGAGCATCGAGCCGCTTCCAGGTCGCTCCGCCGTCGCGCGAGCGATAGATCGCCGCCGGCCGGGTGCCCGCGAAGAGCGTCTGCGGATCGCGTGGATCGACCGCTAGCGACCAGACCGTCGGCAGGTCTCCGGCGGCGCCGACTCGCGCCCACGATGCGCCGCCGTCGCGGCTCCGGAAGACACCGGTATCGCCGGCGGCCACGAGCGCGCGGGGCTCGCCCGGGAGCACGGCCAGCGCCTGGATCCGGCTGTTCAGCGGGAAGGGCTTTCGATGGCGAAGCCACGATTTGCCGGCGTCCGGACTGTGCCACACGCCCCACCCAGCGGTCCCGAGCACGATGTCGTAGGTCATGTTTGTAGGTGCTCCTCGGCCGGCGGACTTCTCCATATGCTCGCCTCGGGCCTGGGGGCCCCAGCCCCGGCCGGCCCTGCGGCTCACGGAGCAGCCCCGCGACGGCCTGCAGCTGCACACCGCGGTGAAGACACCAGTACACGAACCCGCCGTCGTGGGCAATGGGCTTGACCTCGGCGGCGGCCCCGGCGATGCTACCGGCCGCGACGCCAAGACCCGAAATCGACTTCCGAGGAAGGAGCGATCGTATGTCCAGACTGACCTACGCCATCGCCGTCGCGGTACTGGCCGCGGCGTGCCTGGGTGTGGTGGCCTACGCCCAGCAGGCCGCGGCGCCGCCGTTCGCGACGACCAAGGTCGACGGCACCGACAACGTCTACGTCTTCCGCTACGGGAATCACCAGTCGATGTTCGTGGTCGCGTCGGCGGGCGTGATCGCGACCGACCCGATCGGCTACGGCCGCCCCACGTCGACGGCGGCGTGCTGATGGAATGATCGCGGGGAGGATCGCCTCATGAAGCTCGGACTGAGCATCGGTTATTCGGGTGCAGAGCTACGCCTCCCGGTCGAGAAGGTGCTGCTCGCGGAGCGCCTCGGCTTCGACTCGGTGTGGACGGCCGAGGCGTACGGCTCGGACGCGATCACGCCGCTCGCGTACCTGGCCGCCCTGACGAGGCGCATTCGTCTCGGCACGGGCATCATGCAGCTCGCGGCCCGTCCGCCCGCGTCGGCCGCGATGGCCGCCGGCACCGTCGACGCGCTCGCCGGCGGCGGCCGCGTCATCGCCGGGCTCGGCGTCTCGGGCCCGCAGATCGTGGAAGGCTGGTACGGCCAGCCCTGGGGCAAGCCGTACTGGCGCATCCGCGATTACGTCGCGATCATGCGCAAGGTCTTCGAGCGCAAGGACCCCGTCGTCCACGCGGGGCGCGAGATCGCGCTTCCGTACACCGGGCCCGGCGCGCTCGGCGTCGGTAAGCCGCTCACGTCCATCCTGCACATGAACCCGCGCCTGCCGATCTGGCTCGGCACCGGGACCGAGGCGAACGTGAAGCTGACGGCCGAGATCGCGGACGGCTGGCTGCCGCTCGGCTTCGTGCCGCGGCTGATGCCGATGCTGCGCCCCTGGCTCGAGGAAGGCTTCCGCCGCGCCGGCGGCGCCAAGGGCTTCACCGACTTCGAGATCCAGGCCCGGGCCGAGGTCGCGATCACCGACGACGTGCGCGGGGCGCTCGCGCGCATGAAGCCCCGCGTGGCGCTTTACGTGGGCGGCATGGGCCACCGCGACAAGAACTTCCACAAGGAGATGATGGTCCGCCGCGGGTTCGGCGACGCCGCCCAGAAGATCCAGGAGCTGTTCCTCGCCAAGCGCAAGGACGAGGCCGTCGCGGCCGTGCCCGACGAGTTCTGCGACGAGATGGCGCTGGTCGGGCCCGCCGCGCGGATCCGCGAGCGCTATCGCCCCTGGGCCGACTCCGGGATCACCGGGCTGACGATCACGACCGAGCAGCCCGAGGCGATGGAGCTGATGGCCGGGCTCGCCGGTACCGCGCGATAATGGCGGTCACGGGAGCAAATCGCTCACGCGGATACGGGCTCGGGGCGCGTCCAGCGGCGTGACGAACGCGTTGCGACGGAATAGCCGGACTGAATCGTACTTCCATTCGGAGCCCGATGCGGTGAGGACCGGCTCTCGGTAGACCTCCAGCGTCTCCTCGATCAGGTTGACCACCCAGTAATCGGCGACTCCGGCCCGGGCGTACAAGCTGCCCTTGCGTAACCGGTCGATCGCCAGCGATGTCTCGGCCACCTCGGCCAGCAGCACGGGCCGAGATGGATGGACGTCCAGGTAGTCTCGAGGCGTGCCGGGCACCACGACGACGTCCGGCTCGGGCTCCGACCGATCATCGAGAGCAATCGGCTTCTCTTCGCGCACGTGATAGGCGCGGCCGAATGCCTTCTCGAGCGCGGTGCGCACGAGGACGACGACGGCGGCGTGACGTCTGCCTTGCGGCTCCCGGGCGATCAGCAGGCCGTCGAGTAGCTCGACTCGATCCTCTGGGCCGAAGATGCCGGCATCGATCAGCCGGTCGTAGCGGACCCGTGTCATTCGCCATAGGGGAAGCGCTGGCGCCTTCATCGCTGTGGCCAACGATACGGCAACGGCGACCAGGGCTCAACGTGTTCGTTCTCAGACGCGGGGCGTGGTCAGGTCGCGCCGAATCGGCTCGGATTGCGATAAACTTGGACCGATGACGATCTCCATCCGCCAGATCCATCCGGTGTTTGTCGGCGAGGTCTCCGGCATCGATATCGCCAAGCCGCGCACACCCGACGAGGTGGCGGCGATCAAGGCCGGGATGGATCGCTACGCCGTGCTCGTGTTCCACGACCAGAAGATCACCGACGAGCAGCAGATGGCGTTCAGCCAGAATTTCGGCCCGCTCGAAGACGCGCGCGGCGGCAACATCACCAAGCCGGAGGACAAGCGCCTGCAGACCGGCATGAACGACGTCTCGAACCTGGGCCGCGATGGTCAGCCGCTCGCGCGCGAGTCCCGCGTGCGCCTGTTCAATCTCGGCAACATGCTCTGGCACTCCGACAGCTCGTTCCGGGCGGTCCCGGCGCAGTACTCGCTCCTCTCGGCGCGCGTGGTGAATCCGGCCGGCGGTAACACCGAGTTCGCCGACATGCGCGCGGCGTACGACACGCTCGACGCGGCGACCAAGGCGCAGATCGAGGACCTGATCTGCGAGCACTCGCTCATGTATTCGCGCGGCTCGCTCGGCATGCTCGACTACTCGGAGGAGGAGCGCGCGATGTTCCGGCCCGTGCGCCAGCGCCTGGTGCGCACGCACCCGGTCATCGGGCGCAAGTCGCTCTATCTCTCGTCGCACGCCGGCGCGATCGTCGGGATGCCGATGCCGGAGGCGCGGATTCTCCTGAAGGACCTGACCGAGCACGCCACCCAGCCGAAGTTCGTCTACGTCCACCAGTGGCGCGTCTGGGACCTCGTCATGTGGGACAACCGCCAGATGATGCACCGCGTGCGCCGCTACGACGAGAGCCAGCCGCGCGATATGCGGCGCACCACGGTCGCGGGCAGCGCGCCCACCACCGCGCAGGTCTAGACGGAAGAGCGAGTCATCAATGAACCTCGTGATCTATGCGATCGTGATGTGTCTCCTGATGATGACGGCCGCGCCCGCCTCGGCCGAGTGGTACGCCGACTTCTACGCCGGCCAGAGCCTCACCCTGAACGACGACATGACCGTGCACGGCCCGCCCGGCCTCAGCATCTACCGCGACACCGAGTTCGACCGGTCGTTCATCGTCGGCGGACGCTTCGGGCGATACCTGGACCGCGCGCCGTTTCTCGGGCTCGGCCTCGATCTGTTCACGTTTTCGCCGACGATCGGGCCGCAGCAGCTCCACATCGACGGCTGCGTACCGTCGGGCGGCTGCAGCGGCGGTCAGGGCGGCACGACCGGCCGCATCGACGTCGGGACCATCGGAGTCTCGCTCGACCTGATGCTGCGGCTGCCGTTGCTGAAGTCGGAGACGGCGCCGTGGGGCGCGCTGCAGCCGTACATCACCGGCGGCGTGCCGTTCTTCATGACCACCGTCACGCCGCGGACGACGGCACAGTTTCGCAACCACGACGGCGACACCGATTTCTCGGTCGGTTACAAGGCCGGCGCCGGCATCGCGTTCCAGGTCGCGCCGAACCTCATGCTGTTCGCCGAGTACCGGTTCATGCACAACGAAACGTCGGTGGACCTGCGCGACGCCGCCACCCTCCGGCACACGTCGGTCCACCTCAATCTCGACACGCACTCCGCCGTCCTGGGTCTCTCCGCTCGCTGGTAGGCGCGCCGCGCGCTGGTAGACGCGGCCGCGCGTCAGGCCGGGCCCGAGTCGGCCGGCGGCGGCTCGAGACCGTCGAGGTGGGCGATCGAGTTCAGCAGACGCACGCGCCACGGCGCCGGCCAATCGACGATCGTCAGCGCGGTGTTGTCCCAGCGCTCCGGCGGCAACTCGCCGTCGGCGAGGATCAGATGTCGGGCCGCGAGCGATCGGCACACCAGGCCGTGCGTCACGATCGCCAGCCGGCCGCCGGTGGTCGCCGCGAGCTCCTGCACGCGGGCCCACGCCCGGTCGACCCGCTCGTGGAACGTCGGCCAGCTCTCGCCGTTCGGGGGCGCGTAGTCGGGCGCGAACATGTCGAAGCCGAGCTCCGAGTAGGGCGTGCCGCGCAGGTCGCCGAAGTTCCGCTCGCGCAGCAGCGGGTCGACGACGAGGGGCGCGCCGGTCACGCGCTGCAGGTGCTCGGCCGTGGTCATGGCGCGCGCGTAGTCGCTCGAGACGATGCGCGCGATGCCCTCGTCCGCGAGCCGCCGCGCCAGCCGCTCGGCCTGGACGACGCCGCGCGGCGAGAGCGGAATGTGCGGGTGCTGGACGATCCGGAGCGCGTTGCCCTCGGTCTCGCCGTGGCGGATCAGGAAGAGCCGGCTCACCGCGGCGGCTCGCACACGGTCGCGAGCACGGGGGGCAGCGTCGCCAGCACCTCGCGCAGGCACGCGCGGACCCGGGCGATGTTGGCCTCGGCCTTCCGGGGCACCTCGCCGCGCGACACCTGGGCGATGAACTCGTCGCGGCCGGTCGTCATCAGGAGCGAGGCGTTGACCTCGAGCTGGAGCGCGTGGACGCGCCGCGTCCCGGGCTGGCCGTACGTCGTCACGATGTTGCCCCCGGCGTAGCCGCTGACGTTCGCGTGCACCTCGAAGCCCCCACGGGTGAAGGTCGCGGCCACGGCCTTGGCGAGCTCGGGCGCGCACGTCGTGTCGTGACGCGTGCCGATGATCACCTGGTGCTCCTTCATCCGCCGCGGGCTGCCGGTGTGGCCGTCGAGGAGCAGGGCGTAGCCGTAGTGCCGGGAGAGCTCGGCCAGCAACTCGTCCAGGGTCGCGTAATACGGGTCGTACAGTGCGCGGAGCCGCGCTTCCAGATCGGCGAGCCCGAGCGGGTGCCGGAAGATGGGCGCTTCGCGCATCGTGTGCGTCCGGACCACGCCGCGTCGAGAGCGCACCTCGCCGTCGTGGTGCTCGAAGTCGTCGCGGCGCCGGTTGACGTCGACGAATATCCGCGAGAACGGCGTCGCCAGCACGGTGGCCCCCTGCTCGTGCAGGTCGCCATAGAGGTCGCCCACGAACGTGTCGGCGAACCCGTAGGCGAAGGTCTCGAACCAGGGCTCGCTGTAGTGGTCGCGGGTGATGTGGGGCAGGGGCTCCGTGCCGTAGTGCGGTACGCTGACGAGCACCGGCGTGCGCGCCTCCGGCCGCGGTCGCCTGACGATCGGGAAGGCGCGGTCGGCGCTCAGCGCTCTCTCACGACCGGGTTGCGCAGCACGCCGATCTCCGGCACCTCGATCTCGACGACGTCGCCGTCCTTCATGTTCTCGGTGGCGGCCGCGGTGCCCATCCACAGCACGTCGCCGGGGTAGAGCGTCAGGTACTGGCTCATGCGGCTGATGAACTGTCGCACGCCGAAGATCGCGTCCTTGACGGCGTAGGTGAACATCTCCTTGCCGTTGAGCCGGATCGTGACGCGGAGATCGTCGGGGTTGAGCCCGGTGACGATCCACGGGCCCATCGGCTTGAAGGTGTCGGTGTTCTTGCCCCGCCAGAACGTGCGGTCGCCCCGCTGCCAGGTGCGCTCGCTCACGTCGTTGCCAAGCGTGTAGCCGAAGACATGGTCGAGCGCCTGGCCCTCCGACACTTTCTTGCAGCGCTTGCCGATCACCACCACGAGCTCCCCTTCGTACTGGACCTGATCCGTCGCGTCCTTGGGGATCACGATCGGCTCGTCCGTCGCCACCAGCGCGTTGTTGGCGCGGTAGCCGACGTCGGCGGCGGGCGGAAACTCGGGCTTCACGCCGCGGCGATGCGCCATCTCGGTGACGTGCTCGCGGTAGTTGACGCCGGCGGCGTAGAACGTCGGGGGAATCACGGGCACCAGCAGCTTGACCCGGCTCAGCACGCTCGTGTTCGCGGTCTTTGCGTAGCTCTCGAACGGGCTGCCGGTGACCTCCGTCACGGTGGTCCCGTCGATGAGCCCGTACGCCACGGTCCGTCCGGACTGGAATCGGCACCATTTCATGGCCGGTGTCCTTTCAGGAACGCGCCCACCTCGCGATTGAAGACGTCGGGGCGCTCGAAGTACGTCGAGTGGCCCGCGGCCTCGACGCGCTCGAAACGCGAGCTCGGCACGTGCTGGTGCACCGTCTGCGACAGCTCGGGCCAGATGAGACCGTCCTCGTCGCTGGTCAGGAACATCGTCGGCACCCGCGCGGCGGTGTAGCGCTCGACCGGCGTCGTGAGCCGCTGGAGCTGGTCGCGGAAATCCGCGGACAGCGGCGCGTTCAGCGCGGAGATCTGCGCGTAGAGGAACGAGCGAATCGGGTGTTGTTTGCGGAACGTCGCGCCGAGCGCCGCGTGCCACAGCACGGCCGGGTGCGGCGGGCTGACGGCTGCGAGCCGCTGCCGCACCGCCGCGATGTCGGCGTTGGTCAGATTGCCGACCGTGTTCGCCAGCACGATCGCCCAGAATCGCTCGGGCGCCCGGACGGCGGCGCCCACCGCGGCCCAGCCGCCCATCGACTGGGCGACGAGCGCCGCGCGCGCGACCCCGAGGTGATCGAGCAGCGCGATCGCGTCGGCCCCGAGCGCGGCGGGACCCGGCCCGCCCGGCACGTCGGCCGATTGGCCGAAGCCGCGCTGATCGACCGTGATGCACCGGTATTCCTCGGCGAACACCGGAACCTGCTGCCACCAGCTCAGGTGGTTGCCGCCCGCGCCGTGCAGGAACACGATCGCGGGCGCGTCGCCGCCGGTGTCCTCGTAGTAGAGGCGAAAGCCGTCCTTCGTCATGAACGCCATGGCCGTCTCCTTGTCCAACCCAAGCGCACCGCGGCCCAAGGGTAGCCATCGCCGCGAGGGGCGTCAACGCTATACTCGGCCCCGAAAGGGAGAACGCCATGGCCACGGAACTGCACGACCTCTCGATCGCCGAGCTCTCGGGACTGATCGCGGCGCGCACGCTCTCGCCGGTCGAGCTGACCGAGGCGCTGATCCAGCGTATCGAGCGCCACGACGCGCAGACGCGCGCCTTCGTCACGCCCACGTTCGACCTGGCCCGGCGGCAGGCGAGGGCGGCCGAGGCCGAGATCGCCGCCGGCCGGATCCGGGGCGCGCTCCACGGGATCCCGTTCGGGCTCAAGGACATCTACGACACGAAGGGCATCCTGACGTCGGGCCATTCGCGCGTCTTCATCGACCGGATTCCGGCCGAGGACGCCACCACGACGAGCCGGCTCTACGAGGCGGGCGCCGTGCTCCTCGGCAAGCTGGCGACCCACGAGATGGCGCACGCCGGCCCCTCGTTCGATCTGCCCTGGCCGCCGGCGCGCAATCCCTGGAATCTGGCGCGCTTCACCGGCGGCTCCTCGTCGGGCTCGGGCGCCGCCGTCGCCGCGGGGATGGTCCCGGTGGCGCTGGGCTCGGACACGGGCGGCTCGATCCGCGGCCCGGCATCGCTCTGCGGCGTCGTCGGGCTGATGCCGACGTTCGGGCTGGTGAGCCGCGCCGGCGTCATCACCAACTCGTACACGTTCGACCACTGCGGGCCGCTCGCGCGGACGGTGGAGGACTGCGCGCTGACGCTCGAAGCGCTGGCCGGCTACGACCCGAAGGACGCGGGCAGCCTGAGCCGGCCGATTCCGCGCTATGGGAAGGCGCTCGGCGAGGATCTGCGCGGCCTCAGGATCGGCGTCCTGCGCCACCACTGGGAGCAGGACATCCCGGCGTCGGACGACGTGCGCCGGGCGATGGAGGCGGCGCTCGACGTCCTGCGGCGGCTGGGCGCCGAGCTCGAGGAGTGCCGCGTGCGGCCGCTCGCCAGCTACTTCGACGTCAAGATCATCATCGCCGAGAGCGAGATCTTCAGCGTCCATCAGAAGGACCTGATCGCGCGGCCCAAGGACTTCGGCGCCGACTTCTGCTCGCGCGCGCTGCCCTCGGTGCTCTTCACCGCCAACGACTACGTCCAGGCCACGCGCGAGCACCGCCGAATGATGTCCGAGATGGCGCCGCTCTACGCGCGCTTCGACGCGTTCGTCACCGCCGGCATGGGCGAGGCGCCGTACATCAGCGACTATCGCAGCGTCTCGTTCTGGCAGAAGGCGAGCCTGCTCACCGCCTGGAATGTGACGAGCCAGCCCGTGCTGGCGCTCCCGAACGGCTTCGGCCGCAACGGCCTGCCGCTCGGGATGCAGATCGTCGGGCGGCCGTTCGGCGAGGAGACGATCCTGAAAGTCGGGCACGCCTACGAACGCGCCACCGAGTGGCACGCGCAGCGCCCGCGTCTCGTGCCGGGCGCCGCGGCGCCCGACGTGACGCCGCCGCCGGTGCTGTCCGAGCCCGCCGATCGGGTCGACGCCGAGACGCGCGACCTCTGCGTGAAGGCCGCGCGGCGCACGGGGCTCCCGCTCGACGATCTGATGCTGGCCCAGCTGCTGGAGGGCGCGCCGTACGCGCTCGAGATGGTGCGGCGTCTGCGCCGCGACCACGACCTCGCGCACGAGCCGGCGAACGTGTTCAGCTTCCCGCGGTAGCGCGTCCGCCGAGGCCGGAGAATCGAGCACCCGGCGCCACGATCGTCCGGGAGACGCGCGATGGGCCTGCGGGCGCGCCGGGTTAGGTCGTCCGGGGATCGAGCGCGTCGCGCAGGCGGTCGCCGACCAGATTGATCGCGAGCACGGTCAATAGTATTGCGAGCCCTGGCAAGGTGGCGAGCCACCAGGCGACCGTGACGAAGTCGCGCCCGAGCGAGATCATCTGGCCCCACGTCGGGTACGCGTTGCCCGAGCCCACGCCGAGGAACGAGAGCGCCGCCTCGGCCAGGATCGCCTGGGCGACCTGCAGGGTCGACATCACGACGATCGACGACATCGTGTTGGGCAGGACGTGCCGGACGACGATGCGCGGCCGGCCGACGCCGATCGCCCGTGCCGCCTCGACGAACTCCTTCTCGCGCAGCGCCATCACCTCGGCCCGCACGACGCGCGCGTAGCGCTCCCAGCCGGTGAGGCCGAGCACCACGATGATCGTGAGGAGGCTCGGCCCGAGCGCGGCCACGAACGCGAGCGCCAGCAAGATCTGCGGGAACGAGAGCGAGACGTCCACGACAGTGCCGATGACCGTATCCACCGTGCCGCCCAGGAATCCGCTCGCCAGCCCGGCCGCCACGCCGACGACGAGGCTCACCAGGACGGCCGCCACCCCGACGAGCAGCGAGACGCGGGCCCCGTGGACGATCCGGCTCAGCACGTCGCGCCCGACCTGATCGGTGCCGAGCGGATAGGCGGCATTGCCGCCGGCCTGCCACACCGGCGGCGTGAACCGGCGGAGCAGCGACTGCTTGGCCGGATCGTGCGGCGCGACCCACGGCGCGGCGACCGCGACGCTCACCATCGTCAACAAGATAAGCGAGCCGACGAGCGCGGCCGGGTTGAGCGCGAACCTCCGCCAGGCGCGCGAGCCGCTGGCGCCCGGTAGCGCGACCTCGTAGGCGACCGCGGTCCGTGGCAGCGTGACGGCCATCAGCGAAGCCTGACCGTGGGGTTCAGGTAGACGTAGAGTACGTCCACGAAGAGATTGACCGAGACGATGATCATCGCGAGCAGGAACACGCCCGCCTGCACGATGGGGAAGTCGAGCTGTCGGATCGCGCCGACGATCAAGCGACCGACGCCGGGCACCGCGAACACGCTTTCGGTCAGCACCGCGCCGCCGAGGAGGAGCCCGAACTGCAGGCCGATCACGGTCACGATCGGGAGCGCCGCGTTGCGAAGCGCGTGGCGGCAGATCACGAGCCACTCGGAGAGGCCCTTGGCCCGCGCCGTCCGCACATAGTCGAGGTTGATCACCTCCAGCATGCTCGACCGGATGATCCGCATGAAGAGCGGCGTCGTGAACGCCCCGAGCGTCACCGCCGGCAGCACCATCGACGACCACGTACCCCAGCCCGAGACTGGCAGGAGCCGCCACTGCACCGCGAAGAGCAGCATGAGCATGATGCCGATCCAGAACACGGGCATGGACTGGCCGAGGAAGACGACCACCGTGGCGGCGTGGTCCCCGACCGTGTTGCGGAAGACCGCGCTGTAGATGCCGACCGGGACGGCGACGGCGAGAGCCAGCGCGACGGCGAGGCACGTCAGCGCCAGGGTCGTCGGCATTCGCTCGACGACGAGCCGGAACGCCGGCTCGCGATGGAAGAACGACCGGCCGAAATCCCCGCGTGCCGCGTTGCCGACGAAGCGCACGAACTGGGTCGACAGCGGATCCGACAGCCCGAGCGCCTCGCGCAGCTTGGCCCGATCGGCCTCGGCAGCCTCCGGCATGATCAGGGCGACCGGGTCGCCGCTCGCGTGGAGGATCGAGAACGTCACCAGCGACACGCCGAGGCAGACGACGACGAACCGGAGGAGGCGCCGGATCAGGAACGCCGACACGGCGCCGCCTCCCTCAGCGCCTCAGCTCGCCGGCTTTGCCGCGAAGAGCCAGAGCCACTCGTCGGGACGGGCCTCGTACGCGACCTTCCTCGAGATGCCGAGCGTGTCGTTCTGCGTCCACAGGAAGACCGAGGGCGCCTCCTCGCGGATCATCCGCTGGATCTCGGCGTAGATCCGCTTGCGCTTGGCCGGATCGACGCTCGAGCGCCCCTCGTCGATCAGCTTGTCGAGCCCCTCGACGCGCGCGTAGTGCTTGCCGATCCAGCCGCCGGGCTCCGTGTGGTAGAGCGGGTGCAGCACCGCGTCGGCGTCGAAGACGCTGTAATTACCCCAGCTGCCGTACTGACCGTTCGTCGCTTTACCCTCGGCCTGGAAGTACTTGTTCCACGCCGGGCCCGGGTCCCACATCTTCACCGTCGTGCGGAGCCCGACTTCGGTGAGCATCTGCCCGAGCGCCTCGAAGTGCGGGCGAAAGTCAACAAAGGCGCTGTGCATGGTGATGTCGACGCCGTTGGGATATCCGGCCTGCGCCAGGAGCTCCTTGGCTTTCTTGGGGTCGTACGGGTACGGCGGCACCGACGGGTCGAACCCGAACGCGGGCGGCTGGACAACCGTCGCGACCTGCTTGCCGAGGCCCGCCATCATCTTCTGGATCATCGACTGCTTGTCGATGGCATAGTTCGCGGCCTGGCGTGCCGCCTTCTTGTCGAACGGGGCGCTCCGCATGTCGAGGGACATGTAGTGCACGCGCAGGATCGGCGTCGTGCTGATCCGCGTCTGGGGATGACTCTTGAGGTCGGGCAAGAGGTCGGCGTTGACGTTGCGGATGATATCGACGCCGCCGGTCTTGAGCTCGGCCACCGAGGTCGCGACCTCGGGGATCGCCCGGAACACCACGTACTTGAACGCGGGCCTCCCGCGCCAGTGCTGGTCGAATGCCTCGAGCCGAATGTGCTGGTCGCGCTTCCACTCCACGAGCTTCCAGGGGCCGGTGCCCACGGTCGCCGTGCTGCCGAACGCCTCCTCGCCGACCTTCTCGACGTGCTTCTTCGGCACGATCGGGAAGAACACCAGGCGCTCCAGCAGGAGGGGGAAGGGCTTGTCGGTAGCCAGCTGGATCGTGTCCGCGTCGACGATCTTCACTTCCTTGATCGCCCGGACGTTGCCGTACTGGGGCGACTTCTTCTTCTCCGAGCCGGGCTCCAGCACCCGATCGAACGAGAACTTCACGTCCTCGGCCGTCATGGTGGAGCCGTCGTGGAACTTGACGCCACGGCGGAGCTTGAACTCCCACGTCGTGTCGTTGAGTGCCTTCCAGGAAAGGGCCAACGAGGGCTCGAACTCGAGCTTTGCGCTGCGATGCAGGAGCGAGTCGAACATGTTGATGTTGACGAGGATGCCGGCGCGCTCGAAGTGCATGTGGGGATCGAGGGTCGTCGCGTTCGACGCCAACGCGACCGTGAGCGTGTCCTTGCCTTGCGCCCCGGCGCCGATCGGGACGACGAGCGCCGCGAGAATCAGGGCCACCATGAGGGTGAGCCAACGTTTCATGAGGTCCTCCTTGCGGATGGTTCGGTGACGATACAACAATCCGGGGGCCGAGTGGAAGGGCGGGGACCGCCTGCCTCTCTTTTAGGCTAGAATCCCGCGAGGGAGGCACCATGAACATCCGACCCAATCGCGTCAAGCAGAAGCTCGCCGCCGGCCACGTCGCCACAATCGTCGCCGGCACCAACGAGCCGGACCTGATCGATCAGCTCGGCGCGCTCGACGTCGACGGCATCTGGCTCGAGGGCGAGCACGGCGGCGTCGACTATGCCGACCTGGGCAACCTGACGCGCGCCTGCGATCTCTGGGGCAAGACGTCGGTCGTCCGCGTGATGGACAACGACTACGCCACCATCTACCGCACACTCGACCGCGGGGCCCAGGCGATCGTGGTGCCGCACGTCAACAGCCACGCCGAGGCCGAGTCGGTCGTCGCCGCCGGCAAGTTCGCCCCGCTCGGCAAGCGCGGCATGTACACGAGCCGCCAGGGCTTCGGCGTCGACAACTATCTGAAGACCGCCAACGACCAGAGCCTCCTGATCGTGCTGATCGAGGACATCGTCGCCGTCCGCGCCCTCGACGAGATCCTCAAGGTCGACCACATCGACTGCTTCTTCGTGGCGCCGAGCGACCTGGCGACCTCGATGGGCCAGATCGGCAACACGGGGCATCCGGAGGTCCAGCAGACCATCGACGGCGCGATCAAGAAGATCGTCCAGTCCGGCCGCGTGGCCGGCACGCTCGTCAACGTCGGCAACGTCGAGCGCTACACGCGGCTTGGCGTGCGCGTGGTGATGACGAGCTTCTTTCCGTGGATCCAGGCGGGCGCCAGGGAGCTGATCGAGCGCGCGGCGGCGGGCGCACGCGGTTGACGCGGGCGCTGATCTGATGACAACCGTCGAGACCGCGCTGGGTCCGATCGCCACGACCGAGCTCGGACCCACCTTGATGCACGAGCACGTCGTCACGCGCTCGCCGGGCGTGCAGGAGAACTGGCCCCACCTCTGGGATCGCAACGCCATCCTGAGCATCGCCGAGCGCAAGATGGCCGAGCTCTACCGCCGCGGGATCCGCTCGATCGTCGACCTGACCACCGTCGATCTCGGCCGCGACATCGATCTGATCCTCGGGGTCGCGCGCCGCTCGCGTGTGCACATCGTCGTCGCGACCGGCGTGTGGTGGATGCCGCAGCGCTACTTCAGCGCCCACGGCGTCGACGCGGTGGCCGATCTGTTCATCCGCGACATCACGCAGGGGATCGGCACCAGCGGCGTGAAAGCCGCCATCATCAAGTGCGCCACCGACACGGCCGGGGTGACGCCGGTGATCGACAACGTCCTGCGCGCTGCCGCCCGCGCCCAGAAAGCGACCGGCGTGCCGATCTCGACGCACACCTGGGCGGCCGGCCGTACGGGTGAGCTGCAGCAGGCGATCTTCGCCCAGGAGGGCGTCGATCTGCGCCGCGTCATCATTGGCCACAGCGGTGACAGCGAGGATCTCGGCTACCTCCGCGGGCTGATGGAGCGCGGGAGCACGATCGGGATGGACCGTTTCGGGCTCGAGAGCTTCCTGTCGACGCCGAAGCGGGTCGAGGTGCTGGCGCGCCTCTGCGCCGAGGGCTACGCGGGCAAGATGGTCCTCTCGCACGACGCCAACTGCTGGACGGACATGCTCTCCGAGGAAGCCAAGCTTCGGACCCGGCCGCAGTGGCACTACAACCATATCTCCGACGACATCCTCCCGGCGCTCCGCAAGGCGGGCGTCAAGGAGGATCAGATCGAGCAGATGCTCATGCGGAATCCCCGGGCGATCTTCGAGGCGAAGAGCGCGTGACGCGGCTCGTCCTCGTCGCCGCTCTGGTCGTTGTCCTCGGCGCCGTCGAGGCGGGCGCCGAGCCGACGGGCTCTGCGCTTCCCGGGCTCGAGCCCTACGACGAGCTCATGACCGCGCTGCTCAAGAAGTGGGACGTCCCCGGCGCCGGGCTCGCGGTCGCCCGCGGGGGCAGGCTGCTCCTGGTGCGGGGCTACGGCCTTCGCCTGGGTCGTCACGTTCAATGGCCGTCCCCAGGACAAGAACGGCTTCAGAGGCGATGTCGACCGCGGTTTGGCGGAGGCCAAGCGCAGGGTGAAGGCGTGGGCGGACGGCGATCTGTTCGGACGCCACCAGTGAGGCATCATGGCTGATATCCCGATCACCCTGACCTGCGCCGACTACGCGCGCGTCATGCCGCTCGCGGTCGGTCACGTGAAGCCCGCGAACATCGCGCTCACGGTGATCCTCGGCAGCCGCGGCTCGTGGCCCGCGCGCGCCGAGATGCTCCGGCGCGCCGTGCAGGACCCGGCGGTGCAGGGCGGTGAGTGGTCGATGGCGCAGTACCTCTACCGCATCGACAACGGCGACCGCCGCTACGTCGGCATTCCCGTCTTCCCGCTGCGCAACTTCACGGCGCGCGACCTCTACATCCGCCGAGGCGGTTCGATCAGATCGGCGGCCGATCTGGCGGGCAAGCGCATCGGCATGTACAGCTACACCGCGAGCGGGTCCATCTGGTACCGCCACTTCCTGCGGTTCATGGGGCTCGACCCGTCGGCGATCGAGTGGTGGATCGGCGACATCGATACGCCGTGGTCGGCGCCGATGGACCAGAGCCTGCCGCCCGGGGTGAAGGCGCCCGCCAGGGGGCGCTCGTTGTCGGACATGCTGATCGCCGGCGAGCTCGAGGCGATCTACAGCCC
Source organism: Candidatus Rokuibacteriota bacterium (assembly GCA_003220685.1). GTDB lineage: Bacteria > Methylomirabilota > Methylomirabilia > Rokubacteriales > CSP1-6 > AR31. Next base: position 101,623 of record QHTE01000048.1, read on the forward strand.
GCCGCGCCCGGCGGCCTATCACCCGAGGACCGGCCCGATCGTGCGCCTGTTCCCGGACTTTCGCCTGGTCGAGCAGGAGTACTTTCTCAAGACGGGGGCGTTTCCTCCGCAGCATCTGATCGTGCTCAGGCGCGAGGCGTGGGAGGCGAACCGCTGGATCGCGCGAAGCCTCACCGAGGCGTTCAGCGCCGCCAACGAGTGCTTCACCGCCGCGCAGAAGGGCTTCCCGTACGCGACGCCGTGGCTCGAAGCCGAGCTCGAGGACACGGCGGCGGTGATGGGAGAAGACTTTCACCCGTACGGACTCGAGCGCAACCGGGCGCAGATCGACACGTTCGCGGGCGAGGCGTTCCAGCTGGGCCTGACGAGCCGGCAGATCACGCCCGAGGAATACTTCGCCGATTACCTCCAGGGAGGTTGAGCGAGCCATGGCGATCATTCTGGGAAGCGGCGCGCATCGCTACGAGGTCGTCGACACCTGGGCGAAGCTGCCGCCCGGGCAGGAGTTCAACGCCGACGTCGCCGCCGTCGGCGTCGACACGCAGGATCGGGTGTACGCGTTCAATCGCGGCCGCCACCCGATGGTCGTGCTGGACCGCGACGGCAACTTCCTGCGCTCGTGGGGCGAGGGGTTGTTTCCCCGCGCGCACGGCGTGCACATGGCGCCGGACGACACTCTCTGGCTGACCGACGACGGCGACCACACCGTCCGCCACTGCACGCTCGACGGCAAGGTGCTGCTGACCATCGGCGTGCCCGGCAAGCCGAAGCCTTACATGAGCGGCGAGCCGTTCCATCGCTGCACCCACACGGCGTTCTCGCCCCGGGGCGATCTCTACGTCTCCGACGGCTACGGCAACTCGCGCGTGCACAAGTTCGCGCCGAACGGCACGCTGCTCTTCTCGTGGGGCGAGCCGGGCACCGATCCGGGCCAGTTCAACATCGCGCACAACATCTGCTGCGACGCCGACGGCTGGGTCTACGTCGCCGACCGCGAGAACCATCGCATCCAGGTCTTCGACGGAGACGGCAAGTTCGAGACGCAGTGGATCAACATGCACCGGCCCTCGGGTCTCTACATGGAGCCGCGCCCGCAGGGCCGTTTCTACGTCGGCGAGATCGGGGGCGGCATGGGCGTGAACTACGACATGCCCAACATCGGGCCGCGCGTGAGCATCTACAGCCACAAAGGCGAGCTGCTGGCGCGGCTCGGCCAGCGCCCCGCCGGGCTCGAGCTCGGTCAGTTCATCTCACCGCACGGGCTCGCCGTCGACTCGCGCGGGGACATCTACGTGGGCGAGGTGTCGTACACGAACTGGGGCAATCGCTACAAGGGCCAGGCGCACCCGCCCGGGCTGCGCAGCCTGCAGAAGCTCGTTAAGGTGCGCTGAGCCCCTTCGCTACACCAGCGTGACGTTCTTGAGCGGCAGGGTGCGCACCGGCTTGCCGGTCGCGGCGAAGATAGCGTTGAGCACCGCGGGCGTCACCACGGAGATCGTCGGCTCGCCGACGCCGCCCCAGAAGTCGTGCGACGGGACGATCACGGTCTCGACCTTCGGCATCTCGGCCAGGCGCAAGAGCTGGTAGCGGTCGAAGTTCAGCTCTGTCATCCGCCCGTTCTGCACCGTGCACTCGCCGTAGAGCGCGGCGCTCAAGCCGTACGCGACCGAGCCTTCGACCTGGGCGGCGATCTGGTCGGGATTGACCGCATGGCCGCAATCGAGCGCCAGCACCATGCGGTGCACCTTGACCTTGCCCTCACCGCTCACCGAGACCTCGGCGATTGCCGCGGAGTAGCTGCCGTATCCCATGAACTGGGCGATCCCACGATGCACGCCGGCCGGCAGCGGCTTGCCCCAGTCGCCCTTGGCGGCCGCGGCGTTGAGGACGGCGAGGTGCTTGGGATGCTTGCTCATGAGGGCGCGGCGGAACTCGAGCGAGTCGGCGCCTGCGGCCCTAGCGACCTCTTCGATGAAGCATTCCATATAGACGGCGTTCTGATTGGTGTTGACCCCGCGCCAGGGCCCGACCGGCACGTGCGTGTTGCGCATCACGTACTCGATGAGCAAGCTCGGCACGGTGTAGCCGAGCTGCGCGTCGCCGGGCTTGTCCGTGTATCCCTGGAGCTGGCGGGCGTCCTGACCGTTCGTGACCAGCGCCGGGTTCACGAACGCGTTGATCGACTGGCCCGAGATGCGAACGTGCAGTCCGACGAGCGCGCCCTTGTCGTCGAGGCCCGCGGCGAGCTTGCACTGCGAGATGGGCCGGTAGAAGTCGTGCCCCATGTCCTCTTCACGCGACCAGATCATCTTGACGGGGACATCGGGGAAGTGCTTGGCGATGTTGACGGCCTGGCGGACGTAATCCTGATTGCCGCCTCGCCGGCCGAAGCCGCCGCCCAGGTCGTGCCGGTAGACCTCGCACTTCGCCAGCGGAACCCCCGACTGCTCGGACAGGGCGGCCAGCGACGCCTCCGAGTTCTGCGTCGCCACCCAGCACTCGGCCCGCTCGGCCGAGAGCTTCACCGTGCAGTTCATGGGCTCCATCGTCGCGTGCGCGAGGAACGGCGTGCCGTACACCGCTTCGACCTTCTTCGCCGCACCCTGGATCGCGGCGATGGCGTCGCCTTCGTTGCGGAAGGCGTAGACGTCCTTCGCCGCCAGTCCCTCCTCGAGGTGCTTGCCGATCGTCGCGCTCGACTGCGAGGCGCCCGGTCCTTCGTCCCAGACGATCGGGAGCGCCTCGAGCGCCGACCTGGCCCGCCACCACGTATCGGCGACGACCGCGATCGTCGAATCGTTCACCTTGACGACGCGGCGAACGCCGGGCCGGCCCGAGATCTTCGCCTCATCGTAGCTCACGAGCTTGCCGCCGAACACGGGGCAGGCCTTGATCGCCGCGTGCAGCATGCCCGGCAGCTTCACATCGATCGCGAACACCTTGCTGCCGTCGAGCTTGTCGGCCGTGTCGAGCCGCTTCATCGGCTTGCCGGCGATCTTCCACTCCTTCGGATCCCTGAGCTTGATGCTCTTGAGGTCCGGCGGCGTCAGCTTCGCGGCGGCCGCGGCGACCTTGCCGTAGGTCGTCCTGCGCCCTGTGCCGGCGTGAGTGATGACCCCGTCGGCGACGCTGACCTCGGCGACCGGCACCTTCCACTCATCGGCCGCCGCCTGCAGCAGCATCATGCGCGCGGCCGCGCCGCCGCGGCGGACGTAGTCGTGCGAGGTACGGATGCCGCGGCTGCCCCCGGTCGCCATCTCGCCCCAGACGCGCTCGCGCGCGAGGTTCTGACCGGGGGTGATCGACTCGGTGGCGACCTTCTTCCAATCGCACTCGAGCTCCTCGGCGACGAGCTGGGCCAGGCCGGTCCGCGTCCCTTGCCCCATCTCCGAGCGCGCGATGCGAATCACGCAGGTGTCGTCCGGCTTGACGACGACCCAGGCATTGACCTCGGCGGCGGCTGCGGTGCCCTGGGCCTCGGCGGCTCTGAGTCCGAGCGGCATGCGGATCCCGACGGCCAGGCCGCCGCCCGCGGCGGCCGTGCCGACGATGAAGCGACGTCGAGAGAGCTTTATGTCTTTCATGTCACGCCTGCTTCCGTCCGGCCGCCATGTGCACCGCCTCCCGGATGCGCTGATACGTGCCGCAGCGGCAGATGTTGGTCATGGCGTCGTCGATGTCGTGATCGGTCGGTTTTGGCTTTCGCTTGAGGAGAGCCGACGCCGCCATGATCTGCCCGGACTGGCAGTAACCGCACTGCGGCACGTCGAGCGCCGCCCAAGCTTTCTGGACGGGGTGAGAGCCGGTGGCCGACAGGCCTTCGATGGTGACGATCCGATCCGTGGCCTTCACGCTCCCCACGGGAAGGACGCAGGTGCGCACGACCTGGTCGTTGATGTGCACCGAGCAGGCGCCGCACTGCGCGACGCCGCAGCCGTACTTGGTGCCGGTCAGGCCGATCTGCTCGCGGATGACCCAGAGGAGCGGTGTGTCGGCTTCAACCTGCACGTCACGTACCCGCCCATTGATATTGAGCTTTGCCATCAGCGTCCTCCCGTGGCGCGATCCTCGCAGATCACCGATGCTCGAGCGAAACCTGCTCGGCGTACGAGGCGCGGTAGCCCTCGTAGGAGCGGGCGTAGGCGGCGCGGGCCTGCTCGTCCATGTCGGCTTTCGGTGCCGGCTCGAGCTCGAAGTGGCCGTACGTGTCGACCCCGCGGACGAGCATCGCCGGAGTCTTGTGCTTCACGCCCAGATGCCCGACCGAGGTCGGGACGTAGCTGATCGCCAGACCGATGCGGCGGCCGTGCGAGCGATTGGGCTCTGAACGGTGCAGGCAGAGCGTGTGGTGCAGCGAGAACTCGCCCGCGCGCAGGGGAGCGTGGACCGCGGGCGCGTCGTCGACCTCGCCGACGATCGCCTGGCCGGCGCGGTTCACGCTGCCGGCCACGACGCCGGCGCGATGCGGCCGCTGGCCCCCGTGATGACTGCCGGGCAGGAACTCCATGCAGCCGTTCTCCGCCGTCGCATCGGTCAGGGCGAGCCACGCGGTCACGTGCACGTACGGGCGTAGCCCGAAGTAGGTCGCGTCCTGGTGCCAGGCGGCGATCGCCGCGCTCTCGGGCTCCTTGATGAACCACGTCGAGGTGTAGACGAGGATGTCCGGGCCGATCAGGTCCTCGACGGCGTCCAGGATCGCCGGATGACGCGTGAGCGCGTGCACCCACGACAGCAGGACGTGCGTACGCGACCGGTAGCGCGCGTCGGTCCGGTCGGAGGTGAGCGGTCCACCCACCGTCGCCTCGAACGCCTCGAGCTTTCGAAGGCAGGCGGCGGCTTCCCCGCGCGTGAGCGCGGCGTTCGGCGAGAGGAATCCGTCGCGCGCGTAGGCGTCGACCTGGGCCGGCGACAGCGTTTTCGGCATCTACTTCATCCGGTCCTTGATCTTGGCCAGCGCGGCGCGCGCGCATTCCTCGTCGAATTGCCCGCCGGGCGCGCCGCTCACGCCGATCGCGCCGATCGGTGTCTCGCCGGCCTTGATGGTGACACCGCCGACCGCGTAGGTCACGTTGGGCAGGGGCGTCTGCGGCACGGTGGTCGGCGGATTCTTGCCGATCCGGTCGGCGACTTCCTTGGTGCTGTTCTCCTTGCGGGCCAGGGTGAGCGAGGCGGCCGAGTAGGCCTTGTAGAACGCGTTGTCGAGCGTGTGGATCGGCGCCCCGTTGCCGCGCAGGAGCGCCTGCCGCACGCCGTCGAGGTCGACGACCACCGCCGTCACCGTGTAGCCCTTCTGCGCGCAGGCCGCGACCGACTCGCCCACGAGCTCGTTCGCGAGAGCGGCGGACAGCTTCTGGGTCGTGACCAGGCCCGGGGCCGCAGTCTGGGCCGAAGCATCGACCGCCGCGCCGAGCATCAGGACCGCGAAGACCGCGAGAGTCGTTGCGAGGGCTCGCGACATGCCGTCCTCCCCAGTGAGGTGCTGGTGCGCATGGTAGCAGATCATCCTTCGATGCGCGGGTCGGCGAGCCGCGAGCCGCCCTGGCGCGGCAGCCCGACCGCGATGAGGAACCCGAGCGCGTTGCTGCCGGCCGAGATCAGCACCGCTGTTCGATAGCTCTGCGTCACGTCGAAGAGCCGGCCCGCGGCGATCGGCAGGACGATCGCGGCGGCGCACCAGGCGATGTAGAGGCGGCTCGCGATCCGTCCGTACAGGGCACGCCGCCAGTAGACCGCCACCGCCGCCGCCGTCAGGCCGGAGATCAAGCCGTAGCCCACGCCCACGAGGGCGAGAGACAGCACCGACACACGAGGTCCGGGCCACAGGGTCAGCGCGACGTTGCCCGCGAGCGCGACGGCATGAGCGCCCGCGGCCACCGTGGGGATGGTGAGCCAGTCGACCATCCACCCGCCGCCGAGCCGCGCCGCGGCGATCGCGCCCGTGATGAACGTCGTGCCGTAGACGGCCAGGGAGGTGGCGCCGCCGTAGGAGGTGATGATGCCCGCGGCCTGGCTCAGCACCATGAGCCCGGCGGATGCCGCCAGGAAGAAGACGAGCCAGAGCTGCCAGAACACGAGCCGGCGGCGCTCCGCGGAATCCGGCGCCTCGGCGCTCACCGCCGCCCCGAGCGTCACACCGGATCGCGCGATCAGCCACGCGCTGAGCGTGCCGGTGGCGCCGAGCACGGCGGCCAGCGCCCAGAGCGCGGCGCGCACGCCGAGCGCGTCGACGCACCAGCCGAAGAGCGGCGCGGCGAGCATCGCGCCCGCCGGGAGGAGGCTCACGACGTAGCCGTTCGCCAGGCCGTGGCGTCGGGTCACCGCCAGGTTCACGGCCTGCTGCACGAGGATGTAGCTCGCGCCGCCGCCGGCGCCGAAGAGAACGCCGTACCCGACCGCGAGCTGGGTCAGGCCGCCCGCGGTCGCGGCGAGCGCGACGCCCGCGGTGCTCGAGACGGCGCCCGCCGCGACCAGCGTCGGCGGCGACGCGAGGCGAGCGACGTAGGGCGTCAGGTTCATCCCGACGCCGAACCCGGCGGCCGCGAGCGCGAAGACGAACGCGAGATCGGCGCGGCTCAGCCCGAGCAGCGCCTCTAGCGGCTTCAGGAACACGCTGAACGCGTAGAGCGAGCCGATCGGCAGGTTGAGCGCGGTGGCCGCCGCGACCACGCGCCACGCGCTGGGCCTGACGCTGGGGTCGCTCACGCCGAGGAAGTATAATCCCTGGGCCACGGGAGGGTCGGGATGAAGATCGGCGTGATCTTTCCTCAGACCGAGTGCGGCACCGACGTCGGCGCCATCGCCGAGTTCGTCCGCGCCGTCGAGGCGATGGGCTTTGACCACCTCTTCGTCGCCGATCACGTCCTGGGCGCCGACCCGAGGTTTCATTCGCACCCGTCGCTGGTCAACTACTCGCACGAGAGCGTGGTCCACGAGTCGCTGACGTTGATGGCCTACTTCGCCGCTGTGACCCGGCGGATCACGCTGGCGACCGGCATCTTGATCCTGCCGCAGCGGCAGACCGTGCTCGTCGCCAAGCAGGCGGCCGAGATCGACGTGCTGAGCGGCGGCCGGCTGCGCCTCGGGGTCGGCGTGGGCTGGAACGCGGTCGAGTTCGAGGCGCTCAACGAGACGTTCGAGAACCGGGGCCGGCGCAGCGCGGAGCAGGTCGCGGTCATGCGCGCGCTGTGGACGCAAGAGGTCGTCGACTTCCGCGGCGAGTTCCACCGGATCGATCACGCCGGGTTGAATCCGATGCCGATCCAGCGGCCGATTCCCGTCTGGTTCGGCGTGGGCAGCCGCGACCACGCGGTGCCGCCCGAGGCGGCGCTCAGGCGGATCGGACGGCTCGCCGACGGGTGGAGCCCGAACTTCACCCCGGACGACCAGGGGCGGGCGCTCGTCGCGCGCGTGCACGGCTACGCGCGCGAGGCGGGCCGCGATCCCGACCGGATTCCGCTCGAAGGACGCATCCGTCTCGCCGGCCAGAGCCCCGAGGGCTGGACGAAGCAGGTGGACGCGTGGAAAGCCATCGGCGCCGCCTCGGTCATCGCCGAGCCGCGCGGGGCGGGCCTCAAGTTTCCGCAGGGACATCTCGACGTGCTGCGCCGGTTCAAGGACACGGCCGTCTAGGCCGGGAGCCAAGCCAGGAGGACGACGATGCCAGTCTTCACGCGCCCCGATGCCGAGATCTCTTACGAAGTGCACGGGTCGGGTTTCCCGCTGCTGCTGTTCGCCCCGGGCGGGCTCCGCTCGCAGCTCGACTACTGGCGTCAGAGCCCGAGCAATCCGTCGGCTCCGCCGCCCTGGATGAATCCGATGGCCGACCTGTCGAGCCGCTTCACCGTGATCGGCATGGACCAGCGCAACGCCGGCAAATCGCGCGGCCTCGTGACCGAGACCCACGGCTGGCACACGTACGCGAGCGATCACCTGGCGCTGATGGACCACCTCGGCCATCGCCGCTTTCACGTCATGGGCGGCTGCATCGGCAGCAGCTTCTGTCTGACCCTCTGCGAGATGGCGCCCGAGCGGGTCACCGCCGCCGTGCTCCAGAACCCGATCGGCCTTCACGAGAACCGCGACACGTGGGACGAGGCGGTCAGCGGCTTCGCCAAGACCATGCTCGAGCGCGACCCGTCGCTGACCCCCGAGACCATCCAGAAATTCGGTCACAACATGTTCGGCGGCGAGTTCGTCTTCTCGGTGAGCCGCGACTTCGTGCGGCGCTGCAAGACGCCGCTCCTGCTGCAGCCCGGCACGGACAAGCCGCATCCGGCCGAGACTAGCGCCGAGATCGCGCGCCTGGCGCCGAATCTACAGATCCAGAAAGACTGGCGCGGCCCGACGCACCTGGCCGAGTCGATTCGCATGGTCACGGAGTTCCTGACGCGCCATACGCCGAAGTCATGAACGACACGCCGACCGGAGAGACCGTCGAGCTCTTGCGGCAGCTGATCCGCAACCAGTGCGTGAACGACGGCAGCGTGGCCTCCGGTCAGGAGGCGCGCAACAGCGACACGCTGCGCGCGTACCTCGAGGGCAGCGGCCTCGACATCGACGTCTACGAGCCCGACGGCGCGCCCGGCCGCGCGAGCCTCGTGACCCGCATCGAGGGCACCGATCCCGCTGCGCCGACCTTGTGCCTGATGGGCCACACGGACGTCGTCCCGGTCACCCCCGCGCACTGGACGCGTGACCCGTTCGGCGGCGAGGTGGTGAACGGGGAGGTCTGGGGACGCGGCGCGGTCGACATGCTGAATCTCACGGCCTCGCAGGCGGTCGCGCTCAAGACGCTGGCCCGGCGCGGCTGGAGGCCGCGCGGCACCCTGGTCTACCTGGCGTGCGCGGACGAGGAGGCGGGCGGCGCGCTCGGCGCCGGCCACGTCTGCAAGCGGCACTGGGACGCGCTGCGCGCGGACTATCTCCTGACCGAGAACGGTGGCACCGTCACCGCGCACGATGGCCAGCTGAACGTCACCGTGCACGTCGGCGAGAAGGGCGTGGCTTGGCGGCGCCTCCGGGTGAAGGGCACGCCTGGCCACGGCTCGATGCCGTACGGCGCCGACAACGCGCTGATCAAGGCCGCGCACGTCGTCACGCGTCTGGCGGAGTATCGCCCGGCGCCCTACGTGAGCGATCTCTGGCGCGGCGTCGTCGCCGCACTCGATCTCGACGCGGCCGCGAAGGAAGCGCTGGTCGATCCCTCGCGCGTCGACGAGGCGATCGCCGGGCTGCCCGCGAGCCTGGCCCGGTCGGCGTGGTCGGCGACGCACACGACGTTGTCGCCGAACATGTGCCGCGCCGGCGTCAAGACCAACGTGATTCCCGACGTCGTCGACATCGAGGTCGACATCCGCACCATTCCGGGCGACAACGAGGACGAGGTGCGCCGCCACCTCGACAAGGCGCTGGGCGACCTGTCGGAGGAAGTCGCGGTCGAGAAGCTCTTCTCCAAGCAGGCGTCGGTCTCGCCCACGGGCACCCCGCTCTGGGACGTGCTCGGCCGGGTCGTCGACCGGCACTACCCCGGGGCGAAGCTCTTGCCGCGGCTGATCGTCGGCTTCACCGACGCACCCTACTTCCGCGAGCACGGGGCCGTCGCCTACGGCTTCGGCCTCTTCTCGCGCGCGCTGACGGCCGAGGCGATGTCGGGGCGCTTCCACGGCAACGACGAGAGGATCGACGTCGAGTCGCTCGCGCTGACCACGCAAGCCTGGCTCGACACGTGCGAGCTATTCCTGGGCTAGCGGGCGCGGGTCGCGGTGGTTCGCTCGACGCGGCGTGACGAGCTCGACGAGGGTATTGGCCAGGAGCGCCGCCAGGATCAGGGCGCCGCCGGCGAGTGAGGCCGCCTCCGGGCGCTCACCCAGCACGAGCCAGACCCAGAGCGGGCCCAGCACGGTCTCGAGCAGGCCGATCAGCGAGGTCTCCGCGGCCGGAATCAGCCGCGCGCCGGTCATGAAGAGCAGAAAGCCCGCGCCGAATTGCCCCACGCCGAAGAACGCCAGCAGCGCGAAGTCGCGCGGCGAGATCGAGAAGGGCTCCGCCAGCGGCAGCGCGATCAGCGCCGTGAACGCCGTCGCCAGCGCCGCCGCCGGCGCCATCCGGATCTCCGGGTGCCGCCGCACCAGGACCGTCGCGACGGCGAAGCTGGCGGCCATGACGATCGCGAGCAGGTCGCCGAGCACGGCGCCGCGAGCGTACGAGCTCGACACCATCACCACCGTGCCCGCGAGCGCGACGCCCATGGTCGCCCAGGTGCGCAGCGCGACCCGCTCGCCGAGCCAGACCCAGCCGAGCAGTCCCGCCACGTAGGGTCCGGTGGCCATGAGGATGAGCGTGTTGGCCACGGACGTGTGGGCCAGCGAGAAGATGAAGCACGTGGAGGCCGTCGCCATGCAGAGCGCGACGATCACGACGGGGCGTCCGCCCTCGCGCCATTGAGCCACGATGCCGCGGCCCCGGACGGCCCAGAGCACGAGCGCCAGGAACAGCGAGGCGAACAGGCTCCGCCAGAGGCTGGTGGTCCAGGGGCTCGTGGCGACGAGGCGAACGATGAGCCCGCCGCTGCTCCAGCAGACCGCTGCGCAAGCCACCAGCAGGGCGCCGCGCCGTGTGGCGGGCGTCGCGTGATCCCGCCGCGTCGCGCTCCCGGCGATACTTGACCGCATTCTGGGCCGCGGGCTAGTCTACAGCACTCGTCACCACGACTACGAACCCCGGAGCGGAGGCTCTGAATGCAACGTCCCCGATTCGAGGCATATAGCGCGTTCAACCTGATCGCCGTCGCGCTGATCCTCATCGCCGCGACGTCGACGGCGATCCCGTTCGCGGCGCCGGCCGGCGCCGCGGCCAAGGGCAAGCTGGTGCTCGCCTGGCACGCCGGATTCGCATCGCGCTGGCTCGACCCGCAGGAGCACGACGGCACCGCGACGCCCGACAACTTCTTCACCGCGATCCACGACGCGCTGATCAAGAATCAAGGTACCGAGCTCTACGACCATCCGGCCCTGGCCGAGCATTTCTCGGTCGCCCCCGACGCCAAGAGCGCGACGTTCACGCTGCGCCGAGGCACCAGGTTCCACAACGGTGATCCGGTGACGCCACAGGACGTGAAGTTCAGCTACGAGAACTACCGCGGCGCCAAGGCCGACGTCTTCAAGAAGAAGACCGAGCGCGTGGACATCGTCGACGATCGCACGATCCGTTTCGTCTTCAAGGAGCCGTTCCTCGACTTCGCCATCCTCTTCGGCACCGCCAACGTCGCGGGCCCCGCCTGGGTGGTGCCCGAGAAGTACTACAAGCAGGTGGGCCCCGACGCCTTCAAGCAGAAGCCGATCGGCGCCGGACCCTACAAGCTCGTGCGCCACGAGCCCGGCGTGCGTGTCGAGCTGGAGGCCTTCGACGGCTACTACCGTCCGGTCAACGCCAAGCAGCTGGTGATGATCGCCGTGCCGGAGGCGGCCACCCGGGTCGCCATGCTCGAGCGCGGCGAGGCGGACATCGTCTACAACGTCCCCGGCGAGCTCATCACCAAGGTCGGGAAGCTTCCGGGCGTCACCCTGGCGCCCGTGCTGTCCGGCTCGTTCTTCATCGAGTTTGCGGGGTTCCAGGATCCGAAGAACCCGTTTCACGACAAGCGCGTGCGCGAGGCGGTCAGCCTGGCCGTCGACCGGCGCGCCATGAACCAGGCCGAGACCGCGGGCATGGGCAAGCCGACCGGCAACTGGATCAACAACGACGTCCAGTACGCGATCGAGTGGCCCGAGTTCCCGCGGAACGTGGACCGAGCCAAGCAGCTCCTGCGCGAGGCGGGCTATCCCAACGGCTTCGACGTCGACTGGGTCACGCCGCTGCCCACGTTCTATTCCCGCGGCGAGCGTCTCATCGCGCAGCTGCGCGAGGTCGGCATCCGCGGCCGGCTTCAGACCATGGAGCGCGGCATCTATTTCCAGCGCCTGCAGGCCGGTCTCAAGGAGTTCCCGGGGACCCAGATCATCCTGCACGGCGTCCGGATCGCCGGGAGCTGGTCGTTCTGGTATGAAGGCCACTTCAAGTGCGGTGGCTTCAACTCGCGCGACCGGATCTGCGTGAAGGATCTCGACGGCAAGTTCGACCAGTACGAGCGGTCGACCAACCCGGCGGAGCGCAAGAAGCTCGCCGAGGAGATCCAGCGCGGCATCCTCGAGAATTATTACCTCGTGCCGGTGTTCCGCCACGCGTTCGTCAACGCGATCGGTCCCCGCGTGGTGCTGCAGAAATGGCAGGACGTCTTCCCGACCATCACCACGGGTTACGCGTATCCCTGGGAAGACATCAAAGTGAAGGACCAGTAACCGGACGGCATGTCGCAGTTCATCATCCGGCGCGTGCTGTACAGCGTCGTCACGCTCCTCATCCTGAGCGCGACGATCTTCTTGATCGTGCGCCTGACGGGCGACCCTGTCGCGCTCATGGCCGAGGCGAGCGCGCGCCCCGAGGACCTCGAGCGGATCCGGCACCAGTGGGGACTCGACCGCTCGTGGCCGGTGCAGTACGTGACCTTCATGCAGAACGCGTTCACGGGAGAGCTCGGCAAGTCCTTCAATTACCGGCTCCCCGTGAGCGAGCTTTACTTTCAGCGGCTGCCCAACTCGCTGACGCTCGGGTTGGCCGCCACGCTCATCTCGCTCCTGATCGGCATTCCGGCCGGTATCATCTCGGCGGTGAAGGTGAACAGCGGCTGGGACACCGTCGCGAAGGGCGTCGCGCTGCTCGGCCTCTCGATCCCCGGCTTCTGGCTCGGCCTCGTGCTGATCCTCGTGTTCTCGGTCTGGCTCCGGTGGCTGCCGACCTCCGGCTCGGGCGACTGGCGCCACGTCGTCATGCCGGCGCTGGCACTCGGCTGGTACTTCGCGGCGTCGATGCTGAGGCTCACCCGCTCGAGCATGCTGGAGGTGCTCGGCAGCGAGTACATCAAGCTCGCCCGGCTCAAGGGGCTCCCGGACTTCGTGGTCATCGCCATGCACGCGTTCAAGAACGCGCTCATTCCGGTGTTCACCCTGGCCGGCGTCAACATGGTTGTGATGGTCAATGCCGCGGTCATCATCGAGGTCATCTTCGCGTGGCCCGGTATCGGCCGGCTGCTCTACGAAGGCATCTTCCAGCGCGACTTCCCGCTGGTCCAGGGCGTGGTGGTCATGGCCGGCTTCATGATCGTCGTGATCAACCTGCTGGTGGACATCCTGTACGCCATCATCGATCCCAGAATCAGGCTCACGCGATGAGCACGAGGTAGCCGACGATGGCGACCATTCCGGCGAATACCAGGCTCGCCGCGGAACGGACCTGGACCGGCCGGCTCGCCGCACTCGTCAAGGCGGCGCGCGAAGCGCCCCTGGCCGTGGTCGTCATTCTCGGCGGGCTGATTCTCGTGGCGGCCCTCGCCGATCTGATCGCGCCGTACGACCCGACCCTGCCGGTGAAGGGAGCCGAGATCTTCGCCCCGCCGTTCTGGATGGAGGGCGGGAGCCTGGCGACGCCGCTCGGCACCGATTTCCAGGGCCGCGACATCTTGAGTCGTCTGATCTACGGCGCGCGCGTGTCGCTGATCGTCGGGCTGATGGGCACGCTCGTGGCCGGCGGCATCGGGACCGCGCTCGGCATCGTCTCCGGCTACCTGGGCGGCTGGGTGGACCAGATCATCATGCGCGTGACCGACGCCTGGCTCGCCCTGCCGGCGATCGTCTTCGCGATCTTCCTCGCGGCCATGATCGGCCCGAGCATGTGGAACATCATCGTCATCCTGGGCGCGGTGTACTGGACGCGCTATGCGCGTGTCATCCGCGGCGAGGTGCTGAGCCTGCGCGAGCGCGACTTCGTCAAGCTGGCCGAGATCGCCGGCGCCAGCAAGCTGCGCGTGATCAAGAAGCACATCCTGCCGAACGTCCTGAACACGGCGACGGTACTGGCGAGCCTCACCGTCGGCGTCGTCATCATCGCCGAGGCCTCGCTCAGCTTTCTCGGCGTCGGCGTACCGCCGCCGCAGCCGGCGTGGGGCCTCATGCTCTCGGAGGCGCGCCCGACCTTGATGGCGGGCCAGTGGTGGCTCACGGTGTTTCCGGGCGCGTGCATCCTCCTGATCGTCCTCGCGACACAGCTCTTCGGCGACTGGCTGCGGGTCAGGCTCGATCCCCAGACGAGAAACCTCTAGGCTTGGGGGCCGTGGCGCGGGACGCGGTTCTTCAGGTCGCCGGCCTCCAGACGCACTTCTTCACGTTCGGCGGCACGCGCGTCGTCCGCGCGGTGGACGGCGTCGACTTCACGCTGCGTGAAGGCGAGACCCTCGGGCTCGTCGGCGAGTCGGGGAGCGGGAAGACGACCACCTGCCTCTCGATCGTCGGGCTCCTGCCACGCGCCGCCCGCATCGTGGGCGGCGCGGTCGTCTTCGAGGGCGAGGATCTCACGCGCAAGAGCCAGCGTGAGCTCAGGCGGATCCGCGGCCGCCGGATCGCCGTCATCCTGCAGGACCCGATGGCGTCGCTGAACCCGCTCTTCACGATCTTCCGCCAGGTGGCGGAGCCCGCGTTCTTCCACCAGCGCCTGCGGGGCCGCTCGCTGCGCGAGCGCGTGCAGAGCCTGCTGCGCGCCGTCCGGATCCCGTCGCCGGAGTGGCGCATGCGCGAGTATCCGCATCAGATGAGCGGCGGCATGCGCCAGCGCATCGTCGGCGCCATCGCGCTGGCCGGCGGGCCGCGGCTCGTGATCGCCGACGAGCCGACGACCAACCTCGACGTCACGATCCAGGCGCAGTACCTCGACCTCCTGAAGGACATCCAGCGCGACACCGGCGTGGCCCTGATCTTCGTGACGCACAACCTTGGCATCGTCGCGAAGATGTGCGACCGGGTCGCCGTCATGTACGCGGGCAAGATCGTCGAGCAGGCGGCGGTGCGCGAGCTCTTCGACGCCCCCAAGCATCCCTACACGCGCGCGCTGCTCGGCTCGATGCCGAAGCTCGGCAGCAAGGAGCCGCTCTATTCCATCCGCGGCCAGCCCCCGAACCTGGCCAATCTTCCTCCGGGCTGCTCGTTCCATCCGCGCTGCCCCGACGTCATGCCGCGCTGCATGACCGAGGAGCCGCGCGACTTTCGGCCGGGCGACGGGAGCGTCGCCCGCTGCTGGCTCCTCGGCGATGTCCTCGCCCGTCCTTGAAGTCCGGGCCCTGACGAAGCACTTTCCCGTGCGGCGCACGCTGCTCGGCGGCCCGGCGAGGCTCGTGAAGGCCGTGGACGGCATCGATCTCGCCATCGGCGCCGGCGAGACGCTCGGGCTCATCGGCGAGTCCGGCTGCGGGAAGACGACGACCTCCAAGCTGATCCTGCGCCAGGAGACGCCGACCTCCGGGACGATCAGGTTCGAGGGGCGGGACATCGCGAGCCTCAAGGGCGCCGACCTCATGGCGTACCGGCGCGCGGTACAGGTCGTGTTCCAGGACCCGTTCAGCTCGCTGAGCCCGCGCATGCGCGTGGGCGACATCATCGCGGAGCCGCTCGAGATCCACACCGACCTGCCGCATGCGGCGATCGAGGAGCGCGTTGGCCGAGTGCTCGAGCTGGTCGGCCTGGCGCCGGACGTCGCGCCGCTGTTCCCCCACGAGTTCAGCGGCGGGCAGCGGCAGCGCATCGCGATCGCCCGCGCGCTGGCGACCGACACGCGGCTCATCGTGCTGGACGAGCCGGTCTCCGCGCTCGACGTGTCGGTCCGGGCCCAGATCATCAACCAGCTCGAGGCGCTGCAGAAGAAGCTCGGCGTGAGCTATCTCTTCATCGGCCACGACCTCGCCACCGTCGCGCACATCAGCCACCGGATCGCGGTGATGTACCTCGGCAAGATCGTCGAGACGGCGCAGAGCGACGCCTTGTGCGCGCGCCCGATGCATCCCTACACGCAAGCGCTCTTCGCCGCCGCGCTGCCCTCGCATCCGGACGACCGCGCGCCGGACAAGCCGATCACCGGCGAGGTACCGAGCGCCCTCAGCCTGCCGTCAGGGTGTCGCTTCCATCCGCGCTGTCCGTCGGCGATACCGGTCTGCTCCCAGACCGAGCCCGCCCTGCGGCGCCGCGAGGGCGGCGGCGAGGTGGCCTGCCACCTCTACCCGTAGGCCCGCAGTCTGCTACTCTCCGACGTCGACGATGGCGATGACCGGCCCGCCTCCCTGCGGTCCCTGGTGCATCGCGTCGACCGAGACGAACACGGCCGGATCGCCGATCGCGGCTGCCGCGACGCCGCCGACGGCGGCCTTGGAGTGGCGGTGGTGGTGCACGTCGGAGTCGTCGAGCATGATCTGACGCCGCCCGCGCAGCTTGGCGCGATGGTCGGCCTCGGACTTGATGAAGCAGTTGACCAGGCGCCCCCTGAGGTCCTCCGCGCGCGCCCGCTCCGGCAGGTCGAGCCCGGCGTTGCGGATCGCGGCGTAGATGCCGTCGATGTCGAGCGCGTCCTTCATGACGCTGTGACCGATGCCGTAGCGCCCGCCCGCGCCCGCCCTGTTGCCCATCAGGATGATCTGCGCGCGCGTCAGCTCGACGCCCGAGGAGCAGGAGGCGACCGACGAGTAGAGATCGAGGTCCTTGCAGATCTGCTCGGCGCGCGGCATCGGCAGCTCGCCGAGGGCGACCGCGATGCCGAGACCGGTGGTACCGTTCGACACGCCCATCGAGTCGTGCACCTCGCAGGCCACGGTCTTGCCTCGGCGCTTGGCGTTCTCCACCCAGTCGACGGTGAGGAGCGGCGTCTTGGTCTGGACGTAGTGCACGTCCCTGGGGTCCTCGATGCCCGCGTTCTTCATCGCCGCCTTCACGCCCTCGGCCACGATCTCGACCATGCGCGGGCGGCCGATGTCCTCGGGCTGGAGCTCCGCGCTCATCGCGGTGCCGATCACCAGGCGCGCCTTGTCGGCCGTGCCTTTCCGGTCGTTCCGCGCGAAGACGGTCGCGTGCGGCGTGATGACCCCGTCGCACCCGCCCGACCACACCATCGGGATCGTCGCGACCTCGGCCTCGCTGCGCTTACCGTGCTTGAGCAGCACGCGCCGGAAGGCGTGGTCCGCGAGCAGGCGGGTGAAGTCGTTGACCCCGCCGTTGCCCTCGGTCTTGCCCACGACAGCGACGACCTGGTCGGCGGTGAACTGGCCCGCCAGGATGCGCTCCTCGAGGCCGGAGGCGTCCTGTACGCTCTTGAGCTCGACCTTCGCTACTTCGACGGCCATCGTGTCTGTCTCCTCTTGCGGTGCCGCGCGATCAGAGCGGTCGGGGCGCGACCCGGATCCCGTCTTCGACGGAGAGGTCGACGCGCAGGACCGCGCCGACCTGATCGCGGCCGCCCCAGTCCGTGACGGGCGCGCCCGCGTAGCAGGCGACCACGCCGCCCTGGCTGACGTCGGTCTGGACGTGCTGGTGGCCGAGCGCGAGGTAGTCCCAGCCCGTGTCGCGAATCTCGTCGGCGAAGATCGGCGACGAGCGATCCGGCCGCTGCCGCGCCTCGTAGAAGAAGCCGTGGGCCATCGCCAGGTGCCAGCGTCGGTCGTCGCGCCCGGGAATGTGCGCGAGCGGCTGGAACCCCGGCTCGTGCTCCTCCATCGCCCGGCCCCAGACGACGGCGTCGAGCTCGGGGAAGTCGACGACCTCGCCGTTCAGCCGGCGGATCACGCGGACGTGGCTGAGCCCGGCCGCGAGATCGTGGCGATCGTGGATCGCGTTCGTGTAGAGCGCATCGTGGTTCCCGGGCAGGATGACGACCGGCTGTCGGAGCCGCGCGAGCTCGGCGCGCACGAAGTCGATGGCCTCGTCGGACACGCGGTTGTGATCGAACAGGTCGCCGGCGATCAGCACGAGATCGGCGCGGTCGCTCAGCGCGCGATCGACGATGCGCGACAGGACGCGCCGGACCCTCGCCTGGTGCGCGGCTTGCTGGCGCGCGTCGCCGTAGCCGTCGCTCTCGAGGTGGACGTCGGCGGTGTGCAGCACTCGCAAGGGGCGTCGAGAGGAGGACATGGCAGCAGCATGCCACATTTCCGTTGCATAATGCCGGCATGGCTCCTTCCGTCGCGACACCCGAGGACTGGCTGCGCACGTTCGAGGCCGCGGTCCGCGCCCGCGACTTCGCGGGCGGCCGCAAGCTGTTCGCCACCGACGCGGTGGCCTTCGGTACCTGGGCCCGCACCGTGGCGGGCCTGGACAACATCGTCCGCGAGCAGTGGCAGAACGTCTGGCCCCGCATTCGCAATTTCCACTTCGAGTCGGACACGAGCGTGCGCGCGTCGGGCGACAGCGCGTGGATCGCCGGCGGCTGGCTCACCGAGGTCACCGGACCCGACGGCCGGCCCTTCACGCGCCCGGGCAGGGGCACCTTCGTGCTCGAGCGGCGCAGAGGGAAATGGCTCGCGGTGCACAGCCACTTCTCGCTCTTGCCGTCGCAGTCCGAGACGGCCCACGGGCGGCTGCCGACCGACGCCGCGCGCTCGTGAGCGCCGTCCGGGTGCGCCCGGCGCGCCTCGAGGAAGCGGCGATCCTCGCCGAGATGGCCAACGACCTGAACGACCACGTCGGGATCCACGGCCGGCCGTTCACCGCGGAGCGGGTGCGCACCGACGGCTTCGGCGCGCCCGCCGCGTTCACGCCGCTGGTCGCCGACCTCGACGGGGCGGTGGCGGGCTACGCCTTCTTCACCCTGGGCTACAACACGGACATCGCGGCCCGCGCGATGTGGCTCCACGACATCTTCGTGAAGCCGGCGGCGCGCGGGCGCGGCGTCGGCCGCGCCCTCATGGCCGCGGTGGCGGCGGAGACGCTGCGGCTGGGCGGACGTTCGCTGGAATGGGGCGTGCACTCCGCCAATGCGGGCGCGCTCGAATTCTACCGGCGCCTCGGCGCGGCCGGCGGCGAGGCGCGCATCATGGGCCTGGCCGGCGAGCGGCTGCGCGCGCTCGCGAGCGGCGCGCGATCGGACTCGGCCGCGTCATGAGTCAGGCGCGAGCGTCATCCTCCAGATCTCGACGTCGTACACGATGTTTCCGCTCTCAGTGGCCGACGTGATCGCAGCGAATCCGGTCGCGTCGTCGGTGATCGCGACGGTGGCGTAGGCCTTCGCGCCCGTCGCGGCGACGCGCACGCTCTTCCGCGTCAGGTCGAAGACACGCATGCCGCGCCGGTCGCCGGTGGGCGCGAGCAATCGGCCGTCCTCGGTGAAGCGGGGCGAGCCGGTCGGCGGGCCCGAGGCTTCGGGATGCGCGTCGGAAAGAAGCTCGGCGCCCGTCGTCACGTCCCAGGCGTAGACCGTCCCCTCGATCGTGACCGCGGCAGCGCGCGAGCCGTCGGGCGACAGCGCCACCACGACCGCCCACACCTCCGGTGGCGGCATACCGGCAGGCGGCGGACCCGGACGACGAGAGCGACCGACCGAGAACTGGCGGATCGGCGTCGCCGCGACCGGGTCCCAGACCGTGACGCCCCCCTCGTGCCCGGCCGTGACGAGCCTCGTTCCGTTCGCCGACAGATCGAACGCGGTCATGACCTCGCTATGGGGACTCGTGATCCGGCTCGACGCGAGACGCGTTCCGAGATCGACGACGACGACCTCGCGCTCGCACATGACCGCCAGGTGCTCGCCCGCGCCATCGAACCGCAATGCGAGGCAGCGCCCCATGGGCATAGACGCGACCTCCACCCACGTGGTCCCGTCCGGGCGCCAGAATCGCAGCGCGCCCTCACCGGAGCGACCGAGGGAGACGAGTAGATCCCCGGAGGGAGCAAACGCGAGGTCCACGATTGCTTGACGGGGTCGGATGGGGCCGAACGTGGCTGGTCCCGTGCCGTCCGCAGGCGACCAGACTCGGATCGAGCCGTTGCGCTGGCCGGTCGCGACGCGGCTCGCATCGCGGGTGACGGCGATCGTGTCGACGAACGCGCCGGCCGTGTTCACCTCGGCGATCTCCGCCACACGGGCGGCCAGCGGTCGCGCCGGCGGCGCCTCGCGGCAGCTGCTCGCGAGGAGGGCTGCCCCGAAAGCCATGGACACAATCGCGAGCCCGGCTGTCGTGGCACGCCTCACCCGAAAATCTTACGACGGTGGTCGTGCGCGGAACGAATCTGCCGTATCGTGCTCTGGTGATCGTCCACCTGGTCGACGGGACCTACGAGCTGTTCCGCTACTTCCTCTCGCCGGCAGCGGCGTTCGAGCGGACCGCGCCCGAGGAGCTGCGCGCGGTGCGCGGCGTCGTGACCTCGATGCTCGGCATGCTCGAGGGGGGCGCCACCCATCTGGGCGTGGCCACGGACCACGTCATCGAATCGTTTCGCAACGGGCTCTGGCCGGGCTACAAGACCGGCGAGGGGATCGACCCGGCTCTCCTCGCCCAGTTCGAGCCGCTCGAGGACGCGCTGAGGGCGCTCGGCGTCGTGGTCTGGGCGATGGTCGAGTTCGAGGCCGACGACGCGCTGGCCGCCGCCGCGGCCGTGGCCGCCGCCGACCTCCGCGTCGAGCAGGTGATCGTGTGCACGCCGGACAAGGATCTGGCGCAGTGCGTGCGCGACGACCGCGTCGTCCAGCTCGACCGGCGCACCCGCGAGGTCCGCAACGAGTCGGGTGTCCGGCAGAAGTTCGGCGTCTCGCCGGCGTCGATCCCCGATTGGCTGGCGCTCGTGGGCGACAGCGCCGACGGCTTTCCGGGCTTGCCGGGCTGGGGCGCGAAATCCGCCGCGACCGTGCTGGCGCGATATCAGCGCCTCGAGCAGATTCCCCGGCGCGCCGAGCAGTGGGACGTGCCGATGCGCGGCACCACGCGGCTGGCGACGACCCTGGTCGAGCAATGGGAGCGCGCGCTGCTGTTCCGCCGTCTGGCGACCCTGCGCGCGGACGCGCCGATCGGCGCCGCCGTGGACGCGCTGCACTGGACCGGGCCGCGCGGCGAGTTCGCGGAATGGGCCAAGCGTCTGGGCGCGCCGATGCTGCAGGAGCGCGCGGTGAAGCTGGCGGCCGAGCGCGCCGCGGTCGGTCGCTGAGCGGGAGCGCCTGCGCGTCCGCCCCGAAGGTCAGCGCCTCCCGGCGGCCCCCGGTCAGGTTTGCAGATCTCCGACCGCGGCGGACAGCGCTTCGAGCTCCGCCCGCCACGACTTCGGCGCGACGACCGGCCGCACGACGAACTTCGAGAAGCCGACCCCGATGAACCGCTCGATGACGGCGCGCAAGGCCGGCAAGCCCACCGGCGTGAGCTCGACCGATCGGGGACGCCGGGCGGTCATCACCTTGGCCATCTGCGGGTCGATCGGGTCGCGGGCGTAGCCGAGGCTGACGCCGAAGTGCTCGGGGCTGATCGTGCGCCCGGCCCGCGCCGCGACGTCCTCGATCACGGCGCGGCCCGCCCTGGCCTCCTCGGGCGTGCACTGCGAGGGCAGCCAGCCATCCGAGAGCCGCCCGCACCGCTCGAGCGCCGCGGGCACCGTGCCGCCGAGCCACACTTCGAGCGGCTGCTGGATCGGCAGAGGCCAGAGCTTCACGTCGCGAAAGCTCCCGGCGACGCCGTCGTAGCTGAGGGTCTCGCCCGCCCAGAGGCGCCGCAGGAGCGGCAGCGCTTCGTCGATGAGCGCGCCGCGGCGCTTGGGCTCGAGGCCGATGGCGTCGCGCTCGGGCGCGTAGGTGAGCCCGGGAACCAGGGTCACCAGCAGCCGCCCGTTCGACAGCACGTCCAGGCTCGCGAGCTGCTTGGCGAGCCGCACGACGTTCCGTCCCGGGAGCAGCATCGTCGTGCCGATCTTCAGCCGCGGATTGCTGGCGGCGGCCCATGCGAGACCGACCACCGGATCGAACACCTGGCCCGTCAGCACCTCCGAGAGCCAGAGCGAGTCGAATCCCATGTCGTCGAGACCCGTGACGAGCTCGGTCAACGCGCCGGTCGAGGCCGATGCGCCGCCGATTCCCACACCGATTCGGATCTTCATGTCTCCCTCGTCCTCCTCCTAGAGAGCCACCGAGAGTCCCGCGTCGACCGTCAGCACCTGGCCCGTGACGGCGGTCGCGCTCGGCAGATCGGTGATGTCGAAGGCCGTCGCGAACGCGCCGGGAATGCTCTTCGCCACCGCGTCGGCTCGCTGCGCGTCGCGGCCGTTGATCCCGACGACGGCGCCGGCGGCCGCCATGCCCCGCGCGATCTCGAGCCCGAGCCCCCGGGTCGCGCCGGTGATCAGCGCGACGCGGCCGGTGAGCGAGAAGCGTTCGAGCCCCGATCCGAGCGGACGCGTCATTGACAGGCGTCTCTCCGATTCTGACAATAGGCTACCTCATCGGGGGGAAAGGTGTGACGCGATGACGGCCACGAGGACCCGCAAGGACTTTTCCGTGTTCGACTGCGACAGCCACGTCGTGGAGCCGCCGGCGGTCTGGGGCGAGTACGTCCCGGCCCGAAGCCGCGCCTGGATCAAGACGCAGTTCTGCTCCCACACCGACAGCGACCTCCTCTTCATCAACGGGCGCGTGGTGCCGGCGGCGCGCGAGCGCTCGAACGCCGCCGAGGTGGGCTGGGCCCGCTGGGACAAGCGCGAAGTCGGCAAGCTCACTCCCGGCACCGCGGCCTGGCAGGCGAAATTCGGACGCCTGCTGGGCTGCCGCGACCCCCGCGCGCGGCTCGACGACATGGACGCGCTCGGCACCGATCAGGTGATGCTGTTCCCCACGTGGTGCGTCCGGCTGGCGCTGGTGCGCAGCGCGGAGGCGGCGACGGTGCTGGCGCGCGCCTAACGAGCGCTGCTTCATCGGCTTCGAGTCGGACGAGACGCTGGTCTATCGGTTGTGGGACGTCTTCCAGGACGTCGCGATCTGGTCGTCGGACTATCCGCACCACGACGCGGAAGACGCCTGGGAAGGCCTGGGCCACATGGCGGAGCTCGGCGTGCCCGCCGAGGCGCAGCGCAAGCTGATGGGCGAGAACGCCCGCCGGCTCTACGGCATCGAGCCCGTACTGGCGATCAAGGAGCGGATCGAGCAGTACGAGCCCGCGATCCTGCCCTGGTAGAGCCGCCGAGACGGCGCTACGACCCCGGCCGGGGGATCGCGAAGATGGTCACCGTGGCCGGCGCCGTCGGCGCGCCCCAGAAGTACGTCGCGCTTCCCGAGGTGGCGGCCACGTATTGCCGGCCGCCCGCCTGATACGTCACGACGCCGCCGTTCATAGGACCCGGAACGTTGAATCGATGCAGCACGGCGCCGTCACGCGCGTCGAGGACGAGGAACGTGCCATCGAGCTCGCCCGTGAAGAGCAGGTCGGCCGACGTCGCCACGATCGCGGCGAGCATCGGGCGGCGTGAGGCGTAGCGCCAGCGAATCGTTCCGGTCGACGCGTCGATGGCCGTCAGCCAGCCGCGCGCCTGCTCCAGCGGCTCGGGTGACCAGCGCCCGCCCACGTAGTTCCGGCCCGGCACGTGCTGGAGGGTCTCCGCCTTCCTGAAGACGCCGCACCACTCGACCGAATTCACGTAGAGCGTGTTGATGCGCGGATTGAAGGCGGGGCCGTTCCACTGCACGCCGCCCAGCACGCCCGGACACACGTACACGCCCGCCGTGGTGAGCGGGACATCGACGTTCTCCCGTCGGGTCACCGCTACCTGATAGAGGTGCGCGCGTGTCTCCCGATCCAGGACGTGGAGCAGCCCATCCTTGCCGACCACCGCCACGAGCTGACGCCGCACGCCGTTGACCTCGGCGCTGAAGAGGGGGCTCGTCTGGGTCAGGTCCCAGTCGTGGAAGTCGTTCGGCACGGCCTGGTAGTGCCACACGAGCTTGCCGCTGCGTACGTCGAGGACGACCATGGAATTCGTGTAGAGGTTGTCGCCGCGCCGGACGTCGGTGTAGAGATCGGGCGCCGGATTGCCGACGGGGACGTACAGCAGTCCCCTGGCGGGGTCGAGCGAGAACGGCGTCCACACCGCGCCGCCGCCGGTGAGCACGTCCGTCGCCGACCACGTCTCGGCGCCGGGCTCGCCCGGTCTCGGCCGCGTGTTGAATCGCCACACCTGTTCGCCGTTCTCCAGACGGAAGGCGCCGACCCACCCCTTGATGGGTACTTCGTTTCCCGCCGGCCCGGCGATCACCAGATCCTCGACGAGGACCGGCGGCATCGTGAAGGTCTCTCCGATGTCGCCGTTCGCCGCCGCCCGCTCCCAGAGGAGTCGTCCACTCTCGGCGTCGATCGCCAGGAGATAGCCGTCGAGCGTGCCGCGGACGATCTTGCCTTCCTTCACGGCGACGCCGCGGCTCTGCGGCCAGTTCTCTCGGGCCTTGGGCACCCAGTCGTGTCGCCAGCGAACCTGGCAGGTCGCGGCATCGAGCGCGATCGTGGCGTGTGAGGTGGTGAGATACATGACGCCGCGGTAGACGATCGGGTTCGTGTGAAACGGGCGGATCCCCCCGATCTCGTACGAGCACACCGGCCGCAAGGACGGTGCGTTCTCGGGCGTGATCTGCGTGAGCTCGACGAAGCGCTGTCCGCCGTAGTCATGGTTGGGCAGCAGCCAGTCCGACGCGTTGGAGGCCGCGGCGTTGAGCTCTGCCTGGGTCGGTCCTTGCTGCGCGCCGCCCGGCAGCACAACGAGCCCGACGAGCAGCCCGCTGACCACGAGGGTGAGCCCCGGCCATCGCCTCCCCACGCGGGTCATTCTCGTCCCCCCACCCCCCAAAGTTACCGGCGCACGCGCACGCGGCTGGCTCTCCGTTACCGCGCGGACGGCATGTGTGTCAAGGGCGTACCGGGCACCAGGAACTATGAGCGCCTCGCACGCTTGGGGCCGCTGCGGTATCATCCCGTTCTCGATACCTCGGTGAGCATTCGCGGCGAGGCCAGGACGTGATGGGACGAAAGGAGTAGCGCGATGACGGCGATGACGAGAGCGCTGTGGCTCGGCGTGGCGGGAGTAGCGATTGCCCTGATCAGCGCGGGCTCGGTGGCGAGGCTCGGCGCCCAGCAGCCCAGCGTCGGCGCGGTGCCGATCGACGCCGACGACATCGGCGGCGTGGTGACTGGGCCGAGCGGGCCCGAGGCCGGCGTCTGGGTGATCGCCGAGACCACCGGGCTTCCCACCAAGTTCGCGAGGATCGTCGTCACCGACGACCAGGGGCGCTACGTGGTGCCCGATCTTCCGAAGGCGAAGTACACGGTGTGGGTGCGCGGCTACGGTCTCGTCGATTCGGCGAAGGTCGACGCCGAGCCCGGCAAGCAATTGAATCTCCGCGCGGTCCCGGCGCCGAACGCCGCCGCGGCGGCGCAGTACTACCCCGCCATCTACTGGTACTCCATGATGAAGATCCCCGACGCCGACCAGTTCGGCGGCAAGAGCAACATTCCGGCGAACATCACGCAGAGCGACTGGCTCACGGTGGTGAAGAACCGCGCCTGCGTCGGCTGCCATCAGCTGGGCCAGCTGTCGACGCGGACGATCCCCGCCTCGCTCGGGGAGTTCGACTCAGGGGAGAAGGCGTGGATCCGCCGCGTGCAGTCGGGCCAAGCCGCGACCTTCATGCTGAACCCGCTCACGCAGGTGCTCGGCGGCGTGCCGTTCAAGTATTACGGCGACTGGACCGATCGCATCGCCAAGGGGGAATTGCCGCACAGCAAGCCGCCGCGGCCGCAGGGCGTCGAGCGCAACATCGTCGTCACGACATGGGAATGGGGCGACCCGAAGAAGTATCTGCACGACCTGATCGCGTCGGATCGTCGCTACCCGACGGTCAACGGCTACGGCAAGCTCTACGGCTCGCCGGAGTACGCGACCGACGACTATCCGATCCTCGATCCCAGGACGCACACCGTGACGACCTTCAGGGCTCCGGTGCGCGACGCCGACACGCCGGAAGCGCTCGGGCCCGGGCACGCCGCGCTCGAGAAGCCGATGGCGCCCTCGCCCTACTGGGGCGACGAGAAGCTCTGGGACACGAAGGCCAACAACCACAACGGGATGTTCGATCGCAAGGGCCGCGTCTGGTTCGCAGCGACGGTGCGGGGGCCCAAGAATCCCGACTTCTGCCAGAAGGGCTCGGACCATCCCTCGGCGAAGCTGTTTCCGCTCGAGCGCACGAACCGCGCGCTCACCTTCCTCGATCCGAAGACGATGAAGTACACGTTCGTCGATACGTGCTTCCAGACGCACCACCTGCAGTTCGGCTACGACGCCAACGAGACCGTGTGGACCAGCGGCGGCGGCCCGGTGGTCGGCTGGGTCAACACCAAGATGTTCGACGAGACCGGCGACGCGGCGAAATCGCAGGGGTGGACCGCGTTCGTCCTGGACACGAACGGCAACGGCAAGCGCGACGAGTACGTCGAGCCCGATCAGCCGGTCGATCCGACCAAGGACAAGCGGATCGCCGGCGGTTTCTACGCGGTGATGCCGAGCCCGGTCGACGGCTCGATCTGGGGCTCGGTCGGCGTGTTCGGCGGCACCGCCGCGGTCGTGCGGCTCGTGCCCGGCTCGAATCCGCCCGCGACCGCGCTCGCCGAGATCTACAACGTGCCGAAGCCGTACTTCGGGATCCGCGGCGCCGACATCGACAAGCAGCGTGTCGTGTGGGCGTCGATGGGGAGCGGCCACATCGGCAGCTTCGATCGGCGCAAGTGCAAGGGACCGCTCAACGGACCGAAGGCCACCGGCGACCACTGTCCCGAAGGCTGGACGTTCTATCGGTATCCGGGTCCGGGCTTTCAGGGGATCGGCGAGAACAGCGCCGAGTCGAGCTACTACACGTGGGTCGATCAGCACAACACGTTCGGCCTCGGCGAGGACGTGCCGATGTCGACCGGTAATCTGAACGACGGCCTGATCGCGCTGAAGGACGGCAAGATGGTCGTGCTGCGCGTCCCGTACCCGCTGGGGTTCTACGCCAAGGGCTTCGACGGCCGCATCGACGATCCGGCGGCCGGCTGGAAGGGCCGCGGGCTCTGGACGACCAGCGGCGACCGGGCGCCGTGGCTCATGGAGGGCGGCAAGGGCAAGAAGCCGATTGCCGTCCACTTCCAGCTGCGACCCGACCCGCTGGCGCACTGATCGGAATCGGGCGCGACGATCCGACGCGGGGCAGCCCAGGAGCTGCCCCGCGTCGTCGTCGCCGACGTCCTCGGCGACCTTAGTAGTACGCCCCGAACGTCGTCATCTTCCCCACGTCCGGATACAGCACACCCGCCGCCGCCCTGACGGACGAGCGCGGCGTGTACCAGATCGCGCCGTCGCGCGTGATCGCGAGCTTCGGCTGATCCGTGGTCTGAGGCGTCGGGTAGTACGTGAATTTCTCGGTCCTCGGATCGAAGCGGATCAAACAGCCGCCCTGGCCGCCGTCGCTGATCCAGATCTGGTCGTGTCGATCCGGCCACACGTCGTAGGGCTCGGAGAAGGGCATGGGGATGTCGTACTCGACGATCCTGCCGGTTTTCGGGTCGAGCTTGCCGAGCTTGCCGCTGCTGAAGCCGCCGTACCAGACGACGCCGGCCGAATCGACCCCGAGTCGGCGGATCGTCGTCGGCTGCGTGCGCGCGTCGTACTCCGTGAACTTCTCGGTTCTCGGGTCGAACCGCGCGATCCTGCCCCGGCGGAACTCGGCGAACCAGACGTTCTCATCGCGGTCGAGGGCGATGCCGTAGGGCGCGGCGCCGGAAGTCGGAACTTTCCATACCCGGGCGGTCTCGGTCTTGCGATCCCACTTGCCGAGCATGTCGCCGCCGATCACGGTGAACCATACATTGTCCTTCGAGTCGACGATCGGCGTGTGGCCGCGAGCGCCCTGGCTCCGACCGGTGGAGTCCATTGGATATCGGATCATCGAGCCCGTTTTGGGGTCGAGCCGGCCGAGGTGGAAGCCGACGGTCTCGGCCCAGAATACGTGGCCGGCGCGGTCGACGGTGAGACCATGCGGATCAGCCCTCGAATCGGGCATCGTGAAGTCTTTGAACTCGGCGGTGCGCGGGTCCACGCGACCGATCCGGTTGGGGATGCTGCGGTCGGTGTACCAGACGTTGCCGTCGGAATCGAAGTGCGGCTCCTGCGTCCGCCGCTGCTTGTTGGCCGCATCGAGCTGGCGGTCGAGCGGCAGGTAGTATTCGATGTACATCGCCTTGCCGAGCACGGTTTCGTCCACAGGGAACTCCGCGTCGACCTTCAAGGCGCGCTTCGTGCTGGTGGGACCGTAGTTCCTGGCGAGGTACGCGATCACGGTCTCGCGGTCCTTCGCGCTGAACGTGCCGGCGGGAATCATGGCGCCGCGCGGCGCCGTGGGACTCAGCATCAGATCTACGAAGTGGGTCCACTGTGTCTCGTGATAGGGCCGGCTCGGCAGGAAATTCTTGCCGTGGCAGTTCACGCAGGTCTTCTCGACGAGATCGCGGCCCGGACCGGCCGGATAGAGCTCGTCGTACGACACCAGGGTCGCGCCCTCGATGCGCGCGGAGAACCCGAACGCGCCCTGCTGCACGGGTTGTGCTGCTTCCTCGCGCAGTGAGAAGTTCAGCGTCTCTTTCGCCCCGACAGCAAGCGTGAGGCTCTTCGTCTCGGCGGCGAAACCCGGCTTGCGGACCGTGACTTCGTAGCGGCCGGGAAAGAGGTTGACGGCGCGGTAGCGCCCGCCGCTCGTGTAGACCATGAACAGGACGTTCTTGTCCACGTTCATGAGATGCACCGGCGCCGCCTTGAACGGCCTGGGCGCCTCGACCGTGCCCGACACGGCGGCCGTGCCCGCAATCGGCGCCGCGTCCTGAGCGCCCGCGGGCGCGATCGTCCTCGTTCCGCCGAGCATCGTCAGGCCGATCGCGAACAACGTCGTCAAGATTCGCCCCCTCGTACCCATCGCAATGCCCCTCCGGTCCAACGTGTCCCTCGATCTACCCGTGACCTACCAGAGACGCCGGCTCGCCAGACGTGCGCCCTCCGCGAGCATGCGGAACTTCTCCCACATGATGCTCGGGTGCACGCGCGCGGTCGCGAGCCCCTGCGCAAATCCACAGTCGACGCCGGCGATGACGTTCTCGCGCCCGACGAGCCGCGCGTAGCGCACGATCCGCTCCGCGATCAGCTCCGGGTGCTCGACGCAGTTCGTCGTGTGGGCGACGACGCCCGGGATGAGGATCTTGCCCTCCGGGAGCTTGACCCGCTCCCAGACGTGATACTCGTGCTCGTGGCGCGGGTTCGCAGCTTCGAGCGAGAAGGCCCCCGCCTTGATGCTCAAGATCACCGGCGCGATCTCCTCCAGCGGCGCGTCGGTCGTGTGGGGCCCGTGCCAGCTGCCCCAGCACATGTGGTAGCGCACGCGGTCTTCCGGAAGCCCGGCGAGCGCGTAGTTCAGCGCTTCGATGCGCACCATCGCGAATCGGCGGTACTCCTCGGGCGACGGCGCTGGATCCATCGAGTCGTACTCGGTCACCATGCGCGGGTCGTCGATCTGCAAGATGAAGCCGGCGTCGACGATCATCTTGTACTCCACCCTCATCGCGTTGGCGAGCGCCCCGAGGTAGTCCTCCTCGGTCTTGTAGAAGTGATTCGCGCGCTGCAATTCGATCGTCCCGGGCGCGACGGCGGGAATGAACGCCTCTTCGAAGCTCCGGCCGTGCAGCGCCGCCGTGAAGTTGGCGAGGTCCGTCTGGACCGCCGTCGAGCCGCGATAGGCGATCGGCCCGGTGCACATCGAGTTCGCCATCGAGGTCGTGCCGCCTTGCACGCCGCCCTCGATCTCGCGGTACGCCTCCGCGAATCGGCGCCGGTCCCGGCTCCTCGTCGTCCCGCCGCCGCGCCCGGGCAGGTCGTTGCGCGTCTCGAAGCCGGTGAGGCGATCGGTGATGTACTGCGCGAAGCCGGATTTCGAGTACTCGCCGTCGCTCGGGACGTCGATGCCGCACTCCTCCTGCATCCGCACGCCCTCGGCCACGTGACGGGCCAGGATGGCGCGGTCGCCGGCACTGAACGGGGCGCCGTCCGCTTTTCGGCGAAGTATCTCGACCATCTCGGCCGGCCGGACCAGGCTGCCGACGTGGGTCGTGAGGATGCGGCTCCCGCTGCGCTTCACTGATAGGTTACCCCGGGTAGCGGATGAGCCACGGCCTCTTCGAGACTCTGGGCCCGGCGCCATTGCTCCGCCGGCCGGCTCTTGCCGTCCGCTCCGATCTGATCCATCGAGGCGTACAGCTCGATGTTGAACCCGTCGGGATCCTTGAACTCGATGCCCGGATTGCCCCCCGGGCCACGACGTCCTTCGTAGACGATCGGCACACCCCTGGCGCGGAGAAACTCGCGGATCTGGAACAGCTCGGACACGGTGCCGACCTCCAGGGCGCAGTGGTGAAAGCCGGGTTGCCCCTCTCGGCGCGGCTCGAGGGGGCTCTCGGCCGGCACCAGCGCGACGGTGTGATGGTCCGACGCGTTGCGGAGAAAGACCATTCCACGCTCGTTGCGATCGGACACGTGGAACCCCATGATCTCTCCCCAGAACTTCGTGGTCCGCTCGATGTCGCTCACCGTGAACACGACGTGGCCCAGTTTCTTCACCCTGACCGGTGTCTCGCGCGGCATGTCTCGGTCCTCCTCGCGTCGTACGGTGTCCGTCATTTTGTGTCGGCGGCTGGGCGTCGTCAACAGCCGCCCGCATCGCGCCGATCGGGTCCGACACACAGGGTATACTGCGCCTCTGCACATTCGGCGCGACCGAGCGATATCGCCGAGCGCCTGCACAGAGGAGGAATCGCGTGCGTGCGACTGCCGATAACCTGCGACGTTTGACCGGCGCGATCGTGAAGGCGGGCGGGAGCGCCGCCGTGGAGGCCGACCTCGTCGCCGAGCACCTGGTGCGCGCCAATCTGATGGGCCACGACAGCCACGGCGTCGGCATGATCCCGACATACGTCCGCCACCTGAAGGCCGGGCTCGTCGTGCCGAACACGCGCGCGCTGGGCCGAGATCCTCGCCGCGGCGGAAGCGGTCGGGATGTCGCGCGCCGAAGCCGCGGCGCTGGGCGCCTGATCCGCGTCGCCCTCGAATGACGGGACGCCGGCTCTAGAACGGCAGGTCGATCTGGTGCGCCCGGAAGAACGTCGCCACGGCCGCCGTCCAGAGCGGCGTCCCGGCGGCCGAGGGATAGACGCCGTGGCCGCGATTCTCGGGAAACGGCGGTAGCATCACGAAGTCGCCGCGCCCGCCAGCGGCGCGGAAGCTCTCGAACCAGAGCTTGGCCGCCGCCGGGCCGATGAACGCGTCGTTCTCCGCGTAGAACCACAAGACCGGGACCGCGACGTCCGGCGCGATCGACGCGAACAGCCTGGCCACGGGATCCGGCGCGCAGGGCAGCCCCGGATGCGTGTCCGGGCGGCCGCCGCGACCGGGCGCGAACGCGAGCACGGCGACGAGACCGTCCGGGCGCTTCGACGCGGTGTAGATCGACGCGAACCCGCCCGAGCTCTGGCCGACGAGCAGCCAGTGCCGGCGATCGAGATCGGATTGGGTCTTCGCCCACTCGATCGTCGCAAGGAGATCCAGCGCCGCGCCTTCCCCCGCGCGGCGGAAGTCCGGGCTCTTGCAGGTGCCGTACGAGTCGCCGAACGTGTCTCCGCCGCTGGCGCCGTAGCCGCGTCTCACCGGGACGACCACCGCGTAACCGCGCCTCACCCACTCGCGGATCGGGTTCAAGGCCCGAAACCGGCCGATCGTGCGATTCGCTTCCGGCGTGGTCGCGGTGCCGTGGCTCATCACGATCCACGGAAACGGTCCCCAGGCGCGCGGCCGGTAGGTCGTGACCACGATTGTCGCGTGCGCGGCCGGCACCGACACGCTGTGGATCTCCTCGCGGAGCGACGCGTCGATCGGATCGGCGGCGCGCGCGACCGAGACCGCGCACGCGCCGACCGCCAGCGCGACGAGCAGGCCCTTGATCACGTGTCGAGCGCCGCCCTGACCCTCGGCGCCGTCACCGGCAGGTGGCGCGCGGCGGCGTCGCCCACGGCGGCGGCCACGGCGTTCGCAACCGCGGCGCCGACACCCGACGTTCCGGCCTCTCCGGCGCCCTTGACGCCGAGAGGATTCGAGGGCGCGGCGGACTCGTGGACGAGCAGCTCGACCGCGGGCACGCGCGCCGCGGTCGGGATCGCGTAGTCCATGAAGGTGCCGGTGAGGAGCTGGCCGCTCGCGTCGTAGACGAGCTCTTCGAGCGTGGCGTGGCCGATGCCCTGGACGACCGCGCCTACCAGCTGGCCTTCGACGATCGTCGGATTGAGCGCGCGCCCCACGTCGCACAGGACGAAGTGCGTCTCGGGACGCACCTCGCCGGTCGTCACGTCGACGCCCACCACGGAGAGGTGGACCCCGAACGAGCCGATGGCGCGCGTGGTTTCGTGACGCCACTCGGCCTCGAGCGGACCGCCGGCGAGCGCGGCGATCTCGCGCAGCGAGCAGCGCCGGTCCGGCACGCCGCGCACGAAGGCGGCGCCGCCGTCGAGCTCGATGTCGGCCGCGCTCGCCTCGAAGTGTCGTGCCGCGAGCGCCGCGATCTGCTCGCGCAGTCGCGTCGACGCCTGGTACACCGCGGAGCCGGCCATCACGGCGGAGCGGCTCGCCGAGCTACCGACGCCGTGCGGCATCCAGCGCGTGTCGCCCAGGTGCACGGCGATGTCGCCCGGCGGCACCTGAAGGACCTCGGCGCAGACCTGGGCGAGCGTCGTCGGAAGCCCTTGACCGAGCGACGTGGAGCCCGCGGCCAGCTCGACACGCCCGTCGGCGGTCAAGCTGACCCGGGCGCTCTCGAACGGGCCGGTGCCCGAGGTCTCGATGACGGCCGCGAGACCGACCCCGTATCGCACGTCGCCGCCGGCGGCGTTGCGCGCGCGACACGCGGCGCGGCGCTCTTCGTAACGGCCGGCCTTCAGCGCGTGCTCGAAGATCGCGCCGAAGTCCTCACCCGCGAAGTCGGCGCTCCGTCCGGTGACCGCCCCTGCCACGGTGTCGACGGTGTGCGGCTCCTCGCCGGGCCGCGCGAGATTGCGGCGGCGGATCTCGGCCGGGTCGAGCCCCGAGCGCCGGGCGAGCAGATCGAGCACGCGCTCGCGCACGAACGTGCCCTCGTAGAAGCCCGGCGAGCGGACCGTGCCGGTCGGGGTCTTGGTGGTCATGACGCAGGAGACGCGGCAGCGATAGCTCGGCCAGCGGTACGGTCCCGGCAGGTACGAGGCCGTGAGCGCGGCGGCCCAGACGCCGTGCGTGCGGAGATGGCCGCCCATCACGTTGACGAGGACGGCGTCGAGCGCCAGCAGCCGCCCGCGCTCGTCGGCGGCCGCCGCCACCGACCACTGCTGCTCGCGCGAGTGATTGATCGAGAGAAAGTGCTCGCGTCGGTCCTCGACCCACTTGATCGGTCGGCCCAAGCGTCGCGCCAGGTGCGGGATCAGGAAGTCTTCGGGATAGAACTCGCCGCGCGCGCCGAACCCGCCGCCGACGTCCGACTCGGCGAAATCGATCCGCGCCTCGTCGACCCCGAGCATGCTCGCGAGCGTGCGGCGATTGAAGTAGGGAACCTTCGTCACGCCCCACACCGTCAGGCGCCCGCCGCCGGCCTCCCACTCGGCGAGCAGCCCACGCGGCTCCATGGGCGCCGCCGTCTGGCGCCCGATGGAGAGCCGGTCGCTCACGACGAACGCCGCGTCCCGCAGCGCGCCGTCGACGTCCCCGAGCGCGGTGGTCCACGAGTCGGCCACGTTGCCCTCGGGGAAGAGCGGCGGCCCGCCATCGCCCGGTTCGCCGGGGGTGACGAACGCCGAGAGCACGTCGTACTCGACGTCGACCTGCTCGCGCGCGTCGATAGCAGCGGCGCGATCGGTCGCGACGACGACCGCCACCGGCTGACCCGCGTAGCGGACCGTGTCGCCGGCCAGCGGCGGCTGGAGATAGGCCGCATGCGCCGGCTTGCCGGCCTGCCGAAGCGGAATCGTCGGCACGCCCGCGAGGTCGGCGGCTGTCAGGAGGGCCAGCACGCCCGGGCGGGCGAGGGCGCCCCGCCCGTCGATGCGGCGCAGGCGCGCGTGAGCGTGGGGGCTGCGCACGATGACCGCGTGCGCCATGCCCGGCCGGACCAGGTCGTCCACGTACCGTCCGCCGCCGACGAGCAGGCGCGGATCCTCGAGTCGCTTGATCGGGAGGCCGATGAACCTCACTGGAAGAGGGATGGTACCATCCGCTCGTGCAATGGGGGCGCACCGTCACCGTGATCGGCTGCCACGTCGGCGGCGAGGACAACCACGTGATCGTCGGCGGCGTGCTGCCGCCGCCGGGCGCCACGATGTTCGAGAAGAAGCGCTACCTCGAGACGGAGCGATCGCCGCCGAGGTCGTCGTGGGCGGACGGCCGGGCATCGTCCCCACGATCGCCGGGCAGGCGTGGATCACCGGCGTCTTCCAGCACGGCTCCAACCCGTCCGATCCCTTCCGCCACGGCTTCACGTTGCCCGACATGTGGTTCGCCTGACCGAGGAGGATTTCGCATGAGCACGCATCCGGCGCTGGACCTGTCCCACACGGCGATGAGCGAGGACGAGGCGCTGCGCTTCCTCGACGGCCATCGCATCCGCATGGGGAGCCGCACGATGGACCCCAAGGCGCAGATCGTGGGCGAGTTCGTCAAGTCCATCCGCGTGCCGGGATACTATCCGCCGCTGCCCGAGCTCAGGCAGCAGCTCCGCGCGATGGTCAACTTGATGGACGAGCCCGCGCCCGAGCTGGCGCGGGTCGAGGACATCCGCATTCCCGGACCGGCCGGCGAGATTCCCGCTCGCTTCTATTCGTCGACCGCCGCGAAGACGCGGGAGCCGGCCGTCGCGTACTTCCACGGCGGCGGCTGGGTGCAGGGCGATCTCGAGACCCACAACGGGCTCTGCGCGCGGCTGGCCAAGCACGCTCGTGTGCTCGTCGTAGCCGTCGACTATCGGCTGGCGCCCGAGAACAAGTTCCCGGCGGCGGTCGAGGATTGCTTCGCCGCGTATCGCTGGCTGCGCGAGAAGGGCCGCGACCTCGGCGCCGACACCGCGCGCATCGCGGTGGCCGGCGATTCGGCCGGCGGCAACCTCTCCGCCGTCGTCTCGCAGCTCGCCGCGTCGGCGGGCATGCCGGTGCCGACGTGTCAGGCGCTCATCTATCCGGCCGTCGACGCCTCGCTCGAGACGGACTCGCACCGTGAGCTGGTCGACGGGCACGTGATCCCGCGCGAGCGCATCATCTGGTACATGCAGCAGTACCTGAGGAGCGACGCGGACCGGGCCGACTCGAGGTGCTCTCCGCTCCGCGCGGCGAGCCTCACGGGCCAGCCGCCGGCCATGATCGTCACCGCCGGCTTCGACCCACTCCGCGACGAGGGTCGGGCGTACGGAGAACGGCTGCGCGAGGCCGGCGTAGACGTCGTCTACCGCGAGTATCCCGGCCAGATCCACGCGTTCGTGTCGCTGACGAAGGCGATCCCGCAGGGCATGGCCTGCACGCTCGAGATCGCTGACTTCCTCCGCCGGCGTCTGGGCTGAGCGATGACCTTCTCTCTGATCGGGCGGTGCGAGCGCAGCGGCATGTTCGGGGTCGCGATCTCGACCAGCGAGATGGCGGTCGGCTCGCGCTGCATCCACGTGGCCCCCAATGTCGGCGCCATCATCACGCAGGCCAGCACCAATCCGCGTCTCGGTCATCTCGGTCTGAATCTCTTGCGCGACGGCTATTCGGCGTCGCGCGTTCTCGACGAGATCGCCGCGAGCGACCAGTACGTCGAGCGCCGGCAGCTTGGCTGTCTCGACGTCACCGGCCTGGGCGTGGCGCGAACCGGCTCGGGGAACCGGCCGTGGGCGGGTCATCGCGTCGACCGCAACGTGGTCGTGGCCGCCAACGCCGTCGTCGGCGCCGAGGTCGCCGACTCGATGTTCGACGCGTTCAAGCGCGGCGCCGATCTTCCGCTGTGGGAGCGCCTCCTGCGATCGATCGAGGCCGGGAAGGCGGCCGGCGGCCAGCCCGACGGCGAGACCTCCAGCGGGCTCTACGTCGTCGACCGCGACATCTACCCCATGGTCGACCTGCGCGTGGATCTACACCCGTCGCCCGTCGCCGAGCTCCGCCGGCTGGCCGACGCGTACTTTCCGCTGGTGTCGTACTACAACCTGCGCCCGCGCGATCCCAACGTGCCGCCGGCCGCGGAATGGCTCGCAGGCCACCGATAAGGGCCCAGCGGGTCCTTCTCGGCGGCCTGCAGGTGGTGTCTCTGGCGAGATGCTCACGCGAGCATGGTGAGGGTCTGGTGGAGCGTGCGGACGCGGGCGTACATCTTCATCGACTTGTCGAGACTGTAGGCGTGAGCCGCGGCGTCGCTGCCCCAGCAGCACTCGCGGACGACGACGGTGTCGAGGTCCATGCTGAAGGCCTCGCGCACGCTGGTCTCGACGCCGCGGTTGGTGGCGCCGCCGCCGATGACGAGCGCCGTCCGGCGCAGCAGCCAGAGCAGCTCGGCCGCGCCGGTGCCGTAGAAGGCGCTCGGCCGGCGCTTGAGGTAGACGTAGTCCTGGGCACGCGGCGCGATCTCGTCCGGGAAGCCGGCGTCCGGGGTACCCTCGACACAGTTGGTGAGCGACGGTACGCCCGTCTCGGCGCTGAGATCGGTCGGCAGCAGCACGACGTCGGCGCCGTCGGCCCGGCTCACCGGGGTGGTATAGATGACGGGCATCGCGCGCGCCCGGCACGCGGCGATCAGGGTGACCCAGGCGTCGAGCACCGGCCGCATCGCCGCGCGGCGTGCGGGGTCGGCCGGGGTGAGGGCGCGGCGGCAGGCGTCGTACACGATCAGGGCGGCTCGCGAGGTGTCGATGCGGTCGGTGCTGGCAGTCATACTCATGCCCGGATTCTAATCCGGCGCGACGTGAGGTGATCCGATGACAGACACGAAGCCCGGGCGCGCGCACCTCATCATGGGTGGCTTTCCGCCCGGATCACAAGCCGGCCACGATCACGACTACGCGCGCCTGCGGCTCCTCGGCCTCCTGGCGGAGCGCGAGATTCCGGCGTCGGTCGCCAACGACTTCGCGGACGTCGAGAAGTGGCTGCCGGTGAGCCGCTTCTTGCTCACGTACGTGGCCGGCCCGTATCCAGACACCGCGCAGTGCCGCGCCATGAAGCAATGGCTCGAAGCCGGCGGCCGCTGGCTCGGCCTGCACGGCACCAGCGGCGGCCGCGCCGAGCGGGTGGAAGGCTCGCGGCAGCGCCGGACCGTGAAGACCGAGCACCACGCGCTTCTCGGGAGCTATTTCCTGACTCATCCGCCGATCTGCAAGATCCGCGTCGACGTGACCGGCGACACGAGCCTGACGCGCGGGCTCGGCGCCTCGTTCGTCGTCGAGGACGAGCCGTACTTCATCGAGCTCCAGGACCCCAAGTCGACGCGGGTCCTGCTGACCGCGGACTACGGCCCGGGCGCCACGTCGCCCACCATCGGCACGCTGTATCCCTCCGACACGTCGCTCCAGCCCGACGGCAGGACGCGCGTGCTCGGCTACACGCGCGCGGTCGGCGGCGGCGGCGTCACCTACGTGGCGCTCGGCCACTGCCACAATTCCGCGATCAGAGCGTCGCGCGTCGTCGATCCGACCGACACGACGCCGCTGACGTTCCGCGGCTCGTGGGAGAGCGACGCGTTCGCGACCCTGCTGCGCAACGCCATCGCATGGGGGATGGGGGGCTAACGCGCGTTTCCGCTGAAACGTCTCAGCGCGTCGACCTCTTGCACCCGCCGGCGGGCGGTGTGAGAAGCTGACAGAAAGGAGAGCGACGATGACCGACGACGCGGTGAAGGCAGAGCTGGAGCGACTCAGGACCGAGAACGCCGCGCTGAAGGCCCAGTCCTCACGCGGCGTCTCGTTGAAGGTCAGCGAGAAGGGCGGCGTGTCCGTCTACGGGCTCGGCCGGTTTCCCGTCACCCTCTACAAGGAGCAGTGGATCAAGCTGCTCGACCTGGCCGACGACATCCGCGCCTTCATCAAGGCGCACGACGCCGAGCTGAAGGCCAAGGAGCCTCGCTGAGGCGGCGCCGCGCCGCTCGCTCGGGCGGCCCGACCACGGTCGCACCCGTCCGTCAACGATAGCAGGTGAGCCTCGTCCCGGGCGAGATTTGCCGAGGCGAGGCCCGAGCCCGCGCGCATGCAGCACAAGCACGTCCGTCATTTCATCGATCTCGTCTACGCGGCCCTCTAGAGTATCCTGACACGGAGCGGCCTCCGTGAAGCTACGCACGCACCTGATCTTGCTGATCCTGGCCACGGTCGTGCCCGCCGTTCTGTTCGCGGTCGGGCTGATCGTGTACCACACGCGCCTCGAGCGGTCGTCGCTCGAGCGCGGCATGCGCGACACCGCGCGCGCCCTGGCGCTGGCGCTCGACCGGGACATCAACGACATCAAGACGAGTGTCGAGACGGCGAGCGCGTCGCGATATCTCGATGGCCCCGTCGATCTCGCGCATTTCTACGAAGAGGCGGCCACGGTGTCGAAGGGCTTCGGGGGCTGGGCGGTCCTGTCCGATCCCTCGGGCCGGCAGGTCCTGAACACCAGCCGGCCACTGGGATCGGCACTGCCGATCCCCACGATGGCGGGCCTCGAGATGATGAGGAGCGTCGCCGACGGCCGAAAGACCGTCGTGTCCAACGTGCTGGTCGGCGCCGTCGGCCGCCAGCCGGCGGTGATCGTCTCGGCGCCGGTCATCCGTGGCGGTCAGGTCCGCTACGTCCTCGACTTCCCGTTCCCGCCGACCCAGTTCACCAAGCTGCTCCAGGAGGCGTCGCTGTCGCGGGGCTGGATCGCGCTGATCACCGATCGCGACGGCGGTGCGGTCGCGCGGGTTCCGGACCCCGCGAGCTTCGTGGGACGCAAGGAAAACCAGGCATGGACAGCGCAGACCACGAGCGCCGACGAGGGATTCATCAAGGGCGAGCTGATCAGGGGCCCGTCCGTGTACGCGGCCTACAGCCGCTCGAGGGAGACCGGGTGGGTCGTCGGGGTGGCCGCGCCCGTCAAGCTGATCGATGCGGGGATCCGACGGTCGATGCTCGCGTTGTCGAGCGGCGGGCTGCTCCTGCTCGCCATCGGGTGCGGTCTCGCGTATGTGCTCGGCAAGCGTATCGCGGCGCCGATCGTCGCGCTCGCCGACTCGCTGAAGGCCGAGCCCGAGGCACCGCTGCCGTCCGCGCAGTCGCGCGTGTCGGAGGTGGAGGATCTGCGCCGGGCGCTCGAGGACGCGCGGGCCGCGGCGCGCCAGGCCGAGCAGGCGCATGCCGCGCGGCGCGAGGCCGAGGCCGCCAACCGGGCGAAAGACGACTTCCTCGCCGTGCTGTCCCACGAGCTCCGCACCCCGCTGAACGAGACGCTCGACTGGGTCCGGATGCTCCGGTCCGGCCGCCTGGAGGGCGGCGCCGCCGCGCACGCGCTGGAAGTGATCGAGCGCAACGTCACTCGGCAAAGCCGGCTGATCAGCGATCTGCTCGACGCCAGCCGAATCGTCTTCGGTCGTCTCGAGCTCAGCCAGCAGGCCGTGGACCTCCCGGCGCTCGTGGCGAGCGTGGTGGAGTCGTTCCGGCCGTCCGCGGAGATCAGAGGGATCAGCTTGAAGTCCGAGCTCGACCCCGCCACCGGCCCGGTGAACGGCGATCCCGATCGATTGCGTCAGGTGGTCGAGAACATCCTCGACAACGCGGTCAAGTTCACGCCGACGGATGGCGCCGTGACCGTAGAGCTCGCGCGCGACGTCGACGCGCGCCTCACCGTGTGCGACACCGGACGTGGCATCGACGCCGAGCTCCTGCCGCACATCTTCGAGCGCCTCGAGCAGTCCGACGGCACGAGGACCCCCGGGCACGACGGGCTCTGCCTCGGGCTCGCGATCGTCCGACACCTCGTCGAGCTCCATGGCGGGCGGGTGAGCGCCGAAAGCAACGGCGTCGGGCAGGGGGCGACGTTCACCGTCGTCTTGCCGATCGTCGCCGCGGCGGTGGAGGACGGCGAGCCTTTGGACGGTGAGCCTCCGGCCGGTGAGCGGGTGTGACCTTCACGGCAGCCCGGCGCCGGCGGTAGACTTCTGGCGCTGAGCAAACAGGAGGCCCGACGATGAACGCGACCCCGACGTTCGGACGCTACGCCGAGATTCCCGTCGACCAGATGACCGCCGAGCAGAAGGACGGCTACCGCTTCCTGGTCGACGGCCCGCGCGGCCGCCTGCCGGGCCCGTACAAGGTGTGGGTCCACAACCCGAAGCTGCTTCGCGCCGCCGCCCCGCTCGGCGAGCATTTCACGCCCGGCAAGTCGACGTTGACCGAGCGCGAGCGGGAGATCGCGGTGATCGTGATCACCAGCAAGTGGAATTCGGCCTATCCCGCCGCCGCCCACGAGAAGCGCGGCAAGGAGGTCGGCCTGCCCGCGCCGGCGGTGGAGGCGATGATGGCGGGCCTTCCAGCGTCGTTCGCGGATCTGCGCGAGCAGGTCGTCTACGAGCTGGCGACGACGCTCGCCAACGGGCGGTTGCTCTCTCAGGGGCTCTACGACCGCGCGGTCAAGGCGCTCGGCCACGAGAGCATCACCGACGTGGTCGTGCTGATGGGCTACTACACGGCCGTCTCGCTGACGATGAACGTCTACGCCGTACCGGCTGGAGCTCCCGGCCTGGCCCGCTGAGGAGCGCGGAGCGAATCCATGATCGAATACCGGCTCGACGCCGCGCGCTCGATCGTGTACGTGAGGCCCAAGTCAGCGCTCGAGCGCGACGACTTCGTGAAGCTGGCGCGAGCAGTCGATCCGCACATCGAAGCGACGGGCGGGCTCGCCGGGCTCATCATCGAGATCTCCGCGTTTCCCGGCTGGGACAGCCTCGGCGCGATGGCGGCCCACTTCCGCTTCGTACGAGACCATCACGAGCGCATCCGCAAGGTCGCCGTCGTGACCGACTCCCCGCTGGGTGCCGTCGCGGAACGTCTGGCATCCCACTTCGTGTCGGCGGAGATCAGGCATTTTTCGGCTGGACAGGTCGAGGCCGCCAAGCAGTGGATCCTGGCTTCAGCGCGACCCTAGGTCTCGCTCGGCGTCCATCAGAAGGTCGTCGAACGACGACGGCACCTCGACAGTGCGCCCGACGACGCCGGGGCTGTAGCCCTGGAGCCAGTAGCTGTTGGTCGGGTGCCCGCCGCCCGCGACGACGACGATGAAGTTGTCGGGGCTGGCGGTGATCGGCCAGGGATCGAGCGCGATGCTTTCACGCACGACCTTGCTCGCGTCGATCTCGAGCCACGCCGGGCAGCCGGCGCGGCGTAGCTGCTCGGTCGGGATGCGCGAGTGCTCCCACAGGAACTCGCGGATCGCCGCCTTCGTCCAGCCGAGGCCGGCCATCGTGTTCGCCACGACGCCGGGGAGCATCAGGATGCCCGGCGTGCCGTGCTCGTAGCCCGCGAGGCCGGGCATGTTGGGCACGCGCATGAAGTCGGCCATGCGGTACATGCCCTGCAGCGCGTCTTCTTCCGGGGTTTCCTTCTTCGCGCCGCGCCGGCGGATGTTCGTGGCGCCGTTGGCGAACGCGAGCGAGATCGAATGCTGACTCCGCGCGAAGGCGTGGCGCTCGGTCCCGTGCGGCGCCCAGCCCGGCGGAAGATTCGCTTCGTCTTCCGCGAAGACGACGTTCGTGTACCGCACGCCGCCGTAGTTGGCCATGGTGCCGATGCCGGGCAGGGCGCCGCCGACGTTCTGCTGCAGGAGCCGCAGCGCGCGGCCGATGCTGGCGCCCGCGGGCCGCTGCGGGTCCGGGCCGAGGCAGCCGAAGCCGGCGTTCAGCCGGATCTGGGCGCCGATGGGGCCGTTGACGATCACCACCGGGAAGGCGCTGCCCGACGCGGCCTGCAGCTGCGCGCTCCCTGACGCCGGATCGAGGAACGCGTCGACCGCGGCCACGAGCACCGGCAGATACTCGGGCCGCCCGCCCGACATCGCCAACGCGATCGCGCAGGTCTCGATCGTGGTCACGCCGCCGCGGGGCGGGAAGATGCCGATCCGTCGTGAGCGCGGCTGCGTCGCGCCGCGAAGGATCCAGTCCACTCGCTCGCGCGTCGGGGGCCAGAGCGGAAGCCCGTCGCCCCAGCGATTCGCGAGCATCAGGTTGTTCGCTCGCGCGAAGGCCTCGTCCATGCTCGCGCCCCGAACCTTGATCGGCGGCGCCTCGGCCGCGCCGGCGCCGCCGAGGGTCGAGCGCCAGCGCGTGAGCCCGTCGTAGAACTCGCGCTTGCGCGCCTCGACCGGGGAGATATCGCTCCCGGGCAGGAACATCTCGATGGGGAAGGTGACCATCGCCGCGTCGGGCGCCAGGCCGAGCCCGGCCACCGCGTTCGTCATGACCCCGACGAAATCCGCGCGGGTC
This sequence comes from Candidatus Rokuibacteriota bacterium, assembly GCA_003220685.1. Taxonomy (GTDB): domain Bacteria; phylum Methylomirabilota; class Methylomirabilia; order Rokubacteriales; family CSP1-6; genus AR31. The sequence goes on from QHTE01000048.1 coordinate 144,063, forward strand.
AGGGTGACGGTTGGAATTCCCAGCGCTTCGAGCCTAGCGGCCGCCCGGCCGCATGCAGTGGCGCAGGACCCTCAGGCCGCGTTGCCGATGATGACGGCGTCGACCCCACTCTGCTTGACCTGCGCGGCCGTCTCCTCCGAGCCGATCACCGCGTTGCCCTGCGGGAAGGCGTCGAGCGGCAGCACCTCGATGCCCGCGAAGTCGGCCTCGAGCAGCTGTTTCAGGAGCGGCAGCATGCGGTACGCCTGCCACTGATCGTTGCTGACGAAGCCGATGCGCTTGCCCTCGAGGGCGGCGACGCGCGGGGCAAATGGCTGCTTCACCTCGATCGCGCCTGACGGATCGTGGAACTCGAGCGTGACCATGCGCTTGTCCCCCTTGGGCTACCGCTTGATCTTCAGGAGCTTCGCCGCCGTCTCCCCCAGCATCGCCCGCCGATCGGCATCGCTGAAGCCCGGCGCTTTCAGGATGTGGTCGATCGACTTGTCCTGCCACGGGATCGGATGGTCGGTGCCGACGACGAGCTGGCTCACGCCGACTTCGGCGGCCAGATGACGCAGCGCCTCGGAGGTGAAAACCAGGGTGTCGTAGTACATCGTCTTCAGATACTCGGTCGGCTTCTTCTTCAGCTTGATGCCCGTGTCCATGTCGGGCGCGACGCGCAGGCTGTTGTCCGAGCGCGCGGCGTACGACGGCAGGTAGCCGCCGCCGTGGGCCGAGCAGATCTTGAGGCCGGGGAACCGATCGAGCGTGCCCTCGAAGATCAGGTGCGAGAGCGCGATCGTGGTGTCCAGCGGGTTGCCGATCGTGTTCGCCAGCCAGCCGTTGCCCTTGAGCCGCGTGGCCAGGTCCGGCGTGCTCTGCGGATGGATGAAGATCAGGACGCCGAGCTGCTCGGCCTTGGCCCAGAACGGATGGAACTTCGGGTCGGAGAACTCATCGCCGGCGACGCTCGCGCCGACGGCGGCGCCGCGCAGGCCGAGCTTCTTCACGCCCTCCTCGAGCTGCTGCACCGCGAGGTCCGGGAACTGCAGGGCGACGGAGGCGAACGCGACGAAGCGATCCGGATACTTTCCGCAGAACTCGGCGAGCCGCTCGTTCTGGATCTTGACCACCTGGGTCGCGAGGTCGCGCTCGGCCCGATACCACGCCGGGTTGATGCTGAGCGCTTCCATGTCGATGCCCTGGGCGTCCATCTCGCGGATGCGCCGGGGGCCGACCTCGTTGATCCCGGGCCCACGGTGGTCTTGCACCTTCAGCCCCAGCAGCGCGTACGCCTCGGGGATCACGCAATGGGCGTGCACGTCGATCGTCTTCACGCGGCGTCCGCCGACCACGACTTCGCGGCGCCGACCGGTCATCGCCGTCGCCGGGCTCGACTGGCCCGATTTCGGGCGCGCTTTGCCCCGCGTGGCGGCGGGCGCCTTGGCCCGAGCTCGGGCGCGCGCCGCACCGAGCAGCTCGCACTCGATGAAGGCGATGTCAGCCATGACGCCGGCGGTACTGCTGTCGAACGCTGTCCGCGTGCTCATCGCTATCCCCCCAGGAGCAGTTTCGGCTGCAAGCGCGGCCTATCATAGTGCATCGCTCAGCCCTCGCGTCGTCCCGAGTGCGGCGGCATGGCGAGCTCCGCCGGCTTGCGCCGGCAGACGTCGACGGCGGTCACCGCCAGCACGCGCGTGACCCTTTCCATCTCGCTCACGAGCACGCACGCGTCGTCCTCGTCGGCGTTGCCGCGAATCGTCGCGGGGCCGTAGAGCAGACACGGGATGCCGGCCTTCCAGAGGTGGCACGTGTCGTCGGCGCTGTACGAATGCGGCAGCACGGCGCCGATGGCCTTCGGCTCCTGGCCCGTCACGGCGCGATAGCTCCGCGCCACCGCCTGCACGATTGGCGCGTCGGTCGGCATGTCGAACGGATCCATGACGAGGCGCCGGCGCCCCTTGAAGCTGGCCGGCGGCGGAATCTCGATCTCGTAGCGGAGATCGGGATCGAGCGCCGCGACCGGATCGAGCGCGCGGCGGATGTCGGCGACGATGCCGTCGACGGTTTGCCCCGGCACGAAGTGAACGTCGACCAGGATCGTGCACAGATCGGGCACGTACGGCGGCTCGACGAGCACGTAGTCCCGGCCGCGTCCGCCGAGGACGCTGCCGACGTTGAGCCGCGGGAACGCGGGGAGGTCGGGCCGCGGCGTGTGGCGAAACTCGACGTGCTCGAGCGCGCGGACGATGGCCGTCATCTTCTGCACCGCGTTCACCGTGCCCTCGAGGCGTCCGATGTGTCCGGTTACTCCGTAGGCATGGATCGCCATGTGCGCGATGCCCGAGTGCACCGTGACGAGGTTGTCGGCGCCGAACGGCTCGGCGACCACCGCGGCGTCGGTGCGCAGGCCGCTCTGCATCAGGTAGTGCGTGCCCTCGCCGCCTTGCGTCTCGCCCGCGACGCACGCGACGACGAGATCGCCGGCGCGCCGGACGCCGGAGCGCCGAACGGCCTCGGCGGCCATGATGATGCTGGCCAGGCCGCCCTTCATGTTCTGCACGCCGTGGCCGTACAGGCGGTCGCCCTCGAGGCTCGGCGTCCACGGGTCTCGCCTCCACCGGCGGGTGAGGGCGTTGATATCCGTGTGGCCGTTGAGCATGAGGCTCGCCCCGCCGCCGGTACCCCGCAAGGTGGCGATCGTCTGCAAGCGCCCGGGCTCGATCTCTTGCAGGTCGACGTCGTAGCCGCGGCGGCGGAAGAAATCCTCCAGGAACCGGGCAACGGGCGTCTCTTCGGTCTTGAAGCTCGGGATGCGAATGAGATCGCTGGCGAGATCGATCAGCTCGCGCCGACCGACGCGCGCCAGCACGGCGTGCATCGGCGCATCCATCGCCTGACTCACCGGCCAGCGCCGATCAAACGAAGGTGAGCGGCTCGACGTGGGCTTCGCCGCGCGCGAAGCGGCCGATGTCGAGCGGGCCGGCGTCCATCGTCACGGCGTGGCCGTGGGCGAGCATCTCGGCCATCAGCTGCCCCGCAATCGGGCCGTGCATGAAGCCGTGGCCGCTGAAGCCCGCGATGACGTGCAGGCCCGTGACGCCGGGCACGGCGCTGACGATGCCGGTCTGGTCCGGCGTCATCTCGTAGAGGCCGGCCCACGCGCGCATCAGCTCGGCGTCGGCGAGGGCCGGCGCGCGGTGAATCGCGCGCTCGATCAGCGCGGGCTCGAGGCTCCGGTCGATCTCGGTGCTGAAGCCGTCGGGCTCGTCGCGCCGTCCGTGGCCGAGCAGGAGCCCGGGCCCCTCGCGGCGCAACGAGAAGTTCGTGTGCGGGTCGATGATGAACGGCGTGGCGGCCGGGATGCGTGAGGCCGGGAACGGTGCGGTCATGAACTTGTGGCGCCGGTGGGGGCTCACGGGAATGTCGACGCCGGCGAGCCGGCCGACCACGCCCGACCAGGCGCCGGTCGCGATGACGGTGGCGCGCGCCTCGAAGGTCCCGGCCGCGGTGGTCACGCCGCGCACGCTGTCGCCGTCCCGCAAGAAGCCGTGCACCTCGTGCTGCTGCTTGATCGTCACGCCGAGATCCCGCGCGCGCGCCGCGATCGCGGTCGCGCAGAGATACGGGTCGGCGTAGCCGTCGCGCGGCGTATAGGTGGCCCCGAGCAGATCGTCGGTGTTGAGATAGGGGCAAAGCGCGCGCGTCGCCCCGGCATCGAGCAGCTCGACGCGCACGCCGAGGCTCCGCTGGAGCCCGACGCTGCGTCGCGCGACCGCCAGCTCCGGCTCGCTCCCGATCAGGATCAGGTAGCCGTGCTGACGGAAGTTGGGATCGACGCCGAACTCGTCCTTGAAGCGCTCGTAGGTGACGATGCTGTGCGTCGTCAGCTCGATGCCCAGCCGGTTCGCGTACTGGTGGCGGATGCCGCCGCTCGCGAGCGCCGTCGAGCCGGAGCAGACGGTGTCGCGCTCGAGCACGGTCACCGGGCCCACGCCCAGGCGGGCCAGATGGTACGCGGTGCTCACGCCCATGATGCCGGCGCCGACGATCACGACTTCCGCGGTGTGCGCCACGCCGCCACCATACGGCAAGCGCGAGCCGGGCTCAACCCGATCGGCTTGAACCGGCGCGGCAAGACGGCGATCATGGCCCGGCGAGGAGGGCACCCGAGATGGCGACGATCGATCCTGTCTGGGCCACGGTATCGGAGCTGTCCCGCGCGTTCGAGGCGCGTACGCTTTCCCCGGTCGATGCCGTCGGGGCGCTGCTCGAGCGGATCCGCCGGCGCGATCCGGCGCTGCACGCGTTCATCGCAGTCTACGACGCCGACGCGCGGCTCGCGGCCGAGGCCGCCGACAAGGCCATTCGATCGGGGCATCGCATCGGACCGCTTCACGGCGTCCCGATCGCGCTGAAGGACCTCGTCGACCTCGAGGGTCGCGTCACCACCGGCGGGTCGAAGGTGTGGGCCGAGCGCGTGTCGCCGACGACCGCCACGTTGGCGCAGCGGCTCATGGCCGCCGGGATGATCGTGCTCGGCAAGACGCACACGGTCGAGTTCGCCATGGGGAGCTGGGGGACCAACACGCACATGGGCACACCGCGCAACCCGTGGGACCTCGCGGTGCATCGCACGCCGGGCGGCTCGTCCAGCGGCTCGGGGGTCGCGGTCTCCGCCGGTCTGGCGCCCGTCGCGATCGGCACCGATACGGGCGGCTCCGTCAGGATTCCCGCGGCGTGGTGCGGCATCGTCGGCCTGAAGGTGACGGCCGGCCGGATCAGCACGTACGGCGTCCTGCCGCTCAGCTCGACGCTCGATACGCCCGGCCCGCTGGCGCGCTCGGTCGAGGACGCGGCGCTGATCTACCGGGCGCTCAGCGGGCCCGACCCGCGAGATCCGCAGACGCTCGCGTGGACTCCGGTCGATCCGCTACCCGCGTTGCGCCGCGGCGCCGCGGGATTGCGTCTCGCCGTCTTGCCCGACGCCGAGCGCACGGGTGTCGAGAAGGAAGTGCTGGCCGCGTACGAGGCCGCGGTCGGCGCGCTCGCCGGGCTCGGAGCCCAGATCGTCCGCGTCGAGTTTCCCCGCCGCCTGAGCGACTACGCCAAGGCGACGGGCACGATCATCGGTGCCGAGGGCTATCGCTTCGTCGGTCACCTGGTCGACGACCCGGCGCTGCCGACGGACCCGCACGTGCGACCGCGCATCCAGCTCGGTAAAGCCATCTCGGCGCGCGACTACTTGCTGGCGCTGGCGCAGCGCGAAGAGGACAGGCGCGAGTTCGCCGCGGCGCTCGGCGGCGTCGACGCGATCCTGACGCCGACCGCGCAGACCGCGGCGATTCCCATCGATCGCGCCGACCAGTCGGGCACGGCAGCCCACTTCACGCGGCCGGGCAACTATCTCGGCCTCTGCGGTCTGGCGATCCCCAGCGGCTTTTCGACGGACGGCCTGCCGCTCTCGCTCCAGATTCTCTGCCACGCCGGAGAGGAAGCGACGGCGCTGCGCATCGGCTGGGCCTACGAGCAGGCCACGAGCTGGAAGGCGCGCCGGCCGCCGGAGCCGTGAGCCAGGCGGCTGAGAAAGGTCCAGCTTCCTTTATCGGCCGCCTGGGCGCGAGGTCACGTGCCCGCAGCGACTACACGTACGATTCGCCTCCGAGCCGTAGAACTCCTCGTAGGCGCGCGACACCGGGTCCTCGCGATAGTCGGCGACCTGCTTGACGCTCTGGTGCAGCTGTGCGCCGCACTGGTCGCAGTACCAGGTGAAGCGATCGCTCTCGCCGGCCCGCCGCTTGCGCTCGAGCACGAGCACGAACGCGTCGGGCGAGAAGCGCGGCGAGTGCGGCGTCCCCGCGGGGCAATAGACGATCTGGCCCTCTTTGATCACCGCGATCTTCTCGTCGCCCTCCGGCGTCCGGTAGTGGAGGTCCATGTCGCCCTTGATCATGTACATGACCTCGTCGCTCGGATCGCTGTGGAACTCGCTGCGAAACTCGCGGCCCCGCGCGACGAACGCGATGCTGTCGGGCGCCTGCCACAGGACCGTGTTGGGGCGGCCCGAGGCGCGGATCGTGCTCATGACCTGACCCAGGTCGACCGCTTTCATCTCATCCATGACTACTCCTTGGTCACGTTCTCGACCCTCAGGTCGAAACCACTCGGGTGGAGCCGGAAGCCCTTCACGCTCGCGCGCGTGGCAACCACCTGGACCTCGTGGTCGACGAAGACCATGGGCGCGTCCTCGACGATCAGCCGCTGCGCCCGGCGATAGAGCTCGACGCGCCGGGCGCGCTCGCCGGTCTGACGGGCCTGCACAAGGAGCTGGTCGACCTCGGGATTGTTGTAGTTCGACCGGTTCGGCAGCGGCGTGTTCTTCGAGTAGAAGAGCGGGTACATCGAGAGATCGGGGTCCTCCGACTTCAGGAACCAGGAGAGCACGAACAGCGCCGGCGCCTCGGCGCGCACCTTGCCGAGGTACGAGCCCCACTCGAACGTCTTCAGCTGCGCCTTCACGCCCACGGCCGCCAGGTTCGCCTGGATCACCGTCGCCATCTCGACCGGCGCCTGCATCCCGGAGCCGGACTCCGGCACCCACAGGTCCGTCTCGAGGCCGTTGGGATAGCCGGCCTCGGCCAGGAGCTTTCGCGCGGCGGCGGCATCGTAGGGGTACTTGCGCACGTCCGGCTCGAACGCCCACGTGCCCGGGAGCAGCGGGCCGATCGCGGGGATCCCCGTGCCCTTGAGGATGTCGCGGGTGATCGCCTCGCGGTTCACGGCGTGGCTGAAGGCCTGGCGCACGCGGCGGTCGGTGAACGGCTTCTTGTCGACGTTGAACCCCACGTACCACACGGTGAGCCCCGTCGCCTTGTGCACCGTGACGCCCGAGTGTTTCTCGAGCCGCGCGACGAAGTCGGGCGGGATCGGCAGGATCAGATCGACGCCGCCCGTCAGCAGCTCGGCCACGCGCGCGTTGGCCTCGGCGAGGCCGCGGTAGACCAGGGTCTGCGGCTTGCCCTTCGCGCCCCAGTAGTCGTCGTTGCGGCGCAGCACGAGGCGGCTGCCGCGCTCCCAGGACTCGATCTTGTAGCGGCCGCTGCCGACGGGCCTGGCGTCGAAGTCGGCCGGCGACTTCGCGAAGGCCGTCGGGCTCACGATCGCGCAGTTCGGCAGCGCGAGCAGCGCCAGCAGGGAGCCCGTCGGATACTTCAGCTGCAGCTGCACCGTCTGAGGATCGAGCACCTCGACCGCCTTCACGCTCGCGAGGTAGCCGGTGACGAACGTCCACTTGCCGCTCTTGGCGTGCGGGTGCGAGGGATCGATGACGCGGTCGAAGGTGAACTTGACGGCCGAGGCGTCGAGCGGCGTCCCGTCGTGGAAGCGGACGCCGCGGCGCAGCTTGAACGTCCACGCCAGCCCATCGGCCGAGGTGGTCCATGACTCCGCGAGGCCGGGGACGATGTCAGTGCTGTCGGCGGCGGTGGCAACGAGCGTCTCGAAGATCTCGGCGGTCACGCGCAGGGTGTGGATACCGAGCGCCTGACCAGGATCGAGCCCCGGCGGCTCGGCCTCCATGCCGACCACGAGCACGTCGCGCGGCGTCTGCGCCGGGATCGGGGTCGCGAGCAGCACGCTGGCCAGCATGGCTGCGGCGAACGGAGCGAATCGCGGCATGGGACCCTTATAGCTCCCGCGTGCGCGTGGCGCAATCATCGCCGTCGCAGCTGCCGCAGCTCACCGAGGGTCATGGCCGGAATGGTCACGCCGTTGCTGGCCATCCATCCGGCCATCGACTGGCTGTTCGGCCAGGGCACGGTCTTCGTCATGATCCAGTCGCCCTCGACGACGTGCTCCCGTCCGAGCACGCGAAACGCGAACGAGTCGGGGGTGATTCGCTTGGCGGACAGGTCGAATTGCGCTCGGTCCTCCTCCACCTTGCGCATGTCCCACGCCGGGGGGATCGCGCCCACGCCGTCCGGGAAGCCCTTGGCCATCAAGCTCAGCACGAGGATCATGACGTGCGCGACTCGAGCCTGGTACTTGACGCGAAACGCTTCGGCGTCCTGAGCGCCGTGGACGCCGAAGAACAGGAACGTGGAGTCGGGCTGGGTCAGGTGCAGGATCTTTCGCGCTCGGGTGGCGGAGAGGTCCTCGAACAAGACTTCGTTATTCGTGAAGACCGAAAAGTTGTAGGTCCCCGTCGCGTCCTCGCGGACCGCCCTCGTCACCCGCATCTTGACCTGCCCCATGCAGCCCAGATCGGAGCAGCCCTTCCAGGTGACGAGCGGCGACTGGGCCTCGAGGGATACCGGGAGCGCGAGCAGGCACCCGAGGGCAACGAGAGTTCTCGGCCGCACGCCCGCACCGCGCTTACTTGGTCGCGAAGCAGTAGAAGAGGCCGTTGCCTCCCGTGCTCTTGAGATCGTTCTGGCTACAGCCGCCGTCGGGCCCGCGCGAGGGATGCGACGAGTTCCAGGACTTCGACGCGTCGTCGTCGCGCAGCCCCTGTCGATCGTGATGGCCGACCATCGCCGCGCCCTGGCCGCTCTTCGTCCAGTTGCCGCAGGTGCGGTCCTCGCCCGCCGCAAACGCGGTGCCGTCCGGCTGGGAGCCCGTCAGGATGTCGTGCATGTTCGGCGTGTCGCCGCGCCCGTTGACCGTCTCGCCCTTCTCGGTCAGCGCCGTCTGCTTGTTGATGTTGTTGTTGCCGTGCAGCTCGGCCAGGTCCTTGGCGACGATGATGCCCTTGGCGTTCTTCCATGGGCCGCTACCGATCCGGTCGTGCGCGTTGACCGCGCCGGGGCCCTGCGTGCTCAGATACGCCTTCCAGGTCTTGGCGCCGGCGCCCGCCGTCGCGCCGAGCAGCTGGCAGAGCTGGTCGGCACCCACGAGGCCGCCGAGGTTCCCGCCCTTGCCGGGGCCAGCGCTGGTGATGAAGAAGCCAATCTCGGACTGCTGCGCCTGGCCGGTGCTGCCGCCGAGCGAGAGCAGCGCCGCCGACACGCCAACCGACAGCCAAATTCTCGGGCTCATTCGGGTCTCCTTGTAGGGTCGTCGCGCGGTCAGGCCGTCGCGCCGGCGCGCCGCGCTTCGCGCAGGCCCGCGAGGATCGCCTCGCGGTCGAGGCTCATCTCCATCAGCGCGACCTGCGCCTCGTACACGTCCGCCGGCACCTGGTCGCGTACTTCCGGCTCGAACACGTGAAACACGGGGAGCCCCAACGGGACTCCGGCCAACGGGCCCGCGTAGGAGGGATCGCCGGCGACGACGGTCTGGGCGAGCGTCTGCGTGCTCTCGGCATCGGGCGTGCCGAGAAGGACCACCACGCCATTGCCGTGCTCGTCAGCGACTCGCTTCACCGCCGCCTGATCCTCCAGGCCCATGGCGCCCGCCGCGGTTCAGACGTAGCAGGCGGTCAGGGTCAGCACCACCTCGGCGCCCGCGCGACTGGCGCACTCCGCCACCGCGGGGCCCGGCACGCCGTCGCGCTCACCGAGCGCGATGACCTTCTTGCCTCGAAGTTCCATCATGTGGCTCCTTTCTAATGGGGGACCCGCGAGGGGTCCCCCATACCCCTCCACGCTCGCCAGCGCCCCGGCGGAGCCGTGGCGCTGGGCCTTTCTAGATGGGGGACCTAGACGGGTCCCCATACCCCTCCACGCTCGCCAGCGCCCCGGCGGAGCCGTGGCGCTGCTCGACCACCGGCGGAGGTCACGTGCTGCCGGCGTTGCGCTCCAGGACGAGGGAGAGCCCGTCCGGCAGCTGCGTCATGCGTCCCAGGAACAGACTACCCTTGCCCGCGAACATCGTGCGCGTGAGGCGGCCCTCGGTGAGCGCGCGTCGCGCGTGACCGAGATACGGGATCGCCGAGGCGATGTGGCCCTGGGTCGGCGAGAAGCCCGGCATGCCCCGCGCGCGGACGAAGTCGTCGATGCTCTCGCGCGCGATCAGCTTCTCGACCACGGCCAGGCTCGCCAGGGTGCGGTAGTTGTTGAGCGGGACGTTGCCGCTCCCCGCGGGCTCGGTCGCCTCGGGGTTGTGTAGCTCGAGCGAGAACCGGTCCACGTCGAGCAACGTCAGTCCCACGCGGCCGAGCGGCTCGCTGTAGAGCGCCTTCATGACCGCGAGCGGCGCCGAGCCCGAGGCGACCTCGTGGCGGCCGATCGCGTCGAGCCGCAAGGTGGGCGAGACGCCGTCGTCGCGCGAGACGTGCGCGGCGAAGCCGGCGAGCACGTCCTCGACGATTGGCATCGCGTGCTTGACGTGCCCCTGGAATTTCATCCCGAGCTTCGCCAGCGAGCCACCCGCCAGGACGACCACGTCGTCGTGCAGGCCGCTGCGGACCAGGGCCCCGGCCAGCATCAACGCGTGCATCGGCCCGCTGCAGAACGCCTTGACATCGCTGCCGGTCGCGCGGCCGCAGCCTGCCCATTCGGCCACCGCCTTGGCGACGTTGCCGCCGCCGCGCTGGTAGCGATCGCCCACCGCCTCCTCGCCGCAATTGATGACGTAGCGGACGTCGGCGGACGCGATCGCCCCGGGTCGCGCGAGCAGGTGACGCAGCGCCAGCGCCGCCGTTGCCTTGCACGCGAGATTCTCCAGCAACACCTGGCCGGTGAGCGTGTCGTCCTCGTCGTGCCCGGGCAGCATGGCGCCGAGGAGCCGGCCGTCCGCGCCTACGATTCGCAGCGCGCGGTGCCGCTCGACGCGCTCCTCGAGCACGGCCGCGGTGACGCCGGGCGGTACGGTCGGGCTGCCGGCGGCGCGACCGATGACCGGGTGCGCGTCGAGCGCGCTTCGCGCGCGGTCGGCCAGCTCGCGGTCGAGCCCGAGCAGCTGGAAGCCGTCGCAGGCGGCCAACAAGCCGAAAAACTCGTCCTCGGGCATGATCTCGCCGTCGGGACCGAAGCGCGCCGCCCTCTCGATCGGATGACGATGCCAGGGAGTCGGCCGCGCCGCGAGCTCGTCCACCCCCATGTTGCCGATGAACACCTGGTTCGGCGCGTAGGCCTGCGCGACGTCCCAGGCGCGCAGATGCGGTCGCAGGAAGTCGATCGGGTCGTGCACCTCGCGCAGGACCCGCAACGGCTTGGAGCCGAGCCGGACGAGGCTCGGCACGTGCGCGAGCACGAGCGAGACCGCGCGAATGACGGGCATCCCGTCCGACGTCACGCGAGGCATCATACCCTCTGGCTGGCTCGCAGCGCACGATAGCGCGCGGGTGTCAGCCCGAAGGCGGACTTGAACGCGCGGGTGAAATGCGCCTGATCGGCGAAGCCGGCGTCGCACGCCACCTCGACCAGGGCCCGCCGCCGGTGGATCAGCTCCCGCGCCAGGTCGAGCCGCCGCATGAGCAGATACCGGTACGGGCTTGTGCCGAACATCATCCGGAACTGGCGGGCCAGATCGTAGCGGGTCAGTCCCGTAACGGACTCCAGCTCCGCCGAACGCACGACCCGAGTTCTCTCGGCGTCGAGGAAGCGGCGAGCGCGCTCGAGGGCGGCGGCATCGACGCGCCGCGAGGCTCGGGATGGCTGTCCCCCGCGTTCGGCGGCGAGCAGGCCTTCGGCCAGATCGACGACGAGGCCGTCCACCGCCAGGGGCTCCGTCGGGAGTCGGAAGGTGGCGTCAATGGCGTGGGCCAACCTCGCGCTCGTCGACACCGGATCGCCCACGAACGGCAGCGGGCAGGCGCGGCCGCGGAGCGTTCGCAGCGCTTCGGCGAGCTGCGAGGGCTCCACGTAGACGATCCGATAGCCGAACCCCTCGGCGGTGCCGGCGCGGCCGTCGTGGGCCTCGTCCGGGTACAGCACGGCGACCTGGCCCGGCAGGCACGCCCGCGCCGCGCCCCGATAGTCGAAGACCTGGACGCCGCTGTCGGTCAGGCCGATCGCGTAGGTATCGTGACGATGCTTCTCGTATGCCCGGCCGGCGAACCACGCGCGGAACAGCTCCACGCCCTCGGCCGGCCTGGCGCTGGCGATCCAGCCGCCGATCGGGTCCCCGCAAGATCGTTCAAGACCCGCGCCGCCCGATCTGGTCTCCTTGGTAGGCACTGGAGACAAGAGTACGACTACGGAGCAACTCGTCGCGTTCCTTCTCTTCGCGGTGGTGGCCGCGGTCACGCCCGGCCCCAGCAACATCATGGTGACGGCCGCCGGGGCGAACGCCGGCCTCCTCAAAGGGCTTCCGTGCCTCTTGGGTGTCGCGACCGGCATGGGGCTCATGATGTTTCTGGTGCCGCTGGGGCTGGGGAGCGTCGTCCTCGGCCATCCCCTCGTGCTGAAGACGCTCAACTGGGGCGGCGCGGCGTTCCTGCTCTGGCTCGCGTGGAGGATCGCGACCTCGATCGGTCTCGAAACGACTCGAGAGCCCCAGCCCGTCGGCTATTTCAAGGCTGCGGCTTTTCAGTGGGTGAACCCGAAAGCGTGGCTCGTGAGCGCGAGCGCGGCGGGAACGTTTCTCAGCGCGGGGGCGGGGAGCCCGGTCGTGCAGTCCGTCTATCTCGGCGGGCTGTTCTTCCTCGCGGCGCTGCCGAGCTGCTTCGTGTGGCTGGCGTTCGGCGCCACGGTCCAGCGCATGCTCCGGAGCCCGCGCCGGCTCCGGGCGTTCAACGTCGCGATGGGGGTGCTCCTCGCCGTCTCGATCGTCCTCATCGCCGCGTAGACTCGCGGCCCCCCTCGCGAGTCTCCACCGGGCTCTGACCGGCGCTCGTCGCCGTCTCGGGCGCCAGCGGAATGACACCGCCCGGCTCGCCGGCCAGGATCCAGTCGATGAGCAGGCGATAGCGGTCCGTCGGCACGGCGCCAACCAGCGAGAGCTTCTCGTTGAGGACGACCGTCGGCAGGCCGGACACGCCGAACCACGCGGCACCCTCGGCGCAGTCCCGCAGCACGGCCTCGTACGCCTCGCCGGCGTAGTCGGCCTCGAAGCGCGCCGGATCGAGCGCGGTCTCGCGGAGAAGGGTGCGCAGCACCTCGGGGCGCGAGATGTCGAGGTTGTCGCGAAAATGCGCGGTGAAGAGGCGCTCGTGAAACCGTTCGAACGCGGCTTCGCCCTGGAGCTCGGCGCACTTGGCGGCTGTCAGCGCCGGGACGCTCGAGGACGGCAGCGGGGTGTCGATCGCCGGCGGGACGAAGAACGCGCGCGGCTCCTCGGCGCCGACGCGCTGCCGGCCCTCGCGCGTCTTCTGCGTGACGCGCCGGTCAGGCTGCTCGCCGGGAATCAGCGGGAAGGTCCGCCAGTGGAGCCTGACGCGCTCGCCGTAGGCCCGCTGGATCTCGCGAAGCCGCACCGCGGCGTTGTAGCACCAGGGGCACAGGTAGTCGGAGAAGACGTCGAGCCGGACGGGTGCCGTCATTCGCGCCCGAACACCGTGGGTTTCGCGACCTCGGTCCGGAGCGCTTGCAGCGCCTGCTCGACGATGCGCCGCCGCAGCGCCTTCTCGTCCTCGGGCGAGAGGTCCGCGCTGCCGAGCGGATGGATGATGCCCGCGGCGGACACGATGCGATTGGCGCCGACCATTACCGCGACCGGCGTCATGGTCGAGACCTGCACCGTCGGCAGCCCCGCCCGCTCGAGCTCTCGCGTGATCGCTGCGCCGCAGCGAGTGCTGGTGCCTCAGGTGGAGGTGAGGATGACGGCGTCGACGCCGGCCGCGCGCAGCTTTTCCGCGATCTCGCGGCCCATGCGCGCGCTCTGGGCGAGCGTGGTCGCGACGCCGACCGTTGAGTAGATGGTTTCATGCAGCTTGCCGATGGCGCCGCTCTGCTCCAGCTCGCGGGCGACGTCGACCGGGACCAGACGGTGCGGATCCTGCTTCACCCAGGTCGTGTCGTAGCCGCGATGAGGATTGTCGTACTGGGCCGCGTCGAGGCTCGACTTGCCCTCGATGCTGTAGGCGCCGTAGCGCGTCGCGTTCAGCGCCTCGATGCCGTCGGGGTTGCCGCGCGGGACCAGGCCGCCGTCGGTGACGAGCGCGATCGTCGCGCCGGCGAGCGTCTTGACGAGCCGCGGCGCGGCGACGGGCGGAAACGCCGGTCTCGGGACCTCGGTCGTGAAGGCGCGGCCGGCCAGCTTGTCGAGCAGCATCGCGACGGCGCGGTCGGCGGCGTTGGCGCCGGCGACGATATTGCGCGTCACACCGCGGGCGAAATATCCGTGAGCTGCCGGGGCGCCGATCGCCTCGCCGCGGGCGAGCTTCAGCCCGAGCGCGACGAGCCGCTGCACTTCCGGGAGCATGCGCGTGGCCTCCGCGCCGGTCTGGACGACGTAGACCTGACGGCGGTAGAGCTCGACGCCGGGATTCTCGGCGTGCATGCCGGTGACGGTCGGAATCTTCAGCTCGGCCTGCGCGGCGGCGCAGAGCGCGCCGCACGCGACGCCGTAGCGGCCCGCCAGGAACGCGGGCCCCGCGACCAGCAAATCGGGGCGCGCCGCGGCGACCAGCGCGACCAGCTCGGTGGTCGCGCGCTCGGCCTGCTCGGCGGCGTAGTTGTCGCCACAGATCACCGTCGCGACGACCGTGCCCGCGTCGCCGAGCGCCTGCTGAACGGCCCGCGCGGCGCCGATGGCGCCGTCGACCACCTGCGGCCCGACGCCGGCTTTGTCCTCGCCGCCGAGCTGGCCGAAGAACTGGTTGAGGTAGCAGACAACCCGCAAGGTCTCAGCTGCCATCACCGCACCTCCGCCATCACTCTGGTCGCCCCGACCTGCTCGATCGCGCCGCAGAGCCCGCCGTAGGTGGCGCGCGTCTCGCCCAGGAGCTTCGACGCGAGATCGTCGGCGCCGATCACGCGGTCCATCGCCGGCAAGGTGATCGGCTCCTGGCTGCTCCCGACGTTCACCAGCGCGTCGACTCCCGGAAAATCGAAGAGCAGCATGCCCTCCGCGCTACCGTCGGTCGACATGTCCTCGACGACGGCCGTCGTCTTGACGCCGAGGGCTTCGCACTGCGCGGCCGCCTGCGCCATGTCGACGTGCGGCGCCCCGCCGCCGATCTTGGTCAGGACCGCACCGTCGGCCCCGAGGGTGTGGGCGACGAGGCCGGCGGTGAGAAACGCCGAGCGTACGCGCTCGGGCTCGGTCGCCTGGGCGACGGTGACGACGACACCCGCGAACCAGAGCGTGCGGGCGTGCTGCGCGTAGAGCGCCCTGATCATCGGGTGGTTCTGGATCGCCCACGTGGTGACGCTGCGGCCCATGAAGCCGCGGAGCACCGCGCCGTCGAGCACCTCGTTCGGGTGCACGATCGTGGGCAGCATGCGGCGCACGGGATCGCCGTAGAGAATACCCTCGTCGAGGCCGGTCGGGCGCTGGTGCGAGTGGATCTGGAACACGTACGCCACGCGCGGCAGGTGGGCGAGCTCCGGCGGCACGCGCGGAGAGGGCGATAGCGCGAACACGTCGACGCGGTCGGGATCGGCCTCGCGCGCCGTCCGGGCCAGATGCACCGCGGTCTTCAGCGCAGCGAGCCGAACCGCGGCGAGATAGTCCGAACGCTCGGTGGACGGCGAGGGCCACGCCGCGATCACGAGGTTGTGCGTGCGCCCGAACGCCGAGAGCGCCGCATTGGGGCCGGCCATGTCGATCACGGCGAGGGTGCCGACGTTGTCCGTCTGTTGATCCGTGGCCACCACGGCCACGCCGTCGAGCGCCGACGTTCGCCCGTGGCCGGCCCGCGCGACCTTGCCGAGGACTCCCGGGAAATCCTCGCCGCCCTCGGCCTTCGCCCGCGGCGCGATGACGTCGAACACGCGCCCGATCCGGCAGCGCTCGCCCGGACGCGCGAGCTCGAGGCGAATCCGGGCGAGCCGCGAATCGGCGGACAGGAGCTCACGCAGCTCAGCGAGATCGACCTCGAGCCGCGTGCCCACCAGGCGCGTCGCGGGCGCGGCCGTGACCTCGTCGACGTCGGACCAGCGGAGCTCGAGTCGCATGCTCGAGCTCAGGCGAGCAGGCTGCGCAGCTCGGGAACGACCCAGAGCGGCGCCCGCCCGGCCTCCACGCGCTGGATGTTGTCGAAGCCGTTGCGATACGCCTTCGTCCAGTTGTCCCACGTCGGCCCGGCGCTGTGCGGGGTGAGCGTGACGTTCGGGAGCGAGAAGAGCGGGTGGTTCTGGGCCGGCGGCTCCTCGACCATCACGTCGAGGCCGGCGGCCGCGATCGTTCCCGACTTGAGCGCCTGGTGGAGCGCGTCCTCGTCGACGACGGGGCCGCGGCAGGTGTTGATGAGGACCGCGCCCTTCTTCATCATCGCGAGCTCACGTGTGGAGATCATCTTCCGGGTGACGTCGTTGAGCGGCACGTGCAGGGTGACGACGTCGGAGGTGCGGAGAAGCTCGGTGAAGAGGCTGAAGCGCACGCCGAGCGTGTCCTCCTGGTCCTCGGTGAGCCGGAGGATGTCGAAGTAGCGAACGTCCATGTCGAACCCCTGAACGCGGCGCGCGACCTTCTTGCCGATGTTGCCGAGGCCGATGATGCCGAGCCGCTTGCCCTCGACCTCGTAGCTGCGGGCGGAGACGAAGTCGGCGGGGCGCCACTTGCCGGCGACGACGTTGTTGTGGTGATACACGAGCTTCTTGAGCACGGCCAGCATGAGCATGACGGCGTGCTCGGCGACGGCGACCGAGTTGGCGCCCCCGTTGTTGGAGACGGGCACCTTGGCCTTGCGCGCGGCCTCGATGTCGACGCGATCGTAGCCCGCGCTGGTCAGCTGGATGAGCTTCAGCTTGGGCGCGGCGCGGAAGAACTCGTTGCCGATACCGGTGCGCGGCGAGCCCAGATAGTACTCGGCGTCGGCGGCGGCGTCGTAGAACTCGGGCTTGCTCGGATCCGCGACGACCAGCTCCATGCCGGGCGGCAGCAAATCGCGCGCGATGTCCATGACCGGGGCGGGCTGGGGGGGCGTGAGGATCTTGGTCACGATCTCCTCCTGGAAGTTGGGTGCCGAGCCGCCAGTAGTATAGCCGCGCGGAGAAATAACCGTCGATGACGCGTTGAGGTAAGCTCTGCCGCAGGAGGGGAGCCATGCTGATCGTCGATTCGCAGATCCATCTCTGGCAGAACGGCAAGATGAGCGCGCACCATCGCCAGATCCCGACCTATTCGGTCGATGATGCGCTGGCCGAGATGGCCTCGGCCGGGGTCGATTGCGCGGTGATCCATCCGCCCAGCTCTCTCGGCGAGGCCGTCAACGTTCTCGCCGTCGAAGCGGTGCGCCGGCACCCCGACAAGTTCTGCATCCTCGGGCATTTCGATCTCGAGAGCCCCGATCGCGAGAAGATCGTCGCGCGCTGGCGCGATCGGCCGGGGATGCTCGGGTTTCGGTTCACGTTCAACCAACCGCATCAGAAGGCCTGGTGGACCGACGGCTCGCTCGACTGGTTCTGGGCTGCATGCGAGAGGGCAGGGCTACCGGTCGGGCTCCTGGCGGGCGGGCACATGGCGGCGCTGACGAAAATCGCGGAGCGGCACCCGCGCCTGAAGCTGCACATCGATCACCTCGGACGTAGCGGCGGCGGCACCGGGGTCACCGACGATGCGGCGTTCGCCGATCTCAAGGACATGCTGGCGCTCGCGAAGTATCCCAACGTCGGGGTCAAGATGTCGGGCGCGCCGAGCTATTCGAGCCAGCCCTATCCGTACAAGAACATCCACGGCTATCTGCGCCAGATCTTCGAGGCCTTCGGGCCCGAGCGCTCGTTCTGGGGTACCGACATCACGCGCATGCCGTGCTCGTATCGGCAATGCGTGACGATGTTCACCGAGGAGTTGCCGTGGCTGAAGGGGCGGGACCTCGAACGCGTGATGGGCGGAGCCGTGGTCGACTGGCTCGGCTGGAAGCGTCCCGCCGCCGCCTGATCGCGCAATGGGAGATGGCGGGGCCGAGAAGGTAACGGCAAGGTCGTGATCGTCGGCTATTGCTCCGGCGGTCGCCAGGCGTACCTGGCGGCCTGTTCCCTGCGCGGGGTCGACGCCGCGATCGACTGCTACTGCGGAGGCGTGGTCGCCAAACCCGAGGAGCCGACCCCGCGCCAGCCCGTCGCCCCGATCGAGCTCACCAAGGATCTCCAGTGCCCGTTACCAGTCAGGCTGATGCCGACCGCACACTCGACCTGTTGCTCCAGTATCGGTATCAACCACATCGACACGGCGGCGCGGTGCGGCGACTCCGAGCTGCGGATCGGCCCGGGGATGGCGCGTCACCGGAAGGACTTCTTCCTCGCGACGAAGACCGGCAGCCGGACCGCGCCCGAGGCGCGCGAGGACCTCCATCGCTCGCTCGATCGGCGGCGCGTCGACGACCTAGTCCAGCTGCACCCGCTCGGCCATCCCGACGACTGGGTTCAGGCCATAGCGCCCGACTGCGCGCTCGAGGCGCCGATCGAGGCTCATGAGGAGGGGCTCGCGCGCTTCATCGGCGTGACCGGTCACGGCTGGACCATCGGCGCGATGCACCGGCGGAGCCTCGCACGCTTCGACTTCGACGCTGTGCTGTTGCCGTACAACTCCCTCATGGCCCAGCAGGAGCGCTATCGGAGGAACTTCAAGGAAGTGCTGGACGTCTGCCGGGAGCGGAACGTTGCGGTTCAGGTCATCAAGTCCATCGCCCGCGGGCCTTGGGCCACCGCCGCCAGGACGCACACGACCTGGTACCAGCCGCTCAGGAGCAGGAGGACATCGACCGCGCGGTCCACTGGGTCCTCGGCCTGCCGGGCGTCTTCCTCAACACCGCCGGCGACCTGACGTTGCTTCCCAGTGTGTTGGAGGCCGCTTCGAGCGCCGTCCCTCGGACGACGAGATGGCGGCGATGCTCGACTCGACGCGGGGCCTTGACCGGCGACCCCCAAGGCCCCGCACGTGTTTTCGAGCGCAGTGAACTACTTCGATGTCACATGTTCAAAGTGGGATCTGCTGTTGTTCGGTTCGTCTACACGGGTGGAGCCGCCCATCGTCACCTTGTCCACCAAGGAGCTGAAGTTCATCCAGCTAGGGCTTCCGCCCGCTAGGACTTTTAGGGCTAAGACGCTGGACAACGGCGTGATGCCGGAGAAGGGAGCGCCCGTCGTTTGATAGACAGCAAAATTCCCGGGAAAGTAGGGGAACAAGATGTCGTAGCCCGTTCCGGCGAGATTGGGACTAAAGCAAGCGTAAGTGCTATGGACATCCACAAACATCCATGAAGCGTCCGTACCCGCCAAGCTCGCAGTATTCTCGCATTGAATGAACGTGTCTCCATGAAGAAGCGCCGGGTCTGGAGATCCGCTTGCGAGAGACCACTGCCATGCGAAGTCATCAGCTTCGTACCTACCGTTCATATCCTTATCGATACCTATCAGAACGCTTGGAGGAAAGCACTGCAGCGGGGCGTCGCAACTCAGAACCTTGCGCTGAAAGGTGAGATCCGTGCCGATTGCCATAACAGTCGTGCTGATCCCTTTCTCTTTCGCGACCGCGAGGATTGCATCGTTGCCATCGGGCACGTTCAAGATCACAGAGAATTTGCCGGTCTGTGCGTCTTTGTTGTACCAGTGTGCGTTGGCCTCTTGAGCGAAAGCCGCACCTACCGAAGTTCCTGCGACAATGATGCCCACAACCAGCGCTGTTAGCCACAGTCTCATGGTCCCACCTCCGTAGAAGTGTGGTCGATTTCCTCGATCGCGAAAGAGACCTCGGTCTGAAGTAGTGCGGTAATTATCCGACGGGTCGCCGCTGAGGCGGGTCGTACAAAGCACGGCGGCGACCATCCGACCTTCTGAGAGATTGGGAGTTGCTCAGACAACCAACACTCAGGAGGTTACGAATGGCCGCCTTGGCTCAGAGTACTCGACGCAAGCTCTCTTTGCTGCATCTTGCCCAAGAACTGCAGAACGTCTCCAAGGCCTGCCGCATCATGGGCTACCACCGGGACACGTTCTATGAAGTCCGGCGCGCCTTCCAGGTCGGCGGGGTGGCCGCCCTCGTCGAGCAGCGGCGCGGGCCCCGCGGCCCGCACCCCAACCGCGTCGCCGACGAGGTCGAGGCCAGGATCCTCGCCTACGCCCTTGAGCATCCCACCCATGGGGCGCAGCGGGTCGCCAACGAGCTGCGCCTGCAGAACGTCAACGTCGGCGTCTCCGGCGTGCGCGGTGTCTGGAGCCGCCACGACCTCGAGACCCGGCTCAAGCGCTTGCTCCGACTGGAACGCCACGTCCAGGAGACGGCCTTCGTGGTGTCGGAAGAACAGCTCCGCTTGCTCGAACGCCACAGCGTGGAGTTCCGGTGTCGCCACGTCGAGGCCACGCGGCCCGGCGAGCTGCTCAATCAGGACACCTTCTTCTGGGGTACGCTGAAAGGCGTCGGGAAAGTCTACGTCCAGGTGGTCGTCGACGTCTTCTGCTCCTTGGCCTTCGCCAAGGTCTACACCTCGAAGATGCCGATGACCGCGTGCGATCTCCTCTACGATCGCGTGCTGCCGTTCTACGAGGCGCTGGGCGTCACGCTCGGCGCCGTCCTCACCGACAACGGCCGCGAGTTCTGCGGCCGGCCCGCGGCGCATCCCTACGAGCTCCTGCTCGGGATGGAAGGGATCGAGCACCGCACGACGCGCGTGCACACGCCGCGCACCAATGGGTTCGTCGAGCGGATGAATCGCACGCTGCTCGATGAGTGCTTCCGGGTCTCGGGCCGCACGACCTGGTATCTGGAGCCCGCCGAGATCCAGTGTGATCTCGACCGCTTTCTCGAGCACTACAATCTCCGCCGCAGCCACCAGGGCTATCGCCTCGGTGGCCGCACGCCGGCGCAGGCCCTGTGCGAGGCGCTGGCGATCACCGAGGAGTTACCGTCACTCACCGGAGGCTTCATCGTGTCGGAGGGAGAGGAGGTGACGGCAGCGGCGTAGCGGTTCAGAGGGTCGGGTGTCGGGACATTACCGCCCTTGTACAGTCTGAGCCAAC
>QHTE01000115.1 GCA_003220685.1 Candidatus Rokuibacteriota bacterium
CCGCCTTCGTCACCCCGAAGCTCACGATGAACGACGTGATGGCCGTCTTCGAGCTGAGACCGAACTCTTGCTCGCCCAGGAGTGGCAGCACCGTCCGCTCCAGGCCTACCATCGCGCCGACGAAGGCGTTCAGGACGACGAGGAGCGCGAACTGCGGGAGGTTCTCCCGTAGTCCGAGCCGCAGTTCGCTCATTCCCCGCTGAGGTTGCGCCGCCGGTTCTCGGCGAAGGCCTCCGGCTGCGGCGGAAGGTCCGCCAGGACGAACTCGACGAACTCTGACTTCGAGGTAAGACGGAGCGCCGGATTGAAGCGGCGCTCGAAGCCGATCGTCGAGCCAGGCTTTCCGCTCAGCCCCTTGCCGCACGCCGCGCCACCGAAGTGCGCGGGAAAGACCTCGACATGATCGGGCAACGTCAAGATTTTGCCGTGGAGACTCTCGTGGAGCTCCTCGGCGAACGCCGTCTCTGAGCCGGCGCCAATGAGGTCCGGGCGGCCAACGCCACCGGAGAAGAGAGTGTCGCCGGTCAGGACGAACCAGGGTTCCGGAGCCCGGGTCTTGTCGGTGACCAGGATGGAGACGCTGTCGGGCGTGTGCCCCGGGGTGTGGAGGATCGAGAGCGACACGTTGCCGAGTTCATGCCGCTCACCATCCCCGACGTCGACGTGAGGGAAGGCGACCGGTGCCGATTTGTGGAAGATCACCGGCGCACCCGTTGCTTCTGAGAGGCGACGGGCGCCCGACAGGTGATCGGCTTGGACATGCGTCTCGAAGATATGGGTGATCCGCATCGACTTCTGGGCCGCCGCCTCGAGGTAGGGCTCGATCTCGAGCTGTGGATCCACCACAGCGCAGCAGGCTGCACCCCCTCAGCCGAACAGGTAGCTGGCGCAGCCGGTCTTCGGCGACAGAAAATGGCGAAAAATCATCGGGGCCTCCTTTCCGGTTCTGGGCTTGTCATACGCGAGGCTGTGCTATAGGGTCCAATACGAACTTTGGATCTTAAGCATAGGGAAAACCCGAAATGACGCTGCGGCAGCTCGAAGTCTTTCTCGCGGTCGCCCGGGAAAAGAGCTTCAGCCTGGCGGCGAAGAAAATCCATTCGTCCCAGCCGACGCTCTCTGAACACATCAGCGAGCTCGAGAGCGAACTGGGAAAGCAACTGTTCTTCCGCCATGGTCGCCGCCGGGTCGTCACCGTGACCGAGGCTGGCCGCGTCTTCGAGCAATTTGCGGAGCGTGCCGTCTCAGCGGTCGAGGGCGCGCGCCAGGCGCTTGCTGACCTGGATGGCCTGGCTCACGGGTCGCTCTTGATTGGCGCCAGCACGACTCCGGGGCTGTACGTGCTGCCTCGAATCGTTGCCGCATTTCGGACCAAATACCCCGGCGTGGATGTGAAGCTCCAGATCGCCAATTCTCAGATCATCGAGGGACGAGTCAGAGAGCGTGAGCTCGACCTTGGGATCGTCGGCGGGCATGCCATCAGGCCGGGCCAGGAATGTCTAGCGGCCGGAATGCTCGATGAGCTCGTTCTGATCGTGCCGCCCGAGCACGCCTGGGCCAGACGTCGGGACATCGCCCCCGAGTCCCTCGCCGATGAACCGCTGCTCGTCCGGGAGGAAGGATCTGCGACCCGCAGCGTTACCGAACGCGCGCTGCAGGGCGCTGGCGTCAAGTTTCGAATGGCGATGGAGCTTGACCATCCCGAAGCGATCAAGCAGGGCGTGATGGCTGGGCTGGGAGTGGCGTTTGTTTCACTCTTCGCAGTGCGAGGGGAAACAGCGACCGGCCGGCTCCGCGCGCTCCGGCTTCGAGGCGTTCGTATTCAGCGACACTTTCACGTCATCCACCACGAAGCCCGGAGAGTCACCGCGAGCGCGCGCGCGTTTATGGAAGTACTCAAGCAGACCGCGCTGCCACAAAGAGACCAATCGACGTCGACCCGATGAGGGCCACTGACGACGCCGTACTGTTTGTCACGTCGGCCGTCGCCATCATCCGCGACGCACGAGCGCGCGTCCGCCCCGTCGCTGTCGCTGATTCTCGGCCACCGATCGCCGATCAAATAGCCGCGAGGAGTCTGGAGTCTACAGCGACACCACCTTGTCGGCTGCAGCCGTTTTCTCGGCGAAGATTTTCGGAGTGATGAACTGGGCATTCTTGCTCTTGAGATCCACATCGGTGACCCCACGGGCCACCGAGCACTTCCCTCAGACGAAGATCGGCACTCTCTGAGCGATCACTGAGGCCAGCATGTCCTTTAGTGGCGGCATCGCGACGGGCATGACCGCCCCCGCGACATCGTCCTTCATCAGGTAGGCGGCTTCGCCAGCGAGAAAGATCATTGGCTGGTGACCGGCTTCGACCGCGCCCAACGCGAAATTGAATGGCAGCCCCGCCCGCGTGGGATCGTCGCTGCCTGCGGTACCGACGTAGAGAATGGTGGCCATTGCTTTCCCCCTTTTCTACCGACTAGCCGCTCTTGCCGCCTGGTCCTCGGCAATCGTCTTCAGCGAATGCTGTTCCAGGGTGAGGACATGCTTGGCGATAACCCGATAAGTCCACTGGCCGGGGGCCGTCTCGCCGTTGAACTGCGCGTCTGTAAGGCCGATGAGTGAACCTATGAACCGCGCCCGTTCGGCAAGCCACTCGGCCACCAGGCGTTCCATCGGCGATGCCGTGTTCCGCGACTCGTAGCGCCCTTCGAGGACTTGCCCTGTATGGATCTTTTCGTGGTCGATGTCGTTGGTGATGAGCGTCCACACGTCCTTCCCTTGTGCGCACGGGTGCGACGATGACATCGCGAGTTCCCGATCCGATGCCTCGAGCAAGGCGTCCATGGTCCCCATCGTCTGCTCCATCAACTCACGGATCGCCTCCCGGACGGTTTCTGCCATATGGTCCTCCCCCTCGATCCGCCACCGGATAGATCTCCGACCGCTGACGCAGTGGTTTGCCGCAGATCGTAACACCGGCGACCTGCACGTGCTGAGGGCAGGAGGGCAGACGTGGTTAACGCCATCGAAGGCGAAGTAGCGCGACAGAAAATGCAACACTTGACCTTGCCCCTAGGGTTAAGGCCTATCCTGTCCACATGGAGCGGAACGGGCTGCTCATCGGCGCGGTAGCAGCGCGTAGCGGCTTGAGTCGCAAGGCGCTGCGGCTATACGAAGCGCGTGGCATTCTACCGGCGCCGCGTCGTGAGCCATCAGGCTACCGGCGCTATCCAGTCGATGTGCTGAAGCTGCTCACATTCGTCGGTCAAGCTCGTCGACTCGGCCTGACGCTCGCGGAGATCAAGCATATCGTTATGCTCCGCCGCTCGGGGTCTGCGCCATGCGCGCATCTCCGCGCACTGCTGGAGCAGAAAGCGGCCGACCTTGAAGGCCTGCTCGCCGGCGTGCGCAGCATCCTCGGCTCGTGGGGCACGAACGGGCGCCACGCAGCAATCTGTCCGAATATCGAAGCGAGAGGAGGTGACGGCCAATGGAAAGGATCTCGCTCTGTCCGGGGTGCACCGCCTGTCCGGAAGTCGTCATTGATGGCGACACGATCCGCATCGGCGAGGACGCGAATATCGCGACCCTGAAGAAGGACGAGTGGAACGTCCTCGTCGACCTGATCCAGTCGGGTCAGCTCGGACGGGTCTGATCGACGGCCTGGGTGCATCGACGGCCTGGGTGCTTGACATGGCGTTGGCCGCTCACTAGTCTGACCAGAGTGAACGGCCGGCGCCTATCGTCTTGGCTGCTCGTCGGTGTGGCGATCTTTGTCGTGCTCGGTCACATCTGCGCGGCTCCGTTTCACGCCCACGCCGGAGCGGTGACGACCCATAGTGAGGACCACCCCGAGAGCGGCAGTGACGAGGCCGCTCACGGCGGCTCCTGCGAGGCTCTTCGCGCCGACTCCGATGTCGAAGCGCCGGCCCTCCTCCCGACCGGCATCGTTCTGCCGGTCATCGGCGCCTTCGAGACTCTCCGTGCGCACCCAACGTCGGCACCGGCGCCGACGAACTCGCCCCCGCTCTTCCTGTTGCACGCCGCGCTGCTGATCTAAGCCCCTCTCCCACGACGCGTTCGCTTTTGGCCGTTGCCCGGCACCCGTCCGTATGTGTCGCGGCGTCGGTCCAGGTTCAAAAGTGATGGGGAGGGAGGGGCATGCTCAAACGCCTCGCTTTGGTCGTGTTCGTCGCGGCAGGTCTGCCCGCGCTGATCGCAGGATTGGCGGCCTTCGCCAGCCCCGGGCGAGTGGAAGCGGTGCCGGCCTTTGCGCGACAGTACGACCTTCAGTGCAATGCCTGCCACACTCGCCCGCCGAGACTGAACCGGTTCGGCGAGCAGTTCCACATGATGGGCTTCCAGATCCCGAGTGCTGCCCAGC
>QHTE01000073.1 GCA_003220685.1 Candidatus Rokuibacteriota bacterium
GGGAACATGACGTGTGGGTGGCCGTCGAAGGGGCCGCGATCGGCTGGGTAGAAGTGGACCGAGACCGCGTCGCGGCGCTGTATGTCTCGCCGTCTTGCTCCCGCCGCGGGGTCGGCTCGGTCCTTCTGACATTCGCCGAAACCTCCATACGGAGCTCCGGCTACACGACTGCGCGTCTCGAGTCCAGCCAGAACGCGCTCGACTACTACCTTCGGAGGGGTTACCTACGATGTGGCCCGGCAGATTCTGATGGGGCATGGCCGTTGCGCAAAGATCTGGCCGCAGTTACGCCTAACCAAGGCATGGAGCCGACACGCTGAAGCGCGCGGCTCATGCCGAGCGTTCGGCGCCATGGCGACTGCATGAAGGAAAGGACTATGTGTCGAGCGAGCTTGTCGTTCTTCTTACTCGGGTGTCTGCCGGTTGGGGCAGGATGCGCAGCCATGCAGCCGCTGCCGGATCAGGCCTCGATGAATACACCGCAAGATCCGGCCCAAATCATCGTCGTTCCCGAGTGGCCGACGCCCGGAAAGAGATTTCTCGTCGAGCGCGATGGTCAGCAAGAGATCTGGCTGGTAAAAGACAATAACGGTACGATCGAGTTCATCGACTCGTCGACGCAGCAGACGAAGTTTTGGATCAGGCTCGGTCGCTGCCTGTCCTTTTCATATCTGCAGGGGCCGGGTGCGCCGCCTCATGATTTCGGCGCAATGGGGCAGCCCGCGCATCACACGGTGCCACCAGACTGCAAGGTCTGGAACGGACGCACTTGGTCCCAGACCTACGCCGTACAAATGCCACGGCTCTCAAATCCGTGCTATTACGGCGCACGGCGGAAGGCGACGGTTGAGGGAACACCCGGGCGACGGCATGTTACGAGCGACTCCTCCGTAGAGATTACCGGCCCCGGTGTGCGCGGCGGGTACTCGACGACGCAGTATCGTGTGATTTACTCGGAAGAGATGCAGTTCTCCAAGGAGCTAGCCTGGCTACATTGGGCGCAGGGCGGCGTTCTCCGCGAGTTGAAGGAATAGCGGGCAGACGGCGGAGTAGACGGCGAGAGCCACGAGGTCCCGGGTCTATGACCTTGGATGAACTGCGAACCCACAGGGGAGATGCTGATTTCCACCGAGCCCGCCGCATGTTCTGCATAAGAAATGGCAAACTCGCCGTCGCCCCCGAGGGAACCGCGATGTCACACCTCGAGTGGTTCGAGTCCGAAGGGTGGGTCACCAAAGACAATGCTCAGGCGGTCATGGACTCTACCGTCAGGGGGATCTTCCTTCCCGCCAGGCACGCGCTGTTCTTCTACAGGGGCATCGGCTTCTTCTTTGACGCAGGTGTCGTGACAGAGGCTCGTCGCTGGGCCGAGGAGATTATGTCGGCCTTGGCGTTGGACCAACATGTCGAAGTCCACGTTGGCCCTCCGGATGCGGTCATTCACGGAACTGAGTACAGACAGGAACGGCTCGGCACTATCGAATCGGTTACCGCAGACCGTCGAACAACGCAGTCCAGCGGACGCGCTTCGCGCGCCGCTGACCGCGAGCGTTGTACGAGAAGATGACCCCACCGCTCTTCCACAGGGTCGATTGCCTCAGCATCCCGGTGTCCGACCTGGATGCGGCGCTGGCCTTCTATTCCGCGAAGCTGGGGCATGAGTTGATCTGGCGTAGCAACACGGCAGCTGGGCTGAGACCCCCAGGCTCGAACGCTGAACTGGTACTCCATACGGGCGATAGGCCTATGGAAACTGATCTCACTGTCGACTCCGTCCCGGACGCACTGATGAGGTTCACTTCGGCCGGCGGCAAGATCCTCAAGGGTCCCTTCGACATCCCGATCGGCCGCTGTGCTGTCGTGGCCGACCCCTGGAACAATGTGCTCGTCATCCTCGATGCATCCAAAGGAACGCTCCAGGTGGACGAGAACAAGCGTGTTATCCAAGGACGAGCCATCTGCTAGTTCACAGCATCACGGCACTGGCGCTGTCGTGGGTCCTGGTGCTTGTCTGGCTCGTCAGCAATCCTGGAATCGACTACTTCGAGGTGCTGGTCGCTCTCGCGGGCACGATTGTCGTGCTGGCCGTCGTGCTCGTCTCGGGACTCACAGGCGTCATTAGCCGCCGCGGCAGCTTCCTCGTGTGTGCAGGCTTACTGGCGCTACTCACAGCGGCGGTCACGATCTTCGGCCGCGCCCAGAGCCCGAGCAATCCCCTTTTCCGCATCCGATTCGTCCTGAGTCAGTCCGCACTCGCAAATCGCGTTGCCGCAGAGACGGAGCCCGTGACTACACAGGGCCCACAGTGGATCGGCCTGTTTCACGTCGCCCGCATCGAGCGGCTCGACAACGAGGTTCGCTTCATCACCGGAATGTGTGGTGTCGTTGACCAATGCGGCCTGGTGTTCCGTCTGGTTCCGCCGACCCAAGTGCACCGCAAAGAGCGTCTGCGCCGCCTTTCGGGTAGCTGGTACCACCTGTACGATGTCTTCTGAATGTTGTTTGCCAGATGCCTAACCCCGACGTGCATGGAGACTTCGCGCGTGATGCGGGGCCGAACGGCCGTCGCTACCGAATCGCCATCTGCCCCGGCTCGACTCCCCGTAACCCGTAGCGGCCCATGAAGCGCAGAAGACCGCGGCTGTAACGGCGGAGCGTGCCCATCCCCGAGGCCTGCAGCGCGATGTGGCGCTCGATGTGGTTCTGGGCCGCGTTCTTGATCGCGTTGGTCCCGACCGCCATCCAGTCGCGGCCGGCACGGAAGAGCGCCGCCATCCGTCCGTCGTAGAACGTCGCCACCAGATCGAGCCAGGCCGTGAGCATCGCCGTCTGCGTCGTGGCGTACGGGCGAAGCGCCGCTTCGAGCTCCGCAAGCGGCGGACGCTCTTGCGATTTCGCGAACGGCGCCAGCGCGTCGGCCACCAGCTCGGCGGAGCGAAGCGCCAGCAGCACGCCGGGCGAGAGCATCGGATCGACGAAGCCGAACGCGTCGCCTACCATCACCCAGCCGGGGCCCAGGCCGCGATGCGAGATCAGCTGGTAATTGGCGTACGTCGCGACGGAGGTGACGCGCTTGCTGCGGCCGCCGATGGTCGACAGCCACGCGTCGGTCGCGATGGCCCGCTCGAGCCGCTCCACCGGGCCCGCGCCGAGACGAGCGGCGTCATCGCGCCCGAGCACGATGCCGATCGAGAGCCGCTCGCGCAGCGGGATGCACCAGCTCCAGCCGGCGTCGAGCCGGCGGATCAGCACCTGCCCCGGTTCGTCGTCCCAGGCAAAATCCTCGAAGTGCGCGAAGTGCGCGACGTCCTTGCGCGGCCCGTAGTGGGCGCCGATGCTCAGCGCGCGTGCGCCGAGGCGGGCGCGCCCGGTGGCGTCGACGACGAGATCGGGCTGCCGACCTCCGAGCGACGGCGCGGCGGCGAGGGTCTCGGGGGCGAGCCCGAGCTCGCGGCCGTCTTCGCCGGTCGGCGTGAGACGCGCGTGAGTCACCACGCGCTCCACGCCGCAGGCGACGGCGCGCGCGAGCACCGCGTCGTCGAATCTCGGGCGCGGAATGTTGTAGGCGTACGGGAACACGCCCGGCGCGAAGCGCGCGAACGAGAAGCTGAAGCGATCGGTCGGCGACCAGATGAAGGACACGCCCGGCTTCACGCGGCTGAAGCTCGCGGTCTCTTCCTCGAGGCCAAGGCGCTGGAGGATCGGCACGACGGCAGGTACGAGCGATTCGCCGACGAGGAGCTCCGGACGGCGCCCGTCGTCGAACAGCGTGACCCTGGCGCCCTGACGCGCCAGCAGGATGGCCAGGGCGGCGCCCGAGGGCCCGGCCCCGACGATCGCAACCTTCATCGCCGAATCTTGCCGCTTGGCGTCCTGGGTACCGCGTCCACGACGGTGAACTCGAGCGGGACCTTATACGAGGACAAAGCCCGGGCGCAATGCGACCTTAGGGCATCGAGGTCACAGCCGGCGCGGTCCACGACGACCTCGGCGCAGGGCACTTCGCCCATCCGCGCGTGGGGCCGGCCGAAGACGCGAGATTCCTTGATCCCCGGGAACTGGTTGATGCAGTCCTCGACTTCCTCGGGAAAGAACTTCAACCCGGCGACCAGGATGAGCGCCTTCTTCCGCCCTTTCAGGTGCAGGGCTCCCGACCGGTCCAGGAATCCTAGATCGCCGGTGAGGAACCACCCATCGCGCTCGACCTGCTCGCGAAGCCGCCATGGGGAGTAGTAGGCCGAGAAGAGCCCGTCGCCCCGCACCCCGATCTCGCCCAAGGTCTCCGGGCGCAGAGAGGTCCCGTCGTCCGAGAAGATCGATACCGCATAGCCGGGCACCGGACGGCCCACCGAGGCCGCGGGCAGCCCCTCGGTGCCCAGGTTGATGCACGGCAGGCCGGCTTCGATGATGCCGTAGGCCTGACCGACGGGGACGCCGTAGACCGACTCGAAGCGTTCCATCACCGTCGGCGAGATCGGCGCCGCGGTCGAGACGGTGACGCGAATATTCGAGAGCCGATCGCTCGGGCCGAGGTTGGCCATGCGCTCGAAGTGGAGCGGCGCCGCGTAGAGCACGCTCGCGCGCAGGCGGCGCGTGGCGTCGACGATCGCCTTGGGCAAGGTGTCCGGGCACAGGAGGATGTGGGAGCCCGCGCGGACGTAGGCCGTGATCGTGACCGCGAAGTGGTAGGCGAGGGGCAGCACCCACAGGATGCGGTCCTCCTCGCTGAACTTGAGGACGCGGTCGGAGGCCTCCACGCGTGCCGCCGTCGCCTCGTGGGAGAGCACGACGCCCTTGCTCCGCGCCGTCGTCCCCGACGTGAATCGGATGAACGCGGCGTTCAGCTTGGCGAACTCCGCCGGGGCCTCGGCGTCGCGATCGATCCACTGGAACGTGTAGCCGTCGCACTCGCCGCCTTTCACGACCACGCGGCGCGCCGAGGCGTCGGGGTGGCCGGCCGCGCTCGGCAGCGGTGCGGCCTTCGGCCACGCGAAGCACCCGTTCAGCTGCACCTCGCGGACGAT
This sequence comes from Candidatus Rokuibacteriota bacterium, assembly GCA_003220685.1. Taxonomy (GTDB): domain Bacteria; phylum Methylomirabilota; class Methylomirabilia; order Rokubacteriales; family CSP1-6; genus AR31. Next base: position 5,025 of record QHTE01000073.1, read on the forward strand.
CTCCGCGATCTCGGTGGGCGTGAGGTTGCTCGCGAGCGGGACGAAGCACGCGCCCGCGGCGAGCTGGCCGAACGCGGCGGGCAGATACGTGAGGTCGTTCGGGGCCAGAAGGCCGATGCGCTGGCCGGGCTCGACACCTTCGGCCTTGAGCAACGCCGCCAGCCGCTCGGCCTCGCGAGCGAGCTGGCCGTAGCTGACCGACCGGCCCGAGCGCACGTCGGTGACCGCGCGGCGCGGCGAGTGTCGCTCGGCCGTCGCGAACAGGATCTCCGCGAGGTTCACCGCGCCTCCGCGCAGCGCGCCGCCGCCCGGCCGCCGGCCCCGCCACCGACCACGACGACGTCATAGCTCAGCGGGCCGTTCGCCATCCCATCCCCTCGCGGACCGCTTCGATGATGCGCCTCCCCTCCTCCAGGGTCGTCGCACCCTCGACCCAGGATACGACCAGGTTGTTCTTGATCCCGCATCGGTTGAAGAATACGCCGATCCCCGGCCGCGGCAGCACGGATGGTGCGTGATAGGCGTTGACGACCCGCCGCCCGAAGAGCTTCTCGAGCGCCGGCGGGAAGTCGGCGAGATCCGCGCAGTTGAACGAAAACGTCTCGCGCGCGGCCGTGCCGGGCAGATCGCGCAGCATCAGCGAGAGCGGACGGTACTTCAGAAATTCCATCGCGACCGCGTTGGCGTCGAGCTGCCCGTCGCGGAGGGCGTCCGTCATCTGGCCGCGCAGCGCGCGCGCGAGCCGGTCCACGTCGGCCGTTTCCGAGGGTCTGAAGCGAGCGAAGTGGAAGGCGAGCACGTTGCCGAACGTCGCGCCCGGCTCGCCCTTGGGCCGGAGGTCGACGGAGACCGGGACGAGAAACGGCAGGTCGGGGAGGCCGCGCCGTCGCCAGAGGTCGGCCATGGTGCGGCCGACCAGCGCGAGGCGCCAGACGATCTCGCGCGTGGAGCGCACGCCGCCGAGGCTGTGATCGTCGCCGACGAAGCTTGCCTGCTCGAAGCGCACCCGGCCCGGCGCCGTCAGACCCGTGCCCGGCGACACCGGCGCCTCGGGGACCAGTGTCCGCATGTAACGCTGACTGCTGCGCCCGAGTCGTCCGCGCACCTTCAGCGGCCGCGGATCGGGCTCGGTGACGAACACCGGCGGCGCCCCGCCCCACGGCGCGCGCCCGTCGGTCTCGTCGACGTGTGCCAGGTGCGCGAGCAAGTTCTGTCCGCCGCGCGGGTCCATGAGCGGATGAAACCACGTCACGACGAGGACGCTCTGCGGCCCGGCGGCTTCGGAGGCGCCGTCGAGAATCGCCAAACGCAGCGGCGCCTCGCGGCGGGGATCGATCGCGTGATTGAGCTCGGCCTCGAGCTCAGCGTGCAGCGCCTCGGGCGAGCCGAGCCGCTGGTGCCGGACGGGCGGAATGGCCAGCGCCGCGCGCGCACCGGCGGCCCAGTGGAGCTGCCCCCACGGACGCCGGCGACGGAGACGAGCCGACGGCCAGGGACAGACGTCGAGGAATCGGTCGAGCGCCCGCCGGATACGCTCGGGATCGAGCGGGCCATCGCACTGGACGACCATGAGCGTGTTGTTGCTGACGCCCTCGCGCTTCCAGAGCGCCTGCATCGCCACCAGAACGAGATCGGCGCCGCGAAGGGGCAGCCGGCGGACCCGTGGTGTGCTCACGCGCTCCGTCGACAGATGTAGGCCGCGAAGGCGCGCGCGGTTCGGATGTTGTCGGTGACGAGGTCCTCGTCGGGCATCCAGAACCCGTAGTGAGCCTCGATGAATAGCAAGACCTTGAGCAGCGCCATCGAATCGAGCCCGGCCAGCTCGAGGTCGTCGTCGGGCCGTACCGGACGCGTCCGCGCCATGATGGTCGTGTTGATGAACTCCGTCACGGCTCGCGCGACTTCTTCGGGATCGAGCCGGGAGAGATTCCCGGTGGACATGATGGAGTCAATATCCTTATGCGGCTCTTAGTTTGCAAGTCTTACGAAATGCGGCCGAGCCGCGTTCCGTCTAACGAGCCAGGAGGTCCGGTCCGGCGCGACGACCGCGCCCGCTTCGAGGACAGGGCGTTCGTCCGTCACGAAGACTGGCGCTCGACCGGGGCCGCGGCTGGCGGTTCGAGCATCGACCCGGCTTCTGGTCTCCGTACTACGTCTGGTGGTGGACCGGCGGTCGCGTGGTGATGCTCGCGGCGCCCACCGTCACCGTCGTCAACTATCCGACCGGTCAATATCAGCTCCAAGGCGACGGCATCACGGGCCCGTACTACTGGGTGTGGGTGCCGTACCAGGCGTACATCGCGGCGCCGCCGCCGCCCGCGGTACCGGCCGCTCCGGACATGCCGCCGGCCGGCTCGCCGCCTCCGCCGCCTCCGGCGGCCGGCTCGTCGTGCACCGTTGGGTAGTCGTGCGAGACGAACCAATTGAGGAGAGTTGAGACCATGGCAAGAACGACTGGGCTTCGGCGTCTGGGTGCGACGTTCCTGCTTGCGTGCGTCGTCGGGATCAGTACCGCGGGCTGCCTGCTGGTGCCGGTGCCCGTGGGCTCGGGCCGCGGCTACCACCATCACGGTCGCTGGTAGTCGCTCCTAGCTGCAACACTTCGCGCGCGCAGCCTCCCGGTTCGCCGGGGGGCTGCGCGTGCGTTCGGGCACCACACACAGCTTGACTCCATTCGCCCGCGGGCGCTAAGAGAGAGTGCCGTGAAGCGAGCCCGAGCACGCGCCGAGAAGCCGAAGGCCAGTCCGTTCGACGGCTACCGCCGCCGCGAGGTTCCCCCGCCTGATCCCGAGCTGACCCAGGTCGGCCCCGGCACGCCGTGCGGCGAATATCTGCGCCGCTTCTGGCAGCCCGTGGCCTTTGCGCGCGACCTCACGTCGGCGCCACTGAGAGTCCGCATCCTCGGCGAGGACCTGGTGGTCTTTCGCGATCGCGGCGGGCGCGTCGGCGTGCTGCACCGGCACTGCGCGCATCGCGGTACGTCGCTCGAGTTCGGGATCCCGCTCGAGCGCGGCATCCGCTGCTGCTATCACGGCTGGGTCTACGACGTCGACGGACGGTGTCTGGAGACGCCGGGCGAGCCCGCCGGCAGCCGCCTCAAGGAGCGCATCTGGCAGGGCGCTTATCCGACTCACGAGTTCGCCGGCCTCGTGTTCGCGTACCTCGGTCCTCTCGACCGGCGCCCCGCGTTCCCGATCTACGACAGCTACGACGTGCCCGGCCATCAGCTGATGCCCGCCGCGAAGTTCGCGCTGCCCTGCAACTGGCTCCAGGTGAAGGACAACAGCATGGACCCGGTGCACACGGCGTTCCTGCACGCGCTCAGCAGCGGCTACCAGTTCACGGAGGCGTTCGGCGCCGTCCCCGAGCTCGACTGGACGCTGACCGACGCCGGCATGGTGTATCTGGCGACGCGGCGGGTGGGCGATCTCGTGTGGGTCCGCGTCTGCGACTTCATGCCGCCGAACGTGCACCAGTTCACGCGCGAGATCGAGGAAGCCAGCGATCCGAAAGCGGCGAGTCGGCCTGTGATCATCCGCTGGGCCGTGCCCAACGACGACACGCACACGACCAACTTCGAGCTCGCGCAGGTCGATCCCGCATGGGGGCTCACGCCGGAGCAGGTGGGCCGGCCCGGCTTCGGCCAGTCCGACGACCGGCCTTACGCCGAGCGGCAGCGCTTTCCGGCCGACTTCGACGCGCAGTCGAGCCAGCGGACGATCGCCGTCCACGCGCTCGAGCATCTGGCCTCGACCGACCGCGGCGTGATCATGCTCCGGCGCATCGTGCGCGACGGCATCCGTGCAGTAGCGCGCGGGCGCGATCCGGACGGGACGCGGTGGCCGGATGGTAAAGCGATCCACACTTTCACGCAGGACGTCGTGCTCCGCGTGCCGCCGGCGCCGAGTGTGGAGGCCGATCGACGGCTTCTGCGAACGACCGGGCGATCGGTGATCGCGAACGGGCGCAGCGAGAGAAGCTAGAGCCGAGCCTCGTCGATCTTCAGGCCGAGCCAGTAGCGGCCGATCAGCTCGTAGTGGGCGAGGCGGCCCTGCAGGTGCTGCGTGATCACGTGGATGTCCTGGAAGTGTCGCTGGATCAGGTTGTCCTCGTAGGCGGCCGTCGCGCCCGAGGCGTTGTAGAGGCTGTCGATGATCTGCGCGGCCAGGCGAATCCCGTGCGTCGTGGCCAGCCGGAGATTCGCGCGATGCTCGAGTGTCAGCGCGTTGTTCACGCTCGCCGCCCACGCTTCGCGCCCCGCCTCGTAGAGGAACGCGCGCCCCGAGCGCAGCGCCGCCTCCGCCTGGCCGACCGTCATCTGGATCATCGGCTGCTCGCGGAGCAAGGTCGGCATCGCGCGAGGCGTCTTGGCGCCGGCCAGCTCGCCGAACGTCTCCAGGCACGTGCGCGCCATTCCGAACGCGACCGCGGCGTCGCCGGAGGCGAACAGCAGGGTGCGAGGCATTCGGTAGAGCGGCGCGTCCTCGATGAGCGGCGCCGTTTGCGAGAGCACGGTGCGCTCCGTTGGCACGAAGACGTCGTTCACCGCGAAATGATGCGTGCCCGTGCCCCGCATGCCGCGCGTGTGCCAGGTGTCGAGCAGCTCGGCTTCGGCGACCGGCACGAACATATAGCGCGCCTCGGGCGCCACGCCCTCCATGCGCACTTGACCGTTTTCGATGATCTGCGCGTGTGCCGCGACCCACGCGGCGTGCCGGCAGCCGGTGCTGAAGCCCTGGCGCCCGGTGACGCGGTAGCCGCCGGGGACCACGATCGCCTTCGCGGTCGGGGCCGGCGTGTTCGCGACGACGGCGCGCGGGACGTCGATCCAGATCGAGCGCGCGACCGCTCGCGGCATCCGCGCGGCGTAGGTGCCGAAGATCGCGCCCTGGTTCAGGCACCAGCCCGTGCTCGCGTCGGCTTTGCCGATCTCCTCGATCACCTGGACGTAGGTCGGCAGGTCGATCTCGCCGCCGCCGATGGCGCGCGGGATCGCCATGTGAAACAGCCCGGCGTCGGCCATCGCCTCGAAGAGCGCGCGTGGCAGCTCGCGGTTGACATGGATCTCGTCCGCCGCGGAGCGGATCTGGGGGACGAGCTTGCGCGCGGCGTCGAGGGGCGAGCGGCCGTCGGTGTCCAGGGCGGAGCTCGCGGGCTAGGAGCCGGCCGCCGCGACGAGCGCGGGCTCGGGGATGTCGAGAGTAGTCACGCGGCGCAGCTCGCGGCGGTATTTCGAGTCGTCGAACGGCCGCGCGCGGTGCATCGTCGCGCGATTGTCCCAGATCACGAGGTCGCCGACGCGCCATTCGTGGCAGTAGACGTTCTCGCGCTGGGTGGCGTGCTCCGTCAGATCGCGCAGGAGCAGCCGCCCCTCCGGGATCGGCCAGTCGACGATGTGCGACTGGTGCGACGCCAGGTAGAGCGAGCGGCGGCCGGAGCGCGGGATCGTGCGCACGAGCGGATGGATCGCGCCCTTCAGCTGCTCCTGCTCGTGCTGCGAGAACTCGAAGCCGAGGATCTGGCGCGAGTGCGCGATCGAGTGATGCGTGCGCAGGCCCTCGATCAGCGCCTTCGTCTCGGCGGGCAGCGAGTCGTACGCCGCCCGCATGTCGGCGAACTCGGTATCGGCCGAGACCGGCGGCACGACCTTGGCGTGCAGCATCGAATAGCGGCCCGCCGGATCGCGGAACGACGCGTCGGTGTGCCAGAGCCGGTTGCCGAGCCCGTACTGGCGCCGGCGATCGTCGGCCTGCATGATCTCGCCGTCCTGGCCGAGGTTCGAGATGTCCGCGAGCGCCTCGTTGCCCAATCGATTCTTCGTGATCACGCGGCTGCCGGTGCCCTGGTGCAGCTGGCCGTCGAGGCGCTGGGCGAAGGCGAGCTGTTCCGCGTCGGCGACCGACTGGTTGCGGAAGACGAGCACGGCGAATTCGTCCATGCCGGCGCGGATCTTTGCGAGCGTCTCCTCGTCGTGAACGGCGCGAAGCTCGATCGGGCTGGCCTCGCCTACGAAGACCGGGTGGAGCTTCCGGAACGTGAGCGACATGGTCTCAAGAGGGTAGGACGGGGTGGGCCGGTCCGTCAAGCGATAGCCCGGCGGAATTGCGGGGAGTGCATGAGTTGGCCATCAAGCTGGATAGACGGCGAGGCCACTGGCGCGCGCGGCTGCGGCCAGCCGAGCGTCGAACGTCGGCGGCGCGCAGCGGGGCTGCCTGCGACGCGAGCAGGAAGTGTTCCGCTCTGCGGTGCACGTCGCGGGTCAGCTCGACGCGGTGGTACACACCTGCGTCGAGACGCCCGAGGATCGCATGCTGAAGCCGTCGTACGGCCTCTCGCGTGAGCGACTTCTGGTGCAGGCGCCGCGCAGCCGCCGAGACGATCTCGGTTACGGTCAGATCGGACACGAGGACATCATCTCGTCCCTCTAACACTTCATTGCACTCGTCGCTGCCGGGTTCGGGCAGGTACAGCTTGAGCAGGGCGCTGGTGTCGCAATAAAGCGGGCCCGGTAGCCTCGCGCGATAGGTGGCCCGTCTCTCGGCGAGCCGTGCTGGACGACGCCTCCTAGAGGCGATCTTCACGGTCCCGGGCGACAGTGGCGGACAGGGGAGGATCCAGGACCGGCATCTTGCGTCTGAACGACGCGAGGTTCGGCACGGTTTTCCCGCGTGGACGATCGGGCGGTACGAGCTTCGCGACCGGCCGCCCTCGCTCCGTGATCACCACCTCGCGCCCTTTACGGACTTCGTCGAGCAGAGCGGAGAGATTCTGCCGAGCCGCACGAACTCCGGCAGTGCGCATGCCTCGATTGTGCTACATGTAGCACATGAGGTCAACGGCACTCGTGGCTACGGCGAACCGCGGCGAGTCATGCTCGCAGGCCCGGCGAAGCGCCTGCGCCTTGACCTTGACACGCACCCGCCTGATGATTGGCGCGCCATGACCCCGGAGACGTATTTGCAGCGGGTTCGCGCCCTGCTCCCGGCGCTGCGCGAGCGCGCCGCCCAGGCTGAGCAGCTCCGCCGGCTGCCCGACGAGACCTTTGCGGATTTCCAAGAGGCCGGACTCTTTCGCTGCCTGCAACCCAAGCGGTACGGCGGCTATGAGCTCGATCCGGGCACGCTCTATCAGGCCGTCATGGACATCGGCACGGTGTGCGGCTCGAGCGCCTGGATCCTCGGGGTCATCGGCGTTCACAACTGGCACCTCGGTCTCTTCGCGCCCGAGGCGCAGGACGACGTCTGGGGAAAAGACACGAGCATCCAGCTCTCGACGTCGCTGGCGCCCACTGGCGCGGTGGAGCGCGCGAACGGAGGATTTCGTCTTCGCGGCCGCTGGCCGTTCTCGAGCGGCTGCGACTTCTGCCACTGGGCCGTGCTCGGCGGCGTCGTCCCGCCGCTGAGCCCGGACGCGCCGCCGGATGTGCGGACCTTTCTCGTCCCGCGCTCCGATTACGTGATCGACGACACGTGGTACGCGGTCGGGCTGTGCGGCACCGGGAGCAAGGACCTGGTGGTGGACGCCGCCTTCGTGCCGGAGTATCGGACCCACTCGTACCGCGACGCGTTCTACCTGACGAACCCGGGTGCGGTGGTCAACGACGCGCCCCTCTACCGCTTGCCCTTCGGGCTCGTCTTTCCGGCGTGCATCGGCTCGCCGGCGATCGGCGTGGCCCTGGGGGCCGTCGCGGCGTTCCGCGAGCAGACGACCACGCGCATCTCGCCGCGCGACCAGAGCCGGGTCGCCGAGGATCCGTTCGCGCAGCTCGCCCTCGCGGAAGCCGCGGCGGAGGTCAGCGCGGCTCGCGACCGGCTGCTCGGTAACTTCGCCGAGGCGATGCGGCTCGTCCGCGACGGATCGGAAATTCCGCTCGCCCAGCGGGCGCGCTATCGCTGGGACACCGCGAAGGCCACGGATCGAGCCGTACGGGCCGTCGACCGTCTGTTCGAGGCCAGCGGCGGCCGCGGCGTCTATCTCAACAATCCACTCCAGCGTGCCTGGCGCGACGTCCACGCGATCCGCGCGCACGCCGGCAACAACCTCGAGAGAGCGGCAGCCGTATTCGGCCGCTCCGAGTTCGGACTGCCGCCGGTAGATCTCAGGTTCTAACCGTTATCGACGCGACTCCTCTGTCGATGCGACTCCTCCGGTCTACGCTGTCAGCACGCCCGTGTGAAGGGCGCGCACCTCGACCTCGGAGCCGTCGGCTACGCCGAGCATGCGTAGCGCGACGGGCGCGAGCTCGGCCACCAGAGAGTGGCCGGCTCCGGAAGCGGCGGCGAGACTCGCGACCCAGGCTCGAAGCGGCGCCCCGTGCGGGTTCACGAATTCTATGACCGCGCCCGGACTCACGCCGAGCCGCGTGGCGGCTTCGGCGCCGAGCCGAACCCCGCGCCCGCTCTGGCCGTCGAGCTCAGCACCCGCGACGACCCGGACGTGCATTCGCGTCGCGCGGAGCCAAGCGCGTCTCGCCGCAGTCGCCGCCGTATCGGGCTCGCCCTTTCGGAGCACGACCCCGTAGAGCGTCTCCGCGGTGCCGGCCGTGACGTATCCCTCGCCCACGTCGGCTGCGACCCGCGCGGGGTCGCGCTCGAGCGGATCGCCGAAGCCACCACCGCCGCTCGACTCCATCAGCAGCACGTCGCCGGGCTCGAGCGGGAATGCGCTCACCTTGCCGGGTAGGGAAGACGGCTGGACACGCTCGCCGTGGCGCCGCACCCAGAACCGATTCGTTGCGCCCGCGCGGCCGCCGCAGACGCCGAACGGTGGCAGCACTGCCTTCTCCGCGAGCACCGAGAGCTGCGCGCCCGTCGTCTGGATGCGCACCTCGCGCGTGAGACCGAGCCCGCCCCGCCAGCGGCCCGGCCCGCCGGAGTCCTCGCGCAGCGCGGTGCGCTCGATGCGCACGGGATAGAGCTGCTCGACCGCCTCGATTGGCTGAAGCGTCGTCATGTCGCTCTCGGTCCACGCGCGCACGGTGTTGCTGCCGTCGCCGCCGTCGAAGCCGCCGGTGCCGCCTGCCGGGTACTCGTAGAAGATGAACGTCTCGCCGGTGCGCGGATGCGGGCCGCCGACGTAGCAGTGGTTGCCGCCGCCCTTGAGGTCGCCGGCGATCTTGCCGTCGAGGGCCTGGGCGAGCGCGCCCATCACGGCCGACTCCACGCAGTACTTCACCTCGACCATGCCGCCGCACGGCGCGGGCGGGTTGGCGTTCACGATCGTGCCCGGCGGCGTGATCACGGTCAGCGGCCGGAAAGCGCCCGAGTTCACGTCGGCGCCGGGATCGAGGAACGACTTGATGATCGTGAAGGCGCCCGTCGGCGCCATCGCCGGGCCGACGTTGGTCGGGCCGAGCGTCTGCGGCGAAGTGCCTGCGAGGTCGACCGTGATGGTATCGCCGGCGACGGTAACCTTCGCGCGCACCGTGAGCGGCTCGAGCCGCTCGGTGCCGGCCTCCAGGTGAGCCTCGTAGACGTAGTCGCCGGCGCGCAGCCCGCGGATGGCGTGGCGCATGCGGCCCTCGGCGCGATCCATCAGCTCGGCGACGGCGTCGCGGATCGTCGCGCTACCGTAGCGTCCAACCAGCTCTTCGATCCGCTCGGCGGCCTTCCGGCAGGTGCCGAGCATCGCCTGAAAGTCGCCGCGCCGCTCGCGGGGGCCACGCATGTTGCTGAAGATCAGATCAAGCGCGGCGTCGTTCGGACGGCCGCGATCCACGATCCGGATCGGCGGGATGCGCACGCCCTCCTGAAAGATCTCGGTCGCACGGCCTGAGAGACTACCCGGGCTCATGCCGCCGACGTCGCCCCAGTGAGCACGCACGACGGGGAACACGAACATGCCGCCGTCGGGCGAAAAGAGCGGATAAATCATCGCGACGTCGTTGAGGTGAGTCCCGCCGGTGTAGGGCTCGTTGTGCAGGAAGATGTCGCCGGGATGGATGTCGTCGCCAAACTTCTCGCGCACGGCCCTCATCGACCAGCCGACCGGCACGATGTGGAGCGGATGATCCTGGCCCTTCGACATGGCGACGATCTGCGCCCGGCCGTCCATGAGCACGCAGGAGAAGTCCTCCCCCTCGTAGAGGATCGACGAGTACGCGGTACGTACGAGGGTCACGCGCATCTCGCGCACGATCGAGACGAGCGCCTCGCGCAGCACCTCGAGAGTGATCGGATCGATCACGCGCGGGTCTCCCGCTCGAAGCGCAGATTGCCGTGCGCGTCGACGGCGCCGCCCCAGCCCGGCGGGAGGATCGTCGTGGCGCCGAACTCCTCGACGATGGCGGGACCCGCCAGCGAAGCCCGCTCGGGCAGCCGCTCGCGCTCCCAGACCGGACAGTCGTGCGGCGCGCCGTCGAACCACACGGTGCGGCGCTCGACCAGCGCGCCGTCGAGCGAGCCGCCCGCACCGCGGTAGCGCGCGCCGGAAGGCCGCGGAACGAGACCGTAGGCCGTCAGCCGCGCGTTGACCAGCTCGATCGCGGCACCGGGGCTCGAATGGCCGTAGGCCCCGAGGTGCTGCCGGTGGAAGGCCGCCTCGATCGCGTCGAGGTCCAGGTCGTGCGCGCCCGCCTCGCCAACCGCCACGTTCAGCTCGAACGCTTGGCCGTGGTAGCGCAGATCGAGCGAGCGAACGAGGCGTTGCTCGTGCGCGGCGAAGCCTTCCAGGGCGAGCTGGTGGCGCGCCGCGACCTCCATCTGGCCGAACAGCTCGAGCGCCACGCCGCGCTGCTCCCGCAGCGGGCCGACGCGCGTCCTGACGTCGTCGTGCTTGATCTGCGAGGCGAGCAGGCCGAGCGCCGAGAAGTTGCCGGGATGGCGGGGCACCAGCACGCGGGGGATCCCGATCTCCTGGGCCAGCGCGAGGGCGTGCATCGGCCCGGCGCCGCCGAAGGCGATCAGGGTGAAATCGCGCGGGTCGTGGCCGCGCTGGATCGAGATCTCGCGGATCGCCGAGGTCATTCGCGCTACGGCGATCGTGACGATGCCCTCGGCGAGCGCCTCGACGGTCATCGCGCGCCCGACGCGGGTGCCCAGCTCGGCGACCGCGCGGAGCGCGCCCGCCGCGTCGATCGCGATGCGGCCGCCAAGGCGCTTCCTCGCCCCGATGCGGCCGAGCACCACGTTGGCGTCGGTCACGGTCGGCTCGGTGCCGCCCAGGCCGTACGCGACCGGTCCCGGCGAGGCGCCGGCGCTGCGCGGGCCGACCTTCAGGCTTCCGTCGACGTCGAGCCACGCGAGCGAGCCGCCACCCGCGCCGACGCTGTGCATGTCGAGCTGGGGGACCTTGACCGGAAACGCGCCGAGCATGCCGTCGGACGTCGTCAGCGGCGCGAGATCGCGCACCAGGCACACGTCGGTCGAGGTGCCGCCCATGTCGTAGGTGATGAAGTCGCGCACGCCGGCGACCTCGCCGACGAAGCACGCCTGGCTCACGCCGCCGGCGGGCCCCGAGAAGATCGTCTTGATCGGCAGCCGGCGCGCCGTCTCCGTCGTCATCGTGCCGCCGCTCGAGGCGATGGTGAGGACGCCGTGCGCGTAGCCGGTAGCGCGCAGCCGCTCCTCGAGCCCGGCCAGATAGCCATCCATGATCGGCTGCAGATACGCGTTGAGCACGGTCGTGGAGAAGCGCTCGAACTCGCGATACTCGGCGACGACGTCGGCCGAGCACGACACGGGCAGCCGCGGGTAGCGTCCCTTCGCGAGGTCGGCCACCGCGCGCTCGTGGGCCGGATTCAGGTACGCGTGAAGCAGACAGACGGCGAGCGCCTCGGCGCCCGAGGCCGCCGCGGCGTCGAGCGCGCGCTCGACGCTCGTCGCATCGAGTGCAACCAGTACGGCGCCGTCGGCCGCCAGCCGCTCGACGACCTCGAAGCGGTGCTTGCGCTCGACGACCGGCTTGGGGCGCACGAAGGTGGGCACGAAGAGCGCCGGGATGTTGCGCTTGGTGCGGCCGATCTCGATCAGGTCGCGAAAGCCGGCGGTCGTGAGAATTGCGACGCGCGCGCCCCGGCGCTCGAGCACCGCGTTGGTGCCGACGGTCGTGCCGTGGACGAGCCGCCGCACGTCGCGGCCCGCGATGCCCAGGGCCTCGAGGCCGGCCAGGACTGCGGCCGCCTCGTTCCGCGGCTCGGACGGGACCTTGGTGACGACGACCCGACCGGTCGCGTCGTCGACGGCCGTCAGATCGGTGAACGTGCCGCCGACGTCGATCCCGACGATGAACACGCGCGAGATGATAGCATCGGGCCAGAGAGGGGAGGCAACCCATGGCCACGAGCGGCGACGCGATCCGGCACCTCTGGACCCACAAGACGCAGGACCATCCCTGGCTCGCCGACGAGGAGCTGGTGATCGAGCACGCCGAGGGCGTCTACGTCTGGACCGAGCGCGGCAAGAAGCTCATCGACGGCTTCGCCGGTCTCGCGGTCGTCAACGTGGGTCACGGCCGGCGCGAGATCGCCGAGGCGATCGCCGAGCAGACCGTGCGCCTGGCCTACTATCCGACGACTCGCCAGTTCTCGAACCGTCCGGCCGCCGAGCTGGCGGCCAAGATCGCCTCGCTGACGCCGGGCGACCTCGACTATTCGTTCTTCGCGGTCAGCGGGGCCGAGGCCAACGAGCGCGCGATGCAGATGGCTCGCCACTACTGGCTTGCTTCTGGCGAGCCCGGCAAGCACAAGGTCATCTCGCTCCAGGGCGGCTACCACGGCGGGACGACCGGCACCTTCGCCGTCTGTGGGCTGCCGCACCTGACGCAGGCGTACACCGATCTGCACGTGCCGGGCTTCGCGAAGGTGACGCCGCCATACCCGTACCGCGATCGCGGCGCCGGCACCGACGAGGAGCTGGTCACGCGCCGCGCGCGCGAGCTCCGCGAGGCGATCGTCAAGGAAGGGCCGGAGACGGTGTCCGCCGTGATCATGGAGCCGGTCATCTCGTCGGGGGGCTTCATCATGCCGCCGATCGGCTGGCTCTCCGCCGTGCGCGCCGTCTGCGACGAGCTCGACGTCTTGATGATCGCCGACGAGGTCATCACCGGGTTCGGCCGCACCGGACGGTGGTTCGCGGTCGAGCACGACGGCGTCGTTCCCGACCTGATGACGGTCGCCAAGGGCATCACGTCCGGCTACATCCCGCTCTCGGCGGCCATCGCGCGGCGCCGGCTGGCCGACGCGTTCCCTGACGACGCCAAGGAGGAGAACGTGCACCCCGGCACGTACGCCGCGCACCCGGTCGCGTGCGCGGCGGCGCTGGCCAACATCCAGATCATGGAGAAGGACCGCCTGATCGAGAACGCCGAGGCGATGGGCGCGCGGCTCCGCGACGGGCTCCAGCAGGCGGTGGGCAAGAAGCGGATCGTCGGCGAGGTGAGGGGGCGCGGGCTCCTCGTGTGCGCCGAGCTGGTCGAGCCCGACGGCTCCGGCCGGCCGCTCGACAAGAGCAAGGTGGCCAGGCTCGACCGCATGGCGTGGGATCGCGGTGCGATCGTCTACGCGCGCGGTCAGGTCGTGAGGCTCGCGCCGCCGCTCTGCATCACGCGCGAGGAGGTCGACCGGCTCGTGGACATCGTGGCGGCGAGCGTCGGCGAGCTCGAAGCCGAGCTCGTCTGACCCGACTCACGAGGCGTGAGGGTGGTGGACCCCAGCGCCGGAATTGGGGGGTCGATTCGAGAGGGGCAAGGTGAAGCTGACGGTCCTCTCCGGGCGCGGGAAGGAAGCGGTCGTCGCAATCTTGGGGAACGGGGACTTCTTTGGCGAAGGAAGCCTCGCGGGACAGCCGCTTCGCATGGCCACGGCGACCACGATGACCGAGTGCTCTATCCTTCGAGTTCAAAGAGAAACAATGGTCCGAATGCTCCACAACGAGCCTGCATTGTCGATACGTTGGTCGAGGTCGTGGCGAGCCTGGCGCTGAAGGAACCCGCCGTAGCAGCCGCCAAGGGTGAGATCAGCCCTGGGCAGGAGATGCCGATCGCTTCAGGCTGAAGTCTCAGCGCCGTCGCCCGCCACGGGGCTGCGCGATGATTGTCAGGGCGGGGAAGAAGTAGGCCAACCGACACCAGCGGACCGCCGAGTACGGCGGCCCCCGCGTCCGACTCGACGAACTTCCCGATGTCCAAGTATTCTATTGGACATATAGTCCAAACGTAAGAGGCAGGGTTGATCGTGGATCCGGACCGTGACCGCATGCGCGTGCTCAGCAGTCGGCTGCTGAGCCTTCACGGAGTTCTCCTCGACCGTGAGCGCCGCGCCTATGAGGAGCGCCACGGATCGGTGGCCTCGCGCCAGCTCCTGCACCTTTTGCTCCACGACGAGCAGTTTTCGTGGCTGCGCTCGCTCTCGGCGATGATCGCGAAGATCGACGAGGTCGTTGATGCCGACGAGCCGCTCCCACCCCAGAGCGTCCAGAGCGCGTTCCGCGAGACCTACCGACTCCTGAAGTCCGGAGTGGGCGCAGACTTTCAGGACAAATACCACCTCGCGCTGCAAGACTCCCCGGACGTGATCATGGCGCACGCGGCGGTGAGTCGCGTCCTGTCCGACACGGACTCCGGTCCGGGAACACGCTGACCGGCGTCCGGCAGTTCCTGACGCGGCACGTCCCTTGAGCCGGCTCGCCCGCCGCGACTTCCTGAACGGCATCGCGCTCAGCGTGGGCGGCGCCCTGCTCTCATCGCGCCCCGCGTTCGGCCGCGGCCTCGACGAGGCCGGTGCCGCACGATATCCGCCCGGGCTTACCGGTCTGCGAGGCAGCCACGACGGCTCGTTCGAAGTCGCCCATGCGCTGCGCGACGGATCGTTCTGGGCGAGGGCTGGGGTGCCAGCCGACACGGGCGAACGCTACGATCTGATCGTGGTCGGCGCGGGCATCAGCGGGCTGGCCGCGGCCTGGTTCTTTCGCAAGGCCGCCGGTCCGTCGTCAGCGCGCGTCCTCGTTCTCGACAACCACGACGATTTCGGCGGCCACGCGCGGCGCAATGAGTTCCGGGTCGGCGGGCGCACGCTGATCGGCTATGGCGGTGCGTTTGCGATCGACAGTCCGGCGCCCTACAGCGCCGTCGCGAGCGCCCTCGTGTCCGAGTTGGGGATCGACGTCACACGCTGGGCGCGCATGTTCGAGCGCGGCCTGTACCGCGGCCTCGGCATGACCCCGGCGATCTTCTTCGACCGCGAGACGTTCGGCGTCGACCGCCTCGTGCCCGCGCCGGGCGGAATTGCCGAGCTGGGCGGAGCGACGTCCGCGATGGGTCAGGCCGATCCATTCGCCGCGTTTCTGACCAACGCCCCGCTGTCCGAGGCGGCCAAGCGCGACATCCAGCGCCTCTTCAAAGCGCCCGCCGACTATCTTCCCCGGCTCGACGACCGCGATAAGAAAGCGCGGCTCGCGCGCACGAGCTACGCCGACTTTTTGCTGAAGAGCGCCGGGTGCCATCCCGACGTGCTCCCGCTCTTCCAGGCGCGGCCGCACTCGCTCTACGGCGTGGGCATCGACGCAGTCTCAGCGCTCGATGCGTGGGGTCTCGGCTTTCCCGGCTTCGCGGGGATGAAGCTCGAATCGACGGAGGGCCCGGGCATGGGGCTGGATGCGCGCCCGGGTCCACGGTCACCGTTCTTGCATTTCCCCGACGGCAACGCGACCATCGCGCGGCTCCTGGTCCAGCGACTCATCCCGCGCGCCGTCCCGGGCCGAGGCGCCGACGACGTCGCGCTGGCCCGCGTCGACTACACGCGGCTCGATGAACCGGGACCGGCGCGCCTGCGACTGAACAGCACGGTGGTGCGCGCGCGCCAGGCCGGCGAGGCATCGGACGTGGAAGTCGACTACGTGCGTGCCGGAAGATTCCAGCGAGTGCGGGCCCCGAGCTGTGTCCTGGCCTGTTGGAGCGGCGTGATCCCATTTCTCTGTCCGGGGCTGCCCCGGGCGCAGCGCGAGGCGCTCGCCTACGCGACGAAGGTGCCGATCGTGTACACGAACGTGGTGCTGCGGAGCTGGGAGAGCTTCCACGCGGTGCGGGTCAGCCAGGCCCACTGCCCGGGCAGCTTCCACACGTCGGTGGGCCTTGACCTCCCTGTCCGCGTCGGAAGCTATCGGCCATCGCGGCGGCCCGACGAGCCGATCGTCGTGCAGATGATGCGCACGCCGTGCCGCCCCGGACTCCCGGCGCGTGAGCAGCACCGAGTCGGCCGCCAGGAGCTGCTCACGACGACGTTCGGCACGTTCGAGCAGAAGGTGCGCGCGCAGCTCGCGCGCATGCTGGGAGACGGCGGCTTCGACGCGTCGCGGGACATCCTGGCGCTCACGGTGAACCGCTGGCCGCACGGCTACGCGTACCAGTACAACTCGCTCTGGGATCCGTTCTGGATCGACGGCGGACCTTTGCCGTGCGTGGCCGCGCGACAGCGGTTCGGTCGTATCGCGATCGCCAACGCGGATGCCGCGGCGTACGCCTACGCGGACGCGGCCATTGATCAGGCGTACCGCGCGGTCGGCGAGCTCGCCCGCCGCACGTGATCGGAGCTGGTGAGGGCTAGCTCGAGCTCCAGGCGAACGGCGCGAAGTGGCCGTTGTTGCGGCCCGCGGTGTCGTCCCAGTTGATACCGAACCCGTGCATGTGGGCGCGGGAGGCCTTCGCGAGCGCGAGCCGACGCGCCGCCGGGTGCCCCACGTTGTCGAAGTAGATCGGCTCGTCGGGCTTGGCGCCGGGGATGCCTTCGATTGCGATGTCGAGCGTGCCCGGGATCGTCACCGATCGGCGCAGGCCGTTCATCTCGAACTTGATCGGCTTCGCCTCGGCGCCCCCGAAATTGCTGATCAGGGGCGCGACCGCGGCCATCGGACCACCACCCTGGCCGCTCGCGATCGTCGTGAGCGCGTCGCGCTGCTCCTTGGAGGCACGCTCGTCCAGGATGAGTCCGACGGTCCAGTTGCCCTGAATCATCGGACCGGGCGTGTGCAGCAGGACGGCGAAGCTCAAGCCGTCGAGCCTGGTGTTCCCGTATTGACCGCGATCGACGCGGAACACAAGCCCCGCGTCGCAGAACCCCCTGGTCGGTCGGGCCGCGAGCCCGGACGTGGGGCATGGGCAGACGGAGTCACAGCTGCAGGATTCGCAGTATTCGCCGCTGATCTGCCACTTCACGTTGGCCATCACGTCCTCCTCTGCACGCTCAACGTACATCAAGTACGCCTCGCGTGCAGCCCAGGGGACGCTTACATCGAGTGGGTGGCGGCTCTCAGCATGGTGGCGAGGCTGGGCCGAACGGCGACGGCGATGCCGAGGAGCATGAGCGCGACGCCCGTCGTTCGCGCGATCCACTCACCCCGCGGCAGAAGCTTTTCCGCCGCCACGACGGCGGCGATGAGCAGGACCCAGAGCAGCCCCATCGCGCCGGCCACGACCAGCACCACCATGAGCGCCCAGCAGCAGCCCAGACAGTACAGCGCGTGGGCCCGGCCCATCGTCAGACCGCCTTGCCAGCCCTCGCGCCAGTGGCCGAACAGGAACCCGAGGGGACTCCGGCAGTGACGCAGGCACACCTGCTTGAGCGGCGAGAGCTGGAAGAGCCCGGCGAGCACGAGCACGCCGGCCACGACGTAGGCGAGCACGGCACCGCTGACGGCGTTGAGGGTGGCGCTCGCGAAGTAGATCGGAATGCCCGTGAGGGCCCAGAGCCCGAGGTACATGAGGGCGAACATCCCGACCCGGATCGCCTTCAACGCGGTGCTCCCCGCGTTCCGCTGAGTCGCGGCGTAGAGGCCGATCATGGGCAGAGCGCTCGGCAGCATCATCGCGGTCATCATGACGGCCCACGCCGCCACGTAGGCCGCGCCGTCGGTGACCGATGGTGTCATCGCCATCTCCATGCCCGCCATGTCGTCGGGCCCCATCGGCGAAACCAGAACGTGGGCCCACGCGGCGATGGCCAGCAAGAGCAGGAGCACCGTGGCAACCACCGCGAAAGGCTCGCGGCCGGTCACTTCGGAGGGCGGCTCGCCGGAACCGCTGGCGCGCATCGCGGAAACTCTCTCGTCCGCGCCCCCGAGTCTGTCGCTCAGCCGATGCGCGCGCGGACGAAGTCGCCGATACCCGCGATGGCCTTCTCGGCCTCGTCCAGCATCGGCCAGAACCAGTGCCAGACGTGGATCATCGCGGGCCATTCCTCGACCTCGACGTCGAGCCCGGCCGCGCGCGCCCGGGCGCCGAGACCGAGCGCGTCGGCGAGCAGCACCTCGTCGCTGCCCACCTGGACGAGCAGCGGCGGGAGATTTTTTAGATCGGCGTAGAGCGGAGAGACGAGCGGGGCCTTGCGGTCGCCCGTCCCGACATACGCCTGCGCCATCGCCTCGACGCCGTCGCGCGTGACGATCGGGTCGGCGCCGGCCTTGGTGGCGTAGCTGGCGCCGCTACACGTGAGATCGACCCAGGGCGAGATGCAGATGCCGCCGCCCGGCCGCGGGAGCCCCCGGTCGCGGAGCGCGAGGAGCGTCGCGACGGTGAGACCGCCGCCCGCGGAGTCGCCGCCGAGGACGATCCGGCCGGGCGTGATGCCGCGCGCCAGCAGCCACTGGTAGGCCGCGAGGGCGTCGTCCAGCGCGGCCGGGAAGGGATGCTCCGGCGCCAGGCGGTAGTCGAGGAGCAGCACGCGGGTGTCGGCCGCTCGCGCGATGGCGGCGGCGAGATGACGGTGCGAGCGGGGCGAGCCGATCGCGTAGCCTCCGCCGTGGAAGTAGAGCACCACCGCGTCGGCTCGGGCGGCCGGCGGCGTGAGCCACTCGGCGGGCCGCTCCGGCGCCTCCACGGTCTCCACCGCCACGTCGGCCGGGGTTGGGAAGACGCGCTCGGCGCGATCGTACTGGGCTCGGCGCTCCGCCAGGGTGAGTGAGCTCGACGGGGGAAGCTTCGCCAGGTGCTCTCGGACTGCTCGGATTCCACGCGCGGTCATGTGCCCTCCAGCTTTGATCTCGGTCCACAATATTCGCAGATCCCATGTCGGGGGACCACTCTTCTTCCGGGATGACCGGGGCCCGTACACGCGGCTCGATCCGTCTTGACCTCCCGAGAACGCCCGCCTAGGGTGGAAGCATGAGCGACGCCGAGGACTTCGCGACCCTGTTCGCCCGTGAATCCGCCCGGCCCGTGCTCGAGATCGGGCAGGTCGTGAAAGGGCGCGTCATCCAGATCTCGGCCGAAAGCGTGTTCGTCGACGTCGGGGGCAAGGGCGAAGCCTGGATCGAGCGCGCCGAGCTGACCGACGGCGAGGGCAAGCTCCGCGTGGCCGTCGGCGACGAGGTCGAAGCGACCGTGGTGTCGACCGGCGATGAGATCCGGCTCTCGCACAAGCTGCGCCAGGGCGCCCAGGCCCGGCAGGCGCTGGCCATGGCGGCGCAGACCGGCATCCCGGTCGAGGGCAAGGTGGCGGCCGTGATCAAGGGTGGCTACGAGGTCACGGTCGGCGGCCTGCGGGGCTTCTGTCCGTTCTCGCAGATGGACCTGCGCCGCGTGGAGACCACGGAGGAGTACGTCGGCCGGGTGCTCGAGTTCCGCGTCACGACCTTCAGCGAGAACGGGCGCAATCTGGTGCTCTCGCGCCGGCGCCTGCTGGAGGAGCACGCCGCTGAGGCGGCCGAGGAGACGCGGAAGAAGATCCTGCCGGGCGCGGTGCTGGCCGGCACCGTCGCGTCGCTCGCGGACTTCGGCGCGTTCGTCGACCTGGGCGGCGTGCAGGGGCTCGTGCCTCTGTCGGAGCTGTCCCATTCGCGCGTGAGTCGTCCGGCCGACCTCCTGCGCGTCGGTGACGCCGTGACCGTCAAGGTGCTCAGGATCGACCAGGAGAAGGGCCGGATCTCGCTCAGCTTGAAGGCCCTCGAGGGCGATCCGTGGACCGCAGTAGCGGGACGACTGCGCGAGCGGCAGGTCGTGCGCGGGCGCGCGGTCCGCTCGACCGACTTCGGCGTCTTCGTCGAGCTCCTGCCGGGTGTCGACGGCCTCCTGCACATCACAGAGATTCCGCGAAGCCGTCAGGGGGCGTTGCGGGAGTCCGCGGCCAACGGCGCGGAGATCACGGTTTTGATCGTCAGCATCGATCGAGAGAAGCGCCGCATCGCGCTGGCCCTGGCGCCCGAGGGCGCCGAGCTCGGTCAGCAGATGGAGTCGCTCGTCGAGGTGGGCGCGGTGCTCACCGGGACGGTCGAGCGCCACGAGTCGTTCGGCGTCTTCGTGCGGCTCGGGCCCGGGCAGACAGGGCTCGTGCCTACGGGAGAGCTCTCGCTGAGCCGCGGCGCCGATCCCCGCAAGACCTTCCCCGCGGACACCGAGATCAAGGTGCTCGTGCTCGCGATCGAGGAAGGCGGCCGGCGCATCCGCCTCTCGCACGCCCAGGCCCTCGCGCGCGAGGAGCAGGCCGAGACGCAGGCGTACATGCAGCAGAGCCCGAGGCGCGGCGACGGCTTCGGGCTCACGCTCGGCGAGCGCGTCAAGCCCCAGGGCTCGAAGAAGCGATTGTGACGGCGGGCCCGCGTCGGAGCCAACCGAGGAGGCCAGCATGAGTGATCGGAACCGCTACGGCTTTCGGGTCCGCCCGGGTATGCGCCAGGGGCTCTGCAGCGCCGTGCCGATCCCGACGCGGCTCGTGTCCAACGAGGAGTTTCCGCCGATCCCGCAAACGCCGGCGCAACGGCAAGTGGAGGATCGGATCCTCGCCGAGGCGGCGCGACAGGCGCCGCGGCTCGGTCTGAGCCGCCGGCAGTTCCTGAGCCGCGGCACCGGCATGGCGGCCTCGCTCCTGGCGATGAACTCGGTCTTCGGCCGCTTCTTCGACGTGCTCCCGGTCGAGGCCGCGGACCCCGTGGCGTTCCAGGAACGGAGCGGCTCGCCGTTCTTCATCTTCGACGTGCAGCTGCACTACGTCAGCGCGGGCTACGACCCGACGAATGCCGAGGCAAGCCGCAAGGGCGCGGTCTCGAAGCAGGCGCTCCTCGGGCTACGCCGACGGTCGCGCCGGTTGAACCCGAAGCTCGAGCCGGATCGCGGCACCCTGGCCGATCTTTCCTGGGAGAACATGGTCAAGGAGGTCTTCCTCGACAGCGAGACGTCGATCGGGCTCATCTCGACGCCGCCCGGGCCGTATCCTCAAGAGGCGGTCGTGCCGCCGAAGGAGATGACGCACATCCGCGACGAGATCAACCGCGTCACACAGTCGCGCCGGATGCTCGCCCACGGGCTCGTCTCGCCGCAGCTCGGCCAGGCCGATCTCGACTTCATGGACCAGCAGGCGGCCACGCTCAAGGTCGACGCCTGGAAGGCGTACACCGGCGCCGCCGCCAAGGGATTCGACCACGGCTGGTTCCTGGACGACGAGAAGATCGCGTATCCGATGCTCGAGAAGGCGCGCAAGACCGGTGTGCGCCGCTTCTGCGTCCACAAGGGGCTGCCGCTCGGGCCGGTCGCGGACTACAACCATCCGCGCGACCTGATCAAGGCGGCCAGGGACTTCCCCGACATCGACTTCCTCGTCTACCACGCGGGGCTGCTCAACGTGTCGGCGGGCACACAAGCCGGCGACGTGCCGTGGACGACCGAGTTCTGTCAGATGGTGAAGCCGGCGGGATTCAAGAACATCTACATGGAGCTCGGCTCGACGTTCGGGCAGCTCGTGACGACCAATCCCACCACGTGCGCCCACCTGCTCGGTCAGATCATCGCCGCCTTCGGGGCGGATCACGTTTTGTGGGGCACCGACTCGATCTGGTACGGGACGCCGCAGTGGCAGATCGAGGCGTTCCGCCGCTTCGAGATGCCCGCCGCGCTCGTCGAGAAGTTCCACTACGCGCCGCTGACCCGCGGCGAGAAGGAGCAGATCTTCGGGCTGAATGCCGCCCGCGTCTTCGGCATCGACGTGACCGCCAAGCGCAACGAGATCCCGAAGGACTACCTGTCCCGCATGAAGATGGCGTATCTCGAGGAGGGAGTTGCCCCGAGCCATCGCTGGTACGGCTGGGTGACCGGGTAGTCCACGACGCGCGCCTGTGAATCACCGACCGGATGATCTTGCGACGGGTCCGAACGCGCCCACTCATCGCGCTGGCTCTGGGGATGCTCGTGGTGGGCGCTACGACCTCATGGCTGCTGGGTTCGCGGCTCGTCAGGCCCGTGAACCATCCAGTTCCGCTGCCCCCCGACCTTCAGGCTCAGGCGGTTGCGATTCCCGGATCGGGACACGCTATCGCCGCCTGGTGGCTCGATCAAGGCGGCGGTTCTCCGGTCGTTCTGCTTCTACACGCGATCCGCGCCGATCGCTCGTCGATGGTGGGCCGGGCCAAGCTGCTGTCGAGCCGCGGATTCTCCGTCCTCCTCATCGATCTTCAAGCCCACGGCGAGACTCCGGGCGCTGCAATCACGGTGGGCGCGCGCGAGGCCGGTGACGTCCGCGCCGCGTTCGAGTGGCTCAAGCGCTCGGTGCCCGGTCGTCGAATCGGCGTGATCGGCTGTTCCCTCGGCGGGGCGGCGGTCCTCCTGGGCCCGCAACCGTCGGGGTTCGACGCGGTCGTACTCGAAGCCGTGTATCCCCGCGTCGCGGGCGCGATCGAAAATAGGATCCGCATCAGGCTGGGACCACTCGCACCTCTTCTCGCGCCAGTGCTGCTGGTCCAGCTGCGGCCACGGCTCCAAGTCTCCCCGCGGGACCTCGAGCCGATTCGCTCGATTCCCCGTCTTGGCGCACCGGTCCTGGTGGTGGCGGGCTCGAGAGATCGACATACGACGCTGCCCGAGTCCCAGGAGCTCTTCCAGGCGGCCGCGCCACCAAAGCGATTGTGGGTGGTCGACGGTGCCCGTCACCAGGACTTCCTGTCGTTCGACCCGGCCGCCTATGCCTCAGAGGTCGTCGGATTCCTGCTCGAGCACCTGCGATCCTCAGGCTAGATGTCGCCGCGCGCCTCCCCGCTCACGAGGGCATCAGCCCGGCCCAGCTATCGGCCTCCATGAACTGGCGCCAGCGGGTGTAGAACCCGCGCTGGTTGTGCTCGCTCGCGTTGGCCTGCGTCACGTCGCTGATCGCGCCGGGGAGCTTGAGGCCGTGGTCCTCGAAGGCGCCCGTGGCGCGGCCGAGACCCATCTCGTAGCTGTAGGGGTACTGGCGCGCGATGGTGCCGCGGCTCGCCTTGTGAGCGTAGTTCCAGTTCTCCATGTCGTCCTGCTCGGTCAGCCCCGCCGGCCCCGAATAGCGGATGTAGTAGTGGCGCAGGAAGTCCTTCACCTCGGCCGGCGCGTCGGCGTCGACGAAATACCAGCGCCAGCACTCGGTCTGGTGCGGCCCGCGCGGCTGCCACACCGCCAGGGTGCGCGGCTGCCGCGCCAGCGGCGAGACGTTGGGGAACATCGTGCCGGGCCCGCCCATGAGTCGCCAGTACTCGCCGCGGCGGCGCCTGCGCTCTTCCTCGCAGCGCCGGAAATAGTCCGCGACGATCGGCGCGTCCTGGTACGCCGGCGCGAGCGGCGAGTCGTGCTTGCGGAGGAACGCGATCATCGAGTGGCCGAGCTCCGGAAACGAGACGTCGAGCCACCGCGCCTCGTTGCGCTCCTGCACGTCGCGGCGGCCCTTGCCGCTGGGGCCGATGCCCACCATGTCGACCGAGCGGTGGCTCACGCCGTGATAGCGGTCACCCGAGAAGTTCTCGGCCGGGAACTTCCAGTTGCAGGGGATGAGCCACTTGTGGATGCCGCCGATCGCCTCGGTGCCGCCCTCGCGCCCGTCCCACGAATCGAGGAGGAGATCGAGATATAGCTTGTAGCCGCCGAGATGGTCTGAGAACGGCGGCGCGGAGGCGTCCCACGTCGCCCAGATCGTGCCCTTGTAGTTCTCCAGCCGGGCGACCTCGACGAGCCCCCACTGGCTCCGGTCGAGCTGCGCGCCGTAGGCGTCCTTGGCGAACGGCACGCCGACGAGCGCGCCGTCGGTGCCGTAGCTCCAGCCGTGGTACGGGCACTGGAACTCGACCGTGTTGCCCTCGTCGTAACGGCACACCTTCATGCCGCGATGCCGGCACGAGTTGAGAAAGACGCGGATCCGTCCCGTGCGGTCGCGGCACAGGATGACCGACTCCTCGCCCATCGACGACGTGAGATAGTCGCCCGGCTTCGGGATCTGGCTCTCGTGGCCGATGAAGAGCCAGGCGCGGGCGAAGACCCGCTCGAGCTCCTGCCGGTAGATCTCCTCGCTCACGAAGATCTCGCGGCTGATGATCCCGCGCTCGACGTCGACCAGGCCCTTCAACCCTGCCGGCGCTACGCTGGCCATGCTCAACTCCTCCTCGATCGCCGTCCGTTGCCGCCGTGGGCGCGCGGATCGGCGCAAAGCCATGGTAGGACAAGACGCGCCGCCGCGGTAGCCCGCCGCGGGCGCCCAGCTACCGGTCGGTAGGTCTCGCGCGGTTGGCGGACGCGACCCCGAACGGGTAGACTGCCGCTCCATGACAGAGCCTCGACTCCCGCTGGAGGGAATCCGGGTGCTCGAGCTCGCCCAGGTGGTCGCCGGCCCGTTCTGCGGCGCGCTGATGGCCGAGTTCGGCGCCGAGGTGATCAAGACCGAGATGCCCGGCCGCGGCGACGACCTCCGGCGCCTGGGCCCGACCGAGGACGGCTGCGAGTACTGGTTCGCGGCCGACAACCGCAACAAGAAGCTCATGACGCTCGACCTGCACCTGCCGAAGGGCCAGGACATCGTGCGGCGGCTGGTCTCGCACTGCGACGTCGTCCTCGAGAACTTTCGCCCGGGCGTGCTCGAGCGCTGGGGACTCGGCTGGGAAGCGCTGCGCGCGATCAACCCACGCCTCGTGATGGCGCGGATCACCGCCTTCGGCCAGACCGGTCCGCTGAATCAAGGGCCCGGCTACGCCGCGATCGGGTCGGCGTTCGGCGGCACGTGGTACGTGAACGGGCCGGCCGATCGGCCGCCCGCGCGCCCCACACCCGTGTATCCCGACTACCTGACCGGACTCTTCACGGCGTTCGGCGTGATGGCCGCGCTCCGCCACCGCGATGCGACCGGCGAGGGACAGTGGATCGACGCCGCGCTCTACGAGTCGGCCTTCCGCATCATGGAGTTCACCGCGACGCTCTATGGCCGGCAGGGCATCGTCCGCGAGCGCGGCGGCCTGCAGCACTCGGGCTGGCCGGGCGGCGCGTTCGAGACGCAGGACGGCAAGTGGATCGTCTTCACGGCGCCGGCGCAGCATCTCTTCGAGCGGCTCTGCGCGATGATCGGACAGCCCGAGCTCCCGCGCGACCCGCGCTTCGCCTCCGCCGCCGAGCGGCCGCAGCACATTCCGGTCATCCTCGACCTGATGACGAAGTGGTTCGCGGCGCGGCCCTTCGTGAAGGCGCTCGCCGAGCTCGAGGGCGCCGACATCCCGCACTCGCCGATCATGAGCATGGCCGACATCTTCGCCGACCCGCACTACCGCGCCCGCCAGATGATCGTCGACGTGCCGGCCGACGGGATCGGCACGCTGCCTCAGCCCGGCGTCGTGCCCAAGCTCTCGCTCACGCCCGGACGCGTCACGCACGCCGGCGGGGCCCTCGGCAGCCACACCGACGAGATCCTCTCGCAGGTGCTCGGCCTGAGCGGGGAGGAGATCGCCGCGCTGCGCGCCGGTCGCGTCGTCTAGCGGCGCCGGGGCGGCGCGTCGCGATCGCCGTCGCGCAGTCTTCAGCAGTTCGTCACACAGTCGTCGGCGTCTCGTCACATTCCCATCATCTCGTCCTGCGATGGGCCACGGCATGCTCGACAACGTGACGATCGACCGGCTCGGACGCCTCGTGATGGACGAGGACCCCGGCAACACCGCGCGCGTGTCCAAGGTGCGGGCTTACCAGATCTCGACCGGCGAGTTCGTGGAAGTCGCGCATCACACCCCGGCGTTCTTCGACCCGGCCAACGCGAGCACGCCGGCGTTCATCACCCAGGACGAAGAAAGCTCGGGCATCATCGACGCCGCGCACGTCCTGGGCCCGGGCTGGTTCCTGCTCGACGTGCAAGCCCACAAGCCGAGCGCCGACACCGAGCTGGTCGAGGGGGGTCAGCTCCTGGCGATGTTCATCGACCCCGACATCGCGGCGCCCGACCCGCACGGGGACGAGCGCGACGGTCACGGCGACGAGCCCGACGGCAAGGACGACGACGACTAGAACGCGAGCCCGGCGCGCCTCAACCGCGCGGAGTCGAAAGACTGGCGAGCGCCGGCCTTCGAAGCAGCGTGGCGCCGAGCGGGCCCAGCACCAGGACGGCTCCGATCGTATTGAGGATCGTGAAGCCCCAGACCCCGAGGATCATGCCGCCGGCGGCGGAGCCGAACGCGCCCATCAGCCCCATGAACAGATCCGCGAGGCCCTGGGTCGACGCGCGCTCGGCGGGCGAGAGCGCGTCGGTCAGGAGCGCGCTGCCGGCGACGAACGCGAGGTTCCAGCCGACGCCGTTGAGGAAGAGCCCGAGGATGACCAGCGCGCGATCGCTCCCCGGCGCGAGCCCAGCGAGCATCACGGCGCCGATCATCACGAGCGCGCCGACCCCGATCATCGCGAGCCGGCCGAAGCGATCGGACAGCCAGCCCGAGAGGGGCGAGGCCACGTACATGCCGCCCAGATGGAGGGAGACGGCCAGCCCGATGGTCTGCACCGCGTGACCGTTGTCGTGCAGGTAGACCGGTGAGGTCGACGTCGTGCTGATCATGACGAACTGACTGATCGTGAGCGTCGCCAGCGCGAGCTGCACGCGGACGTCGGCCAGGATCTCGCCGAGGCCGCGCGCGGGTTCGGGCGCGCCACCGGTCGCGACACGCTCGTGGAGCAGGCGCGCGACGGCGAGCGGGTCGGGCCGCAAGAAGAGCTCGACGAGGAGCGCTGCCACCGCGTAGCCGGCGACGCTGATCAGGAACGCGCTGGCTTCCGGTGCCAGACCGAATGCGCGGGCGAGCCGCAGCGCCGGCTCCATCAAGTTCGGCCCGAGGATCGATCCGGCGCTCGAGCCCCAGACGATGAGCCCCATCGCGCGGCCTCGCTGCGCGCCGGAGCTGACGTCGGCGGCGGCGTAGCGCGCGAGCAAGTTCGAGGTCTGGGAGATGCCGAAGAGCGCCATGCCCCCGAGGAACAGCGCAAAGCTGCGAGTCGTCACCGCCGCCATGGCCACGAGCGCGCCGAGCACGGCGAGCCCGTAGCCGAGCGCCAGCCCGGGGCGCCGCCCGGAGCGCTCCATCAGCCGCGAGAGCGGCCAGCTCGCGAGCGCGGTGCCGAGCGCGCCGACGGCGACCGGCATGCCCGACCACGTGTTCGTGCCGGTGATGCCCGCGGCCATGATGCCGCCGATCGCCATGGCGATCGAGTGTCCGGTGCTTCCGCACACCTGCGCCGCGAACAGCGTGGTCATCAACCGGCCGCGGCCCGGCGTCGTACGAGGCGTCGTGGTCTGCGCGCGCATCGACTCGTGAGTGTAGGGGTCCGATTGGACTCGGTAAACGGCCAATCGGGAGGAATCGGCAAAATCATTGGCCCGATCCGGCCGATCGCCGGCGCTTGTCACTTGACGCGCGACCAGCTCGACGCTACACGTGATTGGGACTCGCGACCATGGTGACTCTGGTGAGCTTCGACATCGATGGCACGCTGGAAGTCGGCGACCCTCCGGGCATCGTGTCGATCGCGCTGGTGCGGACAGCCAAGCGCCTGGGCTACGTCGTCGGCAGCTGCTCGGACCGTCCCATCAGCCATCAGACGAGTCTCTGGGAGCGGCTGCGGATCGCCGTCGACTTCACGGTGCTCAAGCACGAGCTGGCGACCGTCAAGGCGCGCTTCGCGGCCGCAGCGTACTACCACATCGGCGACACCGACGTCGACGACTTCTACGCGACGGGCGCCGGCTTTCGCTTCCTCAAGGCGGACGCGCTCGGCCGTCGGCTCTGGCCGGTCGAGCTGTTCGCCGAGCCTCCAGGCCGGGCGCGCCCTTGACCGCCGACCCGGCGGAACGCCGCTCGGCGCTCGGCGTCGCACTCGCCGGCCTCGTCGCGCTCGCGGTGGCCATGGGAATCGGCCGCTTCGCGTTCACGCCGATTCTGCCGATGATGCAGGAGGACACCGGCGTCTCGATCGCAATGGGGGCCTGGCTCGCGTCGGCGAACTACGTCGGCTACCTGGCCGGGTCGCTGTCGGTGATCTGGTGGCGCATCGGTGCGACGACGGCGATCCGCGCGGGGCTCGTCGCGATCGGGCTCACGACCCTCGCGATGGGCCTGGCGCATCACCCGGCCGCGTGGCTCGCGCTGCGCGCGCTCGCGGGCGTCGCGAGCGCGTGGGTGCTGATCTACGTCTCGGCCTGGTGCCTCGAGCGCCTCGCGTCGCTCGGGCGGCCGGCGCTGAGCAACACGGTGTACGCGGGCGTCGGCACGGGGATCGCGCTGGCCGGCGGGCTCTGTCTCGCGCTCATGCGTGTCGGCGCCGGCTCGGCCCGCGCCTGGATCGTGCTCGGCCTTCTCTCGGTCGGGCTCTCCGCCGTGATCTGGATCGGGTTCGCATCTCGCTCCGACTCGCCCGGCGCGAGCACGGAACGAGCGTCGGGTCGCGGAATGGCCTGGGACCGCGAGTCGCTCCGGCTCGTGCTCTGCTACGGCGCGTTCGGCTTCGCCTATATCATCCCGGCGACCTTCTTGCCGGTCATGGCCAAGCAGGTCATTCGCGACCCGGCCGTCTTCGGCTGGTCCTGGCCGGTCTTCGGCGTGGCAGCGATGGGATCGACCTTGGCCACCGCGATGCTGCGCAGCGTCGTCACCAACCGCCGTCTCTGGGTCGCGAGTCATCTCGTCATGGCCTTTGGCATCGCGCTGCCGATCGTCTGGTCCGGCATCGTTCCCATCATGCTCGCCGCGCTGCTCGTCGGCGGCACGTTCATGGTGATCACCATGGCCGGGATGCAGGAGGCGCGCAGCGTCGGCGGGGTGCGCGCCACGGGGTTGATGGCGGCGCTCACCTCGGCCTTCGCCCTCGGCCAGATCGCCGGACCGGTCAGCGTGAGCCTCGTCGTCGGCGCCGGCAGCAGCTTCTCGGCGCCCCTCGCCGTCGCCTGCGCCGCGCTGGTCGTCAGCGCGTATGCGCTGACCTGATATGCACCCGTTCGGCCGCCGGACGGAGACCGCCTTCTCCGCTCGGCGGGGCGTTCGCCATGATCGCTCTCTCCCCGGGGCGCTACTTGAGGTCGAGGAGCGCGCTCAGCCCCCGGTGAAACGTCGGAGCGCCGCCCGGAACCATGCAGGTCTCGAGCACCTCGAACAGCTCCTCGCGAGTGGCGCCCAAGCGCATCGCGCGCTCCATGTGCGCGACGAGCGCGGCCTTCTCGGAGCCGCGGAAGGCGAGGAGCGCGATGGCGATGAACTCGCGCACCTTCGCGGACACGTGTCGGCCCTCGCCCAGGCCGAGCTCGTAGATCCGGTTGTAGGCCTCGACGAAGTCCGGATCCTGGCGCGCCGCGAACTCCCATTCTGGATAGATGTAGCCGCGCGCCTGCTTCATCCGCGCGATGAGCGCGTCCGCGCGCTCGCTCCGATCTTTGTCCATGGTCGCCTTCTCGGGCATCGTGCTCCTCTGTGTGCGCCTAGCGCACCTTGCCGCGCGCCGCCACCGGCCAGGTGACCTCGACCGCGCCGTTCCTGACGCCGTAGACCTCGTCCACCATGTTGGTCACGACGCAGCAGTGGTTCGGCACGACGTGGACGACGTCGCCCACCTTGGGACGCTCGGCGCAGGCGGAGAGGTCGACGGTGCCGTGCTCCTCCGAGAGCCCCGTGACGGCCGCCTCGGGATACTCCATCACGTGTCCGTAGCCCTTCATGAAGTAGAGATCCGACGTGAGCACCTTGGAGCCGGCGTCGAGGATCGCGCGCGTCGGGGTCGGCCGGCTCACCACCGTCGCCCGCACGCGCATCGCACAGTTGTCCCAGGTGGCGGTGCCGGTGGAGACGACCATCGCGTCGTTGTAGACGCACGTCCCGGCGCGATGCTCGGTGAGCATCGGAAAGTTCTGCGCGGTGAAGAGCGCGGGCGTGCCGCCCCCCGAGACGACCGGCACCGGGATCCCGGCCTGCTTGAAGAGCGCCAGCGCGCGCTCGAAGAAATCACGCGTGTTCGGGTCGCGGTTGGGAAAGGTCATCAGCCCCTCGAAGTGCATGCGAGGCCGCCGCATGACCGCGCGCGCGAGGTCGAACGCCTCGTCGGGCGTCTGCACGCCCGTCCGGCCGAAGCCGGTGTCGCACTCGACCAGGAAGCGCACGTCGGCGCCGGCGCGCGCAGCGGCCTCGGACAGCTCGCGTGCCACGACGTCGTTGTCGAGGACCACCGCGAGCCGGCGCACGCGCTTGACCAGCGTCATGAGCCGGTCGGTCTTCGGCCGCCCGAGGATGTTGTAGGTCAGCAGGACGTCGTCGGTGACGCCGGCATCGACGAACACCTCGACCTCGCCGAGCTTCTGGCAGGTGATGCCGATGGCGCCGGCTTCCATCTGCATCCGGCCGATCGCGGGGATCTTGTGCGTCTTGATGTGCGGCCGGTTGCCGATGCCGTGTCGCGCGAGGTGGGCCTGCACGCGCCGGATGTTGTCCCGCATGATGTCGAGGTCGACGGTGACGGCGGGTGTGTCGAGTTCGGCGAGGGAGGTCATGGGTTCCTTTCCTGTCCGGCGCGCTCGTAGACGGACACGTGGGCGCCGCTCGACGCGCCGAAAGCCTCGCGGCTCCAGCCGGCCCAGCGCTCGCGCAGCCGGAGGCCGGCCAGGCGCGCCATCAGGTCGAGCTCGGACGGCCAGGCGTAGCGGACCTCGACAGGGTAGAGGCGGACGCCGCGCTCGGTGATGACGACCTGCTGGGAACGCACGCGCTGGGCCACCGGATCGTGGACGCTCGTTTCCAGATGCACCGCGTCGACGCCGACGTCGGTCGCGCCCACGCGTTGCCCGTGCGTGAATCGACTCAGATCGGGCACGAAGGCCTCGATCACGAACCGGCCGTCGTCGGTGAGATGCTCGGCGACGCCCCTGAAGCAGCGGATCTGAGCCTCCTGCGTGAGCAAGCCGAAGAAGGTGTTGAAGGCGACGAAGATCAGCGAGAACCGGCCGGCGATCGCCATGTCGGCGAAGTCGCCCATCGCGACCGTGACGCGCTCGCCGCCGGGCTTCGCGCGCAGCCGCGCCACCATGGCGGGCGAGGCGTCGATGCCGTCTACCACGAAGCCCCGCTGCACCAGCGGCAGCGCGAGACGACCGGTCCCGATTCCGAGCTCCAGGATCGGCCCGCGCCCGGCGTTGGCCGCGAGAAACTCCACGGCCCGCTCGGTGTTGGCGGGCACCCGCGGCAAGTCGTCGTACACTTCGGCGATGCGCTCGCCGTAGGTCGAGACGTCGTACGGCCGATCAGCCACCGGCGCGAATCCCTAGAGGGCCGGCCATCGGTCGGCCCACGGACGGGCCTGCTCGAGCTGTGCGGCGAGCCGGAAGAGCGTGGCCTCGTCGCCGAACCGGCCGGCGAACTGCACGCCGATCGGCACGTTGTCCCGGTTCCAGTGGAGCGGCACGGACATCGCCGGCTGGCCGGTCGCGTTGAAGATCGGCGTGAACGGCACGAACTGCGCCGCCCGGAAGATGCCCTGCATCGGGTTGTCGTCCGTCGAGTCGAAGCTCCCGAGCGGGAGCGGCGGCTCGGCCAGCGTCGGCGAGAGCCACACATCGTACTCGACGAAGAACCGGGCGACCTGTCGCGAGACACGCTGGAGATCCTGAATGGCGAGGAGGTAATCCGCGGCGCGCCGGCGGTTGCCCATCTCGTAGAGCGCCCAGGTGAGCGGCTCAGACCACCTCCGTGGCGGGAATAGTGCGCTCGCTGGCGGCCGAAGACAAGGTTGGGCGCCGCGGTCGCGCGCGATCATGAAAGTGATGCGAGCGCGCAGTGCGACGAGCGCGAATAGCGTCGGCGGCGCGGCCATCACACTCAACGTGGAGACTTCTCGAGTCCTTGACAGAAGGTCAACACGTGTTTAGTATTAGGCCCGTAGGGAGGTGTCTCCGATGAACCCGGTAGAGCGTGTGTTGCACCAGGAGCTGACAGGACTTCTCGATCGCCTCGCGGCGTCGGTACCCGAAGGGGGCTTCGAGAGCATTCGCGCGGCGAACCCAACGTTGAAGGCCAGACTGGACGACGCGGACGCGAAGCTGGCGGCCGTGCGTGAATCCTTGCTCGACGGCTACGGGCGGTGGCGTCGTGCGCTGGAGGATCTCGAGAATCTCTGGGCGCTCGGCGCCTGGCGGTCAACCGCGGCCGAAGAGTCGACCGAGCAGTCCGCGGCGCTCGCCGCCTGACTCGATCTGCTCGGCGTAGGCGGTGCGGCCCGCCTCGAAGCGCTGCCAGTAGTCCGGCAGCTCGCGAGCCAGCGCGACGTGCACGGCCAGCAGCCGCTGCGTCTCGTCGCCGGGCGCGCGCTCGGGGGCGGCGACCTTCTGGCGTTGCTCCCCGCTGAGCGTCGGCGCGATCACGCTCCAGAGCTCGGCGAGGAACGTGTGGACGCTCTGCGTGAACTCTTCGCGGTCACGCGTGTTGTCGGCGCTCGGCGCGGGCAGCGAGAGAGCCTGCCGTCGTTTCACGAGCGCGTCGAGACACACGAAGTCCACCGCCTCTTCGAGGCGCTCGCGCAGCTGCGCTTCGATGCGCGCGTTGAGATCGGCGGGCTGATTCGGGTCGCGGCGGAGCGACGTGCCGAAGAAGGAACTCGGTGTCATGGTCTCGGGCTCACAGTGCTAAGATTCTAACGTGCTCGTGGCTCGAATTGCCGGCGTGACGCTGCTCGCCCTGCTCGCGCTTCCCGCGTTCGCCTTCGCTCCGCCGAGAGAGATTTCCGGAGCGCTCGATTTTTCCGGGATCGACGAAGCCGCCAACGAGGCCGTCGCCAGCGGTGAGGTTCCGGGCGTGGTGGTGCTGGTCGGCCGCGGTGACGACGTCTTGCTCCACCGGGCGTACGGCTCCCGGCGCCTGGTGCCGAACCCGGTCCCGATGACGGTCGACACGATCTTCGACCTGGCATCCCTCACGAAGCCCTTCGGAACCACCCTCGCTGTGATGAGCCTGGTCGAGCGGGGGGCCGTCAAGCTCGACGCGCCGCTTGGACGATACCTCAAGGAGTTCCGCGACAAGCAGCTCGATGAGATCACGATCCGAAGGCTCCTGACCCATAGCGCCGGGCTCGCCGCCTATCCCCCGAACGCCATGGTCGCGGCCGGCTTTCCCAGTGCCGCGCACTCCATCGCCAAGATGCCACTCGATTATCCTCCCGGCACTTCGTTCCAGTACAGCGACACCGGCTTCATCCTGCTCGCCGAGGTGGTCCGGCGGGTCAGCGGCACTCCGCTCGACAAGTACCTGGACAAGGCGGCATTCCGACCGCTCGGGCTGGCGGACACCAGCTTCCATCCCAAGGTGAGTGCGCTACCCCGGGTGGCGCCGACAGAATTCGTCAACGGCGTCCTCCTTCGTGGCGAGGTCCACGATCAGCGCGCTCGCCTCCTCGGCGGGGTCGCCGGCCACGCTGGGATGTTTTCGACCAGCGGCGACCTCGCGCGCATCGTGCGGATGCTGCTGAATCGGGGCACGCTCGAAGGCCACCGTATCCTCGAGGCAGCGACGGTCAAAGAGATGTGGGAGTCGGGAGGGCCCGACAGCAAGACGGGTCGGGCACTGGGCTGGGACGTCAGCTCGTCTCCAAGACTCATGTCGCCGTTCTTTCCGGAGGGCTCCGTCGGGCATCTCGGCTTCACCGGCACCGCGGTCTGGATCGACCCGGCGACGCGAAGCTACCTGATCGTGCTGTCCAACCGTGTCCACCCGTATGGCGGAGGCGCCTCACGTATCCGCGATCTCCGGGTTCGCGTCGCCGCGGCCGCCGGCGCCCAGCTCTTCCAGCCACCGATCATCGCGGATCCTGGACCCATCAGCGGTCCCGCCGCCGACGGGTCGGCGCCCGAGCTTCGAGTGACGCCGGGCGAGCCCATCCTGCCGCAGGAACGGGTCCTCACGGGGCTCGACGTGCTCGCCGACCAGAAGTTCGCGATGCTGTCGGGACACTCCGTCGGCCTCGTGACCAACCAGACCGGAATCGATCTGCGCGGCCGCCGCGCGATCGACCTGATCGCCGGCGCCCCGGGCGTCCGTCTGCAGGCGATCTTCTCGCCCGAGCACGGGCTCACGGGCGTGTCCAACACCGACGTGCCTCACAGTCGCGACGTGGTGACCGGCCTTCCGATCTGGAGCCTTTACGGGACAACCCGCCGGCCGACCTCGGCGATGCTCAAGGACATCACGCTCCTGGTCTTCGACATCCAGGACGTCGGCGCCCGCTACTACACCTACCTGACGACGCTCGTCTACGTCATGGAGGAGGCCGCGAAGCAGCGGATCCCGGTCCTGGTGCTCGACCGGCCGAATCCCATCAACGGCCGGGTGGTCGAGGGGCCGTTGATGGATCCCGATCTGCAGTCGTTCACCGCCCCGCATCCGATCCCGGTGCGCACCGGGCTCACGATCGGGGAATTCGCGAGGCTGGCGGCCGCCGAGCGAAAGATCCCGGTCTCGCTCACCGTGGTTCCGCTGGTCGGCTGGGACCGTGATCGCTGGTTCGACGAGACCGGACTGCCATGGGTGAATCCGTCGCCGAACATCCGATCGGTCACTCAGGCCCTGCTCTACTCGGGCATCGGTCTCCTGGAGGCGACGAATCTCTCGGTGGGGCGGGGGACGGACATGCCCTTCGAGGTCATCGGCGCTCCCTGGATCGAGCCTCGAGGCCTGGCCGAGGCGCTCAATCGGCAGGGGCTCCGCGGCGTGAGATTCGACCCCATCTGGTTCACCCCGACGGCGGACGTCTACACGAGCATCTCTTGCGGCGGGGTCAGGATGGTGATCACCGATCGCGAGGCGATCCGACCGGTGACGGTTGCCTTCGCGCTGGCGCGGACCCTACGCGAGCGTCACCGGGACCAGTTCAGGCCGGAGAGCATCCAGAACCTCCTGGTGAACCGGTCCACGATGTGGGCCTTCCTCAGGGGCGAGGTCCTCGACCGGCTCGTCGCCTGGGCGGAGATAGATCGTAGCAGCTTCTTGAATCGTCGCGCGTCGTACCTCATGTATCGCTAGTCCTCCCGCGTTGCGTCCGGGCGGGGCGGGCGGGGCCTCTTCGGACCACGCGGCACCCGTGCGCTGCTCCTGGGCGGCCGGGCTCCATCTGGGCGCGCCACTTCCGTTTTCGCTTGAAGGGAACGGGTCCGAAGAGACCCCACCCCGCCCGCCCCGCACCGCCCGCGCGGCAAGGCGCATCGTGGGCCCACCGTCGATCATGAGTCCGCTCGCAACCGTTTCAGAGCCAGCTGAGCGTCACTCCTAGGAACAGATCACGGCCGTGCCCGTTCTGAAGGGCCCACGATTCGTGTCGGTGTCGGTGATTCGTTTGGGACGAGACACCGGGCGGGGGAGAGGTTCACGCGGCGGCCGGGCTCCAGGTGAGCCCGGCTCGCCGGTCGAGGGGCTGAAAGGGAGCGGGGTGGTGTCAGCGTTCGACGACTCGCTGGGTGCGGTATTCGTCACGTAGCCGGTCGCGGCGCGCCGTCGGGACGGTGACCGAGTTCGGGTCGCCGTCGCTCACGAAGCGCTCGATCGGGTTCTTGTCGAAGTACGTCAGCCAGTACGCGAGCTCGCGCTCGGTGGCCTGGATGCGGGGCAGGTGTACGGGATCGAACGAGCGAGAATACGGGGAGGGCGCGGCGCCGCCGGCGACCATCAGCACCGCGTCGTGGCTGTAGCTCATGCCCTTGGCGGTGCCCTTCAGCACCCAGCTCACATCGGCCGGATACGAGCCGTGCGGCAACGCCAGGGTGCGGGTCTTGTAGTCGGGCACGTGGCGCTGGATCCACACCTGCGCCTCGGCTACCTGCGCGCGGACCGTCGTTTCCGGATACTTGGCGAGATTCGCGTGCCAGAGCGTGTGGTTGCCGATCTCGTAGCCCTGGCTCACCAGGTACTGGAGCTTCTTGCCTTCCAGCGCAGGCTGATTGAACAGGCGGTTCGGCGGGCTCGCGCCGGGGAGCACGTAGAACGTGCCCCCGCGGCCAAAGTCCGGATGCTCGCGCCGGAACGCCTCGAGGACGCCGATACCCGACTTGGGGTCGATCTCGAGGGTGCCGTTGTGCTCGAGGTAGCGGAACTGGCCGGGCGAAGAGTCGTCGAACGTGAGCACGACCGGCGTCGTCCCGGCCGGCAGCGCGATGCGCCGGTCGAGCAGGTCTCCCAGATTGATCAGCCGGTAGCCCTTGGCGTAGAGCGTCTCGAGGTCGCGGCGGAAGTTCTCGGGCGTCCGGGTCCAGCGCTCTTCGGGGTAGTCGATCTTGTGGTACTCGAGGATCATGACGCGCCCGAGCTCGTTGGGGGCGAGCTCACCGGCGCCGGCGAACGAAACAAACAGCAGAGCCGCGGTGAGGATCAAAGATAGAACGAGTAATAGTTTCACTTCTTCCCTGAGGCCTCTTTCTGCCGCAGCGCGCCGGCCGTGTAGTCGTTCCGGGGGTTCCAGAGCATCCAGCCGACCGCCCCGGCGTCGTCGGCTCCTTTAATCTGGGCGCGGATCTCGGTCACGCCGAAGATCCGCTTGTCGAATGCATAGTCCTTGAAATCCTGCAGCCACGGCCGCACCCGGACCTTCTGGCTCGCGGAGCGCTGGCGAATGAGGCGCACGCTCTCGTGGACGATCTCATAGGGGTGCTGGACGGGGTTGCGGTATCCCGGGATGCCCACGTGGTAGCCCGAGGGGTAGACCATTGGGCAGAAGTAGTCGAGATGCGGCGCCAGCTCCTCGATGCGCTGGCCGATGTCGGTGTCGTTCTCGTTGAAGGCCGTGTAGCCGAAGACGTCGGCCGCGACGTAGACGCCCAGCGGGCCGAGCTCGCGCCGGGCCCGGCCGAGGAAGCCGGCGATGGCGGGAAGCCGCGTCACCTTGTTATTGGGGGCCGAATACTTCGCCATCCCGAGCCTGCCGTCGGTCGGGAAGCGGACGTAGTCGAACTGGATCTCGTCGAACCCCTTGCCGGCCGCCTCCCGCGCGATCGCGACGTTGTACTTCCAGACCTCCTCGCGGAAGGGGTCGACCCAGGCGAGCTTCTCGTTGTCGATCCAGGGCTTGCCGGTGCGCGTGTCGATGATGGCGAGGTCGGGACGGGCGTTGGCGAGGATGTTGTCCTTGAAGGTCACGATGCGCCCGATCGTGTAGATGCCGCGCGCCTTGAGATCGGCCATCAGCTCGTCGAAGTTCTTGAGTGTGCCAGGGCCCTGTGCGCCGACCGCCAGCGCCTCCGGTACCTCCGTACGGTAGACGATCCAACCCCGGTCGCCCTTCACGTCGATGACGACGGCGTTGAGCTCGGTGCGCGCGGCCAGCTCGAGCACGCGTCCGCGGATCTCCTTGTGCCCGATCCCGAAGTACGTGAGGTACGCCGCCTTGATCGTCTGCGGCTTCATGACGACTTCGATCGCGGCCGGGGTGGGCTGCACGGTCACCTTCGCGTAGCCCGGGCGCTTGACGAGCAGGGGGGCATCCGGCGGATGGCCCTCGACGGTGAACTTTCCCTCGGTGTCCGTCCGGTGCTCGACGCCACCGATGACGATCGACGCGCCCTCGAGCGGAGCGCGGCTCTCGTCAAGGATTTGACCACTGACCATCTTTGGCCAGGTCAGACGCGGCGGCTCGGGCGCGCGCTCGACCGGCTTGCCGAGATACTCGGAGACTGGACCAGGAGTTGGCGCTGGCTGAGGTCGAACCAAGGTCGTCGCGCGGGCGAAGTTCGACGGAGCCAGCACCCCGTAGCCGGCGAGAATCGCAACGATGAGAAGCCCGACGGTATAGGCTCCGTCCAGGACGTTGCGACGACGATTCTGCGACGTGTGCTCGTCACTCATCGGTACTTTCGACAATAGCTGGTGCGCGAGGGCGCACAAAGCAAAAATTTTGCGGATACAATTCGGCGCATGCCACCCATTACACAGTTGGGATGCGAGACCGCGCGCAAACGCTCCGTCGTGGTCGGCGGGCTGCGCTTGAGCTTCCTCGAGTGGGGAATCGTCGGCCGTCCGACACTCTGTTTTCTCCACGGCGGCTCCGCCCACGCCCACTGGTTCGATCTCGTCACGCCGGCGTTCACGGATCGATTTCACGTGATCTCGCTCGATCAGCGCGGTCACGGCGAGAGCGAGTGGGCGAAGCCGCCGGCCTACGCGACCGCGAACTTCACGGCGGACCTCCTGGGCTTCATCGACGCGCTCGGCCTCGGACGGGTCGCGCTCATCGGCCACTCGATGGGCGGGCACAACGCGATGTCGTTCGCGGCCTGGCACCCCGACCGCGTGCGCGCGCTCGTGATCGTCGACTCGCGTCCGACCATCCCGACGGACCGGCTCGACCGACTCCGCCGACGCGGGGAGCGTACCTTGCGCCCCTATCCCACGCGCGAGGCTGCCGCGCAGTCCTTTCGGCTGGTGCCGCGCGAGACGAACGCCGATCCGGCCTTGCTCGCGCACATGGGCACCGCGGGCGTGGTCGAGCGAGACGGGGCGTGGGTCTACCGCTTCGATCCAGCCAGCAACTCCGAGCGTCGGCCGGTCGACGCCTGGACCTTGCTCGATCGGATCACGGCGCCGACCCTGATCGCGCGTGGCGAGCTGAGCCCCGTGCTCCCGCGCGATATGGCCGACAAGCTGCGCGCGGCGATCCGGGGCGCGTCACTGGTGGAGGTGCCGGCGAGCTACCATCACCTCGTCCTCGACAACCCCGCCGGATTCGTCCAGGAGCTGGACACGTTCCTGAAGGCGCTGCCGCCGACCGTCTAGCGGTCGATGACCGTCTAGCGGTCGATGCGGTAGCGGTCGATCGCGCTCGCGTCCTGCTCCACACCGAGCCCCGGTCCTGACGGCACGCGGATCTCGCCGTTCACGGGGACGATGGGCTCGGTGACGATGTCGGCCCCGAGCGCTCCACTGACGCCGACTGCGAACACGCCTTCCATGAGCGGGCCGGGCCAGGCCGCGCAGAGCTGTGCGACCGCGGCGGTCGCGACGCTCGTGCTCGGATGGTTGCCGGGGTAGATGCGCATGCCGGCGGCCGACGCGAGCGCCCAGAGGCGCCAGACCC
This sequence comes from Candidatus Rokuibacteriota bacterium, assembly GCA_003220685.1. Lineage (GTDB taxonomy): Bacteria > Methylomirabilota > Methylomirabilia > Rokubacteriales > CSP1-6 > AR31. The sequence continues at coordinate 44,274 of QHTE01000073.1, forward strand.
GATACATGCCGCCGTTCTTCGCGATCTTGGTCTGCACGACCGTCGCGGCGCGCCGACGGATCACCTCGAGGAGGGAATGGTCGGTCGAGACCGACTCGTCGGCCATGATCGGGATGCTGGTCGCGCGGCAGAGCGCCGCCAGGCCCTCGAGGTCCCAGATGGCGACCGGCTGCTCGGCGACGTCGATGTCGTAGAGCTCGAGCTTCCGGAGCAGCGCGAGCGCCGCGTCGTAGGCGAGCGCGCCGTTCGCGTCGACTCGCAGCACCACCCGGTCGCCGAAGCGCTCGCGAAGCGCGACGACGTTGGCGAGATCCTCCTTCGGATCGATCCCGATCTTCAGCCCGAAATGGCGGAAGCCGCGCGCGTAGAGCTCCTGGGCCGCGTCCATCAGCTCGCCGACGGTGGGCTTCATCGCCAGGAGCCCGCCGATGCGGACCCGGTCGCGGCACTCGCCGGCGAGGAGCTTGTGGACGGGCAGGCCGACCGCCTTGCCGGTCTTCGGATTCTTGCTCGCGGGCGCCGTGGAGCCGTACGAGGAGCCGAGCATGTTGGACGACACGACGAAGTAGCGGTCGGTATCGCGAGCGCCTTGCCCGGGCCGATGAGGCCGTCCCACCAGCCGGCCACCTGGTCGGTGGCGGCGTACTTACCGGCCGCGTGGTGGTTACTCGTGAAGCCGTGGGCGACGAGGATGGCGTTGCGGCCGCCGGGCGCGAGCCGCCCGTACGTCTCGTACGCGAGCGTCAGCTCGGGCAGCACCTCGCCGCTCTCGAGCTTGAACGCGGGCACCGTGAAGGTCTGGCTCAGCACGCGGTCCAGCGAGTCCGGCGGATTCACGCCGCCGCCGTCGCCGTTGGTGGACGCCGTTCGCGTCTCGAGGCAGGCGGACAGGGCCAGAGCGAGCAGACCGGCGAGCCAGGTCGCGCGTGCCATCGCTGCCTCCTGATCATTGGGCGCTCACGTCGGCCAAGCATAGTCCATCGCCCGGCCCTACGCGATGCCGACGTGGAGCGCGATGGTTCCGAGCCCCAATCTCTGATACGTGATGTCGCGCAGCCCGACCTTCTCCATCAGCTCGGCCAGCTCGTCCGGCGTGACGAAGCGGTCGACCGACTGGGGCAGGTAGGTGTACGCCTGCCGGTTGCCCGCCACCAGCGCGCCGATGGCGGGGACCACGTGATTGAAGTAGGCGCCGAACACCGCGCCCCAGAGCGGTTGCGCCGGCCTCACGATGTCGAGGGTGATCACGCGGCCGCCGGGGATCGTCACGCGGCGCATCTCGGCGAGGCCCCGCTCGAGGCCGTCGAGATTCCTCAGGAGAAAGGCCGACATCACGCACGCGAAGGCCCCGTCGCGAAACGGGAGGGCCTGGGCGTCGGCAACAAGGAGCTGAAGGCGCGCGACCCGCCGCTCCCGAAGCTTGGCCCGCCCGACCCGGAGCATCCCCTCCGAGAAGTCCGCGCCGGCGACGAACCGGCCGGGCGTGCGGGCGCGGACGGCGATCGCGAGGTCGGCCGTGCCGGTCGCGAGGTCGAGCACGGGCCCGCCCGGAGCGCCGGCGGCGCTCTCCGCGGCCTTGCGGCGCCAGGCGTGATGCCGGCCGCCGGTCATGAGCGAGTTCATGAGGTCGTAGCGGCGGGCGATGTGCGTGAACATCGTGCGCACGGCCTCGGCCTTGGACGGAGAGGACGTGGCCGACGCGGCCACTACCGCAGGCCGAGCACCACCGCGGCGAGCACGATCAGCGCGATGTAGCCGTTCACGTTGAAGAAGGCGACGTCGAGCCGCGACAGATCGCGCGGGCTCACGAGGGAGTGCTCGTAGGCGAAGAGCGCCACCACGGCGAGCCAGCCGACCCAGTAGAACGGGCCGAGCGCCAGCTGCCAGCCGAGCCCGGCGAGCGCCAGCGCGGTGAGCGCGTGGTTCACGCGCGCGGCGAGCAGCGCCGCCCGGACGCCGAAGCGGGCGGCGAAGGAATGGAGCCCCTGCGCCCGGTCGACCGCCACGTCCTGGCAGGCGTAGATCAGGTCGAAGCCGCCGATCCAGGTCGTGAGCGCGAACCAGATCACGAAGGCGGGGGCCTCGAACGCGCCCCGCACCGCGATCCAGCCGCCGGCGCCCGCGATGCCGTCCGTGAAGCCGAGCACCCAGTGCGAGAGCCACGTGAAGCGCTTCATATAGTGGTAGCCCACGAGGAAGACGAGGGCCAGGGGCGCCAGGGCGAAGCAGAGCGGATTCAGCATCCACGCCGCGACGCACATGAGCACGGCGCCCGTGATCGCCAGCGCGCGCATCTCGCCGACGCCCAGCAGCCCCTGGGGCAGGTGGCGGCCGGCCGTCCGCGGATTCCTGGCGTCGATGAAGCGATCGATGACCCGGTTGGCCGCCATCGCGCACGTGCGGCCGCCGACCATCGCCGCCGTCACCCAGCCGACCGTCCACCAGCCGGGCCAGCCGCTGGCGGCCAGCACCATGGCGATGTAGGCGAAGGGCAGGGCGAAGATCGTGTGCTCGAACTTGATCGCCTCGAGCACGCGCCCGAGCTTCTTCAGAGCCCGTACTCCTTCCAGCGCCGCGTGACCCGCTCGCGCATCTCGTCGGTCATCACGATCTCCTCCGGCCAGGGCTGGGCGATGTCGTCGAGCGCGCTCTTCTCCGTGGCGTCCACGCCGAGCTTGCCGCCGTAGCGGTGGCGCAGCGCCGCGTGATCCAGATCGTCCATCGGCCCCTCGACGATCATCAGATCGCGCCGCGGGTCGATGTTGCCGGTCGCCCGCCAGGCGACTTCCGAGAGGTCGTGGACGTTCACGCGCTCGCTGACGACCACGATGGTCTTGGCCAGCATCATGAGCCCCATGCCCCAGAGCGCGCTCATGACCTTGCGCGCCTGGCCCGGGTAGCGCTTCTTGATCGAGACGATCACGAGGTTGTGGAAGATGCCCTCGGCCGGCATGTTCATGTCGACGACTTCCGGCAGCATGAGCCGGATGATCGGCAGGAAGAGCCGCTCGGTCGCCTTGCCGAGCCAGTAGTCTTCCTGCGGCGGCCGCCCGACGATGGTCGTCGGATAGATCGGCCGCGCGCGGCGCGTGACCGCCGTGAGGTGGAACACCGGATAGTCGCGCGCCAGGGAGTAGTAGCCGGTGTGATCGCCGAACGGCCCCTCGCGCCGCCGCTCCCGCGGGTCGACGTAGCCTTCGAGCACGATCTCGGCCTGTGCCGGCACCTCGAGGTCGTTCGTCACGCAGCGGACGAGCTCGACACCCCGGCCGCGGAGCCAGCCGGCGAACACCACCTCGTCCACGCCCGGCGGCAGCGGCGCGGACGCCGCGTAGATCATCGCGGGGTCGCCCCCGAGCGCGATCGCGACGGGCATCCGCTCCGGCGAGGCGGCGTGCTCTTCGGCGACGCGATGATGCTCGGCCCCGCCCTTGTGGGTCTGCCAGTGCATGCCGAGCGTGCGGTCGTCGAAGACTTGCAATCGGTACATCCCGACGTTGCGCTGACCCGAGCGCGGATCGCGCGTGAAGACAGCCGGCAGGGTAATGTAGCGGCCGCCGTCGGCGGGCCAGCACTGTAGCGTCGGCAGCCCCGCGAGCGACGGGCGCGCCGTCTCCACCACCTCCTGGCTGGGTGCTCCGGTGACGCGCCGGGGCCCGGCCTTCACCAGGTCGAAGAGCGTGCTGAGCTTGCCCAGACGCTCGGCGAAGGTGCCGGGCAGCTTCAGATCCAGGAGCTTCGCGACTCGCTCGCCGAGCTCGTCGAGGTGGCTCACGCCGAGCGCCACGGCCATGCGGGCCTGCGCCCCGAAGGCGTTCACGAGCACGGGCATGTCGAAGCCCTCGACGCGCTCGAACAGCAGCGCCACGTTGCGGTCGGGAGGGCCTTTCGAGACGCGGTCGGTGATCTCGGCGATCTCCAGATCGCGCGAGACGGGCGCTGCTATCCGCTTGAGCCGCCCGTGCTTCTCGAGATGATCGACGAACTCGCGGAGGTCGGTGAAGCTCACTCGTGATTGAAGACGGAGACGAGCCAGCCGGCGAACACGGGAAAGACGAGGCTCGGCACCATCGGCCAGCCCGGTGTGACCACACCGGCCAGGGGCGCCAAGAGGAGCCCGACTTGCATCAGGCCTGCCAAGCGAAGAGCGCCACCATCCACCGCGACGCCGGCGAGCACGAGGGTCGACGTGTCCAGCGGTGACCGCATCGCGTCATTATTGCATAGGGCCCGGGGGTCCGTTCATACTCGGAGGATGGCGCGCGGCCCGAAGAATCATGAGGGCGTGAGGGGCCTCCTCGACAACCTCAACGACGCGCTCGTCATCCTCGATCCCGCCCTGGAAGTCGTCGAGTGGAATCCGGCCATGGAGCGCCTGACCGGCGTGCGCTCCACCGACGCGATCGGCCGCAGCGCCGCCGCAATCCTGCCGCTGTTTCGCGATACGACCCTGGTCCCGCTGATCCGCCGCGCCCTCGCCGGCGAGACGCCCAATGCGGTCGAGCTGCCGCACACCGCCGGCGACGACCGGGTCGTGTGGCTCAAGGCCCGCTGCGTGCCGTGGCGCGACGACGAGGGCACCGTCACCGGCACCGTCGTGTTCTTCGACGACGTCAGCGACCAGCAGCGGCACGCGCTGCTACTCCTGGCGATGGAGGCCATCGGCCAGTCGCTCACCTCGTCGCTCGATCTCAACGAGGTGCTCGACACGATCGTGAACAAGGCGCTCGAGGTGATGGGCGCCGAATCGGCGATGGTCGTGTTGGGCGACGCGACCGCGCCCGAGTTCCGCGTGATGCGCGCCGCGGGTCGGCTGAGCGCGCAGTACGCGCCCGTCGGGACCATCCCGGTCGGCGGCGGCCCGGTCAGCGTGGCCGTGCGCGAGGGGCGTACCGTGACCACGCGCAACGTTCTGACCGACACGCGGCTCTGGTTCGCCCCCACGCGCCGCAGCGACATCGAGCGCGAGGGCTTCAAGGCCACCGCGGCGGCGCCGCTGGCGGTGAAGGACCGGATCCTCGGCGCGCTGGTCGTGCACTACTGGACCGAGCGCACCTTCGGCAGCGACGAGACGGCCGCGCTCGAGTTCCTCGCCAAGCAGGCCGCGATCGCGATCCGCAACGCCTCGATCTACGAGGCCGAGCACGCCGAGGCCACGCGGATTCGCGCGCTGACCAGCGTGAACCGCCGTATCTCGAGCGCGCTCGAGCTGGATCAACTCTTGAGAACCATCTCGGACGCGGCCGCCGAGCTCACCGGCGCCCGCCTGGTGACCTTCTGGCTGGCCGACGAGCAGCGGCGCACCCTGTCGTTCACCAGCAGCACCATGCCCGAGATGATGGAGTCGTACTCGCCGACGATCATGACCTACGACCAGGGCGGGGCCGGCTGGGTCGCCCGCCACCGCGAGCCGCTGGTCATCGACGACATGCTCGGCGACGAGCGACTGGTGAATCGCGCCTGGACCGAGCGCTGGGGCATCCGCAGCTTCGCGGGCTACCCGGTCCTCGCCGGCGACGAGCTGCTCGCGGTCATGTCGCTCGGCCACACCGAGCCGCTGCGCTTCGGCAAGGACAAGTTTGACCTCATCGATCTCTTCCTGGCCCAGGCGGCCATCGCGATCCAGAACGCGCGGTTCTTCCGCGAGGCCAAGCGGCGCCGCGACGTGGCGGAGGTGCTGGCGCGCCTGGCCCGCGAGCTCACCTCGACCCTCGAGGTGGAGCCGATCGCCAAGCTCCTGGCGCGCGGCGCCGCCGAGCTGGTCAACGCGCGCGCCGCCGGCGTCTTCATGGTCGAGCCTGAGGACGGCTCGCTGCGCGCAACGGCCACCTACGGTGCCGATGCGGACGTCATGCGCGAGCTCATCTTCAAGGCGGGCGAGGGCGCCGTTGGCCGCGCCGTCGCCGATCGGCGGATCGTCACCTCGTCCGACATCCTGTCCGATCCGGCGATCCACCTCGCGGCATGGGTTCGCGAGCGCATCCGGTCGAGCGGCTATCGCGTGGTGGTGGCCGTGCCGCTCCTGACTCACGACCGTGTCATCGGCGCCCTCGGGCTGGGCGCCGAGCCGGGCAGCACGTACTCGCGCGAGGAGCTGCAAACACTCGAGGCGCTCGCCGACCAGGCCGCGCTCGCCTTCGAGAACGCGCGCCTGTACGCCAGCGCGCGCGACAGCCTGGTGCGGCTGGGCGAGAAGCAGGTGCAGCTCGTGCAGGCGGCGAAGATGTCGGCGCTCGGCCAGCTCGTCTCCGGCGTCGCCCACGAGCTGAACAACCCGCTCAGCGTCATCGTCGGCTACGGCCAGCTCCTGCTCGCCCGCGAGGTGCCCGCCGTGGTGCTGCGGCCGATCGAGCTGATGGTGAGCCAGGCCGACCGCATGGCGAAGATCGTCAGGAACCTCTTGCTCTTCGCCCGCCAGCGCCCGGCCGAGCGCACGACCGTCAACATGAACGAAGTGCTGGAGCAGACCCTGGCGCTCCGGATCAACCAGCTCACGGTCTCGGGCATCGCCGTCGAGAAGAAGTTCGCCCGCGGGCTGCCGCCGGTCATGGCCGACCCGCATCAGCTCGAGCAGGTCTTCCTGAATCTATTATTGAACGCCGAGCAGGCGATGCTCGAGGGCAAGACCGGCGGGCGCATCGTCCTGAACACGACCGTGAGCCGCGACGGGCGCATGGTGCACGCCGAGGTGATCGATGACGGTCCCGGCATTCCGCAAGCCGCGCTACCCCACGTCTTCGAGCCCTTCTTCAGCACCAAGCCCGTCGGCAGCGGCACCGGCCTCGGGCTGTCGGTCTCGTACGGCATCGTCGAGGAGCACGGTGGCCACCTGGTCGTCGAGAGCCGGCCGGGCCGTACGATCTTCCGGCTCGAGCTGCCGGTGGCGCAGACAGCGGCCGCCCACCGCGCGGTGCCGGCGGGCTCGCCCATGATCGTCACGGGCGAAGGCCGCATCGCGCTCGTGGTCGAAGACGAGGCGAGCGTGCTCGATCTGATCGTGACGATCCTGAGCCAGACCGGCTGGCGCGTGGACGTCGCCACCGGCGGCCGCGAAGGGCTCGAGCGGGTGCGCCAGCAGCGCTACCACCTGATCGTGTCCGACATCCGGATGCCGGACGGCGACGGCGAGTCGTTTTATCGCGCCGCCACCCAGGACGATCCGGCGCTGGGCCAGCGCTTCATCTTCATCACAGGCGACACCGCCAACCGCGAGGCGTTTTCGTTCTTGAAGGACGCGGGCGTGATGATCCTCGAGAAGCCGTTTCAGCCCACGTACTTCCTCGACGCCGTGCGGCGCGTCACGTCCTGACCTCACGTCCTGATTGACACGGTCTCGGCAGGCTAGTAGAAGAGGCTGGGCTGGGCTCGTGATGACGAAGGCCGAGATCGTCGCAATCATGGCGAAGAGTGCGGGAGGCTCGAAGACCTCGGCCGAGCGCGCCATGAACGCCTTCGTCGGGGGCATCGTCGAATCGCTCCGACGCGGCCGCCGCGTGACGATCTCCGGCTTCGGCACGTTCGTGGTCGCGCGCCGCGCCGCCCGCAACGGCCGCAACCCGCGCACCGGCAAGGAGATTCAGATTCCGACCGCCAAGGTGCCGCGCTTCCGCCCGAGCCGCACGCTCAAGTCCGCGATTCGCTGAGTTCGGTATGGTGGCGTTCCTCCGGCGTTCCGCCGCGCGGGACGGTCGTTCGTTGGTAGGTATGGTAAGGTTGGGTGCGTTGGTGGGGGATCGTCTAGTGGTAGGACGCGTGGCTCTGGACCACGTAGCGGGGGTTCGAATCCTCCTCCCCCAGCCAACAAAATTTCGTGTAAGGTTCTGTCGCTCGTTGCGTTCGGCCGGCCCCATCGTCTAGAGGCCCAGGACACGGCCCTCTCAAGGCTGAAACACGGGTTCGAATCCCGTTGGGGCCACCACTCGAACGATCAAGGGTTTCTACGGCTTCGAGCGCACTTGAGCATCGAGAACCCCAACCCCAGAACGCCGTAGAAAACCCCACAATCACCCACCGAAATGGCAGCGGAATGGCAGCAGGTTTCGGGAAGCGTCCAGCGATCGAGACTGCGATGTGAGGACGATCATGGCGCGGGCTTGATGTGGCCGCTGTTGATGTTGATCGCGAAGTGAGTACATTCAGTCTCCGGTCGTCCCGAGACTCCAACCTTTAGTCCCTTCCGAGGTCGCGTCGAGTGAGGAGTCGCTGCCTTTGCTCGGCCCTGCCACTCCGCGCTGCCGCTGGTGGCCTCAGCGGCCGCCCGGAGAGTCTGATCCGTCACTGCGGCGTACCGGCGCATCATCTTTGCCGTCTTCCACCCACCAAGCTTCATCACGATCTCACCGGAGAAGCCGGCGTTCAGCGCCATCGTGGCGCCGTGATGACGGAGATCGTGGAAATGGAAATCTCGGAGGCCGCTGGACCGACTGGCTTTCCTGAAGACCCGACTCACGTGGACCCGGCTATACGGTGTTCCGTCCGGATTCGGGAACACCCAGTCGCTCTCCTGGCTCTCGAGTTGTTTTCGGAGGATCTTTTGCGCCTCGGCATTGAGGATCACCGAGCGGGCGCCGCCTTTCGCACGGGGCAGCAGGACGACTCCCTGCTCCAGGTGAACACATTCCCGGCGTAGCAGGCGAATCTCGCCCTGCCGCATCAACGTGAGCGCGGCGAGTTTGGACATCTCCTTGAAGGGCGATCGCATCGGTTCGATGACGAGAATCTCTTCATCAGGCCGGAGCCACCGCACCCGCGTCTCGTCCTCGGGGAAGAATGCGCCGCTGGGAAAGTGATAGTCTGGCCGCGCCTTCTTCAGGGCCGCGCGCAGCGTGCGAAAGTCGCGATTAACTGTGCTGGGCTTTGCCCCATCCCGTTCCCGCGCCTCCCGGAAGGCGAAAATGTCCTTGTCGCTAATTCTCCCCACCGGAACCTCAAGGAGGTCAGGGGTAAGCAGTTCCATTGCCCTCGCCGTCTCGATTGCCCGACCAACGGTGTCGGGCCCCTTGCCGCGGGCCTGGAGGTCGCCAACGTAGAACTCGAAGAGATCCTTCATCGTTGCTGGGCGGATTGCCCGAAACTCTGCCTCTCCCGCCCTCGACTTCAACTCTTGAACGAGCGATGCCTCGGCCTCGCGCGCTTCCTCCTTGCTGTTGCGGAACGCTGCCTTCCGGAGCCCGCGATATGCGACGCGGGCCTGCCACACCCATCTACCGTGATTTTTGATGCGACGTACCGACATCACAGCCTCCTTTCGATCGGGTCGAAATATCCGTAATCAGGGCTGGCTGTACCGCCTCTTGAGAACATACTCAAGCCACGAGCCACGTCGTTGCCGAGGCACGAGCCGATCCGTGACCGCTCGATATCTAAACAGGCTGCTCCCGGGAGTGCGGATTGAGACCGAGGGCTCTGCACGCCTCCAGTGTCATCAGATCCGGCGCGTGGTCAATGTCTCAGATCGGAGACCTGCAACATTCACGTGAGAACACCCGCCCCCGGGGCCTCACTGGTCACTCGCCGCCTAACCTGATCGTCATTGTCTTCGGCGCCTCGAGAGCTCAGATACGTCACCGGAGACTTCATCACCCCGCCAGCGAATCAGTTTGCCCCGCTGGACTGCGGGACGGATCTCGCCCCTGGCTTTGCGGCGGAGCAAGCTCTTCGGGCTGAGATTCAGGCGCGCCGCCATCTGAGAGGTCGTCAGCAACTCTCCACGGCGGCCGGGCGTTACATGGGCGAGTACGCGGGCGAGCGTGTCAAGCGTCGCTAGGTAGGAGACCCAGGCCGCCTCCTCTCCCTTGCAAACCAACTCCTCCAACTGGCCAGCCCGGGCGAGCAGCAATCTGACCGACCGCTCAAGACGACCTATTGCTTCTACTCCGGATTGCGCGTGGTGGGTGCCTCCTGAACCGTCAGCGACGCCATTGAGACTCGTCACCGCCATAGACTTTGCGAGATCCGGCGATCGCGCCGATCCGATGGACGGTCTTCTCACGGAGGAGTATGAGGCAAGGGTGTTGCCATACCCATTTAGCGTCGCCAGCAGACTGTGCGTCCGGGCCCAACACCTTGTGTAGCTTAGAAAATCCGGTCCGACAGCGACGGCGGCAGCCCACGACCGATTCTTCGTTCCGTCCTGAAGCTGCAGCAACGTTCGGCTCCAATGCGGCGATTTGCCGCTCTGATCGAATTGTGATGAGGACTGGAGCTCGACCGATCGTACTCGTCGCGGGTATCGCGAGGTCTCCGACAGCGATAGGCAAGACGCTT
>QHTE01000116.1 GCA_003220685.1 Candidatus Rokuibacteriota bacterium
GCACCCAGCCAGCCGAGTGCCTCGGTACAGGACGGACCTGCCTCGAACTGGGTGAAATCGACGACCTTCACGCCCTGCAGGAAGGTGAAGTCGCAGACGCTGGCGGACATGGAACCTCCTCTTTGAGGATCTCGTTAAGTGTGCGAGCGAGACATAGCGCGTCGACGCCGGGCCTGTCAAATGTGACACGTCCGCGGGCCTCGTAAGGCAGTTTGACTTGGGTTGTTCTGGCAGCATACGCTCACCCGAAATCGCACTTCACCGGTCGGGGGAGGACCCAGATGAGCGCGCACCATACGCCCGAAGAAATCTGCAAGGGGCTCACGCACCCCGTCATCGACGGCGACGGGCATTGGGTCGAGTACACCCCGGTCTTTGCCGAGAAGATCCGCAAAGTCACGGGCGACCTCGGCGCTAACGGCTTCTTGCAGTCGCAGCGGCGCGGGCCGGATTCGCTCAGCATGACCCTCGAGCAGCGCGCTGAACGCGGCGTGGCGATGGAGGGGTTCTGGGGCCGGCAATCGACCAACACCCGCGACCGCGCGACGGCAATGATGCCCCGGATGCTGTACGACCGGCTCGACGAGCTCGGGATCGACTTCGGCATCGTCTACCCAACCGCCGGGCTCGGTATCCCGCGCATCGCCGACGACGCGACCCGGCGCGCGGTAATCCGCGGCTTCAACGTCGTCACCCACGAGTACTTCAAGGGCCTCGGCGACAAGCTGACCCCGGCCGCGGTGATCCCGGTGCACACGCCGGACGAGGCGATCGAGGAATTGACGTTCGTCACCCAACAGCTGGGCGCAAAGGTCTGCATGTTCGGCAGCGGCGTGCGCCGGCCGATCCCGCACGCCAAAGGCGCCCCCGCCGACCTCGCCCGCTATGCCCAGAGCTTTGATCAGCTCGGCCTCGACAGCGAGCACGACTACGACCCGCTGTGGCAGAAATGCCGCGAGCTCGGCATCGCGCCGACCTTCCATACCGGCGGCCGCTCCTATGGCGAGCGCAACAGCCCGACCAACTTCACCTTCAACCACATCGGTCACTTCGCCGCGGCTGGCCACAACGTCGCCAAGGCGCTGTTCCTAGGCGGCGTGACCCGGCGCTTCCCCGATCTGCGCTTCGCGTTCCTCGAGGGCGGCGTCGGCTGGGGCTGCCAACTGTTCTGTGACCTGGTCGAGCATTGGGAGCGGCGCGGCGCCAAGGGCATGGCGAACATGGACCCGACCAAGCTCAATCGCCCGCTGCTGCGCGAGCTGGTCGACAAGTACGGCTACGCCGATATCGCCGCCGAGCTCGACAAGCGCGACGGCTGGCCGCTCGAAGAGGACTTCCTCACCGGCGGGATGCCGCCCGACGACTATATCTACTGCAACATCACCCAGAAGCAGGACTGGATCGACCTCTACGCCACGCCGTACTACTTCGGCTGCGAGGCCGACGACCGGATGAACGCGGTGGCGTTCGGCAAGGCGATGCCGCTGGGCGCGCGGATCAACGCAATCTACAGCTCCGATATCGGGCATTTCGACGTCGTCGACATGCGCGACCCGCTGCCCGAGGCGTTCGAGCTGGTCGAGGACGGCCACATCACCGAAAGCGATTTCCACGACTTCGTCTTCGGCAATGCCGTGCGGCTGTGGGGCACGCAGAACCCGCGCTTCTTCGAGGGCACGGCGGTGGCCAACGAAGCTGCGGCCTTGTTGAAGCGTAGCGCCCCGACCCTGCGCGCCGCGCCGAAATAGCCGGGAACGCGGGCGTCCCGCCCGCATTTCTTCTCACGCTCATGGCCGGTCACGCCCGGCCATGAGCATCTTGGCGTCGCGCGCCGTCGCCGAGACCACCCAGGAATTGCCCAGGAAGTTGCTCCCAACGAGAGCCAAACAGCCCCAAACGCGATGTCATAAGAAGCGCTTACTTGCGAGGGGTTGTTTGTGGCGTGTTGGCCCCAGTCTCGATTTGAAAAGCGCTCATAACCCCAAGGTCGCTGGTTCAAATCCAGCCCCCGCAACCAACGATCGACGCGCGAAGGTCGATGGAGAGATCAAATGAAGGTGACGCGCCGGAGGCAGTTAGGCTGCTAGACCTTCAAGAACAAAGGCGAGCCCAGACTGCCACTCGTGGTTGCCTCCCGTTGGGGAATCGAACCCGTGTTCTTGTTCAGAGTAGCGGCTGACGTCGACGCGCGCATTGCGCCATGTCGCCACGCAGCGGTCCCGAATCTCACCCTCACATACCGGGCAGCGAGACGCCATCCCTCTGAGAAGTCGCCTCCGTAGGAGATGAGACCACCGGCGGAAACGAACCCACTCTGGCCGCCCATCGCGGGCAGGCGGTTCTTCAAGCCTTCCTTCGACATTCCGTTTCTTGAACGGCGCAGACGGTGCACCGCTCGACCTCTTCCGACGTACCTTAGCAGGTCAATCAGCACCCCTTCATCGTCTCAGCGGCTCGGCGAATACTCGGTCAGCTTCATGAAGACTCGCTCGGGCGCTTTCGCGAGAATCTTTCCGTCCGCCTCGCTGGCGTCGCGAACCTTGATCCATTCGGGATCGGCCCCGAATGCCTTCCAGCTCTTGTCGGCCGCTTCCTGACTCTCGTGGACGAGGAAATAGATTAGCGTGTTGTCCTTTCGGGCGTCGTCCGTTGGGACCCAGTACATTCCGTTCTTCATGCCCTGCTTTTTGAAGAGCTTCATCGTGTGCTCGGCGAACCGTTTGTGGAGCGCAGGCAGTCGTCCCGGAAGTGTCGTGTAGGTTCGCAGCTCGTAGACTTGCGGATCGGCTTTCTTCTCCTGGCCGACTGACACGCCGGCCGCGAAGGCGCTGACCCCGACTGCCATGATGCTAATGCCGTTCAACGCGATTCGGCTCACCCTCATCGACGACCTCCCGCGCTCTACACGAGCGTTCGCTCGTTCACTTCAGTGTCCTAGACCATTCTCGTCACTCGAGCGCCGACGGTCTTGCTAGCCGCCAATGCCCGCCGCACCGCCATGTGCGGCACGCCGAGAGCCCGGGCCATCGGGCTGAGTGACATCGGCGTGGCCCGCTCGCACATTGTCTACAGCCCCTTGATGTAACGCGCGATGTTGCGGATGTCATCGTCGTCGATGAGGCCCTTCCACGGCGTCATCGCCGTTCCGGGACGGCCGTTGCGAACGACGCGTAGGAAGTCGTCCTCCGTGCCCTTGAACGCCCGCAGATTCGCGGCGGCCGGAGTGCCGTTCGCATCGGTGCCGTGGCATTGCGAACACTGCGTCAGATACGTCGATCGCGCCGAGCGCAGCTGCGCACTTAACGGCGCCGGCTCAGACGCCGGTGGCGGCGCGGCCTGCGCGAGCATGATTCCGTAGCGCGAGAGGATGTCCGGAACGCTCTTGTCGCGCAGGGTCTTCAGCGCTCGGTCAACGGCGTCCTTGAGCTCCGCATCCGTCTTGCGGACGACGGCGCCGATCGGCAGTTCACGCTGCGGGTCCCTGACGGCGAGCCCGCGAAAGCCGGGACTCTTTCTCAGGAACGGCCCCGCAAACACCGATTCCACGACGACGGCGTCCACCTCGCTGCTGACGAGCGCGGCGAAGAGTTCCTCCGACTTCAGATAGACCTTGCGATTCCAGCCACGCTCGTAGGCCAGCTGGTCGCTGAGCGTCATCGCCTGCACGCCGACGAGCTTGCCCTGCAGCCCTTCGAGCGATGCCACTCCGCCGACAGTCGGCGCGACAACGACCTGGGTCATGACGTAGTAGGGCGCCGTGAAAAGCAGCTGTGGCTTGTCGTCCGCGTACCGGCCGGTCACCGGAACACCCATCAAGAGGTCGCAGTGGCTTTCGTAGAGTTGGCGGAGCACGACGATCTCGCGCGCGCTCGGAAACCAGTGGACGCTGAACTCGGCGCCGACAGCGTCCGCGATCGCGCGTGCGATCTCGACCTCAAAGCCGGGCTCGGTCGGGTGTTGACTCGAGAACGGCGGATTCGAGGGATCCGCGCACAGCCGAATCCGTCGAGCCTCACCGCTGCCGCTCGCGGTCGCGACCAGGAGCGTCGCGACCGCAGCCGCGAACGCGGTCAGTCGGTGAGTCCGAATACGACGATGATGTCGCTGTAGTTCACGCGGGCCGCATCCGCCCACTTCGGCTCCTTCCCGAACCAGACCTGCGAGCGTAACGTCCCACCGGCGGCGACCGCGATGTACTGCTTGCCGTCTACCGC
>QHTE01000117.1 GCA_003220685.1 Candidatus Rokuibacteriota bacterium
GGGCTCACGCAAAGTCTCACCCTGTGATCCGGATCGTTGGGCCCGCTTGACCTCCTCGCGTTTCTCCCCCTGGTCCGGTTTCTCACCCTCTTCGAATGCCCCAAGGTGATACGCCCGTAGGACCGTAAGCCCGCTCGTGGTCGCCTTTGGAAGCCCTGGCGGTTGCCGCTTGAGGCCTCCCCTGCGGGATTCGAACCCGTGTTTTCAGTCCGTCACGCGCTTTCGTAATGGCTGAACGAAGTTCGGAGCTGTTGACTCAACGCCCGCACCCCCGGGACTGAAATGCGCCCGTGATTTACGTCCCCCTCGCCGTTCTGAATCTCACGAGTTCTCATTGGCTGAGACCAGAGTCGAGAGGTTCGGGAATAAGCCGGGGACCCAAACGATAATTCGCAGGAAACTGGGAATCGGACCGCTGTTCCCGGCGGCCCGGGTGTCGGCATCCTTTCGGTGGTTGCAAGGGCCCGCAAGCACCGATATCCAACATCTTCGGATTCGAGATCGACTTGATCCCGCGTCTGAGTCACGACTACGTTTTCGGACGTTGGGGTTGTTTGCATGCCCACATTCCACTCGAAACCTGCGATCGACAACTCGAAGAAGGCGCAGTCGGAGCCGAGCCGAGGTGCCGACATGAAGGACGGCTCTGCGCCGAAGACCTCGAAGTCGAGCTAGTAACAGCACCGCGTGTGCTCGGCGGCGGCCTCGTGGTCGCCGTCGGGCTCGCGTGCTCGTGTCTGGATGGTAAACTCGTTCGTGATGGACACGCGGTTCGCGATCGCGGTGCGCGACGGCAAGGACCTCTGGCTCTACCTCTGGATCAAGCGCGACTCGAAGGGCGACGTGTACGTCTTCTGGCCTAGAGACGAGGCGGGATGGAACCCGCACGCGAGCTATCACGCTTCAGGACTGTTGCACCAGAAAAGCCACGACAAGGCGTTCCTGCCGGCAACGCGCCAGAAGCCAGACGGCACGTTCTCTGGCACCGAGCAGATCGTGTCGACGCCCATCGACCTGCACAGCGCACGCGCGATCAAGAGGCCGTGTGTCTCGGCGAACTACCTCGGCGGGGTCTTCGAGATCCCCGCCGATGAGATCAGCGCCACTAACCCGAGTCGTACTGCGATCGCGATCGACCTGGTGTCGCCGGTTGCGCCACCGCAGGTCTATCCGGAGACTGCGGTATTACGCCGACACGTCTTCACCGATGCGCTGCCCCACATCTCGGTCACGTTGTGGGATACCTCTCTGATGTTCGCCGCGTGACCGATACGCGCGGGCGGCTCCTCGTGGCGGCGCTCGGCTTCGCCGGGTGCGCGATGCCCCCTAGACCGCGCGCTATACGCGCTGCGCTCCCGGCTCGACTCCTGGTCTGGCATCGGACACGTTACGGTAGGCATGGCGCGCCAGGGCTGCGACAACTCACCCGGTATGACGAGCGCGGCTGGCGCGCGAACCTTCTCCACGACCGGGATGGAGCACTCGCCTAGGAGCGCGACCGGCACTGGGTGGGAGCGCACGCCCTGGCACGCGACGCAACGGGCGGCGTGGGAGGCGCTCCAACAGGCCAGCCGCGATGGCTAGGCGGCGCGCCTTTCGTGATCCCAGACTTGGAAACATCGGACGTGCAACTGAACGGGCCTCCGGCCAAGGTCGATCGTGACCCCTTCCATCAGCATCTGGTCCTTCGAGATGATCGCGTCGCAACCGTCGCACCTTTCGCCGTCGCTACGACTAGTCCAAACCTTTTTGATGCCGTCGTGCGGCAGACGCCCGTCCCGGATCCTGCGCTGGATGAGAAGGCGGAGGGATTCCTGGTCCATGGTGGCCTCCCCGGTAGCCAACCGGCCACGAACATGCGCCAGATTCACCGGGGTCTTGACGCCAGCAGGCGTCAACCCGAAAGGCCAGGGTGCAGGCAGGCGCACGCTAGCACAGGGCGAGATGGTGTGCTAGGAGAGCCGATTAGAGGACTTGCCTCATCGCTCGGACCACCCCGATGGGCGTGAGGCGAGCGGAAGCGAACGTGAGAAAGCCAGCCAAGATGCGCAGTCGTCAGCGGCCCGCTTCACGTCCTCGCGAAGCCGCGAAGACTGCACAACCCGCTGCACGCGGAGGAACCTCGCGGGTCTTGCCGATGGAGCTTCGAGTCGGAGACCGCTTCTCTGACGAGACCGGGGAATGGGAGGTCGTCGGTCGGCCCTACACGACGATCGGCGGCAAGAATGCCAACGTGCGCGTCCGGTTGGTCGCGCAGCCCACCGTGATCGAGACGCGACTGTGGGGCGCGCACGACCGCATCAGCGTGAAGCGGACGACTGCCGAGGAGGGCAAGCGATGATGCGATTCGGACGAAGGGCCACGCTGCTCGTCGCGCTCTCCCTGCTCACCTCGACCGCGACGGCCTACGCCGAGGGCGCGTGGGTGAGCTGATTCGGCGGATGGGCCGCGCCAACCCTCTGGGGCGCGCCGAGGATCCATGTACATATTCCGGCGGCGCAAGCCGCCGTCGCAGACATGGCGCGCGTTTTTGAAGAATCACGCCAAGGACCTGATCGTCGTGGATTTCTTCACCGTCCCTACGGCGACGTTTCGGATCCTGTTCGTGCTCGTGGTGCTGCGCCAAGCCCGGCGCCGGCTGGTGCATTTCAATGTCACGGAGCATCCGACCGCGGCGTGGACCGCTCGGCAACTGGTGGAGGCCTGCGGGCTGGAGGAGGCGCCAGGGCATCTGATCCGAGACCGGGACCAAGTCTATGGAGAACTATTTTCGCGTCAGGCGCGGGCGTTGAACATCCGGGAAGTTGTCATTGCGCCACGCTCGCCCTGGCAAAACGCCTACGCCGAGCGCGTCATTGGATCAATCCGACGGGAATGCCTTGACCATGTGGTGGTGATCGGCGAACGGCATCTGAAGCGGATCCTGTCGGAGTACGTGCATTACTACAACACGACCAGGACACACTTATCGTTGGCCAAGGACGCGCCCGAGCCCCGGAGGGTGCAGCCGCCGAGCCAGGGCAGGGTGGTGGAGATGCCACGCTTGGCTGGGCTCCATCACGAATACCTCCGGAGAGCGGCGTGAGCCGCTCGGATAAATAAGTGGAAGGCACAAGGCGGTGAAGTTCCTGGCTCGATCCGGCGCGGCCGTGATATCAGTCATCCCCTCGCGCCCGTAATTGAAAGCTGATGCGCGCAACCTCGGCAACCTGGTGACCGAGGTGAGCCAGGTGGGGCTTTTTCTCTTTCAGTGTAGTGTGAGACTTCACGGTATGTAGGAAAGTAGTCCACTAACCGGGTCACCTCGCACACCTTCCCAACCCTCGGCTCTGGCACGAAGTCTCCGGAAACCCTCAGTCCATTTTCACAGGTAGAAGCGTTTTGTCCATCTGGTCGGAACGTTCTGTCCCAAGTGCCCGGCCACGTCCCGCCACAAGCATATGCTTACGGGGCAGGTTCGCGTGATCGGCACTGGTTATGCACCTCTGGTCCGTATGGAGCGATCCATCGGTGAACGCACCGAAGAGCTACCCCGATGTTGATCGGGGTAGCCAAGGGAGTAACGGTCGGAGCCCTTGCCCTCGTCCTCACGCTTGATGCGTCAGTCCAGGAATTCGCCGAACTGGTCTCCCTGCCCGATCACGCCAGAAGGGAGCGGTTCCAGCTGCCCTCTGCCTGCACACCCATCGTCAGCGCCGTGAAACCCGCAGGCCCGAATTCGAGTCGTCTGACCGTCTTCGTCGATTGCAGCGATGGGACCACCGTTACGTCCTCGCCGATTGAACCAGCGTCCTTGACAGACAAGTAGCGGCTGCCATGAGCAGTTTCTTCAAAGCCCTCAAGCAAGCCGAGCGGGATTGGGCCCCCGGCGAGCCGGCGCCTCGACGCAGAGCCGCCAACCGGCTCGAGGAGCATCTGGTGAGCCTGCTCGCGCCGCACTCGGCCGATGCAGAGCGGTACCGCATGCTCCGCAACGACGTAGAGACCTTTCGGAAGAACGACAACCTTCAGGTTCTGGCCGTCACGAGCGCGTTGGCGGGAGACGGCAAGACCACGACGGCCATCAACCTCGCGGCCTCGCTCGCGCAGTCGACGGCCGCGCGCGTGCTGCTGGCGGACGTGGATCTGCGACGGCCTTCGGTGGCGCGTCAGGTCGGGCTTGACG
>QHTE01000118.1 GCA_003220685.1 Candidatus Rokuibacteriota bacterium
CGGCGCGATCTTGCGCGTGACCATCGTCGCCGGGAAGTTCCAGGGCGTCACCGCGGCGACGGGGCCGATCGGCTGGCGCAGCACCCAGTAGCGTTTACTCGGCTGCGGCGATGGGATCCACTCCCCGCTCACCCGCCGAGCCTCCTCGGCGAACCAGCCGAAGTAGCCGAGCGCGAACTGGACTTCCTTCTTCGCTTCCTCGAACGGCTTGCCGTTCTCGAGCGTCACGAGCCGCGCGAGCTCGTCGCGCCGCTCCTGCATGAGCTCCTGGATCTTGAGGAGAATGCTGCCACGATCCTTGGGCGCCAGCGCCGACCATTCGCGAAACGCCGCGTGCGCGGCCGTGACCGCGCGCTGGATCTCCGGCGCCGCGCCGTTGGCGACTCGCGCAACCACGGTGCCGTCGGCCGGGTTCTTCACGTCGAAGGTGGCGTCGCCCTCGGCGAGTATCCACTCACCGTCGACGTACATGCGCTCGAGGTCTGCCATGCGAGATCCTCCGTGCGGCCGGATTCAGCGACTTCGCCGCGAGAGCCTACGCCTGGGGAAGACGGCGCGCTAGACGCACCGCGCCATACGGTTCTCGGCCCGCCTCGGCCGAAGCTAGGCGACCTTCGAAAGGTGGCTCACGAGCCACCGCGCGGTGCGCAGGAGCCGCGCATCTCGATGTCGCGCGCCGACCAGCTGGGCGCCGAGCGGCAGGCCGTTGGCGCCCTGCATCAGCGGGATACTGAGCGCCGGCATCCCGCAGAGCGTCCACAAGGCGCAGAAGGCCGGGTCGCCGGTCGACTCGAGCCCCTTGGGGGCGGTGCCAAACGCGGCGGGCGTCAAGATCGCGTCGTAGCGCTGCTCGAAGAGCTCCGTCAGGCTCGCGTTGAGCTCGGGCACCCGGCCGAGTGCCTCGAGATAGTCGAGCGCGCGGACCTCGTGGCCGTGCTCGATCCGGGCGCGCAGCGCCGCCGAGAGCTTGTCGCGCCCCGTCTCCCACTCCCGTCGAAGGTTGATGGCGATCTCGGCGCCGCCGATAGCGCGCTGCCACTCGAGCACTTCCTCGGCCGGCGTGACGAGCTCGACCTCTTCCACGCGGTCGCCGAGGTGCGCGACGAGCTCCTCGAACGCCTCGCGGGCGTCGGCGTCGACGCGCTCCCACAGCGACGTCTTGACGAACGCGAACATGGGCGTCAGCGGCGGCTCCTCGGCGGCCACGGCGCGGTACGGGACGCGCGCGCGGGGGCGAGAGTCCGGATCACGCTCGTCGTGCACCGCGAGCTCTTCGAGGAGCAGCGCGATGTCCTCGACCGAGCGCGCGAAGAGGCCGACGTGATCGAGCGAGCGGGAGAGCTGGAACATCCCGTGGCGCGGGATCAGCCCGTGCGTCGGCTTGAGGCCGTACACGCCGCAGAAGGACGCGGGCCGGATCGTCGAGCCGGTGGTCTGGCTGCCGAGCGCCAGCGGGACCATCTCGGCGGCCACCGCCGCCGCCGAGCCGCTCGAGGAGCCGCCGGGCGTATGACCCGAATTGTGCGGATTACGCGTCTTCCCCGGCGTGCGGGTGGCGAACTCAGTCGTGACCGTCTTGCCCATGACGACCGCGCCCGCGGCGCGCAGCAGCGACACGACCGACGCGTCGCGCGACGGCGTGCGGCCGGCGTGGAGCACGGAGCCGTTCTCGGTGGGCATATCGGCGGTGTCGATGATGTCCTTGAGGCCCACCGGCACGCCGTGCAGCGCCCCGATCGGTTGCCCGGACAGGCGGTACTCGTCGGTGGCGCGCGCCTGCGCCAGCGCGTAGTCGGGATCGAGGAACGTCCAGGCCTGCACCTGCCCGTCGACCTCACGCACCCGCGCCAGACACGCCTCCACAACCTCAACCGACGTGACAGCGCCGTCGCGAATCATCCGCGCCGCCTCACCCGCCCCCAGCCGATGCAGGTCCTTCTGGTCCATCGTCGCCAGAGATTACCACCACCCGCGATCGATCAACCGCGCGTTCGCGAACCGCGCCCAGCGCACGATCAACCGCGTTCGAGCGCGGGCTTCGCCCGCGCAATCCGTTCGAGCGGCGGCTCAGCCGCCGCAATCCTGGGGGGAGGCAGGAAGGAGCACGCCAAAGGCGTGCGACGACCGTCGGAAGGGGGGCAAAGCCCCCCTCCGAGGCAGCGCTACTTTCCGTAGAGAAACTCTGGGAGCCAGAGGGTCATACCGGGCCAGATGTACATGAACACGAGGCAGATACACACGATGACCATGTACGGCATCATGCCCGCGAAGATCTGATTCAAGGTCACGTGCTTCGGCGAGACGCCCTTCAGGTAGAAGGCCGACATAGCGACCGGCGGCGACAGGAAGGCGGCCTGTAGATTTACCGCGACCATCGTGCCGAAGAGGATCGGGTCGACGTTGAAGTGGGTCAGCAAGGGAATGAAGATCGGGCAGAAGATCACGATGATCTCGGTCCACTCGAGCGGCCAGCCGAGCAAGAAGATGATCGCCTGCGCCGTCAGCTGGAAGCCCAGCGGCGAGAGATTCATCGACAGCACCCACCGCTCGATCAGTCCCTGACCGCCGTGCAACGCGAACACCGCGGAGAATAGTGCGGAGCCGACGAAGAGCCAGCACACCATCGCCGTCGTCTTCGCCGTCAGGAACGTCGACTCCTTGACGTTCTGGCGGAGCTCCGGCGAGGTCCTGAGATACCAGAGACCGGGCACGACGGTGCCGAACAGCGTGCCCCCGATCGCGCCGGCCACCAGGAGTGACGCGAAATCCTCGCCCTCGTAGACGCCGAGCACGATTCCGACGACGAACCCTACCAGGCTCCACCAGAGCACCGGCCGCATGAACTTGGTCATCACGGCGAGGTAGAGCGCGCCCAGCGCGCCGATGGCCGCGGACTCGGTCGCGGTGCAGATGCCGAACAGGATCACCGCCAGCACCACGACCGTGAGCACGCCGAGCGGGACCACCGAGGCGCACAGCTCCTTCAGGATCTCGAGCTGCTCGCCGTCCATGCGCCAGAAGTAGAAGAACAGCAGGAGCGCGCACACGGCCGCCAGCCCCCAGAACCAGCTGTAGAAGTGCGCCGGGACCTTCCCGGCGTCCGACACTTTGCTGGTATCGCGGAGCGACGTCATCTCCTCGGGCCCTTCCGGTTTCTTGGCGCCCGCGCCCGGCTCGGACTCGGACTCGCCGGCGACGCCGAGCTCCTGGGGCTTCTCTTCGGGACCGGGTTCGGCCGCGACCGGAACCGTGGCCGCCGGCGGCGCCGCCGGAGCGGCGACGCGCGCGGCCGGCGCGGCGGCGGTCGCCACCTCGGGGGCGTTGTAGACGACCACGTACCACCAGGTCGCGGCGAACGTCCCGAAGGTCAGCAGCAAGGGCACCGAGAGTATGAGCAGGTTGTGGGCGATCACGCGATAGCCGACCGCACGCCCGTCGGGCCCGGAGGAGCCGCGCAAGAGACTTGGACGCAACGCGGCGGCGAGGACGCCGGCGACGACCCGGCGCGCCGGGCCGCGCTCGAGGCGAGTCAAGTAGTCCGGGACCTTCACGCGGTACTGGTCGGGCGGCAGCTTCGGCGCGATCTTCGGGTTGATGATCGCCCAGCCGAGGATATAGACGAGGTAGAGGAACGTCAGGAAGAAGCCCGGCAGCATCGCTGCCGCGTAGAGCTTGACGATCGACTGCCCGGCCACCGCCGCGTAGACGATCAACATGACCGACGGCGGGATCAGGATGCCGAGCGTCCCGCCCGCCGTGATCGCGCCCGAGGCGAGCTTCACGTCGTAGCCGGCGTTCAGCATCGGCCGCATCGCGATGACGCCCATCAGCACGACGACGGCGCCGACGATGCCCGAGGCGATGCCCCAGAACGCGCAGACCAGCAAGGTCGTGACGGCGAGCGAGGCGGGCACGCGCCGGAACGCGAGCTGGACGCTGTGGAACATGCGGTCGACGAGCGCCGCGCGCTCCATGATGTAGCCCATGAAGACGAACAAGGGGACCGACAGCAGCGTATCGTTCGTCATCACGCCGTAGGTGCGCTGCACGATCAGGTCGAAGATCCGGTTGTCGTACCAGTGGGCGCCAGGCACCCAGAAGGCGATGTAGCCGAAGATCATCCCGAGCCCCATCAGGGTGAAGGCGGTCGGGAAGCCCATCATGATCGCCACCACGATGAGGCCGAGCATCGTGAGGCCGAGCGCGGGATCGCTCATGGTGTGCGGCTCTGCCGCTCGGCGTCGTCGACCACGCTGCGGTGGCGCGCCG
>QHTE01000015.1 GCA_003220685.1 Candidatus Rokuibacteriota bacterium
TTGCAAAATGCGGCAAATTGATGCGTCACGTGCGCACGGGCGCTCAGCGCGCCTCGTGTGTTCTAGCGGACCAGCCACGAAGCCCTCGCCCACCTCGACACGACAATCGTGCGAAACGCGCCCCAAATGGCTCCGACGGCGACGTTTCAAGTGAGGGATGGACTTGGTCGTCACGCATTGCTTTCCTTCATCTTCTTCGCCTCCGCCTGCTGCAGCCAGAAGCCCATGTCCATCTCGCGGTACATCCTGGTAGCACTCGCAAGGTGGTCGCTGGCTTCGTCACAGCGGCCCACTCGCCGATAGAGCTTGCCAAGACCGAGGTGGCAGTGGGCGACAATCGGGCGCATACCCAGTTCGTCGGCAAGGGCCATGGCCTGTCGATAGGAGGCTTCAGCCTTTTCAGTATCTGGCGGGTCACGATGTGAAGCGATCTCGCCCAGAGCCCGGAGAGCCCACGCCTGGTGCGCCCGACGCTTGTGCTCACGGCCAAAATCGAGGGCCTGACTGGCGAGCCGGATCGCATCCTCGACTCGGTTGGCCAGCCGATATCCCTCGCTCAAATGGACAATCGCGAGGGCCCAGGTGCTCCGGTCTCCCATCGAGACGGCCCGCTCGATCGCCTGTTCGAGAAGCAGCAGGCCGTCGGCAAGGCGTCCGGATAGGACATACGCATAGCCCAGGTACAGAGCGGCCCCCGGGAACCAGTTCTGGATGTTCCAGAACCGGCAGAGTTCAAGGCAGCGCTCGAGGCATCGAATCGCCTCGTTGAAATCCCCTTTGCGCAGGTAGAGATACCCCAGACCGCGATACGCAGCGATGACGCTCACGGGGTGTTCCACCGTCTCAGCAATTCGCACCGCTTCCTCTCCCCTGGCGATCCCCTCCGCGAACTCTCCACGCGCGGCAAGCACGTGGACCAACCAGATCCGCGACTGAACCGAGGGCAAATACGCTTCGCCAAAACGCTCACGAATCAACTCGCCTTGGATGGACTCGACGTTGCTCTGGAAACAATCTCTTGCACGAGGGTAGTCGCCCAGACTGAGATAGGCGATTCCCAGACGGAAATTCGCCGCGACCTGAAGGCCGAAATCCCCACAGGCCTGGGCGACGGCAAGGGCGTGATGACCGGGCTCGACAACGCGGTCAGGCTCGCCTGATAACCAAAAGTGGGAGGCCTTGTAGGCGGAAATCCACCCTTCCCGGCGTTGGTCGCCGATCCGTTTGGCGAGAATTTCGGCCTCGCAAAGATAGTCGAAGACGCGCCGGTGCTCTCCGAGTGTGTAGAGTGAATTGCGCAGATCCACCCGGAGATCGATACCCTGCTCGATCGTTTCGCTAGTTTCGGGCAGATGCGTGAGGGCCTCGAGCGCTTGCTCGAATCGCGCGACTGCCATTCGGTAGGCCGAGTGGGCGGCAGCCTTCTCCCCAGCCTGATGGCCGTAGGCGGCGGCCTTGTCCCAGACCTCCCCCTGGAGCGCATGATGAGCGAGGCGGTCAACCTGCTCGGTGAGGCGGTTGGCATGCAACTGCTCGATCGCCGCCATGATCCGAGCGTGGAGAACCCGCCGTCGGTCCTGCAGGAGACCCGCGTAGACGACCTCGTGGCTCAAGGCGTGCTTGAACGCATATTCCACCTCGGGGACGAGGCGCGTCTCGTACAAGTACTCGCTTCCCTGCAGCCGCACGAGGGTGGCGCGGAGCGATTCCTCCGGCAGATCCGCCACCGCCCGGAGGAGAGCGAGTGGAACATCGTTGCCGATGGCGGCTGCCACATATAGAAGAGCCTTCTCCTCAGGTGGCAGCCGGTCGATGCGCGCGGCCAGCACCGCCTGGACCGTGGCGGGTACTCGAATCTCTCCGACGGCTCGGGCAAGCCGGAAGGCGCCTCGATCGCCGTCGAGGACACCCGTCTCGACTAGTGTCCGAACACTCTCCTCCAGGAAGAAGGGGTTGCCTTCGGTGTGTTCGATCAACACCGTCTTGAGCCCCGTTGTGGTCTCGTCGCGCCCGAGGAGGCGATCGAGGAGGGCGCGAGCATCGTCAGGAGAGAGGGGATCGAGGCGCAGCTGTATGTAATAGGTCTTGCTTCCCCAGGCGTGCTGATACTCGGGCCGGTAACTGACGAGAAGCTGGACACGATGACTCGGAAGGCTCTCGACCAAACTTTCCAACGCCGCTTGCGTTTCAGAGTCGACCCACTGGAGATCCTCTAACACTAGGACGAGTGGCTGGCGGCGGCTCTCCTCGAACAATAGCAGCCTCACTGCCTCCAGAGTCCGCCGTCGCTTCTGCTGTGGATCGAGTTGCTGCCACTGGACATCAGCGACGGGTACGTCAAGGAGTGAGAGGAGGGCCGAAAGCGCCGGTGCCAGCGCAGGCTCGGACACCTTCTCCGTCACCCTCTCGCGGATCCTGCCAGCTTCATCGTGCGGCTCGATCTGGAAGTACGCCTTCAGCAGATCGATGACCGGAAGATAGGGCGTCTGCTTTCCGTAAGACGCCGCGCCGGTGACGAGGATCAGCGAATGCCGACCGCGGTGCGATTCGATGAACTCCCAGAAGAGTCGCGACTTGCCGACGCCGGGCTCGCCGACGACCGCGACAACCTGACCGTGGCCCGTCTGAGCCTGCTTGAGCCCCTGCGCAAGCTGCGTCAGTTCCTGGCTCCTGGCCACGAACGGTGTCAGCCGCTCGCCCAACCCCAGCCCCGTTCGCTCGAGACCTACAAGGCGGCACGCTGTCCGCGCTGTTCCGTCGCCTGCTGCGCCGGGGACGATGACGAAACGGCGCTCGAGGAATGGGCACGTCGCCTCGCTGACGACCACGGTCCCGGCCTCGGCACCCACCATGAGCGTCTCCAGCTGCTGCCACGCCGCACGTTTCGCCGTGTGCTCGACCCGCGCCGCGCTGCCTACCCGGCCGATCAAGACCTCGCCGACGTGCAGACCAACGCGGACTCCAGAAGATTCCGCTGAGCCCTCACGGGCGTACGCTGCAATCCTCTGGATCGCAAGGGCCGCGTGCGCCGCCCGTCGGGGGGCGTCCTCGACCGGCTCCAGTCCAAACACCGCCATCAGCCCTCCAGGACTCATCTCCTCGACCTGGCCGCCGAAGCTCTCGATCTTTTCCACGAGGGTCTCGAGCGGAGCACCCGCCGTCTGGACGACGCTCGACGTGGTTGGAATGAGATCAGCTCGAAGGAGCGCTATATGCCGGCGCTCCCATTGCACCTTGGGTGGGCGACCGTCCGTGGTGGGCTCGACCGCATCGCGCCCATTGTCACCCGGCTCGGTCAGCTCCGGCGTCGCGGGAGGAGTCCGGAGCCCGTACCTCTGGACGCGGTAGCGCAGCACGTTACGGGTTACGCCCAGCCGATTCGCCGCGCGCGAGATGTTCCACCGGGTTTCGTGGAGCGCTTCGCGGATGTGCTGCCGCTCGATCTCTTCGATCGTCTGCCCTAGTGGGATACCTGCCGACGTATCGTCCGACGGCCTCTCATGATCCGGCGGGGTCGATGCGCGGTGCGTTCGGAGAACCGCCAGCTCCAAACTGACGGCCTTCACAAGCGGGCCATCGACGAGCAACGCGGCTCGCTCGATCACGTTCGCCAGCTCTCTCACGTTTCCAGGCCACCGGTAGGCCATCAGCGCTGCTCGCGCGTCCTCTGTGAGTGTCTTCGACGCCAGGCCGTACTCGGTGCAGGTCCGCGTCAAGAAGTGCTCGGCGAGCGTGAGGATGTCCTGTCCCCGTTCTCGCAGCGGCGGCAGTCGGAGCGTGACCACGGCAAGCCGGTGGTAAAGCTCTTCGCGAAACCCCCGCCGTCGCGTCCCCTTTAGGTCCTCGCTCGTGGCCGAGATGATCCAGACATCCACGGGCTCGGGCCGCGTGCTGCCCAGTCTTCTGACCGCCCGGTCCTCGAGGGCCGTGAGCAGCTTGGGTTGCAGATTCTGGGGCAACAGTCCGATCTCGTCGAGGAACAGCGTGCCCCGGTGAGCCGTCTGGAACAGCCCCGCTTTGGCTTCACGGGCGTCGGTGAAGGCGCCCCGCTCGTAGCCGAACAGCTCGGCCTCCAGGAGCGTCTCGGGGATCGCCGCGCAGTTGACCGCGACGAACGGGCCACCCTTTCGAGGCCCTGCGTCGTGGAGAGCCCGTGCGAGCAGTCCCTTGCCGGTCCCGGTCTCGCCGAGGATCAGGATGGGCGGAAGGCGACGTGTCTCCGACTGGCGCTGCAGAAGATGCTCGACCTGCTTTCGAACGGCAACGAGCCCAGGACTGTCACCGATCAACTGGGCAAGTGGCGACATGGTGCGCGCATTCTACGCCGCTTCAACCACCTATGGTGGATTTTCACCACCAGCTTTCACGCCAGCCCCTGGAATGGCTAAGCCTGCGATTTTGCGGTCTGCCGCTTCTGGCACTTCAGTTGCCTTACACAGGAGACGCGAACGCCGGGCAGTCGCTAACGGCACGCTAAGAGCTCGCAACCGCTGATAAGGAGGCTGCCGATGAGAACGAAAGACGTACTCAGAGTCGCGACGGTCGCGTTGGCCGGCTTGGCTGTAATCGGCCAACCTGACGCATCGGCCGATAAGGTCAAGGTCGAGGAATTCTATGGGACCGGGTTCAGAACACCGAGCGTGGCGACCTCCTCCGAGATCCTCTCGGACTGTGGCGACGGGGTCGCCGGCACGAACGTGGTCCTTCTGACGAACACGGGCGTAGTCACGTATACGGGAATTATCGACGGCACCGGAACCGTATTGACCAAGTCGCTGGCGAACAATTGTGCCTCGGGCCAAAGTCACAGCACGTTCAGGGTGCTCGACGTCTTTGAAAGCGTCTCGATCGCAGGGAGAACCGGAGGTGCTGTGGTCGAAATCATAGGACGAGCGAGCAGTCCGGCAGCGGGAGTAACCCTCAATGACACCACGATCAGGGTCCTTTGCGGCACCGGGGAGCTAAAAGGCGTTCATGCCGAAGGCACGCTGACGGCCTCTCTCGTGGCTGGCGGAATTGCTTCACGGGCCCTTCAGCTCTGGGTGCACTTTGGCCATCGTCACGACGTCGGCTTCGACTTCCTCTGCCGCGACCTGCCGAATAGTGAATCGGACGAGTGAGCCGGCGTCGTGACGTGGACTGGCGCATGAGGAACTGCTCGACCTGAGACCGCGCCGCCGCTAGTCTCGGGCTCTCACCTACGAATCTGCCGTGAGCCCTGAGCACCGCGATGTCGGCCACAGGAGGAATGGGCATGGGGGAGAAGCGTTTATTACGATTCGTCGTGTTAGTAGTGAGCGCCCTCCTGTTGCTGGAGGCCGTCCCGGTGTGCTCGTCGCAGGGCGGCGATATCATCGCCTTGGCGATCGATCCCCTCACCCCGACCACCCTCTACGCTGCCACGGACGGCGGCGGTCTGTTCAAGACTACGGATGGCGGCGCAAGTTGGAATGCCACGGGTCTCACCAACATCTCAGTCCTGGCCCTGGCGATCGATCCCCTGACGCCGACCACCCTCTACGCCGGGGTTTACGGCGGTCTGTTCAAGAGCGCCGATGGCGGTGCGAGTTGGAGCGCGACCGGCCTGACTGGAATTGATGTCTATTCCCTGGCGATCGATCTCCTGACGCCGACCACTCTCTATGCGGGGACGAATGGCGCTGTGCACAAGAGCACGGACGGCGGTGCGAGCTGGAACGCGACCGGGGATTTGCTGGCCTATGCGCGAGTCTCGTCTGTGGTAGTTGATTTCGTGACCCCGACCACACTCTATGCGGCGATCAACGTATTGAGTGCGGGCTGGTACGGGTCTCCGACGGGGCCCACGACCGGTGGCATCTATAAGAGTACGAACGGTGGTGCGACATGGAGCCTCATTTCGAGCTTTGACCCAACCATAAATGACGGCTCAGGCGGCCAAGGTTTCAGCTGTGGCCCGTGCGGTGGAGTTCTGGCGCTAGCGATTGACCCTTCGATCTCGACGACCTTCTTCGCCGTAACAGATGGCCTCGTCCTGTACAACTACTGGGGCGACGTCGTCGTATGGACCCAGCCCGGATTCGTGATGAAGGGCACGGATGGCGGTCGGAACTGGTCGACTCCCGGAATCTACCCTTGGCCCGACGTTATCGATCCGTTTCCAATTCCAGGTCTTGCGATCGCGCCTCGTGCCGATCCCTTGACTCCGACCACGCTCTATGTGGGATCGACCGACGTGTTCAAGAGCACGGACGGCGGTGCGAGTTTCAGCCCGACCGGTCTGACCGGGGCTGGTAGCGCGCTCAGCTTGGCGATAGACCCACGGTTTCCGACCACCATCTATGCAGGGACACCCAGCGCCAGTGTGTTCAAGAGCATGGACGGCGGTGCGAGCTGGAACCCCACCGGCCCTATCGCATGGCTGCATATCTCATCCTGGAGCCTGAATCCCGCCAGTGTCATCGGCCCGAGTTCTTCGACCGGAACGGTGACCCTGAGCGCGGCAGCGCCGGCCGGGGGCGCGGCAATCATCCTCACCAGCAGTAACCCGGCCGTCGCTACTGTCCCCGCCAGCGTAGTTGTGCCCGCCGGGGCTACGAGCGCAGATTTCACCGTGTCCACGAACCCGGTCCCGGTGGGTGCCTCCACAACGGTGGCAATCCGGGGACTCTACGGCGGCGCCTTGAGCTCCGCCACGCTCACCGTGACCCTGGCCTCCGCTCTCTCGGCGTTGAGTCTCAATCCAAGCAGCGTGCCCGGGGGAGCTGCCTCGATCGGAACCGTAACGCTCAGCGCGGCGGCGCCGGCCGGGGGCGCGGAAGTCCCGCTCTCCAGCAGTAACGCGGCCGTGGCCACCGTCCCCGCCAGCGTGACGGTGCCCGCCGGATCTACGTCGGCCAACTTCACGGTCTCCACGAGCTTGGTGACTAGTGCGACTTCGGCGACGATCCAGGCCGCTAACTTCTCGGTGGTACTCAACGTGATCCCGGCGACGACTCTCTCGCTGTTGAGTCTCAGTCCCGCCAGTGTGACCGCCGGGAACAGCTCGACGGGCACAGTGACCTTGAGCGCTGCGGCGCCGACTAGCGGTGCGGTGGTCACTCTCGCCAGCAGTGAGACGGCAGTCGCCATGGTCCCAGCCAGCGTGACGGTGGCTGCCGGCGCCACGAGCGCGACGTTCACGGTCTCCACCAGCTCGCAGGCTGGCTGTGCCTCGTCGTTGGCAACGATCTCGGCGACCTACGGCAGCGTTACCAGGTCCGCCGGGCTCACCGTAACCCCGGCAACCGACACCGTCGCGATTCAGCAGGCCGACTACTTCGCCTCCAGGCATGAGCTCCGGGTCGCGGCGACGAGCACCGGATCGACCTCGACGCTTCAAGTCTATGTGACATCGACGGGAGACTTGATCGGTGCATTGAAGCATTACGACGGAAACAGGTACAGCGGGCGGTTTACGTGGCCGGTGAACCCGCAGAACATCACGGTCCGGAGCCGTTTCTGCGGGTCGGCAACGCGCGCGGTGAGTTCGAGGTAGTCGGTCGAATTCGCCAAGGAGGTGGGGCTATGTTCACGAGATCTTTGACACCACGATGGGACTTCTCGTTTTGCTCCTGGTGGGGCAGACGTCGCCGGTCCTGGCTCAGGCGCAGCTCTTCCAGCGTCGGGTGACGGGAACCTGCCCGCCAGGATCGTCCATCCGCGTCATCAATGCCGATGGCTCAGTTGCATGCGAGCCGGACGATGTGGGCGCAACGGGGCCACGAGGTCCGAGCGACGCGTGGATGGTGGATCGTCCCTATAACGCGGTCGTCATTCCTGACATCGGTGAGGTGACTGTGCTCTCGCTCGCACTGCCCGCGGGGAGTTACGTCTTCTCGGGATGGACGGCAATCGAGTGGCTCGCCGGACCAGGAGCAGCGAGCGGCTATTGCTACATTGCGATCGGGCCTTTCGTCAGCGCGCGCTACGCCGTGCGGGACGATCCGACCCAGCCCAGCCCGTACCCGGACCGCGAGCAGCACCTTCCCCTCGTTGGTGCGGGCACCCTCAACGCACCTGGCACGGTCGAGATGCGGTGCGCCGCGACCCACCACACCACAACACCAAGCAGTGCACAGGCTGCTGCGGCCTTCATGACGGCGACGCAGGTCCAGACGTTGCACTACGGTGGCTCCGCCAGATAGTGAGGCGCAAGTGCTTAGGAGCGCAGAGACCTCGTGCGATGCGGGTCGATGTGCAGTGAGCCACACGTGCGCCGTCGCCGGCACCTGCACCGTCACGCTGACGGTCACGGGCAACACCAGCGCCACAAAGCAGGCGTGTCACGGCCAGTCGGGCACACGTCGGTAGGCCATCCCGGAAGCTTGAGTGGTGCGCTCAACCGCACGCGAGCGCAGAGAGCGGATTCATACTGGCAATCCCGGATAAGGAGACGACCAATAAGGACGAGAGGTGCTCTCAGAGTCGGCGGCGTCTATTCCTCCGCGTTCCTCGTCCTGCCCGAAGCCCGCGTCGTGCGATACCGCCGGCTCTGGCATTGCGCTTGCCCCAGCGAGCAGCGATGCTGACGATCCTGATCGCCGACGACGAGCCGCGCGTGGTCGAGTTGGTGCGCCGGACGCTCGAGGACGAGCGTATCAACGTGGTCGAGGCGCTCGACGGCGAGACGGCGCTCGTGCAGGCCGAGGCGCTGCTCCCGGATCTGATCTTCCTCGACGTGCACCTCCCCGACGTCAGCGGGTTCGAGGTCTGCGCGCGGCTGCGGAAGGATCCCCGGTTCGTCGGAACCAAGATCGTCATGCTGACGGCCTCCGCGCAGCAGGGGGACGTGGGGCGCGGCCTGGCCGCCGGCGCGAACCACTATTTGACCAAACCCTTCTCGCCGGTCCGGCTGCTCTCGCTCGTCGAGAGCATCACGCCGCACGCTCCCATATGGCAGCGCGTGTAAACGCTGGCTGCGGCGACGAGTTGGCGGTCACCCATCGTCGGCCCAACGCCGCGTTGCCGTACCGCGCAGGTGCGGCAGATGCTCCGGAAGCTCCTAACCGGCAAGATCGAACTGGAGCCCGTGGGTCGAGGGCGCGAGCGCGGGCACCGCTTCCGTGATGCTCTGTGCATCGAGCCTCTCATCGGCGGCGAGGCGCTCCAGACTAGCCTATCTATAGTGCTACTGGAGATCGAGCGGCGCGCCACCGAGCTTATGAAGGGCTACACCAAGCTGATCGGCGGCGTCAAAGAAATAACGCGCGCCCCGCGACGACCTGACCGATTGCCGCGGGCTCGCGTCGCCCGCTCACGGCTTGATGTTCTGGTTCAGGTGGAAGACGTTGTCGGGATCGATCCGCTCCTTCACCTCGCGTAGCCGCTTCCAGTTCGGGCCGAAGGCGTCCGACACCGCGCCGCTCTGGGTCACCTCTTCCGCGTTCAGGTAGTTGGCGTACCGGCCCGAGGCGAAGTGCGGGGCCAGCGCGGCGTAGGTGTCGCGTGCCCACGCGACGTTCGCCTGGGTGGCCGAGGCCTCGAGCCACTCGGCGACGGCCAGGAAGTTGTGCGCGACGGTCCGGTGGGGGAAGGCGGTGTCCGTCGGCCCCACGCGCGTCGCGGCGCCGTGGAAGTGCTCGAGCAGGAGCCCGCTCATCGGCGACGGCGCGGCGGCGAAGCGCTCGATCATCGTGTCGATCGCCCCGTCCGCGAGCGTGGCGAGGAAGCTCGACTTCCAGTAGTTCAGCGCGCCGCGCGGGAAGCCCGCGTCGAACAGCATGTTGACGGCCGAGTACGGCATCGGTCCGATCACGTCCATCACCGGCGAGCCGAACCGCTTGACGGGAGCCACCGCCGCCGCCCCGGCCTCGAGACTCCCGGCATGACACACCATGATCGCGGCGATCTGGGCGCCCGAGCCATCCGGGGCGTGCAGGAGGCCGGCGAACGCCGTCAGGTCGTCGGGGAGTGACTGCGTGAAGTCGCGGTAGAAGCGGAGGACGTCGCGCGCCGCGGTGAAGGGATGGGCGACGAGCCCGCCGAGGACCATCGGGCCCACCGGGTACAGCTCGTACTCGAGCCACGTCGCCACGCCGAAGTTCCCGCCGCCGCCGCGCACGGCCCAGAAGAGATCGGAATGCTCGTCCGCGCTCGCGCGCACGACCTCACCGGAGGCGGTGACGAGCTCCACGGCGCGGAGGCAGTCCACCGCCATGCCGTGCTTGCCCATTAGCCAGCCAAGCCCTCCGCCCAGGGTCAGCCCACCGACGCCCGTGGTGGAGACGACGCCCCCGGTGCTGGCGAGGCCATAGAGCTGGGTCTCGCGATTGTAGTTCCCCCAGGTCGCTCCGCCCTGGGCGCGCGCGCGCCGCGCGCGCGGGTCGACGTGCACGCCGCGCATCGCGGACAGGTCGATCATCAGGCCGCCGTCGCAGACGGCGTTGCCGGCCACGTTGTGCCCCCCGCCGCGGACGGCGATCTCGAGGCCGCGCTCGCGGGCGAAGCGGACGGCGGCCTGCACGTCGGCCGTGCCGTGGCAACGAGCCACCAGGGCCGGCCGCCGATCGATCAGGCCGTTGTGGACACGCCGGGCGTCCTCGTAGGCCGGATCCGAAGGCGCCAGGACGGGGCCGGCCATCTGTGCGCGCAGGCTATCGGTCCAATGCACTTCAGTCGTCATACCTGGTCACCTCACGTCAGAAGTCGGTGGGACGCTCACGAAGCAGGCAACCGCGGTGCCATGCGGCGATTGGGCCGAATATCGACGTCTTCGAGGCGAGCACGCGCCTCACGGTCGGGTATCGTGTCCGCCCGTGCGGCAGAATGCCCGAAGCCGCGCGAAGGCGTCCTTGCGCACGTGCCGGCGAATCGCCCGCCGGAGGAGCCTCCGCGTGATCGCGTCCTGGTTCAACACGCGGCGCACGACGCGCTTGGTGACGTGGCGTGCCCGGCGGAGACGATGCGCTCCAACCGGATGCGCCCTGTCTCCACTGGGCCGTCGACACGCTCGACGGCCAGGCTGTGGGGGAGATCCGCGAAGAGGTTAGCCAGCGCGGTCTCCCCCTCAGCACTCGCTATTTGGCCAGGAAGGCCTTGGCCTGCTTGAGCTCGGGCCGCTCGCTATCAGCTGTCCGGGCCCGCGCCAAAAGCTCGCCGTAGTACTTCCGGGCGCGCTCCCTGTCGCCGGCTAGCTCGGCGGCTCGCCCGGCCCCGGCCAAGCCGTGGAAGCGGTTGGGGTCGGTGCGCTGGGAGGCCTCGAACTCCGCCAGCGCCTTCGCCGGTTGGTTCAGCTCGAGGAGGAGCTCGCCGAGCATCTCGCGTGCGGGTTGAATCGCCCCGGGTGTCACCGGGTGCTTCTCCGTCGCGCTCTCGGCATCAGCCGCCTGGCGCAGGAGCGCCAGCGCCTCGTCATTGCGCCCCTCGGCCCGAGCGATCCAGCTCGCCACCGCCAGCCGCTGAATCTCCGCCTGCCCCGCCCAGTACGTGTTCTTGGCGGCGGTCATGCTGTCGCGGAGCGCCTCGATCCGCGCGAGATCGACCTTGGCGCTGGCGACATTGCCCCCCCGGGCGGCACCCAGGCCCCGTGCGAACCACAGAATGGACTCGGCCTGTGGGAACTTCTGCCACGACAGGCTCTTGGGGTGGAGGGTCAGCTCGGCCGCCTCGCCCCACTGCCGGCGCTCCAGCGCGTAGCGGGCCGGGATCGCCGTGAAGGCGAAGGCAGCGGCGAAGTGCTCGGTGTCGATCTTCTCGGTGCGGCGAACTTCGTCTACGACCGCCTTGGCCTCTTTGTCCTTTACGAGCTGCAGCGTCGCATACTCGATGTAGTCCATGGCGTGCAGCGCGTTGTAAGAGCCCGCCTCTAGCTTGGCCTGACGCAACTCGTCCTTGGCGGCCTCCACCGACGCCCGGTTAGTGTCGATCGATTCCTGCCAGTAGCCGAGCCTGGTGAAGATGTGGGAGGGCATGTGCTGGGCGTGGGGCGCGGAGGGGGCGATCTTGGCGTAGCTCCGGGCCGCGTCGAGCCCCTTGTTGGCGATCGGCGGGAAGTCGTAGCTATGGATCAGGTAATGGGCCACGCCCGGGTGATTGGGCTGCTCGGCGAAGACCTTCTCAAGAATGGCCGCCGCCTTCAGCTGGTTCGCATAGGTCTTGTCGTTGGGGTTCAGGGTGACGTTGAGGGCCAGCGCGTAGAAGATCGCCGCCTCGCGGTCCTGGGGATAGCGCGCCGCCAGTGCTTCCATGGCCTTCTCGTAGTTCTGGGCGCGGGTGCGATGGTCGACCTTGTCGTAGTCCTTGTAGAAGGTCTCGATGGCCGCGAGGTAATCGAGCTCCCGCTGAGTCTTGGCGCCCACGCTCTTGCCCTTGGCCACCGTGGCGGCGCCCAGTTCAACGTCCTTGGCCGGCGGCGCGCCGGCCAAGGGATTGCCCAGCCGGGCCACGGCTGCGCCCCAGTAGGCAATGCCGCAGGAGGGGTCGGCCTGGACGGTGGCCTCGAATCCCTTGATCGCATAGCTGAACCAGAAGGAGTGGAGCAGGGCCACCGCCCGGCTGAATTCCGTCTGGGCGGCGGAGTTGCACGACGTCGGGAAGTTGACGGTGCCGAGTTTCTCCGAGGGTTGCTGGGCGCTCCCCGGCACGGCAAGCAGCAAACCGATGATCAGAGCGATCGCCAGCACGCGCATCGTTGTCCTCCTCCTCTCAGGGACGGGCGAGGCTCGAGTGGTTACCCGAGGCGTGGCACACACTGTGCCAGAGCCAAACATCCGACAAGCCGGTGTCATCGCACTCCCACGCTGCCAAGCCTGAAGAACTCACCCCGGGCGGAGTGCCCGAACGCGGGCGGGCTGCCCGGCTGAGTACTTCTAAGGGGAGCGCCAAATGGCGCCCCAGATCCTCGACGCCCTCGCCGAAGCTCTCGAACACATTCTCGGTTTCCTCGGCTCCCGTCTTCGCGCCCTGGCCGACCTTCTTCACGACTTCGACGAACATGGACGTGCCTTGCTCGAGCTGGGCTCGTCCGTAGGAACTCCAAACGCCCTTTCGCCATTGCCCCCCACCTCCGCCGGGCGCCACGATCGCGCCCCCGGCGGCCCACGTCAAGCGCGCCTCCCGGAGGGCGAGGCCCTGCTCAGACGCGGAGCCCCTTCGACAACCCGGCCCTGGCGCCGGTCGACCGAACGCGGCCAGCGCCCAAACGCCGGCGGAAGACAGACGCGAGCGAACGCCCAGTCTCAAGGCGGGGCAACGGAACGGCAGATCCGGTTACTGCGACGCGCGTGGCGACCCGCCTAGAATCGTGCACAGGTTGCGCACGGGCGCGCAGGATCGAGGAAGGTGTTCGCTTAACCTTTGAAAAGATTAATGGTGGAGGGTAAGGGATTCGTAGAGCGAGACCTCAAACTTCTTGAGAATTTGCGGGATGCGATCGTGCAAAACGCTGCAAAACGCGGTAGGCCGCGTCCCACTGCGTCCCACCCGCAGGACCACCAGCCTGAAGCGCCAGAGACATGATCACGGTGACCTCTGCGCAGCAACGGCTCAGGCTCGCCTACGTCGAAGCAGCGACCCCCGTACACGCGATGGTAACCCGAGCGGAACAAACCATGCCGCCGGGTAGAGGTAATCCTCACCGCTCTCATCAACGACCCGAAGGTCACCCTGGCGCATAGCTTCTCCATCAGACACGACGCGATAGATCTTGTGCAGCTCGAGCGAGGCCGGATACTCACTGTTGTTGATGCACACCGCAAACTTCGGCGCCAGGCGCCGGTGCCTTCTCGCAGCTCTAGTCGAGGTAACGCTTACGCTTGATTTCTTTTCGTCCAATGCCATGCGCCTCATACCAGTGCAACTCCGCCTTTCGAATCGCTCCACCGCGGACCCGGATTCGCGCCATACCCTTGAGCTTGCGCCATCGCCCTCTGCCGTACATTTTCTGAAGCCGCGACAACTCCCGAATGCGCCTGCCGACCGCGATCGTCTCGACCTGTGCGACGTCGTCGACGA